>NZ_JBQAGT010000002.1:0-964614 GCF_051916495.1 Bacillus cereus group sp. MYBK216-1
TCATAAAAGAATTAAGGCAAAATTAAAGGGTATGAGCCCAGTACAATACCGGGCTCATACCCTAGAGGCTGCCTAATGAAACGACCTGTCTAACTTTCGGGGGTCACTTCATGCAGAATGGCTTTTTTGTTCATATTCCGTTCATAAACTTTGCGTAAAATGATTGCAGTGAATATGGAAAGTTTACAGCAGGAGGAATATAATGAAGAAATTCTATAATATGGCATGTAGTTACTTATTGGTTTATGATTCTGCTAAAAAAGTCATTTAAATAGATAGGAATGGAAAGTATGATAGCACTTTTATCAAGTATCGTAGCAGTTTGTATGGCTGTTGGGTAATGTTTCTACGTTTTAAAGCAGCGAAAAAGCCGGTAACGAAAAAGAAAATTATATTGCCAACAATTTTTATGAGTACAGGCGCGATGATGTACTTTTTACCTGACTTTCGATTAACATCGTTAGAAATAGTCGAGGCAATTAGTATAGGGCTTATTTTCTCTATTTTTCTTATTAAAACAACTAAGTTCGAAATAAAAGGCGAACATATATTTATGAAACCTTCAAAAGCATTCATATTCATTTTAGTAGGCTTATTAGCTGTACGCGTGGCATTAAAGTCATATTTAAGCCAATCAATTGATTTGGCAGAGTTAAGCGTAATGTTTTTCTTACTTGCATTTGCGATGATTGTGTCGTGGAGAATTGCGATGTATCGCTCGTTTACTAAATTAGAAAAGACAATAAACAGAGCTGGAATTTCTATATAGGAAATCCAGCTCTGTTTATGTTTTATTGAAATTCTTTAGCGCGGAACTCATTTGCTTAATTTTAAACGTATTTGAGCATCTTGTAATGCAACTGGTGTAACGTTAAGACCATTAGGATCAACAATTTTTGTATTTAATAAAATGGAATCTAGGCTTCCACGAAATGTTTCTGTATAGTTTTGGCGCAACATTTGTTGTTCTTGTTTTTCATCAACTGTTAATCCAGATGTTCTTTCTTTTTTTGATAATTCATTAATACGGAATAAAATGTTTTGCATTTTGTTCACCTCTTATTTTAAAAAAATTAGCTGCTTACTAATTTATAGTTATTGTAACTTGTTTAGATGTTTGTGTCAATACTATCTAAAATTAAGTTAAAAATTGACGAAAAATTATAACAATAATAGAATGAATTGTATTGATGATTAGTTTCACAAGCATACATAGAACACTAGGAGGATTATTATGAAATCAACATTTTTTGCTCAAAATAGAGAACGATTAGCAAACACATTACCAGAGGGATCTATTACGATTTTATTTGCGGGACAAGCACCGCATATGTCAGCTGATGCACATTATAAATTTGTACCGAATCGTAATTTTTACTACTTAACGGGAATCGATGAACCAAATGTTATTTTTATGCTGAAAAAGGTTGGAAGTAGTGTTGAAGAAACACTTTTCATTGAAAAGTCAGATCCAGTAATGGAAAAATGGGTCGGTAAAACAGTTTCTAACGAAGAAGCAGAGAAAATTTCAGGTATAAAGAAAGTTGTATATTTAGATAGCTTTGAAAAGACAATGTCAAATATACTTTTTACAGAAAATGCGAAGCATCTATATTTAGATATAGAACGTCGTGATTGGAATGGTACGGAGACAAAAACATTAGCATTTGCTAAACATGTAAGAGAAAAATACCCACACGTAACAATTGGTAATGTATATCCGAACATTTGTGAATTACGAGTATTTAAAACAGAGGAAGAAATTGAAATTATTAAAGAAGCGATTGCTATAACGAAAGACGGTATTTACAACGTACTTAAGCATGCAAAAGCAGGCATGATGGAGTATGAATTAGAAGCACAATTTGATTTTACACTGAAGTCATCTGGCATTAAGTACCATGCGTTCAATACAATTTTGGCGAGTGGGAAAAATGCTACAGTTCTTCATTATGAAGATAATGATGCACAAATTCAAAATGGTGACTTAGTATTACTAGATTTAGGTGCTCAAAAAGACTACTATAACGCTGATATTAGTTATACATTCCCGGCAAATGGAACATTCTCTAGTCGCCAAAAACAAATTTATAATATTGTATTAAAAGCATTAAAAGAAACAACAGAGATTATTAAGCCAGGATTAAAGTTCGCTGCATTAAATGAGCATACAAAAAAGGTACTGGCAGAAGAGTGTAAAGCAATTGGTTTAATTCAAGAAGATGAAGAGTTATCAAAATACTATTATCATGGTGTCAGCCATTTCCTTGGTTTAGATACACATGATGTAGGAACATATAAAGATAGAGTGTTAGAAGAAGGTATGGTTATAACAATTGAACCTGGTCTTTATATTGAAGGAGAATCAATTGGAATTCGTATTGAAGATGACATTCTTATAACGAAAGACGGGTATGAAAACTTGTCAAAAGATATCATTAGGGAAGTTGAAGAAATTGAAGAATTTATGAGTGTAAATAATGAACATGTAAAAGGAAACCAAGCTGTAGTTAAATAATAAAAGAGTCATCACTAATTTATTTGAACTTTATCTCGAATCGTGGACAATTAAAAAATCCATGATTCGGGATAGGGTTCTTTTCTTCGAAATACTAATCTTTAATTATTAATCCTAATAAAGTAGCAAACTGAACAGCTTGATATGTCGATACTTTACATCCTCTTAAATCGTTCACTGAAACTGTAAGTGTATCAAAGGTAGAGGAACTAATATCTATCCCCTTCAGTGATGTCTGATCAAAATTAGCTTCATTAAGACTACATAATTGGAATTCAACTTTTTTAAGTTTACAGTCAAAAAAATCTGCATTATTTAATGAAGTTTCATTGAAGATGATTTTTTCTAGTTTAGAATTTCCAAATGCCGCTAAATTCAAAATTGAATTCTCAAATTTAACATTTCCTAAGCTAGATTCTGTGAAATTTACTCCGATTAATTTACTGTTTTTAAATTCGACTCTGTGAACAGAAGAATTGCTTAAATTAACATTTGATAAATCACAGTTTTCAAAACAAACATCTGTAATATCAATATTGCTAAAGTCTGTATTAGTAAACTTACAGTTTTTTATCACCGCATCATATAACCGCACTCTATCTACAGATTCATTTTCGAAAGTGGAGTCTATAATTTCACACACTTCCAATGTTGGATCTTCTTCATAAAAAATATCTTGAAAATTCTTTGAAGATAACTCTGGTGAAATTTTTGGTCTATCAATTTTCATCGTATATCAATCCTCTTCTATTTGATATATTTGTGTAATTTGAGTCCATTGTCTGTGAAGAACATTAGTTCTTATTATACAAAAATGTAAGTTCTTTTGTGAAGAGCATTTTAGCTACATTTTTCTTAATTTAATAATAGTAGTGTTATTGTTTCATAAGAAATAACGTCAAAACAAATACGAGAACGGCTAATATAGTCGTTACAAGGAAAGTATTTTGTCTTTCTAAAATATTCGCTTCCTGTAAAGTCTCCGCTTTTAGTAATTTTCCAATTAAGTTACGTAAAATCTAATTACATCTCCTTATTTTCTTGAAAATCAACTTCTATAATGATTTTGAAAAATAAGAAGGAGGGATTTTCCATGAAGCGATTTGTATTAACAGCTGTTACGGTCTCTGTAATATTTTTAATTGCTGCATGTTCTTTGGCCACAAATACAACAAATGATCATAAAAATATGAAAGATAAAAAAACACTACAGACTGAAACAGCTACAAAACCATTGAAAGTTGAAAAAGGACCAGAAGTTACTTTAATAGCGAAAGAAGAAAAGCAAAAGTTAAGTAACGGTGTTATTGTTCCAGTCTGGATATTTAATGGCTCATCTCCTGGTCCAGAAATTCGGGTGAAAAAAGGTGAAAAGGTGAAAGTGACATTAAAAAATGAATTATCTGCACCAGTATCTATTCATTGGCATGGATATCCTGTCCCAAATAACATGGATGGAATTCCAGGCGTGACACAAGATGCAGTTGAACCAGGAAAAAGTTTCACTTACGAATTTGAAGCGAACGTACCAGGAACGTACTGGTATCACTCGCATCAAGATTCTGTAAATCAATTAGATAGAGGTTTGTATGGAGCGCTCATTGTAGAAGATACAAAGGAAAAATATGATAAAGATTACACATTAATGTTGGATGAATGGGTTACAGATAAAGAAGAAATGAATAAGCAGTTAAAAGAAATGACAAAAGGGCAAATAGGTAATAAATCTAAAGGTAATGAAAATGGGGAAAAGAATGATGATAAGAACGGCATGGATCATTCCGGTATGGACATGGACAGTGATCAAAAAGATTCTGGCAATATGACAATGGACCATGGAAATATGAAGATGGAAGGTCATGATATGAGTATGTATGATTTATTCACAATCAATGGAAAAAGCGGTGATTTAGTAGTGCCATTGAAAGTGAATAAGGGAGATAAAGTTCGTCTTCGACTCGTTAATGCTGGTTATCTATCACATGATATACATGTTCACGGTCATGATATAAAAGTAATTGCGACAGATGGTCAACCAATAAACGATCCAAAAGTTATAAAGGATAAAGTAATTTCAATCGCACCGGGTGAACGTTATGATATTGAATTTACTGCTAATAATACTGGGAAATGGTATGTTGAAGACCATTCGAAAAATAAAGATGCAAAAGGAATGAAAGCTATTATTGAATATGATGGCAGCAAAGAGATGAAAGATAAAGCAGACGAAAAAGAAAAATTACCGAAAGTAGATATAATGAAATATGGTACTAAAAAATTAGGAAGTTTCACGTTAAATCAAGAGTATACTGCCACATATAATATGGACTTAAATACGCAAATGAATGGAAATGAAATGGTATATACAATTAACGGAAAGGTATTTCCGGATATTGACCCAATTCAAGTGAAAAAGGGTGATTTAGTAAAAGTGAAGTTGGTAAATCGTTCTAAAATGGATGATCACCCAATGCATTTACATGGTCATTTCTTCCAGGTGTTGAGTAAAGATGGAAAACCGATAGAAGGTTCTCCGATTGTTAAAGACACATTGAATTTGAAGCCAGGAGAAGAATATGAAGTAGCCTTTGTAGCAGACAATCCTGGTGAGTGGATGTTCCACTGTCACGACCTACATCATGCTTCAGCAGGGATGGTAACGGAAGTGAATTATACAGATTATAAATCTGGCTATGTTCCAAATCAAAACATTCCTAATAAGCCAGAATAATAGGAAGCAGTTATCCTATGGATAGCTGCTTATTCATTTTTGTTGCAAGTACTAATGTATATGTTGATTATGCCCAGGTGAAGGTGAGGGAGTATGATCTGGAAATGTCACGAATACGGCAACGATAATTATTACACTAATTGAAAGGAATAACAAAAAACGCCGTTGGATAAAAGTAGACAAGTTCTCTGATAACAATTGAATTATACATGACATAGTAATCGTTATAGTAAGTAAGAGACTAATGAACAGTATACTATGAGCTTGTTGAGCATTTAACATTTCTGTAATCATTGCTCCCATCATACTTGCCATTAATCCAGAGAACATTCCTTCTAAAGCAGTATATAGGTGAAAACGTAGACCCACTAAAAAACCGATAAAACCACTAATTAAAATAGCAAGTAAAGTAGAATATAGTAATTCCCCCTTAAAGAGAATGCCTAAATAAAAACCAATACTTAAACCGATACTCATACTAAAAGACATAATAAATACCATATACTCCATTAGGGTACCCTTACGTTTAGAAATATTGGATGCAATAAGAATTGAGATACAGCAAAGTGTTAGGGGAGTTAACGTATAAGCAAACATTATGATACCTCCTTGTCCTATCGTTCATTTCATCATATGTGTACTTATGATAATTTATATCTGCATATTATCTGCACAATTTCATAGATGTAGGCAAAGGAACGCTTGATTTTTTAGGGCGTCTTTTTTAATTGTAAGAATGTGAAAGAAATTGTTATATTATGAGTTTCTATTGTGAAGCCATAAAGAATAAGCGTATAATATTATAGGTCTCCCATTTGCGAGACAAACAAACCGCGAATGATAAATAAGATTGTTGTTTTATCATCGCTTCTAAACATATAGACAATGAAAGTAACACTGGAATACAGATAGGGAGTTATAAAATGAAATTAATTATTGCCGAGAAACCAGATCAAGGTTTGGCTCTTGTTTCACAATTTAAATATCGCCGGAAAGATGGGTATTTAGAAGTAGAAGCGAATGAGTTATTTCCAAATGGAGCGTACTGTACATGGGCAATTGGTCATTTGACGCAGTTATGTAATCCAGAGCATTATCACGCAGAGTGGAAAAAATGGTCACTTAATACATTACCGATGATTCCAGAGCGTTTTCAATTTGAAGTAACAAAGTCAAAGTATAAGCAATTTAACGTTGTGAAACAGCTGTTACATAATCCACAGGTAACAGAAATTATTCACGCAGGCGATGCTGGGCGTGAAGGGGAACTAATCGTACGAAATATTATTAATCTTTGTAACGTGCAAAAGCCGATGAAGCGTCTATGGATTTCGTCTTTAACGAAGCAAGCTATTTATCAAGGGTTTAAAAATTTACTTGACGAATCAGATACAATTAATACGTATTACGAAGCATACACAAGATCTTGTGCTGACTGGGTTGTTGGTATGAATGCATCACGTGTGTTTAGTATTTTGCTAAAGAAAAAAGGAATGAATGATGTATTTTCTGCTGGTCGTGTCCAAACACCAACGTTAGCATTGATTGTAAAGCGTGAGAAAGAAATTGAAAACTTTAAGTCAGAGCCTTTCTGGGAAGTGTTTGCAACCTTTAATATAGAAGGAAAGAAATATGACGGGAAATGGGAGAAGGATAATGAATCCCGCTTAAAAGACCCTGATATGGCGAATAAAATTGCGGCATTTTGCCAAGGGAAACCGGCTGTTGTGAAGGAAATGAAAACGGAGCGTAAAGAGTTTCAGCCGCCGCTTTTATTCAACTTATCATCACTGCAAGCAACGGCAAATAAAGCCTTTAAGTTTTCACCGAAAAAGACGCTTGATATAACGCAAGCACTCTATCAAAAAGGGATTGTTTCTTATCCACGTTCAGATTCTAACTATGTTACTCAAGGAGAAGCAGCGACTTTCCCTGATATTTTACAGAAGTTAAGTCAGTTTGATGAATATAAAGGTTTATTACCGGCTCCGGTTGAATCCATTATGAACAATAAGCGTTATGTAAATGAAAAGAAAGTAACAGATCACTACGCGATTATTCCGACAGAGCAAGTTACAAACCCAAGCAGACTATCAGGTGATGAAAAGAAAATATACGATATGATCGTAAGAAGGCTTATTGCAGCTCATTATGAAGTTGCAATCTTTGACTATACTACAATCATTACGCTTGTAGATGAACGCGCTGAATTCATTTCAAAAGGAAAACAGCAAATTCAAGAAGGTTGGCGTAAAGTTATTTTCCAAGACGATAAAGATGACGAAACCATTCTTCCAATTGTAGCTGAAGGTGAAGAAGGAAAAGTTGTAAAGGTGAAAGTGAAAGAAGGAAAAACACAGCCACCGAAGCGTTATACAGAAGGACAACTTATTACGTTAATGAAAACAGCCGGTAAGTATTTAGAGAATGAAGAGCTAGAGAAGGTATTGAAGAAAACAGAAGGTTTAGGTACGGAAGCGACCCGCGCGGGTATTATTACGATGCTGAAAGACCGTAAATATATAGATGTAAAGAAAAACCAAGTGTATGCGACTGATAAAGGAAAAGTATTAATTACCGCAATTGGTGACAAAATACTAGCTTCACCGGAAATGACTGCGAAATGGGAACAACGTCTTGCGGAAATTGGTGAAGGTACAGCTTCACCAGCTACATTTATGGAACAGACGAAAAAGCTATCAGCTAAAATTATTGAAGACGCAGTGGAAATGTCTGAGAAGTGGGATTTCACGGGACTACATGTTGAATCGATTGAACGAAAAGGATCGAAATTTACAACGGGTAAAAAGGTTGGTAGCTGTAAAAAATGTGATGGCGATGTAATTGATAAGTCAACGTTTTACGGTTGTTCTAACTATAATACAACGCAATGTGATTTCACCATTTCAAAGAAGATATTAAGTAAAACAATTTCGCAAAAGAATATGACAAAGCTCTTAAAAGGTGAAAAGACTGATTTAATTAAAGGCTTTAAAAAGGGCGAGAAAACGTTTGATGCGAAATTAGAGTGGAAAGATAATAAGATTAATTTTGTATTTGAGAATTAATTTGTTAAAAGAGCATGACATAAAACTGTCATGCTCTTTTGTTTTTTCTTTTATATAAAATTTAACGATAAAAAAAATCCTTTAAATAATAATTTTTTATTGTAAAACGATAAATTTTGTATTAAAATCAAAATCATAATAAATGAGTGAGGTGCTTTTGTTAAAAGGTAACAACCTTATTTTTAAAATTAGAGGAGGTATAACTATGAACATTAACAATTTGATTGTTAAACATATGGATAACCCCCATGAGTTGGAGAAGATGTATAGAAAAGATCCGAAAGCTTTTAAAAAAGCATTCTCACAAGCATGGGACCAAAACCCTGATTCTCAAATTCTAGGTGCTTGGTATGAAAGGTTGCATTTCAAGGAGAAGGTAAATAAAGAAAAAACATCTTTGTTTCAAAAAGGTTTCTTATTCATGGGCCTTTTAGCTATTCTGGCCGGCATAAGCACTAGAATCATTTTCCACTTTGTTGAGCAGGAAGCAATTGCTCCAATTAATTTGGCTTTTGGTGTAATTCCCTTTATTGCTGCTTATTTTGTTTACAATAATAAGCCGAAAAAAAGTATTATTTATTCCCTTATAGCGTTATTCCTAGTTTCCGGGGTGTATCTTAATACGTTGTCAATAAATTATAAAGACAGTACCATACTTGCGTATTTACATCTTCCTATATTTTCATGGGTCTTAGTGGGGCTTGCGTTTACAGGAAATGAATATTCAAAAGGCGGTACAAGATTAGCCTATATTAAATTTAATTTAGAATATTGTCTTCTCTACGGGAGCATGGCAGTGAGCGGAATGATACTAGCAATATTCACCATGCGTTTATTTAGCTTTGTTGACTTAGATATAGGAGAATTCTATTTTAGTAATGTTGTTTTATTTGGAGCAGCGGCTCTCGCTATTGTGGCTGCATACTTAGTATCAATGAATCTTAAGCTTGCTAAAAATATTACACCATACATATCTAAAATTTTTAGTCCTCTCGTCCTGATCACGTTGCTTATCTATCTTATAACGGTAATTTGGGTCGGGAAAAATCCGTTCTTGGATCGCAATTTCCTAATGGCTTTCAACGGAATACTCCTTGGTGTATTGGCTGTTACCATATTTTCTATCGTTGAAAGTGACTCGGACGAGAAAAAGAACATTTCAGATTATATAAATTTTTCCTTAATTGTTCTGGCACTTATTATTGACACTGTTGCATTGTCAGCCATCGTATTTAGACTTTCATCTTACGGGATTACACCTAATAGACTAGCTGTTTTAGGTGTAAACATATTGATCTGGGCAAATCTAATTTGGATTATGTTTTCCTATATGCGTTTCTTGCAAAACAAATCAGGACCGACAGCTATCCAAGATGCCATTACGAAGTATTTGCCAATCTACGGACTTTGGGCAGCTTTCGTTATATTTACGTTTCCTATCATTTTTAATTAGAAAGGATCTGTTAATGTAACGAAAAGTTAATTCTCTATAACATATAAAATTTTTAGAGCCCATCGATTTATAATTGGTAGTATTATGTTTGTAGTTTCGGTAATTTCATTTGTAATGATAAATAAGAAATAAGTGTTGTATGTAATCTTTCCATAATAAAAAGCGTCCCAAAATGGGACGTTTTTTATTATGCGTATTGCCGTTTTTTCTTAATAAGCAACAAAACTTGTGACACACAAGCTAGTACGGGTAACTCAATCAATGGTCCAGTAACGAGTGCAAGTGCGATAAGAGGCTCATCTGGAAAAGCGGTCACAGCGATAGCTAGTGCAACAGGTGAGTTTCTTGCTAACGTTGTTAAGCTTAGACTTACTGTATCTTTGTAAGATAAATGCATCATGCGCCCGATAAATTGTCCTAGTAAAAAATTAATGATGAAGAACAATAGAACAGGAACGAGTAATAATAAAACAACATTCATATTTTGTAGTAAATATTTACCTTGTGATGCAAACATCGCTACTATTGCTAAACTTAAAAATACAATTTGAGCAGAGCTAAAAAACGGAATGAGTTTATTCTCGAGAGTTTCAGCTTTTTTTATTTTATCCATAATGAATTTTGTAGCGTGTGCAAGTATAAATGGTAAGACGATTACGATAACAATACTTTCTACTAAAACAGAAACCGCTACAGTTTTCATGACACCAGCAAATAAAAATAAATAAATGGGAAGGAGTAGAACTTGCAAAATTAAATTTACAGGTAAAATTGCAGTAGAAAGTGCTACATTACCTTTCGCTATTTCAGTAAAGATTAAGTACCAATCTGTACATGGAGTAACCATTAACATTATAAATCCAACCCAAAGTGCTGGATGATCGGAAAGAAATAGTGCCCCTAACCCCCAAGAGAGTAAAGGTGTCCATAAGAAGTTAATAGTAAGACTTGTTCCAGCAAATTTTAAATTGCGAAATCCGTTTTTTATTTCTTTTAATGGGATGCTGAGGAATAATCCATATAGCATGAAGAATAAGAAGGGAACAATAAACTTGTCTGAATACGTATGTATCATATTAAATTGTCCGAGTACGATGCCGCATGTAACAGCAAAAAGAATAATAAAAGTTTGAATCTTTTCTATAGTGCTCATGAATAAATCCTTTCTATCTATGAATTTTCCTCTCTAAGTTTATTATACAAGTAATAAAGATGTATTTGGTGTTCAATTGTATTTCACTTAATGTTTTTAAGTTGAGATTTTATTTTTTATTAAAAGTCACTTGACTAAAGTTAGTAACTATATTAAAATTACTTATATAAGGTAATTAAATAACAAAAGTACAATAGTGTAACTTAAGGTATCTATTGGAACTTTTTCTTAGAATAAGAATTTTTATGATGATGAATAATGAATATGAAAAGAAAGATTAGGTGAAGAAAATGGGACTATTTAGCTCATTATTTGGTAAAAAAGAAGAAAATACGACTGTAGAGGGGAATAAAAAAATGTCGAAAGTATTATTTGTAAAAGCAAACGATCGTCCAGCGGAGCAAGCAGTTAGTTCAAAAATGTATGAAACATTTGTAAGTACTTATAAAGAAGCAAATCCAAATACAGAAATTACGGAATTAGATTTATTTGCATTAGATCTTCCTTATTACGGAAATATTGCGATTTCAGGTGGATATAAACGTAGCCAAGGTATGGAGTTAACAGCTGAAGAGGAGAAGGCAGTTGCTACAGTAGATCAATATTTAAATCAGTTTTTAGAAGCTGATAAGGTTGTATTTGCATTCCCATTATGGAACTTTACAGTACCAGCACCATTAATCACATATATTTCATACTTATCTCAAGCTGGAAAAACGTTTAAATATACAGCAAATGGCCCAGAAGGTTTAGTTGGTGGTAAGAAAGTAGTTGTGTTAGGTGCTCGTGGTTCAGATTACTCTTCAGAACAAATGGCTCCTATGGAAATGGCAGTTAATTACGTAACAACTGTACTTGGATTCTGGGGAATTACAAATCCAGAGACAGTTGTAATTGAAGGACACAATCAATATCCAGATCGTTCACAACAAATTGTTGAAGAGGGTCTAGAAAACGTTAAAAAAGTAGCAGCAAAATTTTAATTCATGATAGTAAATGGAAAAACCAACATGGATGACTATGTTGGTTTTTTAGTCTATTTTTCATGTTAAAAAATGTATATTTATAAAATAAAAGAAAAGTTCGAAAATAGTATTGCAAAATATTATATAGCAAACTATAATGAGTTCAAGAATAGTTGATACTTAAATTAAATATTCAGAAAATTCAATTAGTTAAAATTGGAAAATGAGATAAGGAAACTTGAATGGGGGTTATATTATGGCGAATAAAGTACCGTTTTCGTTCATAGTAGTTATTGGATTAATGTTATTTGCACTATTTTTTGGAGCGGGAAATTTAATTTTCCCAGCGATGCTTGGTCAATCAGCAGGAGAGAATGTATGGATTGCTAACGCTGGATTTTTAGTAACTGGTGTTGGACTACCATTACTAGGTGTACTAGCATTTGGTTTTTCAGGTAAAGATGATTTGCAGTCATTAGCAAGTCGCGCTCACCCAGTGTTTGGGATTGTGTTTACAACAGTTTTATACTTAGCGATCGGTCCGTTATTTGCAATACCGAGAACAGGAAATGTATCTTATGAAATTGGTCTTAAGCCGTTTATGCCAGAGGGAGTAGGTTCTACACCTTTAATTCTTTTCACAATTATATTCTTTAGCATCACTTGTTTTTTTTCGCTAAATCCCGCGAAAATTGTCGATATTGTTGGAAAAATTTTAACGCCAATTAAGTTGACTTTCATCGGTATTTTAGTAATCGTTGCTTTTATACATCCGATTGGAGATATGCAAGCACCAGCGGAAGCTTATACATCACATGCATTCTTTAAAGGATTCCAAGAAGGATACTTAACGATGGATACGCTCGCATCATTCGTATTCGGGATTATCATTATCAATGCTATTAAAGAAAAAGGTGCGAAAACGAAAACACAAATTATGGTCGTTTGTGCAAAAGCGACAATAATTGCAGCATCTATTTTAGCAATTATTTATACAGCTCTTTCTTATATGGGTGCTTCAAGTGTTGCGAAGCTTGGACATTTAGAGAACGGCGGAGAAGTATTAGCGAAAGTTTCTAACTACTATTTCGGATCATATGGCGGAGTATTATTAGGATTAATGATTACAGTAGCTTGTTTAACAACTAGTGTGGGACTTGTATCAGCATGTTCTTCATTCTTCCATAAGTTATTCCCAAATGTTCCTTACAAAGCAATTGCAATTACGCTATGTGTATTTAGTGCAATTGTTGCAAACGTAGGATTAACACAATTGATCGCAGTTTCTGTTCCAGTATTAACAGCAATTTATCCACTAGCAATCGTATTGATTTTCTTAACATTCTTCCATTCATTATTTAAAGGAAGAGCTGAGGTTTATCAAGTGAGCTTAATCGTAACATTTATCATCAGCTTATTCGATGGATTAAGTGCAGCTGGAGTTAACATTGAAGTAGTAAGCCAAGTGTTCACTAAATTCCTTCCGATGCAGGAAGTAGGATTAGGCTGGATCTTCCCAGCCATTATCGGTGGATTTATCGGATATGGACTTAGCATTTTAAAAGTGAAAAACCAAGTTCAACCAGCAACTAGAGCGGATAAGAAAATAGGTTAAATAAAAAAAGTTATAGACTTGTTTCTATAGCTTTTTTTGTTACTATTAATAATGAGAAAAAATAAAGTAGTAGGGGAAATAAAATGAAAAAAACAATTGATCATATCGGAATCGCAGTTCGTGATATAGATAGTACGATACGTTTTTATGAACAGGTTCTATCAGGAGAATTAATAGATCGTTACGTAAGTGAAGCTCCTGGTGTGGAAAGCGAAGTAGCCATTCTTGAAGTGGATGGAGATAGAATTGAATTACTTGCACCGACGAATAATACGACATCTCCAATTGCCCGTTTTATTAAACAAAAAGGTAAAGGTGTTCATCACGTTGCGTATCGTGTCGATGATTTAGATGTGGCTCTAGAAGAGTTAAAAGAACAAGGTATTCGGACATTAGAGCATACACTTCGGATTAATAAGCACGGTAGAAGATTAATATATCTTAACCCAGCGGATACAGAAGGAACGATTATCGAGTATTGTGATTATCCGGAAGAGAAATAGAAGAAGGATATTTTTAAAAAGGTGTTATGTTATTACGTAACACCTTTTTATTTATGCATTTCACATTTTCTTCACAAATGATTCACGATAACTTTTCTTCTTTGATAACTTACATAAATATATTTTATGATATAATAACAATCGGCTTTAAAAATGTAAGTTGTATCTATAGTGATAGTTACTATTGTATTAGAAGTTCAGAGGTGGAAGAGAAATAAGAGTTATACTTTACAGAAGTTTATATTTAATCAGGTTAATATTTCGCCCGAGAATCAAACTTCGGAAGTTAAAGTAATGAAAATAGAGCGATGAGGAAGAAAGAAGTGAAATGAGTGTGAAAGTAATGAGAAGATTAGGGACATGGTTATTACTTGCATGTGTGGTTATCATATTGATACCGAAAAGTGCATCTGCTCATGCGTACGTTGTGAAATCAAACCCTACTGAAAATGAAACATTGAAGAAAGCACCATCTGTTGTGAAAATTGAATTCGATGAGGACATACAAGTTTCAAGTTTTAATACATTGTACGTGAGAGATACATCAGGTAAAAGGGTCGATTTAAAAGATGCTCATATTGATAAAAAAAATAAAAAGCTATTAGAAGCCGGATTAAAAGACAATCTCAAAAATGGTCTTTACTCTATTCAGTGGAAAGTGATTTCAGCTGATGGACATCCAATTCAAGGAGTTATCCCGTTCCGGGTTGGATTAGCGGGAGTGGAAACAGAAACAGACGATATACAAGTGGAAGAGATGGGTTACATCCCACAAATCGATATGATTATGGAACGTGGAATTTTATATACAAGTTTCTCACTATTTATAGGAGTGCTATTCTTTAATCTTATTATGTATAAAGGAAATGCAACCTCGGTTCAATTAAGGAGTAAGAACATAATATGGATTTCTCTATTTGGGATATTGATTAGCTTGTTATTCAATCTACCATTGCAAGCGAAAATAAATGCTGATGTTTCATGGCTAGAAGCATTCAATCCTTTACTATTAAAAGAAACATTACAGCTTTCTGTTTTTGGTTATGTATGGATTACTCAAATGGTTCTCATTAGTACGCTTATAATTGTTACGTATTTTGCGGTGAAGCATGAGAAGTTTTCGTCGTTTAAAGTATGGAGTATTCCAATGCTATTGTTTATAGGGTTACTTGTTATGAAGGCCTTTAATAGTCACGCATACGGTTTAAAGTTTAAAGACATTGCTGTCGTTATGGATTTTCTACATTTATTAGCAGCTTCATTATGGGTTGGTGGTTTATCATCTATTATTCTTCTTTTACGTAAAGAGGATAACAAGTGGCATATGTATTGGGATATGATTAAGCGTTTTTCACCGTGGGCAACAGGTGCTGTCATCGTGATTTTAATAACAGGCCTTTTTAACAGTACATTTTTTATTCCAACAATCCACTCATTATTTGATACAAAGTATGGATTGGCTTTATTAGCAAAGATACTATTATTTATTTTCATGGGGATATTGGGAATTATTCATTATATGAAAGGGAGAATGCGAGCGCAGCAAGGATTAGGAGGTACGGTGAAAGTAGAGTTTGTCATTGGAATTATCATTTTCGTAATCGTAGCTTTTATGACAAACGTACAAACACCACCGATGCCTCCTACTGGACCTTTTACAGAGAGTAAGCAATTAGATAATGGATATGAACTTACGCTAAATGTAAGTCCGAATAAGGTAGGACAAAATAAATTCCATATTACACTAAAGGATGAAAAGGGACAGCCTGTTACTGATATGGAACAAATGATATTGATGACTCAATCATTAGATATGAACATGGGAAAAGGTTCATTTAAAGTTTCAGTAGTTTCACCAGGAGAATATGAAGCAGAAGGTATGTATATTAATATGACAGGAAACTGGAATATACATGTTCATGGATTAACAAAATCTCTTGATAGTTTCGATACAGATTTTAAATTTATTGTAGGTGGCAGATAAAATTGTACCAATCATGCTGCTAGCGAGCAGCATGATAAACAGATGTTATAGATGAAAAGGAGTAAATAGAAAATGAAACGTATAAAAAAATTAGGAACAACAATGATCGCAACAATTATTGCAATGGGAATGTTTTCGTTACCTGTTAGTGCGCACGTCACTGTAAAACCAGCAACTTCTGACGTTGGTTCTTGGGAGACATATACGATAAAAGTACCAGTTGAAAAAAATGTAGCAACAACAAAAGTTACACTGAAAATACCGTCTGGAGTAGAGTTCCAGCAGTATGAACCAGTGCCAGGATGGAAAGTTGAGGAGCAAAAAGATACAGCTGGAAAAGTTAAAACTGTAGTATGGGAAGCAACAGGAGAAGGGATTTTACCCGGTCAGTTCCAGCGATTTACTTTCGTCGCTAAAAATCCGGATAAAGAACAAAAAATAGCTTGGGATGCATATCAACAATATAAAGACGGAGAAATTGTTGAATGGACAGGCGATGAAAAAGCTGAAAAACCGCATTCACTTACTACAATTGCAAAAGGTACGTCATTAACAGGAGAACATGGTGAAGTTTCTAGTGTAGAAAAGAATGAAGGTACTAGTAATATGCAATTGATAGCAATTGTCTTATCTATTTTTGCGATAGTATCGTCGGTAAGTGCGTGTGTTTTTGTAGTACGTCGTAAAAAGTAAGACGTAAGAAAGAGCCTACAAACAGTAGGCTCTTTCTTACGTTTATTTCAATTCAACTTGCTGCCTTACAGCAAGTGTTTTCGGTTTTATATTTACAAAACAAATACTCACAACAATAAATAATAGTCCGATGAATAAGCTAATGGTAATAGCCTCATGTAAGAAAATTGAACTTACAATAATAGCTATTAGTGGAATGAGGAATGTATAAGCCCCAACTTTACTTGCTTCACCAGCTCCAACAAGTGTGAAGTATGCAAGCCACCCCATTGCAATAACAAAGAATGAAATAAAGAGAAGTACGCTAACAAATGGCATACTCCAAGCGATACTAGACCAGCTTTCAAACTCTGAACCAAATCCAATTAAGCAAAGGCCACCAATAATAAGCTGAAGTGTTACCATCCAAATGGCATTAACACGGTGACCAGTCTTCTTAATGAATACTGTGCCAAGTGCCCAGCCAATAGCGCATCCTAACGCGAGAAGGATTCCAATAATAGAAATATGTCCAGTTAAACTGCTAGAGCTAATAACACCTACACCAATAAATCCGAGAACAAGCCCGAAAATTTTTAAGCCGTACATTGATTCTTCAAGCCATATCCACGAGAAAATACCGAGTAAGACTGGCTGTAGAAATACAATGGCGGAAAATAACCCAGCAGGCATATATTGAAGGCCGACAGTTTGTAATCCATAAAATATAATGATGTTAAGTAAGGAAGAAATAACATATAAATGCCACGTTTCTTTTAAATGTAACTCTTTGTATTTCGGTAATGCGAACAGGAGTAAAATGAATCCTCCAATTAAAGTTCGAACGCCTGCAAATAAAACAGGTGGTGTATAATGCAGGGCAAACTTAGATAAAGGCCAATTGATTCCCCACATGAAAACGAGAAAGGTAAGGATTATGGCCGTCTTAGTTCGAGAAAGCTGTGTCACGGTAAGACCTCCTTGTTGTTATTCATTTCACTATGATATGATATCGACTGTAATAAATAAAATGAATCTTTTTTATGAGGAGTATAAGTGATTAGTTATGACCATTACACAACTGCAAGTATTAATAAAAACTGTTGAGTTAGGTAGTTTTACGAAGGCTGCTAGGGTGTTAAATATGACGCAGCCAGCTGTAAGTCATGCCATTTCAAGTATTGAGTCAGAGTTAGGAGTTACGATTCTTATACGTGATAAACGAAAAGGGCTCCTCGTTACGGATGTAGGAAACAGGATTCTTGTACATATTAGAGAGATTTTGAACGGTGTAGAGAAGATTGAACAAGAAGTTGCGATGGAGAAAGGACACGAAGTTGGAACGATTCGAATTGGTAGTTTTCCGAGTGCTTCTGCACATTTCTTACCCAAAATGATAAACCTTTTTAAGGAGAAGTATCCGAACTTAGAAGTAGTTCTTTGTGAAGGAACGATTAAAGAAGTTGAAGATTGGTTAGTATCGAGGGTTATTGATATAGGGATTGTTATTTTGCCTAATAAAGATATGGAGATTGTTCCATTAACGAAGGGGAAAATGGTTGCTATCTTAAGAGAGGATCATCCTCTCTGTAAGAAGGACGCTCTTACAATTTGTGATTTAGAGAATGAACCGATCATATTATGTAAGGGTGGATATGAACCACCCATTATTGATATGTTTAAACAAGCAAACGTACCACTTCGGGCTGAATATGTAATTTCGACAGTTACTACAGCTTTAAATATGATTCAAGAAGGATTGGGCATTGCAATATTAGCTGAATTATCTTTAACGAATTTACCAAAAAATGTGCAAACGAGAGAATTGGAACCACAAGTATGGAGAGAAATTGCATTAGCTGTTCCTTCATTAAAGGATTCTTCAATCGCTGTGCAGCTATTTATTGAAGAATTTCAATCGCTATTTGCAGAATAAAAAGAGGTGTCTCATATATCATAATGGGACACTTTTTAATTTACTTATAAAAAATCTATGAAAAGGATTGACTTATTTTTCGGTTGTAACTATAATGATTACATCGAGGTGGTGATTACGATGAAAATTAGTAGCCGCTTTTCCATAGCTGTTCATATTTTATCTATTTTGAAAAACAATCCATCTTCACTTTGTACTTCAGACTATATGGCTGAGAGTGTCAATACAAATCCAGTAGTCATTCGTAAAATCATGTCGTACTTGAAACAAGCTGGCTTTGTTTACGTAAATCGTGGACCGGGTGGCGCGGGATTACTAAAGGATTTACATGAAATCACATTGTTAGATGTGTATCATGCAGTGAACGTAGTCGAAGAAGACAAGCTATTTCATATTCACGAGCAACCGAATCCAGATTGTCCAATTGGGGCGAATATTCAAGCGGTGTTAGAAATTATTTTAATTCAAGCACAATCCGCGATGGAAGAAGTTTTGAGAAATATTACGATGGGGCAGTTGTTTGAAACTTTGCAAGAAAAAATGAATGCTTAAATCATATTTATATTTTTTTATCATTAATGTAACTGATTTGATTACAACTATAAAGGGAAGGTGTAAAAGTTATGACTGTAAAAATGAAAGTATACTCAGTTTTATATGTCCGTTTTGTTTTTTAGCAAAAGGTCCATTAGATGAGGTAGCGAAAGAGAAAGATGTAGAGATTGAATGGATGCCATTTGAATTACGTCCAAGTCCATATTCAAAAATAGATCCATGGAATGAACCAGAAAAATTAGGTTCATGGGATGCTTTCATTCTTCCGACAGCGAAGAAGTTAGGAATTGATATGCGCTTGCCACGTGTTTCACCACATCCATATACACATTTAGCTTTCGAAGGATGTCAATTTGCGAAAGAACGTGGACTAGGTAATGAGTATCATCACCGCGTATTCACAGCATTTTTCCAAGAAGAGCAAAACATTGAAGATATTGATGTGTTAACAAAATTAGCGGTAGAAGTAGGACTTCCTGAGGCGGAATTTAAAGATGCTTTAGTAACTCGTAAATATAAAGAAAAGCATCAAGAAGCAATTCAACACGCATATGATGAAGCGAATATTATGGCCGTTCCAACTGTCATGATTGGAGATGAAGTCATTCAAGGGCTTGTTAGTAAAGAAACACTAGAAAGGGTCATTGATAAAGAAATTGAAAAGGATAAAACAAATTCATTTGAAGGTATGCAATGTAATACCGATGGATATTGCTAATTCGCTTGTTATGAAATAACAAAATAAATTATAAAACAAACATTTGGAGGAATTAAAATGTCAGCAACTACAACAAACTTAAAAGAAGCAATCGTGAACCGCCGTTCAATTCGTAAAGTAGCAAAAAACGATGCAATTACGAAAGAAAGAATTGAAGAAGTGTTAAAAACAGCTTTACACGCACCAACATCTTTCAATATGCAAAGTGGTCGTATGGTTGTATTAATGGATGGAGAGCATGAAAAGTTTTGGGATATCGTTAAAGAAACACTAAGAGCCCGTGTACCAGCAGAAAACTTTGAAGCGACTGTAGAAAGACTAAAAGGTTTTCATGCAGGTGTAGGAACAGTGCTATTCTTTGAAGATCAAGCAACTGTAGAAAAAATGCAAGAAAATGCACCATTATATAAAGATCAGTTCCCATTCTGGTCTCATCAAGGAAATGCGATGTTACAACATACTGTGTGGATGCTATTATCTGCTGAAGGAATTGGGGCGTCATTACAACATTACAACCCAATCGTAGATGCTGAAGTGAAAGAAACTTGGAACATTCCGGCAGAGTGGAGCTTAGTAGGTCAAATGCCATTTGGTGAACCAAACGAACAACCAGCAGAAAGAACGTTCTTGCCTACTGAAGATGTAGTGAAATTTTATTAAGAAATACAATATGTAACGAGAAGGAAGCTGTACTTAAAAACAGCTTTCTTTTTTGTAGTGGTGTTAATTTATGCGCATTTAGGGAAGAAATATAAGAAATAATACGGTGAGAAGGGAATTAGAAAAATGAATGATGAGAAAAAATATACAGTGGTAGGTACTGATGTTGAGGAAGTAAAGCGTTTAAATAAAAATTCAGGATTAACGTATAATCAAGTGAAAGAAATGCTAGCAAAGCAAATGCAAAAAAAGAAGTAATTAGATTGAAATCTTTCATTTTTTCATTTAGCATTTTGATTGGAGAGAGTTAAGTAAAAGGTAACTCTCTTTTTTGTATAGCTAAGCATCTTATAGAGTGGAGGAAGCAACATGAAGAAATGGGTAAAGGTAACGCTGTCTATCACTGGAGGCATTGTCTTATTAGCGTGTGCCGGTGGATATTACGTGTATAAAAATTATTTTCCAAAGGAACCTGAGCGTATTGTATATGATAAAGCAAGAGTGCTACAACCGATACATAATCAGCTTAAAGGAATCAATATAGAAAATGTAAAGATAAAAGAAAAAGAAGTCGTAAATGCGACTGTAGATGAGCTTCAAAAAATGATTGATGATGGAAAGTTGTCATATGAAGAATTAACGAGTATTTATCTCTTTAGAATACAAGAACATGATCAAAATGGAATAACATTAAATTCTGTTACAGAGATAAATCCTAATGCGATGGAAGAAGCAAGAAAGTTAGATCAAGAGCGGGGTAGAAACAAAAATTCGAATTTATATGGTATTCCTGTCGTTGTAAAAGATAATGTACAGACGGAAAAAGTGATGCCGACTAGTGCAGGAACTTATGTATTAAAAGATTGGATTGCAGATCAAGACGCAACAATTGTGAAGCAGTTGAAAGAAGAAGGAGCATTTGTTTTAGGAAAAGCGAATATGTCTGAGTGGGCGAACTATTTATCTTTTACAATGCCAAGCGGGTATAGCGGGAAGAAAGGACAAAATTTAAACCCGTACGGTCCGATTACATTCGATACTTCAGGATCAAGTTCAGGATCTGCTACAGTAGTTGCAGCAGATTTTGCGCCGCTTGCAATTGGAACAGAAACGACGGGATCGATTGTTGCACCCGCGGCGCAGCAATCAGTAGTTGGGTTACGTCCATCTTTAGGTATGGTAAGCAGAACAGGAATTATTCCGTTAGCTGAAACTCTTGATACAGCAGGACCTATGGCAAGAACGGTAAAAGATGCAGCAACGTTATTTAATACAATGATAGGTTATGACGAAAAAGATGTTATGACAGAAAAAATGAAAGATAAAGAAAGAATTGATTATACAAAGGATTTATCGATAGATGGATTAAAAGGGAAAAAGATAGGGCTTCTTTTTTCTGTAGACCAACAAGATGAAAATAGAAAAGCAGTAGCAGAAAAAATTAGAAAAGACCTTCAAGATGCAGGTGCGATATTAACTGATAATATCCAGTTAAGTGCTGAGGGTGTAGATAATTTGCAAACATTAGAATATGAGTTCAAGCATAATGTAAACGACTATCTTTCACAGCAAAAGAATGTACCGGTAAAATCGTTAGAAGAGATTATAGCGTTTAATAAAAAGGATAGTAAAGGACGAATAAAATACGGACAAACATTAATTGAAGGGTCTGAAAAATCTGTTATAACGAAAGAAGAGTTTGAAAACGTAGTGCAAACGAGTCAAGAAAATGCAAGAAAAGAGCTAGATAGGTATTTAGTAGAAAAAGGTTTGGATGCTCTAGTTATGATTAATAACGATGAAGTTCTTCTATCAGCTGTAGCTGGTTATCCGGAATTAGCGGTTCCTGCTGGATATGATAAAAATGGAGAACCAATCGGTGTAGTGTTTGTAGGGAAACAGTTTGGTGAAAAAGAGCTTTTCAATCTTGGATATGCGTATGAACAGCAGTCTAAAAATAGAAAAGCACCTAAATTGTAAAAGGTTAAACGAAAAAAAGAGCTCAACTGAAGTAAGTAAGCGGGCTAATATAAATAGAATCTAACAATATAAGAATAAAAAAAGGATTCTTCCTAATTAGTAAGAAAGATTGTCTATAGAAGTTCATAAAATGTAATATATTCAATTTCCATCCATTGAAGGGGGAGGTTAAATCTTAATGAATGAAGTGAAAAATTTCTTTCGAAGTAGAGGGTTTCAACGGTTTCTCGTTTTAATAATATTAGCGTTAGTATTATATGGATTAAAAAGTATGATCAACTTAATATTAATTACGTTTATACTGACATTTTTAATGGATCGATTCCAACGTTTTATTTCAAAGAAATTGAAAGTGGACCGGAAAATTGTTATTGCCTGTTTGTATATCATATTAGTTTCCTTTATTGGCACGACATTGTATAAATATTTACCTGTGCTAACGATACAAATTTCACAATTAATTTACCAATTTAAACTATTTTTTCAAAATCCACCTGATAATGAAATCGTTAAATATGCACTTTCGACAATTAATGGGATGGAAGTATCAAAATATATAGAACAAGGTGTAGATGTCATCTATCAATCGATAGCAAATATAGGGAAGGTAAGTTTACAAATATTATTATCTCTAATTTTAAGCTTATTTTTCTTATTAGAAAAAGAGCGTATTATTACATTTACATCTAAGTTTAAAGATAGTAAGTTAAAAATGTTTTATGAGGAAATTGCATATTTTGGTGAAAGATTTGCAAGATCGTTCGGCAAAGTAATTGAAGCACAGTTTTTAATTGCGGTTGTAAATTGTATTCTTACTGTCATTGCATTAATTGTTTTAGGATTTCCGCAGCTTCTTGTATTAGCTGTTATGATTTTTCTACTAGGATTGATTCCTGTTGCAGGTGTGATTATTTCTTTGTTTCCACTTTGTATCATTGCTTACAACGTAGGTGGAGTTATGTACGTAGTATACATACTTGTGTTCATTACAGTCATCCATGCTCTTGAAAGTTATTTTTTAAATCCGAAGTTTATGTCTGCAAAAACAAATTTACCAATCTTTTATACATTTATGATTCTCATCTTCTCAGAGCATTTCCTCGGAATATGGGGGCTTATTATCGGGATACCAATCTTTATCTTTTTATTAGATGTACTTGATATAAATAATGAGGATGAGACTAAAAAATAAGAAATGATAGAAAATCACTAAAAAGTCATAGGAGATAATGAAAATAAAAAAGCAATCCAAAATAAATTGGATTGCTTTTTTATTTTCATTAAAGAACCGGAGCCATTGTTTCTTTCAATACTTGAACAGAGTGGTCGAATTTTAATTCTTCATCTTCACTTAATTCAACCTCTAAAATTTCACGAACACCGCCGCGATTTAAAACAGCAGGTACCCCGATATACACATCTTTTTGACCGTATTGACCTTCTAAGTAAGCTGATACAGTTAATACACTATTTTCGTCGTTTAAAATTGCTTTTGTAACACGTAGAAGTGACATACCGATACCATAATAAGTTGCGCCTTTACGCTCAATAATATGGTAAGCTGCATCACGGACGTTTATGAAAATTTTGTCTAAATCTTCTTGATTATACGTGTTGTCTTTTTCAAGCAATGTTTGTAGTTTTTGGATACCAACGGAAACATGGCT
This sequence comes from Bacillus cereus group sp. MYBK216-1, assembly GCF_051916495.1. NCBI lineage: Bacteria > Bacillati > Bacillota > Bacilli > Caryophanales > Bacillaceae > Bacillus > Bacillus cereus group sp. MYBK216-1. The sequence continues at coordinate 24,179 of NZ_JBQAGT010000002.1, forward strand.
CCAAACTGGAAGTTCAGTATCGCCGTGTTCTCCGATAATATAAGCGTGAATGTTGTGTGGACCAATATTGAAGTACTCACCTAACATATAGCGGAAACGAGCAGAATCAAGCGTTGTACCAGAACCGATTACACGTTCTTTCGGTAAACCAGATTCTTTCCAAGTTACGTAAGTTAAAATATCTACAGGGTTTGTTGCGATTAAGAAGATGCCATCAAATCCGCTATCCATAATACTGCGAACGATTTGTTTAAAGATTTTGGCGTTTTTCTCAACTAAATCTAAACGTGTTTCGCCTGGCTTTTGTGGTAATCCAGCTGTAATAACTACAAGGTCAGCATCTTTACAATCTTCGTAGCTGCCTTTCCATACTCTAGTTGGAGCTGGTGCGAATGGAACAGCATGACTTAAATCCATTGCTTCTCCTTCAGCTTTTGCCTCATTTACATCGACTAAAACAAATTCTTCAGCTACGGCTTGGTTAATCATGCAGTAAGCATAACTACATCCAACTGCTCCTGTTCCTACTAATACAACACGGTTAATACCTTTTTTCATTTCAAAATTCCTCGCAATTTCATTGGTTTTGTTATGTAAGATAATACGTCTTACTTCTATAGAGTCATATCTAGTTTATTACATTTTATAAAAGATATTCAAGTATTTGAAAATGTATCCGTGCAAATCCGCGAACAAAACATAGGAATTCAGTGAACCGAATATAATTCAGTAAAATCCTTTGTAAAAGGGGAAATGGCATGGGGAATCCATTAGCAATGGAAGAAATGCTTCATATTATTCATGCAGGGCTTGTTAAAAAGAATAACCCAAAACGGATTACGATTGCAGGTGCAGGGATTTCTGGATTAGTTGCAGGTTCTTTATTAAAAGAGGCTGGGCACGAAGTAACGATTATAGAAGCAAATAACAGAATAGGTGGCAGAGTGTATACGATTCGGGAACCATTTAGTGTGGGTTTATATTTTAATGCGGGACCGATGAGAATCCCTGACACCCATAAGTTAACCTTAGCGTATATTCATAAATTTAAACTACCTTTAAACCTTTTTATAAATAAAACTTTTGCAGATATCATTTATACGAATAACATTCAAACGAGATTGAATGTGTTTGAAAATGATCCAAGTGTACTTGAATATCCGGTTTTGGATAAAGAAAAAGGAAAAACGGCAGAAGAGCTAATGATTGAAGTATTAGAACCAATACTAAATTATATTAAGAAGGATCCTGATAAAAACTGGCTTATCGTTGAAAAAAAGTATAAAACGTATTCGCTTGGTTCATTTTTAATGGAGTATTATTCAGATGGTGCAATAGATATGATTGGGGTACTTCTTGATATGGAAGCTTATATGGGAATGTCCTTAATTGAAGTATTACGTGAAATGATTTTCTTTACTTCAACAACGAAATATTATGAAATAACTGGTGGAATGGATAAGTTATCGAATGCATTCTTACCACAATTAAGGGAACATATTTTAATGCAGTATAAGGTTGATAAAATTATACAAGAAGATAATAAAGTAATGTTACAAGGAAATCATGAACAAACGTTAGAGCAATTTACAATAACAAGTGATTTTGCTATTATTACAATTCCATTTTCAGCGTTAAGATTTATAGAAGTTCAGCCATACTATTTATTCTCTTATTTTAAAAAAAGAGCAATTCGTGAATTAAATTATATTGCTGCAACTAAAATTGCAATAGAGTTTAAAAGTAGATTTTGGGAGAAAGCGGGACAGTGTGGAGGGAAATCTATTACTGATTTACCGATACGGTTTACATACTATCCGAGTTATGGCATTCATACTCCAGGACCAGCTATCGTTATAGCAAGTTATACGTGGGCAGATGAGGCGTTAACATGGGATAGTTTACCGAATAGGGAACGCATTCGTTACGCATTAAAAAATTTAGCAGAAATATACGGTGACATCGTCTATAGTGAGTTTGTCACTGGAACATCTTTTAGCTGGAGTAAAAATCCGTATTCTTGCGGTGCATTTACAGCTTTCGAACCAGGCCAAGAGCTCGAGTTATTTCCGTATATTACACCACCATCTGGAAAAGTACATTTTGCAGGAGAGCATACGACATTAACACATGGATGGATGCAAGGGGCAATTGAGTCTGGAGTAAGAGTTGCATATGAAGTAAATGAACAGTGAATCTCTTATATTTACAAATGGTCATTCTTTTAATAAAATGATAAATATAAATCGTAATTATTACGCTTTGAATACATTTGAAGTAAAGAAATGGATGGTCGGTTGAATGAATAAAGTGGAGATTCATATATTAGGTGGTTTTTTAGGTAGTGGAAAATCAACATTATTACAAAATTTATTGTTAGCAGAGAAAAAGAAGAATAGAAAAGTTGCAGTATTAATGAATGAAATTGGTGAATACTCGGTAGATACAGATATTATTGGAAAAGAGAATGTTTTAAGAGAACTTCTTAAAGGCTGTATTTGTTGTACGTTAAAAGAAGAGCTTGAAATACAATTACATTCGTTATACCAACAAGAAAGACCAGATGTAATTTATATAGAAACGACAGGTGTTGCACATCCAATTGAAGTGTTAGACGCGTGTGTCTCGCCAATTTTAGCTCCTTTTCTGGAAGTGAAATCAATTGTAGTCGTTTTAGATGCAGTAAGGTGGTTAAACCGAAGTATATTAAGTGCAAATGTACAACAGCTATTGCATGAGCAACTGAAATTTGGTAGTCACATTCTTGTTAATAAAGCAGATTTACTAACAGATGAAGATAAGAACACAGTATTTGAAGAAGTAAAGGCAATAAATGATCATGCGAAAATGTATGAGACAAAGTATTGTAATATATCTTTAAAAGATATAGAGAAAGCAGAATTTCCAAATGATGAGGAACATGAGACACTACATGTCAAACAGCATTTACATATACAAACGATGACGTATCAATTTTCGAAACCGATTGATCAAGACAAATTATATGAATGGCTTTCGAATTTACCAGATAGTATTTATCGAGTGAAAGGTTTTGTGAAATTCCATGGAGATAAATACCCTCACCTATTCCAATATTCGTTCGGAGTACCAACTTTATTAGAACAAGACTTCGGTTTCCCGACAAACTTAGTAGTAATAGGAGAAGGACTAGATAAGAAACAATTGGCTGAAGGGTTAGAGAAAGTAGAACTTAACTCTAATTAAGGTGAAAAGACTAACTTAAAAAATAAGTTAGTCTTTTTGTATGATCATTACTGAAATGAAACAGTATTTTCAATTGGATTGCAGAATATATATTGATTGTATGTCCGTTTCCATTACATAGGAAGGTGATTATATATTTGTGCCGAATGTAGAGGGTACTACAAGAGTTTTCCATTATCTATCGAATTAGTTAGTCATGATTACGGACAGGGGATTTTGGCGTGTTTGATTCTATCAGAAAGTAAAGTATGGGGAGGATCACAATGTCGATGAAAAAACGTAAGTGGCTAAAGACAATGTTTACTGGTTGTGTTTTAGGTTCGTTATTAATAACGGCAGCTTGTTCAGGAAAGAAAACAAGTACAGAGGATGAAAAAACGATTAAGGTAGGAGTCCTTGCTTCTTTAACAGGACCGCTAGAATCGTATGGAAAACAAACAGTGAACGGATTTGAATTAGGGTTAGATTATGCAACTGGTGGAACTGGGAAAGTAGATGGGAAAAAGATTAAGTTTGTTGTAGAAGATACAGAAACGAAAGCGGATGTAGCAGTTAAAAAAGCTACGAAGTTATTAGAAGAAGAGAAAGTTGATTTTTTAGTTGGATCGTCTAGTTCCAGTGATACGTTAGCGGTTTTACCACTGGCCGGGGAATATGAAAAGATTATGGTTGTAGAACCAGCAGTAGCGGATAGTATTACCGGGAAGAACTGGAATAAATATATTTTTAGAACTGGAAGAAGTTCCTCACAAGATGCGATTGCAGGAGCAGCAGCAATTGCGAAAAAAGATGTAAAGATTGCGACATTTGCCCCAGATAACGCTTTTGGTCGTGAAGGGATTGCTGCATTTAAAGCGGGTGCGAAAAAATTAGGTGCGAACATTGTGAATGAGCAATACGCGGATACAAATTCAACAGATTTTACAGCGAATATTCAAAATATCATTAGTTCAAAACCAGATTACTTATTTATCGTTTGGGCAGGGGCAAATTCACCTTGGAAACAGTTGAAAGATATGAATGTGGAAGCGCAAGGTATTAAAATTTCTACAGGTGCGCCAGATATACCAGCATTAAAAACAATGGATGCATTAGTAGGTATGCAAGGTTTTTCTGTATATTATCACACACTTCCAAAAAATAAAGTGAATGATTGGCTAGTTGAAGAGCATAAAAAACGTTTTAATGGTGCAGTGCCAGATTTGTTTACAGCGGGAGGAATGTCAGCAGCAATTTCTATTGTAGAAGCCTTAAAGAAAACAAAAGGTGATACAGATGTAGATACATTGATTAAGAAAATGGAAGGAATGGAATTTGATACACCGAAAGGAAAGATGAAGTTTAGAGAGAAGGACCACCAAGCGATGCAGACGCTGTATTCTGTCACATTGAAAAAGCAAGATGGTGTTGATTATCCGGTGCCAGTATTAGAGCGAGAATTAACGATGAAAGAGACAGAACCACCAGTTCAAAGTAAATAGACTGAATTTTCTGTTGTTTTTGTATAAAGAGGGGGGACCCTCTTTATACATATTTCTTTCATACTCACGGCTTTAAAGGGAGGGATTTCGTGACACATTTGCTAGAGACGAAAAATCTTAGCGTATCTTTTGGTGAACATCATGTTATTAAAGATGTAAATTTAACTGTCCAAAAAGGAAAGCTCATTTCTATTATCGGGCCAAATGGTGCGGGGAAGACAACATTATTTAATTTACTAAGTGGACAGATTTCACCCACAACAGGTGAAGTGTATTTTAAAGGGCAAGATATTACAAAACTATCGATTTCAGATCGAACACGCTTAGGAATCGGTCGCTCTTTTCAGCTTACAAACATATTCCCAGAATTAACGGTACTTGAAAATGTCCGTTTAAGTGTTCAATCATTCGTACAAGATTACTATAGTTTTTTCCCGAGTCCAGCAAAATTAAAGCAACAAGTTGGAGAGGCGAGACGTTTCTTAAAAACAGTATTACTTCACGAGAAAGAGAACGTATTAGCGAAAGATTTGGCACATGGAGAGAAAAGAAAGCTAGAACTTGCGATGTTATTAGCTTTAAAAACGGATGTGTTATTACTTGATGAGCCGACGGCAGGTATTTCGGTTGAGGAGGTCCCTGCTATATTACAAGTGATTGAAAATATTAAGAAACATCCAGAGAGCACAATTGTACTTATCGAACACAAAATGGATATGATACTAGGTTTGTCAGATCATCTTATCGTTTTATTTCATGGAGAGTTATTGGCTGAAGGATTGCCAGAAGAAATTATGAAAGATGAGCGTGTACAAAGTGCTTATTTAGGGGGATTATATAGTGGCACTATTACAAGTGAATAATATAGAAACGTATTTAGATCAGTTTCATATTTTGCAAGGAGTATCTCTTGCTGTTGAGAAAGGGACAATTACTGTACTGTTTGGTAGAAACGGGGCAGGGAAAACAACGACATTACGTTCAGTTATGGGGTTTCACCGCATTGCAGATGGTGAAATTTATTATGATAGTGCAAAAGTAAGTGGATTACCTACACATTTAATTTCAAGGAAAGGAATAGGGTATGTACCAGAAAATCAAGGTATTTTTCATGATTTGACAGTAGAAGAAACATTCGCTCTTGCTAGGGGAAAAGGTGAGGAAGTAGAAGGGAAAATAGAGTGGATGCTGGAACTATTTCCGGATTTAAAGCAGTTTTGGAATAAGAAAAGTGGGCTCTTGAGCGGAGGGCAAAAGCAAATGTTGGCTATTTCAAGAGCGTTTATTAATAGTGATGGATTATTACTTATTGATGAACCGAGCAAAGGGCTATCCCCGATAATGGTGGAGAAATTAATGGTAGCTATTTTGAAGATGAAAGAGAAAACAACAGTTTTACTTGTTGAGCAAAATTTTATGATGGCCAGTCAAATTGGCGATTATTTTTACATTATGGATAACGGACGAATTGTTCATAACGGTTTTATGAATGAATTAAAAAAGGATAAGGAAATGTGTCATAAATATTTAGGAATCTCTTAACATGAATCCGAGGTGAAAAGGGTGGATGTGTTAATCAATTTATTTGTAAATGGGATTTCAACAGGGATGCTCATTTTTTTGTTAGCATCAGGTCTTTCACTTATTTTCGGTCTAATGAGTGTTTTAAACTTTGCACACGGTGGTTTATTTGCATGGGGAGCATTTACAGGTGTTTGGTTATTTAATATGACAGGAAGTTATATATTAGCTTTAGTTGGAGCAGTAGCCATGGGAATGTTCCTAGGATTTATTTTAGAAAGGTTTCTTATTAGACCGGTATATGGAAATCATGTTCGACAGCTGCTCGTTACGCTTGGAGGAATGCTCGTTCTTAGTGAGTGTATTAAAATATTTTGGGGGCCAAACCCTATTAGTGCAAAATTACCGTTATGGTTACAAGGAAGTTTTACATTCGGAGGTATTATATTAATTAAATATCGTCTATTTGTTATTTTGATTGGGATAATTATTTACATTGCACTACTACTATTACTCAAAAAGACGAAGATAGGTCTTATGATCCGTGCAGGTGTAATGGATAAAGAAATGGTTCAAGCGCTTGGTATTAATGTAAAAGCGATATTTTCTTTCGTCTTTTTATTAGGAGCAGGGATGGCAGCTTTGGGAGGATTCTTATTAGCACCGTATTCGGGCGTTATTTTCGCCGAGATGGGCATGCAGTATGCAATTTTAGCTTTTATAGTAGTAATTATCGGTGGATTAGGAAGCGTACAAGGTTCAGCTATTGCTTCTTTAATTGTTGGATTAGCTGGTGCTTTTACAGCGTATTTTATACCAGATTTATCACTTGCAATTAATATGTTAATGTTACTATTTTTCTTAATAGTGAAGCCAACTGGACTTGTTGGTGAAAAGGGGTGAAATGGTGAACAGCACATCGGACCGAATTAAAGTATACTTCGGAGTATGTATGCTCATTTGTTTAAGTGTATTTCCGTTCGTAAATGATTCACGGAGCCTGTTAATTTTGTTCACTCAAATCTTCATCTTTGCTATTTTTGCAATGAGTTTTGATGTATTGCTTGGGTATACAGGAATTGTATCGTTCGGTCATTGTATGTTCTTTGGGATAGGAGCATATGGGGTAGCGCTTTTATTTGATCGACAAGGCGTATCAATAACGAACTTTTTAATTGGAATAGTAGCTGCAATTATCATTTCAGCAATCGTTAGTTATATAATTGGTTTACTTTCTTTACGGCTGAAAAGTCATTTTTATGCGATGTTAACACTTGCTATTTCACAGTTGTTTTTCGTCCTTGCTGAAAAATGGCGTGGGCTCACTCACGGAGGGGATGGTTTTACATTTGGTGTACCAGACGTATTCCGTGATCGTTTTACGTTTTATTATGTAACACTTATATGTTTACTTATCATTTTTGTTCTGTTACGTCTTTTCACCAAATCTTCTATTGGAAAAGTATTAAAGGCAATTTCACAAAATGAGCAACGTGTTGAAGCACTAGGATATAAAGTGCTTCATTATAAAATTATTGCTAGCATTGTTGCAGGAGTAGTAGCTGCGATTAGCGGTGGTTTATTTGTTATCACTTTACGCTTTGTTAATACGACTGTATTTTCAATTGAAATGACATTAAATGCATTATTGATGACAATGATTGGAGGCGTCGGAACGTTAATTGGAGCAATTGCAGGAGCTGGAATTATTGAATCTCTGAAATATTATTTATCAGAACTAGCTACAGAGTATCCGATTTTTGAAAGATGGACGATTATTCTTGGTTTATTGTACATTATCGTATTGCTAGTTTTCCCGAAAGGATTAGTTGGCACGGTTAAGGGACTGAAGAATATGAAACGGAATAAGAAGGGGAAAAGTGCAGAAGTGGAGCAAAATGTGTGAAAAATCAATTGTATAGAATATGAAAATCCCTCTTTTAGATTCATAAAGGAGGGATTTTTTATTAACCAAATAGTTCATCAGGGATTTGTTTGAAAGAGTTTTGATTTGTAAAAAAATGAACAGCTAATTTCTCAACTGGAACATCTTCAATTGGTACCAATTTATCATTTTTAATCGGTAAAAAAGCTATTCCTTTTCCATCATCAATAAACTCTTCCATAAGCGAATAAGAATCCAACTGTTGAAGTTGTTGCTGAGATAGATTGTTTTCTTTTAGAAATTGTATCGTCTTATTTCTAAAAGGGCACTTTTTGTCATTGCTAACGAAGAAAATTTCTTTTGAATAATCAATGGTACATTTTTCTTTCGCTTTTAATAAGCCTACAGAAATTGAGGTCGTGAACACTTTTTTAAACGATGCGTCAGGATAATCCTCATAAGTTATGACCATATCAACTTTTTGTTGCTGAAGTAATTTTTGCAAATGACTACTACTTTCTACATATATTTGATAATTTCTGAAGTTTTCTTCAATACGCTTACTTAAATAATTTGTCAAAATAGATTGTGACGTCGCTATTATATAAGAAGAACCACTCGTTTTAATTTCATCTTTTACTTCTTCTAATAGAGTTAATATTTTATTCGTGTAATCTAATAAAATGTCACCAGCAGGTAACAAGGAAACACCTTTGTTATCTCTATGTAGTAAAGGCGTTTCTAATTCTTGTTCTAATTTTTTGATTCGCTCAGTTACGTTCGGTTGAACATAACCTAACTCTTTAGCAGCTTTACTAATAGAACCCTCACTGGCTACAGTTTTGAATATAATAAGATCATTTATTTCCATATATCTCAGCCCCTTATGCACTATCATTATAAATGATACCAAACATAATTTATACCTATTTTACGTTAGCCACTTATCGATTTATCATAATGTATATAAGATTGAAAGCGAGTGATAAACATGATTGGAATGCAATATAAGGTCATTCTTCCAAAGGATTATGACATGGAAATTATTAAGAAAAGGGTAAAGGATAATGGCTATAAAACTGATGGTTTCCAAGAACTAAATTTTAAAGCTTATTTAATTACGGAAACGGAGAAAGACGGGAATTTTTATAACTGCTATGCACCTTTATATATTTGGAATGGTCATGAAGGGATGAATAAATTTATCTTTGAAGGGTATTACGATAATATTTTACAATCGTTTGGTTGGCAAAAAATACATATAGGTGTTCCATTAGTTGTTAATCTAAGTGGTGATTTTAAGAATTGTAAGTATGTTGTTGAATACGTGGGGAGTATTTCTCAAAAGAATTCATTGATTGAAACTCAATTTAACATTTTTAATAAGAATGTCCAGAATACAGAAAATTGTAAAGGGAATGTAATAGTGTATAACCCAGATAGGTGGGGATATAGTCAGTTTGAATTTTATGAAGTAAAGCCTGAGACTGAAGAGATAGAGGATATTACAATATATGAGATTTTACACATTTCACAGTAGATGCGGAATTGAAATATAAATAAATTATTTATAAAAAATCCATTTTGATTCAAGTAATAATTTTCAAAATGGACTTTTCTTAATTATCTTATGTATATTCAAAACAAATGACTGCTTTTCTTAATTCTTTATTAAAGAATAAGTAAATACGATCGGCACCATAAGCTTGAAAATAATAACCTGTAACAAATCCAACATATGTAAAGGGATGTCCGTATTCATCTTTTGGTACATATAGAAGATTCGTAAAATCAAAAATTTCGTCTCCGTTATCGCAGTTTTCTAATAATTCTTCACCTTCTTCTGTCATAAAACGAACATCATCTAGGATACCATTTATCATGGGATAATTTAATCCCCAGCCATTTGTTTGTTTTTCAGCAAACTCTCGTTCTAATACTTCTACAGATGTTATTTCTTTTCCAAAGCTAGAATAAGGATAAATTTTTTGATTACGTTGAAAATATTCTTTACGGATTTGATAATTTCTTTCATTACTCTCGTAGGCTTGTTCTATTATGTCAGAATTATTTTGTTCGATTTCGAAATAATTCCAATCCGCTTCAAATTTATATTTTCCATTAATGACATCGAATCCTAATGTATCTACTTTCGTAAAATTTGTGTGAAATGGTTTGGTGAAATCACCCACGCAACCATCATGGATTTCTTTTGCTGACACAATATGTAACCATTCGTCCAATTCCGGTTCAATACATTGTAAGTTTATAGAACAAATGGGTAAAAAGTGCTTTTTATGTTGTTCCAAATCATCATAAAATATGTCTTCATATTCAGGAAATGGTTTTATAAATTGTTTAGAAATATGCATGTTCTGCCCACCTTTATATTAGTACTTTGTTTAATTTTATCATTTTATTTGAATTTTTTCTTATTTAAAATTTTATAATACTCATAGTTATGGGAAGAAAGAGTTCGTAAGTAAGGTGGATATCTTATTGTTAAAATTTTATCATATATCGAACAGTTGAGAGATGATGCGAAGTAAGACTTCATACTTATACATAGCCTTATTACATTCGACACATAGCGACAATATACTGTTCATTTATCTGTTAGTATAATATATAGTTTTTGGGGATTTTTATCATTTTCACATTGGGGGAAGGGAATTTATGTTTAAAAAAATCGCGACAGTCACTTTAGCAGGGACGTTAGCTTTCAGTTTATCGGCATGTGATGAGAAGAAAGAAGTAGCTAAAACTGTATCAAATAATACGAAGGAAGAGCAAAGTAGTGCTAAAAAAGAAAATACGAAGAATGAAGATACAAGAGAATATAATATTGAAAAAACTACTCAAATTAGAAATCAAAAATTAACAGTCCATAAAGTACAAATAGCACAAGTGGCAGAATATGACAAGCTGGAAAAAGGTAATGAGTTTGTTATTGTTCATGTTACAGTAGAGAATATTGGTAATCAAAAAGTTAGAATTAATCCATTAGATTTTTACCTTGAAAGAGGAGATGGAAGTATCGTGGACCATACATTTTCAACTAGTAATAAAAATATTTTTAAAATTAAAGATGTAGATCCAAACGGTAAGTTAACAGGAGCCATAACATTTGAAGCGAAAAAAGGTGATTCTAATCTTGAATTAATTTATAGACCTGATGTTATGTCTAAAGAGGAAGTAAAAGTAGAACTTAAATGATTTATCCCGTAAGAGCCCGATTGGTGTAAACAAGGGCCTTTTATGCAAACTTATACAACTTTTACATGAAGACGGTATACTCAAATGAATTTACGGTACGATAAAAGAAAATAATAGATTAGAAGACGATGTGAATTTCAAACATATTGTTTTGAAAACAAAAAATAAATGCATGATAAGGATTGGCGTTGGAGCTTAATCCTTTTTTTTATGGAGGTGTAGAGAATGGCAAGTAGACCTAATACTACACGAGTGATGCCTTTAGTTAAGTACAAGTAAGTTGAGTTATATATAAAATGAAATTATTTCTTGCATTACTATCACTTGAGTGGTAAAGTGATAGTAAGATTAACGCTAGGAAGTGACAAAACATGCGTGATAATACGATAGGATCATTAATATGGTTACGTTTAATACGATTTACGAACCAAAGTAATCAAATGTCAAATGAGTTTTTAAAACGTTTTGATTTAACGACAGCTCAATTTGATGTGCTTTTGCAAATACGTACGTATCAACCACTAACACAAATGGAGTTAGCTGAAAAGGTAACTGTTACACAAGGTGGCATTTCTCGAATGTTAACTCGTCTTGAAAAAGAAGGATATATTGTACGAAAACAAGATTGGAAAACGAAAACAATTAGTCTTACAGAGCAAGGAGAAGCAGCTTTAGAGAGAGCATTGCCAGAGCAACTTGCATTTCAATCATCTTTTTTTGATGATGTATTAAATGAAGAAGAACAGAAAATATTATACGAGCTAATGACAAAAGTTCATAAGCATAGTGAAAAAAAAGAATTACCGAAAGAGTAATTTTTTTTACAACATCAATTGACTAATCAAGTGAAGTTATAGGCAATAGGAAAATACATTTGACTTACAAACATTTTTAAAAGAGAAACTAATAACACTTCATTAAAGGAGAGAGTAATGATGGAAAAATACCGTATGGATACAAATAAAGGGATGGAGTTTGGATTATATTCAATTGGTGATCACGTTTTAAATCCGCATAACGGAGAGAAAATTAGTGCAGAACAAAGAATTCATGAATTAATTGAAACAGCTAAGTTAGCGGATGAAGCTGGACTTGATGTATTTGCTGTCGGTGAAAGTCATCAAACGCATTTTACAACACAAGCTCATACAGTTATTTTAGGAGCTATTGCACAAGCTACGAAAAATATAAAAATTGCAAGTTCAGCAACGATAGTAAGTACATCTGATCCGGTACGAGTATATGAGGATTTTGCTACAATTGACTTAATTTCTAATGGACGTGCAGAAATCGTGGTTGGTCGTGGATCTCGTATTGGGGGATATAGTTTACTTGGTTATGACGTGAATGATTATGAAGAATTATTTGAAGAGAAGATGGATCTTTTATTAAAAATTAATAACGAGGAACATGTAACTTGGAATGGACAGTTCAGAGCACCACTTGCATACGCATCGGTTATTCCAAGAGCGAAAAATAATAATTTACCAATTTGGCGTGCAGTTGGTGGCCCACCAGCTAGTGCGATTAAAGCAGGGCGTGCGGGTGTGCCAATGATGATAACAACACTAGGTGGTCCAGCTATTAACTTTAAAGGATCAGTAGATGCTTATCGTGAGGCTGCTGTACAAAGCGGATTTGATCCAGCTAGTTTACCAGTTGCGACAACGAGTTTATTTTATACGGCAAAAAATTCACAAGATGCACTTAGTGAATATTACCCTCACATTAATGCTGGTATGCTTACACTGCGCGGTGGTGGGTATCCGAAACAGCAATTTACAAATGCAATAGATTACCGTGATGCTTTAATGGTTGGTAGCCCACAACAAATCATTGAGAAAATGCTGTACCAATATGAATTATTTGGCCAACAACGCTTTATGGCACAAATTGATTTTGGCGGTGTACCATTTGATAAAATTGAGAAAAATATTGAATTAATTGCTACTGAAATTTTACCAGCCGTTAGAAAACATACAGCAAAATAAATAAAAAAACTGAGAGTCTAATCGACTTTCAGTTTTTTTTATTTGTTCTGGAAAAATGACAAAAAAATGAACTTTTAGTCGAGGAAGAGGGAAGTTATTTTCTATTTTTGAATAACATTATTTCGAGTTTGAATTTTGAAAATACATTTTTCTCTTGACAAAAAACAAGCGTTTATCGAGGGTGGTTTCGAGGACATTTTTTCGGGTGAAAGTCAAGTGTATGAAGAGAAAAACGATTGTTTTATAGATATAAAAGTAAGAAGTATATTGAAAAAACACATTTTGCTAATGAGAAAAATCTGATTCAAAAAAATGACAAAAGACATATTTCAGACAAAATGATGTCAATAATACGTCAAAAATAACCTGAATTTACTATGCAGGTATATTATACAATTCGATTAACGAATAAAACACTACAGAAATAGTGAAAAGGTAAAAAATAGCATTACAATAGTTTGAAAAACTGAAACTTCATATTTTTCGACAATACATACAAAATGTTTTTGTCTTTTCGTATTTCTTAATAATTGAGTTTGATAAGATTGCTCAATTAACTTTTATTATAAAAACTATGAAGGAAGTGATTTTAGTATGGAAACGCTCGAATTGGCACGAATACAGTTCGCATCAACAACGATTTTCCATTACTTTTTTGTTCCGCTGTCAATTGGTTTAGCTTTTATTATTGCGATCATGCAAACGTTGTATGTGGTAAAAGGGCAAGAAGTATATAAGAAGATGGCAAAGTTTTGGACGCAATTATTCCTTATTAACTTTGCAGTAGGTGTAGTAACAGGGATTTTACAAGAATTTCAGTTTGGTATGAACTGGTCAACGTATTCACGTTTTGTAGGTGATGTATTTGGTCCATCACTTGCAATTGAAGGATTACTGGCATTTTTCATTGAGTCTACATTCCTAGGTTTATGGGTATTCGGTGAGGATAAATTACCGAAGCGAATTCACTTAATGTGTATTTGGCTCCTTTCAATTGGAACGATGTTATCAGCATTCTGGATTTTAACCGCAAGTGCATTTATGCAGTCACCTGTCGGGTATGAAATGGCAGCGGATGGTCGTGCGCAAATGAATGATTTCTTAGCCATTATTCAAAACCCACAACTATGGGTACAATTCCCGCATACAATTACAGCGGCAATTGCAACAGGTGCATTCTTTATTGCTGGTGTAAGTGCATGGAAAATTACAAAAGGACAAGAAACTGTAGTATTTAAAAAATCTTTCCGAATTTCTATCATTGTTGGAACAATTACAACGGCGCTTGTATTATTCTTCGGTCATGCACAAGCGCAACAATTAATTAAGACACATCCAATGAAGATGGCGGCAGCTGAAGCGCTATGGAATACAAGTGAGGATCCAGCACCATTTACAGTATTTTCGAAAATTGATACAGAGAAGAAAGAAAATTCGTTTGAAATTCAAATACCTTATATGCTAAGTCTATTATCGTATGATAAGTTTAGCGGTCAAGTTGAAGGGATGAATCAAATTCAAAAACAATATGAAGAAAAATATGGACCTGGAGATTATATTCCACCAGTGCATACAATGTTTTGGAGTTTTAGAGCGATGGTGATGAGTGGAACATTCATGCTTCTTCTAGGAGCTTACGGATGGTTCTTATCAAGAAAAGATCGTTTAGCGGAAAAAACGTGGTATTTAAAATTAATGGTGTATGCAATTTCTCTTCCATTCATTGGTAATACAGTAGGGTGGATTATGACTGAAATGGGTCGTCAACCTTGGGTAGTATTTGGTGTAATGAAAACAGAAGATGCTGTATCACCAAATGTAACATTCGGTGAAGTATTATTCTCACTTATTTCATTCACATCAATGTATTTAATTATGGGTGGAATTTGTGTGTACTTATTTGTTCGTACCATTAAGGGCCACAAGAATAAGAAAACGAAAAAGGATTATCAAAGCCATGATCCATTTGATAAGGAGGAAGAGTATGTTATCTCTTAATGAGTTATGGTTTTTAGTTATTGCAATCTTATTTGTTGGATTCTTCGTACTGGAAGGTTTCGACTTTGGGGTAGGAATGGTTTCGAGGTTTTTAGGAAAGAATGATTTTGAAAAACGAGTTTACTTAAATACAATAGGACCGTTCTGGCACGCGAATGAAGTATGGCTTGTTTGTGCTGGCGGAGCGATGTTTGCAGCATTTCCGCACTGGTATGCAACTTTATTTAGTGGTTTTTATATTCCATTTGTATTTATGCTTCTTGCTTTAATTTTAAGAGGTGTTTCCTTTAAATTTCGTGCGAAAATAGATAATCATAAATGGAAGAGTGCATGGGATTGGGGGATGTTTATTGGAAGTATGTTACCTCCTATCCTTTGGGGAGTTGCGATTGCAAACTTTATGGTAGGTGTACCTATTGATGAGAGTAAAAATGTTGTAGGTGGATTCTTGCAACTACTTCATCCATTTGCGTTACTTGGAGGAGTAATGTTTCTCCTACTATGTATTGTTCACGGATTACAATTTCTTACGATACGTACAACTGGTAAATTGAGAGAACGTGCACGAATTGCTGCAATAAAAATTGCACCATTTTCATTAATTACACTTCTTGTTTTTGCTGGTGTGGGGTTATGGAAAACCGACATTTTCACTGCTCATGGAACAGAATGGATTATGGTGCCAATCGGAGCTTTTGTAGCACTATTAGTGTCCACTTTATTAAATAAAAGAAGAAGAGATGGTTGGGCTTTCTTTATGACGAGTTTAACAATCATTTTACTAAGTGCGAGTGTATTTATCGGTATGTTCCCACGTGTTATGATTAGCTCTTTAGGAGCAATGAATGATTTGACAATTTACAACGCAGCATCAGGAGCTTATGCATTAAAACTTATGACTTACTTTGCGATTGCTATTTTGCCTTTCGTTATCGGAAGTCAAATATGGAGTTATTATGTATTTAGACAACCTGTTAAGTCAGACAACGATTTGGAGTACTAATGAAAAGAAAAAGAGGACTTCCGTCTTATCCCGGTAGCCGTATTTTATATGTAGCGTTAACGATTATTAGTATTTTAGAAGCTTTTAGTATTATTGCGCAAACAATCTTTTTAGCACGAGCTATTACGTTTTTATTTCATGGAGAGACAGTACAAACAATATTAAGTGAAGTTGTTTATTTTGGTATCGCGTTTGCAGCGCGTCACATAGTAGTCCGAACATCACAAATATTAGTGGAACGTTTTGCCGAAAAAACAGGGTCGTTACTAAGAAAACAATTGATAGAGGCATATTTCACATTAGGTCCAAGGTATGTTCAAACGGTTGGAACTGGTCATCTGGTTACCTTATCAATTGAGGGGATTGAGAAATTTAAAACATATATTGAATTAACGATTCCTAAAATGATTAGAAGCAGTATCGTTCCAGGTCTAATTGTACTATATGTTTTTACGCTAGATATTGAGTCTGGAATCATTTTAGTTGTAACGATTCCTATCGTGATCATATTTATGATTCTTCTCGGATTAGCAGCGCAAAAAATGGCAGATAGTCAGTATGAGATATATCGTGTACTTTCGAACCATTTTGTAGATACGTTAAAAGGTTTAGAAACATTAAAGTATTTAGGGAAAAGTGAACAGCACGAAGGAAAGATTGAAAAAGTAAGTAAAAGATATAGAAAAGCAACGATGCGTACTTTGCGAGTTGCTTTTCTTTCTTCTTTTGCATTAGATTTCTTTACGAGTTTATCAATCGCATTTGTGGCAGTTGGATTAGGGATACGCTTAATAGATGGAACGATTATACTATTACCAGCCCTTACAATTTTGATTTTAGCTCCGGAATATTTTCTGCCGATTAAACAAGTGGGAGCAAATTATCATGCGACATTAGATGGACAAATTGCGATGGAGCAAATAGAAGAGATTTTGCAACAACAAAAAAGAATACAAAAGAAAGATTTAAATGAAGATATAGTATGGAATGCCTCTAGTAGCTTGAAATTACAAGATATTAAAGTTAATAATACTGAATCTGAGAAGGCTATATTAGAAAGGATTAATTTTACTTGGGAAGGTAACGGTGCTATTGGTGTTATTGGTGAAAGTGGTGCGGGGAAATCGACGTTAATCGACGTATTAGCCGGGTTTTTATCTCCTTCGAGTGGAAAGATGTTAGTAAATGGTCTAGAAGTTGATGGATCTACTCGTGAAGATTGGCAAAAAAATATCGCTTATATTCCGCAGCAACCTTATATTTTTCCGCTTTCATTAAAGGATAACATTCGTTTTTATGAGACAAATGCAACAGATGAAGAAGTTGAAAGAGTTATTAATGAAGTCGGCCTGCGTTCACTCGTTACATCACTTCCAAATGGGATGCACGAAAGAATTGGAGAAGGTGGACGTATGCTAAGTGGCGGACAAGAACAGCGTGTTGCTATGGCGCGTGCACTTTTAAGTAAAAAACCAATCATTTTATTAGATGAGCCTACGGCACATCTTGATATTGAAACCGAATTTGAAATAAAGCAAGCGATGTTACGTCTATTTAATGGAAAGTTAGTATTTTTAGCAACCCACCGTCTACATTGGATGAAACAAATGGACCATATCCTTATTTTAAATAAAGGGGAAATGAAAGAAAGTGGGACGTATGAAGAACTTTTAGAGAATGAGACATTACATTTTCATAGGGAAGAGAGGGGAGAGAAATGAGTAACTGGGTTAAACCTTATATAAAACAAAATAAAGGTAGAATGACTTTAACTATTTTCCTTGGTCTTCTTGGAGTTAGTTCAGGAGCGATGTTACTTTTTATTTCAGGTTATTTAATCTCAAAATCTGCCCTTAGACCAGAAAATGTAATGGCTGTATATGTTCCTATTGTTGCAACAAGAGCGTTTAGTATAGGGCAAGCTGTATTTCATTATATAGAGCGCTTAGTCGGACATGATGTCGTACTACGTATATTAGAAAAAATGAGAACGAGGCTATATAGAATAGTAGAACCACAGGCGTTATTTTTCCGTTCTCGATTTCAAACGGGTGATATGTTAGGAGTGTTATCCGAAGATATAGAGCATTTGCAAAACCTATATTTACGTACAATATTTCCTAGCATATTAGCGCTAGTTGTTTATAGTATCTTTGTACTTGTTATCGGTGCATTTGATTTTGTTTTTGCACTTATTGTAGGTTGTATGTTAGCTATTATCGTTTTTCTTCTTCCGTTTGTATCATTACTTTTGATGAAGAAACATCATGTTACTTTAAAGCAAGGCAGAAGTCGTTTGTATCAACAACTGACGGATGCTGTTTTTGGATTATCTGATTGGCAGGCAAGTGGTCGTAAAGGTGAATTTATTAATGAGTATGTAAAACAAAATGATCAGTTGTTAAAAATCGAAAAGAGAGTGAAACGCTGGTATCATATTCGGGACAGTATCATTCAATTAGTAGTAGGTATTGTAGTTATTTCAATGATTATATGGACTGGAAATGAAGCGGCAAGTGAACAAATTGCTCCTACAGTTATCGCAGCTTTCGTATTAATGACTTTATCTGTAACGAACGCGCTTATTCCTATTGCAGATGCTATCGATCGAATACCGTCGTATGTAGAATCTACCCATCGTCTTAATGGCGTAGAAAGTGATAGTGTTTTACATGATGAAACGGATTTGCATGGAGAGAAAGATTATATTGAACCAAAACATGTAGATATTGAACTGAATCACGTATCGTATAGTTATCCAGATAGTAATGAGATTGTATTAAAAGATGTATCATTACAAATAAAAGCAGGGAAGAAAATTGCTATTTTAGGGAGAAGTGGGACAGGGAAATCTACTTTACTAAAATTGTTAACAGGGGCGTTAAGCCCAGTAAATGGCCAAGTTGTACTAAATGGTGAACGAGCTCATACGAGTCTTTTATCTAAATATATTTCTGTATTAAATCAAAAGCCGCATTTGTTTGATACGACAATTGGAAATAATGTACGAATTGGCAAACCAGAGGCGACGGATGAAGAGATATGGAAAGCTTTAGAGAAAGCACAATTAGCTTCACATGTTACTTCTCTTCCAGCCGGATTACAAACAAAAATGCATGAAATGGGAAAGCGGTTTTCTGGTGGGGAAAGACAAAGGGTTGCTTTTGCTAGAACTCTTATGCAAGAAACACCAATTATTGTACTTGATGAACCGACTATCGGTTTAGATCCAAAAACAGAATTGTCTTTAATTGAAACAATGTTTTCTGCAACGGAAGAAAAGACGGTTATTTGGATTACGCACCATCTTGTAGGAATAGAACATGTAGACGAAGTTATATTCCTTGATCGTGGCCAAATTGTCATGCAAGGTAGTCATAAACAACTTCTGAAAGAAAATGAAAAGTATCGTAAACTTTATGAGTTAGATAAAGGAATATAATTTGAATAAGCAATAATTGTAAAAATAGCTAGGCCTAATGGTGGAGCTATTTTTTTTGTTAGATTGCAGGTGTATATGATTGTTACGAATTAAAAATGAATTTCATATTATACATATAATGGAGGGGATGTACATGAAGGAGCAATATAAAATCATTGTTTTAAGTGATGAATTATCAGGGGATAGGATTCGAAATACGTTAGACAAAAATAAATGTAAAACAATAGTTCATGTTGTGGACGTTTCAGATGTTGTTCGTATAGAAAGTTCTTTTCAATATATAGTCATTTGGAGAGGGGACGCAGAAAAACTTACAAATGACTTGATAAATAGGGGCGTGCAAAGTTCAAAAATTATTAATTTAACAAAATACATGTATGAATGGAAGGATAAATTAATTTCTATCTATCAAATAAATCCGGATCTTATGTCTTTATACATTTCTATGAAAAAAGCAAAGAGTGATCCGACGTATGAATTGTTTGCTACCGGTTTGTCTTATCCGCATTGTGGCATAAGTACGGAGCTTCTCTCAAAAAAGTCAATAAAATTAACACTTCCATCGCAAGATCTATACTATGATTATTTAATAGCGTCACAACTTTTATCAAACAATCATTCATTTCAATATTGTTTAATAGGAATAGCCTATTTCTCGTTTTACTTTGATATGTCGTTATCATCTGAATCATATAGAATTCACAAAGTATATTATCCATTGTTTCAAGATGGTCATCATACTGTAGTTCACTCTCCTCTACCCACTGATGGATTCTCCCATCTAAATACTCCGAAACCACTTCTTTCTATTTTTAATTTGCATTTTGAATATATTTTATTAGATGAACTAAAAGATGAATCATTGATACTGCCTTGGATAAATGCTGAATGGAATATCACTCCTCTTCATATTCCTTTTGAAGAACACGGGAAAATAAGAGCAGCTTCACATGCTAAATTGGCGTATCCTCATACTTTAGTTGAAAATAAAATAATTTTTAAAAAATATTTAGAATTACTGTTAAAAAATGATATAAAACCATTAATTGTTGTATTCCCAGTTACTTCACATTATTTCAATTGTAGTAGTAAGAAATTAAAAGAAGATTTTTATAAAGTTATAAATGATTTTCAAACTCAATATTCTTTTCAAATCATAGATCTATTTGATTCGCCATTATTTTGTGATGATGATTTTTATGATAGTGATCATATGAATAAAAAAGGTGCAAATAAAATGTCCGCGTTATTAAATATGTTTATTTAGGAACGAAAAGTATGATATTTTGTTTCATGTTTGCATAAAAGTATATAGGCTCCATACAGTTAAAGTAATGTGATTTTTGTGTCGCGTATATAAATAATATGCGAAGAGGTGAGAGAGTTAAAATGAGAACTCGTATTGAAAGAAATGAAGAGGTGGTAGAGCAACTTCCGTTGGTAAGTGTATTAATTCCTACGTACAATCGTCCTCGTTACTTTGAAAAGGCGTTATGTAGTGTGTTAGAACAAACGTACCCTAATATAGAAATTATAGTTGGAGATGACAGCACGAATGATGAAACAGAAAAAGTGTTACAAAAATACTTATGTGATCATTCAAATATTATTTATATAAAAAATAGATCAACTCTCGGACAATTTGAAAATGCGCTAATGTTATTTAATGAAGCGAACGGTGAATATATAAATTTTTTAATGGATGATGATGTATTTCATGTGAATAAAATTGAAAAAATGATGAAGTATTTTTTCAATGATTTAGATAATGAAATTAAGCTTGTAACATCTCATCGTCAAGTCATTGATGATAAAGGGAAAGAGCTACGACATATTTATTCGACGGTCCGTTTATTTGAAGAAGATACGATTATAGAGGGAACAGAATTAGGAAATAAGGTAATTGTGGATCAAAAAAATTATATTGGAGAACCGACAACAGTTTTATTTCGTAAAAATGATTTACAAGAACCATATGGAATTTTTGATAAGAGGCGGTATTTATGTAACGTAGATATAGCTTCATGGTTATCTTTATTAAGTAAAGGAAAAGCAGTATATATAGCAGAGACGCTTAGTTACTTTCGATTACATCCAGATCAACAGTTAAATGAATCTAATAAAATGATGGATGGGTTAGAAGATTTTTCACACAGTATTATAGCAGGCGAAAAATATGGTTTCTTATCCACTGAAAAAGAGTTAGACAAAGCAATAACTAATTTTCTAGATTATGCAAGAAGGATAGTTCCATCATCGATATTATATACATTAGACTATTACCAAAAAATTAGAGCGAAGAAAATAAACATAGAAAAGAAAAAACAACATATAAATAATAATTCTTCTTTACCGAAAGTAAGTATACTTATTCCTGCGTACAATAGACCTTATTACTTGGAATTAGCACTCAACAGCGCTCTCAATCAAACATATGAAAATATTGAAATTATTATTTCTGACGACAGTACAAATAATGAAGTCAATGCTATGATTCAACCGTATTTACGTGAATATGAGTGTATTACATATGTTAAAAATGAAACGCCGTTAGTTGCCGAAAACTTTAATAAGTGTGTAGAACTTGCGAATGGGGACTATATAAACTTTTTATTAGATGATGATTTATTTCATCATGAAAAGATCGAGAAAATGATAAAATACTTTTTGACGTTAGAAAATATTTCATTTGTGACGTCATATCGTGAACTGATTGATGGGGATGGAGAGGTATTACCACCTTCAACATTAAATATGAAAATCGCGAAAGAAACTACACTTTTTGAAGGAAAAGAATTAGGAAATTATATGTTAAAAAACTTGAAAAATGTAGTTGGTGAGCCGACAACAGTTTTGTTTAATCGGGATTTGTTTGACGGGAAGTTTGGATATTTTAAAGGAAAGGCTTATTCTGCTATTAATGACATCGCAACTTGGCTAGATATGATGAGGAAAGGAAAAGTAGTTTATATACAAGAACCTCTTAGTTATTTTAGACAACATAGTGGACAAAATCAAAAACAAATGCATTTTATTTTAATGACAATTGAAGAGTGGATTGAATTGATTATTGATGCGTATAATAGTGGATTTTTAAGTTCTGAAAGAGATTATAAAGAGAGTTTATCTTATTGTTTAGAAAATGCGGGATTTATAGTTAAGGATGCAGTAAGAAATGGGGAGCTAGATCAAATTTATAATGAAAAGATAAAAAAAGGGTTAAACAAGTTAGTTGCTCATATATTCGAGAAAGAATGTTGTTATTGTCAATATTGCAATCAACAATTTGAAAAATTTTCCCCTTGGCCAGCACATTATGATTTTCCGAAATATAAATTTGAGATGTGGAATAAAGATACAGGTATATGTCCAATTTGTAGTTCGATGGATCGTGAAAGATTGTATCGGGTGTACATTGAAACGGAAACGGACTTGTTAAGTAGAAACTATACTATGCTTCATATTGCACCTGAAGCGAAATTAAGAGATTGGTTTAACGAGTATAAAAATATTACGTATGTATGTGGTGACTTAGAACCGAAGGATCCATTAATGAAGGAAATTGATGTTACAAGAATTACATATGATAGTAATACTTTTGATGTAATATTATGTAGCCATGTGTTAGAACACGTTCCTGCTGATGATAAAGCAATGCGAGAGTTATATAGGGTTCTAAAGCCAGGTGGATGGGGAATTATTCAAGTACCAATCGTAATGAATGTGGATTCTATTATAGAGAATGAATTAATTGTAACTCCACAATTAAGGAAATTAGCTTTTGGTCAAGAAGATCATGTGAGAATTTATAATCAATCAGGATTTATTCAACGATTAATGAATGCAGGATTTAAGGTAGAATTATATAACATAGCGGAAAAACAAGGAATGAAAAGCGCTAGGAAATTTGGATTATCTGAAACAGATATGCTCTATATTGTCCGAAAATGATAGGAAGGAATAGATAGATATGGAGAATATTCCTTTTTTACGTGCTTCAACTGTACCTGTAAGTGAGTATTTGGACGAATTGAAGGAAATTGATACATCTCACATATATACGAATTATGGACCTATAAATCAACGTTTTGAGGAAACAATTATGTCGTCATTTTTTCAAAAAAGGGGAGCTGTTACAACAGTAGCAAACGCAACGTTAGGGTTAATGGCGGCTATTCAACTAAAGAAAAGAAGAAAGGGAAAGTATGCTCTCATGCCTAGCTTTACATTCCCTGCGACTGCCTTAGCCGCTATTTGGTGTGGATTGGAACCTTACTTTATTGATATTTCAATAGATGATTGGTATATGGATAAAACCGTACTTTTGCATAAGATAGAAGAATTAAAAGAAGAGGTTGCGATTGTTGTCCCGTACGCCACTTTTGGATCATGGATGAACTTAGAAGAATATGAAGAATTAGAGAAGAAGGGGATTCCGGTTGTCGTAGATGCGGCGCCGGGATTTGGTTTAATGAATGGAGGGATGCATTACGGTCAAGATTTTAGTGGAATGATCGTATATAGCTTTCATGCAACAAAACCGTTCGGAATTGGTGAAGGAGGGCTCATATATAGTAAAAACGAAGAAGATATACAACGTATTAAAAGAATGGGGAATTTCGGATTTGATAAAAATCGTGAATGTACGATGATGGGGTTTAATTGTAAAATGTCTGAATACGCAGCAGCTATTGGGATTGCGACTATAAAAAAGTGGGATCAAAAATTAAAAGAACGCACCCTTATTTCTGAATGGTATAAACAGTTGTTACAAAATACTGGGTTAATGAAAAAAGGGTGGAAAGTCCAAAAGACAGAAGCAGTTATTCACCAATTTATGCCTATCATTTGTCCAGAAGAAGTTCGCAACATACAAGTAATAGAAGAACTGAAAAAACAGAAAATAGAAGCTAGATTATACTTTTCACCATCTTGCCACCAACAAGTTCTTTTTAGAAACTATAAGTCTACAGATTTAACAAAAACGAATAAAATAGCAAAACGAATCGTAAGTTTACCTTTATGGGAAGGAATGACGGAAGAAATAGTAGAACAAATTGTAAGCTGTTTAGGGCAGAAGGTGGTTTGGGCAGATGAATAGTTTTTATAGCCAAGAAGAACTAAAGAAAATTGGATTTTTATCTGTTGGGAAAAATGTATTGGTTAGTAAAAAAGCAAGTATATATAATCCGAGTGCTATATCAGTAGGTAATCATGTAAGAATTGATGATTTTTGCATTTTAAGTGGTAAGATCACAATTGGAAGTTATTCGCACATATCAGCGTATACAGCGTTATATGGAGGGGAAGTTGGGATTGAAATGCATGATTTTGCAAATATCTCAGCTAAAACAATCGTATATGCAGTACTTGATGATTTCAGTGGAAATACATTAATGGGGCCAACCGTCCCAAATCAATATAGGAATGTGAAAGCAGAAAAAGTTATTTTAAAAAAACATGTGATTATTGGTGCTAATTCTATTATTTTTCCAAATGTAACTGTAGGAGAAGGTACGGCAGTCGGCGCGATGAGTATGGTAAAAGAGAGTTTAGATGATTGGTATATTTATGCTGGAGTTCCCGTAAGAAAAGTAAAGCCTCGTCAAAAAAAGATGCTAGAGTTAGAAATTGATTTTTTAAAAAGCATTCATTCTTAACAAAAAAGAATGAATGCTTTTTATTTTTATCCCGCTATTTGCCGAGCAGTAAAACCCCATCTCAAAATTGAGTGAAAGGAATGAAGTTAGGTTGGGGCCTTGTTGCCAGTAAAAAACGATTGGTGAGGGCTAATTAAAGTTTCACTTTATGATGGAGCAGAGAGTATCTTAACTTATTATGTTTTAAATTTTGCTGACCAAGGCAATACTGAGCCATAGTGAATGTAAAGTTGGAGGGCGAGCGTATATGTTTGATGAGGATGGGATTGTTTTAATTATGGAACCAGCTGATGAAAGAAACTTGAGGAGATTTATTTTTTCAGTGCCAAAGTCAGTGTATGAAAAGAAAGGGCTTACATTACACTATGGAACAGCTATAGGACAAGGATATATGGATATAATTGAAGATATTATAAGCGTACATATAGAAATAGATGTTGTAACGATAATAGGGCATGTAAGAGGATAAATAGCTATTTGAAAAAGGTTATAAACAATTTAGCTAGAAGTTATGTATAGAGAAAATTACAGACGATGATAAAGACGAAGGGAGTCTAAAATGAAAATAAAATCAATTTTATTAGTATTTATAGTTTCAATTGGTTTAATGGGATGTTCAATAGTGGAAGAAGGAAAGAACTCCATAGATTATGCTCAAAAGGCGACAGACTATGTAAATGAAATAAGTGCATTTGCAAATGATGCACCAGCATTAGCAGAAAAGGCCGTCAATGATAGTGAGGCTCGAAAAGAATTAGAAACGAAGCTTAGTGAAATTAAACAAGATATACCCGCATTCAATGAATTAACGCCACCTGATGTAGCAAAGGATCTTCATCAACAAATCGTCGGATATAACGAAAAGTTAAATACGTTAATTGATACGGCGATGACAAAGATAGAAGAAGGGAAAGTGGATGTAGAGCAATTTAAAAACTCTGAGCTTATGCAGACGGTAGATCAAGTTCGAGATTTGAAAGATAAAGTGCAAAATTTAGGTCAATAGTAAAAAGCTCCGTTTGTGATAAACGGAGCTTTTTACTATTGGATACAATAAACGATTACACCAACGATAATAATCATGTTGCCGATGAGTTTACGTTTCGTTATTTTTTCTCCTAGGAAATACCAACCAAAAATTAATATGATGATATAACTTAAGGATTCTAATGCTGATGCTTGTTTTAATGCCATGCCCTTCATGGCGATAACATTTAATCCGGCGTTAATTACAAATAAAGAGTAGCCGATAATAACATAAGGATTCACATATTCTTTTATTCTAGAATCGTATTGTTGCAAAGTAGCTTTTTTTAATAATATTTGTGAGTAATTAGCTAAAATTATCCCGAAAATAAATAATAACATATAACTATTCATCTTTTGTCACCACCACAATTCCGACGATAATAATAGCTGCACCAAGTAGATGATTCCACTGAATCGTATCTCCAAATAGAAATACTGACCAAAGCATTGACCACAGTATAATAATCCCGCGATGTGAATATGCTTTTGAAATTTCGAAATGTTTAATTACTTGTTGCCATAAAATTGCATATCCGAATAAAAGTATAACTAATCCGAAATAAGCAACAAAAAATGAGATGGAAGCAATGGGGAATTTAGCTGCCCATTTCATGTAAACCATAATGATAGAATATATCAAAAAAGCTACATGTAAAAATACGTAATTTTTAATAGTTGGTTTCATTTATTCACTCTCTTTTACATATAAATATATATTTATATCTATCTTTTCCTAATAATAGATATTGGAACGTATTTTGTTTAATCTTTCACATTCCAAAGTATATAGTATCATGGCTTTTATTGTAAGACAATAGAAGCCATGCATTCATTTTTTCCAAGGTTCTACAATATGTATCGTTTTATTTGTTGCATCCAACTCTACTTGAACACCGATAGGCATGGTAATCATTGGATGTGTATGACAACAATCGAAGTCAGCTAGAAAAGGAATTCTTTGATTTTGAAGTACTTCTAATAGTATTTCAAAAGGTTTTCGATTTGTACCACAATCATCAAATTGCTCATGTTTTCCAAGAATGATACCTGAAATTTTATCGAATACACCGTTAATTTTAAGTAATGAAAAGCTTCTTTCAATAGTAGCTGCATCTTTTGAACTGTCCTCAATAAAGAGAATGTCACCTTCTTGAATATGTGGCATATAGGGGCTACCCCAAATTCCTTGTATCGTGTTTAAATTCCCGCCAATAATACGCCCGGTAGCTTTTCCATCAATTACTGAAATCCAATCGTTTGGTCGAAGTTCTTTCTCCTTTGTCTTTTCTTCCCAATTAATAAATTCATCTGACCAAAATAATGGTTGTTTTATATGATAAGGAAGAGAATGATCATGTAGTAAAGTTTCAGCGAAATATTTGTATGTGCAATCAACAAAAGGTTCAAATTCGCCAAAGGAAGGGACGAGAGCTGGTCCATAAAATGTAGGGATTCCTGTTTTGGCGTAAATTGCTAGTAATAAAGCAGTTGCATCTGAATACCCAATCATTATTTTAGGGTTCTTTAGAAAAGCATCATAATCAATATAAGGTAATATTGAATTTGAATTCACCCCACCAATTGTTGACATAATACAAGAAATATTAGGATTTCTTATTAAGACATTTAGCTCCTCAGCACGCTCTTGTATACTACCAGAACGATAAAAATCATATCGACCTGTTAATGAACCTTCTAATATATGAAACCCTTTCTGTTGTAAGTAAGATTTTGCTCGTTCAAATCTCTTTGGTGAAGTGTAGGTTACTGGTGAAGAAGGGGAGTAGATCCCAATTGTGTCTCCGTATTTTAATGATTTTGGAAGTAGCATTTGTATGAATCCCTTCTATTAAATAGTTTATCTCGCTATTTGACGGGTAGCCCGATTGGGGGCTGATTAAAGTTTCGCTTTATTTACGAGATTTTATTATTGAATATTCTTACGTTTCAACATTGTAAGTTTAACATAAGTAAATTAAAATAATCATTGCTGTACTATGAATAAATATACCTTTTACCTTGACTATATAAAGGAATTGTTGTTAAGGTTAAATGTGAGTGTATAAAAGGTTTGCTAAAGGAGTTTTGAAATGAATCGGTTAAAATGGGGAAGGATGACAGTCCTATTAGTCATTATTTTAGGGATATGTTGGTTCTTATTCCAAGGAAATCAAAAAAGCGTAGCGAATGTAGAAGGACAACCTTTGCAAGTGGCAGAACTACCTAAAGCAGGATTTACTGAAAAAGTAGTCCCGCCAAAGTACATCCCACCAGAAATTAACGCAAAAGCAGCTATGATTATCGATGCGAGTGATGGAGATATTATTTATCAATATAATGAAAATGAAGCTTTTGCACCGGCTAGTATGTCTAAGATGATGACAGCGTATCTTCTACTAGAGAGTATACATAACGGGAAAGTTCGCTGGGAAGATCCAGTGAAAATGAGTGCGAAGGCGGCACAAACAGAGGGAGCGAGAATCCCAGTACAAGTTAATGACACATTAACTGTTAAAGATTTATATCATGCATTAATGATTGAGTCAGCTAATAATTCAGCTGTGGCTTTAGCAGAACATATGGCAAAATCGGAGAAAGATTTCGTTCAGCTTATGGATGCAAAAGCGAAACAGTTAAAAATGTCGGAACATGCTAAATTTGCAAATGCGTCTGGATTACAAGAGCCAGATGGAAGTGAAACAAAAATGACGGCTGCTGATGTAGCGCAATTGGCGTATCATCTTATAAAAGATTATCCGGAAATATTAGAAGTGACTCACTTACGCCAAAGTCAGCTAGCATTTAATAATATTAATGTTATAAGCACAAACGACATGTTAAATAGAAATAATAAAAGTTTATATATAGAAGGAATGGACGGACTAAAGACTGGATTTACAGATAGTGCAGGATACTGTTTTACTGGGACTGCAAAGCAAGGTGATAATCGAATT
Source organism: Bacillus cereus group sp. MYBK216-1 (assembly GCF_051916495.1). Lineage (NCBI taxonomy): Bacteria > Bacillati > Bacillota > Bacilli > Caryophanales > Bacillaceae > Bacillus > Bacillus cereus group sp. MYBK216-1. The sequence continues at coordinate 53,584 of NZ_JBQAGT010000002.1, forward strand.
ATCACAGTGGTCATGGGGACATCAAATAAAACAAAACGTTTTACAGAGACAAATAAGTTAATGTCGTATGCATTTGGATTAGTTAATTAAGTAAGTAAAATACGAATCTAAATCGCTACATAAGTAAGACTGTTTGTTGTTACTAATTTTAGATAACAACAAACAGTCTTTTTATTTTTATTTTAAAAAGGAAAAAGCTTCTAAATATAAGTGTTATTATTTGAGTTTGTTTGTTGCTGTGATATTATAAAGTTATAAGCTTATTAATAATAAGTTTGAGGGGCGTAATATGATATATACATATGAAATAGCCTCAATTGAAAATTGGAGGGAATTATGATGGCAAAAGATTTTTACTCAGCAATTGAAGACAGAAGATCTATTTATGCAATTAGTAAAGAGCAAGTAGTTTCTGATGAGAAAATTCAAGAAGTGATTTATCATGCTGTAAAACATACACCTTCAGCTTTTAATTCTCAAAGTGCTCGCGTTGTTGTTTTATTAGGAGAACAACATGATAAATTATGGGATATTACGAAAGAAACGTTACGAAAAATTGTACCTGAAAATAACTTTGCACCTACTGAAGAAAAAATGAATGCATTTAAAAATGGTTATGGAACGGTTTTATATTTTGAAGACAGTGAAGTAGTGGAAAGCCTTCAAGCTAACTTTGCATTATATAAAGATAATTTCCCAACTTGGTCTCAGCAATCATCAGGAATGTTACAATTTGCAATTTGGACAGCTTTAGAAATTGAAGGGTTTGGTGCTACGTTACAGCATTACAATCCGCTAATTGATGAAGAAGTGAGAAAAGAGTGGGATGTTCCAGAGAATTGGAAACTTATTGCACAAATGCCATTTGGTAAACCGGTAGTACAGGCTGGTGAAAAAGAATTCCAACCGCTAGAGGACCGTGTGAAAATTTATAAATAATTTGATAAAAGGTGAACAGGAATATAACCTGTTCACCTTTTTTATACGTAATAAGGTTTTTTTGTCCGGCATTTTTCATCTGATTTTTTAATTCATTTTTACGTGTTTCAATAGCTGATACTTTTTGTAATGTTATCATTGAAACGAATTGAATAAAAGCATAGTATAGCTCTATGTTTTTTTGTATTGGATCATCTATTATATTTCTCACAAATATGCCTCCTCTTTTTATTCCAATAAAACTCCGTATTAATGGGCAGCCCGAGTGGTGAGGGTTAATAATTAGCGGAGGATGTATAAAACCCTTACTGATTAAAGTTTCATTTTATAAGGGAATGAAACTTTAATCAATTCGCTAAAATTCTTTTTTATTAAGATATGTATATAATACTATAAATATCCTATAAATTCCATTATGGGAAAAAGAGAACAATTGATATAGTGTGTGTTTTCTTTAAAGGAGAAATGGCTTTTTTGAAATAAATCTTACAATTCGTCAAATTATTTCAAAAATGTAGATAGTATAGAAATTTAGTTTTCTAAAAATATTATACTATTGATAAATAGAGTGATTTTTGTCATGATGAAAGTATACTTCATGTAAGGAGCTTTATAAGGAAATACATACTTGAGTTTGTATTAGGTTAATAGAATTTTTTATAAAAGATAGAAAAGGGATGTTTTATATTGAGATATTAAATGAAATGTCGAATTTTCATGCGATATATGAGAAATTTGAAAAAATCATTGCAAAAACACTGTGTTTAATGATAAAGTTCACATGAAGTTCACACGGATTTCACTTCGTTCATTTAAAATGAACTCTGTGTGAAAAATAAAACTCTTGCTAAAAAATGGAACTGGATGAATATTTTACTTTGATAATATTGTAAAGTATTAAGTTTTAATTTTTTTTTAAGAGGATAGTAGGGAAAGGAAGTAAAGACAACTTATGAAAAAAGTAATTGCAGGTTTAGCAGCAGCTTCTGTAGCTGGCGTTGCAGTTCCAGGAATGGATTCTGCTCATGCACAAGTTTCAAATGAAGCGCTAAAAGAAATTAATGGACAAACTCAAACTCAAACTCAAACGACTGTAACTGAAACAAAAACTGTAGAAACAACTTCTGAATTAAAATACACAGTAACTGCTGATGTATTAAATGTTCGTTCAGGTGCTGGTACAGGACATAACGTTATTTCTAAAGTAAAATCAGGCCAAGTGCTACAAGTAGTTGGACAAGAAAATGGTTGGTTCAAAGTAAACGTAAATGGTCAAACAGGTTATGTAAGTGGTGACTTCGTAACGACTGGTGGCAAAACAGGAACGACTGTTCAACAAGGAACAGGTACTTACACAGTAAACGTTTCTTCACTTAACGTACGTACAGGCCCAAGTACATCTCATACAGTATTAGGTTCTGTAAATAAAGGTAAAACAGTACAAGTTGTAGGTGAAGTACAAGATTGGTTTAAAATCAACTTCAATGGTGGAACTGGATACGTAAGCAAAGACTTCGTAACAAAAGGTGGTTCTGCTGTATCTAACCAAACACAACAACCAACTACAAACAACAATACTACAACAGTTCAAACTGGTGGTTCTTATGTTGTTAACACTGGTGCTTTAAAAGTACGTACAGGCCCAGCTACATACAACGCTGTAATCGGTGGAGTAACAAATGGTAAAGTATTAAACGTTACTGGCGCTGAAAATGGTTGGTACAAAATTAACCATAACGGCCGCACAGGTTACGTAAGTGCAGACTTCGTTAAGTTTGTAAAAGGCGGAGTAAACAACGTTACAAATAACAATAATGTTACAAATAACGTTCAACAACCAGGTAAAGACGTACAAAAACCAACAACAGGTGGAGATACATCTTCAATCGCTGGATTCGCTAGATCTTTAAATGGTTCACCATACAGAACTGCTGGTACAACACCTGCTGGTTTTGATTGCAGTGGATTCATTCACTACGTATTAAATCAAACTGGTCATAAAGGCGCTCGTCAAACAGTTGCTGGATACTGGAGCTCTAAAACAAAAACTAGCAATCCACAACCAGGTGATTTAGTATACTTCCAAAATACTTATAAATCAGGTCCTTCTCACATGGGTGTTTACTTAGGAAACGGTCAGTTCATTAGTGCAGAAACAGATGCAACTGGTGTACGTATTAGTTCTGTAAGTAATTCTTACTGGAGCAAGCACCTATTAGGTTACACAAAAGCATACTAAGAAAAAGTAGTTTTATATACTTTTCGTATAGAGAAAAGGCTTTCCAAGGAAATTTGGGAAGCCTTTTTATAGTTGAATAAATTGGAAGTTTAATAGTTTTTATTTTAACTTTCCATTTAAAAATCGATCATATAAGTCATGGAAATAGTTAGGACGAAATAAGTTAGCTGCATGTCCCGCTAACGGTATTTCCTTATATAGAACGTTAGGTAAAATAGATTTTAAATCAAATAGACAAGATTTATAGAGATGATCATGCTCTCCCATTACCCATAGTATAGGGTGAGGAAGTGATTTTAATTTAGATTTTAAATCGAATTCTAACCTATGTCGTAATGACTGGGCAATTATGGATGAATGTAATTGTAATCCGAAACGGTAGTAAATATTTCTTGAAATGACTGCGAACGGATTTGCTTTTAGTATACCACTTGGAAAAATAGTATTTGCGTATTGAGAGAGCCATTTAGAGTATTCATCTCCTCGCTTCTCCCAAAAATTTTGAAATACATTATATAAACGAGAAGGGTTATTGTAATGTCCTCCAATATGACAAATACTTAATACTTTTTCTGGATGCATTTGTGCAAAAATTGTAGAGATGTAACAGCCGTAACTTAGCGCACAAATATGTGCTTTTTTAATATCTTCTTGTTCATATAAGTTTAATAATTGATCTACGAGGCGCTGTAATGAAAAGTCGATTGCTTCTCCTTTATCATCACCGTGACCTAATAAGTCATAAGTTATAATGTTGTAGGAGGCAGAAAAACGTTTTTGCTCCTTTTTGAAGGCGCGACGATTGCCAACTAATCCATGAATAAAAATAATTGTTTCCTTTTCAGAATGTATATTTGTTTGCAAAAAGGATACTCCTTTCACTAACTGGAGATTTATATCGTGTTTTAAATTATTTATCTATAATTTACATAGAATAATATTAAGTACCAGGTAATAATATCAGATGTTTATATCTGTTGTAAAGATGAGTTTTTATGTATATTTTGTAAAAATAGAAAAAGTGTGTTTACATTCAGTTTACATTTGTATCGTATTCTAATTTTAGAAAGAACAGTTTGGTTTAACACGAGGAGATGAACAGGAATGGAAGTTAGAAATGAAATGAAGAAAAAAGGGAGTTGGAGGCAGTTTTTACGCCTTATTCAAGATACAAATCCTCCGAAAGGAATTTTAGTTTTTGCGTTATTAATGAGTTTGCTTTCTACGGGAGCGAGTTTATTTATTCCTATGCTTACAAAAGGATTAGTAGATAATTTTTCGCTTTCTTCAATTAGTGCAGGACAAATTGTTGGATTAGTTGCTTTCTTTGTAATGCAAACTATTGCGGCAGGGTTGTCTATATATTTACTAAATTATATTGGGCAGAAGATTGTAGCGGGACTAAGAGAACGTTTGTGGAAAAAGGTACTTATCTTGCCGGTATCTTATTACGATCAAAATAGAACAGGTGATACAATTAGCCGTATGACGAATGATACAGGTGTAGTGAAAACGTTAATTTCTGAGCATTTGTCAAACTTATTAACAGGTGGTATTTCAATTGTTGGATCGTTAATTGTATTATTTGTTTTAGATTGGAAAATGACTGCGTTACTTTTAACGGTTATTCCGTTGTCTGTGTTAATCTTAGTTCCACTTGGACGAAAAATGTATAAGATTTCAAAAGCGCTTCAAGATGAAACGGCATCTTTTACAAGTGTGTTAACGCAAGTGTTATCAGAAATTCGTTTAGTGAAATCTTCAAATACAGAAAAAAGAGAATATGAAACGGGTAACACAGGTATACAAAAGTTATTACAATTTGGTTTGAAAGAAGGAAAAGTGCAAGCATTAATTTCGCCAGTTATGTCGTTTGTTTTAATGGCACTACTTGTTATTATCGTAGGATATGGCGGGATGCGAGTTTCTAGCGGTGCATTAACAACTGGTGAACTTGTAGCGTTTATTTTGTATTTAGTTCAAATTGTAATGCCGATGAGTCAATTATCTATGTTCTTTACACAATTCCAAAAGGCAATTGGTGCGACGGAAAGAATTAGTACGATTTTAGAATATGAAGTAGAAGATCATGAAACTGGTGTGAAAGTGACAAATGCTAAGCAACCGATCGTTCTTGAAAATGTACATTTTGAGTATAACGAAGAAGAGCAAGTTTTAAAAAATATTGATTTCACAATTGAATCTGGAAAAGTGACAGCGATTGTAGGACCAAGTGGTAGTGGGAAAACAACGTTATTCTCATTATTGGAACGTTTTTATGAGCCAACCAGTGGTGCCATTAAATTAGGAAAAGAATCAGTTACGAGTTATTCATTACAGTCATGGCGACGTCAAATCGGTTACGTATCACAAGATAGTCCGTTAATTGATGGAACGATTCGTGATAATATTTGTTATGGCGTTGAGGGCGAAGTAACGGATGAAGAAATTGAAAAAGTAGCAGCAATGGCATATGTTGATGCATTTATTTATGACTTACCAAACGGTTATGCAACAGAAGTTGGAGAACGTGGTGTGAAGCTTTCTGGGGGACAAAGACAGCGAATTGCCATTGCCCGAGCGTTACTTCGAAATCCGCAAATTCTTATGCTAGATGAGGCGACTTCAAGCTTAGATAGTAAATCTGAGTCTGTCGTTCAAAAAGCGTTAAATAACTTAATGAAAGGCAGAACAACGTTAGTAATTGCGCATAGACTTTCTACTGTTGTAGATGCAGATAAAATTGTCTTTATTGAGAAAGGGAATCTTACAGGTAGTGGTACGCATGATGAATTATTACAGACGCATGATATGTATCGTGAGTTTGCAACGCAGCAATTGAAAATTAAAGAGGGTGCATTATAAAATGAATCATCAGTGAGATTTTACTCCACTGATGATTCATTTTTAAACAATATATTAGATGCTAAGTAGAAAGGAAATGGTTCCTTTGATACCTAAAATTTTAATAGTAGACGACGATCCACACATTAGAGAACTCGTTTCTGTATTTTTAGAACGAGAAGGTTTTCAAACATATGAGGCAATTGATGGAGTAGATGCACTTCAGAAAATGGATGACGTAAAAGTCGATATGGTTATTCTTGATATCATGATGCCAAATATGGATGGGTTTGATGTATGTTTTGAATTAAGAAAATACTATGATATCCCGGTTCTGATGCTAACGGCCAAAGGGGAAACATCACAAAAAGTAAAAGGATTTCACCTTGGGACAGATGATTATCTTGTAAAACCATTTGACCCTATAGAACTAGTAATGAGGGTAAAGGCATTATTGAAACGTTACCAAATTACAGTTTCCCAATCGATTCAAGTTGGAAATGTATTATTAAATCGTAAAACATTCGAAGTTACATCTGGAGAACAAACGGTTACGTTACCGTTAAAAGAATTTGAGCTGCTCTTTACTTTAGGGTCTAAATCGGGAAGAACTTGTTCGAGAGAGCAATTAATTGAAGAAATATGGGGATATGATTTTGAAGGGAATGAACGTACACTAGACGTTCATATTAATCGGTTACGTGAGAAGTTTCAAGAAGAGCAGTCGAAATTTAGTATTAAAACAATAAGAGGATTAGGGTATCGCTTAGAGGTAAGTAAATGAGAAAAAGAAAACGATTGAGTAAGTTGAAGATGCTGAAAGTATTTGGAGCGGTATTAGCGCTCTTTTCTTTTCTTACTATCATTTGGTCTATCGCATTTTATGTAGCAACTAGTATATTGAATGTTTTTGACGTAAACGTATCGCCGTTTGTTACCTTTCTAATTAGTGATATGGTCGGTTTTGTATTTATTATTTTTATTTGGACATTGATTGGAATATTAATGAGACCAAAACGAGAGGCGATGATTTGGACTATTATTGAACCGATACAAAAAATTGCAAAAGGAGACTTCTCCGTAAAAATAAGAAATGAAGAAAAGTATGATGGTGAAATTGGCGTGCTCGTAAAAAGTATAAATGATATGACAGATGAACTGAATACGATGGAGAAAATGAGACAAGAGTTTGTATCGAATGTTTCTCATGAAATACAGTCACCATTAACTTCTATAAAAGGATTTGCTAGAGCACTACAAGACGATAATCTTTCTGAGGAAAAAAGAAAGCATTATCTTACCATTATTGAAACTGAAACAACGAGATTATCTAAACTAAGTCAAAACTTATTGAAGCTAACTCTTTTAGAATCAGATGAGTATACACCAGAAAGAGTGAGCTATCGATTAGATCAACAATTAAAGCAAATTGTGTTAAATAGTGAACCACTCTGGGCTGAAAAAGAAATTGAGTTAGAACTAGATTTAGAAAAAGTACATGTTATTGCTGACCAAGAAAGTATGAGTCAAGTGTGGATTAATTTAATTCATAATAGTATTAAATTTACTCCAAGCGGTGGTACAATTACTATTCAGTTAAAGGAACATGAGACAGTAGTGGAAGTGCTTATCCGTGATTCAGGAATTGGTATATCAGAAGAACAGAAACAACATATTTTTGAGCGTTTTTATAAAGCGGATTCTTCACGAAATCGTGCCTATGGAGGAAGTGGCTTAGGTTTAGCTATTGTAAAGAAAGTACTCGACCTTCATCAAGGAGAGATAAAAGTGGAGAGTGAGGAAGGAAAAGGTACTGAATTTATTGTGCGTATTCCTAATTATGAAGAAAAATAGTGTAGTGATAAAGAACCATTTTTTATTTCATACGCAGACACTCTTTTATGAGGAGGGTGTCTTTATTTTGCATGAATAATGATAAATACGTGCAATGAATGCATAGTAATTTTCTATAGTTACCTATAAGTAACCTACGCACATGAAAGTGCATCATTGCCTTTTTACATAAACATAGATACAATTTTAATATAATACATAACTGAAATGATTAAGGAGTGTTATACTTGGCAGAATTATTACAAGGCAAAAATGCTTTAATTACAGGAGCAGGTAGAGGGATTGGTCGCGCTGTAGCGATTGCATTAGCGAAAGAAGGCGTAAATGTAGGACTTTTAGCTCGCTCAGAAGAAAACTTAAAAGCTGTAGCGAAAGAAGTAGAAGCAGAAGGCGTAAAAGCTGTTATTGCAACTGCAGATGTTTCTTCATACGAAGAAGTAACAACTGCGATTGAAACGTTAAAAAATGGTTTAGGATCTATTGATATTTTAATTAATAACGCTGGTATTTCTAAATTCGGTAAGTTTTTAGAACTAGACGTTGCTGATTGGGAAAAAATCATTCAAGTAAACTTAATGGGTGTATACTATGCAACTCGTGCAGCTTTACCGAGCATGATTGAACAACAATCTGGTGATATCATTAACATTTCATCTACAGCAGGACAAAAAGGTGCACCTGTAACAAGTGCATATAGTGCTTCTAAATTTGGTGTCCTTGGCTTAACAGAATCGTTAGCGATGGAAGTTCGCAAACATAACATTCGTGTAACAGCTTTAACTCCAAGTACAGTAGCAACTGATATGGCTGTAGATTTAGGATTAACTGATGGAAACCCTGATAAAGTAATGCAAGCGGAAGATATTGCAGAATTTATCGTAGCGCAGCTGAAATTAAATAAACGTACATTTATTAAATCTGCTGGACTTTGGTCTACTAATCCATAGGAATTAAATTTAACTTTAAAAGAAGGGATATCTATTCTGTAAGGGGTAGGTGTCCCTTCTTTATTTTTTGTATTCGAGACAGAATTTTCTGTATAATTAAAAGTGAATGGTAGAAAGCATTGGTAAATTGAAAGGAATGGTAGTTGTAAAAGAGTGATGTAAGGAGGGAAAAGGGATGAAAAAGAAGTTTCAAAAATTATAACATGTATCGTGTATAACGAGATTAGCTCGTGGACCTCCAGTATACATAGCATTATATTGTATATTAAAAAATTGGAGGCTATAAATAGATGAGAACTGAAAAAGAAATGCTAGACGTAATTATAAATATAGCAAAAGAGGATGAAAGAATTCGAGCAGTTATCATGAATGGATCGCGTGTAAATCCAAATGTGAAAAGAGATTGTTTTCAAGACTATGATATTATGTATGTTGTAAATGATATACAATCTTTTACGTCTAATCATAATTGGATTCATAGATTTGGAGAAATAATGATTGTACAAATGCCAGAAGAAATGTCGTTAGTTCCACCAGATGAAGACGGGAAGTTTCCATATTTAATGCAGTTCATGGATGGGAATAGGATTGATTTAACGCTAGTTCCAGTTGAGTTAATACAAAAGTTCGTTGGACAAGATAGTTTAAGTAAACTGCTTCTTGATAAAGATAATTCTCTGGAAGAATTCCCACCAGCAAGCGATAAAGATTACTTAGTAAAAAAGCCTACAGAAAAAGAGTTTTTAGATTGCTGTAATGAATTTTGGTGGTGTAGTACGAATATCGCAAAAGGGTTATGGAGAGAGGAGCTTTCTTATGCAAAAGGAATGCTTGAAGGACCAGTGCGAGATATGTTCATCGTAATGCTAGAATGGTATATTGGTATGAAAACAGACTTTACAGTTAATACAGGGAAGTTTGGAAAGCATTTTGAGCAATATATTGAAGAAGATATGTGGGAGCAATTTAAAAGAACATTTTCTAATGCAGAATATGAAAACATATGGGATTCATTCTTTGTCATGGGTGATTTATTTAGGGAAGTGGCGAACGAAATTGCTAACACGTATGAATATCAATATCCGCAAGATGATGATGATAAAGTGACGAACTATTTAAAACATGTGAAAGCTTTGCCAAAAGATAGTACATCGATTTATTAATAATAGTAAGCAGTAAGACTGTCCTAATTAAGGACAGTCTTATTTTTGTTTATGAATAACAATTTCTCTAACAAAGTGCAGATGAATCACATATGAAAATTTAGGGAGGTTTTTTATCATGTATTATTTTTATTCGCCAGAAATGTTTGCTCCATATCAATGGGGACTAGAACGAGATGTTTCGTATGCTTATATGCCATATAACTCATTTTATTATGGAGACTATATAAGCGCATTGCCATACGCATATATCCCTCAAAGCTATGAAGTACAAATGAAAGCAGATGATCGTGGATCGTGGACACCATTTACATGGGTTGAAAAATATGCGTACGCATTTTCAGGACCGTATAATAAAGCGGAAGTAGCTCTTACATTTGATGATGGACCAGATTTAGAATTTACGCCAAAAATATTAGATAAGTTAAAACAACATAATGTAAAAGCTACTTTTTTCTTACTTGGTGAAAACGCAGAAAAATTTCCGAACGTAGTAAAGCGTATTGCAAATGAAGGGCATGTAATTGGTAATCATACGTATAGTCATCCGAACTTAGCGAAAGTAAATGAGGATGAGTACCGTAATCAAATTATAAAAACGGAAGAAATATTAAATCGTTTAGCTGGTTATGCACCGAAGTTTATACGTCCGCCATACGGTGAAATACTTGAAAATCAATTAAAATGGGCCACAGAGCAAAATTTTATGATTGTACAGTGGAGTGTTGATACGGTTGATTGGAAAGGTGTGAGTGCTGATACGATTACAAATAATGTGTTAGGGAATTCATTTCCTGGAAGTGTCATCCTCCAACATTCAACACCAGGTGGGCATTTACAAGGATCTGTAGATGCACTAGACAAAATCATTTCGCAGTTAAAAACGAAAGGGGCACGTTTTGTAACACTTCCGAGTATGTTCCAGACATCAAAAGAGAGAAAGTGAATGTGTTATGAATTGGAAAAAATAGGGTTTTGTCGTATAATGAAAGTGTAAGTTAGGGGGGATCTAATTGATTTATGCACTAGTAAACATAGGAATAAGCATATTGATTAGTATTATTTTTATACTTGCGGCAATTATTCTTCAAAAAAATCCACCGACCGATATTAATGCGGCATATGGTTATCGTACGAAACGATCTATGAAAAATAAGGAATTATGGGGTGCGGGTAACAGGTATAGTGCAGAAGTGATGAAGCAAAATGGATTCATCATGATGTTAATTGGAAGTGTTATTAGTATACTGTTTAGATATCCACATACAATAATAGCGATTATGGTGGTTATGCTGTTATTATTTATTCGTTTATTTATACAAGTAGAGAATAAATTAAAGATACTTGAACAATAATAAAAAAAAGGACTCTACGCAATATTATGCTAAGAGTCCTATTTTATTTATAAACTATTATTTTTTAATAATTCTTTTCCTTTCTCTATAACAAATTCATAGTATGCAAGATCATACGGGTAAATATCTTCAAATGTTATTGTAATTGGTTTATTGTTTAAAACAGAAATAGCTGTAAAAGATGAAATTTCTCCATTTAATAGTTGTAGAAAAGAAGTTGCATGTACTTTCATCACATCGTCTACTTCTTCACCTGGTGCGAATGGAAGTGGATTGATGACATTGTGGAAATACATATGACAAAACTCGCGATCCGTAAGATTTGAAATTTCATAATCTATTTTAAAAATGCCCTTGTATGCTAAATCAGTCGTTTGGAAAGAAAGCCCTAATTCCTCTTCAATTTCACGAAGACCACCACTTTGTACATCTTCATCATGCATAATATGTCCGGCTGAAGTAATATCCCAAATGTTTGGAGCTTCTTTTTTATTTTTAGAGCGTAATTGGAAATATAAGAATATATCTTTAGCATCTTTTTCTACAAACCAACAATGAAATGTTTCGTGCCAATCACCGTCACGATGCACTTCATCGCGTAATTTCTTCCCAAGTGTATTTCTTTCAGAATCAAATATTGTTAACCACTCTGTCATTTTAATTCCCCTTTCTGCAAATTTTATTATACAATATTCGTATTGAATTTTGGGAAAATAAAGAAAAAGGGGCGATTATAAGTGGAGATAGAGCGTATGGAAATAAAATCGATTATTTCAACAGAGGAAGAGTTACGGAAAATATTGGGGAAACCAAGTGAGCGAGCATTGAAAAAAGTTATTTCATCATTAGACCACCATTGTGTAGATTTCCTTTCTAAATCTCCTTTTCTAGTATTATCTACTGCAAATAAGTTGGGGGAGTGTGACGCCTCGCCGAGAGGAGACGCACCTGGATTTGTATACGTACTCAATAATAATAAAATTATCATTCCAGAAAGGCCAGGAAATCGCCGTATGGACTCCATTTTGAATATTATTTCAAATCCACGTGTAGGACTAATCTTTTTTATTCCAGGTCTTGGGGAGACACTCAGAATAAATGGCCGAGCGTATATTACAAACGACGAAGAAATTTTGAAAGAAATGCAGGCGAATGGACGTAATCCGTTGCTTGGAATTGTTGTTGAAATAGAAGAGTGTTACATTCATTGTGCAAAAGCGTTTATTCGTTCTAAGATGTGGGATCCAGAATCTTGGTTACATAAAAAAGAGTTACCTTCAGCGGCAAAAATGTTGTTAGAGCATGCGAAAGTGAATGCTTCAGAAGAAGATGTTGCACGTTCTTTAGAAGAAAGTTATACCAAAAGATTGTATTAAAAATTTTATTGATATAATTTTGTAAGGTGAGTATGTACGGGTTTTAGAATGGGAATTTATCCCGCATTAACGGGCAGTAACACCCCTACCTCAAAATTCAGCGAAAGCAAAGAAGTTAGGTGGGGATCAACTGCCGGTAAAAGCCCGAATGGTGAAGGCTAATAATCAGTGGGGATGAACAAAATCCCCACTGATTAAAGTTTCACTTTATATATGAACCGTTGATTTATAAACTGGAGAAATGACAAAATAGGTAAATTGAGTGGCAGTTGCATAATGCTATTGTGAAATATAATAAAAAATTATTTTGAAAATAGTTAGTAAAAATAGGCTTGCTTTTTAAAAATTTGATAACTATAATAAATTAACAAATAGACATGAACGAAAAAGTAATGATAAGGACACGAAATCATTTTTACGGTTTACAGAGAGGGAAGCCAAGGGTGTGAGCTTCCTAACACGAGAAATGATTTTACCACCTTTGAACTTCAATAGTGAACGAGTAATCTAGTAATTATTGGCGGTATCAGCCGTTATCTGAACTTGAGCAATCTAGGAGGAAATACGTCTAGATTGGAACAAGGGTGGAACCACGAAAACACATTCGTCCCTTTCCTAGGGATGAGTGTGTTTTTTTATGGTATAAGAGATTGAAAATTTAAAATAATTAAAAATAGTATTGATTTTGTTTTTTATGCGAGTATAATGAGTTAACAAATAAACATGAACGAAAAAGTAACGATAAGGACACGAAATCATTTTTACGGTTTACAGAGAGGGAAGCCAAGGGTGTGAGCTTCCTAACACGAGAAATGATTTTACCACCTTTGAACTTCAATAGTGAACGAGTAATCTAGTAATTATTGGCGGTATCAGCCGTTATCTGAACTTGAGCAATCTAGGGAGAAATACGTCTAGATTGGAACAAGGGTGGAACCACGAAAACACATTCGTCCCTTTCCTAGGGATGGGTGTGTTTTTTTACTTTGAAAGGAGGTGCAGTAACATGGAACGATTTGTACGTACGGAAATAACCACCACCTGCATGATTAAAAAGCAGAGTAAGGTGATTGATAGAGATAAATAATAAAATTGTAGGAGGAGATTAGAAGATGAATAACGTTATAAATGTTGGGGTATTAGGTTTAGGTACGGTCGGAAGTGGTGTTGTCCATATTTTGAAAGAACATTATAAAAAAATCGCTCTTGATACAGGATACGAAGTGAAAGTGAAAACAGTCGTTGTACGTGATTTGGAAAAAGAACGCGATGTTTGTATTGACGGAATTGCAGTAACAAGTCATGCAGATGAAGTTCTAAATGATTCAAATATTGATATTGTAGTAGAGGTAATGGGCGGAATTGAAGAAGCAAAACAGCATATTGTTAAGGCTTTACGAAATAAAAAACATGTCGTAACAGCAAATAAAGATTTAATGGCTGTATATGGTGCAGAGCTTCTTCAACTGGCGAACGATAATGATTGTGATTTATGTTACGAAGCGAGTGTAGCGGGCGGTATTCCAGTGTTAAGAGGATTAACGGATGGATTAGCTTCAGATCAAATTGAAAAAATAATGGGAATTGTAAATGGTACAACAAATTATATGTTAACAAAAATGAGTCAAAATGGATGGTCTTATGAAGAGGCTTTACAGGAAGCACAAAAATTAGGCTTTGCAGAATCGGATCCGACAGCAGATGTAGATGGACTAGATGCGGCGAGAAAAGTAGCAATTCTTGCAAACTTAGGTTTTTCGATGAATGTTTCATTAGATGATGTGCAAGTAAGAGGGATTCGAAAGGTCGAAAAAGAAGATTTACAAATGGCTGAAAAGTTAGGATTTACTATGAAGTTAATTGGTAAGGCTGAAAAACAAGGACCAGCCATTCATTTAAGTGTAGAACCGACGCTTTTACCGAGCCAGCATCCATTATCAAATGTGAATAATGAATTTAATGCGGTGTATGTTCATGGCCAAGCGGTAGGAGAAGTAATGTTTTATGGACCCGGAGCTGGGAAGTTACCGACTGGTTCTGCTGTAGTAAGTGATATTATTTCAATCGTTAAAAATATGAATCAAGTTCCGAAAAATAAAAGTGCGTTAAAAGAACCAGTTCCTTATGAATTACAAGGTGATGAAGAAGTAGTTTCGAAATATTTCTTACGTATTTCATTACGAGATGAGCCTGGGATGTTACAGAAAATAACAGAATGTTTCGTTAATTATTCTGTAAGTTTAAAAGAAGTTATTCAATTACCTTTAAACCGTGAACTGGCAGAAGTCGTGGTTGTGACACATCGAACTTCCAAGTATCAATTCGAACGAGTTTTAGAAGCGATAGAAGCTGTCGCAAGTGAAATAAACAGTTACTACATTATTGAGGAGGAAAAACAATATGTATAAAGGACTATTAAAACAGTATGCGTCTTATTTACCGGTGAATGAAAATACACCTGATGTCAGCTTAATGGAAGGAAACACACCACTTATTCCATTATTAAATATATCAAAACAATTAGGGATTCAGCTATATGGTAAGTACGAAGGAGCGAATCCGACAGGTTCTTTTAAAGATCGTGGCATGGTCATGGCAGTTGCTAAGGCGAAAGAAGAAGGTTCAGAAGCAATCATTTGTGCATCAACAGGTAATACATCAGCATCAGCTGCAGCATATGCGGCACGTCTTGGGATGAAATGCATTATCGTAATACCGGAAGGAAAGATTGCACATGGAAAATTAGCACAAGCAGTTGCCTATGGTGCTGAAATCATTTCAATAGAAGGGAATTTCGATGATGCACTTAAGGCTGTAAGAAATATTGCTGCAGAAGAGCCAATTACGTTAGTAAACTCAGTAAATCCTTATCGAATTGAAGGGCAAAAAACGGCAGCATTTGAAATTTGTGACCAATTGCAAAATGCACCAGATGTTCTAGCTATCCCTGTTGGGAACGCAGGAAATATTACAGCATATTGGAAAGGTTTCTGTGAATATGAGAAAGAAAAAGGTTATAAGAAGCCAAGAATTCATGGCTTTGAAGCGGAAGGAGCAGCTGCAATTGTAAAAGGGCATGTAATTGAAGAGCCTGAAACAATTGCAACAGCGATTCGAATCGGTAACCCGGCAAGTTGGTCATACGCAGTAGAGGCTGCTGAGCAGTCTCACGGTGAAATAGATATGGTATCAGATGAAGAAATTTTACATGCGTATAGGTTATTGGCAAAAACTGAAGGAGTTTTCGCTGAACCGGGATCAAATGCTTCATTAGCCGGCGTAATTAAACATGTTGAATCTGGAAAAATCAAAAAGGGAGAAACAGTTGTTGCAGTATTAACTGGAAATGGTTTGAAGGATCCTGATATCGCTATTTCTTCAAATCAACTAGACATCGCAAGTGTGTCAAATGATATAGAACAAATTAAAGATCATATTAAAGGGGTGATTATGTCGTGATACCATTTAGCGTTCGTGTCCCTGCTAGTACGGCGAATGTTGGTCCTGGATTTGATTCAGTTGGAATAGCTTTGTCATTGTATTTAGATGTGGTGGTTAAAGAAAAAGTTGATAAATGGCAAGTAATCCATTCCTTTGAAGAATCAATTCCGACAGACGATAAAAATTTAATCGTTAGCACGGCATGTAAAGTATGTCCTTCTATATCACCCCATATAATAGAAGTTACTAGTAATATCCCATTAACGAGAGGGCTAGGAAGTAGTGCATCAGCAATTGTAGCCGGGATAGAGCTTGCGAATCAACTAGGCAATTTGAACTTAACTGCTGATCAAAAAGTTCAAATTGCTACAAATTTTGAAGGACATCCTGATAATGTTGCTGCTTCTATATTAGGTGGAACTGTAATTGGAGCACTTGATGGAAAGGATGTTTCCGTCGTAAGAATTGAGAGCAAGGAATTGGGTGTAATTTCTCTCATTCCGAATGCAGAATTAAATACAGATGAAAGTCGATCTGTATTACCAAAGATGTTTCCGTTTCATGAGGCAGTTAAAGCTAGTGCGATAAGTAACGTATTAGTAGCTGCATTATGTCAAAAGCGGTGGGAAGTTGTAGGTGAAATGATGGAGAGAGACCATTTTCACGAACCATATCGTTTAGAACTCGTACCATTATTACCATCTATTCGTAAATGCGCAAAAGAATTTGGTGCGTACGGCACAGCACTTAGCGGTGCGGGGCCATCTATTTTTATATTAACGCCATATGAGAAACGTCAAGAAATCGCTGAGCAATTAGCGAGAGTATTTACAGATATGAAAGTATGTGAGCTTGAAATCGACCATAAAGGTATTATTGTAAATAAGGAAGAGCATATTGGAACGTAAAGAAAGCTGGCATGGCTAGCTTTCTTTACGTTGCAAACGTATTTTAAATTAGGTTTTTTCGGAAAAAATATAAAACAAATGTTGATTTTGAATAATGTAAGTAAAGAGTGCATTCATTTTGGAGGTGATTAAATGAATAAAGAGTCACCAGAAGAAAAAAGAGAGCGTATGAGACAAAGTGAATTAAAAAGTAATCCTACGGGTTCTTTACGTGACGGACTCAATAGGGCGGAAACGGGTAGTCCAGTTGATATAGCAGGCGGTATGAATTGGAAAGGTACAGGAATAATCATTTTAGTACTACTTTTAGGATACATTGTATACACTTATTTTTTCAGTTGAAGAATGCTTGTTAAAATTTTGATTTGTTTAGTTTCATAATTGTTGAGAAAAAATGCAGTTACTGTATTACATATCTTCTAAGCGAATTATAGTTGTTCATATCAACTTTTAATACTCCAAACAGAGCTAGCAAAATGCTAGCTCTGTTATTTTTTGCCACATTCCTGTAACAAAGCATCTGTATATTCATTGGTGGAGGTGCAGAGGATGAAAAAAATGATAGCGATATGTCTTCTTACAACTATGTCGTTTTCGACTTTAGTCGGTTGTGACGTAAAAGGTAGTAATGCTGTACAAGAGTCTAAAATAAAGAAAGCGACGTATAAAGATTTTACTTATGATGTAAATCCAGAAACATTCACATTAACTGTAGAACATGAGGGGGTAAAGGAACAGGCATCACAACCCCTACCGAAAATGAAGGTATCGAATGTAAAAAAAGAAAAGGATCGTACATCGTGGGAATATCCAGATCAAAAAGTAAAAATAAAATTAGAAAAGAAAAAAGACCACTTAAACATTGAAGTGGAATCGACTGGTGCAGAAAGCTTTACATGGCCGAAAGTAGAAGCTGAAAATTATACACTTCCGTTATGGGAGGGTAAGCAAATTCCGAGCAATGATGAGAATTGGAAGAAGTTTTTAAAGGATGATGCATATTCATTTGCTGAATCATTTTCTATGAAGTTTTTCGCATTAAATGGTTCGAAATATTCAATTGTATATATTGCAACGAATATGTTTAATAATGAATTGAAATTTCATTCGGATCCGAAAATAGGATTTGATTTTACACATGAATTTCCGAGCATAAATAAAAATAAAACATATGGATTTCAATTATATGTGACAAATAATGATGCGGTAAGCATTGCTAAACTGTATAAGGATGATATTGTTCGAAAAGGTGAATTTAAAACATTACAAGAAAAGGCTAGAAAAAATAAAGAAATCGAAAAGTTATATGGAGCGGCGCATTTTTATTTTTGGAATCAAAATGGTTTATTAGAAAATAATATAAATTGGCCAAAACTAAGGGAGCAAATAAATAGCCGGCTGTTTAGTCATATAAAAGAACTTATTCAAAAGAATAGTTCCGAGCCTGGGGAACTGAATGTATTGGATCAAGTAAGTAAACAAGATTTCATTGATAAGTATCAAAAAAATGTTATTTTACGTTATATAAACGAAGTATTATCGATGAAGGAATTTTATAAAGAGGATATTTTTCAAAACGTTAATCAGGAAGCTAGTGTGCTATTAAAGAAAGGTGTAGGTCACTTAACGAATACAGAATTGTATAGCTTAAATAAGCATTTATTAAAGTCGCTACTTGGTGATGCGGTTGAAGAGGTAAGTAAATGGGGTAATGCAGATGGAACGGATATATTAAAGGAAATGAAAGAGGCAGGAATAGAAAAAGCGTGGATTGGTATGCCGAACTGGGAACAAGGATTTATGCAACCTAATTTCGTGACAAAAGCTAAGGAAATGGGGTATTTAGTTGGTCCGTATGATTCGTATCATTCCATTCACGAAAAAAGTGATAAAAATTGGAACACAGCATCCTTTAATGACCCGTCATTATATGAAGAGGCTACTGTAACGAAGAAAAACGGAGAAAAGGTGCAAGGCTTTTTAGGAAGAGGTCGCAAGTTAAATCCGACTTTATCGCTGCCTAGTGTAAAGGAACGCATGAATGATATATTACAAAATGGTCCTAAATATAATTCATGGTTTATTGATTGTGATGCGACAGGTGAAATTTACGATGACTATTCAGCGAAACATATAACGACGCAAGAGCAAGATTTAAAAGCACGTTTAAAACGAATGGACTACATTGCGCAAGAAAAGGGTATGGTCGTTGGTTCTGAAGGCGGAAATGATTTTGCTAGTAGTACGATTGCATTTGCACATGGAATTGAAACACCTGTTATTAAATGGGACGATGAAGATATGCGGAAAAATAAAACAAGTCCGTATTATGTCGGTGGATATTGGTCACCAAATCAAAATGTGCCTGAAAAATATGCAAAACAAGTACCATTGAAAGAAGAATATAAACAAGTATATTTAAACCCAGTATATTCGGTACCATTATATAAATTAGTATACAATGATTCCGTTATTACAACGCATCATTGGGAATGGGGAAGTTTAAAGGTAAAAGATGAAGTTGGAAATCGAATGCTGTCTGAATTATTGTATAATGTTCCTCCGTTGTACCATTTAGATGAAGTAGAGTGGAATAAGCATAAAAAAGAAATTACAGAGCATCTAAAAGTTTGGAATGAAGTTCATGAAAAAGCAGTAAAAGAAGAGATGACGAATTTTGCGTATTTGTCAGAAGATAAGCTAGTACAATCTGTTTCTTATGGAAAAGATATTAAAATCATTGTGAACTTCTCAAATGAAGACATGGAAGTAGAAAAAACGAAAATAAAAGCAAAGTCGGCTTACATTGATAATCAGGGGAAGAAAAGCGTGTATACGCCGTTTGAGAAATAATAACGTCAAATATACTGTATTCATAGAGATTTTATAATTAGCTGGATTCTTTATTCATATCGTTTGTTAAGAAAAAGACATCCTAATTTAAAATGAAAGAGTTAATAAATTTGTAAATTTATATGTTGCGAAGTGCTAAATTTTTGAAATTGGTAAATAGTGACTTGCCAAAAATAAGTACGAGAGTATAATGTGAAATGGAATACGTATTGGGTTTAAGTAGTAACCTTACAAAATTGTAAGGTTAGTGAAAGGAAATTCAATATGAAGATAAATAGACTTACATTATACTTGGTAAAGAGAAAGAGAGGCGAATGGGTATGAGCTCTGAATTAGAACAAAATACGAGAAGTAATAAAAAGCGTTCTAAAAGAAAGTCAATAAAATGGTTCATATTAATTCCATTTTTCCTACTTATTTTTGGAGGAGTAGGATATGGTTCGTTTATATATAATAAAGCAAAAGCTGTTGTAAATGATGCGTATGCAAAAATTGATAAGTCATCAAAGCGTGATAAAGAAGTCGAACCTTTAAAGGATAATATTTCAATATTAATCATGGGTGTAGATGGAAGTGAAATGAGAAAAAGCCAATATGGCGAAGCAGTTCGAACAGATGCACTTTTATTAGCAACAATTAATAAAGATGATAAGTCTGTTAAGCTAGTAAGTATTCCACGTGATTCACGTGTTTACATTCCAACTAGAAAAAAATTAGATAAAATTACTCATGCTCACGTATTTGGTGGCGTAGAAAGCACACGCGATACGGTGGAAAGATTTTTGAATGTACCTGTTGATTATTATGTGAAGTTTAACTTTGAATCATTCGTACAAATTGTCGATTCAATTGGTGGTATTGATATTGATGTACCAGTTACTTTCACTGAACAAGATAGTAAAGACCAAGCTGGTATGATCCATTTAGAAAAAGGTTACCAACATTTAAATGGAGAACAAGCTCTTGCACTTGCAAGAACGCGTAAAATTGATAGTGACGCAATGCGTGGACAGAGACAGCAACTTGTAATAGAAGCAATTGCCAAAAAAGCGATGTCTGTTCAATCAATTAGCAAAATGGGCTCTTTACTAGATGCGGTTGATAAAAATATGAAAACGAACTTAACATTTGACGATATGCTTGCCATTACAAAAAATATGGCAGGATCTAATTTGGAAATGGAAAAATTGCAAATAGAAGGTACAGATAAACGTATCGGTGGTATTTATTATTACATTCCAAATGAAAAAAATGTAAAAGATATTTCAAAAAAATTAAATGATCATTTAGGTGTAACGCCAAAATCAGTCCGAAACGAATAATAAAAAAAGATTGGCTTTTGCCAATCTTTTTTTTGGAATGTATTTGTAACTTTTCTGTAACGATTTTTTAGTTTAGAAAAATTATACTTATATGTATGAGTATAATGGATAGGTAAAAAAGTAAAAGGACATATTCAAAATTTGTGGTAAGGAAAGATATCATATGCAGAAATGGTTAAGCATGATGGGAATTATCTTTATATTGACTGGATGTAAAATGTCTGAAGCTCCAACAAGTCTAATGGAAGCTCCTACAAATGAAAAATGGATTAATGAATTAAAGGAACAAATTGATAAAGATTTACCTGTTAATTATCGCTTACTTACTCCAATGTCTAATAGAGATAAACAGACGACATGGTCAATGAATTTCGAACGAGATAATAAAAAAGAAGCTGTCATCGTATATAAAATACCTAATGAAGATTATCATATATATTTAGCCGTATATGAGAAGAAAAATAATGGATGGAATATGAAGTCAACCTATACATTTGATGGGGAAGAAGTAGATATTGTTGAGGTAGGAGATTTCACAGGGAGTGGAAAAAGAGAACTATTGATAGGAATAACTACCAATCGTGATTTATTAGAAAACACAATGTATGTTTTTTCCAATGAGAGTGACGATATAAAGGAATTTTATAGACAGAAGTATACGAAGTTATTTATAGATGATTTAAACAAAAATGGTTTTAAAGACATAAGCCTTGTTTCGTATATGAAAGATGAACAGTTGAAGGTTCAGTTCATTGAAAAGTTTAAGGTATTGTCAGAGGTTACATTTGATCCGTATATAAATAGTATTCAAAGAATACAAATGGGCCGTATTTCTAAATCATTAAAGGCAGTTGTAATCGATGCGGGAACAGGGGCTCATTCAGGTATAACTTATGTAGCAAAATTTGATCAGGATCATTATGAAGTATTACCTATAGGTGGGAAAGAAGATTTATTTAATGAATATGTTGTAGAAAGTAAAGATGTTAATGAAGACGGCATTATTGAATTTGTTCGTACTGTACGTCCAAAAGGTTGGGAGGATAAATCACATGGTGATAGTCCGCTTTTTGAACGTTACATACAGTGGAGTGAATCTGGAATTAAACCAATTGAAGAACGATATATAGATATAGAAAAAGGGTATTATGTGAAAATTCCTAAAGAGTTAATAGGGAAAATTACAATACCAGATCAGCAAAAAGAATCAAATTCTCAAAAGTTTTTGGATACAAGAACAAATAAAATATGGCTTGAAGTTCATATTTTTAAGCGGAAAGAATGGTTCAATATAAAAGGCTACAGCGCAGCAATTAAAACGGCTTCTCACGTATATGCAGTACCGAAGCAATCGGAATTTGAAAAAGTGAAAGCATATATAAAACCGCTAGCGGATTATCAACAAGAGTAGGAGGTGGGAATTATGTCAAAAATTTTAGTTTTAGAAGATGAATTAACGATCCGTAGCTTTATTGTTTTAAATTTAAAACGTGCTGGATTTTATGTAATAGAAGCTACTACTGGAGAAGAAGCGTTACAGATTTTGAGTGAACAAACTGTTGATATAGCACTGCTGGATGTAATGTTACCGGGGATTGATGGTTTAGAAGTTTGTAAGGCTATCAGGAAAGAAAATAAAAAAATGGGTATTATTATGTTAACCGCACGTGTACAAGATGAAGATAAGGTGCAAGGACTAGGAATAGGTGCAGATGATTATATTGCAAAACCGTTTAGTCCAGTAGTATTAACTGCACGTATACAGTCTTTATTAAGAAGAATAGAAGTACATGAAGAAAAAACGAATATTGTTACGTCAGGTCCATTTTCGTTAAATATTATAGAAGAAAGATTGTATAAAGATGGACAATTAGTCGATTTAACACCTACAGAGTATATGATATTACAGTATTTAATGAATCAGGCTTCAAAGCCAGTTTCGCGTGATGAAATTTTAAATATGATTTGGGGAACCAATTACGTAGGTGAGACGAAAGTAGTAGATGTAAATATGAGACGGTTACGTCAAAAGATAGAATGTAATCCATCAGAACCTGAATTTATTCTTACGGTGTGGGGAAAAGGATATGTGTGGAAGGAAAGTATAAGATGAAACGGAAAGTGACTTTATATTTTATGACGGTCATTACACTTATGCTTGTATTATTTGAAGTTGTATTTTCAGTCTCAATTTATCGATACTATTATAATGGTATTGTGCAATATATAGAGTCTCATGCAAAAACGAGTACACGTTTTTTTTCAGAATACAATTCACTATACTTTATTCGATTACAAGAATATAGTGGTGACATAATTAGTAGCTTTCAATTAGAAGGAACAGAATTACAGTTAATTGATCGTCATGGCTCGGTTATACAATCTTCAAGTGGTGAAAAGGTAGAAGGTAAAGTGAATATTCCGCAATCATTATTAGAAGGTGAAATGTATAACCAAGTTACTATGAAAGGTAATAAAAAACAACTAGAGGTGCTAAGTCCACTTATACATCAAGGACAAACTATTGGTGTTTTAAAATATACGACTGTTTTAACAAATGTAAATAAAAAGATTATTGAAATTATTACGTTTACTATTTCTGTAGGTATTGTTATTTCGGGAGTTGTCTTCTTAATTAGTAGACGTTTGGCAAATTCATTTGTTGAGCCAATTGAATCTATTATTCAGGCCTCTTCACAAATTGCAGAAGGCACATTAAAGCAAAAAATTAAAGAAGATTATCCTGGAGAATTAGGTGACTTGGCACATAGTTTAAATTATATGGCCTATAAAATAGATAAGGCTGAGCAGATAAAAAATGAATTCATTGCTTCTATTTCGCACGAAATACGAACGCCTTTAACAGGAATTAAAGGTTGGAGTGAGACGTTAAAAACAGTAGATCATTTAACAGAAGAAGAAATAAAGCAAGGTATGGGCATTATTTCAGGTGAGACAGATAGATTGATTCATTTAGTAGAAGAATTGCTAGATTTTTCAAGATTACAATCAAATCATTTTAATTTATATAAACAAAAGGTTCAATTGTACGATATACTAGAGGAGACGATTTGGCAATTAACTCCTAAATCGGAAGAGAAGGAAATTCAATTTATTACTACTATAGACCGAATTGAATTGATGGGAGATCGAAATAGGCTAAAGCAAGTTTTCTTGAATATTGTTCAAAATGCAATTAAGTATTCACATAAAAAAAGTACAATACACATTGAAGCGACTAAAATAGAAGGACAAGCAGTGATTAAGGTAAGAGACGAAGGGATTGGAATTGCTAAAGAACATTTACCATATATTGAGCAATCATTTTACCAAATTAATAATCATGCTGCAGGTGCAGGTATTGGTTTAGCTATCGTTAAAAAAATGGTAGAGCTTCATGGCGGTGCGTTTAGTGTTACAAGCAAAGAAGGAATAGGAACAACAATTTTGATAAAACTCCCATTATAATACAAATAAAATCTATTTATATAGTGAAATAAAAATAAATAGATGTATAATTATATTGGGCGATTTATATATAAGATTAATAGGGAGAGGAATTCGATAGAATGGAAAAAGCTTTAAAAATTAAACAAATAGTAGTCGTTTTAATAGCGATTGCCGCAGTAGCTATTGGGTATTACATGTTTCAATCAATTACTTCACCAGCAAAAGCTGTTGCGAAACAAGAAAATGTAGTGCAGCTTGCAAGTGAACAGCCGAAAGTTGAAATGAATAAAACGGCACCAAGTCGTTTTAATGGAAAAGAAAGAAAAGTTGCTTATCTTACATTTGACGATGGGCCAGGGAAATATACGGCCGAATTATTAAATACGCTAAAACAACATGATGCGAAGGCAACGTTCTTTTTAATTGGAGCAAATGTAAAAGAATTTCCTGATTTAGTGAAACGTGAAAATGCTGAGGGTCATTATGTAGGCATGCATAGTATGACACATAATTTCGCAAAGTTATATAAAAATGGCGAGTATGTAAATGAGATGAAAGAAGATCAAGGTTTAATCGCTAATATTATTGGGAAATCACCTAAATTAACACGTCCTCCGTATGGTTCGATGCCTGGATTGAATGAAGGTCTTCGAAATAAAGTGGTAGAAGGCGGATTTAAAGTATGGGATTGGACAATTGATTCATTAGATTGGAAATACAATAAAATGCCAGTTGATGCAGCTGCAGCACAAATTGCTCAAAACGTATTAACAAATGCAACAAAACCACAAGAAGTTATTTTAATGCATGATATTCACCCGCAATCAGTTGCTGCTGTGCCAGCAATTTTAAAGGGACTAAAAGAAAAAGGTTATGAGTTTGAAGCTTATCATGAAGAGAGTCACTTCCCAGTGAACTTTTGGCATGATAACCGTATGTAATGGAGGAATGAACGTTGAAGTATGGAAAAGTAGCAGTAGTTGGAGCATTATCAGTAGGACTTTTAACAGGTTGTTTCGGTGAAAAGCCAGAAGAAAATCTATATACAGCTTTTGAAACAGCAGCAACACAAGAAAAATCTTTAGTGGATGAAGCAAAAAAATTAGAGCAGTTAGAGAAACAAGGACAAGAATTATATGCTCAAATTTTGCAAGAAGGTAAAGATCATAATGAAGCAGTTGTGAAGAAAATAGAGCAAGCTACTGCAAATGTAGATGATCGTGAAAAAGTATTAAAAAGTGAGAAAGAAATGCTAGAAAAAGCACAGAAGGAAACGAAATCTGTTCAAAGTAATATAGAGAAGATTGAAGATAAGAAGTTACAAAAACAAGCAAAAGCAGTAGAAGAGTCGTATAAGAATCGTTATGATGCATTCCAAAAAATGAATGAAAATTACACGAAAGTGTTAGCGACTGAAAAAGAACTGTATGAAAAATTAAAAGTAAAAGAAACGAAATTAAAAGAAATCGGTGAAAGAGTTAAAACTGTTAATGAATTAAATGTGGAAACACAAAAGTCGAAAGAGCAGTTTAACAAATTTACAAAAGAGTATAATGACAGTAAATTAGCATTCTACAAAGGTGCAGAAATTAAGATTAAAGATCAGAAATAAAGAAGAATCTAAAGTGTAATAAAAAGCCGGAGAAACATCGTTATAAATGTTTTTTCGGTTTTTTTACGTTAAATGAATAGAAAAGACTGGAATTGATATCATAAAAGAGTTATAGTGAGTTATTCTAAGGGAAAAATTGTAAAGTAAGGAGAATGGAAATATGTCATATGAATTTTTACTCAAATTAGGTTTAGCACTCTTTTTAGGATTATTCATCGGGATAGATAGGCAGCTAAAGAATAAACCACTTGGTGTGAAAACAAGTATGGTTATTTCTGTAGCAAGTTGTTTAATTACGATGGTTTCAATTGAATCTGTGCATGTATATTCTGTTCCAGGACATACAAATATGGATCCGATGCGACTGGCTGCTCAAATTGTTAGTGGAATTGGTTTTCTTGGCGCAGGTGTCATTTTACGAAGAAGCAATGACGTTATTTCTGGATTAACAACAGCTTCTATGGTGTGGGCTGCTTCAGCTTTAGGAATCGCAATTGGTGCGGGATTTTATTTACAAGCGACAGTTGCTATGGTTTTAATTATTTTAGCGATTAATGTACTTCCGCAACTTGTGAAAATTGCAGGACCGTATTCATTAAGACAAAAGGATTTATCTATAAAAATTACTGTTAAAGAGCATCATGAGTTAGATGGTATATTTAAGCAAATTAAAAATTTAGGCATGCATGTGAAACGCGTGAAAATTAAAGATATAGATAGTGGAGCATTTCAGCAACTAGAGATGGTTATTTTAGCTCCAGAAGATTTATATACAACAGAGTTATATAGTTCCCTGAAAGAGATTGATCGAGTAGTTTCAGTTGAAGTGGAAAGTAGATAATTGTGATAAAAAAGAGTGAAGTGAATTCACTCTTTTTTATTTGGATTTTTAAGGAATGAAATTGATATAATGATGAGTAACAAGGGGGAGAAATGATGGGAATACATATTAGAAGAGCAATAAAGGATGATATACCAGGTATAGCAAAGGTGCATGTTGATAGTTGGAAAACAACTTATAAAGGTATATTTGCTGACGAAATTCTAGATAATATAGCATATGAGAAACGAGAAAAACAATGGGAAGATATTTTTCAAAAAGAAGGTAATCATCAATTTAGATTTGTAGCAGAGAATTTAAGTGGAGAAATAGTTGGATTCATCGATGGGGGAGTAGAAAGAACTGGCACATATAATTGTGATGGAGAATTATATGCAATCTACCTTTTACAAGAGTATCAAGGAATGAAAATAGGACAAAAGTTATTTCAAGCTTTATTATCGGATTGTATAAACAATAATATGCAATCACTTTTAGTTTGGATTGTTACGAATAATCCTTCTAAAAAGTTTTATGAAAAATTTAACCCTGAAAAAATTGATACGAAATTTTTAGAGAGAGTAAGGAGAGAAGAAACAGCGTATTGTTGGAGAGATTTGAATTTGTTACAAAAACAAACAGCTATATAGATTGATACATATAATAATATTATGTAAATATATCGTAGGGAAAGGTATACCTCATTTGGTGTACCTTTTTATTAATCCATCAAAAAATGGATTAATAAAAAATAGTAGGTAATTAGTTTGAAGGCAAGAATTTTTCTAGTGTACTTTTAACTAGATTAAAGAAAAGAAAGAAAAAAAGAAAAATTTAATTTCATAAAAAAATTCTGAAATATACTCTTGAATTGAATATCATTATCAATTAGAATCATAATTGATAACGATGTTCAATTATCAATTGTAATATGAAATTCTCATAGCGTTAATATAAAGAGGAGGACCAACATGCAGCATGCGAAACAAATCGCAGAACATGCAACATTACAAAGCTTTTTAAACTGTTATTTAAGAGAAACAGGGAGTGGAGAATGGATTACAGAGGATGAAAGAATGAAAAGTATCTTCAGTAATACGTTGAATAGAGATACAGTCCCCACATATTTATGTTGTCGGCTATCGGCACAGAACGTTACTTTGTATGGAGAAGTTATATATAAATCATCAACAGATCGCCATTTGTTTGGAGAACAATTTTATTATCAAATTGGAGATAGTAATTCTGTTATTACAGCAGATTACGTTACAGTTATTACGTTTTTAATAAAAGAGATGTCTATCAACTACGGAGAAGGATCGAATCCTGCGGAACTTATGCTTCGAGTTATCCGTAGTTGTCAAAATATTGAGGAATTTACAAAAGAGAGAATAGAAGATACATCCGCATTATACGGTTTTCATACAACTTTTATAGAAGCGGAGCAATCTTTATTATTTGGGCATTTAACTCATCCTACACCAAAGAGTAGACAGGGGATATTGGATTGGAAAAGTGCAATGTATTCTCCAGAATTAAAAGGAGAATGTCAGCTTCATTATTTTCGGGCACATAAAAGTATAGTAAATGAAAAATCATTATTATCAGATTCTACAACAATGATTATAAAAGAAGAATTAAGTAATGATGAGATGGTTAGTAAGGAATTTATAGCGAAGTACTGTAAGGAAGATCAATATGCATTAATTCCAATTCATCCGCTTCAGGCAGAATGGCTCTTGCATCAAGCTTACGTACAAGATTGGATAGTTCAAGAATTGCTTGAGTATATTGGTCCTGTAGGTAAGTATTATATGGCAACATCATCACTAAGGACGCTATATCATCCCGATTCGAAGTATATGCTTAAGTTTTCATTTCCGGTGAAAGTAACGAATTCAATGCGTATTAATAAACTGAAAGAACTTGAGAGTGGTCTTGAAGGGAAGGAAATGTTAAATACGGCTATTGGTGAAGTACGAGAAAGATTTCCAGGATTTGATTTTATTTGTGATCCAGCCTTTATTACATTAAATTATGGAACACAAGAATCTGGATTTGAAGTGATTATTCGCGAGAACCCTTTTTATAGTGAACATGCAAATGACGCAACATTAATTGCTGGACTAGTTCAAGACGCTATACCTGGAGAGCGTACGCGGTTATCGAATATTATTCATCGTCTAGCAGATTTAGAAAGTAAAAGCTGTGAAGAAGTAAGCTTAGTGTGGTTTAGACGATATATGAATATTTCTTTAAAGCCAATGGTATGGATGTATTTACAGTATGGTGTTGCATTAGAAGCTCATCAGCAAAATAGTGTTGTTCAGCTAAAAGATGGTTATCCGGTCAAATATTATTTCCGTGATAATCAAGGATTTTATTTCTGTAATTCAATGAAAGAGATGCTTAATAATGAATTAGCTGGTATTGGAGAACGTACTGGAAATTTATATGACGACTATATTGTGGATGAGAGATTTCGTTACTACTTAATTTTCAATCATATGTTTGGCCTCATTAATGGTTTTGGCACAGCAGGATTAATTAAGGAGGAAATTCTTCTTTCGGAATTAAGGTCTGTACTTGAATCATTCCTTCCATATAACCGGGAACCTTCTACATTTTTAAGAGAATTATTGGACGAAGATAAGTTAGCGTGTAAAGCAAATTTACTAACGAGATTTTTCGATGTCGATGAGTTAAGTAATCCATTAGAGCAAGCAATCTATGTGCAAGTACATAATCCACTCGTTAGAGAAGTGGCTGTTCGTTCATAAATAGAGTTAAAATTTCACGTAATACAAATAATGGTATTTTGTCATAAGGTGGAGGGTTTTATGAGAGTGGACATGTATCATACGAAAGTATTGAAGGCGCTCGAATCAGAAGATTACATTTCAGTACGAAGAAGAGTGCTACGTCAATTAGTAGAATCGTTAATTTATGAGGGGATTATTACACCGGTTCGCATAGAAAAAGAAGAACAAATTCTTTTTATAATACAAGGACATGATGAAGAAGACAAAAGTGTCACGTACAAATGCTATGGCAGGGAACGGATGACATTTGGACGTATTTCGTTAGACTCATTAATAGTAAGAGTCCAAGATGAACAGCAAGAAATACAATCTGTCTCGCAATTTCTAGAAGAAGTTTTTCGGGTTACTAGTGTAGAACAAGCTAAATTAGATTCTTTTATGCACGAATTAGAACAAACAATATTTAAAGACACGATTGCACAATATGAAAGAAATAATAAGAGAGAATACACTCAAAAATCTTACGATGAGTTTGAAAGTCAATTAATAGACGGCCATCCATATCACCCTAGTTATAAAGCACGTGTTGGATTTCAATATCGTGACAATTTTCAATATGGTTATGAATTTATGCAGCCAATAAAACTCATATGGATTGCAGCGCATAAGAATTATGCGGCTGTAGGTTATGAGAATGAAGTGATGTATAACAACCTTTTAAAAGAGGAGATTGGCGATCGTAAATTAGAAGAGTTTATGGAACGAATTCGTAATAAGGGATGTAATCCAAAACAGTACGTGTTTATACCTGTTCACCCATGGCAGTGGGAGAATTTCATCATTTCAAATTATGCGGATCATATACAGGGTAAATTTATTATTTATTTAGGAACATCAGAGGACGATTATTGCGCGCAACAGTCAATGAGAACGTTAAGAAATATTACTAGTCCAAAGAAACCGTACGTTAAGTTATCGATGAATTTACTCAACACTTCAACACTTCGTACGCTGAAACCATACTCTGTTGTGAGTGCACCAGTAATATCAAATTGGTTAAATGATGTTGTAAGTAATGACGCCTATTTAATGGATGAAGCACGTTTAATCTTGTTAAGTGAGTTTTCAAGTGTAACGTATGACACGAATAAGAAAGCTATATATGGTTCATTAGGATGTATTTGGCGCGAAAGCGTTCATAAGTATTTAGATGCACAAGAGGATGCAATTCCTTTTAATGGTTTATACGCTAAAGAGAAAGATGGTACACCAATTATTGATGCGTGGTTGAATAAATATGGAATGAAGGATTGGCTACAATTACTTATTCAAAAAGCGATAATACCAGTTATACATCTTGTTGTAGAGCATGGCATCGCACTGGAATCACATGGACAAAATATGATTCTAGTTCATAAAGAAGGGGTGCCTGTTCGTATTGCGTTAAAGGATTTTCATGAAGGGCTTGAGTTTTATCGTCCATATTTGAAAGAAGTTGACAAATGTCCCGACTTTACTAAAATGCATAAAACATATGCGAATGGAAAAATGAATGATTTCTTTGAAATGGATGGCATTGAATGTTTGCAAGAGATGGTGTTAGATGCACTATTCCTGTTTAATTTAGGAGAATTAGCATTCGTACTTGCGGATGAATATGGATTGAAAGAAGAACATTTTTGGATGATGGTTGTTGAAGAAATTGAAAATCATTTAAGAATATATCCACATTTGAAAGGTAGATTTGAAAATATTCAATTATATGCACCTACATTCTATGCTGAACAATTAACGAAACGTCGATTATATATGGATGTGGAATCGCTTGTTCATGAAGTTCCAAATCCATTGTATAGAGTAAGACAACTTATGAAACAAAAATCAGCTGTTACAGGGGGAAATTATGCTAATCATTAATAAACAAGAGTATAGCAAAAGTGATTTTGAATTGAGATTACAAGTTTATGAGGAAATGGAACAATTTCAAGAAGCAGAAGGAAATAGATTTGCACTTTGTCTGAAAGATCCATTCGATATTATTACGCTTGTGTTTTTCTTAAAAGAAAAGAAATCATCAGTATTACTTATACATGAAGATACGCCAAACGAAACGGCTATTGAAATGGCAAAGCGTGCAAATTGTGTAGGAGTTTTATATGGAGAATATGGCGATTTTACAAAATTAGAAGTAGAGAACTTTTTACTAGAAGAGCCTTCTTTATTGCAATATAGTTCGGGAACTACGGGAGAACCGAAACTGATTCGTAGAGCATGGACGGAAGTTGATACAGAAATTACTGCCTATAATGAAGCTTTAAACTGTGAAGTAGATGAAGTGCCAATCGTTATGGCTCCTGTTTCACATTCATACGGACTAATATGTGGTACGTTATCAGCAATTACGAGGGGGAGCAAGCCTGTAATCATTACGAACAAAAATCCTAAATTCGCATTAAATATAGTTCGCAATACAGAAAAACATATTATATATGCAGTACCACTTATGTTACACATTATGGGGAGTTTTCCATTAGGAACGTTCCAGTTTCATAAAATTATGACATCAGGATCGCCTTTGCCAGAAGCACTATTTTATAAACTAAAAAAAATGACAACATATATGATGCAGCAATACGGTTGTTCTGAAGCAGGTTGTATTAGTATATGTCATGATATGAAGAGCCATTTAGATTTAGGAAACCCTCTACCTCATGCGAGTATAAGCATAGGTTCAGATGAAAATGCACCGGAAGAAATCGTCGTGAAAATGAATGATAAGGAAATTTTCACGAAAGATTTAGGTTATAAATCTGAGCGTGGCATTCATTTTATGGGGCGTATGGACGATGTAATTAATGTTTCAGGATTAAAAGTCTTTCCTATAGAGGTAGAAGAAACGATGCTTCGATTGGAAGGTGTTCAAGAGGCAATTGTATATCGTGGGAAACATCCTGTGATGGGCGAAATAGTTAAAGCGAAAGTGATCTCTCATGTTGATCCAGTACAAATAAGAGAATGGTGTATTCGGCACTTACCTTCTTATAAAGTTCCGCATGAAATTGAAAGTGTAAATGAAATTCCTAAAAATAAAACTGGAAAAGTAAGTAGAAAGTTACTAGAGATGGGAGAGGTTACAACATGAGACGGGAAGCGTTAAAGAATGCCGTATTAAAAATTATGATAGAAAAAATGGAACTGAAAAATGTAACGCATTTAGAAGAAACGATGCGCTTAAATCAAGATTTATATATAGATTCGGTAATGATGTTACAGCTTATTGTATACATAGAAATGGATGTAAAGTTATGCGTTCCAGAGGATGAGGTAGATCCAAAGGCATTTCTTACTGTAGGATCTTTGCTTGATTTTATGGAGGAGTTACAGCCGTTACAGGAAGTAAATGTGAATAACTAACCTTTAGGAAAGTGGATGAGAGTATGACTTCAATTAAAGTGCACTGTTTAGTGAGTTGTTTTTGTGAAATTATAAAAAGGCGTAGCGACATTGATTTTCGTCCATTTTATTTTGGACTATGGGATGGAGATTTTGATATAACAGAAGGCGGAATTATTTCATATCACTCTGAAAACATTAACCATGATCATTATTTACTTTGGTTTGAAAAATTGTACGGTATTAAAGTAAACGAATGGTATGATCATGCAAAAGATAAAGATAGCAATGTAGAAACGTTTTTAGAATTAGTAGAAAACAAGCCGGAAAATCGTTATGTCATTGTAATGGTTGATATGTCTCTATTACCAGAGAGGGAAAATAAATTTCATCAAAAACCGTTTCCACATTATTTAATGATATCAAAAACAGAGAAAGAAGAAGAGTGGTTCATGCTAGATCCTGATTTTCGTTGGGAAGGAAATATGGAAAGAGAAAAAGTACTTCACTCTATTCAAGATAACCCATTTGGTGGAGGTTATTTCATTGATATAGAAGGAATTGGGGAGCCAACGCAAGAAACAGTAGCTAATTATTTCACAGAAACATTCAAAAAGAACGACAATGAACTGACTATGGAACTGAAAAATTTAATTGTAAAAATGGCAAATGAGGAAGAAGGATATGCGCTTTCTGGACTTGTAGCAGCAGTAAAACAAATACCAGTACTTGCAATTCGTAAATATAGTTATGAGCATGCCTTTGCATACTTCCGTGAAACGTTGCAATATTCGGAGCAAGAATTTGATTATTGGTGTGATCGGGTAGAGGATATTGTACAAGGATTTACAAATGTACAGTATCGTGCAATTAAAATGGCAATGACGAATAATAAAGGTATGCTAGTATCGATTATTGAAAAACTGGATGAAATGAATGCAATTGAACTGCAAATTAAGAAGGAATTAGAGAGACAGTTTCTATCATGGAAAGGTATGAAAACAAATCAATCTGTCGCAACTCTTTAATAAGCTAACTGAATTTAAGATAGGGGAGTTTAATACTATGAAATATTCGCTATGTACCATTTCATTTCGTCATCAATTAATTTCATTTACTGATATTGTTCAATTTGCATATGAAAACGGTTTTGAAGGAATTGAATTATGGGGGACGCATGCACAAAATTTGTACATGCAAGAACGTGAAACGACAGAACGAGAATTGAATTTTCTAAAGGATAAAAACTTAGAAATTACGATGATAAGTGATTACTTAGATATATCATTATCAGCAGATTTTGAAAAAACGATAGAGAAAAGTGAACAACTTGTAGTACTAGCTAATTGGTTTAATACGAATAAAATTCGCACGTTTGCTGGGCAAAAAGGGAGCAATGACTTCTCGGAACAAGAGAGAAAAGAGTATGTGAAGCGAATACGTAAGATTTGTGATGTGTTTGCTCAGCACAATATGTATGTGCTGTTAGAAACACATCCCAATACACTAACGGACACATTGCCTTCTACTATAGAACTATTAGAAGAAGTAAATCATCCGAATTTAAAAATAAATCTTGATTTTCTTCATATATGGGAGTCTGGCGCAGATCCAATAGACAGTTTCCAGCGATTAAAGCCGTGGACACTACATTACCATTTTAAGAATATATCTTCAGCGGATTATTTGCATGTGTTTGAACCTAATAATGTATATGCTGCAGCAGGAAGTCGTATTGGTATGGTTCCGTTATTTGAAGGTATTGTAAATTATGATGAGATTATTCAGGAAGTGAGAGGTACGGATCTTTTTGCTTCCTTAGAATGGTTTGGACATAATTCAAAAGAGATATTAAAAGAAGAAATGAAAGTATTAATAAATAGAAAATTAGAAGTAGTAACTTCGTAATGTGAAATGATGTTAGAGTCTCGTTTTAGAGGCTCTTTTTTTATGGTAAGAAATAACCAAAAATTTCCATGTATTTTAATTTGAATTTAACACAATTTATATATAAATAAGGAGGTGATTGGTAATGGCTAGAAATCGTAATTCTAATCAATTAGCATCACATGGAGCACAAGCAGCTTTAGATCAAATGAAGTATGAAATTGCACAAGAGTTCGGTGTACAACTTGGAGCTGATACTTCTTCACGTGCAAACGGTTCTGTAGGCGGTGAAATCACAAAACGCCTAGTAGCGATGGCAGAACAACAGCTTGG
Organism: Bacillus cereus group sp. MYBK216-1; assembly: GCF_051916495.1. Lineage (NCBI taxonomy): Bacteria > Bacillati > Bacillota > Bacilli > Caryophanales > Bacillaceae > Bacillus > Bacillus cereus group sp. MYBK216-1. The sequence goes on from NZ_JBQAGT010000002.1 coordinate 89,082, forward strand.
TGGCGGATATACTCGCTAAATGTAGAAGGTTATAGGAGAAAGGAAGGATTCTTCCTTTCTTTTTTTTTTCAATTAATTGGTATGAATATATTGCGAACAGAATTCAAAGAATAGAAGTAATACTATATTTTACCCAATTTCTTTTGTTGTGAATGGGAAGTATTAAAGATGTAATAGCCCTGGTGGAATGAAAATTATGTTCCAGCAGGGCTATTATATGGTAAGAAATATATGATGAAAGGTTCCGAAATCAACATGTTAAAAAAAGAAAACTGTTGTTTAATTGCGCTTGCATCAGTTCCACTTGTCATGACATTAGGGAATTCAATGCTCATTCCAATCTTGCCGACATTTGAAAAGAAATTACATATTTCATCGTTTCAAGTATCCATGATTATTACAATTTACTCTATCGTAGCCATTTTACTTATACCGATTGCTGGTTATTTATCAGATAGATGGGGACGAAAGATGGTAATGGTTCCGAGTTTGCTGATTGCGGCTATAGGAGGAGCGATAACTGGTTGGGTATCTTGGAAAGTTGATAATCCCTACACTTGGATATTAATCGGTAGAGCGATTCAAGGTATTGGTGCTGCTGGTGCAATGCCGGTTGTTATACCGTGTGTTGGTGATTTATACAAAGACGAAAAACAAGTTAGTACAGGCTTGGGAATCATTGAGACATCCAATACATTTGGAAAAGTGCTGAGCCCTATTTTAGGATCTGCTCTTGCTGCCATTGTATGGTTCTTACCATTTTGGGCGATTCCAGTTTTATGTGTCATATCAATTGTTTTGTTACTTGTTCTAGTAAAGGCAAAGAAACAAGAAGGAGAAGTACCACCACTTAAAGAGTTTATAAAATCTATTCTGTCTACGTTTCGAGAAAAAGGAAGATGGTTAATTGCCATTTTTGCATTAGGTGCAATTATTATGCTTATTTTATTCGGAATTCTCTTTTATTTGTCGACTATACTGGAATCAAAGTATGACATTCATGGTATATGGAAAGGGTGTGTGCTTGCTATCCCGTTACTTGTACTGTCACTTAGTTCATATATGGCCGGTAAAAAAATTGGAGATAATCAAAATGTTATGAAGAAGTGTATTTATATTGGTTTTTTAATGGCAGCTGCATCAGTCATCATTCCTTTATTTATAAAAGGGATTTATTTACTACTTCTTTGTCTCGTTATTATGGGGATAGGAATTGGTATGGCACTCCCATGTTTAGATGCCCTCATTACACAAGGAATTGAAAAGGAGCAAAGGGGAACGGTTACGTCATTTTATAGTTCAATGCGATTTATCGGTGTAGCAGCTGGACCACCTTTATATTCTTTTTTCATGAAAGGGGCGGACCATGAAGTGTTTTATTTGACAAGTATTTTCGCTGCCATTGGTGCTGTCATAGCAATCATTTGGATTAAACCAGCAAAAGATGCAAAGACGGTAAAACAGAAACCGGAACCTACTTCATAATTTGTAAGAGAATTGCATGATGTTTTTAGTAACATGCAATTCTCTTTCGTTCATTAAGAATAAATAACTTGTTTTAACATATAAAGCGCGACACCCCATATGATGAGACCAGAAAATTTATTTAATAATAAAATTGTCTTTCCGGTTGAGTCTATTCTTTTTAGAAATTTCCCCGCTAAAGCTAAGCTTATAAACCAAATCCAAGAAACGATAATAGTTGCAAGTGTGAAAGCCCATTTTTCACTTCCTATGTATTGAATAGAATTTGTTCCAATTACACCGATTGTGTCTAAAATAGCATGTGGATTTAATAACGAAACGGATGCTGCGAAAAGAATTTGCTTTTTTAAGGGCATACTTTTTTCTTGTTTTACATCGTTGGAAGGGTTACTTCTCCAAATAACAAAGCCCATGTATAGGAGAAAGAAAAATCCAATTATATATAACGAGTTAGTTAGCCAAGAAAAAGTAAGGAGTACAAGGGAGACACCTTGCACTGCAATCAATATGAGTAACGTATCACATATAGAGGCAGTTAATACTACGGGTGCTGCCCTCCAAATGTTTGGTTGGCTCGCACCTTGGTTGAAGACAAAAACATTTTGTACACCTAATGGAATGATAAGTCCAAATGCAAGAATGATACCATGAATAATTGCTTCACTCATCATATTACCTCCTATTTTAATTCATTATGATAGTGTATATTGTATAGAAGAAATGAAAATTTGTATCCATCCATATGGTTGGGGAGGTTACCAACCAAAAAGAATATAAGGTGATATAATGGAAAGATTCGTTTGGAAACCGAATATGTCTCTAGCGACTCCTCTGTATAAACAAATAGAAACGTATATAAAAGAAAGGATCGTTAATGGAGAATGGACCGTTGGAACGAAATTACCTTCACAAAGAGATTTGGCACATACATTTGGTGTGAATCGAAGCACAATTGTAATGGCTTTCGATGAACTAGTTGCAAAGGGATACATTGAAGGGAATGGCAGGAAAGGAACAATTGTTGTAAATAATAATGAGAATGCTTCACCTTACGCACCCCCGCCTAATTGGCAGTCTTATGTAGAAACAGGACTTCATTATCCGAATCTCCCAGCTATTCAGGAGATTAATCAAGCTGAATTTTATCCACATGTAATCCGATTAGGAACAGGTGAGCTCGCGCCAAGTCTCTTACCTGAGAAAAAGATGAAAGAAATTATGAATAAGCTTTTAAAGTCAAATGTGACGCTTGGGTATGAAGAGCCGAAAGGAAATCTGTATTTAAGGGAAAAGATTTCCGAATACTTACAGGGGCATGGTGTATATGTATCTCCTGCCTCTATATTAATTGTTTCAGGAGCGATTCAAGCGCTGCAACTTATTTCTATGGGTCTTCTTTCGAAAGGGGCATCAATCTTATTAGAGAAACCATCTTATTTATATTCACTTAATGTTTTTCAATCAGCAGGAGTACGTTTAATTGGAATCCCAATGGATGAGAGCGGCTTATATACATCATATATTGAGAAATATAAGAAGCAATTCAATGCCTCTATTTTATATACAATCCCGTCGTTTCATAATCCGACGAATTTTAGTATGAATACTAAGAAGCGAAAAGAAATAATGGAAGTATGTAATGAAATTGGATTACCTATTATAGAGGACGCAGTGTATCAAGACTTATGGTTTGATGCACCTTGTTCGAAACCTTTAAAAGCCTATGATAAAAATGGAATCGTACTACATATTGGAAGCATGTCCAAAGTGATTAGTCCAGGTTTAAGAATTGGATGGATTGTTGGACCTGAGCCAGTAATTCAAAGATTGTCAGACATAAAAATGCAAACAGATTATGGCTCAAGCACTATATCCCAGCAAATTGCAGCAGAGTGGTTTACAAATGGTCTATATGATCAGCATTTGCGATTTGTAAGAAGTGAATTGAAAAAACGAAGAGATTTTATGTTACTAATGTTAGATAAATATCTTCGTGAAATAGCAACTTGGCATGAGCCAACAGGTGGGTTTTATATATGGGTACATATAAAAGTACCCATTTCATATCGCAGTTTATTTGATAAAGCTCTGCAAGAAAAGGTTTTATTAAACCCAGGTACTTTATATGATAGAAGTGCAAATCAATTTTTGCGCCTATCGTATTCATACGCAACGTTAGAAGAAATTGAAATAGGTATAAAAAAACTTGCACAACTAATGAAAAAGTAAGAGGAGAAAGTAATGAAACAATATGTAATTTGCCAAATTATCAATGGAGAAAAATATTTAGCTGCTTATGCGGAGACGAAGGAGGAAGCAATTGAAAAAGCAGAATTGTTAGGATTACGAACGGGAAATCGATACACAGTTATTACTGCAGAGGAAGCAGAAGGGTTAACGTATCCTTAAACAACGTATAATAATGATGCAGAAAGTAAATAAGCCTAGTAATATATTATTACTAGGCTTATTTTTTTGAAAGCGTTACGTGTTCTCGTATGAAAAGCAATAGTATTATGAGTCAAGTTGACGGAAGTAACGATTTGATTTTCTATCCTGCTTTCCGTTTCTATAGTCATCAATATATTGTCTGAAGTTCCACGATTGTAAAAACTTATTTGCGGCATTATAACCAGAATTGTATAGCCACTCTTTTTCTTCCTTTGTTAAGTCGAAGTTTGTACTAGTAATAGCCCCTGTTGGAATTGTAATTGTTCTTGCTTTTGATTCCTTGTCTAAATGACGTAAATCATGAGCTTGCATCATTGTTTTAAATAGTCCTTTGAACATGGAAATAGGCTCGTTATAGTGAGCAGGATCAGCTTGAATCTCATCTTTTACAAAATGAAATCCGAAAGTCGGCCAGCGAGGAGCGGTAGGTGAATCGAAGATCCAAATTGGATAATTACTTAGAATTCCTCCATCAACCATATAACAAGGCTGCTTCCATTTTGGAGTTCTCCATTTTACGGGTTCAAAGAAGAAGGGGATTGTACTACTCATTCTTACCGCTTTAGCGATAGAGAAGCGATAATTTAAAAATCCGTAGTTTGGTAAGTCGTCAGGAAAGACAACCATTTTACCATTACTAATATCAGAGGCGATGATTTTGAGTTTGTTTAGATCCGGTAAATCAGTAAATAAATGAATACCTTTTTTTCGAAGCAATTCTTCAATCCATTCTTCTATAAATGCATTAGAGTATATACCTAGAGTAGTCCATGCACTTAGCCCCTTACCGATAAAAGGAATTCTATCAATAAAAGTTTTTTTCATAAATTTATTATAATCAATATCAGTTATAATCGTTTTTAACTCTGAACAAGAATATCCTGCCGCTACAAGTGCTGCAATAATCGAACCAGCCGATGTACCAGCTACACGTTCCCATTCATAACCTTTTTCGGCTAACGCGCAAATTGCCCCAACATGCGCAATACCGCGCACACCGCCTCCTTCAAAAACACCATCAATCTTCATTAAACATACTTCCTTTCAAATAAAAGATTTGGAAATGGCAAAAAAGCACGTATTGTACGTGCTTTTTTACAATGGTTTTTAAGTTTACTAGCAGCCTACAAAGCCGCCCCAACAGCTAGCTCCGATGATGATTAGAAGGATAAATAAAACGATTAATAAAGCGAAACCTCCGTAACCACAACCGCCGCCACCGTATCCGTAACCACAGCAACTATATCCGTAACCCATGTGGAATTCCTCCTTATATTTAAAAATGAACGAGGGGAAAATGTACTGGAAGAATTAAAGAATTATCGTGTTTGTAGGAACAATGTATAGTATGCTTTTTTAAACTTGTTCGCGTACGAAGGATAAGCCCGTTTTTTGGAGGCTTGTTGATTTTGTAAAGAATGAAGTATAATCTTTGTACTATGATATAAATAAGTATGTAAATGTAAGGAGAATTTATGAATAAAAAAATTGAAGTATTAATTGATAAATATGAACTAACACACTTGAAAGAGGAACTTATTAATACTGTATTTCCTTGTATAAAAGTTGTGCCAAAGCAGCAGGAAACTGTTGCGATAGGTAGTTCGAAAATGGGAGGAGTTCCTGATTTACCAGCTTTATTTGAATATCCAAAGCATAAAGGAAATCCACTACAATTTATCGCGCAATTTAACTTAAGTGATTTACAAAACGTTGGTATGGATCACAATCTTCCTAAGACGGGGATGCTGTATTTCTTTTGCATCGAAAATTATTTTGAAGAAAATGTGAATCTAACAGAGGCTGGGCGTGTACTTTATTATGATGTTCCTGTAGAGCAATTACGAAGAGAAAATGAAGTACAAGCGAAATATAACCAGTGTGCAATTACTTTTGAACTTACATACAAATTACCAGAGCTTTTCATTGAAGATGAGGCTGATTCAGATCGTTTCTTGCAATTACTTGAAGAGCTAATTCCGGATAACTACGATAACCATCAAATGTTTGGTGAGCCATTCTCTGTACAAGAGGAAGTGTTATATGAGACAGGAGAATATATGGGAGTAGACCCACAGCAAATGACTCTTTTATTCCAAATTGATTCAGATCATAAAAATTGTAATATGGTTTGGGGAGAACTAGGGATGCTATATTTCTGTATTAGTAATGAAGATTTGAAAAATCAACGTTTTGAAAATACATGCTGCGTATTACAAACTTGCTAATGAAAAAAGGTTGTTCTTTTAAAAAGAACAACCTTTTTATGTGAATTAATTAATATGCATAATCTCATATGACCTATACGAAAAAGTATTGTATACTCTGAAACTATACGATACTTTTTCGTATAGTTATAGAATGTAAGGAGTGACAAGATGGGAAAGACAAGTAAGTATGTGACAGCTGCCGCACTTTGTTCAACTATAGTAATGGGAGGCTTACAAGCGTCATCTGTATCTTATGCAGCTACAAATCCGACTACAGTGACAGCACAATCAGATGTAAAGTTATTAGATGATTTCAGAAAAGAATTAAAAAAACAGATTGATAATCGAGAAGAAAATATTACAATCACATATAAAACAAAAGATAGAAATGCTAGAAATATTATGGATCAATTGTATGGTGAGTTTAATAAAATTGTAGATGCTGATGAGTATGTAAAATATAATGTAGCGTCTACTAGATATTCTATTAAAGGAATGCCAGGGGACTATACGTTTACACTGCAAGTAAAATACCGTGAATCAAAAGAACAAACTCAATATGTAAAAGCTCAGGCGAAATCAATTGTTGGATCAATTGTAAAACCAGGGATGGATGAGCATGAGAAAGTAAAAGCTATTCACGATTACGTTGTTAAGCATGTGTCTTATGATACGTCTTATCAAGCGTATACAGCATATGAAGCATTAGCGAATCGTTCTGCCGTTTGCCAAGGATATACATTATTAACGTATGAGTTGTTAAAAGAGGCAGGTATTCAAAATCATATTGTAACAGGCACAGGAAACGGACAAGCTCACGCGTGGAATTTAGTGAACATTGAAAACAAATGGTATCACCTAGATACTACATTTGATGATCCAGTACCAGATAAAGCAGGGCGTGTAACTTACTCATATTTTAACATGTCTGACGAACAGTTAAGTAAAGATCACGACTGGGATCGTAGTAAATATCCAGCAGCAACTACAAGTTATTTTGGTGAATTAACAAATAAAATAAAAGCTGGTAGCTCAAAAACTGTCGTATATGAGCAAATGTTAAAAGAAACAAATTTACAATACTTATCTGCAGAATACGGAGCAGAAAATTATAATGAATTTAAGAAAAAGTTACAGCAACAGTTTGCAGCCAAACCAGAAAAAGTAGAAGTACGATATAAGCAGTCCATGGATGGAACGATGCAAGATATAAAGAAAGTATTAAATGAAATAAATTGGCCAAAAGGTGCAAAGCGTGTGTCTTATCAAGTAGCACCTTATAGTGCATTAGCGGGTTATTCATTAGCGACAATTACATTTACGTATTAAGCAATGAGAAAGAGCATCTGTAAAAGATGCTCTTTTTATATTTGTTGATCACTTTAAAATATTGAGAATTATGTGATAAAATAAAAAGGAGAGGATGTGAATGCGGAATGAACTTGTTTGAAAGTAATATATTTACATTGATATATACTTGTTTAGTAATCGGACTTATCGTTTTGTTTTTCATATCATTTACTTTGTTTATTAGAAGAGTATTACAAAGCAGTGCTGCAAAGAAACACCACGTGATTAATATGAACCAGAAGCTAGATCGAATTATTGAATTGCTTGAAAAAGATAAGAAATAGCGATAGAAGAAGTATGAAAAGGGGAAAGAGAATGGCCAATTATATAAAAGAATTACGTGAAAAAGTAGGACATGATTATGTTTTCTTAAACTTTGCCGGTGGTTGTGTATTTAATAAAGAAGGAGAAGTATTACTGCAAAAAAGAGGAGACTTTAACGCTTGGGGATTTCCAGGTGGCGCAATGGAGATAGGGGAATCAGCTGCGGAAACTGCAATCCGAGAAATAAAAGAAGAAACCGGGTATGATGTAGAAATAAATGAGCTTATTGGAGTGTATACAAAATATTTTCAATCATATCCAAATGGAGACAAGGCCCAGTCAATTGTGATGTTCTTTTCATTCTCAATAGTTGGAGGTGACAAAAAAGTAGATGGTGATGAAACGTTGGATTTGAAGTTTTTCCCGTTAGACGACATGCCACCGTTATTTTGTAAACAACATGAAGATTGCCTGCAAGATTTATTGGAGAAAAGAGTAGGGGTATATCGTTAACATATAAAAAAGAAGCTAAATGAAGATTAGCTTCTTTTTGATGTTTAATTTATTTCCACCAATCATCAAACATTGACGCTGGTACTTGTCTTTTATGCTCACTCACTGTGTAACGTTTTTCAATTTTCTCTGCAACGTCAGCTGGAACTGCTTTACCTTCTAAATAATCATCTAATTGATCATAAGTAATACCTAACTCTGTTTCATCAGCTTGACCTGGTTTTTCATCTAATAAATCAGCTGTTGGCATTTTTAAGTACAGTCGCTCGTCTGCACCTAACTCTTGTAATAATGCACGTCCTTGGCGCTTCGTTAATCCCGTTAATGGTAATAAATCTGCACCACCATCTCCGAATTTTGTAAAGAACCCTGTTACAGCTTCTGCAGCGTGATCTGTTCCGATAACAAGTAGCCCTTTTTGTCCACCAATTGCATATTGAGTAACCATACGGATACGTGCTTTCACGTTACCCTTATTGAAATCTGTTAATGATTCACCCAATAAGTTTTCATATTGATTTGAAAAAGCATCAACAGTTGAAGCAATATCAAATGCAACAGATTGATCTGCTTGAATGAATTGTAATGCTAATTGTGCATCATCTTCATCTTTTTGTACTTTATAAGGAAGACGCACGGCGATAAACGTTGCATTACCACCTTCGTTACGAATTTCTTCAACTGCAAGTTGTGCTAAGCGTCCTGCTAATGTAGAGTCTTGTCCGCCGCTAATACCAAGTACAAATCCTTTTGCACCTGTTTTTTTTACATAATCCTTTAAGAAATCAACTCGTTTACGAATTTCAATTTTTGGATCAATTACAGGCTGAACATGTAATGCTTTCATAATCTGTTCTTGTAATGTCATTATGTTTCCTCCTATTCATATTAAAGCGGTAATTAAGTTTATATGTATAATGGTACATACTTCTATCCTTTATTATTTCGCAAAATTAACGAATATACAATAGGATGTGTGTATGAATATGAATGTAGTCATTATAAATAAAGTACTACGTATAAGCAATTTTTTTAAACCTTTCAAAAATGTAAGGTTTTTGTCATTTGAATCGATGGAAGGTATTTCCGCACTTTACTAATATAAAAACATAGATAGTAGAAGGGCGGAGAAGTAATATGAACATTAGAGAACTAGCATATCGGAATGTAACCCGAAATAGACGGACATACTCAGCCTATTTTTTGAGTAGTGCATTTGCAATTATGGCCTTTTTTGTGTATTCATTTTTTGCGTTTCATCCGGCATTAAGTGCAGGAGAATTAGGTCAGTACGTATTCGTAAGTATGTCTTTTGCACAGTCTATTATTTACTTATTTACATTCTTCTTTATTTTATATTCGATGGGAATGTTTTTAAAAACGAGAAAGCATGAACTAGGAATTTTAATGATGCTAGGTATGACGAAATATCAATTAAAGCGTCTGATCTTTTTTGAAAATATTATGATTGGAATAGGGGCAATTATTTTTGGTATTATTTCAGGTATGTTATTTTCAGGGGTATTACTATTTGTCGCTCCGATGATATTGAAACTAGATATCTCCTTATCCTATTACATACCGATGAAAGCAATTGTTGTAACGAGTATTATGTTTTTTATTTTATTTATGATCATATCATTGTTTAGTGCAGGAATGATTCGTAAAAATAAAATTATGAAGTTGTTTAGAGGGTCAGCAGAGGCAAAACCGGAACCGAAAGCATCAATCATTTCTTCAATATTAGCAGTAGTATTGCTTAGTGCTGGCTATGTAGGAGCTCTTCTATCGCATGGCGCAATGGTATTTATTATGATGATTCCTGTTACAACGGTAGTTATTATTGGGACGTATTTGTTGTACAAGCAGCTGAGTGTCTTTATTATTCGATTATGTAAAAAAAGTAAACGTTTCTATTGGACACAGACTAATATTATTACGTTATCAGATTTAGCGTATCGCATGAGAGATAACGCAAGAATGTTCTTTATTGTAACCATTATTTCTACTGTAGCATTTTCCGCAATAGGGACATTAGTTGGCTTCGCATCCATGACGAAAGGGATAATGGAGAGACCGATTTCGTTTCATTACCATTCTAAGCAAGGGAATAGTAACGAATCACAGCATATACAAATGATTGACAAAGGATTAAAGAAACATAGTATAGCAGCTTCAAAAACTAATATTTCGACAAAGAAAACGGAGGAACAGTCGTTAAGAAGCGCCATTTTTATAAAAGAATCAGACTATAAGAAATATGCAAAGTTAACAGAAGAACCATTTAATACTGTAGCAAATAAAGAAGTTGTATTTTTGTCAGCTAATATACCAGGGCCAACGATGAAAGAAAGAAAAGAAATTACTTTACCTAATATGAATGAAAATTTAAAAGTGAAAAAAGTTACTTCATCTTCATTGGGGAAAATATTAAGAGGAAATGTTTATGTAATCTCTAATAATCAATATGATTCATTACAAGATGGGTTTATAGAGACAAAAGATTATATGTATAAAACTGAAAGAACGAAAGATGAGATTGAAATTGGTAAAGAGCTTACGCATCAAATTAAACCGTATCAAGAATATTCAACGTTTAGTGCGGAAGAGTACGAGCAAAACCAAAGTTTACAAATTGCAGGACCGATTTTATTTGTAGGTTTCTTTATTGGTATAGTATTTTTCGTTTGCGCAGGAAGTTTCCTTTACTTCCGTTTATTCTCCGATTTGGAGGATGATGTTCGTTTGTTCGAAATGATTCGTAAAGTTGGATTGACAAGTAGGGAATTATCGAAGGTAGTTACAATTCGATTGGCGCTTTTATTCTTCGTTCCAATTGGTGTTGCAACATTACATGGAGCAGTAGCCTTAACGGCGTTAGGGCAAATGTTTGAGTACTCATTGTTTAAAGAAAATACAGTTGTATTAAGTGTTTTCATAGGTATTCAAGTTGTATACTTCTTACTTATAAGATCCCGTTATGTAAAACAATTGAAAGAGAGATTACGTATGCATTAAATGTGTTTTTTTAACTCGAGTACAAAATTTTCTAAAAAGAGGCAAGTATTGTCAAAAAGTGATAAAATGGAAAAAGCGAGGCGAAAAAATTAATAGAGAGTAAGGGGGGAGAAATATGAAAGCAACAGGAGTTATTCGAAAAGTAGACGAATTAGGACGAATTGTTATCCCTAAAGAATTACGCGATGTATTGGGAATACAAATTAAATCACCGCTTGAAATTTTTGTAGAAGCAGATAAAATCATTTTACAAAAATATCAACCTTACAATGCTTGCCAAATCACAGGTGATGTTTCAGGGCAGAATATTACATTAGCAAATGGAAATATTACAGTTGGGATAGAGGGAGCGGAATATTTAGTAAAAGAAATAGAAAAGTTTTTAAACAAGAGTGAGGTTTAGTCTTAATTTATATTATTTTTCAAATACATATCATTCTTTTAAAAGACTGTAAGAGGACCATTAATTGGTCCTCTTATTTTGGTTATTAGTTGAACGACCCGGGTTGTTACTTCCTACAAATCATAGGGAAAATAAAAAAGTATTATAGAGGTAGTAAATGATGTTGAGAAATATTTGAAAAGAAGGAAAACAAAAAGAATAAAACGAATGTTACATTTACACGTATTCAAAAGTGGTCTGAAATGAAAATAATACATTTTCAGGAGGGATTACGATGAGTAGTACAGTGAATAAACAAAAAGGTATACAATTGATTCCGTTTACCGTAAATAAGGTGGTAGAACAAGTAAATGAAATTCCACCAGGTGTACAACTGATTCACGCTCCGCAAGTATGGGAAAAGAGTGTGAAGGGGCAAGATGTAGTCGTTGCCGTATTAGATACAGGGTGTGATACTAATCATATAGATTTAAAGGATCGTATTATCGGCGGAAGAAATTTCACAAAAGATTATGAAGCTGATCCAAATGTGTATCTTGATAATAACGGACATGGTACTCATGTTGCGGGAACGATTGCCGCGACTGAAAATGGTGTCGGTGTATTAGGAGTTGCACCACTTGCTAAAATGTTAGTATTAAAAGTTTTAGCGGGAGATGGTTCTGGGAGTTATGAGCAAATTATTGAGGCAATTCATTATGCTGTAAATTGGAGAGGGCCGAATCAAGAGAAAGTGGGAATTATTTCAATGTCACTTGGTGGTCCGCAAGATGTTCCAGAATTACATGAAGCAATTCAAAATGCGGTAAAGCAAGATGTTCTCGTTGTATGTGCTGCTGGAAATAATGGAGATTGCGATGATGAAACAGAGGAACTAGACTTTCCGGGTGCGTACTCCGAGGTAATTGAAGTTGGTGCTGTTAATTTAGAGCGGAAGATTGCATGTTTTAGTAATTCAAATCAAGAAATTGATCTAGTAGCGCCAGGTGATGAAATATTATCTACGTATCCAGAAGGAAAATATGCTGTGTTAAGTGGAACTTCCATGGCGACGCCGCATGTTGCTGGAGCGCTCGCCTTGCTCATTAAACAGTGTGAGAAAGAATACGGTCGAAAGTTATCGGAGCCGGAAATATATGCACAACTCATTAAAAGAACTGTACCTTTAGGGTACGAACGTACATCTGAAGGGAATGGATTAATAGATTTATTAAAAGAATAGCCATATTAAAAAAACATCTCATATGAATATGAGATGTTTTTTTAATATGGCTCTGTCGCATGTAATACAACTTGTAATAAACCTGGGAATCTAGCATTTAAATCTTCTTCACGAATTGAAATGAAACGTTGTGTTCCTTCAAGGCGCGTGTACATAACACCTGACTCACGTAAAACTTTGAAATGGTGAGATAAAGTTGATTTTGCAACAGGGATGTTTAAAGCACCACAAGATTGTTCATTTTTCTCTAGTAAAATATTTACAATTTGTAAACGAATTTGATCGCTAAGTGCATATAAGACAGAAGAAAATTGAATTTCTTCTCGATTTGGATGATAGAGTGTACGCATATTTCACCTACTTGTATAAGTTAAGATATTTGCACTATAACATATAAAGTGCTATATTTCTATTGTTCGAATATATTCGAACAATAGAAATATAGGGGGAGAAAAAATGAAGTATACAAAATTGCAAAAGGCAGGATTAAATATTTCAAAGTTGGGTTTAGGTACAAATGCAGTAGGGGGACATAATTTATATGCTGATGTGAATGAAGAAGAAGGAAAGCGATTAGTAGAAGAAGCTATTCAGCAAGGGATTACATTTTTTGATACAGCAGATTCATATGGTTTCGGTAGATCAGAGGAATTAGTAGGAGAAGTATTAAAGGGAAAACGTCATGAGTTTATACTTGCTACAAAAGGTGGAATTCAACCGTTGTTAAATGGAGAAACTTATATTAACAATGAACCAAGTTATTTAAGGAATGCTGTGGAAAATAGCTTAAGAAGATTACAGACTGATTATATTGATTTATATTATTTACACTTTACAAATCCTGAAACAAGTTACATAGATTCAATCGGAGAGCTTACTCATTTAAAAGAAGAAGGGAAAATTCGTTCAATTGGAATATCGAACGTAAACATAGAACAATTAAAAGAGGCGAATCAACATGGTCATATAGATGTTGTACAATCTCCATACAATATGTTAGAACGTACAGCTGAGGAAGAACTGTTGCCGTATTGTATAGAAGCGGGTATTTCATTTATTCCATATGGGCCTCTTGCTTTTGGAATATTAGGCGGAAAATATACAGAAGATTTTAAATTGAACGAAGTCGATTGGCGCCAAAATGTAAATCTATTTGAAGAAAATACATATAAGAGTAATTTTAAGAAAGTGGAAAAGTTAAAAGGGCTAGCTAAAGAAAATGATATTGAAGTGTCTCATTTAGCGTTAGCATGGTTATTAAATAAAGAAGGAATTGATACTGTTATACCTGGTGGAAAGCGGGCAGAGCAGGTAAGAGAAAGTGTGAAAGCGGTAGACGTTGTATTGAATGAAAGAGTCATGAAAGAAATCCAATCTATTTTAGAAGATTAGTGAAACAGAGGGAGAGTACCCTCTGTTTATATAAGGAGAAGGTCTAAATGAACAGAGCACTAGCTGTATTTTTCACAATAATGTTTATGATCGGTACAGATACTTTCTTAATTTCACCACTGTTGCCGACATTACAACAGGTGTATCATGTTTCAACTGAGTTGTCAGGATGGATGGTGAGTTCCTATGCTTTAGGGTATGCTGGATTTGCACTTATCGCTGGTCCTATATCAGATGGATTAAACAGAAAAAAAGTGATGGTACTAGGTATGAGTTTTTTTGCAATAAGTACGTTTTTGTGTGGAATTGCACCGAGTTTTTTATGGATGCTAACATTTAGATTTTTAGCAGGTGTAAGTGCAGCTTTTGTATCTCCACAAGTGTGGGCATCCATTCCGCTCCTTATAGAGAAAAAGCAAATTGTGAAAGCAATTGGGATTGCAACAGCAGGGTTATCAATCTCTCAAATTTTAGGGCTGCCACTGGGAGCTTATTTAGCAACGATACATTATACAATGCCATTCTATTCCATTGGTATATTATCAGCACTACTTGTCATTCTTATTTATGTTGTATTACCAGAAATCCAGTCGGTTCATATAGGTGGAAATAAAAAAGCTATCTTAAAGCGCTATAAACAATTACTTACAGATTCAAAGGTTTCACTTTCTTATTTTGCATACTTTGTTTTTCAAACCGGAAATTTTGCTGCATTTTCATTTTTTGGTGTATGGCTTTCCATTCAATTTGGCTTACAAGTTCATGAAGTAGGTACAGCTATGCTCGTATTAGGATTAGGAAATTTAACTGGTAATATTTTTGGTCCTAGAATCGTAAATAAAATTGGTTATAACCTTTCTTTCTATGGTGGAATTATATTTACAGCAGTGCTATATGTATTACTTCCTCATGTAAAGAACATTGTATTGGTGGAGTTATCGTTCTTTGCTTTGTTTTTTGTGACAGGAATTTTGTTTGTATTAATGATGGGACATTTACAAAACATGTCTAGTATAGCAAGAGGAACAGGAGCCGCGCTTGCAAATGCTTCTATGTATATTGGTCAAATGATTGGAGCGGCAATAGCAGGAATGTTATTTGCAGTATCTCACAATTTTATACTTATAGGTAGTTTTACTGCGTTACTATATATAGGAGCTTTATTTTTGTTTAGAAAAAGTGAAAAACTTACTGAAAATAGTGAAACAGGAATTGTATCATAAAGCTTGTATAAATATTTCGCAAATCAGAATTAATAAGAGTGTGAATACATGAATGTGCTTTTAATTAAAGTGGTTACTAAAAGTATAGAAATAGTAGAAGAAATGTATTGTAACAAAGTTATGAGGAATCAAAAAATAAAAATCCCTATAAAGATAGGGATTTATATATCGGCATATAGTTCCTTGGAAAAGGATATACTTAGTTTAACATATCGGACTACTTATATTTATGAAATAGATGTGAAAGTAATGTGAAAAATGCCGAAGGAAAAAACTATTTAAATAGAGGGCAATTTAGATGGGGATATGGATTTTACATAAATGTTGTGTTATATTTCTACTTATCTGTTAATAATTACATATTTTAATTTTATTAGGGATAAAAGGGAGAGGTTTAAATGCAATGGTATTTGAAAGCTCTAAAGAATTATGGGAATTTTAGTGGTAGAGCTACGCGAAAAGAGTACTGGATTTTTAGTTTATCCAATATCGTAATTTTTTGGCTACTGTTATTTTTATCATCATTTTCAGAGGTGTTAGTTGCTATTATTGCGTTGCTATTTATGTTAGTAATGATTATACCAAGCTTTTCGGTTGGTGCACGACGATTACATGATATTGGGAAAACGGGATGGTGGCAACTATTAAATTTTGTACCGTTTGGTAGCGTTGTTTTACTTGTATTTTTTATCATTGAAAGTGAAGAAAATGACAATCAATACGGACCAAATCCGCATTCAGATTTAAAAGAAGCGATTTAATAAACTTGTTTAGTTTGTAGCATTACTAGTTCAATTATTTTATCTATTATTAAAATGGTTTGCGTGGGCTAATATTATTAGGTTGATCTTTAGGTCTAGATGACTTTTGAAACTGTAAAAATGGAAAGATAAAGGCAGAGAGAATATAGCATGGAAAGAAAAAAATTCTAAATAAAAAGCACTGTTTTAGCTAATGTAGCTAAAACAGTGCTTTTCTCTTTGATTGAACAGTTGCAGCATTTTCATCATGTATACCTGCATCTTTAATAATTCGTTGTTTTGCTTTATTTAATAGATGGTTTACTGCTTCGCCAAAATAGTTAGCTTCGCTTTTTGTGCGGGCTTCTCGTAAACATTTATAGTTTTCTAGCAGTTCCTCTTTTTCGGAGTTTGTTAAGAAATCTTCTATTTTCTTTTTTGTCATACGAAACACCCTTTCTCCTGACAAACGACGCAATAGAAAATATTTATTTCTCATTATAACAATAATTTTAAAAGAAAGTATACACTAACGTCGCAATAATTTGTCAATTTCTTGAATCTTCTCATCAGCTTTCCCAATTTGCGTATTTTTAGCCTGTTCGCCACCAAGAGCTTGATGTAGTAAGAAAGTTTGGCCGGAAATAGCAGTTACAATGGATACTTTTATAATTTCTTTTATTGCGGTGACATCGAATAAAACGAGCCCAAGAAGTGCGGCTAGGCTACCAGTAAAAATATCAGTTAAAAATCCAAAATGAAAAAATGTTTTCAAACGGCGTGGAAGCAATAACTTACCTTGGTTATTGATTAGATGGGAAACGAAGCCGGTAATGCCACCAACGAGAACAGCGGTTAGCCATTGATACATTTCCATCGAATCCACTCCTTTTAGTGAATAAGATTCGATTATTTTATATTGATTCCTTTTAATATTTCATATAAGCATATTGAGAAAGTTTGTTTGGGTATATTTTGTATTCAAATTAATTTTAACAGAAAATTTAGATATATTTCAGTCTATTATATGAATCATTTTTACAATAATATGAATGCAGAAAGGGGTGCGTGATATGAATATAGATTATCGAATAAGAAGCGTAGATAGTTATACAAAAAAAATAGGGGAATTAGTAAGCCTGCTTGAGCATACGAGAGCTGTAACATTAGGCGAAGTAAAAAATTTATCAGTTGAGAAATTAGATTTAATTATGCAAAGCAGCGGAAATTCAATTGGCGCCTTATTAAAGCATATAGCAGCTATTGAAAAAGTTCATCAGCTTATTTCATTTCAAGATCGTGACTTTACAAAAGAAGAATTAGAAATATGGGAAGATGCACTGTATTTAGGGGAAGCGGGTAGAGCAATCCGTGGTCATGAAATACAGTATTATGTACAACTTCTACAAAGTGTTCGAGAAGAATCTCTGAAGTATTTAAGTGAACAAGGTGATGAGTGGCTCATGTCAGAAAGAAAGTGGCCTAACGGTGTAGCATATAACCAGCACTATCTATGGTTTCATGTGCTAGAAGATGAAATTAGTCATCGAGGACAAATTAGAATGCTCAAAAACAAGTTATTTGAAAATTACGTAAAGTAATGTAGCTTTTTATAGGAGAATTCCATATAATGAGAATAATTAAAATAAGAACGGGGTGATGTATTATGGCGAAAATAACTTATATGAATAATCAACCAAATACAAAGGTGGATGGAAAGGGCGATATTATATAAGGTAATTCGCAATCCTTCCACTGAATACAAACTAGGGAGGATATTTATTTGAATCAAAATATTTTAGAATCTTTCGGCTGGGATTCATTTTTTGAAGAACAAGTTACAGAGAAAAATTATGAAGTAGGTCGTATTTTACTTGAGCATAAGCATATATATCGCATTATTTGTAATGATGGTGAATATATGGCAGAACTGTCTGGGAAGTTTCGGCATGAAGTGATTACGAAAAGCGATTATCCAGCAGTTGGTGATTGGGTGTATATAAAGAAAATAGAAGATGAAAAGAAAGCGATTATTCATCGTATTTTCCAGCGAAGAAGCTCTTTCTCAAGACAAGAGGCTGGAACAAGAACAGAAGAACAGATTATAGCAGCAAATGTAGATTATTTATTTTTAGTGAATGCACTTAATCATGATTTTAATGTTAGAAGGATGGAACGTTATTTATTATTAGCGTATGAAAGCGGCGCTATGCCAGTTATTGTTTTAACAAAGAGTAGTATATGTAATGATGTGGAAGAGAAAATTGTAGAAACGGAAGCTATAGCAATTGGTGTTCCTATTTTCGTTGTTGATAGTTTAGAGCATACAGGTATTGATTCGTTGAAACAATTCGTTTCTTCAGGGAAAACAATTGCTTTAGTTGGATCATCAGGGGTAGGAAAGTCAACTTTGTTAAATGCTTTAATAGGAATTGATGTAGCAAAAACGGGAGATATACGTGAAGAGGATAGTAGGGGGAGGCATACGACAACGCACCGAGAATTATTCCAATTGCCTAGTGGCGCTCTCGTGATTGATACGCCTGGCATGAGGGAATTGCAACTTTGGGAAGGCAGCGAAGCGATTCAAACAGCATTCTCTGATATTGAAGAACTTGCGACAACATGTCGTTTCCGGGATTGTAAGCATGAGAATGAACCAGGATGCGCGGTGTATAGTGCAATTGAAAACGGACTTATTACGATAGATCGTTTGAAAAGCTATAAAAAATTACAAAGAGAACTGGCGTATTTTATGAGGAAACAAGATGCAATCCTTGCCAGAGCAGAGCGTGATAAATGGAAGAAAATTTCTAAACAACATAAAAAAATGTAAAAACCAAAGGGCCCCTTTGGTTTTTTCTATTTGTAAATTTTATAATAATATTATTCGTATATATAGACAAAGGGAAATTAATTGTTTAAACTTTACAAAGTATTCACCATAATAGGTTATGAAAATAATAATTAGGGAATGGGAAATATTCATAATTAACTCAAATTAACTTTTAAATTTGAAAATTAGGAGGTTCATAATGGGTAAACTATTAAATTTGTTTCGTGATATGAAAGTAGCAAAAAAGCTATTAATTTCATTCTTTGTAATTTTAATTGCGGCTGTGTCTAGTATTGGAGGCATGTCTTATCAAACAGCCAAAAAGAATTTTGAATCGCAAATTAAGAGTAGTGCCAACGACAATATAAAAATACTGGATAATTTAATCAATCAAATGATTGATGCAAAATTTAATGATGTGAATAATTTTGCACGGGTGATTCAGGGGAATATGTATCAAGGAGATAATCAGGATGAATTAAGAAAAATGTTATCTCAATATATAAATTTAAATAAAGATGTTGAACAAGTATATGTTGCCGGAAATGATAAAAAATTTGTACAAGAACCAAATATACAAATGGCAGCAGACTATGATCCAACAGAGCGTTCTTGGTATAAAGATGCAGTTGCAAAACAAGGTGGTATTGTTGTTACTGAGCCATATAAGGCAAAAGGAAATGGACATATTGTCGTAACAATCGCAAAACAAACAGAAGATAAAAATGGGGTTGTTGCGCTAGATTTAAGTTTAGATAATTTATTAAAAACATCAAAGTTAATTAATATTGGTAAAAAAGGATATGCCTTCATTTTAGATGGAAAGCAAAAAATAATTGCTCATCCACAAGAAAAATCAGGAGAAAAAGCGGCTGATTCTTGGGCAAAGAAAATTTATGAAGATAATCACGGTGCTTTTTCATATTCTTATGGCGGTAGTGAAAAGAATATGGTATTTGCTACAAATGTAAAAACAGGTTGGAAAATTGGTGGAACTATGTACTCAAGTGAAGTAATTGAAGCTGCTCAACCTGTATTTTATAATATGTTAATTGTTATGCTTATCTCATTAGTAATAGGTGGAGCACTTATTTATTTTGTAACACTTTCAATTACGAAGCCTTTAAAGAGATTAGTTGTTACCTCTAAAGAAATAAGTGAAGGGGATTTAACGCAAACAATTGAAATTCATTCTAATGATGAAATCGGCCAACTTGCTAAAGGCTTTAATGAGATGACGAATTCGTTACGGACGTTAATCGGAAGAATTAACGATTCAGCTGGGCATGTTGCAGCGGCATCAGAAGAGCTAACTGCAAGTGTAAGGCAAGCAAGTGAAGCGACTGAGCAAATCACAATCGCAATGGATGAAATATCAAGTGGGGCAACGACGCAAACAACAAGCGTAGAAAATGGCGCTATGTTACTGTTTGATGTAACGGAAGGTATTCAGCATGTAGCAAATAGTTCATCATCTATTAATACGGCTTCTGCACATACTCGTGAAAAAGCAGAAGATGGTGGGAAACTAGTAGGAAGAACAGTAAACCAGATGCAGTCTATTGCAGAATCTGTGTCACAATCAGATGCAGTTATACAATTACTAAATAATAAATCAAAACAAATTGGTGATATTTTAGAAGTAATTCAAAATATTGCAGATCAAACAAACCTTCTAGCTCTAAATGCGGCGATTGAAGCCGCAAGAGCCGGTGAGCATGGAAGAGGTTTCGCAATTGTTGCAGATGAAGTGCGTAAATTGGCAGAGCAGTCTAGCGTATCTTCTAGTGAAATTAGTAAATTAATATGTGAAATACAAGATGATATGGGTAAGACAGTCAAATCTATGAATCATGTAAATGAGGAAGTTCAATCTGGACTTGTTATCGCAAATGAAACGAAGCAAAACTTTGCTGAAATTTTACAATCTACAAATGAAATAGCTAATCAAATTAAGACGATGGTTGAAACGGCTAATGGAATGTCAAAAGGGGCAAATGAAGTATCTATTTCGGTAGGACAAATTGCAATGACAGCACAAAATAATGCAACAAGCACACAAAATGTTGCGGCTTCAGCTGAAGAACAGCTAGCTTCAATGGAGGAAATTGGATCCGCAGCGGGCACGTTATCTCAAATGGCTGAAGAGTTACAAGGACTAATTGACAGATTTAAAGTTTAATAGAGAACAGACTATCCCCTAGTAGCATTATGCCACTAGAGGGTAGTCTGTTTTATTGTGTAAAATCAAATAGGGATGTAGACTTCCTTTATGACGTTTAAAATGGCATTTTGCATAATGTTTGTCGAAAAATAGAGGTATTTGTTAGCTTTGTGTATAATTATTAACGTATAGAATACAAATAAAAGGAGAGTATTATGGGAGTGTATTGGGGGACAAAAAGACATTCTTGGCTTAGTTACGTCTCATTTTGGCTAAGTATTTCATTTTTTATTGTTTTTCTAATTGAAGTGTTTATATTAAAAACACTTTCGAATAGCTCGGTACAAATTGTTAAATATTTTTATTTTATACTTGTACCGGTAAATATTTTTCTTAGTTTAAAGTTACTATTTAAGAAGAATGAAAAGAAAGCGTTACCTATTTTTAGTTTCATTGTCTCATTATTATTTGCAATTTTAATAATCGTATTAGTTTTAGCAGCTATAGGGAAGTTCTTTTAAGGGGAGTGGTATAAGTCACTCTCCTTTTTTATTTGTGGTAGTCTTACTATATGTAAAAGTATGAATGCTGTGAGCTAATAAAAGCGGAGAGTAGACAATATTTGCATGGATTAAAGTCTGACGTTATTTAAACTTGTAAGAGTGTATGGAGTAATGAGGTAATATACATAATAATGAAGATAGAATTAGTTATTTTATAAGTATCTATGAAGCAAATGAATACGGTAAGAACGGTGATATATGGTACAATAGCTATGGATAGTGATAGAGATAAAGGGTATATAAAATACTCATCGTTTTTTAGTAAGAGAGGGGTTATCTTATGCTATACGAGGATTTGGAGACATTATTTCAAACAGCTCCGAAAGAAGATAGAGGCGGATGGAAATATATAATCCAAGAACAAAATGATACATATAAAATTGGTGATGAAATACTGAAAAATCAAATGAGTGTCGAATTGTATTTTAATGAATACGATGAGGTGAAAATCACTTTATATAAAGATGGAATTCCGATTACGACTATACAAAGAATTGTGATTTCAAAAGTTGAATTAGACGAAGATGAAGAAGGAATTCAATTTGTTTTAGAACGCATGCCTAGTCGAATGATTCGGTTGCAGTTAAAGCCGTATTTAGCATTAGAAATGGGACCGTACTGGGAAGTATGTGATGATTGTGAATGAACATAAAAAAGCATCCAATAACATGGATGCTTTTTTATGTTTTTTGAAGTTGTTTAAACGCAATGATTGGAAGTATAACAATACTTACCCATCCGATGATAGGATATAGAATGTGAAGTAAGTCACTGTAACCGATGTAACTAAAGCAATAACTAATTAGTAAAATGAAGAAAATAATATTGTGATTTTTCCACCCGGTAATAGATTGCATCTGTTTTGTCATCCCGAACACATTACCAACTAAAGTTGTGAAAACTTCACCGAAAATAATGAGAACGAAGAAGAAGTGAAAAGTTGCATTAAATCTTCTTATGACTTCAGCCATTGGGATGTTATATTGATAAAATTGATCGACTGATAAGATTGCTAAATGGCTGCATAATAAAATTAAAGAAAGTCCAGCACCACCTAAAATCCCACCCCAAAAAATGGCTTTTCGATCCTTTACTTCACTGGCTAATGGGACGAGAACACTTTGGGCGAGAGAAAGATTTAAGGCGACATATGTAATAGGGCTAGTAATCCATTTCATATTCCAACTCTCTGCAGGAATAGTGTTATTAATGGAAGGTGTACCGTGAAAAAAGGTTGTAATAGCAAGTCCGATAATAAAAATCATCATAATAGGTACGACAAGTGTATTTACTTCAAAAACACCTTGTAATCCGCGGCTACTTATAATGAGACAAGCGATAACTGTAATGAGAATACCGAGTTGTCTTGGTAAGCGAAGTTGCTCTTCAAATACTGCACCAGCCCCTGATAACATAACGCTCGTTACGCCGAATAAAACGAGTAATAATAATGTGTTTACAACATTCCCAAATACATCCCCAAATAAATATTTGTTAAATTCTTGCGCTGAAAATGCCCCGATTTGTGATGAAAGTAACATCATCTTTGTGCCGAGCCAAATAAAAAAAAATCCACTTACACATATGCCAATTGTCCCGTATAATCCATTCACTGTGAAAAATTCAACAATTTCTCGTCCAGTAGCAAATCCAGCTCCAACGACAGTTCCGATATAAGTAGCAGCTACTTTCTTTGCTACTTGCCATTGTTGATTGTCCATGTTATCCCTCTTTCTACTATGATGAGCTTGATGTACTATTATGCATATGTATGAGCTTGGACAATTAGACGTATGAAGTGTTTGAAAAAATACATGAATTAAATGATATTAGGGAAGTATTAAAGGTGTTAAAACTTTGTTACATATAAGCCGATTGTTCGAAAGGAAAGGGAATGTATGGTAAAATGTAATTAGGTTATTAAAAGATAAACATTACAAAATGATAAGAGGAGTGGATTGTATGAGTACGAAAACAAATGTTGTTGAAGTATTAAACAAGCAGGTAGCAAACTGGAATGTGTTATATGTTAAATTACATAATTATCACTGGTATGTGACAGGGCCACACTTCTTTACATTACATGAGAAATTTGAAGAGTTTTATAATGAGGCTGGAACGTATATTGATGAGTTAGCAGAACGTATTTTAGCTTTAGAAGGTAAACCATTAGCGACAATGAAAGAATATCTCGCAACATCTAGTGTCAGTGAAGGGACAAGCAAAGAATCTGCAGAAGAAATGGTGCAAACATTAGTGAATGATTATTCTGCACTTATTCAAGAATTAAAAGAAGGTATGGAAGTTGCGGGTGAAGCTGGCGATGAAACATCAGCTGACATGCTGTTAGCAATTCATACAACATTAGAACAACATGTATGGATGCTAAGTGCATTCTTAAAATAACGATAAAAAATATATAGAAACCCATTGAAAAATTATTTCAATGGGTTTTTTTATGATTTTTCAGTTTTCTTTTATGCTATAATATAGTAAAAAGGAGGCGATGCGATGTTTCGCTTTTTCAGAACTGGAAAAGAAGAGCGGGAAATTACGAAAGATGAGTTAGAACAAGCGATGGCTCAGTTTTTAGAAACGAATGCTAATATCGTTTATACAGTATTAGTAAATGATGATTATACAGTAAATTATGATCTGTTAAAACCGTATTTACCTGCATTTCCAACAAATGTTTTTCTTATAACGAAGGAAACGCTTGAGGTATTTGAACATACAGAAGAAAATTTAAACCTAGTGAAAGAAATTGATGTCGTACAAAAAGCAGTAGATCAATACGTAACAGAAAAAGAAATGTTCCCAATTGTTGAAGGTAGCGAAGATCGCCTCATATGCGGAATGAAACTAGGACCTTACTTAAATCGTAGCTTAAAAAGAGACTTATATATTTCAGAAAAACATTATTTAGTTTCAAGTAAACCAGATAGAAAAAAACAAAAGAGCGGGTAGACGTAATGAAAACAACAATACATATATTGTTGTCTTTTTTTGTCTGTTAAAATATTGATTTTTCAGTCTATTCTTATTTATACTAAATGCATTGGACAGGGAAGAGTAACTATTAAGCATCATTCTGAGAATAAGAAATTGTTAGAGTAGGTTATACAAAGTGGTATAAAGATTCGCAAAAAAATATTATAAAAGGTTTCGGGGGAATTGGTACATGAAAAATAGTATGACTTACATTCAATTATTAAATGAAACGTTACGTTGTTATGCAAATAAAGGAAGTTTTGAAGCGTACAATTATATAATGGAAAATGCTACAGGTGTAATAGGGAATGAGGCGCAAATATATAATTTTAAGTATGCGCTCGCAAGTGCATCGGGACTTGAAAAAGAAGCATTACATTTAATGAGAGAGGCCATTATAGAAAAGGGATTCTGGTATGGAAATGAGTATTTAATTTCGGACGATGATTTAAAATCACTACATAAATTTGAAGAATTTCATACAATGGTTCAATTATGTAAAGAAAGAGAAGCATTAGCACATAAAACGGAAAGACCAGACGTGAAATATATATACAGCAAGAAAGAGGGAAATCTACTACTTACATTACATGGTGACCAAGAAAATATTCAAATAGTAGAGTCATATTGGAAATCAGTTTTGACACAAGATTACACGTTAGCTTTACCACAGTCTTCACAAATTCAGTTTTCAGATGGATTTGTTTGGGGTGATCTAGAGAGAGGGAAAGGGGAATTAAAAGAGCATTACAATAAGTTTATAGAAAATCATACAGTAGAAAATGTAATAATTGGTGGTTTTTCTGCAGGGGCAAGAGTAGCTTTATATACGATTTTACAAAAAGATATAGATGTAGATGGTTTTGTTTTTATGGCACCCTGGCTTCCTGAGATTGAAGAATGGGATGAGTTGCTAAGAGTGCTGAAGGATAAACATATAAAAGGATATATAGTATGCGGGGATCAAGATGAAGACTGTTTCGAATCCACGCAGCAATTCGTACAACTATTAAGAGAGAAGAATATAGAACATAAGTATAAAGTTGTGCCTGACTTAGATCATAATTATCCTATTAACTTTGAAGAGCTATTAAAAGAAGCTATTGAATATATAGGAAATGAAAACAATAAGTAGTAAGAAAAAGAGATGCATCATATGTGATGCATCTCTTTTTAGAATTATAAATTAAAAGCATTTGCTAGTAAGCGATAAGACTTTAATTTATGTTCGAATTGATGAGTAATCGTGACAATCATAAATTCGTCAGTATTGTATGCTTTGCTTAAGTTTATTATTTTTTCTTTTACAGAAGACGGATCACCGACAATCATACGTTGACGATTTTCTTTTATACGGAATAAATCATAAGCGCTGTATGAATAATTTTGAGCAGTTTCAATAGAAGGTGTACCAGTAGTTCGTTTTCCTTGCTCTAATAATAAGATTGATAAATCTAAACTAGAAGCAATTTTTTCCGCTTCTTCATTTGTTTCTCCGCATATAACAAAGATGGCAACGATTGAATTAGGCTTATCTCCTAAAAATGAAGGCTGATATTGTTCTTGGTAAGCCCTCATAACTTCAGGGCCTCCGAAGCCGTTAATAAATTGTGCAAATGCGAAAGAAGCTCCGTTGTTTGCAGCAATTTTAGCGCTCTCTCCGCTAGAACCGAGCATCCACATTTCAGGAGATGTTGGGATAACTGGAGTGGCTCTTAAGTTTGCATAGTGATGGTTTTCTGGTACTTGATCATGTAAGTACATTGCAACGTCTGCAATTTGTTCTGGATATTGATCAAGTGAGACCATTTTCCCTTCTTGAAGTGCGCGAGTTGCTATTGGCATACCACCAGG
Organism: Bacillus cereus group sp. MYBK216-1; assembly: GCF_051916495.1. Lineage (NCBI taxonomy): Bacteria > Bacillati > Bacillota > Bacilli > Caryophanales > Bacillaceae > Bacillus > Bacillus cereus group sp. MYBK216-1. Next base: position 115,761 of record NZ_JBQAGT010000002.1, read on the forward strand.
GGCTCTACCAACACCGAGATCGATACGATTTGGATACAGTGCTTCTAGAACACGGAAATTCTCAGCAACTTTATATGGGCTATAATGCGGTAACATAACACCACCTGAACCGACTCTAATACGGTCCGTTTTTGCGGCAATATGAGAAATAAGTATTTCTGGACTTGAACCAGCTAAGCTTACGGAATTATGATGTTCGGATACCCAAAAACGTGTGAATCCGAGTTTTTCAACTTCTTGTGCAAGCGTAACTGTATGTGAAAAAGCTTGGGCTGCTGTGCTACCATCTGAAATAGGTGATTGGTCTAATACACTTAACTTGATCATAGAATATACCTCTCAATCTTAATGTACATCCTATTATATATTTACTTATGAAAAATGCGTAGTGAAATGCTCAAAATGAAAAGCGGATAATCTTATTTCCGCTTTTAACGAGAAAATCCGCGTTCATAATGATTCATTTCGACTAGATTTAAAATATATTCATAGTTGTCAATTTCACGTTTTAGTTGTTCACGTTCTTTTTCAGATAGTGTCATATTGCTAAGTTTTTTACATAAGTTTTGTTTCTTTAATTCTAAATGTTTTTTTGTAGCATCGTAGTCATAAGTATGTTTCATTTTTAACCACTCCTTCTTTGTAGTTGCTATATTATACGAAGTATAAAGAAAAGTGAGATCTGTCTCTTATGTACTTTTAGTGAATATTCAAATTGCAATGGTGTTATGTTTATGGGGATTTATGAATAAAATGCACTAAACCACTAACGTCCATTTGATGAAGTAAGGGGTGGAATTGTGCAGAAAGATATAATGTATAACACTGAAATGGATGAAGCGTTAAAAGTTATAGATAAAGGATTGAAGAAGACGATAAGCCCAAAACAGATTATTGTAGTGGGAGCTGGTATGGCTGGGTTAGTTTCAGCATCTTTATTAAAGGCTGCAGGACATGATGTGAAAATTTTTGAAGCAAATAACCGGGTAGGTGGCCGTATAGAAACGGTTAGAATGGAAGATACCGGATTATATTTAGATGTTGGAGCAATGAGAATTCCGTATACGCATACATTAACGATGGCATATATAAGAAAATTTGGGCTACAGGTGAGACCTTTTATTAATAGGAATGAGACGGATGTTATATACGTAAATGGACGGAAAACGACGTTAAAACAATATGAAAAAGATCCAAGTATTCTAAGATATCCTGTGGAAATGAATGAAGTTGGAAAAACGTCAGAGGAATTATTATTGTTAGCGGTACAGCCCATTATAAATTTTATAAAAAAGAACCCAGAAAAAAATTGGGACGTTGTAGTAAAGGATTTTGGAAGATACTCTACTGGACAATTTTTAAAGTATCATCCTTATCAGTATAATACTTACTTTTCGCCAGTAACAATTGAGATGATCGGTGTTCTATTAGATTTAGAAGGTTTTTTAGAGCGGTCGTTTGTAGAGACTTTACGATTTTTATACATTATGCAAGAGGAGAGCGGATTTTGTGAAATTATGGGCGGGAATGATAGATTACCAAAGTCGTTTTTACCGCAATTAGAAGAAAATATTATATATAATCAAAAATTAATGAAGTTACATCAACACGATAATGGTGTGACAGCTTTCTATCGGAACGAGGAAACTTTTGAATATAGTAGTATTACAGGAGATTTAGTTATTGTTACTATCCCGTTTTCGACAATGCGTTTTGTAGAAGTAGATCCGTTTGATTCTATATCTCATGAAAAATGGAAAGCAATTCGTGAATTACATTACATGCCTGCGACGAAAATAGGAATTCAATTTAAAAGCAGATTTTGGGAAGAACAAGGGCAATTAGGTGGCAGAATTATAACAGATTTGCCAATCCGTTATGCCTATTATCCAAGTCATGGGATTGGAGAAAAAGGACCTGCTATGATGTTAGGTAGCTATACATGGTCTTACGATGCATTGTTATGGGATGGTTTATCAAAAGGCGATCGTATTTATTACACCTTACACAATTTAGCAACGATATTAGGTGGTCAAGTCTATGATGAGTTCATATCTGGAATTTCAAAAAGCTGGACATTGGATCCGTATGCGCTTGGAGGATTTGCACTTTTTCAAGCAGGTCAAGAAACTGAGCTGCAACCAGCGATTGTCAAACCAGAGGGGAGAATATTCTTCGCTGGAGATCATACAACGCTATATCACGGATGGATTCAAGGTGCGATTGAATCTGGAATTCGTGTAGCGGTGGAAGTGAATGAGTAAAAGGTTTTCAATTCAGAAAATTCTTTACTATATAACTTGAGATGGATATTATTATATATAAAAGAAATATAGGGAGTGTTTACAGTGAATCCGTTATTATTCGATTTTCCTTCTGAATTTTATACTGACAGGCTTTTTATTCGAATGCCGAAACCAGGAGATGGTAAAGTTGTATATGATGCAATTCAGGCTTCAATACAAGAACTAAAACCTTGGATGGTGTTTGCACAAAAAGAGCAAACAGAGCAAGAAGTAGAAGAAAGTATTAGAAAATCACATATTCAATTTTTGCAACGTGAAGATTTAAGATTACTAGTATTTTCGAAAGAAACAGGTGAATTTATTGCTTCAGCCGGATTACATCGTATTAATTGGGATATACCTCAATTTGAAATCGGATATTGGATTGATACAAGGTTTAGTGGAAAAGGCTATATGGTAGAGGCTGCGAAAGGTATAACGGATTACGCTTTTTCTGAATTGAAAGCAAACCGTGTAGAAATTCGTTGTGATTCTTTCAATAAGAAGAGTAGAGCGATACCTGAGAAATTAGGCTTTAAGTTAGAAGGTACGTTAGAAAGTGCGAGCGTTGCGGTAGATGGAAACGGATTAAGGGATATGTGTGTATTTGCTATGACTAGAAATACATATGAAAAAGAAGAGCTGTAAGAAAACAGCTCTTCTTTTTATGCATTATGGTACAGGATGTCCATTAGAGCTTTCGAAAATTGTAAACCATTGTTGACGGTCTAAGTTAACTTTTGTAGCAAGAGCGGCAGTTTTTACGCGATCTAATTTACCAGAGCCAACGATAGGCATCATATTAGCTGGATGAGCAAGTAACCAAGCATACATAACTGTATCGATACTAGAAACACCTAACTCAGTAGCAACTTTTTGCACAGTTTCACGTACACGTACGGCGCGTTCTGATTGACCAGTAAAAATCTCCCCACCAGCAAGAGGTGACCAAATCATTGGATTGATTCGTTTTTCTTGGCATAAATCAATTGTCCCTTTTTCAAAATGCTCAAGCTGCAATGCAGAAACTTCAATCTGGTTCGTAATAAGCGGGAAATCTAAGTACGAACTTAACATATTAAATTGTGAAGGTAAGAAGTTAGATACACCGAAGTGACGAACTTTCCCTTCTTGTTTTAATTGTGAAAATGCTTTTGCCACTTCATTTGGATCCATAAAAGGATCGGGACGATGAATAAGTAATACGTCAATATAATCTGTATGTAAATTTTTAAGTGATGCTTCTACACTTTGCATAATATGCTCTGCACTAGTATTGTAGTGAGCAACATATCGCTCTGGAAATTTCGGTGATGGGGGAGCGATTCCACACTTTGTAATAATTTGCATGTTTTCTCGTAAGGAAGGCTTTAATTGTAAAGCTTCGCCAAATAACCCTTCACACGTATATGCGCCGTAAATATCAGCGTGATCAAAAGTAGTAATTCCCATATCCATACAATCTTCAATGAAAGAAAGTAATTCTTGTTTCGTCATATTCCATTCTGCTAAACGCCAAAATCCTTGAATAATACGAGAAAATTCTAGCGTTTCAGCCATTTGAACTCGATCCATTATAAGTACCCCCTTGATGAATAATAATGTTTTGAAAAGGCTTTCTTACTACATGTTATTATATAGTTAATTAGGTGTAGAGACAATAAATATGTTTTGCTACAAAAACGATTTTCTCTATATGCTATAATGTAGAAACATATAGCTATAAGGAGATGTACGAAATGATTCCAGTAACAATATTAACTGGTTTTCTTGGATCTGGGAAAACGACATTATTAAATCGTATTTTATCAGAAAATCACGGTAAGAAATTAGCGGTGATTGTAAATGAAATAGGGCAAATTGGCATTGATAATCAGTTGATTATGAATGTGGAAGAAGAAATTATGGAAATGACAAATGGCTGTTTATGCTGTACTGTACGTGAAGATTTACTCGTTGCTTTAAAACAGTTACTGGACGTAAAAGCAGAAGGGAAAATGGATTTTGATGGTTTAGTAATTGAAACGACTGGCCTTGCAAATCCAGGCCCAATTATTCAAACATTCTTTTTAGATCCAGTCATTCAATCTGCTTACCAAATTAACGGTGTTGTAACGGTAGTAGATAGTTATCATATACATAAACATTTTGAAAAAGGATTAGAAGCAAAAGAGCAAATTGCGTTTGCTGATGTCGTTTTAGTAAATAAATTAGATTTAATTGAAGAGAATGAGAAAGAAAATCTCTTGCATGAAATTCAAGGAATTAACCCGACTGCAAAGTTAATTGAGGCGACTAACTGTGAGGTAGATATACCATCTTTATTACAAATCCAAACGTTTAAAACGAAAGATACGTTGCAAATTTACCCTCATAAAGAACATAACCACTTAGAAGGTGTGAAATCATTTGTATTACGTGAAGAACGTCCGCTGGATTTACAAAAGCTTAATGAGTGGATGTCAGCTGTCGTTCAAGAGCTAGGGGAATATTTATATCGTTACAAAGGAATTTTATCGATAGATGGAGTAGATAAACGTATCGTTTTCCAAGGTGTACATACGTTATTTGCTGCTTCGTACGATAGAGAGTGGCAAGAGGGCGAAGAGCGAGTAAGTGAAGTAGTTTTTATCGGAAGAGATATTAATAAAGAGTGGTTCCAAGAACATTTCGAGGAGTGTGTGAAATAAGTCTGCGTAAATTGCAGGCTTATTTTTTATGAGCATTCTATTAGATTGCAAAACAGAATTCAATAAGGGTAAGAAACTAAAAATTGATAAATGTATAATAAAAAGCCTGTTTTCACAGGCTTGTATTTTCGTCTATTAGTAACTCCATTACAACACCTACAACTGGACCTTCATCATCAATATCCCCATTTAAGCGGAAACCAAATGATTCATACAGTCCCATTGCAAGTTTGTTGTCTGGATGTAAACTTAAGTAAATTATTTTGCATTCAAATTTTTCTTGTAAGAATTGAATGAGTAAGCGAAGGAAACGTTTTGCGTATCCTTTTCCTTGATATTGTTGGTCAATCATAAAGCGATCGAGCCATACACTTTTATGTTTTACTGAATACCATCCATACATTGCGTATCCTACAAGTGTTTCTCCATCATATAAACCTACTGACGTTCCGTTTCCTTCATATAATGATTCTGCTAAAGAAAACGCGTTACTTTCAATAAATTGTTGCTGATCTTTTGCGACGTCTAAAGCAACTACTGAACGCCAATTTTTTGCTGTTACTTCACAAATGTGAAGATTCATAATTCCAACTCACCTTCTAAATTAATATAGCTTTAAAGCTAATATGGATAATTTTACTTGTTATTTTGGTCAAGTCAAGGATAAATACATAAAAAGGCAGCTGAATAACAAATTCAGCTGCCTAGAAAATATAATGGATTAGTTTGTTGCTTCTTTCAATGTATTTACGTTTTCTTCCATTAAAGTAAAGTAATCTTTATTATTTTTTGCATCATCTTCAGAAATAGTAGCTAAGTGATTTAAGCGTAAAACTTTTGTACCAGTTTCTTTTTGAATTACGGATGCTACTTTTGGAGTAGAGAATGTTTCGAATAAAATATATTTTAGATTATGTTCTTTTACTGTTTTTGTAATGTCAGCAAGCTGCTTTTGAGATGGTTCATCAGAAGCTGAAATTCCAGCGATAGGAATTTGTTTTAGGCCGTATCGTTGTTCCCAGTAACCATAGGCAGCATGAGAAACTAAAATTTCTTTCGTTTTTGCGTTCGCTACAGCTGCCTTAAATCCATCGTCTAAATCAGTAAATTTAGTTTGAAGTGCTGCAAAGTTTTTTTCGAATTCTTGTTTATGTTCAGGTTGTAATTCTACAAGTGCATTTTTAATTTTTTCTGCCTGTTTCATTGCTAGAGTAGGATCTAACCAAACATGCGGGTCTTTATCGTGATGATGTTCATCTTCTTTATGGCCATCTCCATGATCATGATGCTCTTCTTCAGTAGAAGCACGAAGCTCAATACCTTTAGATGCATTTACAATTTTAACATTTTCTTTTTGTAATGTTTTTTCCATTTTTTCAGCAAATGGTTCTAATTCAGCGCCGTTATAAACAAATAAATCGGCTTTTGCAACTTGTACTGTTTGTTTTTGACTTGGTTCAAATGTATGTGAATCTGCACCAGGTGGGTAAATCGCTTCAACATTTACATAGTCGCCACCGATTTTCTTTGCGAAATCAGCAAGTGGGAAAATCGTTGTATAAACTGTTAGCTTTCCATCTTTCTTGGCATTACTTTCTTTTTTATTTGAGCAGCCAGCGAAAATTAAGGTAAAAATAAGTAAGAATGAAAATATAGTCAATCTTTTAGGCATGAAGTTCTCCTCTTTTCTTTTTTACGGATATATTTTCCCCAATTATAGAAGAAAAATATCATTTTAATACAAAACGGAATAATTACGTTTTAGTTTGCGAACTTAGTATAATACATCTTTAATAAAGTTGCAATAAATAATAATCATTCCGATTTGTTTTTGTTATAAAGTTGTCAAATATAGGTGTATTATTTTTGCAAATGCATGCATATGTGACAACGCTGTTTTCATATATTGAAAAGGAGGTAAAGAGGGGGATGAGCGCTTGGGTTACTTAATGGAAGCTATTTTATTAATATTAGCGGTAGTATTGCCATTATTTTTCGTATTAATTTTTTTAAGAAAATTAATAAGTAATTTAGGGGACGCTACAACAATAACGAAATTACAAGAGAGAGATGAGAAAAAAGAGTGAGTAAAGCACTATGCGTACGCATAGTGTTTTACTTGTGGTAAAATAAGAGCAGGAAACTCCTAAAGGTTGTATTTTACTAAAGGAGAGAAAAGTAAAATAAGAGGTATATGCATATATGAATAAGCGAACAGCGTTAATACTTGGTGCAAGTGGTTTAGTTGGACAAGAGATAACGCGTCTATTACTTGGATCAGATTACTACGATTCGGTTACTATTTTTGTAAGAGAGCCAATGCAATTGCAACATGAGAAGTTACAGCAGAAACAAGTTGATTTTTCGGTATTAGAGGAATATAAAGAGTTCTTTGCTGTGGATGATGTTTTTAGTTGCTTAGGAACAACAATAAAAAAAGCAAAAACAAAAGCAAATTTTAAAAAAGTAGATTATGAATATACGTTACGAGCTGCGTGTTTAGCTGAAAAACAAGGGGTACAAAATTTCCTTGTCGTGTCTTCTATGGGAGCGAATCCTAAATCATTCTTCTTTTATTCACAAGTGAAAGGAAAAATGGAAGAAGAATTGCAAAAGTTAGTGATTGGTGGTATTCACATTTTTAGACCATCATTATTAGTAGGAAATCGACAAGAATTTCGTTTCGGCGAACGAATGGCTGAAAAGTTATCTCGTATTATTCCGTTTATCTTTAAAGGAGCTTTCAAAAAATATAAACCAATTTCAGCTAAAGATGTGGCGAAAGGGATGTATATAACCGCGCTACGAGAAGAATCGGGTATCCATACTTATAATTCAAATGAAATTACAACGATAGAATAAATAAAACCGAGAAGAATGACTTCTCGGTTTTATTTATTCGTATGAATTTTTCCTGGTGCTCGCTTATATTGGTGAGGTTCTTGCAATTCAAAGCCAAGTTCATTGGCCGCTATTCTCGGAAAATACGGATTGCGAAGTAATTCACGTCCGATGAAAATTAAATCTGCTTCGTTATTATTTAAAATTTGCTCTGCTTGTACTCCGGTCGTAATCAATCCAACTGCACCAGTTGCAATGTTAGCATGCTCTTTAATATGTTTGGCATATTGTACTTGATAACCGGGATACACATCAATATGTGCTGGTACAACTGCGCCAGAACTACAATCGATTAAATCTATTCCCTGTTCTTTCATCCACTTTGTATACTGAACGTAATCTTGAACCGTTAGCCCGTCAGGATGATAATCATTTGCTGAAATACGAACGAATATTGGTCCGTCCCAAACTTCATTTATCGAGTCAATGATTTCGCGTAAGAAACGATAGCGGTTTTCAGGTGAACCACCATATTCATCAGTCCGCTTATTGGAAAGCGGAGAAAGAAATTCATTAATAAGATAACCATGAGCCCCGTGTATTTCAATAACATCAAATCCAGCTTGTTTTGATCGTACTGCAGCTTGCTGAAAAGCTAATACGGTATCTTTAATTTGGTGTTTGCTCATTTCTATTGGCATTTTCATTGTTTCATTAAATGGAATGGCTGAAGGAGCTAACGCATCTGTTTCTAGTTCTGCTTTTCTTCCGGCGTGAGCGAGTTGAATGGCAGCTTTTGCACCATTATCATGTATAAAAGTAGTCGTTTTATGTAAGCCTTCAATTAAACTGTTATCCCAAATGCCTAAGTCTTTATTTGAAATTCGACCTTCAGGTAACACGGCTGTTGCTTCAATCATAACTAAACCAACTTGACCGGCAGCTCTTGTTCCATAATGAATGAGATGGAAATTCGTTACTTGGCCATCCCCGTTTTCCGATGAATACATGCACATAGGTGACATAACAATCCGGTTTTTTAATGTAACGTCCTTAATTGTATAAGGTGAAAAAAGTTCGGAATTCATCCAATAGCCTCCTAGATTGAATTTTCTTACATTGTATCATTCTCTTTTTTGTTTCTCTAATAAAACGCTTATACGAAAAATTTTGTATATTCGTGTTACAATGACTAATATGAACTGAATTGGAGGATGGCATATGTACCAGGCTTATTATGAAAGCGAAGTAGGTTTGCTTGAAATTACAGCGAATCAAGAAGGAATTACGTCTGTTATATTTGTTGATGAACGACAAGAAGAAAATAAAAATGAAATGATAGAACAATGTATAAATGAGTTAGATGAATATTTTAAAGGGAAAAGAAAAGAGTTTACGGTCCCGCTGTCTGCGGAGGGAACAGCATTTCAAAAAAATGTATGGGATGCACTTTATACTATTCCGTACGGCGTAAGTGCTTCATATTTAGATATTGCAGAGAAAGTTGGAAATACAAAAGCTGTACGGGCAATAGGAGGGGCAAATAGTCGGAATCCAATTTCAATAATTGTTCCATGTCACCGTGTAATAGGGAAGAGTGGAAAGCTTGTTGGATATGCTGGTGGTTTATGGAGGAAAGAGTGGTTATTAAAACACGAAGGTATTTTGAAATGACGTATGGATGGGAAGAGGGATTGTTTTGAAATGTATAAATTGTGGGCAACCTTGCGAGGAGGAACAGTTAAATTGTGCAAGTTGTCAGCGAAACTTGGATAATGAACAAGAGGAAGGTAGCTCGTTAATAGATAAAGAACTAGAAGTATATGTAGGGAGACAATATCCGTATTACAAAAGGAAATGGGAGCTTGAGAATAAGCGGATTGCTAGGTGGAGCTGGAATGGTTGGGCTGCTATTTTCAATATAGGCTGGCTAGGATATCGTAAGTATTATGTACCAGCTGCTTTATTTATGTTGTTATTAGTAGCGTGTGATGCATTTTCGTATTATATGGGGTTTAATGTAGCGTTGCCAATCATTAATATGGTGCCTCTTACGTTTTTATTACTCATTTTTATTCTGTTTGGAATGGGGATTTTTGCAAATGGATTATACTATCAATTTGCGGAAAGACGTATATACCGAATAAAAGCAAGAGAAATAAAAGATAAATCAGTTGAAAACTATCTAATCAATGATAGCGGCGGAACGAGCAAAATGGGAGCGACAATTGTTACTATTTTAGCAGTTGCTAGCATATTTTTTAGTCATTTCTTTTTTCCGACTGATCGAGACGTTATTCAAAAGGTTCGTACAAGCTCGCTTTATGAATATCCTTTCTTTTCAATAGGTGAATCTTTCGAAAATTATTTTCAAAATTCAGGTTGGATATATTATCGTGGAACGGAAGGGTTAGAATTAGTAGAATTCCAAGGATATAACACCGGAACGCCAAGACAAAAGGTGAAGATTCAATTTGTTGTCGATTATAAATTAGGTGAAGTGGAACCATACTCACTTATGGTTAATGGTGAATCTAAAACTGAAGAAGAGTTTTTGAAGCTGATGGAAGAAATATTTAAAGTTCAAAATCCATTTGATATAGAGGATGGATTACAAGTAAATGCTATTCAAGAAAGCGGCTGGAAAGAAATTTCTGATCGCTTTTTTCTATGTTTGTTAAAATAAATATTTAAAATAATCAGAATCTTTTGTATAATGAAATATATTATATAGGATTTAACTTATACATATAGATTGGGGGAAGGAAGAATGAAGAGAAAGACAACAACAATTGCTGCACTTGCGTTAACGACGAGTGTATTGGTTGCAGGATGTGGGAATGGTGAGAAGGCTTCGACAACGAAGAAAGAATCGAATAAGGGAATGGCCGATAAACAAGTTTTAAATTTGCTAGAAACAGCTGAAATTCCTTCAATGGATACATCTAAATCAACGGATTCTGTATCTTTCCGTGTATTTGTAAATGCAATGGAAGGTTTATATCGTCTAGATAAAGATAATAAACCAACACCAGGTATGGCAAAAGATGTGAAGATTAGTGAAGATAAAAAGACATATACATTTGAATTACGTGATGCGAAATGGTCAAATGGTGATCCAGTTCGAGCACAAGATTTTGTATATGCATGGCAACGTACATTAGATAAAGCAATAGCGGCAGAATATGCATTCATTTTATTTGATGTGAAAAATGCACAGAAAGTAAATAAAGGTGAATTACCAGCAGATCAATTGGGTGTTAAAGCGAAGGATGATAAAACGTTGGTAGTAGAATTAGAGCAACCAGCACCTTATTTTCTTGAGCTTACGTCGTTCCCTACATTTTTCCCATTAAATGAAAAATATGTGAAAGAGCAAGGAGATAAATACGGATTAGAAGCAGATAAATTAGTATATAATGGACCATTTACAATGAGTCAATGGAAACATGAACAAAATTATCAGTTGAAGAAAAATCCTAATTATTGGGATAAAGATACTGTAAAGTTAGACGAAATTAATGTAAGTATTGTGAAGGAAACAAGCACGGGAGTAAATTTATATGATAGTGATCAAGCAGATCGAGTTATTTTAACTTCTGAATTTGTTGATAAATATAAAAAGAATAAGCCAGATGAATTTAAAACGAAGTTAGATCCACGCATATATTTCTTACGTTTTAACCAAAAAAATGCAACATTTAAAAACCAAAAGGTACGTGAAGCGATTGATTTAGCATACGATAAAAAAGGAATTGCTGATGTCATTTTAAATGACGGTTCATTGCCAGCATATTTCTTAGTACCTGAAAAATTCACGACAGGTCCGGATGGAAAAGATTTCCGCTCTGTAAATAAAAACTTCCGTGATAGTAAAGATAATGCAGAGAAAGCAAAAAAATTATGGGAAGAAGCGAAGAAAGAGCTTGGTCAAGATACAATTACGGTTGAATTACTAAACGATGATAACGGTAGCCGTAAAAAAGTGGGCGACTTTATTAAGGAAGAACTAGAGAAAAACTTGCCTGGTATTAAAGTGAATTTGAAACAGCAACCATACAAGCAGAAGCTAGATTTAGAAAAGAAATTCCAATATGAATTCTCATTATCTGCATGGAGCCCTGATTATCCGGATCCAATGACTTATATTGATATGTTTGTTACTGGAAGCTCATTTAATGAAATGGATTATTCTAATCCGAAGTATGATGATTTAGTAGCGAAATCAAAAGGAGAGCTATTAAAAGATGATAAAGCACGCTGGAATGCACTTGCGGAAGCTGAAAAAATCTTAATTGGTCAAGACGCAGCAATTTCTCCTACGTACCAACAAAGTACAGCTTATTTAGAGAAGCCGTTTGTAAAAGACATTGCTAACCATACGTTTGGTGGGGACTTCAGTTATAAATGGGCATATATTACAAAAAAATAGTATAATAAAAGATGAGTGAATTTTCGCTCATCTTTTATTTGTATAAGGAGGAATTATAGTTGTTAAGGGGAATCAATCATATTTGTTTTTCGGTATCTAATTTAGAAAACTCTATTATGTTTTATGAAAAAGTATTAGAAGGAGAATTATTAGTTAAAGGAAGGAAATTGGCTTATTTTAACATATGTGGAGTGTGGATAGCGCTTAATGAAGAGACGCATATTCCGAGAAATGAGATTCATCAATCTTATACGCACATTGCATTTTCTGTTGAACAAGAAGACTTTAAATGTCTAATAAAGCGATTAGAAGAAAATGATGTTCATATTTTACAAGGAAGAGAACGTGATGTAAGAGATTGCGAATCTATATACTTTGTTGATCCTGACGGTCATAAATTTGAATTTCACTCAGGGACACTGCAAGACCGTTTAAATTATTATAGAGATGAGAAACCTCATATGACATTTTATTAGGGAGGGATAGTATTTGCATGCACTTGTAATTGGTGGAACAGGAATGCTAAAGAAAGTTTCTATGTGGCTTTGTGAGAAAGGATTTTATGTTTCTATTATCGGGCGAGACGAAGTGAAATTAGAAAATGTTAAGCAAATGAGTTCTGCACCAGAAAATATTACATGCCTTTCGTTAGATTATCATAATGATGAAGATGTAAAGCTAGCTATTAAAAGTACAATTAAGAAAAATGGCCCGATCACATTAGTTGTTGCATGGGTACACACAAGTGCAAAACATGCACTATCAAATATTTGTAAAGAACTAGATTTGTCGTCTAAAACATATAGTTTATTTCATATTTTAGGTAGTAAAGCATCACGTATGCCTGCACAAAAAATGGGGAGTACGCGATGTATTTATCATAGAATTATTTTAGGTTTTATTTTAGAAGATACATATGGAAAATGGCTTACTCATGAAGAGATAGCTGATGGAGTTATAAAAGGGATTGAAAGTAAACGAGCGGAGTGGATTGTAGGGAGAGTTGAACCGTGGGAATTACGACCAACATGGTGAGGGGGAGTAAGAAATGAAAACAACTATATATGTAACAAGGCATGGTGAAACAGAGTGGAATGTAGCGAAGCGAATGCAGGGACGAAAAAATTCTGCTTTAACTGAAAATGGTATAGTTCAGGCGAAACAATTAGGAAATCGAATGAAAGATTTACCAATCCATGCGATCTATAGTAGTCCGAGCGAAAGAACACTTCATACGGCAGAGTTAATAAAGGGGGAACGTGATATACCCATTATAGCGGATGAGCATTTCTATGAAATCAACATGGGTATATGGGAAGGAGAAACAATCGCGGATATAGAAAAGCAATTTCCAGAAGAAGTACATCTATTTTGGAATGAGCCACATCTTTTTCAGTCAACATCAGGCGAAAATTTTGAGGCCGTTTATGAAAGAGTAATTGAAGGGGTGCATCTTCTTTTAGAGAAGCATAAAGGACAAAACATATTGATTGTTTCTCATGCGGCAGCAGCAAAATTACTTGTAGGGCATTTCGCGCGAATTGAAATAGAAAATGTGTGGGATGATCCATTTATGCATAGTGCCAGTTTGAGCATAATAGAATTTGAAGAGGGTATTGGTAAAGTGAAACAATTTGCAGATATAAGTCACTTTCAATAAATATAAAAAAGGCCGCAAAACGGCCTTTTTTTGGTGGTATAAAAACTAGCAGTTACGTTTTTTATACCAGAAGTGATCGAATTTCTTATTTTTGCAAGATGGGAATTTATGTCCGCCTTTGCAATCATTCCATTTGTGTCCGCTATCGTGACAGTCTTTACCATGATCACATGAATCATCGCAAGAGCCACCGTGTCCGTTAGGGAAGAACTCGCATTTTTTACAGTAACATCGTTTAGTCCAGTAAAATTTCTTTTCAAAGCGTACACATTTTGTAACGAAAGTACAATGTTTTCTACGCGTACGTTTTGTAACTAAAACGCATTCTTTTCTACGTGTTACTTTCGTAACGAACGTCCATTTTTGAACGCGTACGCGAGTACATTTCGTAACAAATGTCCATTTTTTTACATGAGTACATTTTGTAACGAAAGTACAATGTTTCACACGAGTACATCTTGTTCTTGGGCAATTACAATCATCGCTACATTCAACTTTTGAAGAGCAATCATCATCGCATTCAAAAGTACTTGGATCTTGGTGTAAGAAATCCTCCATCCCAGCACTTTTGATTTCTTCAACAGCTTTTCTAATATCACGTTTCATAGAAATCCTCCTTATCATGTATTAAGTTGAAAAGGTATTCTTTTTCCTTAACATGATATGTATATAGGCATCTTTCTGAACAGGACAAGAGTGTAATTTTCTATAAATAGATGATAGCGGATGTATGGACAAGACAAGGCGCATACATTGAATGAAGAGAACTGAGAAGGGATGAGAAAACATGCTGCCTTCATATGATTTTTTTGTTCATCCAATGTACTTAGTGGAATTGAAAAAGGACATTTGGTCAGATAGTCCAGTGCCAGCAAAATTAACTTATGGAAAAAAGAAGTATGATATTGATATCGTATACCGAGGAGCTCATATTCGCGAATTTGAGAAAAAGTCTTATCATGTTATGTTTTATAAGCCTAAAAAATTTCAAGGTGCGAAAGAGTTTCATTTGAATTCGGAGTTTATGGATCCGTCTCTCATACGAAATAAATTATCTTTAGATTTTTTTCATGATATTGGTGTACTTTCGCCAAAATCACAACATGTATTTATAAAAATTAATGGTCAAATTCAAGGTGTGTATTTACAGTTAGAATCCGTTGATGAAAATTTTTTGAAAAATAGAGGATTACCGAGTGGTTCTATTTATTATGCGATAGATGATGATGCGAATTTTTCATTAATGAGTGAACGAGATAAAGATGTTAAGACGGAGCTTTTTGCGGGTTATGAATTTAAATATTCGAATAAAAATAGTGAAGAACAATTGAGTGAATTTGTATTTCAAGCGAATACTTTGACGAGGGAAGCCTATGAAAAAGAAATTGGGAAGTTTCTACATGTAGATAAATATTTACGATGGTTAGCAGGAGTTATTTTTACGCAAAACTTTGATGGTTTTGTTCATAACTATGCACTATATCATAACGATGAAACAAACTTATTTGAAGTTATACCGTGGGATTATGATGCAACTTGGGGGCGAGATGTACAAGGGAGACCACTTAATCATGAATATATTCGCATTCAAGGGTATAATACGTTAAGTGCAAGATTGCTAGACATACCTGTATTTAGAAAGCAGTATCGAAGTATTTTAGAAGAAATATTAGAAAATCAATTTACAGTTTCGGTTATGAGGCCGAAAGTAGAAGGGTTGTGTGAATTGATTCGTCCATATTTACTACAAGATCCATACATGAAAGAAAAATTAGAAACATTTGATCAAGAGGCTGATATGATTTATGAATATATAAATAAAAGAAGAAAATATATACAAGACCACTTACATGAATTGGATTAATTTTGAAAGAGATTGAAACGTTATCAATCTCTTTTTTTTGTATAATAAAGATGTATCAATAAAAATGAAGTAATATATTTCATAGAGAATGGGGATGCGGATATATGAAAATTAAATGGATTGATTGGGTAAAACAAATACAATCTATAGCTCAAGCGGGTTTAACGTATTCTAAGGATGTGTATGATATTGAGCGTTTCCAGCAATTACGAGATATTTCTATTTCAATGATGTCACATTACACGAAAACAGATTGGGAAGTCGTAGAGAAATTATTTGCAAGTGAGACAGGCTATCAAACACCTAAAGTTGATATAAGAGCAGTTATTTTTCAAAATGAAAAGTTATTATTTGTGAAAGAAAAAAGCGATGGGAAATGGGCATTGCCAGGTGGATGGGCTGATGTCGGTTATACGCCAACCGAAGTTGCAGCAAAAGAGGTTTTTGAAGAGACTGGTTATGAGGTAGATCATTTTAAGTTACTAGCTATATTTGATAAAGAAAAACATCAACCATCTCCATCGGCAACGCATGTATATAAAATTTTCATTGGATGCGAGATTATTGGTGGAGAAAAGAAAACTAGCATTGAAACAGAAGAGGTGGAGTTTTTTGGTGAAAATGAATTGCCTAATTTATCATTTGCTAGAAATACAGAAGACCAAATTAAAGAGATGTTTGCCTACATGAAAGACCCCCAGAAAGAGAAATTAATAGATTAATCCTGCTTGAATTGTACATATTGTTAAAATGAAGATATTGGCAGATTGCAGCCTTTATGTAATAATGGGATGGTATGTGAAGAAAAAAGGAGATAAAAAAGAACATGTTAGCAAACATAATAGATCAGTTATTGCAATTTTTCGCAAGCTTAGGTTACTTTGGGGTAGCTCTTGCTTTAATGATTGAAGTAATCCCAAGTGAAATTGTACTTTCGTATGCTGGCTTTTTAGTAGCGAATGGTAAAATTAGTTTTGTTGGTGCAGTTATCGCCGGAACGATTGGTGGTACTTTAGCACAAATCTTTTTATACTGGCTTGGATACTACGGAGGGCGTCCGGTTGTAGAGAAATATGGGAAGTATCTACTTATTAATAAACATCATTTAGACATAGCGGAAGGTTGGTTTAAGCGTTATGGAGCAGGCGTAATATTTTCTGCGCGCTTTATCCCAGTAGTACGTCATGCGATCTCTATTCCAGCAGGACTAGCTAAGATGCCATTAAAACTATTTACACTTTATACGGTTGTAGCGATCATTCCGTGGTCAATTCTATTTATATACTTAGGTGAAAAACTTGGTGGGAATTGGCGACAAATTAAAGAGTATGCATCTGATTACACACATTACATAATTATAGGAGCTGTTCTTTTTATTGCTCTATACTTTGGTTTAAAGTATTTCAAAAAGAAAAAAGCAGCGCGTTAAAGTCAATGATTTTTCATTGGCTTTTTTTATTTGTTTCGGTTCGGTTCTAAAAAAAAAGAGTTGTCCATAATGTATAATAATAAAGCGTAGCGGAGGAATGTGATGAAAGGGTCACCGTTTATACGTGGAACGATATTTTTAACGATGGCAACGATGATATCAAAAATGTTAGGATTTATATATGTTATACCATTTACAGCAATGGTCGGTACGAGTGGATACGTTTTATATACGTATGCATATCGCCCTTATACAATTATGCTCAGCATTGCGACAATGGGATTACCACTTGCAGTTTCAAAAATGGTATCAAAATATGATCAACTGAATGATTATCATACGGTTAAGAGAGTGTTGAAAAGTGGAATCGTGTTTATGTTTATAATGGGAGTCATTTCGTGTTTTACGTTATATATGCTAGCTCCGCATTTAGCTAAGCTTGTCATCGATGGGAATGATCAAACGGGGAATAGTGTAGGAGCGGTTACTACTAATATTCGAATTGTAAGTTTTGCGTTAATACTTGTGCCAGTAATGAGTTTATTAAGGGGCTTCTTTCAAGGATTCCAATCGATGGGGCCTTCTGCATTAAGTGTAGTTGTAGAGCAATTTTTTCGGGTTTTAACCATTTTAATAGGAAGCTTTGTCGTTTTATATATTTTAAAAGCATCTGTCTCGCTAGCAGTTGGTATTTCAACATTTGGTGCCTTTATGGGAGCGGTAGGTGGATTAACTGTTTTAAGTGCGTATTATATGAGAAGGAGAAGGCACTTAAAGAAAAAAGAAATGGCAAGTATATCACAAACAACGAAATCTTTTTTCTCGCTTTATAAGGAGCTCTTTACATATTCTATTCCTTTTGTTGTGGTGGGCTTAGCAATTCCGTTGTATCAGACGATTGATACATTTACAATTAATAAACTACTTATACAAATAGGGTATATGCAAGGAGAAGCGGAAAAAATTAATGCGATAATTGGTCTTGTTCAAATGGTTGTGCTCATCCCGGTATCCGTTGCCACAGCTTTTAGTATGTCTCTCGTACCAGAGATGACGAAAGCTTACACAGCAGGAAATACGAAGCTATTGTACAAACATTTTACGAGAACAAATGTATTAGTAGTAGCGATTACGGTACCGGCGGCAATTGGAATGATGGTGTTAGCCAAACCTGTATATACTCTTTTATTCGGTGCTGGAAATGATCCAGAGGTGGGGAGAATCATTTTACAGTATTATGCTCCTGCTTGCATACTATTTTCTCTTTTTACAGTAACGGCTGCTATGCTACAAGGAATCAATCAACAGCAGAAGACGGTGCTAGGACTAGTGATTGGAATTATTATGAAGATAGTTCTAAATATTGTATTGCTTCCGTATTTCGATTATGTAAGTTTTATCATTTCAACATACGCGGGCTATACGATTTCAGTCGGGTTTAACTTGTGGATGCTTTCTAAATATGTTATAAAGGCAACATAAGCTTTTAAGGCAGAGAGCACTCTGTCTTTTTCTATGTTTATCCCGCTTTAACGGGCAGTGAGACCCTCACCTCAAAATGCAGCGAAAGAAAAGAAGTTTGGTTGGGGGCGGGCTGCCCGTAAAATCCCGATTTGTGAGGGCTAATAATCAGCGGGGGATAAAGCTACCTACTGATTAAAGTTTCACTTTATAATATTTTTCCTATAAAAACGTTTTCAAAATAATTTTTCTATTGAAATTTAAACGTATGTTTCATATGCTGAGAATGTCGGTTTAAAAACTGTGATTTAAGAGAGGTAGATTCCTACATGTAAAAAGAATCGGGGTGATAGTATGTTAAATATATATTTAACAGACCGAAACGGAAAACTACAAGAGATTGAGGAAATGCAAAAGGGATGCTGGATTAATGTACTTCATCCAACAGAAGAAGAAATTCAATATCTAGTACAAACTTTAAATGTAGACTTAGATTTCATTAAAGATCCTTTGGATGATGAAGAACGCTCTCGTATTGAAAAGGAAGACAATAATACTTTAATTATCGTGGATATTCCGACAGTTAGACATGACGAAGAAGGAAATTCGATTTATGACACGATTCCAATAGGTATGATTGTGATGCCGGATTGTTTTGTTACAATTTGCTTAGAAGAGAATCCAATTTTTGAACGTTTTATTAATCAACGTATTAAAGAATTTTATACGTTTAAGAAGACGCGCTTTGCACTTCAGCTCTTATATACGATTTCTACTTATTATTTAAGATACTTAAAGCAAATAAATCGAAAAACAATTGATTTAGAGCATCAATTAAATAAGTCGATGAAAAATAAAGAGATTTTCACATTGCTAGGCCTTGAGAAAAGTTTAGTATACTTTACGACGTCATTAAAGGCTAATAAAATTGTAATTCAAAAGTTAATGCGTAACAGTACATTTTTAAAAATGTATGAAGACGATCAAGATTTATTAGAAGATGTATTAATTGAAAATAAACAGGCTATTGAAATGGCGGAAATATATAGTCACATTTTAAGTGGAATGATGAATACTTTTAGCTCCGTTATATCAAATAATTTAAATAGTGTTATGAAACTGTTAACGTCAATTACAATCATTTTATCTTTACCGACGATGGTTTCTAGTTTCTTTGGAATGAACGTAAAGGTTCCATTTGAAGGTGAGGCTCAAGGTTTTGTAATTGTACTCATAATATGTGCAACATTATCTTGCGCTTTAGCATTTGTATTTTGGAAGAAACGTTACTTTTAACGATAGGAAAGCTGCTCTAGCATAGTTATACAACTGCGCTAGAGCAGCTTTTTTGCTATGAAATCTCAAATTTTGAATAGAATATAACTTGTACAATGTAATGTATATAAAGGGTATGTATTCCATATAAACCTTGTCCAATTAATGAAATGGGGTTAAAATTACATATTGTTAATGAAAAGTTGGAGGAAATACATCATGGAATTGTTTCAATTACCGAAAGCATTCCTGCAAATGAATACAATTTTTATCTCCATATTAATCGAGGCACTTCCTTTCGTGCTCATTGGTGTATTTATTTCAGGATTCATTCAAATGTTTGTTACAGAAGATATGGTAGCAAAATGGATGCCGAAAAACCGATTTCTGTCTGTTTTAATGGCTACTTTTTTAGGGATGATGTTTCCGGGCTGTGAATGTGGAATCGTTCCGATTGTAAGGCGATTAATCGGAAAAGGGGTTCCGCCATATGCTGGAATTGCATTTATGTTAACTGGGCCAATTATTAATCCAGTTGTTTTATTTGCAACATACGTTGCCTTTGGAAGTAGTATGCACATGGTATGGTATCGTTCTATTGTAGCGATTATTGTAGCCATTATCGTTGGAATTATATTATCATTTATGTTTAAAGAACATCAATTAAGAGATGATCACTTCCCAGAAGTGAATCATAAGCGTCCATTACGTAAAAAAATGTGGGATGTGTGTACGCATGCTGTTGAGGAATTTTTCTCGATGGGAAAATATTTAGTATTAGGTGCGTTAATTGCGGCTGCAGTTCAAACGTTTGTACAAACTTCAACACTTCTTGCTATAGGACAAGGGCCGTTCTCTTCACCAGCTGTTATGATGGGACTTGCTTACATTTTATCACTTTGTTCAGAAGCAGATGCATTTATTGCTTCGTCATTCCAAAGTACATTTTCAACAGCATCACTTGTCGCGTTCCTTGTTTACGGACCAATGGTGGATATTAAAAATATGTTTATGATGCTTGCGACATTTAAAACAAAATTTGTAATTGTCGTTACAGTTACAGTTACACTTGTTGTTTATGCAAGCTCACTACTCATTTATGCGATAGGGTGGTAGGTTATGTTTCGAGCGTATATATTATTAGGTTTTACAATATTAATTGCGCAGCTTCATATTTCAGGCAATATTACGAAGTATATCAATATGAAGTATGCCTATTTATCAACAACAGCAGCTATTATTTTAGGATTCTTAACGATTGTTCAAATTATTATCGTTTTCCAAAAAGAACATCAAAAAGAGAAGGAACAGCACAATTGTGGTTGCGATCATAGCCATTGCGGACATGATCATTCAAAAGATGAGAATACGTGGTGGAAAAAAGCATTTTCGTACACATTGTTTTGTTTTCCGATAGTCACAGGATTGTTTTTCCCGATTGCAACATTAGATTCCGACATTGTTAAGGCGAAGGGATTTCATTTTCCAGTAGCACAAGCAGAAAGTAAAGATCCATTTATGACAAGGCAATTTCTAAGACCTGATACGAGCATTTATTACGGGAAAGAAGGATACCGAGGTGTAATGGAAAAAGGTAAAAAAGAATTTGTTACGAAAGATAGTATTAATTTAAAAGACGAAGATTTTCTAAAAGGGATGGAGACAATTTATAATTATCCTGGTGAGTTTACTGGGAAAAAATTATCCTATAAAGGGTTTGTTTTCAGAGATGATTCATCTAAAAAAGAACAATACTTCTTATTCCGTTTCGGTATTATACATTGCGTAGCAGATTCTGGTGTGTATGGTATGTTAGTGAAAAAACCAGAAGGTGTAGAGTGGAATAATGATGACTGGATTCAAGTAGAAGGAGAGATAACTACTGAGTTTTATCAGCCGTTTCATGCAAATATTCCTGTATTAGAAGTAACAAAATGGAATAAAGTTGAACAGCCGAAAGAACAATATGTATTTAGAGGAGCCGATTGATAAAATCGGTTCTTTTTTGTGGACTAAAAGTTCTGAATGTTGTTAATATTAAATGTGTAGTTCATTTAGTATAGTGACTATTAAAATGTTAGGGATAAATCATTAAAGGGGTGATAACAATGACGGAAGTAAAAGGAAAAACTGCCAATGAGTCAAGAGTGTTCAAAACGAGCCGAGTATTTCCAACAGATTTAAATGATCATAACACGCTATTTGGTGGGAAGATATTAGCGGAGATGGATATGGTTGCTTCTATTTCAGCATCCAGACATTCGAGAAAGGAATGTGTCACAGCATCTATGGACTGGGTTGATTTCTTACATCCTGTTCGTTCTTCAGATTGTGTTAGTTATGAATCTTTCGTAATTTGGACGGGGAGAACTTCGATGGAAGTGTTTGTGAAGGTAGTGGCTGAAGATTTAATCTCAGGTGAGAAGCGTATAGCGGCAACGTCATTTGTTGCTTTTGTTGCACTTAGTAAGGAAAATAATCCAGTTCCTGTACCGCGTGTTATCCCTGAAACAGAAGAAGAGAAAGAATTACATCGTATTGCTGTATTACGTGCAGAACAGCGTCATATACGTAAGGAAGAGAGTAAGAAAGTAGCTACATTGTTAACTTTTTGAGATGAATATTTAGCCATTTAAGTTACTATAGCAGGCGGAAATGATTTTAAAATGAAAAGCGGACACCTAAAAAATAGGTGTCCGCTTTTATAATTTTTTCATCCACATATCATATGACAGTAGCTACTTAGCAGAAGCAAGCAGCACCGACGATGATTAAGAGGATAAATAATACGACTAATAGCGCAAATCCATTACCATGTGCGAAGCCCATTGTTATTTCCTCCTTTTATTTTAAGATACAACATACAATATGCAAATGAGCTATTGTTTGATATGGACATATATCATGTAATGACATATTTTCTTGAATGATAATGTAATAAAAAAGGGAAGATATAGAAATAACAGTAAGTGGAGAAAGGAATTTATCCATGAAGTACTTTTTCGCTATAATCCTTTGTTTAATAGGTGTATTCATTTGGATGAATATCGATGTAGAAATGGGGAAGGAAATGGCTAGTGAATATGAATTAGGAAAAGTTCGATTAGGTGAATTTCAACTATATACGAACGGTGAAGAGTTATATAGGAAATTATTTGACGATATAAACGATGCAGAAAAGTATATATATATCCATTTTTATATTGTAGGAAAAGACGAAATAAGCCAAGAGTTTTTACAGTTATTAGAGAAAAAAGCATCTAGCGGAGTAGAAGTGAAATTGTCAGTCGATCGGGTAGGCGGATATAAGCTGAAGAAAAAGGTAATTAGCCGATTAAAAGAAAACGGTGTGAAGTTTACATTTAGTAAAAAACTGAAACTGAAAAATGTGTTCTATTCTTTGCATCAACGGAATCATAGACGTATTGTTACGATTGACGGAAAAGTATCATATATCGGCGGCTTTAACATTGGAAAGGAGTATCTTGGACAAAATCCGAAATTTGGTCCGTGGCGTGATTATCATGTACGAGTCAAGGGGAATGGTGCCACGGATATGGAAAGAAAATTTGCTGCTGATTGGAAAGAAGATACAGGAGAAAAAATGCCTATACATGAAAGTATACCTACATTAGGGAATGTGAAATATCAATATTTATTTTCAGATGGAAAAGGTTTATGGGAAAAATATGGAGCACTATTAAAGCAGGCTAAAAAATCTTTAATTATTGCTACGCCATATTTTGTACCAAGTAAAGAAATGATGAAAGAGTTAAAAGATGCATTAAACCGGGGTGTCAATGTGAAAATTCTCGTACCGTTTAAAAGTGATGCCATATTGTTAAAACAAGCTGCTTATCCGTATTTGAAAGAGATGAACCATGTTGGAGCTGAGATCTATCAATATCAGAATGGTTTTTTTCACGGGAAAGTAACAATCATTGATGGAGAAATTGTTGATATTGGGACAGCGAATTTTGATAATAGAAGTTTTTATTTAAATTGTGAGTCTAACTGTATCATATATGATAAAACAGCTGTTGATGAAGTATGGAGTCGATTACAGGTAGACTTTCATAAATCAAAAAGATTTTCAGAAGAAGACTTTGAGAAAATTAGTAAATGGGATTGGTTTTTAGCAAGAATAGCAAACGTTATAGCATCATATTTATAACATATAGACAATAGAGAAGGGAGGCACTTTCATGGACTGTATGAAAGAATTAATGAGATATAGTTATATGCTCATATATCAGGTTGGGGAGTATACAGTAGAGGTGAGAGACGAAGAATTAAAGGAGTTATTGCAGCAGCATTTACCATATATGTTACAAGCATATAATGAGCAAGTGAACTTTCAAGAAGGAGAGAATGTACAGCATATTACTTGTGAACCTCTTCCATTTCATTTGCATGAAATAGAAGAGGAAACGGAATATAAAGATACAGGAGATATCTATATTGCTACTGCATATATTTCGCATTTAAAACGATTAGCACTAAAGTTTGCTCAAGTTGCAGTGGAAGTTGCTAATCCGGAGTTTCGCTCATTTTTGGAAAATTGTTTCCTGAAAATGAATCGTTACGCTTATAGTGTGTGGCAATATGTTATGAAGAAGGAATATAAGATTACACATCTATATGAAAATGAAAAGTTTGCATGAGAAACTAAGGCGGAATGGTATGCGCCTTAGTTTTTTACGTCCATTGAGAGAAAATAACTAGTTTTATTGTGTATCGATTGGAAATGGAATATATAAATTAAAATCAAGTTTTGTTATCAGAAAATTTACAATAATTTACCGTATATTTACTGTTTTTCAATCTCTCCTTTAAAAATAGAGAGTAATATGGGATTGTACATATTCTATCACAAGGAGGAAACGCAAATGAACAAATGGGTTAAATCATTGACTGCTATGGCACTTGCAAGTTCTTTATTAATGGTAGGTTGTAGTAAAGGTGAGGATAAGAAGAAAGAAGAAGATACAACTACACAACAAGAGGACAAAAAGGATAAAGAAACAAGTGGAACTGAGAAGTCTACGGATTCTAAAGAAAAGAAATAAAGTAATAATAGAGCTTCCTCTTACATATGAGGAAGCTTTTTTGTTGTAATTTGATTGAGAGTATTGAAAAATAGAGAAAGAAGGAAAGAGGAGGGAAATAAATGAAAGTATGCATATTGGGAGCAACGGGACGAGTAGGTTCAAATATAATAAAATTAGCACTAAAGGATTCAGCTGAAGTGACAGCATTAGCACGTGATTTAAGTAGAATAGAAATACAACATGAAAGGTTGCGAGTGATAGAAGGTAATGTATTAAACGAAAATGATATAAAGAAAGCGATAGAAGGAAGTGATATAGTAATTAGTGCACTTGGAACGGATCAAAATGGAACATTAGCGAAGAGTATGCCACAAATTATAAAGGAAATGGAAGAAAAAGGGGTTCGTAAAATCATTACAATAGGAACAGCTGGTATTTTACAAGCAAGATCAAATCCCAATTTATATCGTTTTCAATCAACGGAATCCAAAAGGAAAACGACAACGGCAGCAGAAGATCATTTGGCTGCATATAAGGTACTAAGTAATAGTAATCATTTATGTTGGACAGTTGTTTGTCCGACACATTTAATAGACGGTGAGGCGATAAAGGTATATCGAACTGAAAAAGATATATTGCCAGAAGGTGGATCAAAAATTACAGTAGGTGATACAGCACACTTTGCATGGGACCTATGCAAGAAAAACATATATGAAAATAGTCGAGTAGGTATTGCATATTAAAAAACCATCCCGAAGTCGGGATGGTTAAAAGATGATATAACATACGAAGATGATAATCATAATGATTTGGAGAATTGCTTTCGCTACTGTACTGCTTAAAAAACCAACTACAGTAGCGACTCCAACTAGAAAGGCATCTTTTGGCGCTTTTTTATGCACTAGTTCTGTTATAAATACTGATAAGAACGGTATGATAATAAGTCCGAATGGGGGGAAGAAGAACGATCCGACAATGATAGAAATCATTCCGACACGTTCGCCCCATTTAGAACTACCGTATTTTTTTAAAAAATATCCATTTGCAATAAAGTCAGCAACGAAAATGAAAAGAGTAAAAATGATTTGAATAATCCAAAAAGAAGTTGTTAATTCTCCTCCATTTATACCGAAATGGTAAATCAAATATCCAGCCCAGACAGCTAGTATGCCAGGGATAATTGGATAAATAAAGGCGAGAAATGAAACAACGAAACAGGCAATGATACAAATTGTTAATAAAACAGTCACTTTATAGCTCCTTTTTAATATCTAGTTTATGTACAGCAACTTTTTTGACTTGATGTCCATCAAGTTCTAATACTTTAAATTGAAAACCAGCATATTCAATGGAATAGCCAGCTTCAATATTTAAGTCAATTGCTTGAGAGAGAAGCCATCCTCCGATTGTATCTAAATCACTATCATCAATATGTAGGCCAAAGATATCATTTACTTCAGAAATAAGCACCTTTCCATCTAAAACAGTAAGCTTAGGCGTACGTTTTTCAATCATAGGTGATTCATCCGCATCGAATTCATCTTGAATTTCTCCAATGATTTCTTCAAGAATATCTTCCATCGTTAAAAGCCCGGCAGTTCCACCATATTCATCCATAACGATTGCCATCTGAACACGATTTTTTTGAAGATGTACTAACGTTTTACGAATTGGAACTGTTTCAAATACAGTTAGAACAGGATGTATATAAGATTCAAGTGGTTTATAAATACCTTTTGTTTGATCATGGAATACTTCTTTCGTATTGATCATCCCGATAATATCATCTTTATCTTTTTCAATGATTGGATAGCGTGTATATTTTTCAGTAGCGACGATATCCATATTTTCTTCTAACGTATTTTCAGTAGATAGGCAAATCATTTCGGTACGAGGAACCATAATTTCTTTTGCAACTCGATCATCAAATTCAAAAATATTATTTACATATTTATATTCGGTTTGGTTTATTTCACCACTTTTAAAACTTTCACCTAATATGAGTCGCAATTCCTCTTCAGAATGAGCCAGTTCATTTTCTTTCGCAGGTTCTAATCCGAGTAGTTTTGTGAAAAATATAGCTGTACTATTGAGCAGCCAAATGAATGGATACATAATTTTATCAAATAAAATAAGCGGTCTTGCAAATTTAAGTGTGATTGCTTCTGCTTTTTGAATTGCGAAAGACTTTGGAACTAACTCACCTAATACAACGTGGAAAAATGTAATAACGCTAAAAGCGATAATAAAAGATAAAGTGTTAGCCATTGTTCCAGTAATATTAATTTTTTCAAAGAGCGGTCGTAGCAAATGTTCTACAGTCGGTTCACCAAGCCAACCAAGCCCTAAAGAAGTGATTGTAATCCCGAGCTGACAAGCTGATAAATAAACATCTAAATTTGATATGACACTTCTTGCAGCTAAAGCTTGTTTATTACCTTCATTTGCAAGTTGGTCAATTCGACTTTTTCGTACTTTTACAACAGCGAATTCTGATGCAACGAAAAAGCCAGAAATAAGAATAAGTACAAAGATGAGAAAAATATTTAATATGTCCAAGTGTATTCTCCATTCCAAGGTTTGGAATAAAGATGTCACCTCCTGCAATTATGTTATACTTTTATAATAAATCCAAATGAAAAGAATAGTCAAAGGAAAAGGGTAAATATTGGTATGTTTCTGTAATAGTTTTTGAATTTGCTGTTATTTTGTCCGCTATACAAAAGGAATAACCCTCTACTTTTAGATTATAGAGGGTTATTTCAAATTAAGGTTTTGGAACACTTCTCGTTAAAGTGTATGACTGTTGCTTGGAGTAATTTGTGGTCCATAGTGTTTGAAGGAAAGAAAGCATGCTATAAGGGATATAGAGTTGTAATAAGCCGATTGTAACAATTATGGGGGAATTTCCGCCAAATTGAACGATAAATTGTAACAGTCCATTTGCATGAAAAACGCATTCCATAAAAACGAATGAAAGAATAATGGAACCTAAAATTGATTTATGATTCGAAGTAAGCGCCAAAAACAATGTATCCACAAGAAAAGAATCATGTTTTATTTCATATTCATTTTTGTTTTTCAAGAAAGGAATCCATTTTTGTACTGCTTGCATAACGATAATCATGGAAGTACTACATACGATAATAAAAGATGAGTAGTAAGGAAGGTTTATAAATTGTGCAACGTATAGAAGTAGTAATAAGACTGAACATTGTAATACTACAGTGCAAAAAGAGTAAGGTATCCAATTTAATACAGTAGTAAACTTTTTAAACGAGTTAGGTAATTTGAAAAATAAATGGCCGATACCCAAACTTATGAAAAATCCGATCGCAAGGGTAAAAGTAAAACGAACAATCGATATAAAATATATTTCCCATATGTAAGGGAATAATGGTGTTGAATGATTAGAAGTATGTATCATTTGGTTTGCTGAGAAAAAGATAGATTCATGCATCCAATCAACCTTTGGAATTGATATAGAAGAAAGCTGTGCGAAGTTTTGAAAAATGCTAATAAATCCATTTTGATAAGAGTAATTGTGTGTAGTAAAAAGAGCTGGAATAGGACTTATGGCAAAAATAACAATAACACCAATTATAAATTTACATATATGTGAGTGTAATAAGGACATATAACCACCTGCTCTTGGAATATTCAGAAAATTCTTATTCTTATTTTAGCTTTTTTTGAAAGAAGTTACAATATATTTTTCATTCAGCAATTCAGAGAGAAGATTTGATAGCAAAAATATGCAAGTGAAGGATTGATGAATAAATTATGACAAGAAAATGAATAATTTTCAGAAAAATAAAATAAATTATTTATTTTTTTCTGAAAATATAATATAGTTATGGCACAGAAAGTATTTTAACATAAGGAGGCTTTTTTATGAGGATTAAAGGGAATTACGTGCCGAAAAGGGAAGTTTTACTGTGCTCAAGTTCGATTACGATAGGGGAAGCGTTAGAGCATTTAAATAAAACAGGGTATCGTTGTGTACCAGTTTTAGATGAAAAAAAAGAGAAATTTTTAGGGAATATATATAAAGTAAATATTTTAGAATATAAAGGATCACTTGATGAGAGTGTAATACAATTATTAAACGATAAAGAAGGATTTGTGAGAGAAGATTCATCTTTCTTTAAAGTATTTTTTACAATAAAAAAATTGCCTTATTTATCAGTAGTTGACGAAAAAGGGGTTTTCCTTGGAATTTTAACGCATAAAAAGGTTTTTGAGTTATTAGAGGATGCATGGGGCGTTCACTCTAGTAAATACTCTGTCATGATTGGGACGCAAGACTATAATGGAGCAATCCAAAAGTTATCGACAGTTTTAAAGAAATACACTGGTATTCAAAGTTTGATGACTTTTGATAATGATGCCTTATTAGTTCGTAGAATTATGTTTACATTAGGAGAAGAGTTTAACGACGGTGAATTAGAGACATTATTGAAAGATTTAGAAGATCACGGATTTAGAGTTGTGTATGTGGAAGAGATGAAAAATCCACGTGAAGTTGAAACGATAGAGTAACATAACAAAAGCCATCTAATTGGAGGTGCACTTCATTATGGATGGCTTTTGTTATGTTACGTGTGTAAAGTTATTTGAAAATAACGATAGGATAATAGGTGAGATTGTAACAATATTTGTGTAAGAGAATAAAAATGTAGATAATTTTGATTTTCAAAAAAATCAATTTGAAAATATGTTTTTATTTTGCAACTAAATATGTTACTATATGTGTGATAAAAACAAAGAGGTCTGACAACTATACTCCACGTAATAACACTCTAATGATTTAAAAATTCAAAAAAATCAAAATTCAAAACGACAATTGTAATAATGATTAGAGTAAAAATAAGGGGAATGGAGAAATTATGGAGAAAGACACTGCTTTGTAAGGGGCATATTTTATCATCTTGAGCAGAGAGGAGGATGCATAGCATATTGTAAAATATAGAGATAAACAATGAAAAAGTGCTATGCAAATAAAGAGCATGAAGGGACGTTTAAGGCCAGGTGATACGGTAGCAATTGGTTTAATGCTATTTGCATTATTTTTAGGAGCAGGAAATTTAATTTTTCCGCCAGTTTTAGGTCAACAAGCAGGAGAGAATGTTTGGATTGCTACAATAGGATTCCTTGTAACGGGAGTCGGATTACCCCTACTAGCTGTAACAGCTGTCGCGTTTGTAGAGGGGGACTTGAAAGCGCTATCTTCTAGAGTCCACCCTATATTTGCGTTTATTTTCCCATTGATTAGTTATTTAGCAATTGGACCATTTTTCGCGATTCCTCGTACTGGAGCTGTTTCGTTTGAAATGGGTATGAAGCCGTTTTTATCAGAGGCAATGGTTTCAGAGTGGTACATGCTATTTCTTTTCACGATAGTTTTCTTCGGAATAACGTGGTATTTATCATTAAATCCATCTAAATTAGTGGATTGGTTTGGAAAGTTTCTTACACCATTATTAGTATTAATTGTCGCTGTTATTGTCGGAAAGGCAATCATTGATCCAATTGGAGAGCCAGCTACGCCGTTAGCTGCTTACAAAGAAAATGCTTTCTTTGGTGGATTTATTCAAGGATATTTAACGATGGATGCAATTAGCGCGCTCGTATTCGGAATTGTCGTCGTCCAAGTTATCCGCTCTAAAGGGATAAAAGAGAGTAGTCAAATTGCAAAAATAACAGTAGTATCAGGTATTATCGCTGTACTTGGTTTAACGTTAATTTATTTATCACTTGCTTATCTTGGTTCAACAAGCACATCACTTGGTATCTCAGAAAACGGTGGTCTTATTTTAACGAATGTTGTAAATGAGCTATATGGGACGAGTGGTAAAATTTTATTAGGGCTTGTTATTATACTCGCTTGTTTAACAACTTCTGTTGGGTTAACATCTGCGTGTGCGGGTTTCTTTACAAACTTATTCCCAAAACTTTCGCATAAAACGATTGTAACAATGGTATGTGTATTTAGTTTAATTGTATCTAACCTAGGTTTAACACAATTAATCGCAGTAACATTACCTGTGTTAATGATTATTTATCCAGTTGCAATTGTATTAATCGTACTTTCGTATTTCCATAAGTGGATTGGGAAGCGTAATACAATTTATATTGGAGCTATTTTAGGTGCATTGTTAATTAGTTTCTTTAACGGTTTAGAAAGTGCGAAAATTAAAATTGACGCGATTTCTAATGTACTACAAATGTTACCGTTATATAACGAAGGAATCGGATGGTTAATTCCATCATGTATTGGCGGGATTCTCGGTTTCTTCTTCTATAAATCAAATGAATCAAGTGAATTACAAAAGAAAGGTGCTTAGGCACCTTTCTTTTTTTAAAGGGGATTTTTGTATTTTGTCTAAGTAATAATTGGGGGGAATGATAAATGGCTAATTTTGAAGATTTTTTAAATTTGGATTTGAGAATTGGAACTGTAATACATGCAGAGGAATTTAAAGAAGCGAGAGTACCAGCGATTAAACTAGCAATAGATTTTGGAGAAATCGGGATAAAGCAGTCAAGTGCTCAAATTACGAAAAGGTATAGTCCAGAAGAGTTAATCGGTCAACAAATCGTTGCTGTTGTAAACTTTCCACCAAAGCGTGTAGCTGGATTCAAATCAGAAGTGCTTGTGCTTGGCGGCGTTCCTGAAGCTGATGATGTAGTGTTGCTTCAGCCTAATATGGAATTGCCAAATGGAACAAAAATTAGCTAGGGTGAAGGTAGGGGCTAATATGGATATCGGACGAGAATATTTACAATGTGCGATTTCGAACTTTAAAGCAATAAAGAAACAAGGAGAACGGGCACTTTCTCAATTATCATATGAACAAATACAATGGTCTTCTCATGAAGAAACAAATAGTATAGCGATTATTATTAAGCATCTGCACGGTAATATGCGTTCTAGATGGACGGATTTTTTTACGTCTGATGGTGAAAAAACAGATCGTAATCGAGATGGTGAATTTGAGGGATGCTATCATTCAAAAGAAGAAGCCATTATAGCTTGGCAAGAAGGATGGAAATATGTTTTTAATACGATAAATACTTTAACGCCGGAACACTTATTGAAGACGGTATACATTCGCGGTGAAGAACATACTGTCATGCAAGCAATTGAAAGGCAAATTTCTCATTATGCATTGCATATTGGTCAGATTATTTACATTGGGAAGATGTTAAAAGAAAATGAGTGGGAATGTTTAAGTATTCCGAGAGATCAGTCTGCGCATTATGTAGAGAAAAAACGTTCAACATAATAATAAGAAAGAAACCGATAAAAAATGGGGAAAAAGAAAGTCAGCCAAATAATAGATGGTTCTGTAATCATAAGAATACTGCCAAAAATAAGTCCATATACAATAAGAAAGAAATTGAAAAGTGTATTCAAAGGGAGAAATCGTGAGATGAACACTTGCTGTCCTTTATAACAATCACTGTGAAA
The DNA here is from genome assembly GCF_051916495.1 of Bacillus cereus group sp. MYBK216-1. Classification (NCBI taxonomy): domain Bacteria; kingdom Bacillati; phylum Bacillota; class Bacilli; order Caryophanales; family Bacillaceae; genus Bacillus; species Bacillus cereus group sp. MYBK216-1. Next base: position 148,223 of record NZ_JBQAGT010000002.1, read on the forward strand.
TAAATAAAAGCGGAAGTACCATGTGGCTGTAATAAGATCTTTCTTTCTCACAATTCTTTTTTTGCATGTATGACAGATAAATGGTGGTTGCATTTCATTACGCTCCATTTTTTATTTTCATAATAATGTGAGACAAAAGTAGGTACAAAGTGTATGTTCCTATATACGCTCCTGCAATAAGGAAAAATGGATTCAGTAAAATTCCATGAATGCTCGTCATGAAAACTAAATCTTGTATTAAAACATCGTATATATTAATGGAAATAATTATACCGAGTACATAAAGTGCCAAGTACGCAGAAATATGTAGCACAATAGAGATTTTTGGATGCTTAGCGGACAAATAAAAAATGAATGATAGAGCGATTGGTAATATTCCTATTAATAGCTTCAATTCATTTCACCTCATTAACAATATAGCCGAAATTTTAACGGTCTATTCTCTAGGGCTTGTACATAACTTGAAATAGAGAGGTGATAGTATGAATCGGGGCTTTTTTTTTATGAAGTTTACAAGTATGCGTAAGTTAGTTTTATTTGTTATTACTACAGTGCTAGCGACTTTTTTTCTTATTAGTCTGATGGTAACCTCTATGAAAGAGACGAAGTCAACGTATTTATATAATTGGTTAAATGAGTTATCGATGAATGGTTACATGTATGTACTTGGAAAAGAGAATCATTATTTTACACAGGAGTATCGAAATTTGAATCAAGATTTTTCAATTTCTTCTTTTCTCTTTTCTATGGCTACAAATATTCGCTTTAATGATATACGCAGTTTTGTCGGGAAAGAGCTCCCCGGGTTCGGTAAGTACGATACTGAAATTGTTATTGCGGGTGAGGGTACAAATTATTCTAACTTACCGATAGAGTCGAGTGTTCCTCTTGAAGAAGTAGTGAAGGAACGGACTAGTGGAACTGGACAAGCACCTAAACAAGATACGAATAAAGAGAAAAAACAGCCGTCCCAAACGACTGGAAAGAGACAAGTTGCGTTTATTTATCATACACATAGCTGGGAATCTTATTTACCTTTACTTAACTTAACGAATGACCCGAATCCGAATAAAGCAACGAGTTCTGTATCGAATATTTCTATGTTAGGAGACCGTTTCCGTGAACAACTAGAAGGTGAAGGGATTGGAGCTACTAACGATAAGAGTGATGTTGGTCAAAAGTTAATAAGTAAAGGTTTAAATAGTAATAGTTCGTATAAAATGTCACGAGAAATTGTGCAACAAGCTATGGCTGGAAATAAAGATCTTCAATACTTTTTTGATTTGCATCGTGATAGTGCCCGAAAGAATGTAACGACAAAAACAATTGGAGATAAATCATATGCAAAGCTTGCATTTGTAGTAGGGAAAGGAAATAAAAACTATGAAAAAAACTTACAATTAGCGACAGCTTTACATGAGGCGATTAATAAGAAATATCCAGGAGTGAGTCGTGGGGTCATTCAAAAAGGGTTCCAGACAGGAAATGGAATCTATAATCAAGACCTATCAGGACAAGCGATATTAATAGAAGTTGGCGGTGTAGATAATACGGAGGAAGAATTGAATCGATCAATTGATGCACTTGCTAAAGCATTTGGTGAATATTTTTGGCAGGCAGAAAAAGTGAATGGATAAAGTGAAACGTGAATTAGCCAGGACATCTATCGATAATTATTAGCTCACTTCAATTTTGGAAAAACGTAAGTGTAATGCTTGCGTTTTTTCTTTGTAATGGTGAGACGTCACAGAATAGACATAATTTGTCGGTGTTATAGTAATATCGAAATTTGTCAATTTATAGTAGGAGATTTACAAAGGGATTTTCGAGAAAGTAGAGAAAATCTTTTTATAAGGAAAACTTTTTATTATGAAACTGGTAGGGTGATTGAAGTGATTAGGGAGATCGAAATAGAAGATGCAGCATCATTTTTACAATTAAGTAAGCAATTAGATGAAGAAACGAAGTTTATGTTATATGAACCAGGAGAAAGAAAAACTACAGCTGAGCAACAAGAAAAAATAATCCATCGCTTTATAGAAAATGAATATGCAACAATATTTGTAGCAGTTGAAGATGAGAGGATAGTAGGTTTTATATTAGTGAATGGAAATAACATTCAAAGAAAGAGACATGTGGCAACCATTGTAATTGGTATTTTGCAAGAGTATAACGGGCGAGGTATTGGGACGAGATTGTTTAAAGAGGTTGAGAAGTGGGCAAAATTACATGATGTATGGCGTTTAGAATTAACAGTAATGGCCCACAATACAAGAGCTCAGACACTATATAAAAAAGCTGGATTTGAGAAAGAAGGTGTCAAAAAAGCTGCTCTTATTATCGATGGAAAGGAAATCGATGAGTATGAAATGGCCAAATTATTAAAATAAGAGGTCGTTATATGAAAAAAAGATGGGCACTACTCGGTATCGTAGCTGCAATAATTATTGTTGGAGTAGCAGGAATCAATTATAAAATGTATAAGGATAAGCAAGCGCGGGAAGTAAGTGTAAATAGCATATTTCCGAAAGCGAAAGAAACGATTGCTAATATGGATGGGGATATTGCGGTAATTAATAATCCGAATTCAATGCTTGTACTTGTGAATAAAAGTAGGCGTTTACCAGATGGTTATAGACCGCCAGATTTAGTTATTCCGAAAGTGCGCTACTCTAGTGAAGGTGATCAAGAAAAGAAAAAGATGAGAAAAGAGGCAGCGAGGGCGCTTGAGGAAATGTTCCAGCAAGCTAACAACGAGCGTATTTTTCTTTTTGCAGTTTCTGGATTTAGATCCTTTGATCGACAAAAAGCATTAAATACGATGTATAAAAAACAAGATGGGGAAGCAAAAACAGCAATGTCTAGCGCGGTTCCTGGCACAAGTGAGCATCAAACTGGATTAGCTATGGATATTACGTCTCAATCTGCTAAATTTCAGTTAGAGACGGTTTTTGGGGAAACGAAAGAAGGTCAGTGGCTTTCTGAAAATGCCCATAAATTTGGTTTTGTGATTCGATACACAAAAGCGAAAGAAACGATTACGGGCTATCGGTATGAACCATGGCACGTAAGGTATGTGGGAAATCCACAAGCTACATATTTGTATGATAATCAACTGACGCTTGAAGAAGTAACAGAGTAAATGATTGAGGGGAGAGACGTATAATGACGATGTTATATAAGAAAAAAGTACATGCATATATTACAAGAGAAAAAGAGGGGGTTATGCAATTACTTGTTTTTAAACATCGTGATATACATGAAGCTGGTATTCAAGTGCCAGGAGGAACGGTTGATGAAGGTGAAACGTTAGAAGCGGCTATATTGCGTGAAGTACAGGAAGAATCCGGATTGCGTCATTTATGCATAGAACGTTTTTTAGCAGATTACATCATACATATGAAAGAAAAACAGGAATATGAAAAACGCCACTTTTTCCATGTTACTTTACTAACAGATGTAAAGGATACTTGGGAACATATTGTAAGTGCTGGTGAGGAAGATAAAGGATTAGTATTTTGCTACGAATGGGTTGATATTGCAAAATGCCCTGAATTAGCTGGGAAACAAGGTGAGTTTTTACATTTATTAGATGAAATATACACACAGTAACGTTAGAGTCTGAAACGAAGGTTAATCCGTTTCAGACTTTTTTTATTTTTCGGGAAATTAAAGGTGTTTAAATAAGGAAATTGAATTTCTTTAAAGGGATATTAATTTAGGATGTGTTGAGGTGAAAAAGTAAGGGGTATACGCTAAAAAAGTTCATATAAGGGAGAATATAAATGGAAATTCAGTTTAATCCAATCTTAAAAAAGGAATTAACAATTCAAGATATTCAAAATGAAATGGAATCAGGAAAGTTAACTTCAAAAGAGCTAGTGATGTATTATCTTTATAGAATCGCAAAGTATGATCAAGACGGACCGAAAATCAATTCAATTTTAGAAATCAATCCAGATGCAATTTTTATTGCAGAAGCGTTAGATCATGAAAGAAAGACAAAGGGTGTAAGGGGTCCGCTACATGGTATACCTGTTTTGGTTAAGGATAATATTGAAACGAATGACTCCATGCATACAAGTGCAGGTACGATTGCTCTAGAACAAAATATAAGTAGTGAAGATGCATTTCTCGTTACTAAACTGCGAGAAGCAGGGGCCGTGATAATAGGAAAAACGAATATGACAGAATTAGCAAATGCAATGTCTTTTAAAATGTGGGCTGGATATAGTGCAAGAGGTGGTCAAACAATTAATCCATACGGAACGGGTAAGGATGGTATGTTTGTTGGGGGCTCAAGTACAGGCTCTGCGATAGCAGTTGCTGCTAACTTTACAGTAGTATCTGTTGGGGCAGAAACCGATGCTTCTATTTTGAGCCCCGCTGTTCAAAACTCTGTAGTTGGCATTAAACCGACTGTCGGTCTAATTAGTCGTAGAGGAATTATTCCATTCACTTATTCGCAAGATACAGCTGGACCATTTGCTAGAACAGTAACCGATGCTTCTATTTTGCTAGGGAGTTTAATTGGGGTAGATGAGAAAGATGTTGCTACTCATAGAAGTGAAGGTAGGGCAGAGCATGATTATACAAAATATCTTGATGTTAATGGCTTAAATGGAGCGAAGATTGGTGTGTTTAACGCTGCACCAAAAGATTATTACGAAAATGGTGAGTATGATGAAAACTTGTTTAAGGAAACGATCCAAGTATTACGTAATGAAGGAGCGACAGTAGTAGAAAATATTGATATTCCTTCTTTTCATAGAAAATGGAGTTGGGGAGTTCCGCTTTATGAACTGAAGCATAGTTTAGATAACTATCTTTCTAAATTACCTTCTACTATTCCGATACATTCTATTTCGGAGTTAATGGAGTTTAATAAAAACATAGCAGAAAGAGCTTTAAAATATGGACAAACTAAGTTAGAGGGAAGAAAAGACTTTCCAAATACGTTACGAAATCCAGAATATTTAAATGCGAGATTAGAAGATATATATTTTTCTCAAGAACAAGGCATTGATTTTGCATTGGAAAAATATAATCTTGATGCGATACTGTTTCCTTCCTATATAGGTTCTACTATATGTGCGAAAGCGGGTTATCCGTCTATAGCAATACCGGCTGGGTATATGGAAAGCGGGAGACCTTTTGGAATTACGATTGCAAGTACTGCCTTTAGTGAAGGGATATTAATTAAGCTAGGTTATGCTTTTGAACAAGCGACAAAGCATAGAAAAATCCCCAACTTATCATGAATAGAATAAACAAAGAGGACAGGAATCCCTGTCCTCTTTGTTTTAGTGATTAAAGTGAAATATCGTTCTGCTCTGTCTTATGATATTTTAATAAACTAAAAGATAAACAAGCGGAACATAAAATAAGAATAGAAGCGATGATATAAATTGTACGAACACCGAACATATCAGTAATAATGCCAATGCTAAGCATAGATAGTCCAGAGGCTGTTGAAAGAAGTGCACCATGTGCTGTATACATTTTGGATAATAAAGCAGGGGCGACACTTGATTGTAAAACAGTCGTTTGGGAAATATCTCTAATTTGATAACATGGTCCCATTAGAACACATAGAAAAAGCGCAATAAATCCGCTGCTCGTCATACCATATAAAAATGTAAGAATGCTAAATATAAGAGAGCCAATCGACATAGATCGTATTAAATTGTTTTGAATACAGGAACTCATTTTCCATGCTAATAGACCACCGATTAACGTGCCAACATAATAACTTGTATTAATATATCCCCACCATTCTTCGCCTTTATGAAGGATAGTCGTAACGTATGCCATCGTAATAGCACCAATCCATATTGTCCCTGCGAAAGTTTCGATTAAGTCCATATATGTAACGGTACGGAGAGAAGGATTTTGAAATAGGAGTTTCCAACCTTCCAATAAAACAGTACTTTTGGAAGAGGGAGAATCTGCTATTCTTTCAGTATGTATGGAACGTAATGAAAAATGTAATGCAATACATCCGAAAATCATTAAAATGTTATTAATCATGAGTGTAGAAGTAGCACCAATGAGAAGAACGACAATACTCGTAAATAAATAAGCAACGGCTTGCACAATTTGTGTTGAAAAGGAAAAGATACTATTTACTTTTACTAATTTTTCTTTCGGTGTAAGGCGCGGAAGAATACCATATAATAATGGAGCACTCCACCCACTACATAATGAAATGACAAAAATAAAAGTTAATAGAGCTATAATGTTTGTGGATAAGACCGGGAACAAAATCATTAATAATAGTAAAAAGACTGTTTTCAGCCATTGGAGCGTATATAACAACGTATAAGATGGAAAACGTTTTATTATAAGTGGTGCAGAGATGTTAGCAATTAGATTTGTGATAACTTGTAATAATGGAAAAAGAGCAGTAATAGTAGCTGATTTAGTTGCTATATAAATATGAGTTGTAATAATCATTACATATACGATGTCAGCGAGAGTAATGCATATTTTTGAACCTAAATAGTAGATTAGTGACAGGTTTCTCAATAAGAATATCACCTCTATAAAAAATAGTATTTAGTAATTAGAATAATTGTAATTTAAAAATTAAAATTTTTAAAGAATTTAATTTTTTGTCACTTTTTGAAAGGGATTTTCATGTATAATGAAGAATATATTGATATAGTATTATATTAATGATCATTGTAACAGTGAATATGTACAATAGCTTGTAGCGAACGCCCGAGTGTAAGAAAGGGCGGATAAACCATTCTTTTCTTCATATACATATAGAAAATGAGAAAGAAAGCGAGGGTTGCATATGGCTGCTTGGGTAATTTGGTTTATAATAGCTGGTATTTTATTTATCGCAGAAATGTTGTCGATTACATTTTACATGCTTTGGCTTGGAATTGGAGCTGTTGTCGGAGGTCTTATTGCTTTGTTTGCTCCTGATGCACTACTGTTACAAGTTACTGTTGGTGCAATTGTAAGTTTAACTTTGACATTCTTTACGAAAAGAATTTCAAAAAACTTTCGAGAAGCAAAAGGATTTACTGATACAGTAGATATGCTTGTTGGTAAAAAAGGGATCGTTATGCAAGCGATTACAAATGAAGCGAATGGTATTGTGAAAGTGGATGGAGATACTTGGACAGCTATTGCAGATTCTTCAATTGATGCTGGAGAAAAAGTCGTTGTTATAAAGAGACATAGTACTATATTACAAGTGAAAAAGGAGAGTGAATAAATATGGTAGCATTAACGTTAACGATTATATTCGCACTAATTGTAGTTACATTTATCGCATTAACAATTAAAATTATTCCTCAGCAAAAAGTTGGGGTTGTTGAAAGATTTGGTAAGTTTCAACGTATCATGCACCCAGGGTTAAATATTTTAATACCAATTGTAGATCGTGTTCGTGTATATCATGACTTACGCATTCAACAAACGAATGTACCACCGCAAAAGGTAATTACGAAAGATAATGTTCAAGTAGAAATTGATACAATTATTTTCTATCAAATTGTTGAACCAGAACTTGCGACATATGGTATTTCAAACTATGAATATGGTGTTCGTAATATTACTTCAGCAACGATGCGTCAAATCATTGGTAAAATGGAACTGGATGAAACGTTATCTGGTCGTGAAAAAATTTCAACAGAAATCCGCTTAGCGCTTGATGAAGCAACAGAAAAATGGGGCGTACGTATTGAACGTGTCGAAGTTGTTGATATTAACCCGCCAAAAGATGTGCAAGCATCAATGGAAAAACAAATGAAGGCTGAGCGTAATAAACGTGCAATTATTTTAGAAGCTGAAGCAGCAAAACAAGATAAAGTCCTTCGCGCTGAAGGGGAAAAGCAAAGTAAAATCTTGATGGCTGAAGGGGATAAAGAAGCGCGTATTCGCGAAGCTGAAGGTATAAAAGAAGCAAAAGAATTAGAAGCACAAGGGGAAGCACGAGCAATTGAAGAAATCGCAAAAGCAGAACAAAATCGTATTGAATTGCTTCGTGAAGCGAATTTGGATGAGCGTATACTTGCTTACAAATCATTTGAATCATTAGCTGAAGTTGCAAAAGGACCAGCAAATAAAGTCTTTATTCCGTCTAATGCAATTGAAACACTTGGTACTCTTGGGGCAATTGGAGAAATATTTAAAGAAAAACAAGCGAAGAAACTACCTTCAAATGATACAGGAAAAGAACAATAAAAGTGAGGAAGAGAAATGGGATACCATTTCTCTTTTTTTGCGTATATTCCGAAAAGCTTGTACATATCCATGTATAAAGAAGGTGATGCAGTGAAAAAGTATGCAACTCGAATACATGGGAAGAAACTGATTTCGTTACTCCTTTTATATGCGCTAATAGTAATTATGATAGCGTCGATTTTGACGTCATTTTTACATACAATGAAATCGAATTATGCAAATCAATGGTTTGGAAAAGTATCGATGCAAGGTTTTGTTCAAATGATAGAAAGTGAGAATCGCTATTACGGATTTGATTATTTTAAGAAGAATAAAAGAGAGTCAGTTGGGAATTTAATGTTCTCTATCGCGACAGATTTGAAAATTAAAGATTTAAGAACATTCGTCGGTAAAGAAGTACCAGGTATGTCAAAGTATTATTCTAATATTATCGTAGCTGGGGAAGGGACAAACTTGACGAATATCCCAAATGAATCTAGTGTACCGATTGAAGAAGTAACGAAAGAACGTGAAATAGCAAAAGATAAAGTTACAGAAGCGGAAAAGAATAATCCGGTTCAGAAAAAGAACGGAGCGAAAAAAGGTGAAAGTGCAGTATATATTTATCATACACATAGCTGGGAATCCTTCTTTCCATTATTACCAGGGGCAACTGATCCATCTAGCCCAGATGTAAATGTGTCTTTACTAGGGAAACGTATGAAAGAGCAACTTGAAGGACAAGGAATTCCGGTAGTTCATGATAAAACGAATATGGGTGATTTATTAGCGAGTAAAAAGTGGGTATGGTATCAGTCATATAAAGCGTCTCATGAATATGTAAAAGAGGCATTAGCACAAAATAATAAAATTGCGTTTCCGATTGATATACACCGTGACGATCAGCGTAAGAAAGTAACAACAAAAGTAATTAACGGAAAATCGTATGCAAGATTATATTTTATAATTGGGATGGAAAATGAAGGCCGTGCTGAAAATGAAAAAATTGCAAGAGCGATCAATAGTTATTTAGATGAAAACTATTACGGATTAAGTAGAGGGATTTTTCCAAAGTATAAAAAAGATGGAAATGGCGTTTATAATCAAGATTTATCGAAAAATGCGATGTTAATTGAAGTTGGTGGTGTTGATAATACGTTAGATGAATTATATAACACAATTGATGTGTTAACAGAAGCGTTTAGTAAATATTATTGGAATGATGCGGAAAAAGTGAATGGATGAGGGACGGGAGACCGTTCCTTTTTTATTTTGGAATCTTAAAATGTGATATAATGGAATTTTATGAATGTTAAATAAAGGGGGAGAGAAACATGCAAATACTACTAATACGCCACGGAGAATCAGAAGCTGATATTTTACATGTGCATGAAGGACGAGCTGATTTTGAGTTAACTGAAAAAGGGAGACAACAAGTACAAAAACTTGTACAGAAAGTGAAAAAAGATTTTGCACCAGATTTCATTTGGGCAAGCACATTAAAACGCGCTCGTGAAACGGGTGAAACATTAGCAGAAGCAATTGGTTGTCCAATTCAATTAGAAGAGGAATTAATGGAGTTTAATAATGGAGTGCAAGCAGGCTTATCATTTGAAGAAGCAAAGAAATATCCAGAACCAAAGTTTCTTCATGATCGTTTTGAAAACGGGGAATCGTTTATTGAGTTTCGAATGAGAATAGAAGGAATCTTTTCTAAAATCGTGACAGAGAATACATATGACCGAATTGCAATTGTTGCCCATGGAGGCGTAATTAATAGTCTATTACGTGCATTTTTCAAAATGCCAATTTCAATGGACTACTATTTCAAAATGGGAGATACGGGAATAAGTTTAATTGAAATTGAGGGTGAACAAAAAACGGTGCATTTCATTAATGATACGAATCATTTGGACGGGATGTAAAGACTTATGTACAAAGTTGTATTTTTAAATCGTTTTCACTATATTGGTTAAGCATATAAATAGAAGTATCAATAGCAACTTTTAGTTGATGCAATGCAGATTGAACAAACATTGTAATTCTCCTCGTCTCCGTATATAATAGTTTCTTGAGGATATTATATCATACTCAAAATTCCGAAAATTCTAGTAGTTTGACTAGCATAATGAAAAGTATTATATTGTAAAAGGTCATATGAAACGTGAAATAGAATGGAATGCAATTATTGAGTTAGGAGTTAGACCAATGAGTTTGAAATATGGAAGAGATACAATTGTAGAAATTGACTTAAATGCTGTAAAACATAATGTAAAAGAATTTAAAAAACATGTAAATGATGAAGAAATTAAGATGATGGCTGCTGTAAAAGCGAATGGGTATGGCCATGGGGCAGTTGAAGTTGCCAAAGCAGCAATTGAAGCGGGAATACATCAACTTGCAGTTGCATTTGTAGATGAAGCAATAGAATTAAGAGAAGCAGGAATTACTGTACCAATTTTAATTTTAGGATACACACCAGTAGCGGCTGTAGAAGATGTAATTCAATATGACGTTATGATGACTGTTTATAGAGTGGAAGATTTACATGGTATAAATGAAATTGCAAACCGTCTTCAAAAGAAAGTACAAATTCAAGTGAAAATTGATACAGGAATGAGTCGTATCGGTTTACAAGAAGAAGAAGTTAAACCATTTTTAGAAGAATTAAACCGTATGGAGTATGTAGAGGTAGTAGGGATATTTACGCATTACTCTACAGCAGATGAAATCGATAAATCATATACGAATATGCAAACAAGTTTATTTGAAAAGGCTGTTAATACAGCGAAAGAATTAGGAATTCAAATACCATATATTCATAGTTCAAATAGTGCGGGATCAATGGAATTAAGTAACACATTTCAAAATATGGTACGCGTTGGAATAGGAGTGTACGGTATGTATCCATCAAAAGAAGTGGATCATTCAGTCGTTTCTTTACAGCCTGCGTTGTCGTTAAAATCAAAAGTAGCTCATATTAAACATGCGAAGAAGAATCGTGGTGTAAGTTATGGGAATACGTATGTAACAACTGGTGAAGAATGGATTGCGACTGTACCAATTGGTTATGCTGATGGTTATAATCGTCAATTATCTAATAAAGGCTATGCGTTAATTAATGGGGTTCGAGTACCTGTTATTGGCCGTGTTTGTATGGATCAGTTAATGTTGGATGTTTCAAAAGCGATGCCAGTACAAGTAGGAGACGAAGTAGTATTCTACGGTAAACAAGGTGAAGAAAATATCGCAGTAGAAGAAATAGCGGATATGTTAGGTACAATAAACTATGAAGTTACATGTATGCTAGATAGAAGAATTCCGCGTGTCTATAAAGAAAATGACGAAACAACTGCAATTGTAAATATATTAAGAAAAAACTGAATCATTTCGATTCAGTTTTTTTATTTTTTTATTCATATCAAATGCGAATATACCCTCGTTATGTAATACGGAGTAAACTTTGTGAAACACACTTTTTAGTTCAACTAAATTAAACTATCACCGGCAGAGATGACCAGTCCCGCAACAAAGATCTAATATACGAGAGTAGGGAAGAGCATCTTGTAAAACGAGGCTGGATAGGAGTATTCAACAAAATGTCCCCAATGTTTATTATAGATGTCTGCTAAAATATCATAATTAGAATAAATTGTTTTTTTAACATATGTATTCACCTAAAAATTAATTAAATTATAATAGTCATGCCTCGTGTTAATTTCAAAACCACATTGTGTATATAGTTTTAAAGCGTGGATATTTTTCGTTTCGACGTCTAACTCAATTGTTGAAACTCCTTCTGTAATAAGAGTATGTACTATATTACAAAGAATATCTTTTCCGTATCCTTTACCTTGATAAGAAGGATGAACGGCGAATCCTGATAGTGTTGTAGTAGATTGCTCTTGTTTAGAAACTGTAATTGTTCCTATCACTTTTCCAGCAATAAGGGCACTGTAAACTTGATGGGAAGATGAATTCATCATTTTTTGTAACCATGTAGCCGTATTTTCTACTGAATCACCAAAAGCTTTACTAGAAATTTCAATAAGATCAAGAAGTGATTCTGAAGGTGTAAGAGTAAGCTGTATATTATTATCTGTTGTTTTTTGAATTTCGTTTGTTTTGAAATCCATACTATATTCACTATATAAATATGGTAACTTCATATGTTTTACAAATTCATTCCCAGAAATAGAATCCCCATTAATAATAAGAAGAGCTTCATCTGTCTCTCTATTTTGTATTTCTTTCATTGCAGTTTGTAAAAGGATAGTTCCGAAACGTTGTTTTCTAAAATGAGGATGTACAAAGCCTATTAGTTCAAGCTTTGTTGGTCTTTCGAAATCATACATATTTAAAGCACCAATTAATTGAGTACCGTTATAAAGAAGAAAATCGTTTATATAATCTTCATTTCGATTTTTTAAAAAGTTGATATGTAAATCTGAAGAGTAATCAAGATTGTCTTGTTGCCCACAAATATAAGCCAAATCCTTCATTTGCTGTATTTCACTTTCTGTTACAGAACGCTTTTTCTGAATATCCATTGTATACTCCCTCTCATTTGTATTTAAAAATAGGATGGGTGACTTAACCATTTCTTTAATTCCACATTACCTTGCACAGATAACAGTCGGTATAAATAACGATAAGGCTGTCTATATTCTTCTAAGTGAGGAATAGACATAATTGTTTCGTAACCACTTTTAAAGGCATGCGCTTCTTTTTCTGTAAGTACATATTCTAGTCCGATAACATCAAGCTCTCGCGGAGCAACAGCGTAAGCTTCAGTATCTATTAAACCCGTAATAGTTGTACCGTCAGATAAAAATTGAGTAGGATCCATATCAATTAAGACGAGTGTAGATTCCTTTGGTACGGACAGGGAAGAAAGTTGTGATTCAAAAGTAGGGAATGCATTTTGTATGCTTTCATCATCGGAATAAAACATATTCACAAGCTCTTTACTCACGTTTAAAATATGTGATTGGAATTCATCTAGTGGAACTTGGAACTTGCCTGACGGATTTCCTATGAAATCGGCTTTAAATTTATGTATTTCTGCAAGTCCTTTTCCTAGGCTGAATAAAATAGAATCTGGTTGCTCGATAAAAGATTGAACTGTGTTACCTACTAACTTTTCGACCACCACAAATTCACGGCCATTTAAAACATGTTTTTCTAATATTGTTGGGATAGGAAGATTCGTATGTTCTTGCAGCAATGTATGTACAGTTTCTAAATGATGGACGTTCCTTGGATCAATTCCAAATAGATTTTTACATCCCCACCAAAAATCATTATTTGGTTCTTCATTCATTTTAGAAGCACGAACGATAATTTCTGTATCTTCTGTTTGAACGAGAAAAACATCACTTGCATGATCTTCATAACCTGGGTGCAAGGCTTGAACGGATAGAATAGGTGAATTGAATAGTTTTTGTAACATGAAAAGACTCCTTTTTCTGGAAATTCTATAAATTCATTATATAACAGATGATGAGTTATGAGGATAAAGATAAAAAGATTGAAAGCATACTTACATTTATAGTGAAAACTCATTAAAAATATTATATTTCTCTATTTTTGTATGAATTGTCTAAAAATAATGGTGGTAATACTTGAATGTAAGACTCGTATCTTTAAATCTATGAAGAGTAAAAGTAAAATTAAGCATTCATTTATAAGATTGTGAATCACAATAATGTAGGCTATAGAAAATATTTCTCAATAATAAAATGAAGAGAAAAGCATGAAGAAGTAGAATGCATTCATTTATAATAGACTTAAATTAATTAATATAATTAATTGTTAATTTTATTATATTAATTGGATAGGAGAGAATGTTATGGCAAATGTACTCGTAATAAATTTTCCTGGGGAAGGTCATATTAATCCGACTTTAGCTGTTGTAAGTGAGTTAATTCAGCGAGGGGAAACAGTTGTTTCTTATTGTATTGAAGATTATAGAAAGAAGGTTGAAGCAACAGGTGCGGAATTCCGAGTATTTGAGAATTTTCTCTCTCAAATTAATATTATGGAACGAGTAAATGAAGGTGGGAGCCCTTTGACGATGCTATCTCATATGATTGAAGCATCAGAGCGTATTGTTACTCAAATTGTAGAAGAAACAAAAGAGGAAAAATATGATTATTTAATATATGATAATCATTTTCCAGTAGGACGTATTATAGCGAATATTTTACAATTACCAAGCGTTTCATCCTGTACAACGTTTGCTGTTAATCAGTACATTAATTTTCATGATGAGCAAGAATCGAGACAAGTAGATGAAATGGATCCATTATATCAATCTTGTTTAGCGGGAATGGAAAGATGGAATAAGCAGTATGGAATGAAATGTAATAGTATGTATGATATTATGAACCATCCTGGTGATATTACGATTGTATATACTTCAAAAGAATATCAGCCACGTTCAGATGTATTTGATGAATCGTATAAATTTGTAGGTCCATCAATTGCTACTCGAAAAGAAGTGGGGAATTTTCCTACCGAAGATTTAAAAAATGAAAAAGTGATTTTCATTTCTATGGGAACAGTTTTTAATGAACAACCTGCTCTGTATGAAAAATGTTTTGAAGCGTTTAAAGATGTTGATGCGACAGTCGTATTAGTCGTTGGTAAGAAGATAAATATAAGTCAATTTGAAAATATCCCGAAAAACTTTAAATTGTATAATTATGTCCCCCAATTAGAAGTTTTACAGCATGCTGATGTATTCGTGACACATGGTGGTATGAATAGTTCGAGTGAAGCGTTATATTATGGTGTTCCATTAGTTGTAATTCCGGTAACAGGGGATCAGCCATTCGTTGCAAAACGATTGGCTGAAGTAGGGGCAGGCATAACACTTAATCGTAACGAGTTAACTTCTGAATTGTTACGTGAGACTGTAAAGAAAGTAATGGATGATGTGACGTTTAAGGAAAATAGTCGTAAAGTGGGAGAGTCGCTTAGAAATGCTGGTGGATACCAAAGGGCAGTTGAGGAAATATTCAAATTAAAAATGAAGCCGTACGTAAAGATTAAATAGATGTTAAAAACACACTTACTTTTAATTGGTAAGTGTGTTTTTAGTATTACGCGTTACATGTAGTACATAAAAATAGCGACAAAGGTGAAACTTTTCTGTATATAAATCGATACCTTTGAATTAGTAGTAAATTTACGTTAAAATAATACTAAGAAAATATATAAGTTTTGGGGGTAATGAATGAAGAAAGTATTTGAATACGTATTATTAACAATTGGCTCAATTATAGTAGCAGGTTCATTAGAGCTTATTTTAGCACCTAATGGATTAGTAGATGGCGGGGTAACGGCTATTGCTATTATGGCAAATAAAGTCGCAGGATTACCGCTTTATGGTGTGTTCTTAGGAATTAATATCCCAATTTTATTATTTACTGCAAAAGTAATGGGAAAGAAATTTTTTATCCGTACATCTTATGCGAATGTAGTTACAACACTCGGATTAATTTATTTAAAACCATTTCCAGCAATTACGACTTCTGAGTTATTAATTGTACTTTATGGTGGAGTACTGTTTGGAATTGGTGTTGGGATTGTTGTTAAAATGGGTGGAGCAATTGACGGTTCAGAAATGTTAGCAGTTTGGATGAATAAACACTTTAATGTACCGATTAGTACATTTTTACTTGCAGTAAATGCAGTTATTTTCATCTTTGTTGCCATTTTATTTTCAATCGAACAAGCGATGTTCTCGTTAGCAATTTTCTATATTGTTACGAAGATGATTGATTTTATACTAGATGGTATTAATCAAGGTAAGAGCGTTATGATTATTTCTGGTAAGAATAAAGAAATAGGCGATTTACTTATGAAAGAATTGCAACTATCTGTTACGTATCTACATGGAGAAGGTGGTTTTTTAGGGGAGCATAAGAGAATCATTTATTGCATTACAAACCGATTCATTTATCCGAAAATGAAAGATCTCGTTCTCTCTGTAGATCCAACCGCTATAATTGAAGCTTCCTATTCAACAGAAACGACTGGTGTGAAACGTCCGGGAAGGAAAGTTAGGTCAGGTGAATAACTAGAAGAAGGCTGTCCAAAAAGTTATTTTGGAACAGCCTTCTTTTTTATTTTGTTGAGTTGTTAACATGTTACAAGTTAAACCCACTGTTAACAAGTTTCCTTGCAACTAGGGAACCAAGCGTCTTTCAATAATATAGCCAACGTTTCAATTTTATTTTCCGGAATACTACCAAAGCCGAGTAATACGTATGATTCCTCACGTAAATCATTCACGAAATCATATGGAGAAAGTGGGTATAATTTAACGCTTTGTTTTTTAGCGGATTCAATCAGTTCATTTTCATTCATACTGTTATTTACACATAAGACAATATGAAGTCCGGACTGTTCGCCAAGAATTTGAACATTAGCCCCCATTTCTTTCGTAATGGATTTTACTAACGTATGATGTTTTCTTTTATATAGTGTACGACTCCGATTAAGGTGACGTTCCCAATTCCTGTTTTGTATAAAGTTAGCAAAAGCAAGTTGTTGTATTGTAGCGACTGTTTGTTTGAAAATTCCATGCAGTTCTTGATATATTTTTAAAAGGTGTGGTGGTAAAACAACATATCCCATTCGTAAAGAAGGTAAAAAAGATTTTGAGAAAGTCCCCATATAAATAACGCGTTCATTTGAGTCAAGACTTTGTAAAGAAGGAATCGGCTTACCAGCGTAGCGAAACTCTCCGTCATAGTCATCTTCAATAATGTATCCATTGCAATCATTAGCCCACTTTAACAATTCTAATCTTCTAGATAAAGGCATAATAATCCCGAGTGGAAATTGGTGTGATGGTGTAACGTATGCGACATTGGAATTTGTATTGTATAAACTAGAAATATCAATCCCTTTTTCATCCAATGGTATGGGATGAATTTGTCTATCACAGCTTTTAATAATTGCGTGTATACGGTGAAATCCAGGGTTTTCAATGCCGTATTCTTTTGTAGGGCCAAGCAGTTGAAGTAGTAGCCAGAGAAGTGGCTGTGTTCCGGCGCCGATCACAATTTGATCAGGTGAAGAATGTACACCGCGAGAATGATATAAATATGTTGATATATGCTCTCGAAGAGCGAATTCACCTTGAGGATCTTCTTTGGCAAATAGTGCATTTTCGTATGTAAGTATGGATTCTTGTAATGCTCGTTTCCAATTTGTAATCGGAAATGTATTTTGATCAATAAGACCTTGGCTACAATCATATTCAAATTTTTCTTCTATCAAATTGTTCGTCTTCTTTGCTGCATTTCGTTTGTTATTTGGGATAACGTCAATATCGAAATTTGCTACAAAAATACCACGTTTCGGTTTACTTTCTGCATAACCTTCAGCTAATAACTGTTGATAAGCTGATTCAACAGTAATGCGGCTAATATTAAGTTGTGATGCTAAATTTCTGTGTGAGGGTAGACGTGTGCCAACAGAAATAGTCCCTTGTATAATTTCAGCTTTTATATATTCGTAAATTTGCAAGTAAATAGGTGTGTTACTTTGTAATTGCAATGGGATAGTAAAATCCATATAAAACTCTCCTTTAAAACTGGCCTTATAAAAAACACTTAAACTGTCACTTAAGTGAAGGGCAGTTACTTTCTATAATAATGATATAACATTTAGAAAATTAAATAAATAGTTAGAGGAGAGTTAAAAATGAATGTTAAAGAAGTAGTAACAGAAGAGCAATTACATGAAGTATTACCTGTTTTACAGCAATTACGAATGAAACTTTCAAAAGAGGAAACAAGCTCTTTATTTCGAAATATGAAAGAAGAAAATTATAAACTATTTTCGCTGCGTAATGAGAATGATGAAGTTGTTAGCCTTGCAGGTGTAGCGATTTGTACGAACTTTTATAATAAGAAACACGTTTTCGTATATGACCTTGTAACAGCAGAAGCACATCGTTCAAAAGGACATGGGAAAGTATTACTTTCGTATATAGAGAACTGGGGAAAGGAAAACGGATGTGAGTCTATCGTCCTCACGTCAGCATTTTCAAGAATTGATGCTCATCGTTTTTATGAAAGAGAAGGGTATGATAAGGTGAGTTATTCTTTTTATAAAGAATTATAAAAAAATAAGAAGAAGCTGTCCTGCAAAAGTTGGGAACAGCTTCTTCTTATTTTTTAAGTTATTATTGAACCGTAAATAGGTTGTAAGTTATGGTATATGTATTTGAAAAGGTTATATAGTGTATTTTGTCGAATTGTTTTAATTTAATAAAGAGGATGATTGGAGCGCTTATACTTGAAAAAAATAAAGAAACTATCAATCCCTAATGATGCTAGAGTTATCGTCATATCTGATATTCATGGAGAATTAAATCTTTTAAAAGAAGCACTACATAAAGTTAACTTTAAAGATGAAGATTATTTAATTATTAATGGAGATCTTTGCGAGAAAGGACGAGATAGCGTAGGCGTAGTAAACTACGTTATGAATCTTGTAAAGAACAATTCAAAGGTTCACGTTGTTGAAGGGAATTGTGAAGTTTTAGTTGATGCTCTTCTAAATGAAAATCCTGGTCTTATTAATTATTTATGTACGAGGAAGCATTCAATTTTTAATGAATGGCTAGAGCAATTGGGTTTTTCAGTTCATGAGGGCACTTCAATTCGTGAAGTGAAAGAAGCATTGTTAAGTGAATTTTCACAAGAACTATATTGGCTAACAGAGTTGCCAACAGCGATTGAAACAGAAGATTATATTTTTGTGCATGCCGGTCTAGAAGATAGAGTAGATTGGAAAGAAACTGAGCGCAAAAATGCGATAGCAATGCCGGAGTTTTTCAATCAATCACATAAAGCAAATAAGTATGTAATAGTCGGTCATTGGCCTGTCGTGAACTATTCTGAAGAAGCGCCGTCTAATAATCCAGTTATTGATAAGGAGAAAAAAATTATTGCAATTGATGGAGGAAATGCAATTAAAGAAGCAGGGCAATTAAACGTATTTATTATTCAGAGGAAACAAACGGGCGATACGTTTTCTTATACATATGTAGACTATTTTCCAGAGTACGAAGTAATAGCGGATTTTAATGCGAATTCAGAAATGCAGGGCGGAGTGACATATCCGTATTATTACATAGAGCCTATCGAGAAGATGCAAGATTACACCGTATGTAAACAAAAGGAAACGAATAATGTGCTCACTGTAAAAAATGAATATATGAAACAACTTAAGTCAGGTGAATATACAGTGAAAACTGATATTTCTTGTGCGCAAATAAGCGTTAGGAAGGGAGATATCGTTTCTCTCATTGATGATAGCTGTTCAGGATATGATTTAATTAAAAAAGATGGCGTAGAGGGTTGGATAGAGAAAGGGATTTTAGTTGAGATAGAAAAAGTGAAAAATAAAACATTAAGCTGAAATAGGAGGGATATAACCTCCTATTTTTTTAAAGGAGTAGATTGCTTGCTGTCTTTAATAAGTAAATAAATCGTACTCGGCAGAATGATAAGCGTCATTCCTAAAAGAATTGCTAGTATAGCATAACCTCTATAGGGAGCAGAAACGATAAAAGGAAGTATCGCTAAAAAAATACCTGCTATCATCATTGAAATACTACTAATATTTGAAGCTCTTTTTTCAAGGTGCTTATCATTCCATTCTAATGAAACGGTTGATTTAGTCGTATCAATTTTGGAACTGAAATAACCTATTAATATAAATAAAAGCCCTAATGCTAAAAATATGAAATGATCAAGAGGAAGTGAAAAGCCAAGAGCGATGAGGGCGATGACAATATCGACAAAAAATAAGAATAGTAACATTGTGTTGCCGATCCAATGGAGAAATTTCTGGTTACTCGCTGCTTTAGATAAAGCTAAAAATACAAAGAATAAGAAGGAACATATAATTATATTTACGATTACAAAAGTGCTTTTATCCATTGTTGATGTAGGCGTTCCATTAAAGTCCCATTTCGTAACAATATTTGATGGTAAGAAGAAATATAGAATAATATTTGTCGTAACAATAGTGAGAAATAAAGCAATACTAAATCGATTCTTCACTGAATCACCAGCTTTCTAAATCAATAATTGGTATCTAATAACAAAATTATACAATATAATAAATGATATTAGTTTTGATTTTTCTGAAAAAATATTATAATTATATATGAAATAAAGAGGAATGCAGGAGGGAATTATGCAAAACGTTGTATTAAAGGGGAAGAAAGTTACAATTCGTACAATAGAAGAATCGGATATAAAAACATTATGGAATATCATATTTAAAGAAGAAAGCCCAGAATGGAAGAAATGGGATGCGCCATATTTCCCGTTCTCAATGCAAGAATACTCTTCCTATAAAGAGAAGATGCAAACTCGTTTGCAAGAAGAACCACTGTCAAATTTAATTATAGAAAATAACGGTCAAATTATAGGGACGGTCGGATTTTATTGGGAGCATAAACCGACGCGTTGGTTGGAGATGGGAATTGTTATTTATAATCCAACTTACTGGAATGGTGGCTACGGTACAGAAGCGTTAACGTTATATCGAGATTTATTATTTGAAAAGATGGAAATTGGTAGAGTAGGGCTCACGACTTGGTCTGGTAATGAACGAATGATGAAAGTAGCGGAGAAAATAGGAATGAGCTTAGAAGGTAGAATGCGAAAGTGTCGTTATTATAACGGAACATACTATGATTCTATTCGAATGGGCATGATTCGTGAAGAATGGGAAGCGCTATGTGTAACGAAGGGGTGAGAAAGATTGTACGCTATTATTGCTACATTTGATCGTGTGTTTACTAATAAAATTACAGAATTGCAAAATGAATTAACAAATGTAATTGGAACAAATCAATTAGCTGGAGTAGAACCTCATATAACGATTGCGGATTATAATGAGTTAGATGTTAATTTATATATTGAAAAATTAAAGGGATTTGTAGCTATTCAAGAAAACATGGACGCAGTAACTTTTCCTTCTGTTGGAATTTTTCCTACTAATGGAACGGTCTTTCTAGCGCCGACCGTTACCGATGAATTGTTAAAACTTCATTATTCTTATCATGATTATTTTAAAACTTTTCATGACAACCCAAATTCATATTACGTACCGGGAAAATGGGTTCCGCATTGTACAATTGCAAATAAATTACATACAAAGCAGTTTTTAAGTGTAATGGAATATATTTATGGAAAGTTTGATTTTGCAACAGCTTCAATTGAGAAATTAAAATTAATTAAGGTGAATTATGAAAATGGTTTTGCCGTTTCTTCTAGTATATTAGCAGAATATAATTTAAAGAGAATGGAGACATCGAGATGACATATATAATTAGAGAAATGAAGCAAGAAGATATTCATGCTGTACAATCAGTAGCAAAAATAGCTTGGCATGATACATATGAAGGCATTATTCCAAGAGAAATTCAAGACAGTTTTTTAGACGAGGCATATTCTGATGAAAAAATGAAATATCGTCTTAAAAATACGCATTTATTCGTTGCGGAAGAAGAAGGAGAAGTAATAGGGTTTGCGAACTTTTCACCTGTTAGACTACAAAATGAAGCGGAATTAGGTGCGATTTATTTGTTACCAGATCAGCAAGGAAAAGGGATCGGAAGTGCTTTATTACAAAAAGGAATTAAAGCATTAAATGGGATACGGAAATTGTACATACATGTAGAAGCAGCAAATGAAAAAGGAAAACGCTTTTATGAAGCGAAAGGTTTTGCTGAATTAGAGCAATTTGAAGAAGACTTTGAAGGACATATGATGCAGACAGTAAGGATGGTTTTATACGTATAAGGAGGACTAGTAATGAAAATTTTTGATTTTAGTGAAAAAGTAGGAAAGCACCTATCAGTATTTCAATCTAATTTCATCATGTCGAAAATATTAAACCATCGAGGAAATATACATATCGGTGCTATGCATTTACACGAGAATGGAATCATCGGTTATCCCGCATTAACGGGCAGTAAGAACCCTGCCTCAAAATTCAGCGAAAGCAAACAAGTTAGGTGGGGGATCAACTGCCCGTAAAAGCCCGATTGGTTCAACTAATAATCAGTGGGGGATGAATAAACCCCCCACTGATTAAAGTTTCACTTTATCACGAAGCAGTTGTATCTCAACTGCTTCTTATTGTGGAAGGAGCTGGATATGTATGTGGGGTAAATAAAGAAAAGATAAAGATAGAGGCGGGACAAGCTGTGTTTTGGGAAAAGGGAGAGCTCCATGAAACAAGTACAGAACACGGATTAACAGCAATTGTTATGGAAGCGGAGAATCTTGAACAAGCGATAGTAATGCCTATTATTCAAGGGGAGTTGTGAAAAATGATTGTTAAGGCGAATCAAGAAGATACCAATGAAATATTAAAATATTCGGCTCAATCGCTTTTTGAAGGGACGAGAGGCAATTGTCAATTAAGTACCGAGAAAGCAATTGAGATTACAAAGCCGATTGTAGAAAAAGGAGCATACTATTTAATCGTTAAAGAAAAAAATAAAGTAATGGGGTGGATATTAATAGGGGAAAATACAGACTATTTTTCTCGTGAAAAACTTGGATTTATATATGAATTGTACGTTTTCCCAGAATATCGCAGGAGAGGATTATCGCGAGAACTGATGGAAGCTGGTATTAAGGAATTAAAGGAGAAGTATTTAGAAATTCGGTTGAATGTATTTGCTGGGAATTTTGCAAAAGAGATGTACGAAGAGTTTGGGTTTGTTGAAAGGCAGGTAATTATGACTTTGAAGTGAGTAGAATAGTCTGAATGAGAGAAGAGAAAATAATGATTTAGTGGCTACTTTATCGCTGGAATTTAAAGCGAATAAGTATAAAATAGATGGTTTGCCTTTATTTATAGTAGATTTATAGAGTGTGCTTAAAAAACAAATAAATTAGTATTATATAATATATCGTTATTATAGTAAAAGATAAATTTTGGAAAAATATCATTTTTTTGTTTAGAAATTTTTAAATTATTGATATAATCAATTTGTAGAATTGATTATTGGTTAATTTTACTATTTTTTAATTTTAAGGGGGATTTAATAATGGCAGGACAAATTCGTATGTCACCAGAGGAGCTTAAATCGAAAGCGACTCGATATGGACAAGGTGCAAATCAAATTGAGGACATTTTACGTCAACTACAAAACTTACAAAATGAATTAAGAGGAGAATGGGAAGGTCGTGCTTTCGAAGGTTTTGACCAACAGTTCAATCAATTAAAGCCAAAAGTACAAAACTTCGCACAGCTATTACAAGAAATTAATATGCAGCTTAATAAAACTGCAGAAGCTGTTGCTAGACATGACGAAGATCTTTCTCGTAATTTCGGTCTACAATAAGACAGATAAAAAGAAATATATAATTTAGCCATGCAACCATACGTTGTATGGCTAAATTACTTTAAAACTAGAGTAAGATACGAAGTCTTTCATCAGATAGACTCGCAGTCGCAGGAGTGATAAGTAGTGAAAAAGTTCAAATGGAGCATCTTGTTGTTTATTATTTTAGCTCTTGTACTATCAACAGGGGTCTCCTATTTAGCATTAAATCAAAATGTTAAGAAAGCTAATGAGAATACTACACCAAAAATGACAGTTGCGTTGGTAAATGAAGATCAGGGCACTGTATTTGAGGGCAATAAAATAGCGTTTGGAGATCAATTTGTTAAAAATGTAAATAAAAATACGAAACAAGAATGGTACGTAGTTAGTCGCGGGGTAGCGGAAAATGGATTGAAAAATAATAATTACAATATGATGATTGTTATTCCAAATGATTTTTCTAGGAAGGCAGTTGCGATTGATTCAGAGATTCCAGAGAAATTAACGTTAAACTACAAAGTAAATGCAACTGGGAATAAGGATTTGAAAGCTGAGGCAGAAAATACAGCTTCTGTTATTTTAGAAGATTTCAATAAGCAAATAATCGACGTTTATTTTGCGAGTATTATCGGTAAGCTACAAGGTGCACAAGATAATATAGGTAAAATAATTGAAAAAGGAAACGTTCAAACAACTATGTATAAAAAAGATATACATAGTCCGTTAGCAAATTACACAAATCAATTTAAAACAGTACAAGATTATACAGGTGTTTCTGTTAATAGTTTCAAAGGATTTCAGGATGTTTTAAAAGGTTTCGGTCAAGCGTTAGATGAAGGGAATAAATCTAACAGTACGTACTTAGATGGTTTTAATAACTTTCAAAAAATGCAAACTGATAACAATTTGTTAGCGAATAATTTCACAAATCAATTCAATCAATATATGAATGATATGAATACAGGCGATGCTTTAAAGCAATTAAGTGCATTGGAATCCGCTAATAAAATTATTTCAAATCAATTTACGTTTTCAGAGAAAGAACCGAATATTTTAACTGATGCTGCAGCGATTCAAAAATATTTAGCAGATGTAAAAAAACAAGTATCTGAATATGATACAGAACTTGCAGGAAAGTTAGAAAGTGATATTCAAGAGACGGTAATTAAGAAGTTAAAGCAATCTATGTCGAATGATGGAAAGCAAGAAATCTTCATAAATACATTAATGAAACAACCAGATGCTCGAATAAAGAAACAAATCGAGAATTTAATTGCGAAATTACCTAGTTTAAACATGGAAGAAATCGGTCAAAGTGATTTGCCAGATACAACGAAATTACAACTGCAAAATGTAATTCAATTTACAAAAAAATATAATAAAGAAAATAATTTTTATTATGATCCTGTAAATAAAA
The DNA here is from genome assembly GCF_051916495.1 of Bacillus cereus group sp. MYBK216-1. NCBI lineage: Bacteria > Bacillati > Bacillota > Bacilli > Caryophanales > Bacillaceae > Bacillus > Bacillus cereus group sp. MYBK216-1. The sequence goes on from NZ_JBQAGT010000002.1 coordinate 173,203, forward strand.
TATCTTTAGGAAACGCCATTAAAGAAGTGAAGGATAGACTTTATACAGAGGGAATTACATTTAGTGATACTGCGAAAGTAATTAAAATGGAATCTCCGCAAATTTTGAAGATAAGTATTCCAGAAGAGTTTAAACTAGATGGAAGTACAGAAGCTTTATATATTGATGATGTGGATCGTACAAGTGACTTTCTACAAAGCGAAGCAGGAGAAATTACAATAACTCCTCGTAATGAAGGGGATATAAAGATTAGCTTGCATGTGAAGCTAAAAGATCCAAACATCAATATAGATGTTTTCTCTCCTGTAACATGGCAGTGGGAATTGAGCGGGACTCATAAAAAAGAAACTAGTCCTGAAAAAGAAGAACCTAATAAAGAGGATAAAGGAACACAAACTGAAAATAGCAAGGTGGAAAATGTGGTTCATAAATCACAGTATGGCATAATGCCGTTAGTACACAATGCTAAAACGCCTATTATCAAAAAAATGGAAAACACAACAGGCAATAATGAAGGAAGCCAAGGAGGCGGAACAGAGAAAGATAACGGAACTGAAGGAAACCCAGGAGGCGGAACGGGAACAGATAACGGAACTGGAGGAAACCCAGGAGGCGGAACGGGAACAGATAACGGAACTGGAGGAAACCCAGGAGGCGGAACGGGAACAGACAACGGAACTGGAGGAAACCCAGGAGGCGGAACGGGAACAGACAACGGAACTGGAGGAAACCCAGGAGGCGGAACGGGGACAGATAACGGAACCGGAGGAAATCCAGGAGGCGAAACGGGAACAGATAACGGTAAAGTTATTGAAAGTACAACGAATCAAGTTATACATCAAAAAACAGAAAAAATAACAGATATTACTTCTAGTGTATTAATAAAAGAAGCAGTAGATACAGTCGAAAGTTATCAAGGTTTAATGAGCCTTTACGAAATGTATTATGGGATTGATTTAAGAACGAAAGATGTAGGTCCTAAGTTAGAAGAAGGAAGTTTAGATGCAATTGCGACGGATCAATCTTTGTACTACGTATTAAATAAACATAGCTTAATTGATTTAATTTCAAATCTTGTTTCATCAAGTATTACTACAGAAATAAAACAAGATATGTCAGGTTTAAAACAAAAAATAAACTCTTATCAACAATCTATTACTAGTGCGGATCAAAATTTTATGCTACTAGCGGAGAAATTAAATGGAACGACGCAACAAGCAACTAGTATGAATGAAAATTTAGGAGAGTATTTAAAAGGTTTAGCGAAATGGCGTGAGAATAGCTTAAAGCTAGTTGAAGAGCAGCAAGTATTAACAACAAATCATGCTGGTGAGCAAACAGCTATTTTATCGTTAGATTCTGGTATTAAATCATTAATGATGCAAAGTCAGTCATTGGTCGAAAGTTCGAAGCATAGTTTAGCAACTTCAGACGATGTATATAAAACATTTGATCAAATTAATGGACAAGCAAAAGAAATTCAAGACAGCGGAACGACAATTGTTTCAAAAGCTGATTTATTATTAAATGACTTTACGAAGAAAATGGAAGATGATAAATCATTCTCCAAAAACTTTACGAAAATTTTAGCGAATAGCCGTATTGGAGATCGTCAAAATGAGATGCTATATGACTTTTTAGCTAGTCCAGTTCAAAAGCAAAATGATGGAGTAATTGTAGCAGGAAATGCTTTTACACCATACTTAATTGTATTAACTTGTTTCATTGTTGCATTATTTACAGCATACGCAATTGCGAATCAAGAAAAGAAAAGAATGCAATCAGATCATTTTGAAGAGAAATTCTCATTAATTGATATGAATGTACCAACTACAGTAGTAGCTTTCGGTATATCAATTGTGGAAGGGATTAGTATAGGTATCATTTCTGGGCGTCTTTTAAAGTTTGGTCAGGATCAAAGTTTACTATGGATTGCGTTCATCACATTTATTATGATGGCGTTTGTATTAGTCTCAACCTACTTATTACGACAAATAAAAATGGTAGGAATGTTTATACTATTAGTATTTTTAAGCATGTACCTGTTTTTAACTGAGGCAGTTGGAAGTAAAGTAGATCAAATGTCGTCTGTCGGAAAGATACGTCAATTCTCACCGCTTCAGTATATAGAAAGTTTTCTAAATGATTTTATTAGTGGTAAAGATACTGGGAAAGTTATTTTTGTCGTATTGTTTGTAATTGCCATTATTGGATTGGTTAGTAATCTATTTGTATGGCATAAGAAATGGGAGGAAAAAGAAGTAAATGATCAAACAATGGAGCATAGTGGCTAAGTTATCATTTCTCTCTATCCTTTTACTGTTTGTCGCGCTACCGATAAGGAGCGCGGCTGACAGTTATCTTGGTGATGATGGGAAGATTAAGTTTAAAGTGGATCGACTTGAAGAAAGCGACCAAGAAAAAAATAAAAAGGAACATAAGGAAACAGAATTAGATAAAGCATCGATTGAGTTATTTAACAAAGATATAGAAGAAGAAATTGAGAAAAAGAAAAAGAAAGAACAAAAAGATATGGAAGCTTTGCGAGATTCTCTTTTTACAAAACCAAAAGAGAATAATAGTGTTAAAGATACGAAAAATAGTTTGTTTAGCAGTGAATACATTGTCAGAAAAAGTGCAGATGAAGTAGCGAGTAATGAAACAATGAATGAAGAGCCAATTAGTATAACAATAATATTATTATTTGGCGGCGGCATTCTACTTATTTGCATCGGTATTTATACGGTTCTTCGTAAAAGTTGGAGGTAAAGCGATGGCAATACAAACACATATCAATGTGACAGTAGATTTTAGTAAATGGAATGGAAATACATATGATTTGCGTATTCCGAATCATCAATCTATTAAATATTTATTAAAAAACTTATTAGATACGCTAAAGATTGATAATCATGAAGGTTCACATTTTGTAATTAAAGTGAAAAATAAGTCAATTGTTTTAACAGATAATGATCGTTTAATTGATCACCAAATAACAGATGGAGATATTTTGCAAGTTTTATAAAGAATATTTTTTACTTTTAGTTATTTGAAAATAAGTTATTACGGGTTATAAAGAAAAGGAGAAGAGGATAAACATGACGGAAAAAATAATTCAAATTGATGCAATGAACTATCAATTTCAAATAGAAAAAGAAAATTGGAAATTGGAGATGACCAAATCTCAAACACGTATAAAAGACTTCCGTCAATTCGATATAATTACGGGCGAATCATCTGAATTTGTACCATTAACAATAGAAGAAACGGATGATATGTTTACGTTTCTATATCAAGTAGATAAAAAATTACATAAGTGGGACGATCTTAGCCGTTTTGGAAGAAATGAGAAATTAAGACTACTTCGGAATGTTGCGCAGTTTCGTAAATATTTAAATAAACGAATCACGTTCTTTTTACATCCAGACAATATAGTTTTTAATGCTAATTTAATACCAAGTATTATACATAGAGGAATTCGAGATATTGTTCCGCCAACCCCGTTATTAGAAGAGCAATTTTTAACACAATATAAGTGTCTAATTATTGCTTTATTCTCCCAAAAACATAACTTTGATGATTTGTATGCTGGGTTACTAAAAGATGCAAAAGAAACAACATTTGAACAGACCGTTGCTCAAATGGAAAGCTTAGATGCATTACTGCAGTTTCTTGATGACAGCTTTGAGAAGGAACAAACAAAAACAGAAAAAAATATGCAGTTAGTACCTAAAAAAAGCTACAAATCATTTAAATACTTAGCTTTTTCCTTCATAGCGGCGACAGTTATTTTAGCTGCTCCTTTAATATATTTCACTTTTATAAAATTTCCTTATCAAAATAAATTGTTAGAAGCAAATGCAAGTTTCATAGCAACTGATTATGACAAAGTCATTACGCAATTGAATGAAGAGGAGTTTGAATCATTGCCGATTGCATCTAAATATGAGTTAGCATTTGCATACATTACAGCTGAAAAACTAGGTGAAGCTCAAAAGAAATCGATTATGAAAAACATTAGTTTGAAAAGTGATGAAAAGTATTTGCTGTATTGGATGTATAACGGAAAAGGTAATTTTGATAAATCATTAGATTTAGCTAAGACACTTGATGATCCTCAGCTTATTATGTACGGCCTTGTTAAACAAATTGAATCACTGAAAAATAATCCTGATTTATCAGGGGAAGAACGTGATCAAAAGTTAAAAACATATGAGCAACAATTAGATGAATATAAAAAGAAATATGGCAATTCATCAAGCGATAAAAATTTGTCGGACACAGAGAAAAAAGAGTAAGCAGTTGAAAAGGAGCAGTGAACACGGATGGAGCAACTATTAGTATTGACTTATGGAGACAAAATATATAAGTGCACATTACATCCAAATGAGCAATCAATAGTGTCGATTGGAAAAGAGTGGACAAATGATATTACGAATCCAAGTTTAGAACAAGAAATAGAGTTAAAGTGGAATAATGAAGTAAATGCTTGGATGGTACAGGATCAATTAATAGAATTTAATAAGGAAATTGAGATTGGGAAAACAAGAGATGTGAGCTTGAAAATCTTTATATCTATTGTTGGCACAACTAAAGTGTTTGATATCGGAACGAAACATTCTCTTACAGTGAGTCAAAACGATTACGATGATATTTCTATTACCGGGACTATTGTAGATTTAATGCTATCTCGCGAAACGTTGTACGATTCTTTTAAAGTGAACGTGTATGGCGGGGATGTATTTCATAATTATACGAAGTTAAAAGATAGCGTTATGTTGGAATCAGGAGACGTATTATATTTTGATGGTATTTTATTGGAGATTGGTAGTGAAGACATTCAAGTACTTTCTTCAGAAGATAAAGTGAAATCTGCGTTACCTATTTTAGTAGAATCAGAAACAAATTATCAAAGTGGTTATCCAGACTATCATCGTTCACCACGTATTATTTACCGTGAACCAGAAGAGAAAATGACAATTGCAAAGCCTTCAAGTATGCCATCAAAACCAACGGAGCATTTAGCAAGAATCATTGCACCTTCACTTGTCATGATTGTCGTAACTGTATTACTTGCTATTTTCATGAAATATGGAATGTTTATTATCGCATCGATTGCGATGACATTAGTAACAATCATTGTTTCTGTCACATCGTATATTAAAAATTTGAAGCAATATAAAGTCGACATTGTTGAACGAGATAAAAGCTATAGAGAGTATATAAAACAAAAAACGAAAGATTTACATGCAGAAAGTGAAAAACAGCGTCACGCATTACATTATCACAATCCAAATGTAGAAGTAATACGTAATATGGCAGTTCAAGTAAATCCTAGAATTTATGAAAAAACAATGTTACATCATGATTTCTTAACATTTAGCGTTGGAACAGGACAAGCTAATACGAGTTTTGAAATTCAATTTAATGAAGAAGAATTTAGTCAAACGAAAGATGAATTAATCGATATAGCACGTGAACTAAGACAGCGTTATCTATCATTGGAAGATGTACCAGTTGTAACAGATTTAATGAATGGACCAGTCGGTTATATTGGCCAACGCTCTTTAGTGTTAGAGCAATTACAATTATTAGTTGCACAAACGGCTTTATTCCATAGTTATTATGACTTGCAGTTTATTACTATTTTTCCGGAAGAAGAAAAAGAAAAATGGGATTGGATGCGCTGGTTACCTCATGGAAGTGTTCGCGATATAAATGTACGTGGATTTGTATACCATGATCGTAGCCGTGATCAAGTGTTAAATAGTTTGTATCAAATATTGAAAGAACGAAAATTAAAACTAGATGAAAAAAGTTCTACTAATGAAAAAATGTACTTTGCACCGCACTATGTCGTTCTCATTACAGATGAAAAACTAATATTAGACCATGTTGTTATGGAATTCTTTAATGATGATCCGAGTCAATTAGGTGTATCACTTGTATTTGTACAAGATGTTATGCAAAGTTTACCGGAGCATGTGAAAACGGTAATAGATATAAGAGATGCAAAACAAGGGAACATCATCTTAGAGCAAGGAGAGCTTGTTAACCGTCAATTTAAACTAAATCACGTACCGAAAGGGTTTAATTTAGAAGATATTTCACGGGCATTAGCACCATTAAATCATTTGCAAAACTTAAAAAATAGTATTCCAGAAAGCGTAACATTTTTAGAAATGTACGGCGTTGAAAAAGTAAAAGAACTGAATATCACAAGTCGTTGGGAGAAAAATGCAGCGCATAAATCTTTAGCTGTACCACTTGGATTACGTGGTAAAGAAGATATCGTAAACTTAAATTTACACGAAAAAGCACACGGACCACACGGATTAATAGCAGGTACAACAGGTTCAGGTAAATCGGAAATTATACAATCGTACATTTTATCTCTAGCAGTCAATTTCCATCCTTACGAAGTAGCCTTTCTTCTCATTGACTATAAAGGCGGCGGTATGGCGAATTTATTCAAAAACTTACCACATTTATTAGGAACAATTACGAACTTAGATGGAGCACAAAGTATGAGAGCGCTCGCATCAATTAAAGCTGAATTACAAAAAAGACAACGATTATTTGGCGAAAATGATGTAAACCATATTAATCAGTATCAAAAACTGTATAAAGAAGGCTTAGTAAGTGAACCGATGCCACATCTATTTTTAATTAGTGATGAATTCGCGGAACTGAAGTCAGAACAACCAGAATTTATGAAAGAGTTAGTTTCAACAGCGCGTATCGGTCGTTCACTCGGAATTCATTTAATATTAGCTACGCAAAAACCAAGTGGTGTTGTAGATGATCAAATTTGGAGTAACTCGAAATTCAAACTAGCATTAAAAGTTCAAAATACGTCAGATAGTAATGAAATTTTAAAAACACCGGATGCTGCTGAAATTACATTACCAGGACGTGCTTACTTACAAGTTGGGAATAATGAAATTTATGAACTATTCCAATCAGCTTGGAGCGGAGCAGACTATGTAGAAAATAAAGAGGATAAAGAACATTTAGATGCAACAATCTATGCAATAAATGATCTAGGACAATATGAAATATTAAGTGAAGACTTAAGTGGACTTGGTAGCAGTAAAGAAGTAATAAGCGTACCATCTGAACTGGATGCTGTTATTGACTACATTCACGATTACGCAGAAATAAATGAAATTGAAGCATTAGCAAGACCGTGGTTACCACCACTTCCAGAAAGCGTATATTTACAAGACTTACATGCTATTCAGTTCAAAGAAGCATGGACGAAAGAAAAGAAACCATTACAAGCAACAATTGGTCTACTAGATCAGCCTGAATTACAATCACAAAAACCATTAACATTAGATATTAGTAAAGACGGACACGTAGCGGTCTTCTCAAGTCCAGGCTACGGAAAATCAACATTCTTACAATCAGTCATTATGGATGTAGCTCGTCAACATAGTCCGGAGCATTTGCATGTGTATTTATTAGACTTCGGAACAAATGGTTTAATGCCATTAAAATCTTTACCGCATGTGGCAGACATCATTACATTAGACCAAGTTGAAAAATGCGAGAAGTTTCTTCGTCGCATAGAAGACCTATTAAAAGATAGAAAGCAATTGCTAAGTAAATATGGCGTTGCGAGTCTTGAAATGTATGAGAGAGCTAGTAAAGAAGTATTACCAACAATATTAATTACGTTAGATAACTATGATGCTGTTAGAGAAGCTGGATTTGTCGAAGATTTTGAACGCATTATTGCACAAATTGTACGTGAAGGGGCAGCGGTAGGAATTCATTTAATGCTTACAGCTACACGTCAAAATGCATTGAGAGTACAAGTAAATACAAATATTAAACTACAAATTGCTCTATATATGATAGATGAGGCAGAATCTAGAGCGATTGTAGGAAGAACAGAGTTGAAAATTGAAGAATTAGCAGGACGTGGTTTAGTTAAAATTGACGAACCAACAATCTTCCAAACAGCTTTACCGACAGATGGAGAAGATGTCCTTACTCGAATTGAAAATATACAAGCTGAAGGAAAAGAGATGGATTCCTTCTGGGATGGAGAAAGACCGAAAGCAATTCCTATGGTACCTGAAGTTCTAGAATACAAAGAATTTATTGCATGGCCAGAAACAAGAAAAATTATTGAAGCAGGCAAACTAACATTTGGTGTAGAGACAGAAAACGTTACGCCTCTCGAATTAGATTTAACAGAAGCGTCTAATATTGTTGTAGGGGGAATTAAGAAAGATGAAGTTGAAAATGTAGTTCATCAATTCCTTCAACAGTTAGCAGACAGTGGACACTTTGACCTAGGTTTAATTGATACAAGAACACGAAATTTCTCAAACTATAGAGAGAGCGCTGCTTTATATGTAGCTGAAAAAACAGGAATTGAGAAAACGATTAAACAAGTTACAAACGCTTATAAATCGAGAGAAGCGGCGTTTAAAGAGGAGCAGGAAGCATCAAGTGAAACAGTGAACCCGGCAGAATTTATTAAGAAATTTAAGCCGATTGTAATCGTAATTGCAGATGTAAATGATATTTTAAGTAATTTAGAGGATAGCGATATATATAGTTTAGCGGAATTAATAACAAATGGTGCATTTATGGGCATCCACTTCGTAATTGGCTGTGATGTTGATTCAATTGACAGTCGATACGACTTAGTTTCAAAAACAATAAAAACGCAATCTCATGTTATTTTACTTAGAAAATCATCAGGCCAAATGGTCTTCGATGTATCTAATAAAGATTTAAGTAGTACAAAATTAAATCCATTTGAAGGGTATTTTGTTGAAAATCGTTTTGCTACTAGAATTAAAGTGCCAACTATTTAAGGGGGGATTTGCATGGGGATAGAGGAATTAAATAGTCAAAAATCTGGTTTATTAAGTAGTATAAGTCATCAACAAGGGCAATTGGCTGAACTACAAATGAAACTAAGAAGGCTAATAACTGCTAAAGGGAAATTTGTAAATAATCTTGAAGCAATTAAACAAAATCAAGAGCAGTTTAAGTCCTTAGAAATAAACGAGAGTAGTTGGAAAGGGCAAAGAGCAACTACTTTTAAAGAAACATATGAACAACAAGTCATTTCGAATTTAGGGAAGTTTATCGGAGAACTAGGGAGAGTGCAAGAAGACATCGATCAAGCTATACGGCGGCTTGAAAGAGAAATCGCTACATGTGAGTCTAGTATTCTTTCTCTAAGTAGAAGTGTTTCAATGGTTGACGCTAGTATTCAAGTAGAAGTACAGAAGGCGGGGAAATGATAAATGGGGGAAATTAAATTAAATAAAGGGGTATTTGATGCGAAAGTAAGTGATTTGAAAAGTGGTGCTAGTGATTTAGGTAAGACTAAATTTAATGGTATGCAGTTACATCGTACGAATTTAAGTAAACTGAAAAAATATTGTGAAGCGATTGAAAAGTTATCGGAAAAAGTGCAGCAATATGAACAAATACTACAAAAGGATATTAGTAGAATTCAGCAAACAGGACAAGAAATGGTTCAGCAAGATGAAAAGCTTGGAAAAGATTTGAAAGACAGTTCAGCTCACCGTGCTATGTAAAGGGATAGGAGGGGGAAAATATGAGCAAAATCATAGAGTTACAAGAAGTAAAAGAACTGCAAGAGCGGTTTAATTCAAGTGCTGAAGAGTTAAATCAACATTTGGAAACATTGCAGCAAAAAATAGAGGACTTTACACAAATTAACTCTTTTCAAGGGAAAGCTGCTGATACTATTAAGAATCATTTATCTACAGTTCATGGAGCTGTTATCACTGGATTTACAGTTACAACGGAAATGTTAAAAAGTCAATTTCAAAAAGCAATAGAGGAGTTTAACAGTGAGGTTGACAGTGATGCAGATGCAAAAATTCATGGAAGTTATTTGGATGATGTAAAGAAAAAAGTTAATGGATATAGTGAGGGATTTAGCCACTCTAATGAAGAGGCGAAAAAAACAGTAGGTACGATTAGTGACATCGTCGCAATTCAATATCCATCATCATCAAGCATCACTGAAGGCGCTGTAAAAAGCCAAAAAGAAATCAGTGAGACATTAGAAAAATTAGAGACTTATAACAGTAAGCAAAGTGACCTGCAAGAGTTTGATGAATTAATGCGTAAGATAGATGAGGGAATGCAACAAATAAAAGTGAATAATGGAAATTTGTCTATCGCTGCAATAGGGAAGCTTATATCTAGCGTGGCAATTGGAAATATCATTAAGGTAATGGCAGATACAATGACCAAATTCGACATTAGTGTTAAGGGAACTAAGGCTCTTTTAGCTTCCTATATACGCATGCATTATGTTAAAAAGAATTATGCTTTAGACGTCCTTTTTGATCCTAAAGGTCGAAAAGGGAAAGGAGTATATGAACTATCGACATTAAAGAAAGAAGATTTGGTTAAAGTAGCAAAAATCCTTACAATGGATAATAATGATGATGTTTTAGTTCGATTTATCAAGAATAAATTAGAATTTGAATTTGGTGATTTAAAAACAACAAATGCACAAATAAAAAAAGCAAGAAAAACCATTTTAAAATTACCAGAGTTTCAAAGTTATCAAGATTTCCACGTTGATTGGGAGAAGAAAGGATTGCCTACTGCAATTGGGGAGAGAGGATTGAGTGCATTTAAGACTGCTTATGCAGACGGTTTAAAGGATTTACATCCTGGAAAATGGAAAGAAATGTTTAAAGGTATGGGGAAACCGGCCACAGTATTGAAAGGAGCAGGTATTTTTGGGGCTGTTGTGTCAGTCGGAGGGAATGTTGTAGACGCTACTAAAGATGATGGTTGGCAGTTACATGATGTAGCTGATATAGCAACAGATTCAGCTGTAGATATTGGAGCAAATGCTGGAGCGATGGCCGCTGGTGCTGTAGCAGGGTCGTTTTTCCTTCCGCCGCTTGGAACTGTGGTTGGAGCTGGTGTTGCCGTAGGACTTACATGGGCAATTAATAAAAAATGGTCTTTTTTAGGAGGAGAAGACAATGCAATTGATCTTGCTAAAAAAGGAGTTAAAAAAGTAACACACAAACTTGGATCTATATTTTGGTAATAAGACTACAAGAAAGGTGCATATAGGTAATGTGGAATATAAAAGAAGAAGATTTAGATAAATTTCGGATGACATGTAAACGTCGATTAAGTCCTGAAGGTGCTTTTGGATTTATGATAGGAACAATAGTGTTTGTTTCAGTAATGATGTTTTTTCTTATTGGTACTTTAGTAACGTTTGGTTGGGACTATTATACTACTTTCTTTGAGAAAACAATCGTTAGAATGGAACTTGTGTTATATAGCTTACAAATAATTTTTTTAATTCTATATTCATTTTCAAAAGCTCGATTTAAATTTCAAAAGTTACAAACATTTGTTGTATTATTATATGCATTTCAATTAGGTACGATATTATTCACGGCTCTAATTCTTCCTGGAATGTCTGATTATACAATTGATCGAATTACATTAGTATATGTAGGTTTCTTATTTTTTGGAGCAGTGATTGTTCATATTGTGACAACGATTGATACGTTTAAACAGGCAAGTGAAGGTGCGTTTAGTATGAATGAAAGATCCGCTTCCTTTTTTAGTAAAACAAAAGGAACTATGATGAAAGTTGCTTCAATATACGCATTAATCCTACTTATTTTGATTTATTTTCATAATGATTATGCGTTTGATACTTTTATTGGGTATGTAATAGGTACTGTTTTAATGTATACGATAGCCATTGGTGCAGCTGAATTTCAGCTATTAGCGTATTGTAGATTTAAATTCCCTTCATTTAACATATCGTGGGAGCAACATAAAAGAGAGACTCCAAGATATCAAAAGAAAAATAAAAAAGGTAAATCAAAACGTAAGGCGTAAAGGAAATGAGTATAGTAGGTTTAAATGTTCGCCATTTACTATAATGTGGAAGGAATATGAAAGAGAGCGTAAGTGACATTTGAAGAAACAAAAGAATATATAGCCAAGAGAAAGAATAGTAAAAGGAGTAGGTATTATGAAAATTCAATATAAAGCATTATCACTTTTAAATTTAATTAGTATTACTCAAATTGTAAAAAAAGAAGATTGGTTATTACCTGCTATCGCACTGAGAAATCAAGTTGTTCATAATGGAATATATGCTGTAGGTCCTGTTCTTTTTAAATATCAGCCATTGGAAAATGAACCAGAGTACGGTGAATATACGTATTCTGTTCCAGTAAATGAGCGTGTTAAATTGGGAGAGAATTCTGCATATGAATACGTTGATGGATTAATTATTGAAGAGGCATTAAGTGTTCGATTTACTGATGAAGATGGTGATATTGAGGAGGCTTATAATTTAATACATGAGTTTGCAGAACAGCATCATATCAAGTTAGATAATGGTTTTTATCACGTATGTTTAGACGTATACGGTGACATGTGGCTAGATATTTATGCTCCTATTAGAGAAGTAGGTGAAACAATAAAATGATAATTGAAGGACAAAGTATTGCATATACAAATGTTGTTTCGAAAGAGTACTATTTTCATTACGAAGATATGGAAGAAGCAATTGAACATTTTATGTCAGAAATTGCAACAGAGAATTTAACAGTAAAAGGTCCGATGTTTTATGCTTTGAAAAATATACCATCTGATGAAAATATGTACGTTGAATTATTCATGCCAGTGAATGAAGATAAAATTCCAGCATCAGAAACACTTCAATTTAGGAGCTATTATTATGTTGATGAGATGCTCATGAAACGATATACGGGAGATTATGAAAAATTAACAGAGCAGGTATATGGTGAAATGCTTCTGTATATGGAGGATAATAATCTGAATTTAGCCTCGCCAATTTATCATGTGTTTAGCGGTGATGAGTCTTTACAGTATGTTGAAGTGAAGATTGCTGTATTTAATGAAGAATAATATTTTAAGCTTGTGGCTTTTAACATATGGAAACATCATGAAATATCATAAAAGAGATAGTTTTGAATAGGGTTTGGGGAAATATCATAAATAAAACCTTCTCTTCTCGTTAGAATGAGGAGGTTTTTCGTTCTCAAATTTATATGTAATTAACTTAATATTTCGACATGCGATTTTCAACGGGCTCATTCTGTATTGGTAGTAGTTACGTGCTATAGTTCGCTTTGTTGCTAGTTTGAAGGGGAAAGTTTATTCAAAAGTCAATTTGTAAAGAGGGGAAGGTGTTATTTTGATTAAGGATCGGAATGTTTCAGAAACAGAGCAAAGTTTTTTTCAAAGGACAATAGTATCTATCTATCAAGCGTTAGAATTTATAATGAAATATACAATGATTCTAATAATAATAATGTCAATATTTGTGATAATTGCTGCTGTTTATTTTAAAATATATGAGGGTATAGGGGCGGGTGTATTCCTCTTAATTTCGTCATTATTTGCATATTTGGTGTTTTTTAAGAAAAGTAAAAATGCCTAAATTAATAGCAAAAATAAAATTCCAAAGATTAACAACTATAATACGTTATTTGAAGAGGGAAAGTTTTGAATATGGCATGAATGTATAACAGTAAGAAAACCTTCTCTTTTCGTTAAAATGAGAAGGTTTTTATTTTTAATCTATATGATTTAAGTAAAGGTAGTTAAAGGTGGAAAACTTGGATATGGAATATAAAAAAAGAAGATTTAGATAAATTTCGGATGATATGTAAACATCGTTGGAGTCCTGAGGATGCTTTAGGATTTATGATAGGAACAATAAGGGAACGTAATGAAACTAAAAATGCCTAGAGTAACTGGTGACAGTATGAAGTTAAAGAGGAAAGCGAAGCAAGATTATGTGAATTATGAAAAGTCTTTTCATAATAATAAATCATTCTAAGGGAGCTGATTTGTTTTGAAGAATGGAAGATCAATTTGCAGCTAAGTTTAAAATGTGGCGGAGTAAGTTGGGGGAATCATAGACGCAAGAAAAAGAAACCGAAACAAATAAGAAAAGAAGCTGTTCAGATAAAACCGATAGTAGAAGAAAAACCACTAAAGAAGAGTAGCAACAAGTTGGTTGATATTCTCCTAGGTATTCTTCTTTTCCCAATTTTTATATGGGCTGTCTTGGAAGGTTCTACAACACAAGTAAGCAAAGGGAAGACTTTCCTTATTATCGTTTTCTTTCTCTTAATTACAATAGGGTTATCTATGATAGGAAACAAATAAGGGGGAGTTCAGATGTTTAAGAAGAAGGAGAAAAAAACATTTACGTTAGATTGGTAAACACACAAGGGGAAATCATTCGAGAGTTTAATTGTACAGAAAAAGACTTGCGAAAAGTAAAAGAAAATGGTACTGAAATTTGTTTGGTTGGAGACAACTCATATGAGATGGTAGCAACCGATGAACAACTAGAAAAACTAGCAAGAGCTGAAGCAGAAATCGAAGAGGAAATTAAGGCATGGGAAGACGCTTTAAATGAGAGTTTGGAGGAACGGGAAGAAAGAGAAGCGAGACAGAAGGAATTGAAAGAAAAGAATAAATGGAGTACAAAGAAGAAAGTAATCGTATTTGGACTCATATTCTTTGTATTTATTGGATTACCTATTATCGAAGGGTATCAGAATAGTAAACTAGTTAAAGAAGGTACATCATTACATGCAGAAATTGTAGGTAGGCATGTAGAGAAGGAATTCATGTTTACACACCCCACATTAGTAGTTGAGGTAGATGGTAAAAAGCATAATGTATGGGTAAGTGAAGAGACATATAACGGAGCAGAGTGGTTAGGTAGACTAAAAGTCATCAAAACAAAAGATGGTAAAGTTGAGAAAGATCCTAGATATGAGGGCGAAGACTTAATCACGAGTTATTAAGTAGTATGTTTTTAATATTCGCTTCTCAAATTAAACAACATTATTATTTGCAAAAGTCGAATCCATTAAAATAAAAAACAAATTTAAAATAACTGTAATAACCTGCTAGCATATTGTTGATTGGAGGTTATCACCTTTCTGAAGATAAAATTAAAGAGCTTTATTATCTCGATACAATTGTGCTGACAGTAACGTTTTTACTAAGTGAGTGGAGTTTCAGGGAGTATGAGGGATATGCTTAAGTAAAAGAGAGAAGAATATTTAGAGCTTTTGAGGAGAAAGAAGGCTATTTGAACTATCAAAAGCATTTTGATTATGTACGGTAATTAATGTAGAGATAATATTATCCGAATATAGTTACACAAAGATGAATGTACTTAAAAAGTTAGGAATGTAATGGGATTTTATTGAATGAAAATTATTTAAACTGTATAGAGGTGAAAAGTCAGGATGTGGAATATAAAAGAAGATTTAGATGAATTTAGGATGACATGTAAAGATCGTTTAAGTCCAGAAGGTGCTACAGGATTTATGTTTGGAGGAATACTTTATAGTTCAATAGCCGTTTTTTCTATTATTGTATCAGGTGGTTGGGAGTACTGTATGGTTCTCCTTAACATAGGAATTGTTAAGCTAGAGGTGTTGGCATATGCTCTGCAAGTAATTTTTTTCGTGCTATATTTATTTCCAAAAGCACAATTTAAATTTCAAAAGTTACAAACACTTGTCGTATTATTATATGCATTTCAAATGGCTACTATATTACTTACAGTTTTAGTTGTTTCTGAAATAGCTAATAATTCAATGGATCGTATTACGTTGAATTATGTATGTTTGCTATATTTAGGAGCGGTAATTTTCCATATTGTAACAAAAATAGATACATTTAAATTGGCAAGTGAAGGTGCGTTTAGTATGGATGAAAGATCCGTGTCCTTTTTTAGTAAAACAAAAGGAACAATGATGAAAGTTGCTTCAATATACGCATTAATCCTTCTTATTTTGATTTATTTTCATAATGATTATGCATTTGATACTTTTATTGGATATGTAATAGGAACTGTTTTAATGTATACGATAGCCATCGGTGCAGCTGAATTTCAGCTATTAGCATATTGCAGGTTTAAATTTCCGTCATTTAATAAAACGTGGGAGCAACATAAAAGAGAGACTCCAAGATATCGAAAGAGAAATAAAAAAGGTAAATCGAAACGTAAGGCATAAAGAAAGTGTGTATTGTAAGTTTTAATGGTGAAAAAAGTAGTGGTTTAAAGGAGAGTATTTTAACTACTAAAAGAAATTTTAATTATGTAATGTGATTAAAAGATTATCTAGTTGAAAATGTAGAGAGTAGTGTGATGATGAAATGAACAAAAAAAAGTGTTTAAAATGATTACTATCATAATAGTAATCAGCTTACTACAAGCATGTAGTTTTTTTGAAAAAAAGATAGAGTATGAGCCATTTGTCAAAGCTTTGGATGAAGGTGACATGAAAAAGGTTATGTCCGCTAGTGATGATGGATATGCGTATGTGAAACAAAGAGGTATATATAGTACATATGAGCAAAAGGAAGATGGAGAGCACAGTAAAACAATTTATCAAACTTCGAAAGGTATATATAATACGAAAGATAAAAGTTTATATGGAAATACAACACAAGAAATTACCTCGAAAGTAGATAATAAAAATTATAGAGAAGAAGTTAATTATAGTACAAATATTAGTTATGAGAATGGACAGGTACAAAGTACGGATTCAAGTCTGGATGTTTCATACGTGAACTTAATTGTAGATCGTTTAAAAGGGATTGGGAAACTAAAGATGAAGCCAGGAGATGATATAAAAAAGTTTGGTCAGCCTAGTACTGTTGGATATAAACTAACTGAATCAGAGTTTCAAAGTATTATTAATGATAAGTTGAAAATACAATATGATGAATATGGTGGTGGATCGATCGCACTGCATATTGAGTTTACAAAGGGTTCAGAGCAGATATTGGAAGTAAGTATTGTAATGAATTATAAAAAGAGAAATGAAGAAGGAAAGTTAGTAGAACACATATCAAAAATACATACATATTTTGATAGTCACCAAGGTAATAACCAAGATGCGAAACAGGAATATATTGATTTTAAAGCACAGTATAATAAGAAGCAGTAATATTAAGAAGGGCATTTGCACGGAAAGATAATAGCGACATAGGTGTGATAAATGTTTCATAAATATTTCTATTTGTAGTGGAAAGAATTTGAGTATAAATATGTAGCCCCAGTTGCTGGAGTAGATGCAACTCGGGCATTTATCTGTCTAAATTTAGCTTGAATACATGACATGTTTTAGTTAGGGGCACGGCTTTACAAGTAGTTTCTCCATCTTCATAATAACGGTGTGGGTTATTTTGTAATTTGCTTGTATTACTAAGTTACGACTATTTCCTCTTATAGAGTACCTCTTATTATCGATACATCGTCCACATCCCAATGTCTTTAAATCCTAGTCGTTTATAAATTCGTCCAGCAGCTGGATTGTTATAAAATAAACAAAGTGTTCGGCTTTCTTTCGTAAAGTCTTGAATCATTTTTTGTAGTATGAGTGAAGCGTAGCCATTTCCACGATAATTCGGGTGTGTACATACACCAACTACCATAGCGGATAATGAATTTTCAGCGGAAGTAGAGGCGGATGCGATGATCACGCCGTCTTTTTCAATATAGTATGTGCGTCCTGTATTCGTTTCGATAGCCTGCCTTAATATTTTCTCTGATTCATTGGTAGTCGGAAATTCAGCAATGTCACTTCGTAATTTCATAATTCGTTCTATATCATCGAGTGACGCAAGTTTAATCGTTTCATGAATAGGCGTGTCAGGTAAGTTGTTGTCATTTAGACATTCACAAAAATACATTTCATTTTTGACGCCTAATTGTAGACTTGGAGCAGTTTCAAACTTTTCTACAATGGTTGACTTACCAGAGAGTTTAAGTGGCTTATATGCGGAAAGAAGTGCCTCATAATCAGTGGTAACAAAGTCTTCTTTACTATATGGTATAAATGAATCGTGGAATCGGAGTAAAATTGATTTTAATGTTCCATTCTCTTTAAATACTCCCCATAGTTCTTGAAAATCTGTGTCATAACCGAAAGCTTCAATATCTCCAATAATAAACAAGTTAAGGGCTGCTTCTTCTTTTAGGTAAGCGAATACTTGTTCATGATCTTTCTTTGTTAATTTTCGCATCATAACGAATCGACCTCTTTTTTATTTTTCTAAATATTACAACTTAAGTTTTTTGAAATCAATATAAAATTTTATGTTTAGTTCACAAACTTTCGGAAAAACTAGGAAAGATATGACAAAGGAGGTTATGAACGGTGGATCATCCAATTCAAGGGTTAATGAAAGCAGCAATGGAAAATTTAAAAGAAATGGTTGATGTAAATACGATTGTTGGAGAGCCTGTTCAAACGGCTGACGGTGGTGTGGTGTTAACGGTTTCTAAAGTAGCGTTCGGTTTTGGAGCAGGAGGTTCTGATTTCCAAACGAATGATGGACAAAGAGCGAACGGTAACGCTGCATTTGGTGGCGGTAGCGCGGGTGGTGTTTCTATTACACCAGTAGCATTTCTTGTGGTGAATAAAGATGGAGTAAATATTCTTCATCTACAAAATGCGACACATTTAGCAGAAAAAATGATTGAATTAGCTCCACAAACAATTGATAAAATTCAATCGATGTTCCAAAAAGAAGAAAAGAAAGAGGGAAATCATCATCCTCAAAACCCTGATGAAATCCTTTAAAAACGCCTGCTTATGAGCAGGCGTTTTTTCTTGTAATCACTATGTAATAAAACACATGAAATTGTAAATAGTTTTTGAAGTTTTTTCTATGTTTCTAAAATTTTTCATGTTAAAATATGCTATAGAATTGAAACATATAAAACGAAGGTGGCTAGGTGCTTTGTCTGGAGGATCTGACCAAGTAAAGAATATGATATATATTAATGGTAATCGTCGAGGTCATTGTTTTATTACATCAGGAATTACGTTTAAAGAGTTTGCGAGTAACATCCCTTCACCGCTTCATCAAGTGTTGCTTTTGAAGCACAACTTCGAATGGACGGATTTTCATTATCATACTTTATTTGAATATGTTGAGGAAGAAAATATACATAAGTTAATTCAAGCAGAGATTGATGAATTTGATGAATTTTGTTGGGTAGATTTTGATGATGCAAGCGATTTAGATGAATTAGAGCCGAAAGAAATTGCAGAATTATTATATTTGGCTCACAAAAAAGAACCACTTGCAAGAACATTCTTTCCGCTGTTGAAAAATAGATTTGTTTATTTTTCACATGATGACGGATGGTACAACAAAGTGTATTATCGTAGAATTGCTGATTTTGTAGGAATGTTAAGTAAAGTCATTCCGTATAAACTCGGTGCTTTCGGTAAGAAACGTTTTTCTTTCTTCCAAAAATCAAAAATTTTCCCAGCGATTTCAAAAGAATTGATTATGGGACTTATTCCACTAATGGAAGATGGTCTTTACATAGATCTAGCAGGGAAGATTGAGTCAAGAAGAGGTCTTGAAATTCCGGTATATGTAGTTGGTTCGTATGAAAGTACGGATGAGGTGTTAGATAATATCGATGAATTGAAAGAGGAAGCAACAGAAACAGGTTGGCTCATTTTTGATAAGAAAGAACAAGAGTGGCAATGGGTTGTTGACTAAGAAAACTTGGCGTATGAAGTCAAGTTTTCTTGTCATTTGAAAGGAGTACAAATGAAGAAATATTATACAATTGTGGGTATTATAAGTATTATTCTCGTGGCAATATTACTTATAACTTGTCCGAAAGAATCAGATTTTAAAGTGTATGTACAGGATAAGTATGCGTTGAATTGTAACGAGAGTAGTTTTGAATGCACGCAAAATGTAGATGGTAAAAAAGAAAAACTACAATTTGAAAGTACAGATGCACGAAATGGTGTATTCTTTATGACTGTAAAGCAAACATTTAAAACAGAAGCTGGTGTTTCAAAAGAATATAGCGGAGTAGGAATGTTTGGTACATTTCTTTTTGTTTCAGAGAAGACTTTCTAGTAATAGAAGGTCTTTTTTTTATGCTTATGTTCATATAGATGAAGTAAGACAAGCATAGGAGGGATAGCGATGAAGAATACATGTATCGTTTGCGGTGGTGAGGAGTTTTTTTCCTCAACGTTATATGCACGTACGAAACAAGATTGGGCATATGCGCCAAACATGTACCGTTTTGAAAAGGTTTTTATTGAGCATAGGGATGAAGAAAATTATCCAGTGTTTCAAGAAATTACAGCGAAACATTGCTGTGGATGCGGTCATATTATGTTGTATCACGAATGAACACACCAAGTATAACTTGGTGTGTTTTTTTAAAACGCTGACAAAGCAAGGGGATAAAGTAAAGTAAATAAAACAGAAAAACTACCAAAACCAATTGCTGTATATCCAAGTGTTCTTGCTCCGAAATTGACAGCTAATAGGCCAACTAAAATTGCTAGGGAGCCGAGCGTAACTGGATAAAAAGCAATGGAGAATAACGAAAGAAATAAAGCGACATAGCCTACCATTGCGCCGGTATTTGTACCTTCTATTTCATTTGCAATTTCTTTACGCTTATGTCTAATTGGAATGCCAGCTGGTGATATTTCAGCAGCATACTCTTCGTTTTTTTCACCACTTTTAAAATGATGATTTCTCTTTCTTCGCATGTACATCCCTCTCTTTCAATTGGGTGTATCTATAGTATCTTTCAAAATGAGAAGAGCATGAGTATGAGTTAAACCCAAGTAAAGCAAAAAATGGAGAATACGTATTCCATCGTTAACATATCCATCTCCTATTGAAGATAGAGTGTGGGATTTTTTTCACTAGGACTGATTATCAGCCAGCAACAATTGGATTTTTATTAGCAGTTCTCTCCCATTAACTGGTCCGCATCCATTGAATTTTGAGGTAGGTGTCTTACTACAAGCGGGATAAAACAGGAATTTTGGAAAATGATGTAGAATGAAATGAGTGATAAAGCGTGAAGGTAGGGGAATGTATGACGAAATTTAATTGGCATGAATCAGCAGAAAAGAAATGGGATAGTAGTGCAGAGTTTTGGAATCAAAATAGTCAAGAGATGTGGGACAGCGGGAGTAGGAGCACAATTATTCCGTTTTTTGAACAATACGTGAAGAAAGAAGCACTAGTGCTCGATGTTGGTTGTGGTGATGGGTACGGTACATATAAATTAAGTCGCGCAGGCTATAAAGCAGTGGGAGTAGATTTATCGGAAGTGATGATTCAAAAAGGTAAGGAGCGCGGGGAAGGACCAAATTTATCTTTTATAAAAGGAGATCTTTCTGCATTACCATTTGAAAATGAGCAATTTGAATCAATTATGGCAATTAATTCTTTAGAATGGACGGAAGAGCCATTACGAGCGTTAAATGAAATAAAGCGTGTGTTAAAGAAAGATGGATATGCATGTATTGCAATTTTAGGACCGACAGCAAAGCCACGAGAGAATAGTTATCCTCGCTTGTACGGAAAAGACGTTGTTTGTAATACAATGATGCCTTGGGAATTTGAACAGTTAGCGAAAGAACAAGGTTTTAAAGTTGTAGATGGCATCGGCGTATATAAGCGCGGAGTAAATGAGAAGATGTTAGGTCAACTACCTACAGAGTTGCAACAATCGTTAACATTCTTATGGGTATTTATGTTAAAAAACGTATAAAGAAATGAAAGAATTTTTAGGAGGTAAATAAGTGCAGAAAATACAAAAAACTGATACAATATCATCAGAACCAATTAAAGGGGGACTAGGGTATATGACAACTACTACAACAGTGAAATCCGATATTGAAATCGCACAAGAAGCGAGTATGAAGAAGATTCAAGAAATTGCAGCTGATTTAAATATTTTAGAAGATGAATTAGAGCCATACGGGCATTATAAAGGTAAGTTATCTCTTGATATTTTTAAGCGCTTACAAGATGAGAAAGACGGTAAAGTTGTTTTAGTAACAGCAATTAACCCAACTCCAGCTGGAGAAGGTAAATCAACAGTAACAGTTGGTTTAGGTCAAGCTTTTAACAAAATTGGTAAGAAAACAGTAATTGCACTTCGTGAACCATCTCTTGGACCGACGATGGGATTAAAAGGTGGAGCAGCAGGTGGCGGTTTTTCACAAGTCGTACCAATGGAAGACATTAACCTTCACTTTACTGGAGATATCCATGCGATCACAACTGCCAATAACGCATTAGCAGCGTTTATTGATAATCATATCCAACAAGGAAACCCACTTGGAATTGATACACGTAAAATTGTTTGGAAACGCTGTGTTGACTTAAATGATCGTGCCCTTCGTAACGTAGTAATTGGTCTTGGTGGACCTGTACAAGGTGTACCACGTGAAGACGGTTTTGACATTACAGTAGCATCTGAAATTATGGCCGTGTTCTGCCTTGCAACAGATATTCAAGACTTAAAAGCACGTCTATCTCGCATCGTAGTTGCTTATAACTTTGCAAATCAACCTGTAACGGTTAAAGATTTAGGTGTAGAAGGTGCGTTAACACTATTATTAAAAGACGCATTAAAGCCGAACTTAGTACAAACGTTAGAAAATACACCAGCTATCATTCATGGCGGACCATTTGCGAATATCGCTCACGGTTGTAACAGTGTTATCGCTACAACAATGGCAGCAAAATTAGGTGATTATGTTATTACAGAAGCTGGATTCGGTGCTGATTTAGGCGCTGAGAAGTTTTTAGATATTAAAGCTCGTGCAGCTGGCATTAAACCAGAAGCAGTTGTTATTGTTGCGACGATTCGTGCGCTTAAAATGCATGGTGGCGTTGCAAAAGATCAATTAAAAGAAGAAAATGTAGATGCATTAGCAAAAGGTATGGAAAACTTACAGAAGCATGTTGAAACAATTCAAAGCTTCGGTGTGCCTTTCGTAATTGCAATTAATAAATTCATTACAGATACAGATGCAGAAGTTACATACTTACAAGAGTGGTGTAATGAGCGTGGCTATGCAGTATCCTTAACAGAAGTTTGGGAGAAAGGTGGCCAAGGCGGAGTTGACCTTGCTGAAAAAGTACTAAAAGAAATCGAAAAAGGTGAAAACAACTACGCACCACTTTATGAATTAGAATTACCATTAGAAGAAAAAATTCGTACAATTGCTCAAAAGGTATATGGCGCAAAAGATATTGAATTTGCTCCGAAAGCACGTAAGCAATTAGCTCAATATGAAGGAGAAGGTTGGAGTAACCTACCAGTTTGTATGGCGAAAACACAATACTCTCTTTCTGACGATGCAACAAAATTAGGTCGTCCATCTGACTTTATCGTTACAATTCGTGAGTTAAAACCATCTATCGGTGCAGGCTTTATCGTTGCGTTAACAGGTACAATGTTAACAATGCCAGGTCTTCCAAAACAGCCAGCAGCACTTCAAATGGATGTAAATGAAGATGGAAAAGCAGTAGGTTTATTCTAAAAGGTTGTAATTCATCTCGTTTATCTGTAAACTATATATACATCAAGTGGCGCCTTTCCATCGAAAGGCGCCTGTTTTTTGGAGGAAATTATGTTTGATCCAACTGCTTTTGACAATTTAAAAGTAATCGTAGAAGGTGCTGTGTATGATTTTGATCTACATGGAGATATTCTTGTAACAGATCGAAAAGATATGATGGATCTTGCTTCATTAAGTCGTATATATCATATCTCATTTCAATTAACAGAACCGTTTGAACCATTAGTAGAAGCAACATTTTCATTATCTGTGGATGCAAAGAACTTGTCTGGTGAAATACTAGAAGTGCCTCAGTTTACACCAGGTTGTGAGATGAAGCTAGCATTTTCATTCCCGTTAGAACAACCAGAAGTAAAATGTGAAGAAATTGAAACATTAATGCGTTCTATATGGGGAAAAGAAAGAATGATTATGCAGAAAGTTTCATACGAATATAATAAGCAAGCGATTTCATATCATAATAAGGTAGAGGTTCTATTTCAAAAAGCGATTACAGAAGACCATGTTGATGATTTAATAGCTGTTATTTCACACATGATAGAAACGGTGCGAACAATACAGCATTTTCTTCAAAAATAGAGATAAAGGAGAAAAACAAATGATAAAAGATATGCAACCATTTTTACAACAAGCTTGGGAGAAGGCTGGTTTTAAAGAGTTAACTGAAATTCAAAAACAAGCGATTCCAACTATTTTAGAAGGACAAGACGTTATAGCTGAATCTCCAACTGGAACAGGAAAAACATTAGCGTACTTATTACCCCTTTTACATAAAATTAATCCTGAAGTAAAACAGCCACAAGTTGTTGTTTTAGCGCCAACACGTGAACTTGTAATGCAAATTCATGAAGAGGTTCAAAAGTTTACAGCAGGAACTGAAATTTCAGGTGCATCTTTAATTGGTGGTGCAGATATTAAGCGCCAAGTTGAAAAATTAAAGAAACACCCAAGAGTAATTGTCGGTTCACCAGGCCGTATTTTAGAATTAATTCGTATGAAAAAGCTAAAAATGCATGAAGTAAAAACAATTGTATTTGATGAGTTTGATCAAATTGTAAAGCAAAAAATGATGGGCGCAGTGCAAGATGTAATTAAATCAACGATGCGCGATCGTCAATTAGTATTCTTCTCGGCGACAATGACAAAAGCGGCAGAAGATGCGGCACGTGATTTAGCAGTGGAACCACAATTAGTACGTGTAACACGTGCAGAATCAAAAAGCTTAGTTGAGCATACGTATATCATTTGTGAGCGACGCGAAAAAAATGATTACGTAAGAAGAATTATGCATATGGGCGATGTAAAAGCAGTTGCGTTCTTAAACGACCCATTCCGTTTAGATGAAATTACTGAGAAATTGAAATTCCGTAAAATGAAAGCAGCAGCTCTTCATGCAGAAGCAAGTAAACAAGAGCGTGAAGCGACAATGCGTGCTTTCCGCGGAGGGAAAGTAGAAATTCTACTTGCTACTGATATTGCAGCACGTGGTATCGACATTGACGATTTAACACATGTAATTCACTTAGAATTACCAGACACAGTAGACCAATATATTCACCGCTCAGGACGTACTGGACGTATGGGTAAAGAAGGAACTGTCGTGTCTCTTGTAACACCACAAGAAGAGCGTAAATTACTGCAATTTGCGAAAAAACTAGGCATTGTATTTACGAAGCAAGAAATGTTCAAGGGATCATTCGTAGAAACGAAACCGAAAGCACCAAAGAAAAAGAAACCAGCATTTACTGGGAAGAAAAAGCCTAGATAAATGATGGAGAAGGCGTAACTATTTGTAGTTACGTCTTTTTTGTTTGTAAACAAGTGATAATGGGAATTGTATTAGTGTTTTTAATGTGCCTATCATATATATGCTTCTACTGGGAGTATCGAAAAAAGGGTAGTTTATTTATTTGGTTTATACGAGGAAATAATATAAAAAAGTCGAATATTAAAATGATGCGAAATAATAAAAAGAAGGTACATATATGGATAGGAAATTAGGAATGTTTTTGAATACGAAATATATTGAAGTAAACGAAGGAATACAAAAAGCAAGGGAATGGGATTTAGAATATATTCAATTATATGCTATGAATCCGACTTTCAACTTAGCTAACATCTCAAAGATACAATGGAATACATTAAAAGAAAACTTATCTTTTAATGAGATTCAAGTCCCGTCATTAGCAATTAGCTTCGGAGAAAATGGAATAATAGGAACTGAAGCTGAATGTGTAATAGAGAGTTTTAAATATATTACTGATAAAGGGTTAAGGTTAGGAGCTAACATAGTAACAGCCCATATTGGGAAAATCCCTGAGGATGAAAATAGTGAGTACTATGATAAAATGCTACGTGTTTGTAATGAAATAGGGGACTTAGCGTTCAGATTTGGAGGATTCTTCGCCATTGAGACGGGATCTGAAAAAGCAATAGTATTAAAACGATTTTTAGAAACTGCAAACTCGAAAGGACTAGCTGTTAACTTTGACCCAGCAAATTTAATAAGTGATGTAAATGAAAATCCGGGAGAAGGTTTATTACTATTAAAAGATTATATAGTACAAACTCATATTAAAGATTGTAAAGAAGTGAAAAGTGATCGTTCAACTAAGTATATAGAAGTCGCAGCAGGGAATGGTGAAGTAGATTTCGATATATTCTTCAAAGTATTAGATAAAATTGGATTCGACGGATATAACATGATTGAAAGAAATGATTATTTTGATGAACTGGATGGGATGAGTCAGTCGATAAATTTTGCAAAGAAGTACATACCAACTCAAAAGGAATAACGATAGTATTTGTAGAAAGCTACATAGAATATAAAAACCATTAGGGGGAAATGTAATGATCCATAAAGTAGGACAAATTATGTTATATGTAAATAATCAAGATGAGGCAGTAAATTTTTGGACGGAAAAGGTAGGGTTTCATGTAGTTGCAGAGGAAGATAATAAGCAAGGAATGAGATGGATTGAAATCGCTCCGAAAAGCGGTGCAGAAACGAGCATTATATTACATAATAAAGAAGTTATTTCTAAAATGAGCCCAGAATTGAATCTTGATACACCGTCCCTAATGTTCTTCTCAGAAAATCTTGATCAATTATATACAGATTTAACAAATAAAAATGTTACTGTTGGAGAAATGGTAACTATGCCTTCTGGTAAAGTGTTTAACTTTGCTGATAGTGAAGGGAATTATTTTGCGGTTATGGAGAAGAACCAATAATAATATTGCTATGTGAAAATCCCCCTCAAATATATTTGAGGGGGATTAAATTTTTGAAGTGGATTTTTCATTAGAGAGTTGTTTAATAAAAAATACTCCTTTTTCAATAGCTGTCTCAATATAGCCAACGATTTGGTCAAACGTAAATACTTGTAAGTCTTCATGCAAATGTTGCTTTGGATATAACATATCTTCAAAAAGATACTTTCGAAATTCTAAAACGTTTTCTTTAGAAACCTCTTCAATATCCACAATGTGAGCCTCTTGATTGAGAAGAGAGAAAAGCTGTTGTTCTTGATCGTAATGATGAAGCAACTTTGCATTTAACAATTTAAAATCGTTATAGTACAGGGGTGCGATAGTTTCGTCATTCTCTATTCTATTTTTTAGCCAAGGTAGAAAAAATCCACTTAGCCAATTATCATC
Source organism: Bacillus cereus group sp. MYBK216-1 (assembly GCF_051916495.1). Lineage (NCBI taxonomy): Bacteria > Bacillati > Bacillota > Bacilli > Caryophanales > Bacillaceae > Bacillus > Bacillus cereus group sp. MYBK216-1. The sequence goes on from NZ_JBQAGT010000002.1 coordinate 200,313, forward strand.
GGCAATGAGGTGGGTATAATAGCCTAAAATAAATGGGGAATCTATATGTGATTCATATTTATGAAAAAATGAATCATAATCTATTCTTCTCGTATAGTTCTTCGTTGTACCGGCATAAAAATGTGAGGTTCCTTTTTCTTTTTTTGAATGAACAGCATCAGGGGCTACAGCTCCAAGTAAGAAAGAAGTCTTATCGTGAATTGATAGTTTCTCAGCAATACCACTAGCGATAATAACATGCATAATTCGTGATCCCATGAATGCCACCTCTGTTTCCAGTATTCATTTCAGGAAGAGGACTAAACAGTTAGTATTACTTTCCCTGTACTTTTTCTACTTTCGACCCATTCATGTGCTTTCCCTGCATTTTGAAGTGGAAAAGATTTCGTAGCCTTAATTTGTAAACGTCCGTCACGCAAATAACGGAAAACTTCATTTGCAGTTTCTTGGAGCAGTTCAGGACGCTTTTTTCGTGTGGTTCCAAAGCTAAAACCGAGTATAGAGCGGCAACTTGCATGTAAATCTTTCGTTTGAAAGTTACCAATTTCACCGCTAGCATTACCGAAATGAACGAGGCGACCGTAATAAGCAAGGCAGTTTAAACTTCTTTCAGAAACCGTTCCAGAAATAGAGTCTAAAATTACATCAACCCCTTTACCATTTGTCAGTTCATTGACTTTCTCTACAAAATCTTCAGCTTGATGACAAATAACATAATCAGCTCCAGCATCTAAAGCAATTTCTTTTTTTGCTTCACTTCCGACAATGCCTATAACTGTTCCAGCCTCTAATAGTTTAGCAAGTTGAATAGCAGTAGTGCCAATTCCGCCAGCAGCCGCATGAATGAGTACAGATTCACCTTGTTGAAGCCTTGCAACATTAGCGAGTAAATTATAGCTTGTAAAAGATACAATTGGACAAGCAGCTGCAGTTTGAAAATCGACTTCATGAGGTAAAGAAAAAGTAAGATTTTCGTTTGCGACAACGTATTCTGCGTAAGATCCATTTTGAGGAAAAGCGATGACTCGCTGTCCAGGATAAATATTTTTCACATGAGAACCGACTCGTTCTACAACACCAGCGACATCTATCCCTGGTATAAAAGGTAGTGCTTTATTTCCTTTTTTACCATAACGGGATTTAATATCGGCGAAATTTACACTAGTAGCAACAACGCGAATTAAAACTTGGTCTTCTGAAATAGTCGGCACATCCACATCTGTATATTTCATCACTTCAGGACCACCGAACGACGTTACAACGATAGCTTTCATCATATATCCTCCTAAATTTGACTATATAAATCATTTTAAATGTTCATTAGAAATTGGAAAATTATATAATAGTTATGTTTGATTATAAGTGAAGCTTATGAACTCAATGAATCATAATATTAATTTATATAAAAAAACTTTTAAAAAATCGAACGAAATATGAATTACCTGCCAATATATAGTGTAAGACAAAGGAGGGCTGGAATATGAAGGGTGAAATAGATTACGCACATTTAATTCAATTAACTTTATCAGGCAATAAAGAAGCGTATAGCGAATTGTATGATGTAACGATTCAAGAAGTATATAAAACAGCACATTTTTTAATTGAAGATAAAACGGATGTAGATGATGTCGTTCAAGAAGTATACATACAGCTATATGAATCGCTTCGTAAATATGATAGGAAGAAGCCATTTCGTCCTTGGCTAATTGGGCTTGCGATTAAACAAATTCATTCTTATAGAAGAAAGAGGTGGATGCGACTACGAATTATAAAAAAAGCAGAAGAGCAAAGAAAGCCAGTGCAAATTGATTTTTCTAACGATGTTGTAAGTAAAATATCAAACCAAAAACTAATCGAACTCATTCATAAATTACCGTATAAATTGAAACAAGTTATTATCTTAAGATACTTACATGATTATTCACAAGAAGAAGTAGCACAAATATTACATATTCCAATTGGTACAGTGAAATCTAGAATTCATGCGGCATTAAAGAAACTACGTCAAAAAGAGCAAGTAGAAGAAATTTTTTTAGGAGAGGTAGGGAATGTGAAATGAGTTTAGATTGTAGAGTTAGAGAATCTATACGAGAAGAAGCGAAGGGAATTGTTGCCCCGCCGGAGTTAAAAGAAAAAATAATTGTTCAAATCAAAATGAATCGCGGGGGAAGTAAGGTGAAGAGACGCCTGATCGCCGGAGTGCTTGCAGCAGCACTTTTAATCCCTACGACCGGTTTTGCATATCAATCTATTATGGCGGATGGTATATACGGTTCTTTTGAGAATTTAAAAAAACATGCTGGAGCGATGACATTAGAGGCGTACATGCGTTTTAGTGCAAAATTATTAGAAGCGAAAGATGAAATGGGTGCGAAGGAATATGAAGAGTTTACAAAAGAATTAAAAAAATTAACAGATGCAAAGCTTGCGTACGGAGATTCAAACGGTAATATTGATTACGATCAATTATCATCAGCTAAAAAAGAAGAAATGAAAAGAATAGAGATGGAGCTTCAGCCGTATTTTGATAAATTAAATGGCCATAAATCTAGTAAAGAAGTATTAACTCCTGAAGAGTATGAACAATATATGGAAGCATTAATGTCATATCAAACCGTATTAGTAAAAACGAAATCGAGTGGGGGGATAACAGTAGAAGAAGTACCTGAAGCGTACAAAGAAAGGTTTATTAAAGCGGAGCAGTTTATGGAGTATGTAAATGAAAAGGTGAGATAAGTAAAAAAGCTCAAAGCTTTAGCTTCGAGCTTTTTTTATTGAAAGAAAATAAAGCATTCAATTATATTTTTTCATCGCTGCATGATCCTTTTGTATAAAACAATCTAAAAGGGAATAACCAGCTATTAAACTAATAATCGTAACAAAAGTTGTATTTATTAGAATAATATTAACTAAATAAGGTAGGTATTCGCCAAGTGGTGAAAAGAGGAGTGCTGGGGAAAAGGAAATGAATAGTGTAGGCACTGTAATAGCGATAAATTTATCCGGTTGAAAGCTCCAATTTTGTTTACTCGTTTCGCGATTAATAGATTGAAGGAATCGTAATAAAATGCCGACTATAAGAGGGAAGAGTGTAAAGTAGAATAATTTTGGATAAACGTTAAAGTTCACTTGCGTGTCTGTATCTAAATAAAATTGAATTTTTACTCCTACAAATAATAATAAGACGATAAATAATGTGAAGCAGAGGTATAGCATTACTTTTTGCATTATATTCCACCATCCTTTACTCAAAATATATTCAAAAAAAGAAGAGATATACAATAACTACTGTTGTATATCTCTTCTTTTACTGTTAGTTAATAGTGGAGTTTGCTTTTTCTTGCTTCGTGAAATAATCAATAATGCCCATTGCGCTAATTTCTATATCTAAATGTAAAATATTATAAACGGAATGATCAGCTGGAACGTTTAACGTTGTAAGATGAGAAGAGATTTTATCCATTAACACAGTTTGTAAAGCTTTAGTTGCTTCATCGAAATCATTATACTGTTCAAAGACTTCCTTACCAGTCTGAATGAAAATAGGTAACCAATGTTCCAATTGATTGTATACTTCTGTAACATGAGAGGATGCGCCGTAATGACCGAAATAAATAGTATCTACATTCATGCTTTGAATGTGATTTTTAGAAGCAATCATCGCATCTGGTTGGAATTGTGAAGGGGACGTTGATGGTAGATATAACTCTACATCAACGTCTGCGAGTTCTCTATAATAAATTCCAATTGTATCGCCAGTAAAAATCCCGTTTGTTAATGAATCGTGAATGCTAATATGGTGCTTCGCATGTCCTGGTGTATCGTAAAATGTAAGTTTACGGTCTTCTGCAATTTGTAATGTATCACCATGTTGTACAATACGAACACGTTCTTCTTCTATAGGAAGAATGGGATCGAAAAGTTTGTCGAAATCTTCTTTGTATACAGCTTTTGCACCTAAAATAAGTTTTGTTGGATCAATCATATGACGAGCACCACGAGAATGCACATATAACGTAGCATTTGGGCACTTTTCCATCATTAAACCAGCTGCGCCAGCGTGATCTAAATGCACATGTGTAACGATAATGTTTTTAACATCGTTTAAATCAATATGTAATTGTTGTAAGCCGTCTAAAATATACGGAAGAGAAGGGGCTGCACAAGTTTCAATTAAAGTAATATCGTCACCTAATAAAACGTACGTACCTGTTCGTTCATTATGCTGTAAATCGAAATCATCAATAAGATATAGGTGAGAAGATAATTGCTCTACTTTTTTCATATTTACCACTCCTTATATACTGCATGTTTCTATTATACGCTAAAATAGAAAAAAGGCAGAAAACGAAAGCTCGTCTTCTGCCTTTTTGTAATATTATTATTTCGTTTGTTGTTTATTAATAGACATAATGAACAGTCCAACAATCCCGCCTACTAATGGAAGCATAATCTCTCCTGCTAAATTAAAGTAGGAGCTTAAGAATAAACCATTTACATCGATTACCCAGCCAGTAACATACAATAACATCATATATAGTACGAAATAAAACTCGCGATTTGAAATCGTTTCATGTTGTGCAGTTTTCATAATGGACACCATCCTTTTCTTTTATAATGGAATATAAACTGTCACATTTTGTTCACATTTCAATTGTAAAACTTTCCAAAATAAAAGTCTAGTATTTTTTGTCGAATTTTCGAACAAAAATAAAGCGCTATCATTTCAGCGTGTAAGTACGTAATAAGAGCTGTATATTCACGAATGTAGTATAGTATAAACATAGAATGATAGTGAAGAGAGGGGCAAAGACAATGACAGTTTATGATTTTTCAGCTAAAACAATTACAGGTGAAGAAAAGTCGTTAAGAGATTATGAAGGAAAAGCACTTCTTATTGTAAATGTAGCTAGTAAATGTGGTTTCACACCTCAATATAAAGGATTACAAGAGGTGTATGATAAATATAAGGACCAAGGACTAGAAATACTCGGTTTCCCTTGTAACCAATTTGGAGGACAAGAGCCAGGTACAGAAGCAGATATTACTAGTTTTTGTGAGTTAAACTACGGTGTAAACTTCCCGATGTTTGCAAAGGTTGATGTGAAAGGTGATAAGGCTCATCCTTTATATACCTACATGACAGAACAAGCACCAGGTTTACTCGGTATGAAAGCAGTGAAATGGAATTTTACGAAGTTTCTAATTGGAAAAGACGGGAAAGTAGTAGGGCGTTTTGCGCCGCAGACGAAGCCGGTAGATTTAGAGGTTGAGATTGAGAAGGTACTTGGAGAATAATTAGGAGTTTCACTTTATTAAAAAACGTCTCAAAGAACAATGTAGTTCTTTGAGACGTTTTCTTTAAACTCACATTTTCAAGATTAAATAACTGTATCAAAGTCATCTGATTTAGGTAGAGAAGCTGCTTTTTTCATAAGCACTTCCCATAAGTGTACAGATTTCTTCCATTCTTCTGCAGTCTGCCTCTGTTTATACATAGCGTTCTCATAACTGGCAGTAAGTTGTTGCATATCGGCCGAGTTGTAAAGTGTATCGATATGGAGAGCGTATTCTCGGAATGTTTGACTTTCACGCCGTGGTATGCCAATTCTCGCAAATTGTTTTAAAAGTGCACCGTAAGCTTTTTGATAAACACCATCATCTTTTCGGTATTTATAGAAATGAATAATAAGAAATGTCCTCCATATCATTCTAGTGGTGAAGAGAATGTATCCCATAATACTAATTAGTATCGTAGAGAGGAATACGTACCACCAAGAAAAACTAGTTTGAGAATTTGTAACCTTTTTAGTAGAAGCTTCTTCTGTATTTTCTATTAAACTTTTAAGTTTTGCTTCATTATTTCGTTGTTGTATTTGCGTGTTATTAGAATTATTTGCTTCGCTATTTTGTGAAATAGGAGCAGGCGTATTATTTATAAAATTATAGGGATTAGTAAATCCTTTTGTTGGTTCGAATGGAATCCATCCGTATCCTGGGAAATATACTTCGACCCAAGAGTGTGCGTTATCGTTCGTGATTGTATAAACATCCTCACCTTCTGCAGAGGCAAGTGTATTGTCAAGAGTTCCTTCTGTATAGCCTTTTACCCAGCGAGCAGGAATCCCGGCAGAACGAAGTAGTACAATCATAGACGTCGAAAAATTATTACAGTAGCCGCTTTTTGTATCGAAAAGGAATTGATCTACATAATCTTGGCTTTTGGCAGGGAATAAGACATTTGTTGATTCGTATGTAAAAGAGTTGTCTGTAAAGTAATTTTCAATAGCTAATACTTTATCATATCGGTTGTCTTTATCATTTGTAAGATTGACAGCCAAGTCTTTTACGCGCTGTGGTAATGACTTGGGAAGTTGTGTGTACTTTGTCATAAAATAAGGATTTGTTTCTTGACCTTCATTTGTTTTTACAGCTTTCAAGTTTTCTATGGAAAACTCAGGGATCTCATATGTTACTTTATACGAATGTAAAGTAGTAGAAGAGTCTCCATTCATTGTATAAATTTTTTCTGAAAACGGGTCAACACTGTATGATACATCAGAAGCAGCCTCAACTGATACTAATCCTGCTGGATAGGTAAGGTGAGGGTAACTTTTTTGCATGGTAATTGTTGCCTCAGTCGTTTTCGTTTTTGTATTTTGTTCGTACCAGCTTACGACGTCGTTTTTATTTTTAAAAGAAATCTTTTTCGGATTTTCAGAAATTTCCCAGCCTTTTCCTGTATAAAAATCTTTTGTTTCTACTCTCCAATATTGTTTGTTTTGCGTTCGTGCTGTGAAAACAATTGTAGGATCCGCCTTAAAAGGACCGCCTAATCGCGAGTCATCTAAACCATACCCAATTGTAGAAACTTTTTGTTCTTTACTTGCTTCAGATGTGTTGAATTTTAAAAAATCCATTGTGTTTGGCCATTGAGGGCCAAATTTTGGAGCAAAGTATGCAATGGTTGCTAATAATACGATAAATATTGTAAGTGGTCTAAGTAATTTTGAGATTTCTCTAGCATAATTTTGTAAGTGTTCACGTTCTTTTATTCGTTCTACTTGAAGAAGACTAAGCATAAAAAAGCCGATGACAACAGTACGAATAATAGCGTAGTTTGCATTGTATAAATGTAAGTTATGAAAAGTTGCGATATAAATAATAGTCAATACAAGGAATAGAAACCCACGTTTTTTATGAATAATCCAAAATGAAGTGAAAGAACTCAAAAACCAAAATGAGAGAAAAAATAAAACCGTCGGAAAAACTGGAGAAATATCTAGTAAATTCCCTTGGAAAAACAGGGAGGAATTTCGAAACATATCAGAAAAGAATGTTGTTAGCCAAGATGGATTTATAAAAGCATTTTTATAATATAGGGAATGAATGATAAATAAGACTGTGACAATTTTTATAGGAATCTGCCACCTCGTTTGAAAAAAAGAGAGAGCGAAGCAAATTCCTATAAATGTTACGAAAATATCTAATCTACCTACATTTGTAATACCTATAAGAGGTCTTAGCCATTCTAGTAAAAGAAGAAATACACATGCATGCATGAAGAATCTGTTCGTATCCCACTTGTATTTTGCTTGTAATATCATCATTTGCTCACCTCAAAAAACACGTTTGTATACCGGTTTTCATAAACCGTGTTTACAAATATTTGTCGTTTTTTTAGAGTTTCTAGTATACTGAGTTCTCGGTGTGAAAGTTGATTCGCTTTTTCTTTCACGACAAAAACCATACATTTTCTATTTCTTATAGCAGCACAATCAGCCGCCTTTTGAATATCGGGAGAAAGATTACTGGTCACGAGTATAACCGTGACGGGTTCATAAATTTTTCTTAGTTCCATGTCTACACTCTGGGAGAGCGGAAATACACTGTCTGCTTGTACTTTTGCTAAATGACAAAGGATTTGTTGTAACTGCGTATCTCCATTGTCTAAAGGGAAAATGGTTTGTTCTTTTCCGATAGACACGAATGATGCTGGTGAATTTTGTTTCAAGACAGCCCTTACGATAGAGGCAGTAAATGTGACGACTGATTCGAATAGAGGAGACTCGGTTCTGTCTATGAATATCATAATATTATGGCTGCGCTGTTGTTCAAACTCTTTTGTCATAATATTGTTTGTTCGTGCAGTTGCTTTCCAATCGATCCATGAAAAGCGATCGCCAGGTTTATAGTCTCTGACACCGACCGAGATTGTAGAGTCTTTTGCTGAATTTATATTTGCTGAAAGCGCTCCTTGTTCGAAATGATTTTCCAATTGTCGATACGCTATATCTACATACTGGGGATAGACTAAAAATGTATCTGGAACTAAAAAAGTTACTTCTTTCTCCATCATGCCGAATAAATCGCCAGTTTTGACACGAACGCTTGAAAAAGTGTGCTCGCCTCTAGGGATTGTGTCAATAACATATTGAAACGAAATATTTCGTTTCAATCCTGGGAAGAGTACTACCTTATTCATCTTTATTTGTTTACAACTTATAAATTGTGGTGGCAGTGCATCTTCTATAACTAAATAAAGTAAGGGAAAAGGAAATTTTCTTTTTATTGTAATCGTGCTTACAAATTGTTCTCCTACTACATATCCATTTTGGTTTGTTATTCGCTTTACTTCAGCGTCCCGTAAAGCGTAGAAGGGGAGTAGTAGCGAATAAAGAGCAATGGGAATTATGCTGTAAAATAAAAACCAACTTACAAACCCTCCTTGAAACATAGCGTACACAAATATTAAGACTAGGCATAAAGGGAGTAGCAATAACTTCATAACGTGATATAGCGCTCGCAGCATTCGTTTCATCAAGGGTTCATCGTCCTTTGAGTAGGCACGGTAGTTCGTGCAACGATTTTTGCGATAACTTGTTTGCCAGTTATTCCTTCAAATTTTGCTTCCATTTTTAGAATGAGTCTATGTGCTAAAACGTAAGGGGCTAAAAGTTTAACATCGTCTGAAATAACATAATTCCTGCCATGGATAAATGCATAAGCTTGTGAAGCTTTCATTAAAGCAATCGAACCACGTGGACTTGCACCTAACTGTATAGAACTGTACGTACGAGTCTGATTAACAAGCTTTACAATGTAATGCTTAATTGCTTTGTCCATACTTACTACCCGTACGCTTTGTTGTAAATAAAGTAATTCTTGTATTGTAGTAATGGTCTGTAATTGAGAGAGTGGATTTGTTTTTTCCATCCGGTTTAAAATTTCAAATTCTTCCTCTGGTGTAGGATATCCCATTTTTAGTTTCAATAAGAAACGATCGAGCTGAGCTTCTGGTAGAGAATATGTTCCTTCATATTCGACCGGATTTTGTGTAGCCATGACAAAGAACGGCTTTGGTAAAGGTCTTGTAATACCATCTATTGTAATATTGCCTTCTTCCATACATTCAAGTAAAGCAGATTGTGTCTTTGGAGATGTACGATTAATTTCATCAGCAAGTACAAAATTCCCCATAATTGGTCCAGGCTTGAACTCAAATTGGAGCTCTTTCGGATTATAAATAGAAACTCCTGTTACATCTGACGGCAGTAAATCAGGTGTAAATTGAATTCGCTTATAATCAGCATCAATGGATTTAGAAAGAGCACGTACTAGCATTGTTTTCCCGACACCAGGAACATCTTCTAATAGCACATGACCTTCAGCTAAGAGAGCTGTCAAAGCTAAGATTGTTTCTTTTCGTTTTCCGACCATTATTTTTTCAATATTATTGATTATTTTTTCTACAGTGGGATGTAATGAATCAAGCTGGGGCATCGTAATCCTCCTAATGTTATTATCGTTTTCTAATCCATTTAGTTGACATATTTCTAATTCTATATATAGATAGTAAAACTTCCACCTTTAATTCTGAGAATATTCAGATTATTTATTTTGATTATATCTAGTATAATTGTTTCCGTAACTAAGGGCAATACAGTAAATAATGATTTGTAGTTTTATGTAAAATGAGACTTGATATTAAAAATGACATTGAAGAAAAAATTCCTTACATACAATTTATATTCTTTTCTTTATGGCATTTTTGAAATAATATCAAAATTCTTTTTCTTTTGCAAAATAGTCGATACCTCAAAATACTATTCTCCTAATAATCACGATTAACCATAACCTTCACAACGGAACAAAAGGTTTTCTCACAAACTTATTTTCTACTGAATTTTTGACAATCTCTTGAACTGTGCGAAATGTCACATCTGTATTTTACAACCTCTCTTATAGTAAGGGTATGTAAGAGAGACGTATTAAAGGAGTGAACAGTATGAAGAAAAAAACTTCAGCACTAATGAGACGTTTAAAATATTTTTCACCAATAGATCGTTATAACGATAATCATACACAAGAAACATATGAAGATCGTGAATGGGAAAATGTGTACAGAAAGCGTTGGCAGCATGATAAAGTAATTCGTTCTACACACGGCGTGAACTGTACTGGTTCATGTAGCTGGAATATATATGTGAAAGATGGAATTGTGACGTGGGAAGGGCAGGAGCTTAACTATCCAACGACAGGTCCTGATATGCCAGATTTTGAACCGCGAGGATGCCCACGTGGAGCAAGTTTTTCTTGGTACATTTATAGTCCACTTCGTGTGAAATATCCGTATGTACGTGGTGTTCTTTGGAGTATGTGGCAAGAGGAACTACAAAATAACGAGTCACCATTAGATGCTTGGAAAAGCATTGTGGAAAACCCTGAAAAAGCACGAAAGTATAAGCAGGCACGTGGTAAAGGAGGATTCATTCGTGCGAATTGGGATGAAGTGTTACAACTCGTTTCAGCTTCATTACTGTATACAGTAATGAAATACGGTCCAGACCGAAATGTTGGTTTCTCACCAATTCCAGCTATGTCGATGTTAAGTCATGCAGCTGGTAGTCGCTTTATGCAACTTATGGGTGGACCGATGCTTAGTTTTTATGATTGGTACGCAGATTTACCACCAGCTTCTCCGCAAATTTGGGGTGATCAAACAGATGTACCAGAAAGTAGTGACTGGTATAACTCTGGTTACATTATGACATGGGGTTCAAATGTACCGATGACGAGAACACCAGATGCACACTTTTTAGCGGAGGTTCGATATAAAGGAACGAAGGTAGTTTCAGTAAGTCCTGATTTCGCTGAGTCAACAAAGTTTGCGGATGATTGGATTAGTGTGAAACAAGGTACAGATGGTGCACTTGCGATGGCAATGGGGCATGTGATCTTACAAGAATTTTACGTAGATAATCAAGTGGAATATTTCACAAAGTATGCGAAGCAATATACTGATTTTCCTTTCTTTGTCACATTGAAACAAAAAGGAGATCAATTCGTTGCTGATCGTTTCTTAAACGCTGCTGATATTGGACGCGAAACGAAGTTAGGAGAATGGAAACCTGTTCTTTGGAACGAGAACACGAATGATTTTGCAACACCTCAAGGCACAATGGGCTCACGTTGGGATAACGAAAAGAAATGGAACTTGCGTTTAGAAGATGAAGAAACAGGTGAAAAGATTGATCCACGTCTTTCTTTACTTGGAATGGAAGAAACGATTGGAACGGTACAAATTCCGTACTTCTCTGATGATGGAAACAAAGTATTAGAACGTACAATTCCAGTGAAAAAGGTTATGACAGAAGAAGGCGAAGTGTTCGTTACAACTGTATACGACTTAACGTTAGCAAATTACGGGGTGAACCGAGGGTTTGGCGGACAAGAGCCGAAAGACTTCAATGATGATGTACCGTTTACACCTGCATGGCAAGAGAAAATGACAGGAGTGAAACGAGAACTAATTATTCAAATCGCTCGTGAGTTCGCACAAAATGCCGCTGATACAAATGGTCGCTCGATGATTATTGTTGGAGCTGGTATTAACCATTGGTTTAATTCTGATACGATTTATCGCGCAGTTTTAAATCTTGTTCTTCTCGTCGGGGCACAAGGAGTAAACGGCGGGGGATGGGCGCATTATGTTGGTCAAGAAAAGTTACGACCTGCAGAAGGATGGCAAACAATCGCGATGGCAAAAGATTGGCAAGGGCCACCAAAATTACAAAATGGTACGTCTTTCTTCTATTTCGTAACAGATCAATGGCGCTATGAAGATACACCTGTTGGACATTTAGCATCACCAATTGAAGGTAACTCACGTTATCAACATCACGGTGATTACAATGTATTAGCAGCACGACTCGGCTGGTTACCTTCTTATCCAACATTCGAGAAAAATGGAATTGAATTATATAAAGAAGCTGTTGCTGCTGGTGCAACAACGCAAGAAGAAATCGGAAAATATGTTGCACAAAAATTAAAAGAAAAAGAACTGAAATTTGCGATTGAAGATCCTGATAATAAAAACAACTTCCCGCGCAACTTATTCGTTTGGCGTGCGAATTTAATTTCAAGTTCTGGTAAAGGGCATGAATATTTCTTAAAACATTTATTAGGTACAACAAACGGATTAATGAATGACGATAGTGATTCATTACGACCAGAAGAAATTAAGTGGCATGAAGAAGCACCAGAAGGGAAGCTTGATTTACTCATTAATTTAGATTTCCGTATGGCTGGAACAGCGCTGTATTCTGATATCGTCTTACCTGCTTCAACTTGGTACGAAAAACATGATTTAAGTAGTACAGATATGCATCCATTTGTGCATCCATTTAATCCAGCAATCGGTTCACCGTGGGAAGCACGCTCTGACTGGGATATTTTCACTTCACTTTCTAAAGCTGTGTCAGATTTAGCGAAGAAAATAGATCTTGAGCCAATGAAAGAAGTTGTTGCAACACCACTTCTTCATGATACACCGCAAGAATTAGCGCAACCACTTGGCAAGATTAAAGATTGGAGTAAAGGTGAATGTGAACCAATCCCGGGTAAAACGATGCCACAAATTCATGTTGTTGAAAGGGATTATAAAACGATTTATGACAAAATGACAGCACTTGGACCAAATGCCGGAAAACAACCGATTGGTACGAAAGGGATCTCTTGGTCAGCAGAAAAAGAGTATGAGCAATTAAAGAGCAAATTAGGAGTTGTTCGAACGGATACTATTGCGAAAGGTTGCCCAGACATAAAAGAAGCAATCAATGCTGCTGAAGCGGTATTAACGCTTTCTTCTACAACAAACGGTCATATGGCAGTAAAAGCATGGGAAGCACTTGAAAAACAAACAGATCTAAAATTACGTGATTTAGCAGAAGAACGTGAAGAAGAATGCTTTACATTCGAACAAATTACAGCACAACCGAAAACAGTAATTACTTCTCCGGCCTTTACAGGTTCAGAAAAAGGTGGACGACGTTACTCACCGTTTACAACAAATGTGGAACGTCTTATTCCTTGGAGAACGATAACTGGTCGACAATCTTTCTACTTAGACCATGACATGATGAAAGAATTTGGTGAAATGATGGCAACATTTAAACCAATTCTGCAACATAAACCGTTCCGTAAGTCACGCCCTGAAGTAGAAGGGAAAGAGATTACACTAAACTATTTAACACCGCATAATAAGTGGTCGATTCATAGTATGTATTTCGATTCATTACCGATGTTAACGCTGTTTAGAGGTGGTCCAACTGTTTGGATGAATAAAGAGGACGCTGCAGAAGCTGGCGTTGCTGATAATGATTGGATCGAGTGCTTTAACCGTAACGGTGTTGTCGTAGCGCGTGCTGTTGTAACGCACCGTATACCGAGGGGAATGGCATTTATGCACCATGCGCAAGATCGCCACATTAACGTGCCTGGTACGAAATTAACAAGCACCCGTGGGGGAACGCATAATAGTCCAACCCGTATTCATGTTAAACCAACACATATGATTGGTGGATATGGCCAATTAAGCTATGGATTTAACTATTATGGTCCGACTGGGAACCAGCGTGATTTAAATGTTGTAATCCGTAAACTGAAGGAGGTAGATTGGCTTGAAGATTAAAGCGCAAGTCGGAATGGTAATGAACCTAGATAAATGCATCGGCTGTCATACTTGTAGTGTAACGTGCAAAAACACCTGGACAAATCGTCCAGGTGCGGAATATATATACTTCAATAACGTAGAAACGAAGCCCGGAATTGGTTATCCGAAACAATGGGAAGATCAGGAGAAATATAAAGGCGGCTGGGAATTGAAAAATGGTGAAATTCAGCTGAAATCTGGTTCGAAAATGAAACGTCTTATGAACATTTTCCACAATCCAGATCAACCAACAATTGATGATTACTTTGAACCTTGGAATTATGATTATGAAACATTAACAAATAGCCCGCAGCGTAAGCATCAACCAGTTGCTCGTCCGAAATCAGCAATTACAGGCGAATTTATCGACAAAATTGAATGGGGTCCGAACTGGGAAGATGATTTAGCTGGTGGACATATAACAGGATTACAAGATCCGAACGTAAAGAAAATGGAAGAAGAAATTAAAACAGATTTTGAAAACGTCTTTATGATGTATTTACCACGCATATGTGAACATTGTATGAATCCGTCTTGCGTATCATCTTGTCCATCTGGTGCGATGTATAAACGTGAAGAAGACGGCATTGTTCTTGTAGATCAAAATGCATGTCGTGCTTGGAGGTTCTGCGTATCATCTTGTCCATATAAAAAAGTGTATTTTAACTGGCAAACGAATAAAGCTGAAAAATGTACAATGTGTTTCCCACGTATTGAGGCTGGTATGCCAACAATTTGTTCAGAAACATGTGTGGGACGTATCAGGTATATTGGGGTAATGCTATATGACGCTGACAAAGTAAAAGAAGCAGCTTCTGTTGAAGACGAAAAAGATTTATATGAATCTCAGCTTACTGTTTTCCTAGATCCAAATGATCCAGAAGTAGCAGCTGAAGCGAAAAAACAAGGCATTCCTGAAGAATGGATTAAAGCGGCGCAACAATCACCAATTTATAAAATGATTATCGATTGGAAAATTGCTCTGCCTCTTCATCCAGAGTACCGTACAATGCCGATGGTTTGGTATATTCCGCCGCTTAGCCCAATTATGAATATGGTGGAAGGGAAAGGCAGTAACTGGCAAGCAGAAGAGATTTTCCCTGCTATCGATAATATGCGTATTCCAATTCAATATTTAGCGAATTTACTCACTGCAGGAGATGAATCACACATTCGTCTTACATTGAAGAAAATGGCTGTTATGCGAACGCATATGAGAGCGCTGCAAATTAATAAAGAGCCAAATGAAGCTGTATTAAAAGAACTTGGTTTAACGAAACAGGATGTAGAAGATATGTATCGTCTTCTTGCTATTGCGAAATATAAAGATCGCTTCGTCATTCCGGGCACTCATCGTGAACAAGTGGCAGATTTATATAGCGAACAAGGAAGCTGTGGTTTAGCATTCGCAGGTGGTCCAGGCTCTTGTATGACAATTTCTTAAATAAAGGGGGCAGAAAATGATGAAACAAAGTTTACAAACTGCTTTTTCTTGTTCTTCTTTTCTTCTCTCCTATCCTGAACTAGGGTGGAGAGAAGCTGTAACTGAATTGCAAGAAGAGATTGAAACGATAGAAAAGGAAGAAGTTAAAGCATCACTTACAGCCTTTATAAAGCAAGCGCTAGATAAAACGAATGATCAACTCATTGATAGTTACGTATATACATTCGATTTTGGTAAGAAAACAAATATGTATCTTACTTATATGAACACTGGTGAACAAAGAGAAAGAGGTATTGAATTATTAGAGTTAAAGCAGCATTATAAAAAATCTGGTTTTGAAGTAACGGATAAAGAATTACCTGATTATTTACCACTTTTTCTTGAGTTTTTTGCAAATGCAAATGAGCAAGACAGTGAACCAATTATGAATAAATACAAGGAGAATATACAAGCATTACACGTTCAGTTAAAAGAAGCAGGTAGTATGTATGAACCAATTCTTGCGGCTGTTCTACTCGCTATCGAAGCATGGGATGTACAGAAAAATTAGAAAGGAGAGTTGTTAAAATGATGAATCAATTTCTATGGGTATTGTTTCCCTATATCATTTTTGCAATCTTTATCGGTGGACATATTTTTAGATACAACTATGATCAATTTGGATGGACATCAAAATCTAGTGAACTATTAGAAAAGAAAATGCTCCGAATCGGAAGTCTATTATTCCACTTTGGGATTATGTTCGTAATTGGCGGTCATGTTATGGGGATATTAATTCCAGAAGCTGTATACCGTTCGATAGGTATTTCTGAGCATACGTATCACATAATGGCAATTAGTTTCGGGCTTCCGGCAGGTGTTGCTTCTATTATCGGTTTAATTATATTAACGTACCGCCGCGTAACTGTAAAACGTATCATTGCAACGAGCACAAAGGGAGATTATATTGCGCTTATTTTATTACTTATCGTAATGTTAGCAGGACTTTCTGCAACATTTTTAAATATCGATTCAAAAGGATTTGATTATCGTACAACAATTGGCCCTTGGTTCCGAAGTCTCTTTATTTTCCAACCGAAAGTTGAATATATGACGGAAGTACCAGTATGGTTTAAAATTCATATTCTTGCAGGGATGGGTTTATTCGCAGTGTGGCCATTTACAAGACTAGTACATGTATTTAGTGCCCCAATTAAATATGTAAGCCGTAGTTATGTAATTTACAGAAGACGTATTCCTAATGAGTTGAAAAAATAATACTGCTGTAAACGGATAGGAGCTAATGGTTAAAACGAAACGAGGTCTAATATGGAAGGCCTCGTTTTTGTTTACATAGGGAATAACCGTTAATAAGTAGTTTAAATTGAAAAAAGATTAGCATCTAAATAAGATGCTAATCAATACTACAAACAGAAGCAGAGCAATCTTCACAAGCAATTTCACATTTTAAAAATTGTAAATCGTGAATGGTAATCTTTCCTTTATGAATAGAAATTGTACCTTGCTTTTTTAATTCATTTAACATTCGATTTACGCTTTCACGTGAAGTTGCACAGAAATTAGCTAGTTCTTGATTCGTTAACGGTAAATCGATGAGAATACCATTTTCTTTTAATACACCGTAACTATTTGTCATTCGAATGAGAGTAGAATATAAGGCACCTTTTTTGCCGTGTAACACTAAATCTCGGAACTTCGTTTGCATTCTTCTTAAATGTTCACTAATCCATTTCATAAATTCAAATACAAGAGCGGGTTTTTGGAGTAATGCTTTTTCTAACGCTTCACGCTTTATTACACCTACTTCAACATCTTCAAGACATTTTGAGTTTAATAAATATTTTGCATTATCCGTGAACAACGTTAATTCTCCAATAATGTCATATTCCGAACAAATTCGAAGTGTTAATTCTTGTCCGTCAGCACTAAGTTTACTAATTTGTACTTTTCCTGAGTGGATAATATAGAGTTCGGTTGCCTCCATACCTTCTTGAAAAATAAAACTGCCTTTTTTTATCTGCATTTTATATTCAACAGATGCAAGTAATTCCTTTAAATCTTGAGATAATTTCATACTGTTTGTCACAGCAATCACCTTTCTTCTTATAAGCAATACATTTCCTATTTTGAGTGTAAATATGTTGAAAATGCAAGAGCTATTTTAAAAATATAGTAAAATTTCAATGACCGTAAGGAGGAGAGACTGAAGATGTGAACAAAATGCGAACAGATTTGTGAAGAATTTTTGAATGGGGAAAGTGATGTGAGAAAAGTCACATTGAATTTGCAACTTATTTTTTATAATAAAGGCAAATAAAAAATTGAAAGCTTACTAAGGATTGCAGCAGAAAAGAAGGGATATAGATGCACGAAAAAATGAAAGATTCATTAGAACGGCCACTTCAAGATTTACGTATTTCAGTTATTGATCGTTGTAATTTTAGGTGCACATACTGTATGCCTGCTGAAGTGTTCGGACCTGATTATGCTTTTTTGCAGGAAGAGTTTTTATTAACGTTCGATGAAATAGAAAGATTAGCAAGATTATTTATAAGTATGGGAGTCAATAAAATTAGGCTGACTGGCGGTGAACCGTTATTGCGTAAAGATTTACCTCAGTTAATCGCAAGGCTTACAAAACTAGAAGGCTTAAAAGACATTGGGCTCACAACAAACGGAATTCATTTAGCGAAACAAGCTAAGGCGTTAAAAGACGCGGGATTAAAGCGTGTAAATATTAGTTTAGATGCGATAGAGGATCACGTCTTCAAAAAAATTAACGGAAGAAATGTAAGTACAAAACCTGTACTGAAAGGAATAGCAGCAGCAAAGGCTGCTGGATTAGAGGTAAAGGTAAATATGGTCGTAAAAAAAGGAATGAATGATAGTCAAATTCTTCATATGGCTCGTTATTTTAAAGAAAAAGAAATTCAGCTCCGTTTCATTGAGTTTATGGATGTAGGCAGTACGAACGGATGGAATTTTGAACAAGTGATTACGAAGGAACAATTAATAGAGAAGATTAATCGCGTATATCCGGTTGAACCTGTTACACCTCGTTATTTTGGAGAAGTTGCGAAATTGTATCGATATGTAGGGAGCGATGCAGAAGTTGGATTTATTACTTCAGTATCAGAGTCATTTTGTTCTTCTTGTACGAGAGCTCGTATTTCGGCAGATGGTAAGTTTTTTACGTGTCTATTTGGAACGAAAGGAACGGATTTGCGAACGCTTCTTCGAGAAAATATTTCTGATGCATCACTATTAAAAATTTTACAACATACGTGGCGATATAGAACAGATCGATATTCAGATGAAAGAACGGCGGATAGTACAAATAAACGTCAAAAAGTTGAAATGTCTTACATTGGCGGATAGCGAGAGGAGGATTTCCTATGCAAGAGCGATATTCAAGGCAAGTATTGTTTTCTAGAATAGGTGAAATGGGTCAAAGAAAAATAAGAGAAAAGCATGTACTTTTAATCGGTGCGGGTGCACTTGGAGCTGCAAATGCAGAAGCTCTTGTTAGAATGGGAATTGGGAAATTGACAATCGCTGACCGTGACTATGTCGAATGGAGTAATTTACAGCGGCAACAGTTATACACAGAAGAAGATGCACAGCAGTGCAAACCGAAAGCAATTGCAGCGGCAGAGCATTTAAGAAAGATTAATTCTGAAGTGGAAATTGTACCAGTTGTAACTGATGTCACAATGAAAGAAATGGAAGAGTTAACAAAAGAAGTGGACCTTATATTAGATGCGACTGACAATTTTGATACGCGTCTACTTATAAATGACATTTCACAAAAAGAAAATATACCTTGGATATACGGTGGATGTATTGGAAGTTACGGTGTAACGTATACAATTCTTCCAGGGAAAACACCGTGTTTTCGTTGCTTAATGGATCATCCTATGGGAGGTGCAACATGCGATACAGCCGGAATCATTCAACCAGCTGTACAAATGGTTGTTGCTCACCAAGTGACAGAAGCGATGAAAATATTGGTGGATGATTTCGATGCGCTGCGAGGGACAATGTTATCATTTGATATTTGGAACAATCAGTATCTCTCATTAAAAGTAAATAGACAGAAGAAAAATACATGTCCATCTTGTGGCAATACACGTACGTACCCAAGTTTAACATTTGAAGCACAGATGAAAACGGAAGTGCTATGTGGAAGGAATACTGTTCAAATCCGCCCAGGCATAAAACGTGTTCTTCATTTAGAGGAAGTTCAAAAACAATTACAAAAAATTGTACATGTCCAAAAAACGCCTTACTTACTATCATTTCTAATTGATGAATATCGTTTCGTTTTATTTACAGACGGTAGGGCATTTATTCATGGAACAAATGATATGAAAATAGCAAAACGATTATACGCAAAATATATAGGATGAACAGAAAGAGCGTCGCCCCTTATTAAAACGAGGTGAAAAAGAATGTTAGAAAAACGTATACCAATTCCGGTGGCAGAAGCAGTTGCGCGTGTAATGGAATATGCCTACCAAGGTGAAATAGAAAAGGTTTCTCTTATAGAAAGCTACGGTAGAACACTTGGAGAAGATGTTATTGCAGATCATGATGTTCCGCATTTTAATCGCTCTCCGTACGATGGGTTTGCGATTCGAGCGGAAGATACAAAAGAAGCGAGTAGTAGTAACCCCATTCAGTTTGAAGTAATTGGCGAAATTGGAGCAGGTTTTGTTTTTACAGAAGAAGTGAAAGAGTTTCAAGCTGTCCGTATTATGACAGGAGCAGCAATTCCGAAAGGGTGTAGTGCGGTTGTTATGTTGGAGCTAACGGAAGGGTTTGAAGAAAATGAAAAGACTTATATGAAATTGAAACGCTCCTTTATTGCTGGGGATAACATTTCTTTTAAAGGAGAAGATGTAAAACAAAATACCGTCCTTGTGAAAAAAGGTACTGTTATTAATCCTGGAGTAGCAGCACTTCTTGCTACGTTTGGTTATAGTTCTGTACACGTTATAAAACAGCCGGTTATTGGAATTGTAACGACAGGAAGCGAACTGCTTGAAGTACATGAACACTTAAAGCCAGGGAAGATTCGAAATAGTAACTCCTATATGATTGCTGCTCAAATTGAACGAGCTGGCGGAGTTGTACAGTATTATGGACAGTTCGCTGACGATATTGAGACGTGTTATAACACTGTAAAAAAAGCGATAAAAGAAGTCGATATTTTAATTACAACTGGTGGCGTTTCGGTAGGAGATTATGACTATTTACCTGCTATCTATGAGAGATTACAAGCAAATGTACTTTTTAGCAAAATAGCGATGCGACCAGGAAGTGTGACAACTGTAGCTGAGGTAGAAGGAAAACTACTATTTGGTTTATCTGGTAATCCTTCTGCTTGTTATGTCGGTTGTGAATTATTTGTTCGGCCAGTTATTCGAACATACTTGCATAGAAAAGATTCGCATGTATTTCGTGCAGAGGCGATTTTACAAAAAGACTTTCCAAAAGCAAACCCATTCACTCGTTTTGTAAGAGGAAAAGTGGAAATTGTAAATGGAAAATTGCAAGCGACACCAGTTGGTTTAGATAAATCTAGTGCAATTTCTTCACTTGCAGAGGCGAACGCATTTATTGTCCTGCCGGGAGGAACAAGGGGATTTGAAGCAGGAATAACTGTTTCGGTACTGTTATTAGAATCAAACGCTGGAAGTGAGTGGCCATGGGAAGAACCATTTCGGTCGTACAAATGATAGAAAAATAGATTGCTAACTTATATGAAGATAAGAGGTGCAAGATGACACATACGTATTATGAAGTGATTGATACACCTATTTCAATTGAGGAAGTTACAAACAAAGTAATTTGTCGTGAGTGCGGCGCAGTTACTACTTTCATTGGTACTGTTAGAGAATTTACGAAAGGCCGTCGTACGCTATATTTAGAGTATGTAGCATATAAAACAATGGCAGAAAAACAGCTTGAGAAAATTGGTACTGAAGTAGGAGAGAGGTGGCCTGGGACATTTGTCGCCATTACACATCGCATTGGTACATTACAAATTTGTGATCTTGCTGTTGTCGTCTCTGTTTCTACACCACACCGGAAAGCAGCCTATGAGGCGAACGAATATATTATGGAGCGTATAAAACAAATCGTTCCCATTTGGAAGAAAGAATTTTGGGAAGATGGTGAATCATGGATAGGTGATCAGTTAGAAAAGGTAGCATATGAGAATGATGAGCCTGGAAAGGGGATGAGAATATGATTGAAGTACTATTATTTGCACATTTACAAGAAGAAGTAAGTAAGTCAGCATTACACATAGATTGTGAAAATATTACGGTTGCTAAACTTAAGGAAGTGCTCATTAAGAAATACGACGTAGCGATTTCAAGTGAGATTATGGTTGCTATAAATGAAGAGTATGCAAATGAGGATGACATCATTCAAACTGGCGATGTTATAGCAATGATTCCGCCAGTGAGTGGTGGTTGATTCTTTTCAGCCTAATCATGTTAGGACGTGATTAGGCTGGAGGGAATGAATATAACTATGCATACATAGGAGGGAACAGGATGAAAAGTCCTAATTTTCAATTAAGTTTACAAACTTCTAATCTAGTTATCGGGTTTATGGTATGGGTCATTTTATCATCATTAATGCCTTATATTAAAGCGGATATTCCATTAACTGCGGGACAAATTTCTATGGTAACAGCAGTACCGGTTATATTAGGTTCTGTTCTTCGCATTCCAATTGGTTATTGGACAAATCGTTTCGGAGCAAGAAAATTATTCTTTATTAGTTTTATTCTATTATTATTTCCTGTCTTTTATATTAGTGTTGCCAATTCAATGATGGATTTAATTATTGGTGGTTTATTTGTCGGAATCGGTGGTGCTGTATTCTCTGTAGGCGTAACTTCTTTACCGAAATACTTTCCGAAAGAGAGTCACGGTTTTGTAAATGGTATATACGGTGTCGGTAACGCAGGAACAGCAATTACTTCGTTCTTAGCACCAGTTATCGCAACTTCAGTTGGCTGGAGAACGACAGTACAGTGTTATTTAGTTTTACTCGCAGCATTTGCACTTATGAACTTTTTATTAGGCGATCGTAAGGAGAAAAAGGTGAATACACCATTAATGGAACAAATAAAAGGTGTATATAAAAATGAAAAACTTTGGTTTTTATGTATCTTTTACTTTTTAACATTTGGATCTTTCGTCGCATTTACTGTATACTTACCAAACTTTTTAGTATCTCACTTCGGATTAGAAAAAGTGGATGCAGGTATGCGGACAGCAGGATTCATTGTACTTGCAACAATTATGCGGCCAATTGGCGGTTGGCTTGGTGATAAATTTAACCCATTTAAAATATTAATCTTCGTATTTATCGGTTTAACACTTTCAGGTATTATTTTATCATTCATGCCTAGTATGAACGTATATACTTTTGGTTGCTTACTAGTCGCATTTTGTGCAGGTATCGGTAATGGTACAATCTTCAAACTCGTTCCAATGTACTTCTCAGAACAAGCTGGTATTGTAAATGGACTCGTTTCAGCTTTAGGCGGACTAGGAGGGTTCTTCCCGCCGCTAATTTTAACATTATTATTCCAACTAACAGGTCATTATGCAATTGGATTTATGGCATTATCAGAAGTCGCACTTGCTTGTTTAATCATTACAGTGTGGATGTATAGTCAAGAAAAGCTGTTAGTGATGTTAAAGAATCATTAAAAAAGAAAAAGAGCCGTCCCGAAGTATTTTGGGATGGTTCTTTTAGTAATAGACTTCAACTTGTTTTTTATTGATATCTTAACAAATGTTTGTTTTCTAAAATATTGTGGTTTTTAAATAAAAAACAGAAGGGTAATGGAATTTTATGTTAAAAAATAGATATCAGATGTTATTCAATTAAAGGGCAGGTTAGCTCAAGCACAAAGATTAAACTAATTTTTAGAAAGCAAATATATCGAGAATGAAAATAATAACTTTTGAATTAAACGATGACTATTGATCGCTAACGAATCGATAAATAGTCGCTCCTTTCTAAAAGCTAGCTATTAATATGTATAAAAATATATCAATAGCTTGAAATGTTCCGAAATTCAAAAAACATATAAAGGTATCTATAACAAGAAAAAACTGCATATTTTTTAGGACCAGATTTTTGGGTAAGGCTAATGGAGATTGTGAAAAAGTACACTTAAAATAAAGAATACAGTTTAGGTTGATAAGATAAAATTATGAATTTGTATAAATAATTCATAATTTTCTTTGTGAGTCATATTTGATATGTTAAAGAAAAGAGAGCGTTTAATCCAACTAAAATATATGTAGAATGAGGTTTTAAATGTTTATTTTCATTATATTAGACGTAATAGTGCCAATATTAATATTGATGCTAATTGGTGCAATCTTACAAAGGAAGTTCCAATTTAACTTAAAGCAGCTATCTACACTTATTAATTATTGCTTGATGCCAGCGGCTGTATTTGTGAATATATATGATATTAGTATAGAAACAGGTTTGTTGCTCCAGATCATGTACTATTTAATGTTTTATAGTCTGAGTCTAATGCTAGTAAGTCATTTTATTTCAAAAACATTAAAGTTAGAAAAAGGAGAAAGTGCAGCTCTAAAAAATAGCATTTCGTTAATGAATTCCGGTAATTATGGATTACCAGTAAGTCAATTGATTTTCAGTCACAATCCAGTGGGGGTTTCCATTCAGATTTTCATTGTGATTTTCCAAAACCTTTTAACTTATTCATATGGGATTTATAACTTACTATCAGCAACAAAAACAATCGGAGGTATTATTCAATCATTTATAAGACTGCCTGTATTTCATGCGCTCGTACTAGGGATTCTCTTTCAATCGTTTACAATTCAAATACCTAATTCTATCTTTCTACCTCTTAATCAGCTTGCGAATAGTTTTGTTGCCATAGCACTCATATTGCTAGGAGCACAATTAGCCAACATTAAGCTTAATTTTTTCCATAGAGTCATAACATGGTCTTTAATTGGAAGGTTACTGATGGGGCCATTATTAGCACTTTCCATGATCTACCTCTTAAACATTGATGGAATTGTTGCACAATCATTATTTATTGCAAGTTCTTTTCCTACTTCAAGAAATACATCAACTATTGCTATGGAGTATCAAATAGAGCCTGAACTACATACACAAATCGTTTTATTTTCAACACTTTTCAGCATTATTACAGTAACTGTCGTTATTTATTTGTCATATATTTTGTTTTGAATATACGTTTAAAACCGAATGGATTTGAGGCGGTAAATGATGGATGGAAATCCCATTGATATGAGAGGAAAACAGTCTATGATATATTGGGGGGCGTTTACAATTGTACCGTGTCTGATAATCAAGTGGCTTAATTCAAAAAAAGGAAACTCGTTACGGGTTATTTCGTATGAAAATCTTTAAAGCATCTGCATATAGACTTGCGAAAAAAGACATAATTTCGCTTATAATTGACGTTACGTGAGCTTAGTTTGATAGCGATGGGGTGGGAGTGTCAAGTAAGAATTTTTTCTTTATTGATTTTATGCGGTTTTTTCGTAAAATTGTAACTAAGGGGGGATTCCAAGTTGAGTAAACAGAATATCAGCACAACAGTTTCAGGAGATATAATTGTTACCCATCTAGTTGGAAATATAAAAACAGATGATGTGTATGAATGGTTTAATGGTTTTGAGCAGGTTTGTCAGCAATTCATTTCTGAAGGGCGGAAATACAAATTGTTGGTGGATAGAAAAGGATACACGCCAAATCATTTTTCTGTTCAAAAAGTATGGAAAGAGAAGTTCTTCAATGAAATCATTTTGAATAACAGTACGGCAATTGCATTTCTCCTTGAAGAGGGGGAGATAATGGATTATTTACAACAATCTAATACGAAAGAATCTGTGAGATTTTTTGATGATTATGAACAAGCGCTAATTTGGTTGAATGAATATCCAATATAAAACCTGTATTGAAGCAGTTGCCCTCAAGCAACTGCTTTTTTTGTCCGTAATTGTTGCCGTTATTTTTCTTCACAGATTCTTGTCCAATTGTTTGTCTGATCCTAAAAAACGTTTGTTCAAAGCTAATTACTATTTTAGCTAAGTGATAGATTACATTTTATGAGTACGAGAAAGTCTTTTTATAAGTTTAGCAAGGACAGAAGTTAATTCCTGTTTCATACGCTTCGTAAACGATGGGTCCTTACCTGAAGTTGAAATAGTGACAACATATTCATTATTTCTTATAACGCCAGGTGTGTGAAAAGATGATTCTGTACCATCACTTACAACGTTAACCCACTGGAAATCATGAGCGGCCTGTTTGAGCATCATATTTACAGCGTGTTGATTTGTAGCTGCATAAATAAGGTGAGCATCTTTAATATCATCATTACTAAAAGCTTTTTGCTTCCAAGTAATATAAGAAAGTCCCTTCATTTCCTCGCAAATTTCTGGGCTGATAACGGTGACAAAAGCGCCTGTATCTTTTAATCCAGACGCTTTTCGATATGCAATTTTACCTCCACCAATGATAATGACCACTTTATTTTGTAGATTAAACATAAGAGGGTACATGTTATACATATATGCATTCCTCCATTCGTTCTAATAATGTTAACTTCATGTATGTATCAAACTGAAGACAGTTACAAGTCGTAACGTGATCATATTTTTTTGTATGCAATTTAATTTTTTGAAGTAATAATCCGGTAAAGAGAAGGTACGGCATGACATATACATGGGACGCAGTCGATGTTATAGCCTTGAGCTCAGCAGCAAAAGAGGGAGTTCCTTTCGTTAAAAAGGAACAGGATACTGGCATACCAAGTTTTCGTTCGACAGCTGCTCTGATTTGTTGTAATTCATGTATCGGTTGTGGATCACTACTGCCTCGTCCTACGAGTAAAATACTACTATTTTGCATTGACATAGCTTCACGTATTCTTTTCACTACAAGTTCCACCATATGTGGATGTGTACTAAAAGGAGGTACAACTGAAAATGTTATGTGTGGATATTTCTTTTGTAGTTGCTCTATTTCAAAAGGAATATCACGTTTATAGTGAGCTGCTGCAAATAATAAAACAGGTACAATCATTATTTCAGTTACTCCCTCTATTATCGTTTCTGTAACTGCATCCGAAATAGTAGGTGTCGTTAGTTCTAGAAAAGCTATTTTTTGAATTCTTTCGTTTCGCTCTTTCATAACAGATTGAATAAATTGAATGAATTGTTCATTACCTTCTTGTAGCCGGCTCCCATGTCCAACATATACAATTCCTTTCATTGTCTCACCATGTCTTTCTTCATAAGAGTTTCTTGTAATTGATGATCTACGTTATGAAACCCAACTTTATTTGCATAGTGTAAAGTTGGAACGTCGGTATACGAGAATGGGAGAGTAAGAATATTGATAAAGCCAAGGCGTTTTATTTCTGCTAGAAACGTATCAATAGAAGCACGACCTTCAAATACAATGCTATCCCATGAGAATTCAGAAAGAATACGTGAATGAATTTCATCGAAGCGATGATCAATTGTGTACTCATGAGTCATCATATAGGAACCAGCACCAATTTTTTCTTGAAAAACAGCAATTCGGTTAATGTTTCGTCCTAAATAAATCGTTGAATTCGAAGAAAATTGCGCAGGTTTACTGAACAATCCATATTGCATGAGCTTTTCTTGAATAGAAAGGTTCATATACTGAAGTTCTGCCTGTAAGGAACGAATATCTTTATAATATTTACTGCATGATTGCATTAAGATGTCTACACTGTCAGCGGAACAAAATACAAGACGATCAACGTTAAAAATCTTATTGATTTGTTCAGAGGTTAATGTGTATTCTTTCTTTTTGAAAGTTGGAATTTGATATATTTCTGCACCGGACTCTTGTAACATTTGCTTTATTGCGCTTTTTTTATTTGTTGCAGATGCAAATAAAACTTTCTTGCTGTGCAATGGCTTGCGTTCTTTCCAAGAGATTTGATTACGTAAGGAAACGACATCACCAACAATTGTCATAGAAGGATTAGAAATATTCTCGTTTTTGACGATAGGAACAATAGTTGAAAGTGTTCCTGTGACAACGCGCTGTTTCCCTGTCGTACCCCATTCGATGACTGCTATTGGTGTATCTTCCTTTTTGCCTGCTTGTAGTAAATTTTCGCAAATTGTAGGTAAGTTTTTTATACCCATGTAGTAGGCGATTGTGTCGCTATTGTGGGATGAATTATATTTTCCATGATCGGTTAAAGGACCTTTCGCATGCCCAGTTAATAAAGTGACGCTATTACTATAGTTGCGGTGGGTGAGGGGGATGCCAGCATAGCTACTAGCGGCGATGCTAGATGTAATGCCTGGTACAATTTCATATGGAATGTTCGCAGATGCTAAAGTTTCTGCTTCTTCACCAACACGGCCAAAAATAGATGGATCTCCGCCCTTTAAGCGGACTACGATTTTTCCTTCTTTCGCAAATTGAAGGAGGTGGGCGTTAATCATTTCTTGTCGCATAGTATGATTCTTTGGCATTTTTCCGCAATAAATAAGTTCGCATGTTTCTTTTGTATAACTAAGAAAGAAAGGGTTTAATAAACGGTCATATAAAACGATATCTGCACGATTTAAACAATCTATCGCTTTCTTTGTAATAAGCCCTTCATCACCTGGTCCTGCACCAACTAAATATACATATCCGTTCATAATCGCACCTCATCTATTTTTATGTAAAAGGAAGCCAGGGGGGAGGCTTCCTTTCGTAAATTACATGTATATATAAATATCCCCGTCAATAACTTCTACTTCATACGTTTGAATACAACCGTCATCAGGTTTTTGAACTTCACCTGTTAGTAATGAAATTTTCCAATCATGTAGTGGACAAAAGACGAATTCGCCAGACACAATTCCTTCTGCTAACGGTCCGTTTTTATGAGGACAACGATTTTCTACAGCTCGAACATCGCCATTTGAAAGGCGGAATAGGGCGATAGATATACCTTTCATTTGCACCTCTTTACCGATTTGAATAGGAAGGTCTTCTGCACGCATAATTTTTATTTTATCTTTCGTTTGTATCATATAAATCACAGCTCCTTATTTCACAGTTTCTACTTCATACATCGCTTTTAACGACTTCGTTTCTATTGCTTGTCCCCAAGCTTCTTTATATGTGCCACGAGCTGTTTGGAAGCGTTCATTTAGTGTAGTGACCATATTTGCATCTTGCAGTATTTCTTTTATGTGATCGAAGCCTAAACGCTCTGTCCAGTAGGCAGTACGCTCTCCGTAAATACCAGTTTCACGATAATATTGCATGTAAGCTGTAGCGATGCGAAGGACATCATCTTCAGTAGGGACAATCATTACAAAATCAGCTTCGCGTACTTCCGTACCACCATTTCCGCCAATATAAAGTTGGTATCCATTTTCGACACAAACAACGCCAAAATCTTTCGTCAGTACTTCCGCACAGTTACGCGGACAGCCCGTTACACCCATCTTCATTTTATGAGGTGTATCTACCATTTCTAATGATTGTTCAAGCAACATACCAAGTCCTAATGAATCTTTCGTACCGAAACGGCAGAAACGAGAGCCAACACATGATTTTACATTACGAAGAGATTTTGAATACGCATATCCAGAAGTCATATTTAATTCAGCCCATACGTTAGGTAAATCTTGTTTCTTAATACCGTATAAGCCAATTCGGCTCGCACCTGTAATTTTCACAAGTGGAACATCGTACTTTTTCGCAACTTCAGCAATTTTCATTAAATCATCAGCTGTTGTAACACCTCCGTACATGCGTGGAATAACAGAGAATGTACCATCGTGCTGGATGTTACCATTCATTCTTTCATTCACGAAACGGGATGATTTATCATCTTCATATTCTTCTGGAATCGCCATACGTAAATAGTAGTTTAAAGCAGGACGACATTTTGAACAGCCTTCTTCAAGTACAAAACCAAGAACGTTTCGTACTTCTTTTGGAGATTTTAAACCTTTCTCATGAATGGCCGCTACGACTTTATCACGTGATAAAGGTGTACATCCGCACATACCGGTAGACTGCACAGAAGCATCAAAAGCATCTCCAAGTGTATGAGATAAAACTTGTTCTACAAGCGGACGACATTTACCACAAGACCCTGCGGCTTTCGTACAGCCTTTAACTTCTTCAAAAGTCTTTAACTCTTGTTCTAAAATGGCGTGAACGATTGTGCCTTTCGTAACACCATTACATCCGCAAATCGTGTCATCAGCACTCATAGTAGCAACGTTAAGTTCACTTTCTTCACCAGCTTTGTGAAGAATGGAAGCGGCTGTATATTCTTGTATATCTTCTTCTTTCTTTAACATGCTAAAGAGGCGTGTTCCGTCAGCTGTGTCACCATATAAAACGATACCGATGACTTTATTGTCACGAATTAATACTTTTTTATAGGAACGTTTACATTCATCAAAGATTGATATTGCTTTCGTTTGAGCATCTTCATAAATTTGACCAGCAGAGAATAAATCACAACCTGCAACTTTTAATTGCGTACCGACAATACTGCCCGAATATCCATCAGTTTGTAAATTTGTTATATGTTTTGCTAATATCGCACCTTGTTCATAAAGAGGAGCAACAAGTCCATATGCGATACCGTCATGCTCTGCACATTCTCCAACTGCATAAATGGACTCATCATTTGTTAGCATATAGTCATTGACTACAATACCGCGATTTACAATTAAACCAGCATCTTTTGCTATTTGCGTATTTGGGCGTATTCCGACAGCCATTACGACTAAATCACAATTTACAACTTCACCATCTTCAAATTGAATGCCCTCAACATGGTCTGTACCAAGAATTTTTACAGTTTTCTTTTCCATTAGAAATTTCATGCCTTGCGCTTCCAAATCTTCGCGTAATAGAGAAGCTGCTTTCGTATCTAGTTGCTGCTCCATTAAGTTTGGCATTAAATGAACAACATGTACGTCCATCCCTAAGTCAATAAGACCTCTTGCGGCTTCTAAACCAAGTAACCCACCACCAATAACAACGGCCTTTTTCTTTTCTTTAGCGGTGTCTATCATAAATTGTGTATCTTCAATTGTTCGAAATCCTGTTACACCAGGAAGAGTAGAACCTTCAACAGGTAAAATAAAAGCACTAGAACCTGTTGCGATAATGAGTTTGTCATATGTAAGAGTACGATTTTTTTCGGTGATAATGATTTTTGCTTCCCGGTTAATAATTTGAACTCTTTCGTTTGTATATAAAGTTATTTCGTTTTCTTCATACCAACTGTATTCATTCATAATGATATCTTGCATATTTGTTTTGCCTTGTAAAACGTGAGAGAGCATAATGCGATTGTAGTTTGGATGTGGTTCATCTCCCAAAATAGTAATCTCATATGAATCACTATTATGTTTTAATATTTCTTCCATACAGCGTATTCCAGCCATACCATTTCCGATCATAACTAAACGTTTTTTCATTTTCGTTTCCCCTTTTTCTGTGAAATGTTGAACAAAGGATTATATTTCTATTATAGAAAATCCAAAAAAGGGGAGATGTGATATTTATCACATTTTTATAATGATTCACAAATTGTTAAAATTCGGATTTATTCGAGAGGGATGTGTATATTCTTTACCAAATGAAAAAACAGGACATAAGTATGTATACTCATGTCCTGCACTTGATTTATACTCTCGTAATTGCACGTGGAAATAAAATGTTATTTTCTAAATGAATATGCTCAAATAAATCAGACTCTAGTGCTTCAAGGCGTTGGTAAACAAGTCGATAAGTGCCGCAAGCTCCTTCTGGAGGAGTAAAGTCATTTGTAACTTTACGAAGCTCTTTAATAATGTTGCCTGCGTGGTTATGTTCATTTTCCAACTTATCTACTACTTTACGTAAATTCACATAGTTTTCTTCAATTGGATTTTGTTCAAATTCTAAAATTAATGGAAAATCTTCTGTTTCTTCTTTAATTAAATGTTGTTCTAATTCCATCTTTAATTCGTGAAATAGCTTATGAATTTGAGCTAAATGAGGCTGACTTGCCCCATGAACACGTACTACTTTTGTCACATACGGACTTAATTGTGGCAACTCTTCATTTAAATAGCGATGATGCTTATTTATAACATAATCAATCAATTCGCGATAAGAAGCATTTTTCCAATCAATTTCAGATTCATTTAATCGTTTCATATTATTATAAAGCGTATTTAACTCTGTAAGCACTTCAGTAGCTGATAAATTTCTTTCATGAATTGCATCAATAAGCGGTTTATTGCCACCACAACAAAAATCTATTTTATATGATTTAAAAAGATCACTAGCTTTCGGGAATTGTGTAACAATCTCACCGACAATAGAAGTTTCAGTAAATGTATGTTCCATATGAATGCCTCCATAAAGTTTAAATGTAATATCTGAATTAAGAATAGCGATAAATTAAAATCTATGTAGTGATTGAAATCACTTATTCTGTGTCATTTTTGAGAATAATAATAAGAATGTTATTAAAATAAGGGGGGAAAGTAATAAGTGGTAATATTTTACGTTAATAAAAAAGAAGCTTAGTAAAAGCTTCTTTTTCATTATTATTTTTCACATGCAATTCCATCGCCATCACGATCAAGATGAGAGCTATAACCTGGTTGCCCTTTATGTAAAGGAGCTTTCCCAGCTGCTCTAACTGCAGCACAATTTTTGTAGTATGCACTATCAGTATTACCATTAGCTGGTTGTGTTTGAGCTTGCTGTGCTTTTTGCTCTTCTTGTTGCTTCCGATTTTGTTCGTCAGCTAGGCGTTTTTGTTCTTCTTGTTGTTTACGAGCTTGTTCATCAGCCTGACGTTTTTGTTCTTCTTGTTGCTTACGAGCTTGTTCATCAGCCTGACGTTTTTGTTCTTCTTGTTGTTTACGAGCCTGTTCATCAGCTAGACGTTTTTGCTCTTCTTGTTGTTTACGAGCTTGTTCATCAGCTAGACGTTTTTCATCCTCTTGCTTGCGAGCTTGTTCCTCGGCTTGACGTTTTTCATCTTCTTGCTTACGAGCTTGTTCCTCGGCTTGACGCTTCTCATCTTCTTGCTTTTGAGTTTTTTCGTCCGCCGCTTTCTTTTCTAGCTCTTTTTTCTGTTCGCTATCTTTTTGCTCTTCATTGTTAGAGGCAACTTTTGTACTAGTTGCTGTCGTTTTTTCAGAAGAAGGAGCTGAAATACCTAATAACGCAACAAAAATGACAAATAATACGGCTGTAATAATAAATTGTTTTTTCGCTACACCTGTTTTCTTAATAACAGATAAGATTGCTAGCACAAGGAAGAAAATAAATAAAACAAAACTTAAAATAGAAAAGAATTCAACAATTGGGTTATTAGAAGTTTCAGCACTAGTTATTATTGATACAATCGAAATCATAAAAAGAATAACGGCAGGACGACCATATTGTTTTGCTTTTCCATTTTTCTTAAAGAATGAAATGATACATAAAATTAAAAGAATAAAAGCAATAAAAAATAAAGCAGCACCAATATTACTCAAAATCGCCATTTTCATACCTCCATTTGTAAGATTTTTCTTATTGATTATATAGGAACTTATTGGATATTACACGTTTTATATAAATTTAGAAAATTAATATTTTTCCTAAACTTATAAACATTTATTTTGTATATAAGGAAAAATAGATGTATTTCCTATTACTTTTTGAAAGAGATTTCATAAATTATAGTATATCGATTGAAAGGAGGAGATTTGAATGGAATTTCAATTGTTGGTAACTTGTATATTACAAGAAGGTAATGCTTACTTTTTAGTAACGAAGGTAGACGATGTTATTACGTTAAAAGTACCGATTACTGCGGGAGTAGCAGGTTTATTCTTAGCTTTAGGTGTACCAAGATGTTCTTAATTTAAATCTCTATAGTAGAAGGGGAAGGGACATGCCTTCCTTTTCTACTATTACATAATATAATTATGTAAACTTAAATATCATATTTGTGATAGCACGTTTGAAATGGACATGCATATACTATAATGTTTCATTGGATGTTAGCGGTGAAAGGTAGTTTTAATAAGTGCATCCAGTGATGTTTTTAAGCTATGAAAATAAAAGAGGTGCTATTATATATGAAAAGAAAAACATTGGATATTCCAGTTACATTGCGAAGAGAGTGGTTTTTAATAGAGTTAGCTCATTTAACGAAAAAATATGGAATTGAAATTGCAACTAGCAAAATGGATGCTGCACCGTTTTTAAGAGATCAAGTTACGGAGTCAAAGATAGGGGAAGGGCTACAATACGATAAATATGATGATGAGTATATAATTGAAAATTAAAGGGTAACAACAAAATTAAATTAATTTATAACAAAATATAAAATAAAGCAGATTCTAAATATAGAATCTGCTTTATTATGAAATACTTGTAGTCAACTAGCCTCTTTCTAGTGTTTTTCCTACATATTTCTCTTGCGTTATTCCAAAAGAGTCACGAAGAATGCGAGCATAATCTTTAGAGCCTATTGGTCGTTTATTTTTGGTGCCTTTAAAGGTTTCTGTATAATTTTTATTTGTTAATGATATGTGACCATAAGTAGTTAATTTACAAGTGATAGCTCCTTTATTAAAAGGAGATTCTTTATGCTCTACAATCACTTTTTGAATGTTATTCACTTTTTTCTCATCTATTGGATCTACAGTGAAAGCATAGCCTATTTTCCATTCGTTTGAAGGTTCAGATTGTAAGAAACTTGTAGATTCCCCGTTAGCTCCTTTTCTCATTTCTAAAATATGCGTACCTTTTCGAGTATTTTGCTTACGAATTCGATATTCTCCTGTTTGAGAGGAGATGACTTCTCCGTTAAAAGGGACTGGATGTAAAGGGAGATGAGATGCAAAACCTGCATCCACAACATAATCTTTATCCTCATGACTTAATATGATAATGACATGACCATCATCGGGTTTCCATTTATTATCGTACAGATCATAAACAGTACCGGCTACTTTGTATACTTGAAACCCACAATCAATTAAAAAATAATACAATAAGGAGTTTAATTCATAACACAGTCCACCTCGTTTTTGAATAAGTAACTTTTCTATTAAGTTATCTTTTGAGATATTTTTAATAGTACCAGCCATAATATCAAGATTTTCATAGGGGAGAATCATTCCCATTTTTAACAGAATTTCATCTAAATCATCAAATGTTATTTCTTTTGCAGGAATTTTTAAGCGTTTAAAAAACTCCTTTTGTAAATTGGTCATCATAAAGTATTCTCCTTTCTTTTTACAGAATTTTCTTCTGCTCACCGATAGGTTAGTACTTCTAAAAAGTTAATTCAAGTGCGCGGAAATTATCATAATATATGTTTCTGGAAATATGATTTTCTATTCGGAAATTTCAGTTTAATTTTTAATCGTAGGAAAGTCATATAATATAAGCTCCTTTAAAATTAGTTTGTATTTAATGAAAAGAAAGTACATATCTTTATTATATTTTTCAATAACTAACTAGTAATAAAATATTTTTTTACTAAAATTTTTTCAAGATTTGTATGCTTTATATAAACAATAATGATTTAAAAAATATCTGGGTGTAGCGAAGTTAACAATTATTGAGAAACTTTTTTGTCGTATTCTATCAAAAGGAAGAGGTAGAAACAAAGAGAATAACGAGAGTTAAGGAAGAGGGTATACAACTAGTAACCTTCTAAAAATAGGGCTAACATCTTTTTAAAATAAAAGATTAGCTATTATTAAGGAAGGGAAAATATAAAATATTATAAAGAACACCTTCTTTCAAAAAAATAGGGGGAGTAATATGCGACTGATGAGAAGATGTGTGGCCTTACTAATTGTATTTTTTATCATGACTCCAACGATTAGCACAAATGTACAGGCAGAAGTTGTAAAAGAGCTTGGAAAGGGGTTTCCTGATACAGAAGTATTCACACCTGGAGAATGGTTTTTAGGCCAAAAACCAGCTAATTATGATGAGAATAAACCGCCAATTCTCTTTGTACAAGGAAGAAATGGTAATGCTGATAGTTGGTATGGAAAGACAGTATATCATGATATAAATGATATGTATGATTATGCTTTAAAAGCAGGCTATCAAACAGTGTTTATACAATTGTATGATGCAGCGGGGAAAGGTTCGGCTAGTCAGTGGGATAATGGAAAATTGTTAGCACAAAAACTTGAAGAGATATATAATCATTTCGGTAAAAAAGTTAATATTGTAGCGCATAGTAAAGGTGGTATTGATACACAAGCCGCATTAGTTGAATATGATGCGAATCGATTTGTTGGAAATGTTATTACACTTGCTACACCGCATCACGGCTCAAATTTAGCAGATTTGTCATATAGTTGGTGGGCAGGGTGGCTTGCTTCTATATTAGGTCAAAAAGATGATGGTACGTATTCGTTACAAATAGGTGAAATGGCAAAGTTTCGTTCAATAATAGATAACAACCCAGCAGCTAAATTAAACCGTTACTATACGGCTACTGGAACTAGCTGGGGACCAACATTTTCTGCATTATCTATGGGCGGGTTATATTTATCATCGTACGGTTCAAATGACGGACTAGTAAATGAATGGAGTGCGAAGCTATCGTACGGTACACATTTATTTACAGATTCCAGATTTGATCATGACAATATAAGAAAAGGATCAGCTGTTTTTGCACGAATTGAACCATATTTACGTACGACAAATGTGGGATTACCAGCTTTAGTAGCACCCAGCAATAGTTCAAATGAAAATCTAGAACAATTAAATACAACTTCAAATCAAAATATTTTAGGAGGCGAATTACCACAAAATCAGTGGATAGAGCAAAGTATTTCTGTTGATAAAAAGGCTGAAGGAATAGTTTCTGTACTAACTGCTTCTTCTGATGTAGAAGTACAAATGGTATCTCCAAAAGGAAAAATCTATGCAAATAAAGATAGCGCTATAACTACTGGTGAAGGCGAATCTTTCTTTAATGGGGCGACAATTAGAACATTTAAGTTTGATAAATTGGAAGTAGGCGAATGGAAAATCAAAATGATGGCGAAGCAGTCGAAAGATGCATATTTAGTTGTAAGCGATTACAAGGATGACGCACCATTTGTTCTTCGAATGCCTACAAAAGTTAAAGTAAATAAACTTGAGTATAAACTCAAAAAATCACCTGTAGCACCTGAAATGAAAGGGGATCTTTCCATAACAGTAAGAGTCGTTAATAAAGAAGGTAAGTTAGTCTCTGAATTTAATGAATTACAAAATGTTCATACGAATACATTTTCAGGTGCTTTGAAAGATATAAAACAACCGGGAGTATATAACGTTACGATGGATATAAAAGGGATGAATAAAGAAGGAAAACCATATAATCGTACGATTGTTAAGTCGGTTTATGTAGAGAAATAAGGAAGAATAAATAAGCATAATAAAAAAGTGCAGAAATCTTGTGTTAGAAAGAATTCTGCACTTTTTTATGTGGGGTGAGATAATAAAAGTTGAAGAAAACTGTTATTCAATAAAAAAAGATGCTGAAATAGCATCTGAATGTGAAGAAATAATATTACCTCCGATTCTTAATAAATTAAAACCATATAGTAGTATGTGGAAATTAATTGCAATTGGCATGTATGCTTGTACTATAAAAGGAAATAGATTTGGAATATAAAGCGGTCAAATAATGAAATGTAGTATTTGGGTATTACCTGTAACACCTTTTGAAGATGATAAGCTTCAAAATTTGATAGAAAAATCAATGGAATTTCTAAATGGATTGAAGTAACAAGGAAACGTTTATCACGCTATTTTCCGAGCAGTAAGACTCCCACCTCAAAATTCAGCGAAAGCAAAGAAGTTAGATGGGGGATGAACTAAACCCCCACTCATTAAAATTTCACTTTACTATATTAATTTCGTCTGACAAAATAGCAATATTACCTTTAGCTGTATGGATGTTATCATTTGGTGAAGTTATGATATTTAATCGTATGTATATTAGATTATTTAGTTTATTTTTTATTTGCGTAGTTGAGCAGGAAGAAGTCAGAAAATATAGAATAATGTACATATGAAGCATCATTTGTTTTTGGTGTGAATAGTAATTAAAGATACACTAAAATATTTAAAATTGTAACGAAAGAGAGATTAAATAATAGAAGGAGCAACTTACATGGAAAATATATTAAAGGTATCTTCAAAATCAAGCCCAAATTCAGTCGCAGGTGCAATAGCAGGAGTACTAAGAACAAGTGGTAATGTGGAAATTCAAGCGATTGGGGCTGGAGCTATAAATCAAGCGATTAAAGCAATTGCGATTGCAAGAGGGTTCGTCGCTCCAAGTGGTATTGACTTAGCTTTTGTTCCAGCATTTCAAGAGATTTCTATTAATAATGAAGAAAGAACAGCGATTAAATTAATTGTAGGTCCTAGAAAGAAAAGGTCTTAGTAGAAGAGAGTGTTACTATAAGGGGAAAAGGCCAATAGACTTCCCATGTTAGATACGTTATTTTATGTAACCGATCTCCTTGGGTGTGGAAACGGCATTATACCGGATGCATGTCTGTTAAGTTCTCCTTAAACTTAGCGAGTGTTCTAGATACTTAAAAATGCCAAATCCTTTATGATATGAGGGATTTGGCATTTTTGATGTTTTTAAAAATAAACAACCCTAAAACTGCTCATTTAGAAGATTTAGTTTTAGTAGCGGCCATTGAACGTTTTTATGATAGTTTACCTGATAAATGGAGAGAAATAGTAGCAGACAATATTGATTGTGCTAGTTATGTAGATGGGAAATATGAAGCGCACGTTTTAATGGAAAATGGTATGGAAATAAAAATAGAAATCTTTTATGTGGAAGAAGACAAAGATGAAGAATGGATATATAAAGCTTATAAAGTTTTATTATAGAAATTTCATTTTCATACAAAGGGGAATTGATATGAATTTTGAAAACTTTGAAAAACAAGAGCAATTTAAACAGTTACAAAAAAATAATGTTGTAATTGTGAAATGGAAAAAAAGCGTAAGGCAGTACAAGGAATTAGGAGAAATCACACATCATAATTCTCACACAATTAATCGTATAAATGAATTGATTTTGAATGTACCTAGAAATGATTACTTTTCCATCAATAACTATTTAATAGAAGAATCGTGGGCAGAAGAAGTTTATGTAGTGAATCCATAAAAAGAGCAGCTAGCAAAAGCTAATTGCTCCAACCAGTAATATTATTCCAAAGAGTCCTTGCTTATAAAAGGACTCTTATTATTTTTAAATCTTACAGTTTATTTAATAACAGTTGCAGTTCTTCTTTACTCAGCCAGGGCTTCTTCCTATGCAGCACCCTATGACAATTAGCACATACCATTATAATATCCTCTACTTTGGTTACAGAGCCCTCTTTAAGCTCTGATACAGGTACAGTGTGATGACCTTCAATGAAATCTTTTCCTAATTCCCCGTATGCCTTATAAAAATCAAAACCACAAACTTCACAGAACAGCTTCCCACCATGTAGTTGTTTAAATCGCTCCTTAGCCAATTTAATTACTTTGCTGTTGCGCTCGTAGGATAGGTGTGCCTTAAGGATTTGTCTACCTTCAGCAAATGCTTCTTCGCCGTCTATTAAATCAGAATTACTATTATTATCGTAATCTCTTAGCCCCCACAAACCATTTCCTTTACCATTTACAGCATAAAATAACCTTTGTAAATATCACATTCACTTGAATGTTGATAAATGGTCTTTCTAATTCTTGCAGCTATAGACTGTTCGTGTTGGTATCTATTCAAGTCAATTTTATTACGCTCCATAACCTTTGTTTTAATTTGATTCAGTGTTCCTGCTCCATCTAGTTCGGTTAATATTGCTATAATTTCATCTAACCATGAAGTGCTGTTGGACATACATATACCTCCTAATAAAACATATGTACTTATTTTTATTTTAATCTTTTACATTTATATATTCATATTTTTTTGCAATGGAAGTAAATGGTTATGTGTAATTATAGAAGAGTTTACCAATGAAAAGTAACTGGGGGATTCAAAAAATGAATCAAACTATTTTAGAGAAAGTCCTAAAATTTCGGGACGATAGGAACTGGAAGCAGTTCCACAACCCTAAAGATTTAGCTATTTCTCTTTCTTTAGAGGCGAGTGAGTTGTTGGAGAATTTTCAGTGGAAAAGCAGTGAGGAAGCTGTAGAAACAAAAAAAGAAGACATGAAAGATGAGTTGGCAGATCAATTGGATATTGATTTAGAAGAGATTATTATAAACAAAATAGAAAAAATAATAAAAAATATCCAGTAGAGAAATCTCGAGACTCTAAAAAGAAATATAATGAAATTTAAAAAAGGTGGAATTAAATATGTTATATCTTTTTACTGCAAGTAATGATAGTGCTATAAAAAATTTGGAAGCTACTATTGAAAAATCATATCCTATTTCTACATGTTTAGCAGATTTAGATGCCGATACAGTAACTAAACTTAAAGATAATGAATTACATGAGAATGTATGTATGTGGGGAGCAACTCCTGGTTCTTCAAATGTTGATAGATGGGAAAAGTTAAAAGAGGGTGACGGGATTTTAGCATATTCTAAAGGGGAATTTAAGTTTTTCGGGACAATTTTTGCTAAGACTCATAACCCAGATGTGGCTAGAAAAATTTAGAAAACAAACGATAATGATGAAACTTGGGAATACATCTATTTTATTAAGGACCTAAAACCTGTAAACATTAAAGCAATCGAATTCGCAGCTTTCTTTGGCTACAAATTGAACCATACACCACAAGGATTTACTAATATTGATTCAACAAAATTAGAAATTAAATTAGCAAAATATAAATCTATTGATAATATTATTAAAGCGTTGAATGAGAGCTTTATTCTTTCTGAGGATGAGCAAGAGGAAGATATGTATCAGGCTAATATTGATTCGGATTTTAGTAAAGTAAAGATTGCAGAAGAATAGAAACCGGAAAATCGAAAAAAAACTAAAATGGAATCTGGTAGGGAAGTATGGCCTCGTGATCCGAAAAAAGCTAAACAAGCTATTAAACAGGCAGAATTTAAATGTGAAATAGATGACACAAAGGTAGAATGTTTCATACTTAAACATAGGTATTATTGTGATGGAAATTTAAATTTCGTCTTTTGAAAGTATCAATAATTTGTATTATTTTTATAGGGTTATATATTTTTCTTTTGCTCTGCTGTATAGCAGAGCTCTTTTTTGTCGTACAAAAGCCACCTATATATGTGAAGTGCACCCCAATTGTTAGGCTGTGTCTAACAATTGGGGTGCACTTCAGTACTGTCGGGCGGCTTCTTTTAATTTATATTCACCAATTCATCAAACTTAAACTTAGTATTCAAACCAAAAGCATCTGTACAATATATAGTTTTCGTCATCGGTTCAATATGTAATACATTTATGTACATGTCTTGCACCATTCCATCACGATAGTATGAGGTATGTATTTCTTCTTCCTCGTGAAAAGATTGCATTAACGCTCTTTCTATTCGTTCCATAGTATCTTGTGTTAAAAAAGGTTTAGATACTTTATATTGTTCCTCAAACATTCTATGTATTTCCTCGTATTGCTCCGGTATTGAAGCAAACGGATTCCATTTCACCATACCTCTTCCACGTACTACAGGAAAGCCGTTATATTCCATGATGTAATACCTCACTTTTGTTTTTTTAACTCCACTACAAACAAACGTGTGTTCTTTTTTTGGGTTTGAAAAGGGACCATTTTGTTAACATGAATATTCAAAAATATTTTTTTCAAGTTAGAATATTCAAAAACTTATTTATGCAAACAAGCATGTCATGATAACATTTAACAAAAGGGGGTAGAAGTAGATGAGTGTTGACATTATTTCTAAAGAAGAAATCACAAAATTATTAAACGACTGGTATCAAGCTATGATTTCACAACGTGTATTACAGTCTCAGAAAATAAAAGAAGATATTGCAAATAAAATCAATAATATTAAGGAAGACCAAACAATATTAGTCTACTACGCTTTATTGAATGCACGGTATAAACTGCTAATTCGGGATATGGATAGTACAAAAGATATTCTGGACAAAATCGAGCCTTTACCAGAGTCTACAGAAACATTTTTAGAGTACTATCATCATTTATTTAAAGCAATTTACGCTATTAATAAAGCAAACCATAGTGAAGCAAGAATGCAATTTGAAAAAGCTGAAACGTTTTTAGAGTACATGCATGATGAAATTGAAAAAGCTGAATTTAATTATTGGCTTGCAGTCCATTACTATCACGTATTAAAACCGATCTTAGCAGTTCAATTTGCTACAAAGGCGAATGAAGTATTTTCAATTAGTCCAGGGTATGAATTAAAAACTGCAGCATGCTTAAATACTTTAGGAATGGCACACATTCGACTAAATGAATTCGAAAGTGCAGAGGAATATTTACTTTCAGCACTAGGTACCTTCCAAAAATCTAATGATGAACTTCTTATTAAACGAGTTAAGCATAATTTAGGACTTTTATACGCAAGTCAAAACATGCCAGAGTTAGCAATTAAACACTTAGAGGATTCATTAGAAAATAACGCTAAAACTATGTTTCTTTTAGCAAGAGAACATTTTAAGTTAGGTTATAGTCATATCGCTAATGAATATATTGAGAATGGCTATAAGATTAGCGACTTATGTTATCGTCATCATTTCCGAATTTTAAAAGCAGTACATAACTATGTACCGCAAGAAGAATTAGAAAATGTGGTTATAGAAGGTATTTCGTATTTTGAAAAAGAAGAATTATATGATTGGGTAAAAGAATATGCTTCTCTTTTAGGTGAAATATTCTATGGTTCAGAAAATCACAGAAAAGCAAGCAAGTATTTGCACATCGCTTTAGATGCAGACAAAAATAGCATAGAAAGAAGGGCGCTAAAATGAAAAAAGCAATCTTATTAATGATGATGTTATCCGCTGTTTTTACTTTTGGTCTTACTAATGTAAAAGACATACCACAAAACGAAGCAATTGAAGTGTTTATGGATCATGGAGAACATATTTAAAACCTAAGGAAGAGGGCGCTTATAGTGTCCTCTTTTTAATATCTATTATTTATATGATGAGGTTGCAGGTACGTCTTTTGGTTATTGTTTGATAAACGTAAGATGTTTCTAAAAATGTGTATACAAAGGTGTAATTTTGTACTGTATATGTTCACATATTTGCACACATTTTGTTCACGTACTATATAAAAAAGTATGAAAATCTATAAAAATAATTATTTCAATAAAATTTGTTTTAGATATTAAAAAGTGCCAAAACCCTTGTGGTATAAGGGGTTTGGCACTTTTGTGTTTTTTATATTTTATCAAATAAACAACCCTAAAACTGCTCATTCTTCTTCCCAAGATTCAACGATATAGTATGGAAAACCTTATTATATCAAGGTTTCTAAGTGGTGATTTCCCTCGATGCTCACATTTTGCTCACATTAAATCTTTTCATTTTTTATCAGATGTTTTCATTAGATTTTATTATGCTCTCGAAGTTTTCTGCTGCTTGTTGCTGCATGTTCTGTGTGATGTGACTATACTTGTCTAAAGTCATTTGAATAGATGAGTGTCCTAAGCGATCTTGTACGATTTTAGGGTGTTCCCCAGCTTGAAGCATTAGTGTAGCATGAGTATGTCGTAAGTCGTGTATACGAATCCGAGGAACATCAGCTTTTTTATAGTGATCATTCAAAAAACGATGAGGAGCATCTATATGTAAGGGCGAATGTATCGTATTGCCGGTGAAAATAAAAGCCTCTTCATTCAAGTGTATACCCCAGCGGAAAAATT
Organism: Bacillus cereus group sp. MYBK216-1; assembly: GCF_051916495.1. NCBI lineage: Bacteria > Bacillati > Bacillota > Bacilli > Caryophanales > Bacillaceae > Bacillus > Bacillus cereus group sp. MYBK216-1. The sequence continues at coordinate 243,689 of NZ_JBQAGT010000002.1, forward strand.
CTTTCTTTTTATAGGAGTAGTAGGATTGTAACTTCTCTATAACAAAAGAAGAGATACTAATGCTTCTATTTGAAGACTTAGTTTTTGTAGCAGCTTTAAATAGTCCTTTTTCTGTTTTTACAAGTGATTTATTAACCAGGATACGTTTATTATCAAAGTCAATATCTTTCCACGTTAGTGCAAGTAATTCTCCGCGTCTCATACCTGTATAGATTGCAAGTAAGAAGAACATATGATACTTAATATTTTTTTCTTTTAGATACTGGAGGAATCGATTACATTCCTCGCTAGACCATGTTTTCATTTCACCTTGCTCTTCACGTGGTTTTTTAACCTTATTCATTATATTATCATGTATGATTTCCCATTCTACAGCGTGTTTGAAAATGCATCTTAGGCAGCGGTGGATATTGCTGATTGTACCATTTGATAGTCCTTTTCCCTTAAGTTCAGCATAGTAGCTTTGAATCATTACGGGTTTAATACTCTTAATTTTTTTATAACTAAATGGGGGAAGGATATAGAGCCTAACTAAGCTCATGTCTTTTTCATAAGATGTAATTTTTAATTCAGCTTTACGAAGGGGCTTTAACTTTTCCCATACATCTAAAACAGTTAATTGTTTGTCATCAAAATATATTCCTTTCTCTATCTCTGTAATCATCGTTGCAGCAGCATTTTGGGCTTCTTTTTTTGTTCTAAATCCACTTTTACTTTTTTGCTGTCGTTTTCCTGTGGTTGGATCTATACCGATATCTATCGTAAAAGACCACGCATTTCCACGTTTACGGAAACTTCCTTTCATATTCAATACCTCCTGTATCGTTATTTTCGAAAATTACAGTATTGTGATATTTGATTTTGTAATTTACTTGCTAATAATTGATTTTCATAATGTAAAAGCCTTTTTTCAGCAAACTGTGTTGTTACATTGAATTTTTCTGAGATTATATATGCTTTTAACTGTAGGGGAGGAAGCTTTCTTAACATAAAAGTAGGTACACAAAATTGTTGTGCGAAGTTTTTAGCCTTTGCTTCTTGATAATCTAGAAACATTTGATGCATTAATAATTGATTACCAGAATGAAATAGGATGTGACAGGCCTCATGGCCAAAATCCTCCCATTGTTCTTGCTGAGAGATACGATTATCAATAACTAAGTTAGCTATTTGATTTCTTTCCATTGCATGACTTCCAAACGGAGCAAAGTACAGCAAAATGTTTAGCTTTTTCGCAATCTCCATCATATCAATTTGCTCGGGAACAAAAATAGATAAGGATTGGTACAAGTGCTGGATATAGTCTTCAAGTTGTGTTGTATAGTAGGGTTGCGATTGAAACATATTTCCACTCCATTCATATATTAAGAACGTACGTTCTTATGATATAACAAAAATAAAAAACTTGGAAGAGCAAGAAAGACAGGCAAAGAGATAATTATGAATTATATGTCTTGGAATCGTGAAGTTGAAAGTAAATTAAATATTAGATTATCGGTGCGATAAATTGATAAAAAGAAAAAAGCGTAAGAAATACATTTCTTACGCTTTTTTTATGTGTCTTAAATATTATTTTCCTTTTGTAACTAAATTTCCCATGAAAACCTACTTATTTTTATTACAGGAATAATAATCCACCAAATAATAGCTAGCAAGCTAATAATAGATATTGTAGCCGTAGCAAATTTTAAGTATTGATTATTTAAATTTAAAGTATATATGAAAAAATTAAGTGAAATTGCTAAGTACGAAAATATATTAAAGATAATGATTGAGGATTTATGTTTTGAATCAATTAGCTTAGTTCGATTGATTAACATTATTTGATTATATTCACTTACTTTATTTAGCAGTAATTCCTTTAAATTTTCTAGTTCTTGAAGGGTTTCTTGTGAATAATATAATTTATCTTCTAAAAATGAAAAGAATATAATTTCATTTTTTAATTTAACAACAGCAATATTGGATTTGTTTATTGTAATCTGATAAGCTTCATAATCTTCTTTAGAAATAAACATTTTTATTTTTTGATTTAGTTCTTCTGAAATAATATTCTTATTGAATTGTTTTTTTGTAAAGTAACTACTGATACTCTTATGGTAAATATGATTTATATCTCCTAACTCTAACCCATCAAAAAAGTTAAATCTAATTTTCTTATCATATTGAAAACGTTCAAATTCATTATTTAAAAATTCACAGAACATTATTAGGATATTGTGATTATTTATAAGATCTAGCCAAAACAGAGAAAATTCAAATGACATAGGTATACAAAAATGAATTACATTATTTAAATTATAAACTTCCTCTGCATTTGGATTGAAATTCAATTGAAATTCTTTGGAGATATCTTCAGACTCTTTACTTTGGAACTGAATTAAACTCTCATCTTTATTATATTTACAAATGAATGAATAACCTAAGTTAATCATTGTTTTTTCTAACTCTTTTATAAATAAGTCAATCCAATTGTTAATGTCAATATAGATAAGATCGCTTTTCTTTGATAAGATTCCTTGATCAGTTAAACTCATAAGAGAGTCTATTTCTGTTGAGTGAAACTCATCTGTTAGTTTTTTGTGATTGAATATAAAATAATTACTGTTGTGTAACGTGAAATGCTCTGGTATTCTAGACAAAATTTCATATTCATGCCCCAATAACATTTGATGCACATCCCATAGGTTTTAATTTACTATCAATTTGACTAAGGAAATCTTCAAAAGTTTTTTCTTTATCCTTTTTTTTGTAAAAGTCTATTAAGTAACATAGATTATTATGTATATTTTGTTTATCCATTTTTGAGATAGAGGAGAAAAGTTCTAAAGTTTTATTTTCAATCCTTAAAATTGATGTATCTATGTTCTCGTTTGTCTCTAAAATGAAATTGTTAATTAAACTATAAAAGAAAGCATTTTTAATAGTTTTTATGTACATTAATGTCTCATCTTCACATTTATTTGCAATAAGTTTTTCTATTTCTTTGAAACCTTTAGTAAGTTCTACTTTTATAAAACGTGATGTTGAAATTATTTTTTCGTTTGCTAAAGATAATAGTACTTTGTTGTAGTCCTGATTTAAGTAATCGTATTTTAGTAATTTCGTTAATTGTTCAATAAATAAGTCGATGTCTTCTGTTTCAATATTTTTAGAACGGGATAAAAGTTTCCCTTCATCGCCATTAATTAATAATATCTTATCATCTTGTTCAGAAATAGTGACTTTAATGTGGGAAATAGGATATTTATCATAAAAATATCTAAGTTCATCCTGAGCTAATGCTTCGTAAGTACTGATATTTTGATTTATATTAATACCGACTTCCATGCGCCCTTCTACTTCAAACTTTATTTTTGTTGGAATTGCTTTGTCAGCAAGTAAAATACTGCGTAAAGAATGATCTTTCAATTCCATAAAGGAAAAACTACTATTGTTAGTAATAATATTTAACACGCCACTAATAAATTCTTTTTTTTGCGATTCTGAGTGAGTGTAGTCAGAATAATTTGTAACAAGTGCGATATTATGCTGTAAGTAAAACCTTAATTCGGTATGAATTAAGGTTTCATTTTTATTTTCTTTAAAGTAGGTATTTTTAGAACTTGTAAATCTTATATCTAACACAGTGTTATTACATTCTAAAAAGTGATTTATTTCTAAATTTTCAATACTTATTTTTTGAGAAAGTGTAGTTGATAACTGCTTAAAGCGATCTCCTAGGTTTTCTAGATTCAAGATTGTTTTAGAATAAGTAAACATAAGGGCATTAAAGTCTGATTTTGGAGATGAAAGGGTGTGAAAAAACGAATCTACTAGACACTCTAGTTGTCGCTTATGTTCACCCTGAAAATCTAAATATTTACAATAAAAAAAATTAGGATAATTATCCGGAGCAACTGCTGTATTTGTTATAAGCCGTTTTTGTACAAGTTGTGAATATAGATTGATATATTGATTGCTATTTAAATGCATAAGTTTTTCCCAAAAACTAAATTGGTTTCTTCGAGTGAAAAATAATTTTTGTTCTTGCATAATGGCTTGTTCAATCCTCCTTTATTTTAGTGTTTGGAAGGGTATAATTAATGTAATGACTAGCTTTATCAATAGAGGTACTACTACTATGTGAAATTAGTTTTGAAATTGTATCTTGAAGTTCTACTATTGCTACATTAAAAGCATCAGCTTGACTTAGGAAATTACTGACTGCTTCTCGAATAATATCATCTGTAATAATCTTTTTATCATATTTCTTTAGTAAATCAATAATTTCATATGTAAGTGCAGCTGTAATAAATTTATAATATTCCTGAAGAGTTTGTTCACTTGTTTTGTAAAATTTAATATCGAAATTTTCATTATTTCCAATCTGTTTCATAAAGTCTTTCAATCTTTGTTTATACAATAAATTATTATTATCCTCTATAATCTCATTTTCTAATGTGTTTTTTTCTACAGAAGATTCATTTTTAATTTCTACTGGCTTTTCCTTAGATTCTGCTGGTAAACTTTTCATTGTTAAAGATAACCCCCTAAATATATTTGGAATAGATTGGCTTAATAAAGGTTTAAAAAATAGTGATAGTATATTTTGAGATTGATAGTTGGTATTATAAAATTTAACATTTACTGTATTATTCTTGTATAGGAATAATATGGCGTTATTTATGTAGGAAAAACAGCCTCTAAAGGCTGTTTTTCCTACTTTTTATCTCCAGATTTACGTTTTATTTCATTTTGCATAATGAACTCCCAAAAGCGTTTTAATTCTTCACGCTTTTCAGGACTAGCATCTTTAATATCTTTAAACCAAAGACCTAATTCAGCGTCATCAAGAATGTTTTTAAAATCAGGGTTGGTATAATTTATATTATTCGTTCTGCCATGTAAATAATCTGTTGTTACATCAAAATAATCAGCTATTAGTTTTATTGTTTCAGGCTCAGGATTTCTTTCACCACGTTCGTATCTTGATAGTTGAGTATTTGTTAATCCTAATGCATCAGATAACCTTTTTTGAGAAAGATTATTCAATTCTCTTAAGTACCTGATTCGATCACCAAGGATATTCATAAATTTCATCCTTCCTAGTAAAACTTAGTATTATTTTACCATATTGGGGATATGCATATCATTTAAATTGCCGATATGGTAATTTTTTTGATTGACTTTGCCGAAATGGCGATTTATTATTGAGGTAGAAGTTGCCAAAATGGAGAAAAGGAGGATTAAAATGGTTGCAATTAGAAAGGTTAATTTAAAAAAGATAAAGGATTTGCGAAAAGAACAACAGATTACTCTTGTGGAAATGTCTAAAATATTAGGATATGATAGTCCGAATGGATATCATTATATCGAAAAAGGAAGAAGTAAATTTTCCGCCGAGGCACTTGCGCAGGTTGCAGATGTTTTAAAGGTAAGAATAGACTCTCTTTTTTTTTGAAAAATAAATCGCCAAAATGGCGAATTTAATATTTTAGTAATAAGAAAAATAGGGGGATATAAATGATTAACTTCGATATCGAATCATTTCGTCAAATCATCCGAGAAGAAGTACAAAGAGCAACAGAACATCTTCAGCCAATGAAAGAATTACCACCATTTTTAACTATTACAGAATTAATGGAACTATTACATATTAAACGTACCAAAGCATCTGAGTTATTAAACCGTTCTGATTTTCCAGTATGTCGTGAAGCCGGGGTTCTTATTCCTACACACCTTCTTTTTAAGTGGATGGAGAATCACACTGAATGGGTAGAAAACAATACGGAGTATTACAATCCATTCAAAGAATCCGTCTAATAACAAATTACCATAGTAAGTTGTCACAAATAAATAATGCTTTAGGTACGAATGGGGGAAGTAAACGATGTCCATAGGAAAAGAAGTTGCTATGGCACGCAAAAGAAAGGGAATCACCCAAGAACAACTCTCCTTAGAAATCCCCGTGAGTCGTGAGTCACTAGCAAAATATGAAACTGAACAGCGACGATTACCAGAAGATTTACGAAAATGCATTACTGAAGGAATTGATGATCCACAGTTATTTTTTAAAATGTGGAATGAAGCAACAGGTCATGTAAGTGTCCCATTCTTTAATGGAGAGCATATTGATCTTCATCCTACAAGCATGAGGTACATGGTCAATCAAGAAATAAATGAAGCTTTGAAACAACTCGATACGGTATGTTGGTTTAAGCCTTCAAAAACTTGGTCCGAAAGTGAGAAAGAAGATTTGAAAAAGGTAATGCATGAAATCTTGGATGCTACAGGTTCAATGATGAGCCTCGTAGCGGTCCTATGTGATCAATATGGTATTTCAATGAAAGAAGTCTTTAAGTACTGGAAAGTATCATTACGAGCAAGGAAGTATATAAAAGCTTAATTTAATTATTTTATTGCGGAGGTTTAAGTTATGACGATTGATTATGCAAGTCCAACTTTAAATCAATATAAAGCTCTAATTCGTAAGGAAGCAAATTTATATGGTGATATTCGAATTGCAGCAGTTTGTGGGGACTATATGAAAGCTAGGGGTTTAAAACAAGAGAAGAAATTAATGGAGATAAGAATTCGAATTATAGAAGCAGCGTTCATTTTGAAAAACAAAAAGAAAAAAGAAAAGACTACCGCATAGCCCGCGATAGCCAAGAAAATTAACATGTGAATTATAGCATACTTCAATTTAATGCGACAAGCAATTGTGCTTGTCGTTATGATCAGAAAGGCTGAGTCCCCAACTTTTATTAGATTCTGCTTTTTCTTTCTGTTCATAACGATGCGTACAGTATCAAATTACTAGAAATGAGGAATAAGTCATGAAATCAGAATGTAATCGTCTGTTCGACTTAGTTCTACCAGGTGATTTTGCTTTTGCAAATGAATTACATAACTGCATGGTGACATGTATTCATAACATGTTCAATGCTGGTTCATTAAATGAAGCAAATCATTGGGAGAAGGAATTAAATAGATGCGCAAAAGAATTCAAGAGCCTTCGTAATGAAAAAGAGGATCACGATGTATCAAAGAGTTATCGTGTAGTTGTTAAAAGTCTTCAAGAGCAGGGGATCAACGCATCATTAGTTAGTCGAAGAAAATAAAAAATCTATCACTTGGCAGAGTGATAGATTTTAGACTCTTATAGAGAGTCTTTCTAAAAATAGAATTGGATTAAGTATATCAAAGCAAATCAAGTAAAACAATGGAGGATGAATAATATGGCAGTTTATAGACCTGTTCAAGTTTCATATTGGCAAGATGCTTTCGTTTTAGATCTTACACCGGAGGAAAAATATTTCTACTTATACTTAATGACTAATAGCAAAACTTCTCAGAGTGGTATCTATGAGCTTCCACTAAGAGTGATAGAAATGGATACAGGGTATAACCGTGAAACAGTTGAGAAGCTGTTGGAGCGGTTTGCTGATTACGGGAAAATTCATTACAACAAAAAGACCAAAGAAATTATGTTGATTAATTGGCTTAAATTCAATGCTATTACAAATATGAATATTGAAAAGTGTGTGTTAAAAGAAATCCAGAATATTAAGTGTGAAGATTTTTTAATTGATTTTTATGAGACATGTTTAGAGTTAGAAAAACAGCAAGATTTTAAAATTCCTCGTATTAAGGAATACTTCCAAGCTCGTTTTGAGTGGCTTATAAGGGGCTTCGAAGACCCTATGAAGGAAAAAGAAGAAACAAAAACAGAAACAAAAGAAAAAGAAGAAACAAAAACAAAAGAAGAAGCAGCAAGCTGCTCAAGAGATAAAAAAGTTGCAGAAGAAAATCCAATAGCATTTTATGAGCAAAACTTTGGAGTTCTTAAACCATTTGTAGCTGAAGGGATTAATGCGTGGATTGAAGATTTGAATGCACAGCTTGTTATCAAAGCAATGAAAATAGCTTTAGAAAAGAATGCACCTAATATGTCTTATGTACAAGGTATTTTAAGAGATTGGCATGCTAAGGGGTATAAGAGTATTACTGATGTTGAAGCTGCACAAACTCAATTCCGTAAGAAATACCATTCTCGTGGTGGAAGAAATAATGCTCGAAATGAAATTGTTCCTGATTGGTTACATACTCAAGATACGGAAACAAATTCTCAGTCAGTAGAGCTTAATGAAACCGAATTAGAAGCTGAACGTAAACGTTTAGAACAAGTGTTATCTAAATATAAAAAAGAGGCTTAGGAGGATTGTGATGCCAAAGCAGTTAACAATATTTGATGTTGAGCCTGTAGTAGCATTCGATACTGAGAAAGCACACATTCATCGATTAAATTCTAAAGTTCGTTTTACGGATGTAGTTGTTCAAGTGCCAAAACAAGTAAGAGCTACTGATGAATTAAAACCAACAACAGCGCCAGATGATCAGTATGAATTATTTGAGGAATATACAATTGGAATTTGGAGATTTAAGCGAGTGGAAGATAAGCAGTTCGATTGGGAAGAAGCGGAGGAGCTTTGCAAGTCTGCGAGAGATAATAAAGAACCGATTTCAATACGACTTTATTTATCATTAGAACAATCATTTATTCCCGATAATGTTGTGGAATATCTATAACAAAATAAAAAAGTCGAGATTGCTCCCGACTTGCTTCGACAAAATAATCATAACATACGGGAGTGGTCTTAGTGGGAAGTATTAAAGAAAATCTTGTAGAAATGAAAGCTGAAATAGATTTGAAAATAAACGGAATATATGTTGTTAAAAACGGTCAGGTCCAACTAATAGAACCACCCCAAGGTGGATTTGGTGAACAATCATTTGTATATCAAAGTGGAAAAGTAATTCGTATGGAAGAACGAAAAACACAGTTACTTTAATCAAATTTGAATTTTATTAGAAATGGGGAATTAGAGATGCAATATACGATTGTTAAATATGATATGGAACTATGGTTCGATATGAATAAAACAGCGGAAGTTATAAGAGTTGTAGATTGTGATTTAGCGATAAGCACTAACATTATGATAGATGGTAAAGTTTATCATGTTTGTGCGAAATATCCGCAAAACAATCTGATAGGTGTTAGAGAAATAAAATTACAGTCTACGCCAGAAGAAATTGAATACGAAGAACATTTAATATGTCCCTATTGTGGAGGGAAGGATATAGATGCCTGGGAGCGTTCGCAAGACAGTGACACAATTAATTGTGGTAAATGCGGTTCTGAAATTGGGTATTCAAGAGAAGTTGAGATTACATATTCGACTAAGCCTATTAAAAGAAACAAACCTATAAAACTTTAATAAAAGCGTTATTTGAATAGAAAAGAGGCAAGCAAAGATAAAATAAGACCGCTCCTTTATAGGAACGGCCGTACAAATATCATGTGCTGGAGGTTGCTCCAAATGGCATAAGATGTTTTCTCTAAAAAGTATGGACAAGAAGTTTTACGATTATACGTAAAAACGGCAGGCAACTAATTAAGTTACCCGCCTGTCCTCAAGTGGTACGGAGGAGAGAGCTCCGTTTGGAAAGAGTACAGCCGTGGGAAATCGGCTTGCAGATAGTATGTACGATATAAAAAATATTATTCGTAAAGTGAAATATAAATGATTTTTTAATGAAAGTATTATTTTGTAGGATATTAATTAAATTGGAATTTTGTTAAGAGATGAAATGTTGAACAAATGTGAATGATTAGATGATACTAAGGTAAAAGAAAAAGAACCCTTTATAAGGATTCTTTTGGGGAGTCAATCTAACATTCACATTCGTAATCACGGTAATATTCATCGCACGAATCATTTCTATCATTGCAGCAGATACAAAATGTCTTTTTAATCAATATTTCAATGAAATTAAGGAAATCGGTATTATTTGTGAGAGTAAGGCTTTGAAAATCTTCTACTTGAAATACTCTTGTTTCATTTGTAGCAAGAGTCACGATAATTGGTGTAGTAGATTTTCTTGTTTGAATAGTGACTTCGATGGGGGAGACATCTTCGGGAACAGATATTTGAAGTAATGTTTTGTTGTGATTATTAGTGAAATCTTCAAAAACTCTTCTTGAAGTGTTAGGGGGTACGATAATAGTTAAAGGTGCATTTTCGGTTGGGGTAGTTTCTGAACCAGCTACAGTATGAGTTTCGATGAAACAGTTATCTTTTTGATAGTGAGAATTTGATTGTTCTTTATAATACTTGTTGCGAGAATCATTTTGATTATTGCAACAGATACAAAATGTTTTTTGAATGAATATACCAATATTGCTATTGATATTAGTATTATTTGTGAGAGTGAGGCTATGGAAATCCTCTACTTGGAATACCCTGGTTTCACCTGCAACTATTGTTACATTAATCGGCAGACGAGAACTTCTTGTTCGGATAGTTACTTCAATTGGTTGGGAAGTACCGGGAATGCGAAGATCAAGTAATGTTTTATTGTGGTTATTGGTGGAATCTTCAAAAGCAGTTCTTGTAGTGTTAGCTGGTACGTTGAAATTTAAAGCTGTATTCGAACCAGTTATTGTATGGGTTTCGATAAAACAGTTATCTTTTTGATGGTGAGTGTACAATTGTTTTTTATAATACTTTTTACCATCTTTATAAAAATAATCAGCCATACTTATGTCGCTCTCCTTTCTTTGAGATATCTATATATTTTATTAAAAAAAGAATAGAGTGCTTGTACACAATAAGAAAATCCGCTCTTGTAATTAATTAATTAAAAACATTATTTGATATGTAAATGTAAGAGCACTTCGGGAAAGTGCTCTGTAAAGACTATTCATTCTAAAAAGAAAAGGATATAAAATATTCTATAAATTTATTTTTGATTTTTGGTGTATTCTTTGTATAAAAATTTCATTGGAAACTTAAAACTAGATGCCATAATAGCACCTAGTTTTAAAGGAGTACTGATACTAGTTTAATTTGATAATGTTTAATTCTAAAGCATTTATTCCATTATCGCATGTACGAATGTCTTTTTCGCCTACAAAGCTATTATTGATAAGTTGAAGTGTTGAGTTGGCTGGGACTGATAAAATAGTGTCCCCAATGAGTTGAGCACAATCTACATCCTCTGGATCTAGTATTGAAAGGCCGAAAGTAGCTTTGAAATTTGGAATCAGACTGTTATTTAATAGTATAGAAATGGTAGGCGAATAAGGGAATGTAAGGGCTACAGTCAAGTTAATCGAGGAAATGAAAGTAATTCGATAATCCCCAGCTTGTGTGATATTAATTGTGGTTGGATTTAACAGAGAAATCCCCCCTACCATAGGGTCAGCCTGATCAAAAGAAAAAGGGGATTCGAAAGGGACTGTAATGATTTCTGTTTGCCAAAAAGTTCCGTAAGCTACTGATAGTAATCCAGTGGGTCCAGTGGGTCCAGTCGGCCCAGTCGGTCCAGTCGGCCCAGTCGGTCCAGTGGGTCCAGTCGGCCCAGTCGGCCCAGTTGGTGCAGTAGGTCCAGTGGGTCCAGTCGGCCCAGTCGGCCCAGTCGGTGCAGTAGGTCCAGTGGGTCCAGTCGGCCCAGTCGGTCCAGTGGGTCCAGTCGGTCCAGTCGGTCCTGTAGGTAGTGTGAATGGTGGAACAGGTGGTAAAGTGGGTCCAACTAAATTAGGGTTTATTGCAGCAGAAGATAAAAACTCGTCCATTATATTTTCACCTCTGAATAGTTAGTATTACTAATAGTAAATGCAGGGATAGAGAAAAGCGAAATGGACAAGTGAGGAATTAGACAATGGAATTTTCATAAAAGCGTTATTTTATTATAGGAAAATAGGTGACTCAGCAAGTGTGCCAGCCGAGTCACCCAGTACTATCGATCCAAATAATGTTCTTTTTCTATATGTATTTATGTTGAGTTCCTAGAGGCTAGCTCAAAAACCACAGTTAAAGGACAAAGAAAATCATTTTAGAGAGTATTAGATTTTATTATGTTAATGCTACAACAGCAAGAGTTAAGCCCAACGTATTTAATGTATTAGAATATGGTCCTACATTAACAGTAAGAGTACTTGTTATACCTGAAGGTGTAGTGAAAATTGCGGGTGCTGATACAGAAGTGAATCCTGCAGTATATCCTAGAGAAGTACCTGAGCCAATGATTGGATTATTATTCAGATACATAGTGATACCTGCCGAATTACCTCCTGGTTGAATAATAACTTGCACTTCATAGATTGCCAAATAGGTTCTTCCACCTTCAAGTAAAACAGTTGTTGGTGGTGCGAATGAGATTGCTGTACCATTAGAATTTACCACGGTATCTAGTGGGATCGCAGAATTTACAGAAACTATTGTTGGGGTAGTTTGAACAACATTTAAACTGTTAGCCGTGGGGGATGGACAAGTGCAAGGTTTGTGAATTTTAGAGTTGTTATCATTTTGGTAATTCACAAATAATCAAACCCCTTTGTGTAAGGTAATTTTTTATCTCATATAAAACGTAGCTTTTTTGTGTATCTATGTTATTTTTAATAAGTTTATAAAATTTAGCCGAATAGTATTGGTCAGTCAATTCTTAAAAGTATTTGATACTGTAGGGATTTCAAAGTGCATTCGATAAATATATATGAATGTTTTTCAAGGACATTACTGTAAGTTAGGAAACATAATAAAATAGTTATTGTATAATGACAAAAATTAAAGAACCTGTTAGTAATAACAGGTTCTGTGTACAAGGAGTTCAAGGAATACAAGGAAACCACTCCAGGGAAACCTGTGTATTTCTTGGCTTAATAGTAATGTATTCAAAATAAGCAAAAAAATGAATGAAAGTTAAGTAAAAGTTTTTTATGACCAAAAATAAAATAACCCGCTATTTAAAACGGGTTATTTCAATGAGGTGTACAAGGAATTCAAGGAAACTGGACCAGAGAAACCTATGAAATTCCTTGTGATAATAATGTATGCAAAGGAATCAATAAGGTTGATGAAATTTAAACAGAATTCTTATTTAATAAAAAAACGTGTACAAAAAATGTACACGATTATATAAAAATTATGTCTTGCGTGCTCATTGCATTCTATGTTTATTGTATGTAAAACGTGATACATTGCAATACATTAAAAGAGCACTCTTAAAAGTGCTCTCTGACCAAAACTAATATTGAAAAAGGATACCCAAGATATTATATGTATGTTTTTTAGCTATGTGTAACTTTAAAACAAAATCTTTCTTTTACACAACAAAGCAGCTAGTTAATAAAACTAACTGCTTGTTGTACAAAAGAAACGCTGCGCTTACAGAAATAGTTTGTAACCTTAAGTTACAAAAATAGTATGAACAGGGTTAAAAATGTTATTCAGAAATGAAAGAAAACAAAATAAAAAAGAGCACCATGCATAAGTGCTCTTTAAGATAGGAGGTAACACTTTGAGCTGAATGTTTAGGTTAAAATTATATGGCGCAGAAAAGAAATAAGACCTAAAACTTATTTTCAACTCAATACAAAAGAGCAGCTAGCAAAAGCTAACTGCTTGTTGAAAAAAGAAATCTACACCAGGTTATTTACTGCCAGAGTTTCAAGAAATAAATGATTAAATTAATTTAATTTTTCAATTACAATCGAAGCATTTATATTTGTTTGTGTTCCACCTGCCAAAGTCTGTAAAGTAACTGCAGCAGCGGAAGTATGATTATTAAGGGTAATAATATCACCTGCAGCTAAAGAGAGAATTGTTTGCCCATTGTTTTGCTGAGTTCCTGCACCTGATCCATAAACTGCGTTGGTAACTGGAGCACCATTTAAAAAGAGCGTAAATTGATTAGGTTCAACTCCTGATACAGAAAAAGAAATCTTATAATCTCCTGCATTAATAACCATAATCTGAGAAGTTCCAGGAGTATGAGTAAAACCAGGTGTCATTAAACCATTCGAATTAAAAAGAATAGGTGCTTCTAAGGCAACAACTTGAGCTGCTGTATTGAAAATATAAGCGTATTGAGATAATCCAGATACTGTAAGACCGGTAGGCCCAGTAGGTCCGGTAGCTCCGGTAGCTCCAGCGGTTCCTGGTAATCCAGTAGGCCCAGGAATGCCTTGGATACCTTGGATACCTTGAAGCCCAGTTGGGCCAGTCGGGCCGATAGGTCCAATAAGTCCTGGATCACCTTGAATACCTTGGATACCCTGAATTCCAGTCGCCCCAGTTATTCCAGTGGGTCCAATAGGACCAATAGGCCCCGGATTACCTTGAATCCCCTGAATCCCTTGACTTCCTTGAGGTCCAGTGGGGCCAGGAATGCCTTGGATACCTTGGATACCTTGAAGTCCGGTTGGTCCTGGTGATCCAGTAGGTCCAGTGGGGCCAGTCACTCCGGTTGGTCCTGGTGGTCCCCCGGAAGGTCCAGTCGGGCCCGTTGGTCCTGGTGGTCCCCCGGAAGGGCCGGTCGGGCCAACAGCTCCAGAAGGTCCAGTTGGACCTACAGAACCAGGAATGCCAGGAATCCCTTGAGGGCCGGTCGGGCCAGGAATCCCTTGAATGCCTTGAATCCCAGGAATCCCTTGAATGCCTTGAATCCCTTGAATTCCAGTGACCCCCGTTATTCCAGTCGGTCCAATAGGACCTTGAATGCCAGGCTCGCCTTGGATACCTTGGATACCTTGAATTCCAGAAGGTCCAGTTGGACCAATAGATCCAGAAATCCCAGGAATCCCTTGAGGTCCAGAAATCCCTTGAGGACCAGTAGGTCCCAGGTTACCTTGAATTCCAGTAGGTCCGGTAGGTCCGGTAGGCCCGGTAGGTCCCCGAGGTCCACCTGAAGGTCCAGTAGCTCCAGTAGGTCCCGAAGGCCCAGTAGCACCTGTTAATCCAGTAGCCCCGATTTGAGGCAACGGAAGGGCACATGGAAATGGGATGTGACATTTCTTTTTAAATTCACTCATTTTTACACCTCCGTTATAAACTAACTAGCCAATTTATATTTATACTTTAACAACTTATGAGCAAGCAGACATATGGGTGTAAGGAAAAACTATAAAAATTACATGAAAGGTTTTAAGAGCAAGCCTCTATTTTACATTCCATACCAAAAAGAGCACCATATATAAGTGCTCTTCTGACTAAAACTCTTAATGTAAAAGAGTATGTGATACCAAATGTAATTTTTTTATGGACGTGAAGTATTTGAACGAAAACGCTATTTGGCACAACAAAGCAGCTAGCTGAAGTAGCTAACTGCCTGCTGTAAATACTATTCCACATGGATACGCAAATTGTAACTACAAGTTACAGTTATAGTATAAACAGATTTGAAAATGTTATGCATGAAAGAAAACTAAACAAAAATTTCATTTTATAGAAATAAGGAAACTAAAAAGAGCACCATGCATCAGTGCTCTTTAAGATAGGAGGTAACACTTTGAGCTGGATGGTTAGGTTAAAAGTATATGATGTAGAAAAGGAATAAGACCTAAATTTTATTATTAACTCAATATAAAAGAGCAATTAGCTTTTGCTAATTGCTCGGCTCAAGGTAATAGACATAGAGTGGGTATTAGTAAAATTGGCTATTCACGAGCCTGTTTACAGTGTAACCAAGATTTTTAAATGTATTCCCTCTTTAAAAACCTTATTCAAACAGTGTTATTTAAAGAGGGAGTGGAGTAATGAAAAAGAATACTTTCCCTTTATACATGAGATGATTTTTTAATTCTCAATATTATATGAGTGTTAAGACAAAAATGTGTAATTAAAAGAGCAGCTAGCAAAAACTAACTGCTCGCTTCTCCAAGGGGGAAAGGAGAAAAGATTACCGTGTCATCTACATTATTGACGGAATATTGAGTTTTATTCAGGGGAGAAAAATTTATACATTTAAAATTAACATATGCATGTTTGAAATATGTCAGAGTTACTTATAAATAATCATAGCTTTAACGATTTCATAATAGTACTTTTTCCATGTTATTGTTTGTTTGTTTTCAGTAGTTAAAGTTAAAAGAAATTTAATCATTATATCATCACCCTTTCTTAACTTTAATTTTATAAGGAAATATACAAATTTAACATTTTATATGTAATTAATATGAATATTTGTATTTTCATATGAAACTAATAATATCTATTTAGTTATCGAATGGAAATATCCAAAAAAGTTTGTTAACATGGAAATTTTTTCAGATTATTTAACAAAATAATCCTTTTAAAGTGAAAGCAAACAGAATAAAGTCCGGCTAGAAAACTAGAGGACACCAATTCATTAAAGTAGCCATTAAAGCTGTTTTAGGAATAGGTGTCCTTTTTATTTTGAAAAGGGAGATGGGGAAATATGAAGGTACTAAAGGACCAATTACGTGAGTGGAAAAAGCAATCGAATCAAACAAAAAAGAAAACTAAGAAAAAACAGAAAGAGAAATTTAGTATTCGTGAAATTGAAAATTTAATGGGGATGCATAGACCTTGTTATGAACGTAGACGTGGAGCGTTAAGACAAAAGTAATAAAAAATAAAAAGGAGTGGTCTTGAATGACTAAACAATTATCTTTCTTACCAAAAATTGATAGAACATCAACACAGGAAGAATTAGAAGGTGTGCTGGAAAGCGTACGTATACATAGGCAATTTGGAATGATACGCAAAGAAATGAAAGTCACTCCTTCTTATGAAATGCGTGAGCACGGTCCTACACATGCAGTCGGTAAGCCGTTAGAAGATGTTGCTATAGCAAATATCCAACAAAGTAAGCGAGAAGAGTGGCTTGAAGGTATGTCGTTACGTATTGATCAGTTTCTAAATCGATTAGGAAATGGACGTGCAGGAAGTATTCAAAGGGATATTATTTGTAAACGTTATTTAGAAGAAGAGGATATGTGTGATTACATGGTTTATAACGAAATCGGAATGTCAGAGCGTACATATCGCCGTTGGAAGTCTAAAGCGTTTTATAAACTTGCTTTTGCACTTGGATTAGAAGTTTACGAGACAGAAGAAACTGGAGGTAATGAATAATGAATTTTGTTCAACCGATACGTGATCCAGAGCAAATACAACAGCTAAAAGAGTACTTTAAGGAAAAAAGTTTACGTAATTACATTCTCTTCATTATGGGTATTAATACAGGTCTTAGAATCTCAGATATTTTGAAACTAAAAATAGGGGATGTCAAAGGCAGTCATATATCTATGAGGGAAAAGAAAACAGGGAAACAAAAAAGAATACAAATTACTGCAGCACTGAAAAGAGAACTTAAATGGTTTATTGAAGAAAGAGAAGGCAGTGAGTATCTATTGCAAAGTAGACAAGGAAAGAATCGTCCTATTGGTCGTAGCATGGCATATAAGATATTAAGTGGAGCGGCGGCAGAATTCGGATTAGATGAAATAGGCACACATACCTTGAGAAAGACGTATGGATATCACATGTACATGCAAACAAAAAATATAGCATTACTTATGGAGATATTCAATCACTCGTCAGAGAAGGTCACGTTACGTTATATAGGTGTAAACCAAGATGCAATGGATAAAGCAATGACTAGGTTTAAAATCTAAGTATTGCTTATATCTTTTAAATCTAAAGGTATCGTAGTATTTTGAAAAAAAACACGTTAAAAGTATGCAAGATTTTATACAGTTTTTCGGCTAATCCAGTAACAAACAAGAACCCTAAATCCACTTAAGGATAGGAATGTATAAAAAGATTCATAGGGGTATAGAAAAAGGCGGATTTCTTTTGAAAGTAGGGATTCGCCTTTTTCTTGCTACCGATAATGAGACGTTATGTTAACTTTACATGTATATGTTTATACATCAAAACTCCTCAGACAGCGTTTTCCCCACATGGTACAATTAGGAAAAGGAGGAGGACTTCAAAATGATTTTAGAAGCAGTCATGTTGCAAGTAAAAGACGGTATGGAGACGGAGTATGAATGGGCATTTAAGCAAGCATCTTCAATCATCTCTTCCATGCAAGGATACAAAAATCATGAATTACAACGCTGTATAGAGCAGAAAGGAAAATATTTGCTCCTTGTGCAATGGGAAACTTTAGAAGACCACACGATAGGATTTCGTCAATCTGAACAATATCAAGAGTGGAAAGCATTATTGCATCACTTTTATGATCCATTTCCAACAGTTGAACACTTTGAGCGTGTAGAGTTATCACGAAACTGAACTTGACCGTCTATTAATACTTGAAGAGTAACTTCCAATAACGAAAATTATGTAAATAAGCTGTCCATATGGGCGGCTTATTGGATTTTTTACTTAAAGTGTTTTTCTTCAAAAATGCTGGTGGCACCCCTATACAGTTACTCATAAATTTCGTACTGTGTAACTCAAAAGAGAAAGTTTAATTCAGTCAATGATAGCAAGGGATTCAGCGATAGGGTCAGTTACACACAATATAAGATATGGGTAACTGACAAGCATAAAATGATACGGTTTTGTATATTAGTTAATTATACTTGATAAGAGGTGATGATGGATTGGCCTGCGAAGAGCTACTGTGTGAATTGGTTGAGTATAAAATGTTACAGGGCGAAAAGCCGAACCTATTAAGAATAAATCCAAATTATTATAGAATGATATTAGAGGAATTGGCTTATCCAGAGTGGCTAATTAGAAAAAAGAAAAAGGTGAAAAATCATGGTTTACTTGGGATTAGAATAGAAATTACAGATCAAATTGAAAAATTTGAAATGAGAATAGTGAAAGAAGTGGCAGAGTCGTGACCGTTTTTTGGCAGGAAATGTACCGGTTATTTTGGAATTTCCGTGTTATATTTGTATTGTGAGAAGTGGCGGAAAACATAAATCACAAGAATGCCTTTATAATTCGATATCTAAACGACCCATATTGACGGCATACTAAAATCCGAAACCAGCAGATGGTACTGATTGAATGTAACGTTAATATAGAGGAGAGCTTTTGCTCTTCTTCCAGTTACTTAATAGTGTATTAATAGATTGATACTTAATATTAGGTGATTGGAAGAAGGATAAAACTTCATTTACCGTAATTGAAGTACAAATTAATAATTTATATCAAAGCGTCCATTCGTGCGCTTTTTATTATTTGTGTGGGAGGTAGAATTTATATGACGGAAACACATTTAAGTGATGAAATTCCAGGGAAACATTATAGAAGAAGCTAACAAGCTGCATAAGTAACTCGGATTCAATGTAGATTTAGAGTTGCTTATATTAGTGCAGAAAAGATTATTGATCGTCTTGAAGAGAATAGAGTTATTGGTCCGTATGAAGGAAATAAACCAAGAGTAGTATTAATTAAAGAGTAGCATCCAAAACGGGTGCTTTTTTCTTTGTTATATAGAAATTACACATTAAACGTATTTAAATACTGTCTTAGGTATAATGTGAATTGACTCATGGTACAGATAACAGATATTTTTCTATTTAGATTAGATGTTAAATGTACCGTGAAACTCTTGGAAATACAATGCCGGAAAAAGATAATGATATTGGTATATTACGGGAGAAGGCGGAATTGTAGGAGTAAAGGGAATGTGCCCAGGTTGCATAACATATTGACCATATGAAGGATATTGAGGTAAATGTTGCCAAGCAGAAGCTGGAGCTACAACAATCCTCATCGGTAAAGGATTCATAATATAATCACTCCTAAAGTAGTATTCGTGTAATAGGGTATGCGCTCACTGAATATAGATGTGCACAATCTAGGCCTATAAACATAATAATTAACGAACAGAAAATACGGTTACTAATCTTATGATGTGTCCATTATGGATGTTTTATTTTTAGAACAAACATGTGTATAGCAATTAGAGCAGGCGCTGCCGTGATCTGGGTGGCGTCTTGTTTGTTGTTAAGGAAAGATAAGCGCAAACGTGTTGCATTTATTATGAGGTGATACATATGGAATTAGAATTATTAAATGATTTAACAGCAGAGTTAAAGACAAGAGTTTTATCTGATGCAGTTACATGGGAATTAATTAATGTTATTGTATTGGATCATTTAGAGAGAATGACAGATAAAACAAAAATGAATGAAATGGGTATAGGGATGTATGGTGTTAAATGGGAAGATGTTAATTTGAAGCCATATGCAGCGTTAGATAATGTTATTGGTGTTAATGATGCTCATCTTATTAGCGGCCTTTCTCCTGGTCATATAAAGAATCTATGTGCAGCAGGTGCTATTGAATCTAAAAAGATCGGTGGAACCTGGGTGATAAATAGAGAGCGGTTTGAAGAGTGGTTCAAGTGTTCCTGTAAAAACGAAACAAACTCAACACAACCCAAATATTGTAAGAGGTGATAATAGTGCCAAATGTACATTATACTGCTCATGCAAATAACGAAAGTAAAGATGCTACAGAATACGTAAATGCACTAGCTTATATATCTACTTTTTTACTAGCTTATTCAGATCAGAAGGTAATCGGTAAATTATTAGCCCAATCTAACGAAAAGGAATCTGAACTAATTAAAGGGATGACGAGTGGATTGCAACTTATTTTGTCCGAAAACTAGTGTCTCAAAAACAAAACATTATGAGACACTTAATATATGGGCCTTAAAACCTATAAAAATGGTATAACAAATGTCTCAAAACTATGTCTCAATTAATAATTGATTTTGATACAGGAATTTGATACACTTTTTATATCAAATAACAAGGGATGATGGTGCATGATATTCGGATATGCTAGGGTTTCTACTAAAAAACAAAATTTAGATATGCAATTGGATGAATTAAACCGTTATGGTTGTGAGGAAATAGTTACAGAAAAAGAAAGTGGAGCGAAAAAGGATAGAAAAGAGCTTCAATTATTACTTGGCAAACTTCGCAAAGGTGATACATTGGTTGTTTACAAGTTAGATCGTTTAGGAAGAACCATGCACCAGTTAGTTAATTTATTGCAAGAATTTAATGATAAGGAAATTCACTTTGTTTCTATTAAAGATGGTATTGATACATCTACAACAATGGGAAGGTTTTTATTTCATATATTTGGTGCAATGGCTGAAATGGAACGCGAGGTTATTAATGAACGTGTTGTTAGTGGTGTGGCTGCTGCAAAAGAACGAGGAAAACAAGGTGGTCGCAAACGTGCTCATACTCCGGAACGGATAGAGGGTATGCTAAAAATGGTTGAACAAGGATTACCTAAAGTTGATGTCTGTAAGATGTTCAATGTTTCAAGGGCCACTTTATATAGATACATAAATGAAAAAGAAAAAAATACGAAAAATTTAAAGTAGCGAATTCGCTGCTTTTTTATTTTGTAAAGCAATTAGCGTGAGGTGGTGTAAATGGAAGAAGAAACTATAAACGTTCCTACATGCTCTGTTTGTAATGAGCCGTGCATGTGGACATTAAAAATGCCATTAACTATTACTCATTTTGATAAAACATATCTCCGTGAAGCAAATACGGATAATGCTCATATATGCATTGAGTGTTTAGAGAAGGAAGTGCAAACAATTGGATAAGGGGGCAGGTGTTATGTAATTATGGCCAGACAACGAAGTCCAGACCGTAACAAAGCGTATGAAATATTTAAAGAACATAATGGTGATATTACGAATCGTAAAATTGCCGAATTGTTGTCTACATCCGAAAAAACTGTAAGTGAAAAAACGGTTGGCGGATGGAAATCCAAAGATGGATGGATAGACAAATTAAATGGAGTACTCCATAAAAATGAACGGAGTACTCCAAAGAAAGATACGGAGTACTCCAAAAAGAAACCAGGAGCACCCAAGGGTAATAAGAATGCTGTAAACAATCGTGGCGGAGCCAAAAAGGGTAATAAAAATGCTGTTGGTAATTCCGGTGGCGCTGCTCCACTTCGTAATGGTAATGCTGTTAGTCATGGATTGTATAGAAAGTATTTGCCGCAAGAAATATATGATTTAAAAGAAGAATTAAAAGAAGCGGTTAACAACGATTCCTTAACAATCATTTGGGACAGTATTATGCTGCAGTACACTCAAATCATTCATGCTCAACGTATTATGTTTGTTAAAGACAACGAAGACATGACCAAAGAACTGCGGAAAAACAAACTTACGGAAAGTGGCTATGAGGAAGAGTGGGAAATTCAATTTGCTTGGGATAAACAAGCTAGTTTCTTAAATGCTCAATCGAAAGCAATGTCAACGCTAGTAAATCTAATTGAAAAATACGATAGATTAGCTAATACAGAAGAACAAAAACTACGCATTGAGAAACTCAAGAAAGAGATCGCTGCTATTAAAGTTGATGGTGATACGAATCAGAATACAGAAGACTGGAAAGAGTCTCTTATGAAGATAGCAGAGCGCAGACGTAAGCAAAAGGAAGCTGAACAAAATGAGTAACACAGCTTTTAGCGAATTTATGGAGATTATCGATATTTATTGGGATGATCCTGTAGCGTTTGCTGAGGATATGCTAGGTTTTTATCCGGATGAATGGCAGAGAAAAGTTCTTATGGATTTGGCACAAAGTCCAAAGGTTTCTGTGCGTTCTGGCCAAGGTGTTGGTAAAACAGGTCTTGAGTCAGTCGTTGTTATCTGGTTCCTCTGCTGTAGGCCGAATCCAAAAGTTATTTGTACAGCTCCTACAAAGGAACAGTTATTTACTGTGCTCTGGGCTGAAATAGCGAAGTGGTTAGAAGGCAGTGCGGTTAAAAATCTACTTAAATGGACTAAAACACGAGTATATATGATTGGCAGTGAGGAACGTTGGTTTGCTACTGCTAGAACGGCAACAAAGCCGGAGAATATGCAGGGTTTCCACGAAGATTATATGCTATTTGTATGTGATGAAGCTTCTGGTATAGCAGATCCTATTATGGAAGCTATACTTGGTACTTTATCTGGCGCAGAAAATAAATTGTTTTTATGCGGAAACCCAACAAGAACAAGCGGTGTATTTTATGATTCTCATAATCGTGACAGAGATTTATATAAAATACATAAAGTCTCTAGCTTAGATAGCCCTCGAACCAGTAAAGACAATATAGAAGTATTGAAAAAGAAATATGGTGAGGGTTCAGATGTTTGGCGTGTACGTGTACTTGGTGAATTTCCTAAAGCAGAAGCAGATGCATTTATCCCGTTAGAAATTGTAGAGCAAGCAGCATCTTGTAAAGTAGAGCCGACTGGTGAAACACTTGACTTAGGTGTTGACGTTGCGCGATTTGGTGATGATGAAACTGTAATTGCTCCAAGGATAGGAAATAAAGTCTTTAAATTATTAAACCACTATAAACAAGATACTATGGAAACTGCTGGTCATGTATTGAAATTAGCTAAGGAATACATGGCAAATTACAAGCAGTTAAAAAGAGTTGATATAAAAGTCGATGATAGTGGTGTTGGTGGTGGTGTTACGGACAGATTGAAAGAAGTTACTAAATCTGAACGATTACCATTCAAAGTATATCCGGTTGTGAATAACGGGAAACCGCTTGATGATGAGCATTATGATAATGCAGGTGCAGAAGGTTGGGCCGTAGTAAGAGATTTACTTGAAGAGAATATGAAAGCATTTATACAGGGTGAAGAACCTACAATGGAGATTCCAAATGATGAAAAAATGATTTCTCAATTCTCTAGCCGTAAATACAGAATAACAAGTAGAGGTAAGATTGCATTAGAGCGAAAAGAAGAAATGAAGAAACGCGGATTGCAATCACCCGATAGAGCAGATGCTATAGTTCTAGCCTTCTATAAACCGAAAGTAGTTATGGGTGGGAAGGTTAAAAGAGTGTAGTCGAACATTTATTGTTCGGCTATTTCTTTTGCTCTCTATTAATAGAAGAAAGGAGGACACAAACGATATGAGCAATAAGAAAACCATTAAGAATGTAAAAGTATTTGGTATTAATAAAGCAGCAGATGACCCCAAAAATAGGGAAGACAACAGTAAGCAAATGACTGTAGATCCATTCGCGCAAATATATGGCGATAAAGGGTTGGTTAAACCACCTTATGATATGTCAGTGCTGTTGGAAATAAAGGAAAGTAATCCAATCCATTCTGCTTGTATTAGCGCAAAAGTCGATGATATTGCAGGTGTTGGTTTTGACTTTGCTCCTTTTGAAGAAGTGAAAGAAGCGAACCAGGAGCAATATAAAAGGTTAAAAGAATTTATGCGGAATTGTAATCCAGAAATGACGAGTTCAGAAATTCTTAGAGCTGTATGGGATGATTATGAAACTGTTGGCTGGGGGATTATCGAAGTTGTTCGGAATCAAAAAAACGAACCATCGGAACTGTACCATATTCCGGCGCATACGGTTCGTGCTCATAAGGATAAAGTCCGATTTGCTCAAATTGTAAATAACAAAGAACGATGGTTTAAAAAGTTCAATTATCCCGATGATTTCCGTCTTGCTGATGGTAGGGCGATAAATGCAGAGGATGTTGCAGAAAGCGGAACAGAAAAAGCTGGAGAAGTAATTGTTATTCGTAAATTCGGTTCTCGTTCTTCTTATTATGGGATACCTAATTATGTTAGTTCTATCGGCTCGATAGTTGGATCTCAAGCAGTAAGAGATTACAATATTAACTTCTTTACAGGAAAGACAATTCCAGATGCTCTGCTATTTCTTGAGGGCGTTGATGAAATAGATGATGGAACGGAAAATGAACTAAAAGCATTCTTCTCTGCAGAAACAAAAGGAGAACATCATAAATTGGCCGTTGTCCCCGTACCGCCAGGGGCAAAAGCTAGATTAGAAAAAGTTAGTCCAGATGTAAAAGAAGGCAGTTTTCGTTTATATAAGCAGGATAGCGCAATGGAGATATGTGTGGCTCATCGTGTGCCGCCTTATCGTATCGGCTGGGCTATGACAGGCTCATTAGGACAAACAACCGCTAAAGAAATGAACGAGATGTACAAGCGTTCTATTATTGAGCCTGGACAAGGAATATTAGAACATCGATTAAACTATCAATTGTTCCGTGTATTTGCTGAAATACTCGGTGGATTAGATTGGCATTTCAAATTAAACGAAATTGATACAGATGATCGTGAAGCTGATATGCAATATGCGGCAGATGGTTATGAGAAACGTATATTAACACGGAATGAATCTCGTAAAGTAGTAGGTTATGAACCTGTAGCAGATGGAGATACATTCTTTGAAGGTGGTCCATCCGTTTCTCAAATAGAACCAATTGCAAAAGCTGCAGATAATGAGCAAGATAACTTAATTGCTATTAATGCATTTAGGGAAAAGCATGAAGAAGTAGAGAAAGCTATGCAAAAGAAGGTAGCGGATTTTTTTCCGAGCAGGGAAAACGGCTCTTAAACCTGCTTCCCGTAATTCGTATTAATAAAGCAGAGGAAGAGATTGATCTTGTAATTGCAGAAGCAGAAGTTGATGAATTTCTGGATAGTGTTGATTGGGATGAGGAACGACAAATGTTTGTCGATGAAGTCACGGACACACTACAGGATGATGTAACAGAGTTTGTACAGAGTACTATAGCTTCTAACGGTTTAACCTGGATGGTATTAGATCCAATTGGTGACGTTGCTGCAAAATGGGTAGCTACTTACGCTTTTGAATTAGCAAAGGGAATCCATGAAACTACTAAAGATAGATTAAGAGAAGCAATGTTAAAGAATCTTAGTGAGGGAATGGGTGTCGATGCATTAAGTGTTTCTATTGCAGATGTAATGTCAGAAGCAAGTAACTACAGAGCAATGATGATTGCACGTACAGAAACAACATATGCGATGAATTACGGCAATTTAATTGCTTATAAAGGTGCAAATAGAAACAAGAAAACATGGCTTACAGGAAACGATGAGCGTGTTTGTAAAGAATGTGGTGGTTTACATGGCGAAACGGTAGATATTGATGATTTATTTAGCAACGGAAAGATGTGCCCGCCAGCTCATCCACATTGTCGCTGCACTATGATTTCAGAAGAGTAATAAAATACACCTATTTGATTGGGGTTTCATCGTCAAAACGTATGCGGCTTTAAATTGGCTATTATGCGTTTTGACAGTGGAACCCCAATATTTATAGGGAAGGAGGTAAAACGATGGGATACGAACTAAAAAACGCCAATATCAGCTATGTTTCATTAGTTACAAAGGGAGCTAATGGTCGTCAATTCGCCATTATGAAAAGCGAATCTGCTAGACAACCAAATATATCAAAACAAGTTCCAATCCTTAAAACAGAGGAAGAGAAGCAGCTTGTTACAGGTGTGGTATATGAACCAGATGTAGAAGATTCACACGGGGATAAAATGACCGCAGAAGAAATTGAAAAGGCTGCTTATACCTTTATGGAAAATTACCAGCACATCGACAAACAGCATGATGAAATCGCTGGTAAAGGGACAGTTGTTGAAAACTGGATTGCTAAAAGTGATATGACAGTAGGCGAACAGGAAGTAAAAGCAGGAACATGGCTTATGACAGTTCGCGTTGATGATGCAGATACCTGGGAAGAAATTAAAAAAGGTGAAGTTACCGGTTTTTCTATGGGTGGCTTTGGTGAACGTGTGGAAATCGCGAAGGCAGAAGATTTTACTCATGAAGATAAAGGTCTTATTCGAAAAATGCTAGATTTCGTTAAAGGTGAAACTCACAAAATCGCAAAAGGCGAAGTAAAAGACCGCTTTATTGATGAAAAACAAAAGCGTGATTTACGGGCTGTTTTTAATTTGTTTGAAGATGTGTTCTATTGGGAGATTTGGGAAAGTAATCCCGATATCGACCGTATGGCAGCTGCTCTTGACGATATGAAGGACATACTTTCTTCTATTAAAGGTGGTTATACCATTGTGAAATCAGAAAACAGTGTACAAGCAGAAAGCATTGTTTTAGAAAGTATTAAAAAAGCGGGGAAAGTATTATCCCAAAAGAATCATACAAAATTAGATGAAGCATTAGCTTTAATTACTGAAATAAAAGAAGCTGCTTCGCCACAGGAGGAAGAGGAAATGAAAGCAGAAGATATTGCAGAGATTGTTAAACAAGCAGTAGAGCCACTAGCTACTAAGTTAGATAAGATTGAAAAACAAGTGAATGGTGAGGAAGTAGAACCGACACCAGAAGAGCAAACAGAGGAAGAAAAAGCTACAGCAGTTATTCAAAAAGCACTAGAACCAATTACAAAGCGACTTGAAAATATCGAAAATGCCGCTTCTATCCGTAAAGGTTTAGATCCAGATGAAGAAGTTACACCAGGACAACAACAAATTAAAAAATCTAAATGGACAGGATTGAACCTGTAAGGGGAGGATTTATCATTATGACAATGACTAACGCACAATTATTAAAACGTTTAGATCGTATTGAAAAGGCAGCAATGACAACAAGTGGAATGAATGCAGGATTATTAAATCCAGAACAAAGTAAAGAGTTCTTCCGTATGGCATTTGATACAACGCCATTCTCACAATTACACCGTAAAGAAATGCGTAAAGCAAAACAAGGTGAATTAGATAAAATTGCAATTGGTGGCCGTATCTTACGCAAGAAAACAGAAAATAGCGATGATAATTACCGCGCAGGTGTTCAAACTTCTAAAATTGAGTACAATACAAAGGCTATTCGTTTACCTTGGGAAATTACAGAAGAATTACTCCGCGAAAATATTGAAGGTGAAGGGTATGAAGATACTGTAATGGCTCTTATGTCTACACAATTAGGTATCGATTTAGAGGATTTACATTGGAATGGTGATACAGAATCTTCCGACGGAATGTTATCTATCAATGATGGATGGTTGAAAAAAATCAAGAAATCAAAAGAGTCTCATATTGTCGATCATGCTAAATTGGTAACTGGTACAGGTGAAGCTGCTGCGGCAAATGGATTTGGGAAAGGTTCTATCTTTGCTTTATCCGGTGCAATGCCAAATAAATATAAAAACAGCAACCTACGTTGGATTATGTCTCCAAGCCGTAGAGAGAAATGGATTGAGTATTTAACAAATCGTCCTACTGGTGCTGGTGATGCTGCGTTACTTGGAGCAGGAGATCAAGTTAATAAACCAATGGGATACGGAATTGTTACGGTTCCATCTTTAGAAGACGATGTTATTATTCTTGCAGACCCTAAAAACTTTATTGCAGTTAATACACGACACTCGTGTTCGTAAAACTACAGAAGGTAAAACTGCAGTAATGGAAGATAAACGATTCTATGTAATTCACTTTGATGATGATGCTGTAATTCAAGAAATGGATGCAGTAGCAATCCTAACAAATATTCCGGATGCGTTTGGAGCTTAATATCCAGGCGTATTTTTTATGGGAATAAACCCTTTGTTATTAGGGTTTTGAATGTATACTTTTTTAATATTTTCTTGTTTTTAATGGAATACGAGATGGAACCAATAAAACCAATAATACGAATGTAAACTTTCATTGATTAGTTTACATTCGTATTTTCAATGAGAAAAAACACAGCAATGACCTAGGCTATATTGTGAATGCTCATAGTACTATATGTTGGATATCAAAAACGTGTTAAAAAGTAAACTTTTAATAATTAGTTTACATTCGTGAAAGGGGTGTTAATTATGAAAGTAGTTACGCTGCGATTAGGTGGTACTTATACCGCTTATGGACAAAAGTTTAAGAATGGCCAAGAAGAAACAATAGCAAATGATAAAGCTGATTATCTTGTAAGTACTGGACATTTTGAACTTGTAAAAGAAGTCGATAAGAAGGAGAAAGAAACATAATGGATATTACCGTGCAGGACATTAAAGACCGTGTAAATGTGCAGAAAATGCCCAATACGGTTATTCAAGAACTAATAGATTACTATGCAGTTATTACTAAGAAGTATTTAAGAGTTAAGCCGGAGAATCCAATGAAAGAAATCATCCAAACAAGTAAATTAGCTTGGCTTTCTTTTCCTGCTGAATCTATAGCAAAAGTAACTCATGTTAGTTCTAAACAAGATATGACCGATTCTATTACTGTAAATGGGCGTATTGTTTACGGTTTATCTGAAAATCAGTTATATGAATTCGAATATAAGATACAAGATTATGATGATCTGCAGGTACTTATGAAGAAATGTATTATTGATTTGGTTGTTTCTGCAGTAGTTCGTGCTAACTTACTACGAAAAGGTATGAAGACATCGGAGAGTATTGGCGATTATTCGTACCAGATTAGCCCAGAAACACTAGATGAACCAGCTACAAACAATAAGATACTCAATGGTTTAAAAGGCTTTAGAGCAAGAGTTAAGCCGGTGATGGCCACATGAACGAAATGTATTTCGATGATGGTGGAATGGATGATTTATATATTCATGAGGTAGTTGTAAAACGAAAAATGAAAAAGAAACAATCCTCTGGTAATTATGCAGAAACAGAAGAAGACATTTATGAGAATATGACTTGTCGTGTAACTACTAATTCTGCTGCTGATAATGAGAGATTTAAGCGCGATAAACAAAATTTTGATACAACCTTTAAGATATATGCACCTGCTTCTTACATAATTAAACCCAATGATCTTATTCATTTCAAAAATGAAGATGTGGGCGTTGATTATACATTTGAAGTAAAAGGAGAGCCGCGTAATCCTGCATTTATGAATCATCACATTGAAATTTATTGCGAAAAGGTATGATTCTATATGGCGAATTCAGTAGAAATTGAGTACTCAAGTAATATGGAGCAAGTAAAGACACATATTAACGCTATGTGTGTTGAAAAGGTCACAACAGCATCTATTCATTTACAAAATCAAGTTAAGAAGAACCTCACAGGCAGCCGTAGCGGTAAGCAATACAAAATACCTCATACGAGTCGTAAATATACTGCTTCTAAACCAGGTGAAGCTCCTGCCGTTCGTACCGGTGATTTATTAAATTCGATTAAGTATAATGTCAAACGATCACAATCGGAAGTGTTAGGCGCAGTAGGAAGTGATTTAAAAAAAGCAATTTGGCTTGAAACTGGTACAAGTCATATGGAAGCCCGTCCATTCCTATTAAAAGCGTTTGAAAAAGAACGTAGAGAACTTAAAAGAATGATGGGAGGGTAATAGATGTCTAACGCTATTGCAGCTATTAGAATACTTGTAGAGAACGATGAAATAATAAAAGCTAATCTATCAGAATATGGTGAAGGCGAGGATAAAGGGCCTGCCCTTTCATTCCAAACTGCACAAGATGATATGGAAATGCCTTATGTAGTTATGAGAATTGAAGCAGATAATCCGGATGATGTTGAAATTATAGATCGTATGATTCTAAATTTCGATGTGTATTGTGATAATGGGGATTATGATAAGGCAAAGTTAATTGCTACGCGTATTGAGAAGTTACTAGATAGAGAAGTTGGTTTAAAAGATGATGGGATACTTTCTATACATCGTGCAGGGAAACTGCCGGTACCGGATGAAGACCCATCTATCATTCATATAAATGCGAAATTTCTTGTCCGAACCATGCGAACGGACTTGTATTAGGGGGTAGGACAAATGAGCTGGAAATTAATTAATGGTGTCCGTGAAGGGACTACAGATAATTTTGTTATCGGTCCTGGTGTCATGTACAAAGGATTTAAAAGTGTAAAAGAATTAGGTGAGCTTGTAGGAGCGACTACAGGCGGAACTAAAGTGGGTTTTGATCGTGAGTATTATGATGCAGATATTGATGGTGTGCTAGGTAAAATGGTGCGTGGTAAGTGGTTATTAAAAGATGAACCGCATGTAGAACTTACATTAGTAGAGTTCACAAAAGAAAACCTGCAGTTAGCTTTACCTGGTATGACGGTAGATAGTACAACTGAAGAAGATTACGATATTATGAAACCTTCAAATGATATTCCAGATTCAAACTATCATGATATTGCACTCATTGGTATGATTTCGGGTAGTGAGCTACCAGTCATTTTTGTAATTCGTAATGCAATGGTAGTTTCATCTATTGAAGTAGATCTAAAAGACGGTAAAGGAACGGTTGGTTTAAAATGTAAATTTATCGGTCATTACAGTGAATCTGCACCAACTACACCACCATACGACATCTACTTACCAAAGAAAAAGAAAACAACAGTACAAAAAGCACCGGCTACCACATAAATGGTAGTCGGTTTTCTATTACATAAAACGAGCTAAATGCTAAAAGGAGAGAACGAAATGAAATCTATTTTAGAAAAAATGATGAATACCGGTACAGAAATCACGATTTTAGGGGAGAAAATATTGATGCGTCGCTTAAATGTAACGGATGTTTGGCGGTTCGCTAAGATTATTTCTAAAGTTGGCCGACATGCAATAGCTGATTTTGCAGATTTCGGTAAAGCTAAAAATGAAATGGATGAACTAACAAAAGCTGCAGAGTCTCTTCCGGAAGAAGAAAAAAACGTTCAGTTAGCTGCACTTAAAGAACAACAAAAACAAAAAGGTTTAGAGTTTGCTTTACGTGTACTAACAATGATCCCGGCTTGTGAGGATGATTTCACAGAGTTCTTTGCAAGTTTACTAAAAGCTAAGAAAGAGGAATTTTGCCAACTCCCTCCCGAAGCAATGGTTTCTGTTATTCAAGGATTACTGGAAAGTGAAGACTTAATGACTTTTTTCAACCAAGTGCAGGGGCTAGTGAAAGTTCAGAGCGAGAAATGGAACCAATCAGCAGCAGCGCCAATCCTAGCGTAAATGAAGACTCAGATGAATATTTAGAAGAAGCAGAACAAAATATGTTACGTGCTTTCGACAAGATACAAAAACGGTATGGATGGACAGATGATTATGTCTTATCAATACCGTATTCGCGTTTAATGGACCTGTTTTCTCTAATTGCACGAGAAGAGCAGCAAGAAGAACTAAATGAGTGGAAAAAGATGGCGTTCATTGGCTTTCAAACTCGTCAACTTGAAGAAGGTACTACTTTTAATGATTATCTTCAAGCTTTTGGACTAACTGACAACCAGGACGATAAAGAATCATCTTATGAAATGGGTGAAGTATGGACGAAAGAAGAGTGTGAAGCGCATGTTGAGCAGATTATGGCTCAATTCCAGGAAGACGACGATGAAGAATAAAATGGTTATCGGCCCCAGAAGGGGGTGCGTAAATGTTAGCTGAAATGTTCCAACTGTTCGGAACGATTGGTATTAAAGCAGAAGGCGCTTATAAAGATTTACAACAGTTTGAAGATCGAGTACAAAAGACTGCAAATGGAATGCATGATAAATTCCAAAAAGCAGGGGAATCAATTAGTCATGTAGGTAACAAAATGAAAGATGTTGGTACAAACATGACAACGGGCGTTTCCTTACCTTTAGCTGGTATCGGTGCTGCCGCTGTAAAAGTGGCTTCTGATTTCGATACTTCTCAAAGAAACATCCAATCTTCTTTAGGTCTTACTGAAAAAGGTGCTGAAAACCTTGGTAAAATCGCAAAAGAAACTTGGAAAGATGGATTTGGCCAAAGTATTGAAGAAGTAGATCAGTCTCTTATAAAAGTGTATCAGAATATGAAAGACGTTCCTCACGAAGAATTAGATGAAGCTACAAAAAGCGCTATGACATTGGGTAAAACATTTGATTCTGATATCAATGAAGTAACTCGTGGTGCAGGGCAGTTAATGAATCAGTTTGGTATTTCTTCAAAGGAAGCATTCGATTTATTTGCTGCTGGTGGACAAGAAGGTTTGAACTATTCAAATGAAATGTTTGATAATGTGGCCGAATATGCGCCATTGTACAAACAAGCCGGCTTCTCTGCTAACGAGATGTTTACCATTATGGCAAACGGAACTCGTGACGGCAGTTATAATCTCGATTACATTAACGATCTCGTAAAAGAGTTCGGTATTCGTGTGCAAGATGGTTCTAAAGGCGTAGCTGATGCCTTTGCAGAAATGAGTCCAGCAACTCAAAAGGTTTGGGACAATTTCAATAAAGGTAAAGGAACTTCTGCGGATGTATTTAATGCCGTTTTAGGTGATTTAGGTAAGATGGACGATAAAGTAAAAGCAAACCAACTTGGTGTTGCTGTATTCGGTAGATGATAAATTGTGCCGAAATAAAATCGCGGTATAAAGCAAAGAGGGTGCGAATCCTAATTTGAACCGAAGGATATACAAAGTATAGCCAGGGGCAGAGCATAGAAGGTGAAAAGATATAATCCTTCCACGAGACCGCGACACTTATTAGTGAAAACGTATGCCGAACTTACAGGAAATGAACTGTAAGAAGTAGAGGATAAAAAGCCTTTACGATAACACAATTGACAAAGTGGGAAGACATGGGTGCTCAAGCTGTCTTAGGTCTTAATAATGCAAATGGTGCGTTAGGCGATGTCGAGGGCACAATGGGAAAAATGCAGAAGACGCAGCAAGAAGCTTTTGGTGTTCGTTGGCAAAAGTTAATGCGTACTACAATGGCATCTTTAGAACCATTAGGACAAGCTATTTTAGATATTGCAGAAGTAGCACTTCCTCCAATTATTAAAACAGTAGAAGTTGTTGCAAAGGCATTTAGTTCTATGCCTAAGCCAATTCAAATTGGTATTGTAGCAATTTTAGGTATGGTCGCTGTATTAGGTCCATTAGTCGCCATGATGGGCTTTATGACAAGTGGAGTTGGAGCATTTGTTGGTTCATTAAGATTCCTAGTACCAATACTTACTAAAGTACCAATGCTATTTACAGGCATTCTTAAAGTCGGCCCTAAACTTATCGGTATGTTTGGTGGAATTGGGAAAGCTCTAGCGCTGTTGGGCAGATCCATGATGACCTTACTGATGAATCCCTGGACGATTGCCATACTAGCAATTGTAGGATTAGTATATCTAATTTATAAAAACTGGGATGACATCGTAAAATACACCAAGAAAGCAGTTAAATGGATTGGCGATGTCTGTTCTAAAGCTTGGGACGCAACCGTAAAAGGTGCAAAAAAGGCATGGAATGGTTTAGGTAAGTTCTTCTCCGGATTCTGGGAAGGTACGAAAAAAATATTTAGTTCTGCAATGTCATTCATAGGTAAAATATTTTCTAAAGCTTGGGATGGTTATGTAAAAATAGTTAAATGGTATTTTAACTTGTTGAAAAATATAATCGAATTCGGTTGGAATGCTATTAAATTCATCTTCAAATTTGCATTAGATGGATTGAAAAAAATTGTAGATGGCACATGGAAATTCATTAAGAATAGTGCCCAAAAGGCAGTTAACACCTGGAAGAAAATTTTCACTACTGGATGGAATGCTGTTAAAAGAATTTTCTCTATGGCTTTAGCAATAATAAAGCAGTACGTAAAAACCGAATTCGAAAAAATGAAAAATACAATATCCAGTGTTTTTAACACGATTAAGGAAATTGTAAAAAAAGCCTGGGACGCAATTAAATCAACCTTTACTACAGTATTAAAATTCTTAAAAGATTTTGTGAAATCTTCTTGGGAATCTATTAAAGATACAATTTCTAGCGTTATGAACACAATTAAAAATGTGATTCAAACAGCTTGGAATTTTATAAAGTTTACAATCATTAATGCAGTTCGTGAATTTGTTGGGTTTGTAATTACTAATTTCAACAAATTATATAACACAATAACCGATGTTGTTGGCGGTATAAAAGAATTTATTGTTAGTAATTTTAAAACTATAAAGAAAGCAATCACTGGTGCATTTACAGGGGTTGTAGATACAGTAAAAGATGTATTCAGTAAAGTTGGTTCTATAGTAAAAAATGTAGCAAAAGATGCAGTTAGCTGGGGAAAAGATATTATTGCCGGTATTGGTGAAGGTATGTCAGGAATGGCAGATTGGCTTATAAAAAAAGCTAAAGGAGTTGTTTCGGGAATACCTAAAGCCGTATTAAAGTTCTTTGGTATTCGAAGCCCATCCCGGTTAATGATGGAATACGGGGGCTATATTACAGAAGGTCTTGGTGTAGGGATGGAAAAAATGATTCCTGCAGTAGACAAAGCTTCTGAACTATTAAATAAAGCTGTCGTACCACCTAAACCAATGAAACTAGTAACCGATGTATCTAATCAAATTGGACAAATGGGCGCACGTTCTGCTGATCTAATCGGTAAAACTGCACATCCATTTGCTGGACAAACCCACGTTGAGAAGAAAACGGATAATGGCGTAACAATTCAAAATGCTACTTTTAAAGTCTCTGTTGAAAAACTACAATCTGCAGACGACTTTGTAAAAATGAGAAAGCTGCTACAAAACGTAGTTGCTGATGATCTAATGGGAATGGCGGTGCGAAATGTATGAGTATATTAAAAACATTGCATAGAAGAGGTGGTTCATACCATCTCTTAGGAAAGGCTGCAGAGTTAAAAGACACAATACGATATACCATTGATTTCTCATGGCCAGGGACATATAACTTTTCGTTTTTGTCCCAGGTTCCTATTGGTTCTGATGGCATGTTACCAGATAAGTACTTTATTGTTCGGGTAAATGGTATTGAGAGATTTAGAGCAAGAGGACCTTATGACTGGGAAGCAAGAGAAATCTTTGTAGGTGCAGGACCACAAACAATTGAATTTACAACAATCGGTTATGGTTCCTCTGACATAGCATATATACGCGACGTACATTACTATGCATTTGGGCATGTACCTAATATCGAAAAGATTGAACAAACAAAATTACCAAAATCACTAGATGGCTTAAAATTGCATAATGTCATGCATGGATACCCGCGTTCTCAAAGTGCAGGTAGCAAAGGTTGTGAAGTAGAATTCACTGTACTATTTAAAGATATCAGTTATTGGCGTGATTTCATGAGGGAAATATACCGTCCTCATATTATTACTGGTGATTACGGTACCTATGGGGGTATAATTCCGCCGAATGAAGTAGATGCAATACGAAAAGGAACGTTAGTCATAGCAAAATGTAAATTAATGTCCATGTCACAAGCAGGAGTAGGAGTTGATGGAATGTGAGAGAAGGATCTATTTCTTTAATTAGAATGTTGGGGAGCTATTTCCAAGTTGGGAATAACTCCCCTAATTTAATTGTTTATATGAAAAGAAGAGACTCTTCTTCTTACGTACAAATACAACATCGTGTAATAGGCTTAGAAGTGCAGGAGAACGCAGATCAGTTTGCTAGTACATTTACTATTACCTTTGCGAATGAATACGGTCAAATGGCTCCTGATAACTGGTATGGTAAGTTCTCTTCTATTTCAGAATGGTTTTATAACAGTGAGGTAACAAATACAAACCAGCTATATCCGCAGACTGAATTTAAAGTGTCTATTGGTTACGGTGAGGAAGCATTACCTTATATACATGGTTTTGTATCTGATGTGAAGGTAAATGCCGAAAGCGGCACGATTTCAGTTACCTGCACTACATCTTATAAGAAGGTTTTACATAAATCAGTAATCCCAACACCTGGATCAGATGAAATTGTTGCACCTACCGGTAATGTTTATGATGTTGTGAAGTTCTTCTTTGAAAAAGCAGGAGTTACATTGCACGGTAACAGAGTAAATATTCCTGGAACCAATCAGAGCTGGATTGTAGAAGGAGCAACCGGTAAGAGATTTCAAAAATGGGATGAAATTGTTCGCGATATTATAGATACCACATTCCACTATATTAAACACGAACCAGACGGAAGTTGTACATTTATGAAAATGCCAGACTATGCAATTAATGAACCTGCAAAGTTTAGTTTTAGAGAAGGGGAAAACCTTATCTCTTTAGATATGCAGCTAACTGATCAGGATATAAGTAATAGTATTGTTGTTAAATGTGGCGATTACGCAAACGGATTTCTTAATTCGTTTCTATTAAAAAATGTATCGCAGGGTGATTTACGAGAGGAAATGATAGAAGTGCCCTGGGCAACAACATTCTTTGCAAGAAGAGCGGTTGCTGCAGCTTATCATTTAAAAGCAATTCAGAAGTTCAGAACATTAACAGTAGCAGTAGTTGGTGATCCAAGGATTCAATTATTTGATGTTATTTCTGTTTACAATAGAGATTCTGGTCAACAGTGGAATTACTTTGTTAAAGGGATTAATACAATGATTTCTGCAGATGATGGATTCTATCAAACTTTAGATTTAACTGTTAACTATGGGTATGAACCTGCTCCCTATACAGATATAACCGGTATTACAGTAAATGTAGATACATTACGTTTAAAACTTTGGGATTGGGATTTAGAGGATGGCGATTTATTAAATATTTACTGTAATGATAAATTAATCGAAGAAAATTATTTCATCCGGAACAATCCAACGTATGTAGATATTCCGCTTGAATACGGCGTGAATATTATCGTATTTGAAGCAGTACGAAACCCAAAAGGGATTCTTACAGGACGTTTGCAAGTACTGGATACGCAAAATAATATCTTATTTGATTATGGTTCTCTACCAGATTTATCATTTCCTCGGGTAAATCAAGACAAAGATCACTATTATATCCAACGACCAGCAAAAACCTGGTCTGTTACGAGGGTGAACTAGGGGTGATTCTATGATAATGCAAAAAAACTTATATGATCCAATCATGTATTTGATGAAAGGATTAATCGATAGGCAAATATATACCGGTGGTAAGCCAATGCCTGGGAATGACCCGAATGACGTATTTAAAGAAGGTATGACCGAAGGATATACACTTATTCGTGACGGTGCTCGTTTATCTGCAGTTGATGGAGATAAATATCTGCACTATGACTTGGCCTTTAATGCACACGGTATGCTAGAAAAGGTTCTTGTCTCTCATAAAGTAACCGGAAAAGAGATGGAGATACAATTAATATACAATGCACAAAAACAATTAGAGCGTGTGCAGCCGAAACTTCTTAATAAAGGTAACGGTATACTTTCTGATTTACCAATTCCCGATGTGTCGTAATGATGCACGGGAATTTTTTAATACAAGAAAAAGGGTGATTACTCTTGTTTGAAACAACCTATTTAGCCGGTGGACGATTAGATCCACCCTTTCATCCAACTAAAACAGAACCATTCATACCTGGTTTCATTATGGATTCCACATCATTTAAAACGGATGAAGTGAAATATACATTGCTTGCAGATATGGAGATTTACGCAATTAGTGTTAGTTCTTCCATTTACGAATTAGATGATAAATGGGATTTAATCGTGAACGGGCAAACCGTTTGCCAAGATATTTATACAAAGCGGCTTCCGGAAGGGATGCACTTTATGGTTTATACAGCAGTTAAAGCAGGAGACACAATTGTATTTCGATTCCATAACCAAGGAATTCTTGATAAAACAGTTTGGTTTGAATTGCACTTTTTAAGATAAGGGGGCGTATTGATGAGCTTTGCTGTTACCTATATGGCTGGTGGAAGATTCGATGCACCTTACTTCCCAACAAAAACAGAGCCATTTATACAAGGGCGAAGAGTTGGTATACATGATGAAATTCATGTAGATAAGTTTTCATTACCATTCGAAACAGAAATGATTGCTTTTTCTGTTGCTGCTTCACATTACAGTGACTCGGACTACTGGAATTTATTTATTAATGGCCAACAAGTATTTAAAGAGGTTTATGTAAAAGATGTGCCGGAGGGATTTAATTTCTCCATTGTAAAACCTATACCTGCTAATGCAGAACTAAAATTTGAATACCACAATGCATCTGCAGAGAAAAAAGCCATATGGCTTAATTACCAACTATTAAGAGATTAGGAGCGTGAAATAGATGGCATACGTTGAAAAAATGTATACAGAAGGCGAATTCCAAGACGAAATTGTTAAATTGGTAATCGCTAACGGATGGAAGAAAGTAAAATCGTTTTTCAGAGCCGTTTATCCGGATTTAGACATAAAATCCGAAGATGATTCAAAGTTTGAGTTCGGCATGAGTAAGCACATGCTAGTGAAGAACAATAGCGGTTCTATTTATGGAATTGCTCAAATTTCAAAATGGTCACTTAAAAAGTCAGAGATTAAATACAACTTCACAAATGAAGAAGGTAAGAAATCTTTTGCCGAAGATGGTAAAAAACGTTTAGAAAGCGGCAGGGATCGTTCTTGTTTTTATGTTTATATGATTGAAAAAGAACCCAGCGTTGCAGATGAGGGTGTTCTTGTTCTTCCTTATGAATTTAATAAATTTGAAAAAATATTATTAGATGTGGAATTAACTAAGATAGGAATTACTCTAAAGACAAATCCAAGTGGTGTCGGTACATATAAAGTTTACTCCTATGACGAAGCAGAGACACAAGTCATGATGTCTCCTTGGGTGAAAGTAACATTACGAAATACGAATTTACAAGGTATCAATGCTCAAACAAACTGGTGGCCTGATTCATTGGTTCGAATTAATGGCCAAGTTGATGAAAGCCGTGTTGTTTTATTAATACAAGCTGATAATACACCAGCCTTTGAAAACAACGTAGTTCCAGTTACACCGCTTTATATGGGCCAATTAGAAAGTTACGCTAATGATGATACATTAGGTGATGCATTATGGGCGGGAACAGCTTTTGATACAGGTAATGAAGAAGCATCACATAAATTCGATTTTAACGACACGAAACCATATAGAAATGTAGAAAACTACATGCCTGTCATGAAGTCTTATCCACGTTCCCCTGGTAATGGTATTGATAACGTAATTATTAAACGTTCAAGATTAGGAGCAAGATACCAGGCTCATTTTATTGCTTGGAATGTAGCGCCTAATGCAATGCCACCAGATCGCGTTGGTAAAGATGGTGGCCAGTATTCACTAGCATGGCAATCGCAGGATAATGACGAATACAAATATCAATTTAACCCGTCTGTTTATAGCAATAAAGTACATACTTCTCGTGCTTATATTGTTCATCCAGATGAAGGTGTACGTGGATATTTACCTTATATGATCCTATTGTCTCCGTTAGGTCTATTAAATGGCGATAGATTAAAAGTTAGAAAGAATACTTGTCCAGATTCACACGACATTTACAAATTCTTTAATGTAGATGCTATTTCACCAATTACAAAAAGACCTGCTACGGCGTATCGTCCTGCTGGATTAGGTATTTTTGAGAAAACAGTATAAAGGAGTGTACATATATGTGGTTTGATAAAGTCGTATATTTACAAACATTACCGCAAGAATTAGAAAAACTATTTGCTGATAACGGTTGGAAACGAACGCTATTTTTCCAAATCAAGAGCGGCATTTCAAAATTTATTGATGTAAGGTTGTTTGAATCGTTAGGAAGCGATGGAGAACGTAGAAGATTCGGCATAGCAAATGCGTATGACACTGCTGATTCTGATTTCACTGATAGCCGCTTTATTTCTGCAGATTCTCCACTAGGTAAATTAGGGATGGGGGATGGAGTAAAGAAAGACTTCTCCATCCCTGTTTCTCCTGTTCTTGGCCCTTCTGTCATTGTATATGTAAATGGGTTTGAACAAGAAAAGAGTAAATATAAGGTGGATGCAACTACAGGAAAAGTAACATTTACTACCGCTATTGCAAAAGGTGATAAAGTAACATGCGAATACAGATTGGCTACCAACACATATGAGCCAAACAATGACATGCTGCTATTTACTTTCAATCGATACTTTATTGAAAAAGAGATCCTTTCCGGTGATAAATTAGGGGAATTAGGAAAAGGAAATGGAACGAAAAAGAACTTCGCATTGCCATTCCCTAACTTTGACGAAAGTAGGACCGTAGTTTACAAAGATAATACTATTGTTGATCCTAGCGAGTATTCGTTTACTGAAACAGAAATTGTATTTAAAACCGCACCTGCAGCAGATACAACAATTAAGATTAGTGGTATTTATTTCTTATTACCAAAAGAAGACGGGACACTGGATACATTAACGGCAAAAACAAGTTTCGATGTACAAAAGATGGAAAGTATTATGGGCGAAGTATATTCTACGATTAATTTTGTGAACCCATCCCCTTATACATCAATTAGTTTTACACCGGAGCAGCGTTTCTCTAAAGAATTAAATCGCGACTCTGTTGTTTATCTGTATGGGAACGCAAACAAGGACCGCTTAGTTATGTTTATGCGTGTAGATCCAACACCAAATCCAGTTCGTGCATTATTTGTTCCGTTGTATATCGGGAAATTATATACATTCGATGTTGCACCAAGAAAAAACATGATTATTTTAAGTGGCTGCAGACCAGGCGACCAATTTGTATATTCGCCAAATAAGAAAATCGGTAATGCGCCACTTGATTACGGTTCTGATACATCAAACGGAAACGAAACGGTTCAATTATCACAATCAAGCACAGGAGCCATGTACCAACATCATTATCTAGCTTTCATTACTCATGATATGTCAGTAGATAGTGGACAAGGACGCTTTAATCCATCGGTTTATAGTGGTAAATATCATTTATCTCAAATTTATATTGTTCATCCAAACGATGGATATGTTGGAAAACTAGATGATGTTTATGCAGTTCATCCAAAGAATATCCAGCAAGCTGATGAATTAGAAATTGAAAAAACAGTTGTAGATGAAGTACTTGGTCAAGGCGATGGCCATCGTAAAGTATTTCATTTAGAACATAAGCCAAAGGGCGAAACGTTAAGATTATTCATTTCATGTAAAGAAGTAGAAAAAACAGATTATGTATACAATGCAGAGGATAAGACCGTTACATTTAACGAAGCACCGGTTATTGGTTCTGAAATCACAGGCGCTTATGAAATGGCTCAATTATATCGTTATACATTACCGACAACGCCAGTTTGTCCTATGACGCAAGCGAAAGCAACACCATTTAATCCAATTGGTTTAGCGATCTACAAAGAAGATATTTAAGCATAAGGGGGTAGCAGAAGAATGAGTGAAAAAGTTTATTCTATTGCTTCCCCTTCTATATGTACCAAAGAAAAAAGTCATGTTGTTGTCGTTGGTTCTGGACCAGATCAGAATGAAAAAGTTTATTCTTTTTCTATTACACCAGCAAATACAGAAAACAAAAATGATGTTGATTATCCAATTTGCATTGCTCCTTATGCGAGATATAAGGCTGTTAAAGAAGATAACGCAGGAATAACCGCCACAAAAGTAA
Source organism: Bacillus cereus group sp. MYBK216-1 (assembly GCF_051916495.1). Classification (NCBI taxonomy): domain Bacteria; kingdom Bacillati; phylum Bacillota; class Bacilli; order Caryophanales; family Bacillaceae; genus Bacillus; species Bacillus cereus group sp. MYBK216-1. The sequence continues at coordinate 285,616 of NZ_JBQAGT010000002.1, forward strand.
GAGCAAAAGGGATTTTAACAGATGTTGTAGAGAATGCATTGCGACAAATAGAGGTAGAAGCCTACATTTCAAATACAACTGATTCTGATTTAAATCGAAATATAAATGTGGCCAACATTGAAATGCAGCATTCGCAACGAATGGACAGGATTTCTGTTCAACTAATTTCTGCAGAAGAATCACCACAACACAGACGAATTTTCGATATAAACCATATCGAAGGGGTAGAGAGCGAAAAACCAAGCGAGATAGAAGCAATGGTACACGCTTCTGATGAAACAAATCTTATAACGAATGAGTATGAAGCTGCACCGATCATAAAGCAGGATTTACTAAAAGGTAAGTTACGTGAATTCGCTGCAGGTGTAGAAGTATTATCGGAATGGGTAAATGTTGCGCGTATTGTATATGGTGAAGGTTTTTATAATGAACTTATGGCCGAAAGAGTTGCAACGGATTATGAAGCTGTATCCATGCATAATGAAACGGGCGAGATTGTTACCAGGGAGCTACAAGCTACACATGCAGAGGTTACTTTATCTACTGCAGTTCCAAATATATTACCTGTATCTATTGCCGAAAATGAAACTGGTGATATACAGCAAAAAGAAATACTTCTTCATGCTCCGGCACAATTCGAATTTGGTACAAAAGAACGAGAAGTTAAAGGGATTATAGAAGAATTTGATTTGTTCAATGGTATGGGTATACCGGTTTATCTTCCGGATTATGATTTATTTGCTCGTATGCAAAGAGACATTGAAACGTCTATCGCTAAACAATATGAGTTGAATCGTGTAGAAGAAATTGAAAATGTGGACCTGCTTCCTTATGAAGATATTGAAAGTGCGTATTTAATTCGTGACATAGATGTAGCTCAAATTAACCTTGATCACTCTATTCGAGCAAAGGAACTTGCTGCAGATGTTATCGCAAGTAACGACGTAAGCAAGAAAATAAATATATTTGATTCTGAAAGAAATGAATCCGCATCATTTACAAGAACAAAAGAACAGTATATGAATGTAGATACAACACACACATTTGAACGTATCGTAGAAACACTTGATTCTGTTTACGCTGATCAACAAGAATTCGCAAATAAAGAAAATGTATTTACTGCAGCTATAGAGGTAGGACAAGAAGTTGAAAATACTTCACGGATATTATCTGTTAAAGACATTTCCGAAACTGACGATGCGAATAAATCGCAAAACATATTCGAGATACAGACAATTGTCACAGAAGAAGCAGAAAGGTTACATGAAATAAATGCCGGCATTACTGATACAGATTATTCTCATCGTATCTTCAAAGAATTACAAGGCGTATCGCCAGACGTTACATTTGCAGAAGTGAAAAATGAGTTGCAAGCAACTGTAGTTGAACTGGAACAAGCTGATAAAGAAGATACTGCAGTACTTACACATGTTGATGACATCTCTTCATTCGGATTAAAAGAACGCGTACTTATTACTGATGTAAATACTGATGAAGTTGCCAATAAAACCGAAAAAGAATTACAAGCTACCATAGAAGAGTTTGATTTATTTGAGGGCCTTGGTATTCCCGTATATCTTCCAGAATTCGATTTGTTTGGCCGTGTTCAAAAAGAACTAGAAACATGTATTGCCTTATTTAATGATTCATCTAAATCATTAAATGTGATGCAAATTAAGCTAGATAAAACAATTGAATCTGAAAAAGCAATGAAAGAACATACAACTGCAGTAATTGAAGAAGTAGCTTCGGACACTGTTCCAGTTATCTTAGATGCTGAACATATAACTTTAGACATTTCTTACAAACAAAATTCACAACAAGCTCTTATTACAGATCAAGAAGCTTTTACCGGTATACGTGAATTTGAAGGCGGAATTATCTCCGATATAACACCGGCTGATAAAGAAGTTATAACAGCCGATACAAATGTAATTGAAACAGTAGATGCAGCAAGGGAATCTGAACAATATGCAATCGTTAGTGAACATGAATTATTAGAGCGACAGACTAGCATAGAAGCTACAACTAACAAAGCAGATACATTTTATAGGGAACATGAATTAGAAAGCGTTACAGAGAAATATGAACGGTTTGAACGTACACCAGAAAGAGAATCAGTTCTAGAAGATAATGAGCTATTCAAAATGGAGAGAGTACTAGATACAGAAAAACCAGATGAATTAATAGTTATCGAAAAAGAAAATGATGATCCTAAGTTATGGCTGCGGCATAGTCGTCAATCTTGGTGGACAAATTCAAATTGGAAGAAAACAAGATAAAGAGAGGGTGATGGTATGGCGTATATAGGACAAGTACTCAAAAATCCAGAAACCGGTTGGAGACGTTATGATGATAACAATAACGTTATTACGTATGAAGGTGATTGGAGAATAGCTGAATCGTCTTACGCCGCTTATGGTAAATACCATCTTTGTAGTGGCAAATCAAAAATACGATTTTCATTTATAGGTAGTAAACTTCGGATAATAGGTGGTACTCATAGGGGTTGGACTGGTACTGTTTATGTTGAGATAGATGGTGAAAATTGTGGTACTTATACTAACTATAACCCTGCTTCATATGGGGAATATTCTATTCTCTTATACGAAAAGAACGATCTAGAGTACGCAATCCATAACGTTGTTTTGCATACAGATGCGATAAGTACTTTAGACGCTTTGGATTTTGGAGAACCAGGAGGGCTTGTCACTCCTATTAAAGTTAGTGATACTCTAAAAGAACCTCAACTTGGTTGGTCACGATTTGATGATACGGATAGTAATTTTCATTATTCTGGAGCATGGGACATATCTAAATCAGTTGAACACTATGGAGGTTCTATACACTTTTGTCCAGAAAATAACAAGCCAGCAACTGTACAATTCAAATTCTATGGGAAAGCTTTACGAATTATAGGTTTATTATCTTCTTCGTATGATGTAGGTCAAATTTCAATTGATGACATGCCATCCGAAAACATTATTTATACGTATAACCCTTTAAAACCTCAGGCACTAGTTTATGAGAAAATGGATTTAAAAGAAGATTTTCATACAGTTAAACTATCTGGTCTTAATATAAATTTTGATGCAATTGACATTCTAAAAGGAAAGCTAGTTCCTTTTAAACAAGAAAAAATAAAAGTATCCTTATACGAAAAAGAAAGCGGAAAAATATTTGTAGATGATTTTGATTCCGTAAATCCAAAATGGCTTATGTCACCATCAAATTCATTTAACAATGCTATCAAAAAAGGATTCTTACGTATGAATCATTCTGCAGATAAAGACGTTGTGCTTTTAATCGATAAACCACAAAGTGACTTTGCAATCCAGGTTATTGCGGATTATGCTCCTACAAAAGAAGGAGATGAGGGCGGCTTACTGATTTATCAAAATGAAAAGAATAAAGTCGAGTTTCTTGAATCCTATTCTGCTAATGGTTCACAAAGCAATAAAGAGTGGATGGCAATATGCAAGGAGGATCAATGGGACTTTTATACAAAGACAGATACATTTTTTGATTATGCGGATAACGATTCATTGGCAGCAAAAAGAATTGGTGTTGTTTTAAAAAGAGGAACTGCAGAGGAATTTGTACCGCTAGACATCAATAAAATTATTATGACAACAAGCAATATGTTACGTCTGCGCCAACTATATGAAAATTATAAGGTTGTATTAAAAGATACTGCAGATAATATCCTGTCTACTAACATCGTAGCTGCAGCTCATACCGGCATTGATATTCTACTTCCTTCTTTAGAGTTTGAGGGAATCATAGAAATATATGACGAGGAAAACGAACTGATAGCAAAGAAACAAGCTACCTTCTATGGTGGGGATATGTATTGTATGGGTTCATCCCTACAAATCAAAATGAATAGCGCAGAATTAAATACAACGGATCCAACGAATTTAGGTTACATGGTGAATAATGAACGTATTGTAAAAATGACAATCGTAAATGACAACATCGGTGCTGCTACAAATATAAAACTATCCATTCAACAGTACATGGAGAAAGTCGGTTACACCTGGGCGCTTATTTCGTTAGATGGGACAAGCTTTTTAAATGAAATACAGATTGATTCAGTAGCCGCACAAAGCACACGTGATTTTTGGGTAAAAGTTGTGAAGGATACAAATTTCCTAGCATTCGAACCAATTTATTTTAATATTCATCTAAAACATAATTGAGGTGAATACAATATGGGAACTGTAATGAAATTATATAGATATACATCCGAAAGTGAGATTACACCGTCAATCCTTATTGAGAGGAATGTGCAAATAACAATTGAACCAGGAAAAACTCTATATACTCCATTGGATGTAGGCTGTAACAAATACGATATTCGCACGATTCAAGTTACAAATGATTCAAATGTTGAAGCAATGCTATTTATGTACGACCAAAAAGAGAATGGGAATCAAATCTATAAAAGCTTATCCGAAAAAAGAACGTATGATATTTTATCCATTCCTTGCGAGGATAAAGATCATACAAACAAGGTCCATCTTTATATAGAAAATAGGGGCGTAGCAAACTCCACTTTTAATATTTCTATGAAAGCGATACGTTTAAGTTAAGGAGGAACATACAGAATGACAAATAAAATTTGTAAGTTACACAGACTAGAGCGAAGAGAAGTCTTTATGAAGATTATCGATGAAATGAAAAAGGCTGGGTGGCAGCAATTAAATGCTGATGCGCCATCAAAAGATAAAATTTACGTCATGTACTCAAGCGGTAACGACGGTATGAAGAACCATTCTATAGAATTGCGCCCATTCGATCACGTCACTGCAAGTAGCCAAGATATTATAGCAGGAGTATATAGGGACTATGATATAAGAGATCCTGGTAAGTCTGCTACTGATGCAAGCTTTAGATTAATTGAACGATATGATAAAGAGAAGGATATTACTTTTGGAGGACCTGGTTCGTTCTACCCATTATGTTTTCATCAAGGGAAAACAACTAACAACGCTAGTATTACTACTACTATTAGTAAACCAATTGCTATGGTGGACCTATATTTATACGTTGATAAAGACATTGTTATCTATTGTGTTTATGAAAATGATGATAATCTTCCAGAACGAAAAGGGAAGACTGTAATAGGATTATTTGGTATTCCAGATGAACTATATCAACAAGAACAATTCACACCTATATCTTCTCCTTTTAGTGTATTGGTGAGCGTTTGTCCAAAATGGGACCCTTATGCAGCACTGGTGGCTGCTAGAAGTAAACTTATATATGAGGGATTAAAAAATGTTTCTGTTCCTATTTTCATTTGGGATAAGGTATTTTTAAAGGCACCATCTTTAGAAGGAAATATAATATTTACATCATTTTTTATAGGAGATAACGTAGATGGATTAAGAGCAAAATTTGATGGCCTTTACACATATAGAGGTTCAAATTTTGTAATTGGCGATATCGTTGAAATTTCTCAAGATGGAGAAGTCCAGAAATATAAATTATTTAACACCTACTACTCAAATGTATGGAGTTCATTTTCGGAGTTCAACATTGCATTAAGAGTAGAATAAGGCTGGTGATTTTATGACAATAAAAGGCATAATATTTCAACCGAAAACACTGTATCCAACCGTACAACGTAAACCACAAATACGCAAAGGTTCAAAATTAGAAATCAGTAACATGTATATTACAGGAGTTAGAGCAACTGCTATACGCAAAGGAGTTATGTTTGATTTCTCCCGAAACGAAAGTAAAACTACTGAAAAAGCAGTGATGAAACCACCACGTACTGAACCACTAGAATACGCGTGGAAGAAAATGAACATATAACTTTATTAAAACCAAGCGTGCTGCAGCAGGCTTTTTTATTTTGGTCAAAATTTGAAAGGAGGTGAGAACTTGGAAAGAATTCACGAACTCATCAAGGCATTGAATATAAGCGATGTTATTACAAGTACTCAATTTAAAGTAGGTGGTGCTATAGGTGGTGGATTAGGAACAATAATCAATTTGTTATACGGTAAAGCGAACTTAATTTGGATATCAATTTACTGCTGGATTATCATGCTCGACTGGATTACTGGTAGTAAGGCTTCAAAATTAGATGGAACATACTCATCGCAATATGGCATTGAGGGCATCACGAGAACCGTGGTGCTTTTATCATTACCAGCTCTTGCACATTTATTTGATATTGCTCTTAAACTACCTGATTTCTTTTTCTTCATGGTAGTCGGTGGATTGAGTTACCACATCTTTAATAGTTTCGCAGCAAACTGTGCACGAATTGGCTGGGAAAAATGGATTCCTGCATGGTTATTAGAAAGTGTAGCATCCGAAATACAAGCAAAAATCCAAAGAAGTGATGCACGAAAAGAAAAACATAATACCAAATAAAAAAATACACGCCTTACATAAGGAGAGCAATGTCAAAAGACGGTGCTCTTTTTGTTTGGCAAAAAGGGGAAAATACACAATGAAAAAACCAATTAAACTATTTAGCTCGTTATTTATGACTCTATTACTCTTATTTTCGTTTGCTACGGCTTCTTTTGCCGATAGAGTACTGATTATCCAAGACTTACCGAAACAAGCATATCGCTACGGTGTGGGTTCTTATGAGGGCGTTGTTGCACATAGTACTGCAACACCAGAAGCACCAGCAATTAACATTCGAAATTATGAAGCTAGAACATGGAGAAATGCATTTGTACATTATGCTGTAGATTGGAACGAAACAGTCCAAATTGCTGATACAAAATATGTTGCTTATGGTGCTGGACCAGCTGCAAATAAAAGATTTGTTCACGTAGAACTTTCTGAAACTAGCAACCCAGATAAATTTAAATCTTCTTATGAGCGTTATGTAAAACTATTAGCTAAGATTTTAAAATATAGAGGGATTCATCCAAGCAAAGGTTTATGGACACATAAAGATATTACTTACAAATTAGGTGGAACTGACCACGAAGATCCGATTGATTACCTTCGCAATCACGGTGTATCAGAATCACAATTCAGAGTAGACGTACAAAAGGCGTATGAAGGCGAAATAGTTACAGTTAAACCAAAACCACAAGAACTATCTCAAAACGTTGTAGGCGAAACAGGAGTAGCTTATATTGATGGATTTAACATAAACCTAAGAAGTGGACCATCAACAAATTATGGTGTTATCCGTCAATTAAATAACGGAGAAGCATATCAAGTATGGGGAAAACAAGGTGATTGGTTAAATCTTGGCGGTAATCAATGGATTTATAACAACCCATCTTACATTAAATATCAAGGGGAACAAACTACTACTTCAAGTTCTGTAATAGGAAAACGTGTTGTTTCTAAAGTGGATGACCTTCGTTTCTATGACTCTGCTTCTTGGTCTGATAAAGATGTAGCAGGAACGGTAGATGAAGGACTTGGATTTACTATTGATGCTAAAGTATCCGTTAATGGTTCACCACAATACAAAGTACACAACAGTAAAGGCACAACATACTATGTAACTGCAAATGAAGCCTATGTGTATGTAAAGTAGAGAAAAGAACTTTTTTTCTATAATTCTTAGTTAAACATTAAATAGAGAATTTCAAGCTTCAAAACCAAATGAGAAATGGGTAACGGATATAATCTACTTGATTTTCAATGGGCAACGCCTGTACTTATAAGCTATTTAGGATTTGTACAACAATGAAATTGTTGCCTATGAAACCAGTCGTAGAAACGACTTAAAGCTTGCGTTAGATACAATTAAAAAGGTAAAGAAAAAAGAAATGTAACGGGAATCCTCTTACATAGTGATCAAGGGTCTCAATATACATCTCTTCAATATAATCAATTACTTAAAAAAAATCAGCTGAAGGCAAGTATGTCTCGACGAGGTAACTGTTGGGATAAAGCTTGGATGGAAAACTTCTTCAGTCACTTTAAGGCAGAATGCTTTCATTTATATTCCTTCCGCAAAGCAGATGAGGTTAAATTTGCCGTGCGCAACTAAGCAACCTGAGTCCATATAAATATAGAACTCAGGTTGCTTAGTTGCGCTTTTTAAATCCTGTCTACTTGACAGGGATCACTACATTATATGGTACTCTTATATGAATCAGTACACCATTCATATATTGTTAATGTTTGTGAGTCATGAACAATTAAATGGTTTAACAAGTAAGGATTCAAGATAATGTATGTAAGATGAGTATAAATCGTTATAAAAAAATAAAGAAGAGCACCATTATATAATACTCTTCTATGAATCAGTACACCATTTATATATTGTTGATGTTTGTGAGTCATGAACAATTAAATGGTTTAACAAGTAAGGATTCAAGATAATATATGTAAGATGAGTGTAAGTTGTTACAAAAAATAAAAAAGAGCACCATTATAGGGTACTCTTTTATGAATCAGTACACCATTTATATATTGTTGATGTTTGTGAGTCATGAACAATTAAATGGTTTAACAAGTAAGGATTCAAGATAATGTATGTAAGATGAGTATAAGTTGTTACAAAGAAATAATTAGTCAGCAAAAGCAAAATGATTAGCTCTTAATGGAAAATGAAATGCATTATTAGAAACTCATGATATAAACAACTAGGTTGTGAAGATTAAAGTTTTTCAAAAAACTTCATTTGGTATTACTCTAGAATGGCATTATTGAACTTATAAATTAATATGCCTTTTCGTTTATTGACAAAATAAACGCGTTGATAGGAGTAATAACGTATTCCTTTAAAAATACGCTTTTTCATTAGGGAATTAATCTAAGCACTAGATAAATAGATGCGTATACTTATATTATGTGAGTTGTGAATGTAATTAAACTGAATTTTTATAGTTTAATTATTAGTAACTATTTTTATTCTAAGAAAAATGGATATTTAAAAATATTCAACACCATTACAATTGAGTGTTTCTTAGTATAAGAATATTCTCTCAAAATTATTAAATAAGGAGGAAATATATGAAAAATAATGGTTGTTTTGATCATAATAACTGCAATCCGATTGTTTTTTCAGCAGATTGTTGTAAAAATCCACAGTCAGTTCCTATTACTAGGGAACAATTAAGTCAATTAATTACTTTGCTAAACTCATTAGTATCAGCTATTTCAGCATTTTTTGCAAATCCAAGTGATGCAAATAGAGTAGCGTTATTCAATTTGTTTAATCAATTTTTAATTTTCTTAAATTCCTTATTACCTTCCCCAGAAGTTAATTTTTTGAAACAATTAACTCAAAGTATTTTAGTTTTATTACAATCTCCAGCTCCTAATTTAGGTCAATTGTCAACATTATTGCAACAATTTTATAGCGCACTTGCACAATTCTTCTTCGCTTTAGATTTGATCCCTATATCCTGCGACTCAAATGTCGACCCTGCAACTTTACAAATTCTTTTTAATTTATTAATTCAATTAATCAATGCTACTCCAGGGGCAACAGGCCCAACAGGTCCAACAGGTCCAACAGGTCCAACAGGCCCAGCAGGAACCGGAGCAGGTCCAACAGGTCCAACAGGTCCAACAGGCCCAGCAGGAACCGGAGCAGGTCCAACAGGAGCAACAGGCCTAACAGGTCCAACAGGTCCAACAGGTCCAACAGGTCCAACAGGTCCAACAGGTCCAACAGGTCTAACAGGTCTAACAGGTCCAACAGGCCTAACAGGAGCAACAGGCCTAACAGGTCCAACAGGTCCAACGGGTCCAACAGGAGCAACGGGTCCAACGGGTCCAACAGGCCTAACAGGTCCAACAGGCCTAACAGGAGCAACGGGAGCTGGAGCAGTTATTCCGTTCGCATCAGGTGGGCCAGTAGCATTAGCAACTGTTTTAGGTGGATTAGCAAACACAGGAGCACTTCTTGGATTTGGAAGTTCATTCTTCCCTGTAATTGTCCCACCTGGTGGCCCGATTACTATAGGTCCTGTACCTCCAGTATTTGATTTCGCATTTGTAGCTCCTCGCGCAGGTACAATTACTTCGTTAGCAGGATTCTTTAGTGTAACTGTAGCGGTTGCTTTAGCATTAGGAAGCATACAAATTCAAATGCAGTTGTACAGCGCACCAGCAGCAAGTAATACTTTCACTCCAGTAGGTACACCGTTACTATTAACACCAGCATTTAGTGGTCTTATTGCTATCGGTAATACTTCAAGTGGTATTAGCGCACAAGCCATTGCGGTCGCTCCACAAGATAAGATATTACTTGTTGTTTCATCAACTACACCTGGTTTTGATATAGCTACTGCTATTACAGGCTTCGCAAGTGCAGGAATAACATTCGTATAATCACTTGTAAGTTTTGTAGTTGAAAATTTTGATATAAGAAAAGAGATTGTCAAAAAAGTATCCTCAGATTAACTTTTGAAGACAGTCTCTTTTCTTTAATTGTTTTTATACTTTATGTCTGGTGAAAATGATTAAATATACTATGAGAATGTAGTGTGATTGTGTTAAGTTAAATGATCACTGCTAGTAAATTACACAGTAATAGGCATAAGAAAAATGAAGGTTTCCAACCTATTTGGGATACAGAACTAATTTCATACACATATAAAGGCATATAACTAAAATGTTTTAAATTTTAGTCTTACATATGTAGGATTGAGAAGTGGGAGGGTTATATAATGAAGTATATGAGTATCAAAGAATTAAATAATGATTACATTTATACTATCCTTGGAATGAAACCAGGTAAGTTTTATAGAAAACGTAAATCAGGTATCATCAACTTTGCTACAGCGCTTGGCATGATTTAAAAAGTAATGGAATTTTAGGAGTACTGTTCGGGGCACTATTTAGGGCACTTAATTAGGTGCCTTTTTACATTGGAATCGGCGGTACGATATTTCTACAGTTAATTGTTCTTTGAAAAAAGAATACTGTGGGGATAGCGTAGCTCCTTTATCAAAACGTTACTTGGTCGGAATGGACGGAGAAAAAAGGAAGAAAAAGACGAAAAGCTTAATTGATTTTATATATCCAGCCACGGTGCATGAGTGTCGTGGCTGGATATCAGGAAACTTTCCGAGTGCCAACAGGAAAAAGTGTTGGTTTTTCATATAAATCTCATAATTGAGAATTGGTTTAAATAACCGGTGCACCAACAGCAAAATGTGATTCATATATTTGCGCACATTTTGCTCACGTACTATATAAAAAAGTATGAAAATCTATAAAAATAATTATTTCAATAAAATTTATTCTAGATATTAAAAAGTGCCAAAACCCTTGTGGTATAAGGGGTTTGGCACTTTTGTGTTTTTTATGTTTTATCAAATAAACAATTCTAAAACTGCTCATTCTTTTCCCAAGATTCAACGATATAATGTGCAATCGTCGGATTGAAGCCTTTACCAACTAAAAACATAATGGCAGCAACTTCTGTTAATGCGTGTTCATGTGATGTATGTTTTGCTTCATTTAAACCGTAATCTACCCATGGTTTTACGAAATCTAGTACGGGTTTCTTGAAAGGTAAAAACTGTGTACCGACAACTTGTTGAATTTGTTGTTGTGTTGGTTCAGTAATTGGTCCAGGTGGCAATATTTGTGGTTGTGTAATGTCTAGTGTTGGTCCAGGCGGTAAAATTTGTGGTTGAGTTGGATCTATTGTTGGTGGTTTAGGTGGTGAGACACGTGCGTCGTAGTTTGGTTGATACATTTGTTGTTGGTATTGCGGTTGTTGTGGTTGAGTTGTGTATGGGTTTTGTGGTGCTGCATATGGATTTTGAGGATATTGTTGTTCTTGGTTTTGTGGTGCTACATATGGATTTTGAGGATATTGTTGTTCTTGGTTTTGTGGTGCTACATATGGATTTTGAGGATATTGTTGTTCTTGGTTTTGTGGTGCTGCATATGGATTTTGTTGATATTGTTGTTCTTGGTTTTGTGGTATTACATATGGATTTTGAGGATATTCATAATTTGGACGTGCGTCATATGGATTTTGTTGAAATTCAGTTTCTTGGTTTTGCGTTGTTGCATATGGGTTTTCGTCATATTGTGGTTCTTGCTGTTGTAACTCTTGTTCTTCGTATTGTTCTGTGTATCTCTGTTCTTGTTGTTGAGGATACAATGGTTGCCTTGGATAAGGCGGTTGATTATTATAGAACATGTTTATTCCTCCTTCATGATGATGCCTACCACCTAGTGTATGGGCGGACAAGAAAATATGTGATGAAAAAATGCGGGCGTGTTACAATAAGTAACTGGGTGAAGATAAAATGACAAAACAAGAAAAAATTCAAAAAACAATTACTTTTGTAAAACATATTTTAGAAAAAGATGCGAGTGGGCATGATTGGTATCATATTGAACGTGTACATAAAATGGCGATTTCTTTATCTGAGCAAGAAGGTGGAAATCGTTTTATAATTGAAATGGCAGCATTACTTCACGATGTGGCAGATGAAAAGCTAAATGAAAGTGAAGAAGCAGGAATGAAAAAAGTTTCTGATTGGTTAGAAGAGCTGCGGGTTGAAGAAGAGGAAAGTAAACATATTCTTCATATCATCGCCAATATGTCTTATAAAGGTGGCCATGGCGGCACATTAGAGTCACTTGAAGGGAAAATTGTTCAAGATGCGGATCGTTTAGATGCTCTTGGTGCAATAGGAATTGCTCGTACATTTGCATATGGTGGGGCGAAAGGGAGATTAATGTATGACCCAACTATTCCGCCGCGTGAAGAAATGACGAAAGAAGAATATAGAAAAAATAATGATCCATCTTTAAATCATTTTTATGAAAAACTTTTGAAATTAAAAGATTTAATGAATACGAATGCAGCAAAACAAGAGGCTGAAATTCGTCATCGTTATATGGAACAGTTTATTGAACAATTTATGAAAGAGTGGAATGCACAAATATGAAAATGTTAACTGTGGAGAACTTATCAAAATCATATGGGGAAAAGCCGTTATTTGATGGATTATCATGTAGTATTACAGAAGGACAACGTGTCGGAATTATTGGTGTAAACGGAACTGGTAAATCGACATTATTAAAAATTATTGCAGGATTAGAAACTCCTGATACAGGTGATATGACGCATTCACGTGGGTATACAATTAGTTATTTATCACAGCAACCAGAGTTTGATGAAAAACTGACAGTATTAGAGCAAGTGTTCCATGGTGATACACCTTTAATTCGTCTTCTTCGTGATTATGAAAAAGCACTATTAAATATTGAAAAAGATCCAAGTAATGAAAAAGTACAGGAACAATTATTTGCAGTGCAGCAACGTATGGATGCAATGAGTGCATGGGAAGCAAATGCAAATGCGAAATCTCTTTTAACGAAATTAGGAATTACGGACTTCACTGCAATTGTTGGGAACTTATCTGGTGGACAGAAAAAACGTATCGCAATGGCACAATGTTTTATTGAAACACCTGATTTATTAATTTTAGACGAGCCTACGAACCATCTTGACCATGAGACAGTTGAATGGTTAGAAGAATATTTAGCGAGATATACAGGTTCGGTATTACTTGTAACCCATGATCGTTATTTCTTAGATCGTGTGACGAATCGTATTTTTGAATTAGATAATGGTAAATTATATAGCTACGAAGGAAACTATAGTACATTTTTAGAAGCGAAAGCACTTCGTGAAGAGCAAGAATTGGCACAAGAATCGAAACGCCAAAATTTATATCGTCGTGAACTTGCTTGGATTCGTCGTGGTGCAAAAGCCCGTTCTACGAAACAAAAGGCGCGTATTCAGCGTTTTGATGAGCTAAAGGCACAAGAAGGACCAGCTGCAAAACAGTCAGTTGATATTGCACTAAGCGGAAGTCGTCTAGGAAAGAAAGTACTTGAGTTAAAAGATGTAACGAAAAAATTTGGCGATAAGACGGTATTACATAATTTTAATCATATTGTGAAACCGGGTGATCGTATCGGAATTATTGGGGCGAATGGAAGCGGGAAATCTTCCCTATTAAATATGCTTGCAGGTAAGTTATCTCCTGATAGTGGTGAAGTTGAAGTAGGACAAACTGTAAAAGTTGCTTATTATACGCAAGAAAATGAAGAGATGAATTTAAATCAGCGTATGATTGAATACATTAAAGAGATTGCAGAAGTTATTCATACGACAGATGGAAAAGTAATTGGTGCATCTCAAATGTTAGAACGTTTCTTATTCCCGACGCATTCACATGGTACACCACTTGGTAAACTATCTGGTGGTGAAAGAAGACGTTTATATTTATTACGTATTTTAATGGGAGAACCAAACGTACTTTTACTTGATGAACCTACGAACGATCTAGATACACAAACATTAACAGTACTAGAAGATTATTTAGAAGATTTCCCAGGTGTCGTTTTAACTGTATCGCATGACCGTTACTTCTTAGATAAAGTAGTAGATGAACTGTTCATCTTTACTGGTGGAGGCGAAGTGCGTGAGTTTTTAGGTAGTTATACAGATTATTTAGAAATGGAAAAAACGAGAGAACTTATGGAGAAAGCGGAAGTTCAAAAAGAGAAAAAAGTTGTAGAAGAAGCTCCAAAACAACAACGTAAACGTAAACTTTCATACAATGAACAGCGTGAATGGGAAACGATTGAAGATACAATTGCCGAACTTGAAGAGAAAATTGAGTCAATTGGAGAAGAACTTGCGAAAGTTGGATCTGACTTCACAAAGGCACAAGAATTATCTGAAGCACAGCAGAAAACAGAAGAAGAGCTAGAAAAAAAGATGGAAAGATGGAGTGAACTATCAGACATCGTTGAAGGATTAAAATAAAAACAAGCTGCATATATTGAAAAGTAAAGAGAAAAACTTTACACTATTGGTAGAACCTATTTTAGGAGGGAAAAAATGAGAACATCTAATCCAATGTTGAAAAAAGAGGCATTCCGTAAAGAGGGAGCAAGCGCTTCTGCGATGACGATTGGCGGAACAGTAGGCAAAACGTTTATTATGCTTATCTTGCTACTTGCAACGTCTGTCTATTCATACATACAGATGATGCAGGGGACGATGAAGATGCCAGTATTAATTGGTGCTTTAATCGTTGCGGCAATCATCGCATTCGCGTCTATGTTCTTCCCGCGTATTTCACCTTTTGGTGCACCAATCTATGCAGCGGTAGAAGGGGTTGTGTTAGGAAGTATTTCAGCAGTTTATACAATGAAATTTGGCGATTCTATCGTTTTAAATGCTGTATTACTAACAATCTCAATTCTATTTGCAATGTTAGTGTTATATGCAACACGCGTAGTAAAAGTAACGGATAAATTCCGTACTGGCGTTATGGCAGCAACACTTGGAATTATGGTTATGTATTTAGTCGTATTCCTACTAAATATGTTTGGTGTAACTGTTCCATACATTCACCAAGGTGGTACAATCGGTATTATTATTAGTGCAGTTGTTATTGTAGTTGCTGCATTAAACTTATTACTAGATTTCGATTTAATCGAAAATGGTGTACGTAGTCAAGCTCCGAAATATATGGAGTGGTATACTGCGATGGGACTAATGCTTACATTAGTATGGTTATACTTAGAAATTCTTCGTTTTGTTTCTTACTTTACGAAAAATGACTAATAAAAAAATCCTGCATGAAAAATGCAGGATTTTTTTATTTTCAAAGATATATTGAATGTATGGTATAATATGGATGTTAGCAACTTGAAGTGAAGGAGATGGAATATGATGAAAGAGAAGAAGGGGATTATGAAAAAACTATTTTCTAAAAGTTTTTTCATAGAACTAGATGAAGCTTTAACGTATCCATCATCAAAAGTTATTACTTCAGCGATTGAAGGATATGCAGCTGAATGCAATGAAAGACTAAAATTTGAGAGTAAAGTTAAACCGATTACTTTCTACTTAGAAAATGCAATGTACCGTGCTGAAATAAAGATGGCTCACGGAGGATATTACATATCTTGTACTGAAGTGTAATAAATTTTGAAACCATACATGTTTGAACTATGTATGGTTTCTTTTTTTGTTTTGTAAGGTCTAAAATAATACTTTTTACTTACGGATATATCATTTTGTGCTTTTTACCATTCAAACATTTCTCCTTACAATGAAGAAAAACATGTGAGGTGGTATAACTTATGATGAATCGAGTTGTATTAATCGGTAGATTGACAAAGGAGCCAGAATTATACTACACAAAACAAGGCGTCGCTTATGCACGAATATGTGTTGCGGTGAATAGAGGATTTCGAAATAGTTTAGGTGAACAACAAGTCGATTTTATTAATTGTGTCGTTTGGCGCAAATCGGCTGAGAATGTAGCTGAATATTGTAAGAAGGGGTCGCTCGTTGGGATTACAGGGCGTATTCAGACTAGTAATTACGATGATGAACAAGGCAAGAGAATATATAGAACTGAAGTTGTGATTGAGAGTATTACCTTTTTGGAGAGAAGGCGGGAGGGGGCATCGTAATAAAAGGTGATTTTAAGTAATAGCTTCGGAAAAAATTGTGGAAAGTATTTTAATAAACTTAAAGAGGGGATACCGCCAGCTTTTTTGAAAAAATAAGTAAAGAGTATATAAAATTTTAGAACGTTTTTTGGCTAATCCAGTAACAAACGAGAATCGTAAAACCCATCACAGGATAGGAATGTATAAAAAGATGAATCGAGTGATAGAAAATAAAAAAAGGATCCTTTCTGAGAGTAAGGAATCCCCTTTTTTATTGTTTCTTGCAAGTAAATTATTTAAATTCTTGTCTATATAATTTAAACGAATAAATAGCTCCAACGAAGAATACAAAGGTTTCAAATAATATAAAGATTTGACGGAAATTCTCAATATCTTTACCAACTAAAGAGATAAATATGCAATTCATTAGAATTTGAGTAGTAAACATACAAGAAATAATTTTTAAATAAATAGGATTTGTTCTTTCATCTGGTTTACCAATTTTTTTGTAAATAATAATAAGTGCAATTACTGAACCCAAAAATAGAAGTGCTGTAAGTCCTACAACGATATTGAAATTGCCTGTACTTTCTAACATCCATTTATTTAATAAATCAATCATTATTATCTTCCTTTCCTACATAAGAGAATATTTCGTTCTTCTTTTTCACTATAATAAAAAAAGAAAAAGGAAAACATCGAACTTTCTTACAAACATTCGTGTATTCTTACAGTTTTGTCATTTTGCAAATGTATTCATCGCCTTGTCTTTCACTATTTTCTTTGGAAAACATAGTGAATTACGAGAAAGAGCGCTACAAGATCAACTTCCGAGAACGAAAAATATGTAAATAAGCTATCCATATGGATAGCTTATTATATTTTTTGCTTAGCGTGTTTTTTTCAAAAATAATGGCGATGCCTCAAGAAATGGATAAAAAGTAAAAATCATCGGAAACGAAAGCTTTTAAAATCCCGTTCCTAATTTAAAATGTAAAAAGAATGAAATAGTATGGTAGCGGGAAGAAAGTAGTAAAATTAAGCATCCGAGTAGGAGTATAGAGTGATAACATGTTACAATACAGCTAAGAACATGCAATAAAGGAGAGTTTTTTACGTGAAGATTAAAGCAATTGAACCGACGCCAAGTCCAAATACAATGAAAGTTATTTTGAATGAAGTATTACCATCAGGAGCGCGTAATAATTATACAAATGAAAATAAAGAACAAGCACCAATGCAAGTGCAAGAAATTTTGAAAATTGAAGGCATTAAAGGTGTATATCATGTAGCCGACTTTTTAGCAGTGGAGCGAAATGCGAAGTATGACTGGAAAGTTTTATTACAACAAGTTCGTGCTGTTTTCGGCGAAGAAGTATTGGAAGAAAGTGAAGAACAACAACTTGCTCATTTTGGAGAAGTGAAAGTGTTTGTTCAAATGTTCTTTACAATTCCAATGCAAGTAAAGTTAACAGATGGAACGACGGAAGCACGTGTTGGTTTACCAGATCGTTTTAAAGAATCAATTATGAAAGTGCAAATGTCTGCACCAAACGTTGTAAAAGAGCGTAAATGGGTAGAACAAAGTACACGTTACGGTAACTTTGAAGAAATCGGGAAAGAAGTAGTAGAAGAGATTGTTGCTGCTTATTCAGAAGAACGTGTAAATGAAACGGTTAAAGAATTATTAAATCAAGCAGGTGCTGTTGAAGTAACGATTCAAAA
The DNA here is from genome assembly GCF_051916495.1 of Bacillus cereus group sp. MYBK216-1. Taxonomy (NCBI): domain Bacteria; kingdom Bacillati; phylum Bacillota; class Bacilli; order Caryophanales; family Bacillaceae; genus Bacillus; species Bacillus cereus group sp. MYBK216-1. Next base: position 303,745 of record NZ_JBQAGT010000002.1, read on the forward strand.
GCGTGAGCCATATAAAGTAACAGAAGAGATGATGAAAGATTCTGACTGGAAAAACCGTTTTGCAGCATTAGAACAAATGGATCCTACTGAAGAAGATATTCCAGTGTTGAAGATGGCGTTAGATGATGAAAAAGTTTCAATTCGTCGTTTAGCAACAGCGTATTTAGGTATGGTAAAAGGTGATGAAGTATTACCGTTATTATATAAAGCTTTATTAGATCGCTCTGTAAGTGTTCGTCGTACTGCAGGAGATTGTTTATCAGATGTAGGTGATCCGGCAGCGATGTTCGTTATGATTAAATCTCTGAAAGATCCAAGTAAATTAGTACGCTGGCGTGCAGCTATGTTCTTATTTGAACTTGGAGATGAAAGTGCGATTCCAGCATTAAAAGCAGCGCAAGATGATCCAGAGTTTGAAGTAGCCATGCAAGCACGTCTAGCATTAGAGCGTATTGAAGGCGGAGAAGAAGCAAAAGGTTCTGTATGGAAACAAATGACGGAGTCTCGTAAAGGGGAATAATATATGATTGTTTTCTATGATAGTTGGTGTCCGATGTGTACGGCCGTTGCAGAACGTACGAAAAAATTAGATAAAAAGGGTAAGATGGAATTTGTTTCATTTCGAGATGAAAATGTAGTTGAGAAGTATGAACTTTCTCAAGAACTACAAAGCAAGATGGAACAAAGATTGTATATTTTAAAACATAATAAGTGGTATGACGGTATTCAGAGCATAGATGTATTAGCAAAGGCCGTTCCATCTTATTGGTTTGCCGTTCCTTTTATAAAGCTATCTATCGTACTTGGTTTTGGAAGTAAAGTATACGATTATATCGCTAATAATAGAAAACTTGTTCCAGTGGGGCATTGCCGCGGTGGGGTTTGTGAAATCCCTACAAAAAAATGAAATCATCGTTATCTTTCTTTTGCACCTATTAATAGAGCGTGATATGATGAATTTGGAATGAAAGTTGAAGGAGAGATTACAAGATGTCAAATGCTTATGAAGAATACATGCGCCAAATGGTAATCCCAATGCGCCAAGAGTTAGTGCGTTCTGGGTTTGAAGAGTTAACTACAGAAGAAGCTGTAACAGAATTTATGGAAAATACATCAGGTACAACTTTAGTAGTTGTAAACTCTGTTTGTGGTTGTGCAGCTGGTTTAGCACGTCCATCAGCAGGTCAAGCGGTTGTTCGTGCTGAAAAACAACCTGATCATCTTGTAACTGTATTCGCAGGTCAAGATAAAGATGCTACTGCAAAAATGCGTGAATACTTCGGAGAAATTCCTCCATCTTCACCATCTATGGCATTATTAAAAGGAAAAGAAGTTGTTCACTTCATTCACCGTCATGAAATTGAAGGTGCAACTATGGACGAAATTATTACGAACTTAGAACAAGCTTTCGAAAAGAATTGCTAAAGAAGGGGGAGAGTAAATCTCCCTCTTTTCTTTATATAGAGGTGAAACAATGATCGTAACAACAGCAGGAAGAACGAATAAAGAAATGACAGATTATGCAAAGCAGGTAGCCGCAGAATTAAATCGTTCATTCGTTAAACGTAATGACATACCAGTGCATAAATTACATGAGCAGTATCAACAAGATGTGCTTGTCGTAGGGAAGAACCGATTAGCTATTTATCCGAAAGGTACGGAAGAATCATTTTTCTTTCATCCGAACTCAGCGATGTTTCGTGTGAAAAGGTTAATGCGTGGAGAACACGATCCGTTTGTACAAGCCACGCAATTAGAGAGAGGAATGACAGTGTTAGATTGTACGCTCGGGATGGCATCAGATAGTATTGTAGCTAGTTATGTTGTTGGTGAAAGCGGAAAAGTAACAGGACTTGAAGGCAATGAGTATATGGCTTATATTATGGAAAATGGTTTGAAAACATGGTCTTCATCCGTTTCTGAAATTGATGAAGCAATGCAAAGAATTCAAGTAAAGCAAACGGAGCATTTTTCATTTTTAGCGCAATGTGAAGACAATAGTTACGATGTCGTTTACCTTGATCCGATGTTTGAAGAAACTGTCATAGAATCTGATGGAATTAAAGGATTAAAACACTTCGCTTTGTATCATGATATTACTGACGAAACAATTGCGGAGGCAAAACGAGTGGCGAGAAAACGTGTCGTTTTAAAAGATCATTTTCGTAGTTCTAGATTTGAAAAACACAATTTTCATGTATACAAAAGAAAAAGTGCTAAGTTTCACTTTGGTGTAATTGACCCTTGCTAATTGTTTGAAAAGATGTATAATAAGCAATAATTAATTAAATATACTGTCTGTGATGAAGAGAGTAGTCTTTTTTAGAAGGAAAGCGAGCTAGGGATGGTGTGAGCCTAGTACGGAAGAAAAAGATGAAGCGCACTTCGGAGATGCTTCTTGAACGAATAGTAGAGAAAGCCGAGGCCCCCTGTCCTCGTTATAAACGGGAAAGTGGTTCGTAACGAACAACAAGGGTGGTACCACGGGTTAAAACTCGTCTCTTTTTTAGAGACGAGTTTTTTGTGTTTTAAAAAATAAGGAGGTTGTATCATGGATTATAAAATGCAGTTTGCGGAAAGTTTATCTAATATTTTCACGAATGAATTAACGCAAAAACAAATTTTAGATTTAATTGAAACACCGAAACAAGATGAATTTGGAGATGCAGCGTTCCCATGCTTTTCATTAGCGAAGCAATATAAAAAAGCACCAGCTCTTATCGCAAAGGAAGTTGCTGAGAAATTCAATGATCCGTTTTTTACGAAAGTAGAAGCCGTTGGTCCTTATGTAAATGTATTTTTCAATCGTGAAACTGTAAGTGATGCAGTATTAAAAACAGTTTTAGCGGAGAAAGAAGAGTTCGGTCAAAACCACTTTGGCTGTGAAAAAACAGTAGTAATTGATTATTCCTCTCCTAATATCGCGAAACCTTTTTCGATGGGGCATTTACGTTCTACAATGATAGGAAATTCGCTGAAACATATCGCTGAAAAATGTGGCTATGAAGTTGTAGGGATTAATTATATAGGAGATTGGGGAACACAGTTTGGAAAGTTAATTACGGCTTATAAAAAATGGGGAAATGAAGCAGTAGTTAAAGAAGATCCAATACGTGAGCTATTTAAGTTATATGTCCAATTCCATGAAGAGGTAAAAGACGACGAAGAACTAGAAGAAGAAGGACGTGCTTGGTTTAAGAAACTAGAAGAAGGTGATGAAGAAGCGGTAGAACTTTGGAATTGGTTCCGTCATGAGTCCCTTAAAGAATTTTCTCGCATTTATGAACTTCTCGGCGTAGAATTTACTAATTTTCAGGGAGAAGCATTTTATAATAATTTAATGGAAGATTTTATTGGGATTTTAGAAGAACATGAGTTGCTTGAAGAATCAGAAGGTGCATTAGTCGTTAATTTAGAAGAAGAAGGAATGCCGCCTTGCTTAATTAGAAAATCAGATGGTGCGACGATTTATGCAACGCGTGACTTAACGGCAGCTTTATATCGTCAAAACACTTATGGGTTTGATAAAGCGCTATATGTTGTTGGTCCAGAACAAAGCTTACATTTCAATCAATTTTTCACCGTATTAAAAAAACTTGGCTATACTTGGGTTGATGGTATGGAACACGTACCGTTTGGCTTCATTTTAAAAGATGGTAAGAAAATGTCGACACGTAAAGGAAGAGTTATTTTACTTGAAGAAGTACTCGAAGAAGCAATCGAACTTGCAAAACAAAATATTGAAGAGAAAAATCCAAACTTAAAACAAAAAGAAGTAGTAGCAAAGCAAGTCGGTGTTGGTGCAGTCATCTTCCACGATTTAAAAAATGAGCGTATGCACAATATTGAATTCTCATTAGAAAACATGCTGAAATTTGAAGGAGAAACAGGCCCGTACGTACAGTACACACATGCACGTGCTTGTTCTATTTTAAGAAAAGAAAGTGTAGAATTTGAAACATGTACATTTGCTTTAAAAGACGATCATAGCTGGAGTGTCGTAAAATTACTAAATAAATTCCCGCAAATAATTGAAGCAGCTTTCAATAAAAATGAGCCATCGTTTATTTCGAAATATATATTAGATGTAGCACAATCATTCAATAAATATTACGGTAATGTTCGTATATTAGAAGAGAGCAAAGAAAAAGACAGCAGACTCGCATTGGTTTATGCTGTGACGGTTGTATTAAAAGAAGGATTACGTTTACTTGGGGTGGAGGCACCTGAGGAAATGTAACATAGTAGTTAACTGACAAACTGGGTCTAGTATAAACCTGGTTTGTTTTTTTATTGGATATATATTTTTTTTGCAAAATCAATTAAAATCTTTTTAGAGAGGGTGATTCATATTGATTCGAACTTTTATTTTACAAATTCCTTGTCATAGAAGATTAGATAGGAGTTTTTTTAAACTACAAAAGTACATACCTTTATGTGCGCGTTGTACAGGCATGCTTATTGGTATTTTAATGTTTCCAATTTATTTTTATATGACACCTTCATTTCTTTTGGCAATCATACTATCATTTTTCGCTCAAATTCCGTTACTTATCGATGGGTTCACCCAAAAGTGGAAATGGAGAAGTAGCTCAAATTTGCTAAGAATAACTACTGGTGTATTAAGCGGTAATGGTATGGGATTATTCATTTCATCTACTGTTATATGGATATTATCTTAAGATATATAGTAATGGAGGTATTTACATAGATGTTCTGGATTTATTTAATTCTAATTTTTATTTCAGGCGGAAGTGGAATTGGTTTTATGACTCAAAATAAGTATACAGAAGCAATAATAGCTTTTGTTATTTGTATACTATTGTTTGGGCTACTGTATTATTATCTTAAAAGAAACAAAAGAAAGAGAAAAGCAGATTGTGACGATTTAGACTGTACGGATTGTTTTGATTGTGATTGTACTTGTTAAATTTTTCTTCCAAATAAAAAGCTAGTGTATTTTTAATAATACACTAGCTTTTTGCTTTGAAATTTTAAGAAAAGTGTAGGAATACGGCTATTATATAGAGAACTTTAGTTTTGTATATAAAAGGAGGCGGGAAAATAATCTGTTTTGAACCACATTGGATTTCTAATATGGCTTCTTATTTACTAGATGGGGAGAAACAATCGGAATTTATTCAGCTAGGTGTTTTGCAGAAATTATTTGAAAGTGATACGCAAAGAAATGGTAAAGATGGCAATATAGGCATGAAAATACCGATATATTTAAGTGAATTAGGTGTGAAAAATATTGAATGTAGAGTAAGCGATAAAGTGAACTTTTTAGATTTAAATATGCATCACAATGATAAAAACGATTTGTATCAATCATTAAAAGAAGAGGGGATTGCAGGTGATCCGGGTGATAAGCAACAATTTGTAGAACGTTTAATAGCCAGAGGATTAATATATGATAATGCGCTAGCTCAATATGAAGCTGAACTACGATTTTTTAAAATATTTCATGTGTATTCTTCTTTTGTATACGCTCCCAATATGAAAATTAAATTTGGTGACATAGTTTGTTAAAAGGTATGATGTATAAGGATTGTCGTTTAATGTCGATAAGTCGATATTCGACATATAATCGCTGATAAATGTTAAGAATCGGTCGATATAATTTGAAAATCGCCGATAAAATGAAAGAATCGCTGATATATTTGAATTATCGCCGAGATAATTTTATGTACTAATTTCAGCTTCTACAAGATTAAAATTGCATGTTACGTTATTCCATATAATTAAACAAAATACGGAGAAAAACAATCATTTTTACTATATTTTGTTATAAATTTGAATAATATTAATTAATACGATCCATTATAAGAGATTTTAGTTGAATACATACTATATGGTGTGTAAAATCTAAGCAAGTAGCAGTTTAAATATAAATTCGAGGTGAATGCATGCTAGATTTTAAGCAGTTAGAAACTTGTTTAAAAGACAAGAGATTTGTAGATGGATTACAGGAAATAAATAATGAAATTGCATATATAAAAGAAACGAATACTTTATCCTATGTGAAGAATTGGCTGGCCAATATTCCTTCGCATAAGGAGCTCGATATATTAATTCGCCTTACTGATGAAGGGCTTATGCACCAATACAGTTCATTCCTCATTCGTTACGCTTATAAAAAATTCCCAAATATGAGAACGCTCTCTTTATATTGTGATGAGTTAATTGATGAGCGGAAAATTCTTGAAGCAGAGCAGTTGTTAAAATCTTCTTTAGAAGAGTTAAGTAAAGAAGAAATAGATGCAGATTTCTTAGCGAAAACATACTTTACGTTAGTACGATGTCTTTTAGAAATGAAACGAAACGAAGAAGCGTTAATGTATATGCAAAAAGCAGAGGAGTACAGTACACGCGCAGTGTTTGATAAATGGGGCTACGTTTATATGTATACAGGTGAATGGGAGAAAGCGGAAGAACAATTTATTGCTGGCATGCAGCATGAAGATTGTGAAGAGTTATCTACCTATTTATTATCACAATTGTATGCGAATAAAGGAGAACAAAAACGCGCGATACAGTTAATCGATGATGCAATTGTAAAATTCCCACAAGTACCATATTTTCATTTTGAGAAGATAAAGTATTTATTAGATTTAGAGCAATATGAAGAGATGTTAGCGGTAATAGATAACATAAATACTCAGCTGCCGTATCATGCCTATAATACTTACTTTATACATTTACGTGCAGAAGCACTGTACAAAATGAATAAATTTGCAGATTTACAAAAACTATTAAAAGAAGAAAAGAGTTTAAAAGAATCTTTATATCATAATTTAGAAAAAAATCCGGATGGAAAAAAGGTTCACTTGCCGATAGTTCCTATTGTACAAAAGGATAATTATTGTGTTCCGACAAGTTTAGAGATGATGTTGCGTATATGGGGAGAGAAACGTACACAAGATGAAATAGCAGAGTTTATTTTTGATATGACAGGTTCGAAGTTTTCAGATACTGTTTCTTATTTAGAAGAATTAGGTTATGAATATCGTTATTTTAAAGGGAATGAAGAGAATTATAAGAGACTGATTGACGAAGGAATTCCTGTTTTATTAAGTATAGATATTGAGCATGCTTCACACGTACAAGTTCTATCTGGATATGATGATACATTGCAAGCTTTCTATGTTCAAGATCCAAACTTTATAGAACCAGTTCTTGTGGAATATAGTAAATTACAAGAAAAATATCGTTATACAGGCTGTTTAGCAATCACGTTTGTTCCGAAAGAAAAGAAGGAGCAACTAGCGTTTCTAAGTGAGGAAGAAAATCGTTATTTTAAATCTATTTTTTCTCTTACGGATCATTTAGATGAACATGACAAAGAGGGGATTAGTAACTTAGTACAATTTTTAAAAGAAACGAGTGATAATCCAAATACGTGGTTATATACGATAAAGCACTTAGATGTTGAAGTAGATAAAGAATTTATTTTATATTGTATCGATAAGTTAATGGAAAAGTTTCCGAACTCGGACTTTGTTAAATTGCATGGTGCACAGTGTTTTATTCGTCTTCAGGAAGTAGAGAAAGCGGAGCAAATGCTGACAAGCGTTGAGACGAAAAATAATCGTGCTTTATATCATTTAATAAACGGAAGATATGCTTTTGAACAGGAAAGTTATCTAGAAGCGATTTCAAGCTTTCGTTCATCGTTACAATTAGACGCAGATCAGCCTATTGCTTGGAGTTTTCTCGCTTTATCCTATATGTATATTGATCAATCTGAAAAAGCATTGCAATACTCTCAAGTTGCGTTAGAGCGTAGTCCTGAAAGGTTCACTTTAACAAATCACGGTTTAATATTAATAGATTTAGAAAAATATGAAGAAGCATATGAGATCTTTAATGACTTGTTAAAAGAGTATAAATATGAAGCACATGTATGGTATGAACGAGCGAGATGTGCACATCAACTAGGAAAATTATATTTAGCAATAAAAGGGCTTAAAGTAGCGATTCATTTGGATAGTAATGCACCTTACATTTATACGAAACTTTCGGAAATATACGAATCTGATTTGAAGGATGAGGAAAGTGCGAAAGAAATTTTATTAAACGGTATTGAGAATTGTGATGATAAAGCACCTCTTTACGTAAAATTAGGTGACTATCATTTTCAAAATGATAGCTTGGAAGAAGCAGAAGTATTGTATAAGCGTGCTTTAGAAGAAAATGATGAGGATGTTTATTCTCACTTCGGACTTACACAAGTGTATATGGCAAGAGAACAATATAAGGAAGCAAAAGAATATATTCTTGGTCTTGAGAAGCAAATTGAAAAGAGCCAAGATTTCCTCATGAATGCAGGAATGGTTTTATGGGATGCTGAAATTGAACTTGGTGGAAATGAAGAAGGATTTAAAGTAGCGCTATCTAAGTTAGAAAATGGTATAAAGAAAAGTGATTATAATGTAGCAAGTGCGTTAGATGAATATGTGAATCGAATTAAAGGAACGGAATTTGTACAACGAGGTATAGCATTTTTAAGAACGTTACACAAAGAAAGAAATGAAGTAAGTGAGTACGGTTGTTATGCAGGTATTTTATATGAATCTATTGGACAGTACGGCCAAGCGATGAAAAGATATAATAAGGCGATAGAACAAATGGAAACGGCATTACCGTATTACCGAATTGGTGAAACACTTATGGCATTAGGGCAATTGACGGAAGCAAAACAAGCGTATGAAACATGTTTAGAGCTTGATGGGAATTTCGTAGGTGTACATTTACAGCTTGCGGAAATATACGAAAAAGAAGAAAACCGTTCTAAAGAACAAAGTCATATGGTTCAGGCGATGAAAGAAGAGCCGTTGCATATTAATATGGAATATTTAGCACAGCTTTCAGTAGATATGAATCTTCAGGAAGAATTGCTGACTGAACTAGAACAATTAGCGGACGAAGTACCTGAAATATGGCGTTTAGATGCGATTGCATATGTGCATGGTGCGATGAATGAAACAGATAAAGAACAAGCACAGATTGAATACGCGCTACAATTAGATGGTGAGCATATAGAAGTTCTATATCATTATGCAAAAGTATTAGTGAAAAAAAGAAATGTAAAAGCAATTGAAGTTGCAATGAAAGTAATACAAAAAGATTTTGATAATGAACGTATATTTGATGTTTATGTAAAAGCAGTAGAGCAACATAAAAAATTGTCTAACATACGAGATTTTCTTCATACGTTAAAGGTGAAAAAAGCAGAAAGGAGTACAGCATTCATGTATGCTGCAGCTGCGGTTACGGAAATATGGATTGAACGCCAGCTGCATGAACAGCCGAAACGATCTATCATTACGAGAGCTTTTTATTGTATGAAAAATCGTGCGAAAGAAATTTCAATGGTTACTATGATAATTGATTTATATGAAATCTCTTTAAAGTTAAATCCGAAAAATAGTATGGCAGCACAGCGATTTGCGCTATTTTATGAGAATGTAGAGATGAATAAAGAAGCAATAGAGATTCTGCACACGTCACTAGAAAATAAATGGGATTATGACGTAGCGAAGCAACTTGCAAATCTTTTCGTTGAGTGCGAGGAAGAAGATATGTTAAGAGATGCTTTGGAATTAACGAAACAAATGGTTCGAGAACTACCAGATGATTATGATACTCTTCTTCTGCAAGCACAAGTATTCTTTAAAGCAGGGGAAGAAAGAAAAGCAGAAAAGATTATCTTACAATTAACAGAGCAAACACCGTTTGTAAGTAGAGCATTTCTTGCTTTAGGAGAAATGTATCAAAGTCAAGAAAGATTTGAAGAGGCAATTCATGTATTAGAAAATGCTTCTATACATCATCCAAATGAAACAGCAATTCTCCTTTCTTTAGCATCTTCATATCATGGTGCCGGCCAAACGATAAAGGCAGAAAAAATAACAAATGAAGTATTAATAATTGACGAGAGTGATTTGTTAGCAAGATATGATCGTGCTTGTTATTTAGCACAGTTAAATAGAAATGAAGAGGCGAAGGAAGAGCTTGAATTTGTCCTTCGTGAGGATGAATCGGGATTCTTTGCTGAACTTATTGAGGATGATGAAAATTTAGCAGCATTGCGAGAATTTGAAAAGTAATTGTATAAGAATAGGAAAAAAGATAAGGATATATTTTGAATTAGTTGACAATTAGTTGCTAAATGGAATAAAATAACTTTTAACAAAGTATACAAATCTGAAGACGAGAAAGAGTAAAATAGTGAGCTGTTCTCCAGAGAGCCGGTATATTGCTGAAAGCCGGTGTGCAGACGTTATTTGAAAATCATCTCCGAGGAGCCGAGGCTGAAAGTGAGTAAGCCCGGACGGATGTCTACCGTTACAAAGAACACGTATGATAGTACGTTGCTAAGTGCTATTAGTGAAAAAGCTAATAGAATTAGGGTGGTATCGCGGGTAAACCCGTCCCTACTTTATAGGGACGGGTTTTTTGTGTGCTTTAAAATATTCAAAGGAGTGATTGTATATGGAAAAAGTAGATGTAAAAGAATCAGCTGTAGGAAGAGAAATGCGAATTCGCAAACAGTGGAACGAACAAAATATTTTCGAACAATCAATTCAGAATCGAGAAGGCGCACAGTCTTTCGTATTTTATGAAGGACCACCAACGGCGAACGGACTACCGCATGTAGGTCATGCACTTGGACGAACAATTAAAGACTTAGTAGCAAGATATAAAACGATGGCTGGTTATAAAGTGTTAAGAAAAGCGGGATGGGATACACATGGTTTACCTGTAGAATTAGGCGTTGAGAAGCAACTTGGTATTTCTGGTAAACATGAGATCGAAGAATATGGTATTGAACCATTTATTCAAAAGTGTAAAGAGAGTGTTTTCACATATGAGAAGCAGTGGCGTGAATTCACTGAAAGTATTGGTTATTGGGTAGATATGGATGATCCATATGTAACTTTAAAGAATCCATATATTGAAAGTGTATGGCATATTTTGGGGACAATCCATGAAAAAGGATTGTTATATAAAGGACATAGAGTTTCACCATACTGCCCAAGCTGTCAAACCTCATTGAGCTCACATGAGGTTGCACAAGGGTATAAAACAGTAAAAGATTTAAGTGCAACTGTGAAGTTTAAAGTGAAAGATAGTGAAAATGAGTATTTCTTAGGTTGGACAACGACACCTTGGACACTTCCAGCAAACGTTGCGCTTGCTGTCCATCCAAATATAGAATACGTTAAAGCAAAACAAGAAAGTCATGTATACATTGTTGCGAAAGAACGTGTACAAGAAGTATTAAAAGAGAACTATGAAGTATTATCTGTTCATAAAGGCGAAGAATTATTAAACACATCTTATACAGCGCCATTTCCGATGAAAGAAGTTACAAATGGTTACCGCGTTATTGCAGCAGATTTTGTAACGGGAGATAGTGGTACAGGACTTGTTCATATTGCTCCAGCATATGGAGAGGACGATTATAGAGTTGTCCAAAGTGAAGGATTGTCATTCTTGCACGTTGTAGATGAAAAAGGTGAGTATACAGAGGCAGTACCATTTTTGAAAGGGAAATTTGTAAAAGATTGTGACGTGGATATCGTTCGTTATTTAGCGAAGGAAGGTTTACTGTATCATAAAGAAAAATATGAACATAGCTATCCGCATTGCTGGCGTTGTGATTCACCACTACTTTATTATGCAGGAGAAAGTTGGTTAATCCGAACAACTGCAATTAAAGATACATTTTTACAAAATAATGATTCTGTTACTTGGTATCCGGATCATATGAAACATGGACGTTTTGGTAAGTTTTTAGAAAATATGGTAGATTGGAATATTAGCCGAAATAGATATTGGGGAACGCCATTGAATGTATGGGAATGTGAAAGTTGTGATCATCAGTTCGCACCGAAAAGCATTGCCGAATTAAGAAAGCATAGTACGAAAGAAACACCAGAAGATTTGGAATTGCATAAGCCTTATGTAGATGAAGTGCAAGTCTGCTGCGGGAAATGCGGAGGCACAATGAATCGTACACCAGAAGTGATTGATGTTTGGTTTGATAGTGGTTCTATGCCATTTGCACAATATCATTACCCATTTGAAAATAAAGAGTTATTTGAAGAGCAGTTTCCAGCGGATGTTATTGCAGAAGGAATTGATCAAACACGCGGCTGGTTTTATAGTTTATTAGCAGTATCAGCACTATATACAGGAAAAGTACCGTATAAACGAGTGTTATCACTAGGGCATGTTTTAGATGAAGAAGGGCAGAAAATGTCTAAAAGCAAAGGAAATGCACTAGATCCAGTTGATTTAGTAGATAAATTTGGTGCAGATGCGCTAAGATGGGCTTTACTTGTTGATAGTGCCCCGTGGAATGCGAAGCGTTTTTCTGAAAGAACAGTACTGGAAGCGAAATCTAAATTTGTAGATACATTAGTGAATGTGTATAGCTTCTACGTTTTATATGCAAATTTAGATGAGTATAATCCGAAAGAAACGTATGATGTAAAGCTTACGAAATTAGACGAATGGGTATTATCAAGATTGCATAGTACAACGAAAAAAGTGAGAACTGCACTTGATGATTATCAATTTACGAATGCAGCTCGTGAAATTGCAGCACTTGTAGATGAAGTGAGTAACTGGTATGTAAGACGCTCACGTAATCGTTTCTGGGAATCTGGTATGAACGCTGAGAAAGCAGCTGCGTATGAGACACTTCATGAAGTGCTTGTAACAATTAGTAAATTAATTGCACCATTTACACCGTTTGTTGCGGAAGACATTCATCTGAATTTAGAAGGAAGAAGCGTTCATTTAGCCGATTATCCAGTTGTAAATGAATCACTACTTCAACCGAAATTAGAAGCGGAAATGGATGCTGTTTTACAAGTTGTTGAACTTGGAAGAAGTAACCGTAATCAGCATTCTTTAAAAGTAAAACAGCCGCTAGCAGAACTTGTATTACTTGAGCATAACGAGAATGATATGGATTGGGAATCTTATCGTGATATCGTTATGGATGAGTTAAATGTAAAAGCGTTCCATGTTGAACTCGATGAAACAAAATACACATCATATCAATTGAAGCTTAATTTTAAAACAGCGGGGCCAAAATTCGGTAAAAATGTGAATGCAGTGAATGGTTGGCTAAAACAATTATCACAAGAAGAAGTACAAAACTTTGTATCAACAGGAAGAGCAGTTTACGAAGCAACACTAGGAGAAGAAGTAGTTGTAACTGCTGACGATGTGTTAGTTGAGAAAGTTGCAAAATCAGGATTCTCTAATACGACTAACGGACAATATACAGTTATGTTAGATACGAATGTAACGGAAGAATTGTTACAAGAAGGAGTAGCGCGTGAATTCATTCGTGCGGTTCAAGAATATCGTAAACAGTTGAATTTACCAGTTAATTTACGAGTCGATATTATTCTTGATACAGAAGAAGAACTACAGCGAACGTTAACGAACCATAAAGATTTATTGGAAGAAAACTTACTCGTTAAACAATTTACATTTGGTAACTTAACGAACGAAGACGATGAACTTTCTTTAGGTGAAACAAAACTTAGAATTAAATTAAGTGCAGCTAATTAAAGAAAAAAGGAAGTTGGAATGATTCCAACTTCCTTTTTTGTATGATTAGAATTTATTTGACTATACATTCGATAGGACCACTAGCAATTGTCTTTTTTTATAGCGTACCGAACACAATACCGTAGAAATATATTTCTACAGTATTGTGTTCAATTCATACATAAATATTGAGAAAATTTCACTTACTCTAAATGGAAAGGTAATAGAAGTGTTCATAGAGAATTACTCGTAGATTCAATTTTTATCCATCCGTTTTGCGGGGAATGATTGCCTAGTGGTAATGGGATAAGGTTGAGCTACTTTATTAGGGGGAGTGGTTCTATGTTTAATAAAAAAATGGTGGCAATGGCAATGACTGTGCCGTTAGTAATGGGGACAATTTCTACGGTTTCGGCATTGGAAAAACAACAGCAAGTAAAGTTAGAAGCTTATTCACCGCAGAAAAAAGCAACTGAATATTTAAAAGAAAATGCTGCGCAGTATGGATTGAAAACAGATCTTTCAGACTTGCAATATATTTCTACAACAGAAACATCAGTAGCTTCATATGTTAGGTTCCAACAAGTTGTTAATGGTGCACCTGTATTTTCAAAACAAATAACAGTTACGCTTAACGGAGAGGGAAAGGGAGTACTCGCTGTTTCTGATTATCAGCCTGTTACAGGTGTGAAGGAAGTAACGACAAAAATTAGTGAAAAAGATGCAATACAAAAATCAATGGCGTATGTTGGAGAAGCAAGTGAGCAAAATTTATGGGCTCCTACAGATAAAGAATTCGGATATATTGTTGAAGAAGGAATTGCTCGTCCAGTATATAAAGTTGTAGTCCATTCTAATAATCCATTTGGTGCGTGGGAAACATTTATTGATGCAGAAAATGGAAAGTTAATTAAAAAAGTTGATATAAACCGAAAAGTAGAAGGAACAGGAAAAGTATTTTTACCTAACCCTGTCGTATCAAGCGGGAGTTTAGTGGGATTAAAAGATAATAATGATGCAGATTCTACAGCGCTAACGAACCAATTAAAAACTGTTACTTTAAAAGGCTTAGATGGGACAGGTTTTTTAATTGGAGAGTATGTAACGATTTCTTCAAAAGCGAGAACAAAATCTACAAACTTACAATTCAACTATACACGTGCAAATGATAGCTTTGAAGATGTAATGTCATATTATCATATTGATACATTGCAACGTTATATTCAAAGTCTAGGGTTTAAAAATATTAATAATCGTTCGATTAAAGTGAATGTGAATGGAACAACAGCTGATAACTCATTCTATTCACCGACAACGAAAGCTTTAACATTTGGTACTGGCGGTGTTGATGATGCAGAAGATGCTGGAATTATCGCACATGAATACGGACATTCGATCCAAGATAACCAAGTTCCTGGCTTTGGTAGTTCAACAGAAGGCGGAGCGATGGGAGAAGGATTTGGTGACTTCTTAGGTGCTACGTATGAAGATGCTGTATCGACAACAGGATATGGAAAAGCATGTGTTGGAGAGTGGGATGCGGCAGCTTACTCTAGTTCAGATCCAACGTGCTTACGCCGATTAGATACGAATAAAGTGTATCCGAAAGATATAAAAAATCAAGTACATGCTGACGGTGAAATTTGGTCACAAGGTCAATACGAAATGGCACAAACTTTTGGCCGTGATGTAGCAACAAAAATCATTTTACAATCACACTGGTCATTAACACCAAACTCTAAATTCAGTGATGGAGCGAAAGCGATTAAGCAAGCGGATGCTCTTTTATATGGCGGACAACATGCTGCTGATATCGATCGCATTTGGGCAGCGAGAGGCATTAGTACGAATTAATATAAAAAGTCGTGGCATTTATAAGCCACGACTTTTTAATTTGCTTAAGAGCTGGTACTAGTAAGTAAAGCTATATCAATGATAGTGTGAATATATCCGTATCCCATTTACTTTTTAGCTTCTTTAAAAACAAAATGCTCTTTAAATTTTCTAGATTCAACTTTTTGACCATTTCGCATCGATCGGAATGGGTGTTCTTGCCATGTAATAATAACATCAACTTCATCTGCTTTTGTAGCAACGGGTAAATTAGCGTGTTCAAATCCAGTTTTTCCACTTGCCAAACGACTTTCCTTTAGGGAAAAGAGTTCATATTTCGTTTTCTTATTTGGTTCGTTGCGGAATACTTCGACATTTACATTATATACTTCACTATTCCCGACATTCTTTACTGAAAAATGATATGTTTGAAATTCCTCTTTTTTAGCTTGAAGCATATTCTTGTTTGTTTTTTTCGGTTTATCAATATTCACTTGCCATTGATCAGAGTTTTGAGAGATTGGTAAAGATTTTGGTGAATAGGCATACGTTTCGTTTACTACAATTAAGCAAAACAAAAGGAGAAAGAAACTAATTGCTTTTTGCATATACACACCTCGCTTTAAAATTTTTATTAATATGCGTAAATGAATTAGTTTTTATGTAAAAATTGGAAAATATGAAAGGTGTAATTTTGGATTTAATACATAAGAATATGTATTACAAAATTAACTTTTCACACTTTAGAAGAAGTTAGGAGTTATAAAACCAGAATGTTTCAAAAAAAGCTTGCGTTTTATAAGGTAAGGAGTTAGAATACTCTGTAAATATAAAAAGTGATGATCAGGAAAAGTACATGGTGCAAAGGTCTACAGAGAGCAGCCGGTTGCTGGGAAGGTTGCGATACCGCATGATGGAAAGACACCTGTGAGTGTTGCTTTGAACGTGATTATTAGTAAAAGCAAACGGTACCTACCGTTATCAGGGCTAAGATGGTCAGTATGACAATTTGGGTGGTACCGCGGAAAAAATCCGTCCCTATTTATAGGGGCGGATTTTTGTATTCTTTGAAAGGGGGTGAGTGACCGTGGATGATGACGATGACAACAATAACGTAAATAAATATAAAATTACTGGAGGGAAAAATAATGGATTCAATAATGAAGCGTTCACTCACAAAAGAATGTACAAAGCAAAGTGGAAAGGTTGTATTACTTCAAGGATGGGTAAAAAAGATTCGACATCTTGGAAATGTTAGTTTTTTATTATTACGGGACAGAACAGGAGTAATTCAATGTGTATTAGAAAATGAATTGGCTGGATATAAAGTTGATGTAGAAAGTATCGTCCATGTAATTGGTGAAATAGTCGAGACGTCGAAAACAGAATTAGGTGTTGAAGTACTTGCTCATGAAGTGAAAGTAATAAACGGTGCAGAACCACTTCCATTTGAAATAAATAAAAAGAAGTTACAAGTTGGCTTAGATCAACTACTTAATGAGCGGGTACTCTCATTAAGACATGAGCGAACTGCAGCGATTTTTAAAGTAAAATCTACACTCGTTCAGAGCTTTAGTGAAGTTCTAATAGAGAATGATTTCACACGAATATTTACGCCAAAAATTGTTTCGCAAGGGGCAGAAGGAGGAGCGAATGTTTTTAAGCTTCCATACTTCCAAAGAGAAGCTTATTTAGCACAATCACCACAGTTCTATAAGCAAATGATGGTGGCTGGGGGACTAGAACGAGTTTTTGAAATTGCACCTGTATATAGAGCGGAACACCATAATTCTTCCCGTCATTTGAATGAATATATATCGTTAGACGTAGAGCTTGGATTTATTCATGATTTTTATGAAGTGATGCAACTAGAAACGGATGTTTTACGATATATGTTTCAACAAGTAGCAAAAAAATGTGAAAAAGAACTACAACTATTACAAATAGAAGTACCTGTTATTACTGAAATACCGAAAATCACATTGTTAGAAGCACAAGAAATTTTGAAAAGTAAGTATCGTAAAGAATCTCCTGTAGAGGATTTAGATACAGAGGGTGAGAAGTTACTAGGGAAATATGTGAAGGAAATATATAATAGTGAATTTGTTTTCATTACACATTATCCGAAAGAAGCGAGACCGATGTATACGATGCCGAATAAAGAGAATCCATCTATCACTGATTCGTTTGACTTATTATATAAAGGGTTAGAAATAACGTCAGGGGCACAGCGGATTCATAATCATGAAATGTTACTCGCTTCGTTTAAAGAAAAAGGATTACATCCAGAGAAATTTCAATCTTATTTAAATACATTTCGATATGGTTGTCCACCACATGGAGGTTTCGGAATTGGGTTAGAAAGGGTTGTATATAAACTTTTAGAATTAACAAATGTACGAGAGGCTAGTGCTTTTCCGAGAGATTGTACTCGTCTTATACCGTAAAAAGAATCTTCGCGATTGTCGCGAAGATTCTTTTTTTATAGTTCGTTTGAAAAGGTGAAAATATAGACTATTTCTTTTGCTAATAAGCTTAGTAAAAGTCAGTTGAAATATGAACCATTTCGACAAAAAAATCAATATATCCCTTGACAGTTACAAATATAACAGATATACTTCATAGTAATTTCAAAAGAAAATATATTCTAAATATTAAAATGTGTTGAATAGGAGTAGTAAGGTCATGTATTTGTACAGAGAGCTATGGGTTGGTGCGACATAGTCAAATGACATCCTGAACTCGCCTAGGAGCAGTAAGGTGGAACGGAATCACATTCTTAGTAAATCTTAACGGTTAACCTTCGATATTAGGTTTGTAATCAAACGATTACTACTAAGGTGGATTCATAATGGAATCAATAAGGGTGGTACCGCGTTAAGTAAATGGCTTAGCGTCTCTTTATATAGAGATGCTAGGCCATTTTTTTATTATATAGAAGAAGAAATGGAGGGTTTAATTGGGTAGGTCTGTAAAATTTATTTATTTATATAAAAAGATTTAATTAGGAGGAAAATGAGATGAAACAGACGGAGCAATGGACTTCGAAATTAGGTTTTATAATGGCTGCAGCAGGATCTGCAATTGGACTTGGTGCGATATGGAAGTTTCCTTATATCGCTGGGAAGAGTGGGGGAGGAGCGTTCTTTTTAATCTTTATATTATTTACTGTTTTAATTGGACTACCGCTACTTATAGCTGAATTTATGATTGGACGCAGTACGCAGAAACAAGCAGTTGGAGCATTTAAAAGGATTGCACCAAATACAGGATGGCATTGGATTGGACGCCTTGGTGTTGGAACATGTTTTATACTACTTTCGTTTTATAGTGTTGTAGGTGGATGGGTATTAATTTATTTATTCAGAGGAATAACTGGACAACTGATTACTCCAGGACAAAATTACGCTACATTATTTACTGAAACAATTGGGAATCCCGCTTGGGCTATTATGGGCCATTTCGCTTTTATGTTCATTACGATATGGGTTGTATCAAAGGGTGTACAAAACGGAATTGAAAAAGCAAGTAAATATATGTTGCCAGCATTGTTCGTTTTATTTGTCGCTCTTATTATTCGTTCGTTAACACTTGATGATGCAATGAAAGGTGTGAAGTTTTTCTTACAACCAGATTTTTCAAAGATTACTTCAGAAAGTATTTTGTTCGCAATGGGACAATCATTCTTTGCGATTAGTATCGGGATTTCAATTATGGTTACGTATAGTTCCTATTTAAATAAAAAAGAAAGTTTACCAAAATCAGCAATAACAATTGTTGGATTAAATTTATTTGTTTCATTATTTGCAGGTCTTGCTATTTTTCCAGCCGTATTTTCATTAGGAATGGAGCCAACAGAAGGACCTGGATTACTGTTTATCGTATTACCATCTGTATTTAGTCAAATCCCATTCGGTGGATTTTTCTTAACAGTATTCCTTGCACTATTTACATTTGCAACATTAACATCGGCATTTTCTCTACTAGAGACTGTTGTTTCAGCATTAGCAAATGGTGAACAAGAAAGAAGAACGAAATTATCATGGATGATTGGCTTCTGCATTTTCTTAGTAGGTATACCATCTGCGTTATCATTTGGAGTATGGAGTGATATTACGATTTTTGGAAAGAATATTTTTGATGCAGTAGACTTTTTATCTAGTAATATATTAATGCCACTTGGAGCACTATTTATTAGTATTTTCGTTTCATTCAAAATGGAGAAGAAGGTACTAGAAGCAGAGTTTTTTGTAGGTGGAAATTATGGAAAGAAAGTATTTACTTGTTGGGTATTTTTACTTCGATTTGTAGCACCGCTCGCAATCATTATCGTCTTTTTAAATGTAATAGGGATTATTTAACAATAAATGTTATAATATTCAGTAAAAAAAGAAGATGGTGATGTTTATGGCGAATTTGATAGAAACAGGAGAGTATATGAATATTAGAGGGAAAAAGCTATACGTTGAAACACATGGAAATCCTAAAAATAAGCCAGTCTTATACTTGCATGGTGGACCAGGAGAGAGTTGTTATGATTTTTCATTTCATCAAGCGGAACGTTTAAAAGATTCTCTATATGTAATTATGATAGATCAAAGAGGTGTTGGTCGTTCAGAAAAAATTACTGAAGACGAAGCTTTTGGATTAAATGATTTGATTGAAGACTGTGAGGAATTAAAAAAAGTATTACAAATTGAGAAGTGGTCTATAATTGGACATTCTTTCGGTGGATATGTAGCATTGCTTTATGCGTCGATATATCCAAGTTCAATAGAGAAAATAATATTTGAAGGACCAACTTTTGATTTTGCATTAACAAGTAGGGCTTTGTTGCAAAAGACAGGGTATTTATTAAAAAAGTATGGAAAAGAAGAAGTAGCAAAAGAGTGCTTTGCTTATTCATCTAGCGATGCTAGTTCAGAAGAGTTGTTAGAAGCTTATATAAGATTAAGCGCTGAATTAGAAGAAAAAAGAATGGAGATTTACAATAATAAGGAAGATAGGACAGATGAGAGTTTATACAGTGATGAAGAGTGGGAAATATTTTCAAATCGCTCCAAAATTCACTTTGATAGATTAAAATTAGAGGGAGCATGTCATACATCATTATTATCAAAAATAAAAGATGTACAAAATCCAATGTTATTAATTGTAGGAAAACATGATGTAGTAACGTGTGAAGAACAAATTAAAACATTTAATAAAGATGCCCGAAACGGCAAGTATATCGTATTTGAAGAGAGCGGCCATTCACCTCATTATGAGGAAGCAGATAGATTTGCAGAAACAGTCATACATTTTTTGAAATGAAGAAAAGGGTGCTTCTATAAATGAGAGGCACCCTTTCTAAATTTCTGGATATGTGATTGTGATGTTAGGCCACTTACTTTGCCAATTCTTTTTTATAACTCTGTTTTTGTACATATGTAATCGTTCTTTCGATTCAAGAAAGTGAGCTGTTGGTTTCACTTGTAAGGAAAGGACATCTTCAATACCACATGGGGCTGTTAAGATAACGTTGTTTAGTTCATCAAGTGTAACTCCTAAAGCCGTTGCTGTTTCAGGGAATTTAGAAATAGCATTAACAGAAGAAGAATATGCTGGCATATTATTCACTACATGCATACGAGCTTGATTTTTTACAGACCAAGGGATAGTAGCATCAATATTCATTAATTTCGTTTCTAATGATTGTTCGTATATCTCATCTTGATGTAGACTATCATAATAAATCACATCAACATCAGGCATAGCCGTTTTCGCTTCATAGTCATGTAAAGTATCCCAAATTTTAGAACGAACAAATCCGGCACAAATCCACCAATCAGGTAGCTCTAGTGATTTTGCCATTTGTAATACATTCATCATCCATTCGTCGTTTTCTATTAAGCGAATGATATCTTGTTCTGTTTGTATAGTCATTTGTTATCTCACCTGCTTTTTTTTAGAGAGTAAATTTAATTCATAAGCTTTATAATCCATGTAATCCAGTAAGCACCTGGTATGAATAACAGTTGAGCTAGTAATGTACCAAAAAGTCTAGAAATCATTAGCCAAGCATACATTTTACTCATTGCTTCAGCACCTTCTTCTGATTGAAGAGCTCGCTCTGTTAAAAGAGCAATACGTGGATCTAGTAGCACTGTTAATAAAATAGTAGCAAAACCATTAATAAGACCGGAAGCTGTAGTGGCTTTTGTTGCGAAAGCTGGAATTAAAAAAGAAGCATATAGTGCGGAAAGAACTCCCGCTGTATAAATAGCAGTAGCAAACATGTTAATAAGCATAATACGCTTTGGAATACCACCGATACGCAGTCTATGAATCATTTCTAACTTTGGAAAGCGGACATATTTTTTTGTGTACTTTAATTTTTGAATGTTATTCGTTTTCATCATTCGAATGAAAGAACCGTCTGTTTCAAAGTTTTGAATGACATATCCAAATAGTTTTGTCAAAGTTGGATACAGTATAATCGCAAGCAATGTACCGATAGAAGCAGATAATAGTACAAGACGTATAATATGCTCTAAATCAATAGAAGGATCTAGTTTTGCTTCGTCCACAATCCCGCCAAGTAAAAAGGCTTGTAGTAAGTTTGACGTTCTTGAAATGAGTAATACGATTCCTACGACGGATAATGCGACAGCAATCTTCTTTAAACGAACCCCCGCTAATCGAATACTATAAGAGCTTGTTTCAACTGCGTGAATCACAATTGTGAAAGCCATTATAAAAATTAACGTAATTGACATTTGTTTCACCAGTTTCTATTAAAATAATTGTAACTTTTTTACTTTATCATATCTATCGTATTTTGTAACTGAAAGTATGTGACATATGGAAATTGATTTTTCGAAAAATAGATAATGATAGTATAATAGGGAGAAGTGGAAGAGATGTTAGCACTTATTTATACCGTAAATTAAGTGGAGGAATGAAGCATGTATAAAACATTTCTATTTGATTTAGATGGAACTTTAACGGATCCGAAAGAAGGGATTGTAAACTCGGTTTTATATGCATTAAAAAAAGTAGGAATTGAAGAAGTACATATAAGTGAGCTAGATTCATTTATAGGTCCTCCTATTCAGCAATCATTCATAGAGAGATATAATATGAGTGAAGGAGAGGTTGAGCGTGCTGTTTTTTACTTCCGTGAGTATTTAAAGCAGCGTGGATTGTTTGAAAATAATGTATACGAGGGGATTCTGAAGCTCTTGCAACAATTAAAAAGTTCAGGGAATCGCATATTCGTAGCAACTTCAAAGCCCACTGTATTTGCGAAACAAGTTATAGAGCATTTTCAATTAACGAATTATTTCGAAGACATCATTGGAAGTAATTTAGATGGTACGAGAATAAAAAAAGAAGAAATAATTGCTCATATTTTACAAACACATGAAGAACTAAATAAAGAAGAAATGATAATGATTGGTGATAGAAAGCACGATATAATAGGTGCAAATCAGAATGGAATTGCTTCAATTGGTGTTTTATATGGCTATGGCTGTGAAAAAGAACTGACTGAAGTTAGTGCGACCTACATAGTGAAAGATGTTGAAGAACTGTATCATTTTTGTGTAGAGAAAAATTTAATACAGCAGTAAATATAGATTCTAGCAATCCCTTTATAACGTATGACGATGAATTCGTTTCTGTTTAAAGGGATTTTTCATATGTAATCGAATAATTATAATTAGACATTTTTAGCATAAAAATTTGTATGAATAAGAGGAGGGATGTCAGAATTAAAAGGTTAGTAGAAATTTATCAATAAAATTTTGAATATTCTGTTTAATGGAGGGGTAAAATTGGAGTTAGTTATTATATTATTAGCACTAAGTTTACTTATGTTCGTAGCATACAGAGGTTTTTCTGTTATTTTATTCGCGCCGATATTTGCATTATTTGCAGTATTTTTGACAGAACCTAGTTATGTATTACCTTTCTTTTCTAATATCTTTATGGAGAAAATGGTTGGATTTATAAAATTATATTTTCCTGTGTTTTTATTAGGAGCAATATTTGGAAAAGTAGTGGAAATGTCAGGAATTGCAGATTCTATCGCAAAAACAATTATTGAGTTAGTTGGTGAAAAACGTACTATATTAGCGATTGTATTAATGGGGGCTATTTTAACGTATAGTGGTGTTAGTGTGTATGTAGTAGTGTTTGCTGTTTATCCGTTCGCAGCTAAGTTGTTTCGACAAGCCAATATTCCAAAGCGTTTAATCCCTGGAACGATTGTTCTTGGAGCAGTAACGTTTACAATGGATGCGCTACCTGGATCACCACAAATTCAAAATGTAATACCTACAACATTTTTTAAAACGGATATTTATGCTGCACCGATACTTGGGATTGTAGGAGCAATTTTTGTTCTTACATTAGGTTTACTATATTTAGAGAGTAGACGTAAGAAGGCAAAAGCAGCAGGTGAAGGATACTTTGGTTTTAATGATGGAAATACTGAAATGGCAGCATCTGTGCAATTAGAACAAAAAAATATGCCATTAATTAATAACATTGAAATTACAAGAGCACAACAACTTATTGCATTTATACCACTTATTTTAGTAGGTGTAATGAATAAAGTGTTTACTATTATGATACCGAAGTGGTATCCAAGCGGTTTTGATTTTTCTGCAATTGGTATGAAAGCATTTGGAAAAGTAGAATTAAGTGCAGTAGTAGGAATTTGGTCTGTAGAATTGGCACTTATTATAGGGATCTTAACAACGTTATTATTATATTGGAAGCGAGTAGTAACAGGTTTCCAAGCTGGATTGAATACAAGTATTGGTGGAGCGCTACTTGCAACGATGAATACAGGAGCTGAGTTTGGATTCGGTGGTGTCATTGCAGCACTTCCAGGCTTCGCAATTATGAGAGATGGCATCTCTGCTACTTTCACAAATCCGTTAGTGAATGGTGCAGTAACGACGAATATTTTAGCTGGAATTACAGGTTCGGCATCAGGAGGAATGGGAATAGTATTAAGCGCAATGGGAGATAAATTTATTGCAGCGGCCAATCAATTTGATATTCCATTAGAAGTTATGCACCGTATCGTATCAATGGCATCAGGAGGAATGGATACACTACCACATAACGGGGCTATTATTACTATTCTTACAGTAACGGGATTAACACATAAACAGTCATATAAAGATATATTTGCTATTACTATTTTGAAAACGGTTGCTGTATTTTTAGTTATCGCATTCTATACTTTAACAGGACTCTATTAAAAAATTTGAATCGTAAAGATTCATCAAATCGATAATTTATATTATAAAATATTAATTAGGATAAGAAGGGGTGGGGGACTTGCAAGAGGTTTCTGAGTTTCGTATGCCAAAGTCGGTATTATATGGAAGGAATTCGCTTGAAAAACTGGGAGAACAATCAAAAAAGTTAGGGAAAAGAGCTTTTATAGTTACTGATACAATTATGGAGAAATTAGGATATGTTGAAAAGTGTATGCAACAACTAAATAAGAAAGGTATTACTGTTAGTACATATAATAAAGTGGATGCTGAGCCTACAAATATACACGTATTAGAAGCGTTATCTCTTTGTAAAGAGGAAAAGTGCGATTTTATTATTGGTATTGGTGGTGGAAGTTGTATTGATGCTGCGAAAGCAGTAGCGGTTTTATATACAAATGGTGGAGAAGTTGAGGATTATGTCCAAAAGGATATTGAAATAGAAAACAATCCACTACCACTTATTGCAATTCCAACAACTTCTGGTACTGGTTCGGAAGTTACAAGTGTAGCAGTAATTACGAATAAAAAAACAGATGTAAAAATGATGATGAAGCATCCTAGTTTTATACCGAAAGTAGCAATTATAGATCCAGTTTTGACAAGTTCGTTACCACCACAAATTACGGCAGCAACAGGAATAGATGCGTTATGTCATGCGATTGAAGCTTATATTTCTAAATTTTCACAACCACTTACAGATGTACTTGCTCTTTCAGCTATTGAAAGTATTATGAAATATTTACGTATAGCATATGAAGATGGACGTAATATGGAGGCAAGAGAAGCGATGATGATTGCTTCCTTACAAGCTGGAATTGCATTTTCTAATGCATCAGTTACATTAGTTCATGGAATGTCAAGGCCAGTGGGAGCATTATTTCATGTACCGCATGGAATATCAAATGCCATACTATTACCTACAGTGTTAGAGTTTACGAAAACAAGTGCAGTGAAAAGGTTAGCAAAAATTGGACGTAACTTAAATAAGGATTTGTATTCGAATTCTGATGAGGAAGTAGCAGACTATACGCTTTGGGAAATAAAAAAGCTTTGCTATGATCTTCGTATTCCAAATTTAAAAGAATACGGAATCGATGAAATTGAATTTGAAAATGCTATCTCTAAAATGGCATCAGATGCAATTGAAAGTGGTAGCCCAGCTAATAACCCACGTGTTCCATCATATGATGAAATCAAAGAGTTGTATCGAGAGTGTTTTAATTATAAGTATAAAGAATTTATAAAAATATCAGATCATTAATTTCAGAATATTCTATAAAAATTTCCTTGGAAATGAAAGTATAATTATTCTATATTTACGTTAAAACAAGACCTTATATTCCAAACTTAAAGTCTTGTTTTATTGTGTATAATATACATAATAAAATGTTGTTATTAGTTTTATAAAAAAGTTTAGGTAGGTGTTGTTTATATGAAAACGATAGGTCTTATAGGTGGTATGAGTTGGGAATCAACTTCAGAATATTATCGAATTATTAATGAAGAAATAAAAGAGAGATTAGGAGGGCTACATTCAGCAAAATGTTTGATTAATAGTGTGGATTTTGAAGAGATTGAACGATGTCAGTCTAGCGGAGATTGGGATGGTGCTGGAGAAATTCTAGGAATGCGGCATATTCATTACAAAAGGGAGGAGCAGACTTTATAATTATTTGTACAAATACAATGCATAAGGTAGTTGGAAAAATAAAGGCGAAAATTGATATTCCAGTCTTACATATTGCTGATGCAACTGCAAAAGAAATTAAAAGAAAAGACATTCAAAAGGTTGGTCTGCTTGGAACTAAATATACAATGGAGCAAGATTTCTATAAGTCACGTATAGAAGAAAATAATATAAAAGTAATAGTACCATCAGAAAAAAATAGAAAAGAAATAAATAAAGTAATATATACAGAATTATGTTTAGGAAAAATAGTATCTCAATCTAGAGAATATTATAAAAGAGTCATCGAAGAGTTAGTGCAAAAAGGAGCACAGGGAATCATATTAGGTTGTACAGAAATAGGATTATTAATAAAGCAAGAAAACGTATCTGTCCCGATATTTGATACAACTCATATACATGCAATTGAAGCAGTCAAGGTAGCTCTAGATAGAGTATAATTGTATTATGTAAACTTGATTCGTATATCTGGAAAACATTCAGAAAATATTTTATAATGTAAGTGGTTACATTTAAGGGGGAATGCGTATGTTTTCAGTTCAACCAATCGCATTTGTACATAATGAAAGAAAGGAAATAAAAGATGATGAGTGGGGGAAAGTAAGATCCCGTATAACTTTAACTGAAATGTATGCAGAAGAAAGTATACAAGGGATTGAAGATTTTTCTCATATTGAAGTTGTTTTTTATTTTCATAAAGTAACTGACGAGCAAATTCAGTATTTTGCTAGACATCCTAGAAATAATAAGGATTATCCTGAAGTAGGTATTTTTGCACAGCGCGGGAAAAATCGTCCGAATCGCATAGGTGTAACAATTGTCAAGATGATCAAAAGAGAAGGTAAATCAATTATTGTTGAGGGATTAGATGCTATTGATGGCACTCCTATATTGGATATAAAACCAATAATGAAAGGGTTTATGCCGACAGAAGAAATACACCAGCCTAAATGGGCAACGGATATAATGAGACAGTATTGGAAGGGGAATGGAGTAAAATGAGAATATATGAGGCAACAATTGCAGATTTAGATGGACTAGCATCAGTTTTTAATAACTATCGCATATTTTATAGACAAGATTCTGATTTAGAAGGGGCAAAAGTATTTTTACGAAATCGAATTGAGAGAAAAGAGTCCGTTATTTTCGTAGCAGTTGAAGACGGCGAATATATTGGGTTCACGCAACTATATCCATCATTTTCTTCTATTTCAATGAAAGAATTATGGATTTTAAATGATTTATTTGTACAAGCGGCGAAGCGTGGAGCCGGAACAGGTAAAAAATTATTAGAAGCTGCTAAAGAATACGCATTAGAAAATGGAGCAAAAGGTGTAAAATTGCAAACAGAGATTGATAATTTATCAGCACAACGATTATACGCTGAAAATGGCTATTTGAGAGATAATCGTTATTTCCATTATGAATTAACGTTTTAAATAATAATAGATTAAAAGAGGCGCTTTCATTTTGAAAACGCCTCTTTTAATTTGTATTATAGTTGATTTAAAATCCAGTTTGTTGCATCTTCAAAGTTATCTGCAATGTAGTTTGGTTCAATATGTGCCCATTTGTCTCGGTACGTATGCAAAGCATCATACCCAGCGCCTGTTCGGACTAGAATCGTTGTCGCATTTACTTTTGCCCCTGCAACAATATCAGTCCAGCGATCGCCAACTACAGCACATTGTGTTAAATCAAGTCCATGTTTTTTTGCTGCTTTAAGCAGCATGCCTGTACTTGGTTTACGGCATTCACAACCATCACCGTGTTTATGAGGACATACATAAACATCATCAAAACCGAAGCCTTCTAATTCTTGTACAAAATCGGCTACAGTTGCTATTCCATCTGCGATACCAGGTTGATTTGTGAAAGAGAAAATTTTTATATTTTTAGCTTTTAGTTTTTGCAAGGATGTTTTTGTGAATGGAAATAATGAAAAAGATCCTGGATAATGTATTGTAGTGTCACCACCAATTGTACCGTCACGATCAATGAAAATTGCTTTAATGTTTGTCATAGTTATAGTCCCTTCAATTTATAAGTAGTTTAAAAATGTTTTACAAATCGGTAGCCATTTACCTCATAGCCTAATTTTTTGTAAAAAGGATGAGCTTCTACTCTTTTTGTTCCACTAACTAGCCATGTGCCAATGCAATTATGTTTCTTTGCTAATTGTTCTGCATAATCCATCAAAACTTGTCCAATGCCTTTACGTCGTATGTTAGAATCAACGCTAATAATTGAAATCTCTCCATAACGTGTTACATCTTCTAAATTTTCACGTATACGAAATCCAAGTAATCCAAATATAGCTTCTTCTTCCTCGTAAACATATAAAAAATCAAACGGACTCATTTGTACGAATTGTAATCGATTGTTCATATCTTCATAGGAAATAGAGGAACCTTTTAATTCTTTCGTTAAAGAACAAAGTGCGTCTATATCATCTATCGTTGCTTCACGAATTTGAAAAGACATATTATCCACTCCAATAAAATGTAATCAAACATTTAATATTCTGTTAAAAAATGTTTTTTCCTGCCATAAAAATAAATATTTTATAATGATATATAGATAGTTATATGTTATTCTTTTCCTTGATTGTAACAGTTATATTTTTACAGTTTTATTTATTGCCAGCTGTGGTAGGCAGTGTTGTTTTTATTTTATTAATTGTATGGATTGTATTTCTACCATTAAAAAAGAGCCATTGACGGCTCTTTTTCTAGTCTGTAACACATTGATAAATAAAATATACTAAAACGAGTATACTTGCGGCGGAATACATGACATCTAAAGTCATCTGATCGCCTCCTTATTGTTGTTGTTGTATTTTTATTGTATGAAATCTTACAATTTCATATTCAAGTGAAAAATATGTGAACGTTAACAAAATTGTAAAGTGCAAAAATTATAATCATTTTGTATAATAGAAGAAACCACCGTTATATAAAAAATAATGAGTGAAAGGGGAGGGAACATAAATGCCAAATTGGTTTAGAAAAACCTTAGTCGCATTAATTACCGTATTTACATTTGGTTTAGTGACGCCTCCTTCCATATTACTTGATAATGCCAAAGCTGCGGACAAGCCTACGAGCACAGCTGGGCAACAAAGTTTGGAGAGCACGTCCTATACATATGAAGAAACGAATGACAGGTTAACCACCGATACTTTTATTACTTATGCAATGCAAGAAGCAGAGAAGCAGTCGATGCAAAAGTTTGGTACTAAAATTGGTCCAGTAATTGAAGATGAATTTAAAGATGTAATATTACCAAAAATTGAAGAGGCAATTGCTGAGCTTGCTAGTGATGTACCAGAAGACTCACTACAATCATTAGCGATTTCTCAAAAACCAGCTGGTGGAAATAATGAAAAGATTTTTCACGTCTACGATACGAAATCAGGAAATGATTTATTGCGTTTCCATGTAAGAAGAGATCATCCGCCGCAAGATGGTTATTATTTTAATTTCCATTATCACCGTTTTGATGATGGATACTCTGGACATCATGAGTTAGGAAATATTTATTGGAATACAAATGTACCGCCGAAATGGTTGTCTTAAAAAGAACAAGAGAAAATCTTGTTCTTTTTTATTTTTATAGAAGGGACAGACAACTATGTTGTTGAATAACATAGGTTTAGAAAAAAGAAGCAAAAGGAGTATGGAGATGCAAAAATATATTGTTTTTGACTTTGATGGCACATTAGTAGATTCACAAAATATATTTGTACGGATTTATAATCAACTTGCTGAAAAACATGGGTATAAAGCAGTAAAGGAAGAAGAAATTGAGCATTTACGTAAATTAACGATGCCAGAGAGATGTAAACAACTTGATGTACCACTGTATAAATTACCGATATTAGCGTTGGAATTTTATAAATTATATCAGCCTGCTATAAAAAATCTCGTTTTGTTCCATGGAATGAAAGATGTATTAGATAAACTACATAAAAAAGGCTACGGAATTGCAGTCATATCATCGAACTCAGAAGAGCATATTCGGGCTTTTTTACACAAGAATGGTATCGAAAATATTCAAGAAGTGTATTGTTCTAAAAATTTGTTTGGTAAAGATAAAATGATAAAAAGGTTTTTAAAATCGAAAAAAATAACAGAGAAAGATATGTTATACGTTGGTGATGAACAGCGAGATGTAGCAGCGTGTAAAAAGGCTGAAGTGAACGTAATTTGGGTATCTTGGGGATATGATGTTATTGAAACAGTGAAAAAAGATGCACCAGATTATATGGTTCATAAGCCGATGGAAATTGTGGAAGTAGTACAAGGAGCGTATTCTTAATATGAATACACTTCGAGCAGGCATTCATCATATTGAATTTTGGGTAGCGAATTTGGAGGAGTCCATTTGTTTTTATAATAAGTTGTTTTCCATAATTGGATGGAGAAAGTTAAATGAAGTAGCATATAGCACAGGAGAAAGTGAAATATATTTTAAAGAAGTAGATGAGGAAATCGTAAGGACGTTAGGGCCTAGACATATTTGTTATCAAGCTATTCATAGAGAGGTAGTTGATGAAGTAGCAGATTTTCTTTCTAGTACGAAAGTGAAGGTAATACGTGGTCCAATTGAAATGAATCATTATTCGGAAGGTTACTATACGATTGATTTTTACGATCCAAATGGATTTATTGTAGAAGTTGCCTATACACCAAATGCAGAAATGTAAGGGGAATAGATATGAAGATAATTACAGCACGGCAAAACAATATACAAATTGTAAAAGATGCAGTGGATATTAAAGAAATTTCTAAAGGTTTTTCGCCTGATAAGAAATATATAATTACGAGTGCGAATAATGAAAAATATTTATTGCGGACAGGCGATATAAAAGAGTATGAAAGAAAGAAAATAGAGTTTCAAATTTAAAATGAAATGCAAAACCGTAGTGTGCAAGCACAAAAACCAATTGAAATGGGTTTGTTGGCAGAAGAAGGTTTATGCTATGGTATCTTTTCATATTTAGAAGGGGAGGAGGCGAAGAAGCTATTGCCTACGTATTCACCAAAAGAACAATATGATATTGGTATAGAGGCAGGAAAAGATTTAGCAAAAATGCATACATATGAAGCTCCTAATGATATACTTCCATGGTATGAAAGAGCAATGAAGAAACATAGTAAATATGTAGAGGCATACAAAACATGTGGAATAAAAATAAAAAATGATGATAAAATCATAAAGTTTATAGAAGAAAATGAAAAATATTTAAAGAACCGCCCGAATCGATTTCAACACGATGATTTTCACTTAGAAAATATAATTGTACGGGATGGAAAATATGTAGGTGTTGTTGATTTTAATGGCTACGACTGGGGCGATCCACTTCATGATTTTGTAAAAATTGCACTGTTTGCAAGGGACATTAGTATTCCGTATTCAATCGGACAAATAGAAGGATACTTTAATAGGAAAATACCAGAGGAGTTCTGGAAATTATACACGGTGTATGTTGGCATGACAGTTTTCTCCTCGATTGTCTGGACATTACGAGCAGCGCCGCATATGTTAGATGATATGTTAGAGCGTCTTACTATAGTTTTAGAGGATCATAATAACTTTGAGTTATCGAAGCCAATTTGGTTTCAACTAGATAAGATTAATAAGGAATAGAAAAGGTAGGTGTAATTCGCACCTACCTTTATTTTTTACCATCAAAATACTTATTTAATTTTCTTAAATGTAAGCGGCTGAGTACTTAATGTAGCTGGTACATATAACTGAAGGGATGGGAATTCACCACTTACATTCATTTCATAAGCGAATAATAAGCTCATTTTCATTTGGAATAAGTCAACTTTTGCAGAGAAGATGTCGTAATGATGATGCCCTAATTGAATATCCATTTCCATAAATTGTACATATAACGAATCATCTCGTTTGTATACTTGTAATGTTCCGTATGCAGGATGTTCAAAAGTACCAGTATAATCCTCTAACTTGTGCGAAGGTGTAGTCCCTTTAATTTGTTCAGGGAGGGATTCAGTTGCTTCTTTCATCATTTCCTTCATTTTTTTAGTATCTTCTACAGCACGTTTATGCCAATCAATGGATTCTAATTCAAGTAGTTCGTCATAAATTTGATTAGCCAGATAAGTAGGAAGTAATGTTCCTCCAGCATTCGTTAAAATGACAAGGCCTATGTTTTCTGTTGGTATGAATGAAACAAGCGCTGAAAATCCATCGATATTACCGCCATGATGAATCACTTTTTTACCACGATAAGCGCTAATAAACCAACCAAGACCGTAACTATTTAATGGAGATTCAGGGAGTGATAAAACCGGTTGATCTGGAATTGAATTGTGTGGTGTATACATTTGTTGTAATAATTCAGAGGAGATTAATTCATGATCTCCAAATTTTCCTTCATTTAAGTGGAGAAGTACCCAATTTGCCATATCTTCAATTGTAGAATTAATACACCCAGCAGCGCCAACTGTATCGATGTTATGGAATGGAACTTCTTTTATTTCACCTTCATTTTCAACGTAAGGTAAAGCATAATCATCTGTAGTTTGTGAATCTGTAACAGAGAAGTTTGTTTGATTCATATTTAAAGGCTCTAAAATATGTTCTGTAGTGTATTGCTCCCACGTTTGATTTGTAATGTTTTCAACAATGTAGCTAATTGTTGCATACATTAAGTTGTTATATAGAAATGCAGTCCGGAACGGTGCATCAAGTGGTAAATGTTTTATTTTTTCAACGAGATCTTTTCGAGATAAGGAAGAACTGTACCAAAGGGCCTCATGACGACTCACTCCAGTTCGATGAGAAGCTAAATCCAGTCCTGTAACTTGTGAGCTAGCAAGTAGTTCAGATAAAGTAAAGTTAGGTATATAAGACTGGATAGGGGTATCCCAATTAAACTTTTTTTGCTGTGCTAACAAACTTAATGAAAGTGTGCCAAATGCTTTCGTTGAGGAACCGATTGCGAATCGAGTATTCGGTGTAACAGCCTCTTTTGTTACTATATTACGATAGCCAAAACCTTCTGAAATAATAACGTCACCGTCTTTTATAACAGCGACAGCAGCACCAGGAACATTTAAATCCTTCATCATTTTTTCAACCGTTGTTTGTAAAGAAGTCATAACAGGCGTTCCAAGTTTAGACATACTTCTAACCTCCAAATATAAATTTTGTTCTACCGCACTATACTTTCGGTAATAGAAAATGAAAACCTTTTAAAATATGGAAAGTTAATAATTTTGTAAGAATTAATGTAAGAAATTTTATTAATTAAGATTATTAAATTTACCATTTTTCATGTTATGATAAATTGCATATACGATTGAAAGAAGGTTTTCCTACATATGAAACATGCTGAAAATGAATACTTAAATTTATGCCGCCATGTAATGGAACATGGTACGAAGAAAGAAGACCGTACAGGGACAGGCACTGTATCTGTATTTGGATATCAAATGCGTTTTGATCTAAGTAAAGGTTTTCCTTTATTAACAACAAAGAGAGTACCGTTTCGCCTTGTAGCAAGTGAACTGCTTTGGTTTATGAAAGGTGATACAAATATTCGCTATTTATTGCAGCATAATAATAACATTTGGAATGAATGGGCGTTTAAGAGCTGGGTAGAAAGTGATGAGTATACTGGTCCTGACATGACTGATTTTGGTCTTCGCTCACAACAAGATGAAGAATTTAAAGTACAGTACGATGAGCAAATGGAATTGTTTAAAAAGAACGTTTTAGAAGATGATGAGTTCTCAAATAAATATGGTTATTTAGGAGACGTTTACGGTAAACAGTGGCGTGCTTGGAAAACGACAGCTGGTGAGACACTTGATCAATTAAAAGATGTAATTGAAATGATTAAAAAAACACCAGACTCACGTCGTTTAATCGTTTCTGCTTGGAATCCTGAAGACGTACCAAATATGGCATTACCCCCTTGTCATACATTATTCCAATTTTATGTAGCGGACGGAAAACTTTCTTGTCAGCTATATCAAAGAAGTGGTGACATATTCCTTGGAATTCCATTTAACATCGCAAGTTATTCACTACTAACACATTTAATTGCACATGAATGTGATCTTGAAGTAGGAGAATTTGTTCATACAATTGGAGATGCACACATTTATACGAATCATTTTGAACAAGTAGAAAA
Source organism: Bacillus cereus group sp. MYBK216-1 (assembly GCF_051916495.1). NCBI lineage: Bacteria > Bacillati > Bacillota > Bacilli > Caryophanales > Bacillaceae > Bacillus > Bacillus cereus group sp. MYBK216-1. The sequence continues at coordinate 338,294 of NZ_JBQAGT010000002.1, forward strand.
GCAATTGGCACGTGAACCACGTCCATTCCCGAAACTTACATTAAATCCAGATGTGAAATCTGTTTTCGATTTTGAAATGGAAGATTTAACGATTGAAGGATACGATCCGCATCCAGCAATTAAAGCACCGGTTGCAGTATAATTGTAGAGGAGATGAAAAAATGATTGTTTCATTTATGGTCGCTATGGACGAAAATAGAGTAATTGGTAAAGATAATAATTTACCTTGGCGTTTACCGAGTGAATTACAATACGTGAAGAAAACAACGATGGGTCACCCGCTTGTTATGGGAAGAAAGAACTATGAAGCGATTGGTAGACCACTGCCTGGAAGACGTAATATTATTGTAACTCGTAATGAAGGGTATCATGTTGAAGGCTGTGAAGTTGTTCATTCTGTAGAAGAAGTGTTCGAACTATGTAAAAATGAAGAAGAGATTTTTATTTTTGGCGGAGCGCAAATTTACGATCTCTTTTTACCTTATGTAGACAAGTTGTATATAACAAAAATCCATCATGCATTTGAAGGAGATACATTCTTCCCAGAAATGGATATGACAAATTGGAAAGAGATTTTTGTAGAAAAAGGTTTAACGGATGAAAAAAACCCGTATACGTATTATTACCATGTATATGAGAAACAACAATAATAATAAAGATTGATGTGAGAATTCACGTCAATCTTTTTATTTATATTCACCAATATAAGTTTATAGATGAGATTCGATAGTGCTATAATGAGAGGTAGCATGTAAAAATGCTAAAATTTTCAAAAGTACTAATATAGAAAGAGGAGGAGAATCGATTGAGAAAGATATGGGGGATTCTTTTTCTTTGCTTAACATTCATGTTAGTTGGATGTGGTAAAGAAGAAAAACCACAAGAAGTGTTTGATACATATGTAAAAGCGTGGAATAAACAAAAATTTGCAGATATGTATGATCAACTATCAAAAAATGCAAAAAAAGATATTTCAAAGAAAGAGTTTACTGAAAAATATGAGAAAATTTATTCTGGTATCGAAGTGAAAGACTTAAAGGTAGAAACAGGGGAAGTAAAAGAAGATAAAAAAGATGAAGGCCCTGTTCCTTTTAAAGTAAGCATGGATACAGTTGGTGGTAAAATTACATTTGGTCATGAAGCAAAAATGGTGAAAGAAAAAGATGGAGATAAAGAATCTTGGAAAATAGATTGGACTCCTGATTTTATTTTCCCTGGCATGACGAAAGATAGTAAAGTGCGTATGCAGACAACACAGCCAAAACGTGGTGAAATATACGATCGTAATGGAAAAGGTCTTGCAACGAATGGGAAAGCTTCTGAAATCGGATTGATTCCTGAAAAGTTAGGCGATACTGCTCCGCAAACGAAAGAAACAGTAGCGAAGTTGTTAAATATGTCTGTAGAAGAAATTGATCAAAAATTAGCTGCTAAATGGGTAAAACCAGGGTATCTCGTACCAATTGGAATTTTGCCTGAAGGGGCAACACAAAATACGTACATTGATTTACCAGGTGTTTCAACAAAACCTGTAAATGTTCGTACATATCCGTTAGGGGAAGCGGCAGCTCATCTGACTGGTTATATTGGAAAGGTAAATGCTGAAGATTTAAAAACGCTACAAAAGAAAGGCTATCAAGCTGATGATCCAGTTGGTAAAGCTGGTTTAGAGCAAGTATTAGAGGAAAAGCTACGCGGTAAAAAAGGTGGCCGTGTCTTTGTAGAAGATGCGCAAGGAAAAGAAATTAAAAACTTGGCAAAAACAGATGCTGTTGATGGAGAAAATGTAACTTTAACTATTGATAGTGTTGTTCAAGAAAAAACGTATAATGAAATGAAGGGCGAAGCTGGTTCAAGTGCAGCAATTAATCCGAAAAGTGGAGAAACAATTGCACTAGTAAGTAGTCCAGCATATGATCCTAATATAATTGCACGAGGGACATCAAAGGCACAACGCGAAGCGTGGAATAATGATCCGAAAAAACCAATGACAAATCGCTTTACACAATTGTCGGTACCAGGTTCTGTATTTAAACCTATTACAGCTGCAATTGGTCTTGAAACGAAAACGATTGATTCAAAAGAAGAGTTGAAAATTGAAGGATTAAAATGGACAAAAGATTCTTCTTGGGGTAATTACTATGTAACGCGTGTGAAAGATGCAAATCCGATTGATCTTGATAAGGCGATGAAATACTCGGATAATATTTACTTCGCACAAGAAGCTTTAAAAATCGGAAAAGACAAGTTTATGAGTGAAGCAAAAAAATTCGGATTCGATGAGAAACTACCAATTGAATATGGATTCCCTGCTTCTAAAATTGCAAATGACGGTATTAAAAATGATATTCAAATGGCAGATACAGGATATGGACAAGGACAAGTATTAATGACTCCTCTTCATTTAGCTTTAACGTATGCGCCAATTGTAAATGATGGAGCGATTCCGTCACCGTATATTATTAAAACAGATAAACAACCAAAAGCTTGGAAAGAAAATGTAATTTCTAAAGGAAATCAGGATATATTAAAAACTGCAATGACGAAAGTAATTAATGATCCAGATGGTACAGGGAAAATTGCTAAAATTGATGGCATGACTCTTGCTGGAAAAACAGGTACAGCGGAATTAAAAGTATCAAAAGAGGCCGAAGGAAAAGAACTAGGTTGGTTCGCTGCATTTGATTTAAATTCACCAGATGTGGTCATTACAATGATGATTGAAGATGTAAAAGGTAGAGGTGGAAGTAACATTCCAGCTGAAAAAGTAAAACATGTTTTTCAAAAATAATATGTAATAAAAGACTATCTCTATAATTTATAGAGATAGCCTTTTTGTGTGAGAAGTCTTAATATCTGTATACTAAATTTTAAAGAAACAAAATAAATCATTAACTTACGAAAAAAAAGTAGCTATTTTTTATTGACATCGATTGAAACTTTTTGTATCATACTTACATAAGGTAAGTTATTAACTTTCGAAAAATAAATCTTGAATTAAAGATAAAGAGAAAAAAGGGAGAGAATACAATGACAAAAGTACTATTTATTACAGCAAATCCAAATTCAGCAGAAGGTTCTTTCGGAATGGCAGTAGGGGAAGCTTTCATCGAAGCTTATAAAAACGAACATCCACAAGACGAAGTTGTAACAATTGATTTATTCAACACTACAGTACCAGCAATTGATGCAGATGTATTTGCTGCTTGGGGTAAATTTGCAGCAGGTGAAGGCTTTGAAGCTTTAACTGAAGTTCAACAACAAAAAGTAGCAGCAATGAACACAAACTTAGAAACATTTATGAATGCAGATCGTTATGTATTCGTAACTCCAATGTGGAACTTTAGCTATCCACCAGTAGTAAAAGCATACTTAGATAACGTAGCAATCGCAGGTAAAACATTCAAATATACTGAAAATGGTCCAGTCGGCTTATTAGAAGGTAAAAAAGCACTTCACATTCAAGCAACAGGTGGTGTATATTCTGAAGGAGCATACGCAGCTGTAGACTTCGGTCGCAATCATTTAAAAACTGTATTAGGATTTGTTGGTGTAAATGATACTGAATATATTGCAGTTGAAGGTATGAATGCAAACCCTGAAAAAGCACAAGAAATTAAAGAAGCCGCAATTGCTAATGCTCGTGAATTAGCAAAACGTTTCTAATATAGAATGCTTAAAAAGTCCAAACACTTGCTGTTTGGACTTTTTTTCTTCTTTTTCCTTCGTTTGTCTAGTATAATGAAGGTCGGAATGATAATAGGTGGGGGTTCTGTATGATTCAAACGTTTTTTAAAATCTTTTATTTAATTTTAATTGTAATTGCGATTACACCAAGAATGTGGCGTCTTAAAAGACAAGTAAATATGATGGCGCCAAAAGAAAAAGATAATGCTGTGTACAAAACGACAAATTGGTTTGGTAAGAAAATGGTACGTGTAGCTGGAGGGACAGTAGAAGTTAAAGGACTTGAAAATGTTCCGAAAGACAAGCCGGTACTAGTTGTAAGTAATCACCAAAGTAATATGGATATCCCTGTTTTACTAGGTTACTTAAATAAACCAATTGGATTCGTGTCAAAAGCAGAGATTAAAAAGTTCCCAGTTGTACCAACTTGGATGGAACTGATGAATTGTGTATTTATGGATCGTAGCGATCGTCGTCAATCTCTTAAAGCAATTAAAGATGGAATCGAACTATTAAAGAATGGACATTCTATCGTAATTTTCCCAGAAGGAACGAGAAGTAAGGGTGGGGAAGTTGGAGAGTTTAAGGCTGGTAGTTTCCATCTTGCAGTAAAGTCAGGTGTAGCAATTTTACCTGTAACGTTAGATGGTACATATAAGATGTTTGAAGCGAATGGAAATCGTATGAAGCCAGCTCATGCAATAGTAACAATTTCTAAGCCGATTACACCTGAAGATTATGCGAATATGGATATTAAAGAATTAACGAAGCATACACAGGAAGTTATCGCATCACAATTACATAAGTAATAAAAAAGGTTTCAGCTTATAGTAAGCTGAAACCTTTTTTATTATGCTGTAGGTAAGACATAAAAGAGTACACAGAAGAACATCATCGCACTACCACCTAAAACGAAAAGATGCCATATGGCATGGTTGAAAGGTAGCTTTTCCCAAAGGAAGAATATAGCTCCGACAGAATATAAAATTCCTCCTGCTAAAAGTAGTGAAAAACCATGTCCAGTTAGATTTTCATAAAGTGGTTTAATGGCAACGATTATGAGCCAGCCCATAATGATGTAACATAAAGTTGATGCCTTTATAAAGCGACGTACAAAGAAAATTTTGAAGATGATACCTCCGATTGCAAGTGTCCATATAATAGCAAGCAACGTCCATCCTAATGGCCCACGAAGTGTAATAAGTAGAAAAGGAGTATACGTGCCAGCAATTAATAAGTAAATGGCTGAATGATCTAAAATAGTAAATACTTTTTCTACTCTAGGATGATGAATGCTATGTAGCAACGTTGAAAACAAGTACAGTAAGAACATGCTTACACCATAAACAGTAAATGCAACTACAGCTGATGCGGTACCATGCTTTGAAGCATGAATAATCAATATGATTAAGGCAGGGATGCTTAAAATGGCACCGATACCATGTGTAATTGCATTTGCAATTTCTTCTTTTACAAATTGGGTCATTCGTGTCATTTTTTCAGTCATAATGCAAATCCTTTCTACTATCATAAAGTGAAACTTTAATCAGTGGGGGGCATCCCCCACTGATTATTAGTTGAACCAATCGGGCTTTTACGGGCAGTTGAGCCCCCACGTAACTTCTTGGCTTGCATTGAATTTTGAGGTGGTGGTTCTTACTGCCCGTTAAAGCGGGATAAAATAATATGTCATTTCCCTTACCATATCATACACAAGAGCAATAGAAAATGAAATTTGTATAATTGATTATATTTTTGAATTTTTTTGACAAAAGACAATGGATTTGTTGACGTTTTCAAACTTTTTTGACAAAATAAAATTATGTAATAGTAGGACAAGGAAACTACTAATAAAGGGGATGGGGAAATGTTTTCAAATATTGGCTTTCCAGGGTTAATTTTAATTTTAGTAGCAGTACTCATTTTATTTGGACCTAAAAAATTGCCGGAAATCGGGAAGGCTTTAGGGGAAACGTTAAAAGAGTTCAAAAAATCAACGAAAGAATTGACAGATGACGCATTTCAAGAAAAGGAAAAGAAAGAAAAAATGTAGTGTATTTTCCTTGTAATGGATAAATAAAGTGTGGTGAACGAGATGGAAGATCGGGAAATGAGCGTAGTAGAACATATTGTTGAGCTTCGAAAAAGAGTAATATATACGGTGTTATCCTTTGTACTATTTTTAATTATTGGATTTACTTTTACAAAGGATATTTATTTTTGGCTTGTAAAAGATTTACCAATGAAATTAACTGTTCTCGGTCCAAGTGATGTATTGTGGATTTTTTTCTCGATTGCTACAGTATTTGCTATCGTTTGTACAATTCCTTTTGCTGCTATACAAATTTGGTTATTTGTAAAACCAGGTTTACATCCAAATGAACAAAAGTTGACAATAATGTATATACCGGTATTGTCTATATTATTTATTGCAGGTTTATGCTTTGGATATTTCGTTGTAATGCCGTTTTTATTTCATTTTTTAACTACGATAGGTAATGAAATGTTTAATACGATGTTTACGACAGAAAAGTATTTTCATTTTGTTCTTAATTTAACAGTTCCATTTGCTGTAATTTTTGAATTGCCTGTAGTAGTAATGTTTTTAACGAGTATTGGACTATTGACGGCGGAACTTCTAATAAAAATAAGAAGGTATGCTTACGTAGCATTGATTATCATTGCGTCGTGTATATCACCGCCAGATTTTTTATCTCATAGTTTAGTTGCGGTACCGCTTATTTGTATTTATGAAATTAGTATTGCTTTATCAAAGATTGTTAGTAAGCGAAAAAAGAAAAGAGAAGAAGAAATTCAGTCGAAAAGTGCCTCGTTATAAAGGCACTTTTTTTATTTATTTGTTATACTCTAGCTATAAACGTATACAATATAGAGAAGAAAAAAAATATAGAATCTCCAAAATTTAGACAAACTTTGCGCTTTTATAAGTTTATACTAAATATATTAAGCAATATACGGATAACGAGTCCTCGTCTTATTAGAAATTTAGGATGAGGGATGGATTAGGTGGAGATGAATAGAGTATAAATCTTCTAACCATAAGGACTACAGAGATTGTCTAAGGATACTTTTGTATTCATGGGAGTCGCCACTTTAAACAACGTGTTACAAGCGTAAAGTAGAAGTTCAAAAATCCAATGAAAAAGAGGATTGATATTGTGATTACGAAAAGTTTTTATTTCACTCATTCAACAGGGGATTGTATTAAAATATTTGAAATCCCTGTCCTACAGGCACAGCATCCATTATCGTTTCTAATTCAGTCTCGTCTTCAATTATTTATTGCAAAAATTCAAAAACAAAAACACCCAAGATTTTCATATTCTTTCCGTGAATATTTACAAAAATGTTTGAAGTGGAATGATTATTTAAATGTATATAAAACAAATACCCTTGAAAAAAATGCATGATACGAAGTACGGACAGGGTTAGTAAACTCTGTCTTTTTCATTTTAGGTATGAAAATATAATTAATTTGATGAAATTTCGTTCCAAATTGTTGAAAGCAATGGGAATACTAGTATAATAACAAGGAGAGCGTATTGGAAAGGGAAGAAGTATAGTATGCAAAAAATTAAAATTGTAACAGATTCAACGGCAGATTTATCACAAGACGTAATCGAAAAATATGACATTCATGTTTTACCATTATCAATCTCTGTAAATGGACAAACATATTTAGATCGCGTTGATTTACAACCTGACGAATTTATTGAAGAAATGATTAAATCAGAGGAATTACCAAAAACATCACAACCAGCTATGGGTACATTTGTAGAAATGTATGACAAGCTAGGGGAAGATGGAAGCGAAGTCCTTTCTATCCATATGACAAGTGGAATGAGCGGTACTGTAGCAACTGCAAATAGCGCTGCATCAATGACCGATACAAAAGTAACAGTTGTTGATTCTCAATTTATTACACATGCTTTAGCATATCAAGTAATTGAAGCTGCAAAAATGGCAAATGACGGACGCTCACTAGAAGAAATTTTAAAACGTGTAGATGAAGTAAGAAAGAATACTCGTTTATATGTAGTAGTGGATACATTAGAAAACTTAGTGAAGGGTGGACGTATCGGTAAAGGAAAAGCGTTTATCGGTTCGCTACTTAATATAAAGCCAATTGCTAGTCTTGAAGACGGTGTTTATAATCCTGTAACGAAAGTTCGTAGCCAAGGCCAAATTGTAAAAACATTAGCTAAGTTATTTGAGCAAGATACGGCTGGAAAAGTTGTAAAAGCTGTTGCAATTCCGCATGCGAAAGCAATTCCTTTAGCTGAAAGTATGAAAGCGGCGGTTGAAAAAGTGAGTGGATTTGCTCAATCAGAAATTTTCTATACAACGCCTATTATTAGTACTCATACAGGTCCGGGCGCAATCGGATTTATGTATTTAGCAGAGTAATAAAAAAGCTACTTGAAAATATATTTCAAGTAGCTTTTTTATGTAAATAGAAAGTAAGAAATAAGAAGAGCTACACAGGCACTACCGCTAATGATATAGCGAGTCTGTAAATATTCATTCATAGAAAACACCCTTTATCCCGCTATTTGCGGACAGTAAAACTCTCTACCTCAAAATTAGCTGGAGCAAAGAGGTAAGGTAGCGGGCTGCCCGTAAAAGCTTGATTATTTGCCTTCACTATAGGATTTTCTATATTATATGTTGGATATAGAAAATCAGTCATTACGTTACACATGTAAAGTTTCAATTTTTTCGTTTATTTGCTTATCATTTGTTGCGTTACTATAAATAAAAGTTTGGCCTAAAAAGAGTACATGCAGTTGTTCCCATGGTAACATGCGCAAATTCCAATTATTTCGAAGTCTAGTTATTGCCTCGCGGGGTGTTTCATCGGCGAGTGCAAAAGCTCCGTAATGCATCGGTATAAAATGCGTAGCGTTTAAATCTAAATAAGCTTGCACGGCCTCTTCAGGTGAAACATGAGATACTTTCATAAACCATTCTGGTTCATAAGCGCCAATGGGCATAAGAGCAATATCAATTAAAAAGCGTTCACCAATTTCTTTGAAACCTTGGAAATAGCCACTGTCGCCACAAAAATATATGGTTTCCATATTCGTTTCATTATCAATAATCCATCCGCCCCAGTGAGACGTATTCATATCAAATAAGAATCTTCTTGTCCAGTGCTGAGCAGGTACGAAGTGAAAAGAAACTTCGTTAATTATCGTACTTTCCCACCATTTATACTCTTCTACATGTTTAAATTTCTTACGAGTAAATAATTTTTTTAATCCAATAGGTACAAGATATAGAACATCATCATTCAACTGACGAAGAGTTGAAAAATCTAAATGATCATAATGACCATGTGAAATAAGGACAATATCAATTTTAGGTAGTTCTTCTATAGAGAGTCCAGGTTCGGTAAGTCTTGGAACTAGCTTTAATTTATTAGCCCATACTGGATCTGTTAATATATTAAGTCCATTCGTTTGAATAAGAAAAGTGGAATGCCCAATCCATGTGACAGTCGTTTTTTCAACATTGCTTTGCAAAAATGCACTTTGTTTAACGGGTGATTGTTCTACTAAGAAAGAAAAATCTTTTTTGTTTTGCTTTCGTTCTTTACGCCAGCGTAAAAAAGAGCGAATTGATTTTTTTGTACTAACATTATCCATATTTTCATAGCGCTTTGCCATGAACATCACCTCATTTAAAATCGTTGTATTTGTATTGTACCGAAATGTTGTTAAGGAATACAGTGTAAAACATGGATTAATGTTTAAGGAATTGTTAAAAAATAGGGAGAGGTATTTACAAAAGTAACAATAAAATTAGTTTTATCAATTCTATTTAGAGAAATAATAGTAAAAAAATATATTTTGTCTAGTAATTCGCTTGAAATAAAGAAGTAACATGCGTAAAATCGTACGATTTCGTGAACAAATGTAGTAAACAATTTTCTCGTAGTGTTAACTTTTGTTATTATAAACATAACCTATTTAAATTTAGGATAGAGAAAAGAGGTTTATAAATGAAGCGTTATCAAAAAATAATTGGTCTTATGGTTGTATTTTGTCTCTTTGTACTTGCCGGATGTAGTGAATCAGGTTCAAAGCTTCGTAAACCATTAAATTGGGATTTAGAAACTTTCCAATTTACAAATCAAGATGGAAAGCAATTCGGTACAAAAGATTTAAAAGGGAAAGTTTGGGTTGCAGATTTTATGTTCACAAATTGTCAGACAGTTTGTCCGCCAATGACTGCAAATATGGCCAAGCTGCAAAAGATGGCAAAAGAAGAGAAATTAGACGTTCAGTTTGTTTCATTTAGTGTAGATCCAGACCTTGATAAGCCAGAAAATCTGAAAGCTTTTATTCAGAAGTTTACAGAGGATACTAGTAACTGGAATTTATTAACAGGGTATTCGTTAGAAGATATTACAAAGTTTTCAAAAGATAATTTCCAATCACTTGTAGATAAGCCGGAGAACGGTCAGGTCATACATGGTACATCATTTTATTTAATTGATCAAAACGGAAAAGTAATGAAAAAGTATAGTGGCATTAGTAATACGCCATATGAAGACATTATACGTGATATGAAGCGATTAGTGGATTAAAAATAAGGGTGCATAGCACCCTTATTTTTTTGCATTAGTCTATGGATAAAATGTCATGTTGCTGGGGAAGTTTCGGCGCTCGAATTTCTAATACGCCGTTTTGATAAGAAGCTTTTGCCGCTTTTTTATTAATTGAATACGGTAACTTAATCAATCTTGATGCTTCTGAAATGGAACGTTCTCGGCGATAATAGTTATGGGATGTTTGTTCTTCTTCCTCTTCAAGTATCTCTTCTTTTACAGAGACTTTTAAGTATTCACTTTGTATTTCAATTTGAATTTGTTCTTTTTGTATACCTGGTAGTTCAGCTGTAACAACGAGTTCTTCACCAACTTCATATAAATCTACAGGGAATGTTAATAAACGGTTTCCTTTTTGGAAAAAATGATTTAAATCAGCGATTACATTGCGAAGAGGTGTTTGCTCGAAGAAATCATCAATTTGCTTTAAGTAATTACGAACCGGTGGGCGAGAAGAATCTTTTTTTTCTTCACTCATGGTATTCCCTCCTAGAAATCAATTTGCAATATCATATGACAAAAGCGGAGAAAGGTGAGTGCCTAGTTTTCATGTTTTCATAAAAAATTGTTAAAAATGTGAAATGGAGTGATTTTTTTATAGTTTTTGGTCGCCATATTCAGTTGATTATGCTAGTATAAATAGGGTTGATATAGTAGTATAGAGACAGAATGAAAACTGAAAGAGGGTAAGAAGTATGTGTGGTTTTGTAGGATGTTTATGTGAAAACCCTAGAGAGTTTTCAGAAACAGAAAAACATCAATTTGAAAATATGAACACGATGATTTTCCACCGTGGTCCAGATGACGAAGGATATTTTCGTGATGAACATGTACAATTTGGCTTCCGCCGTTTAAGTATCATTGACTTAGAGGCAGGACATCAGCCGCTAACTTATGAAAATGATCGATATGTAATTATTTTTAATGGTGAAATTTACAACTATGTAGAATTACGTGAAATGTTACTTGAAAAAGGTGCAACGTTTGCAACGCAATCTGATACAGAAGTTATCATTGCATTGTATGCACATATGAAAGAAAAATGTGTAGACTACCTTCGTGGTATGTTTGCATTTATGATTTGGGATCGTGAAGAAAAGAAACTTTTCGGTGCACGTGACCACTTCGGTATTAAACCTTTATACATCGCACAACAAGGTGATACTACATTCTTCGCATCTGAGAAGAAAAGTATTATGCATGTGATGGAAGATAAAGGCGTTAATCCAACGTCACTACAACATTACTTTACGTACCAATATGGTCCAGAGCCAGAAACGTTAACAATTGATGTTAATAAAATCGAGCCTGGTCATTATTTCGTAAAAGAAATCGGTAAAGAGATGGAAATCCATCGCTACTGGAAACCTTATTTCAATGCTTCAAGTGCAACGAAAGAGGAGCATATCCAAGCGATTCGTGATGTGTTATATGATTCAGTAAAAGTGCATATGCGTAGTGATGTACCAGTAGGTTCATTCTTATCTGGTGGTATCGATTCATCTATCATCGCTTCTATCGCAAGAGAAATGAATCCAAATCTTTTAACATTCTCTGTTGGTTTTGAGCAACGTGGTTTCAGTGAAGTTGATGTTGCGAAAGAAACTGCTGAGAAATTAGGCGTTAAAAACCATAACGTATTCATTTCAGCGAAAGAATTTATGGATGAGTTCCCAAAAATCATTTGGCATATGGATGATCCTTTAGCTGATCCAGCAGCTGTACCATTGTACTTCGTTGCGAAAGAAGCACGTAAACATGTAACAGTTGTTCTTTCAGGTGAAGGCGCAGACGAGCTATTTGGTGGTTATAACATTTACCGTGAGCCAAACTCACTAAAAATGTTCTCTTACATTCCTAGCCCAGGTAAGAGCGTTCTAAAAGCATTAAGTGGTGCTCTTAAAGAAGGGTTTAAAGGTAAGAGCTTCCTAGAGCGTGGATGTACACCAATTGAAGAGCGTTACTATGGAAATGCTAAAATCTTCCGTGAAGAAGAAAAAGCTGAATTAATGAAGTATTACAATGAAAGTGTTAACTATATGGATATCACGAAACCATTGTATAATGAGATTAAAGATTATGATGATGTAAGTAAAATGCAGTACATTGACATGTTCACATGGTTACGCGGTGACATTTTATTAAAAGCTGATAAAATGACAATGGCAAACTCATTAGAACTTCGTGTACCGTTCTTAGATAAAGAAGTATTCGATGTTGCATCTAAAATTCCAACTGAATTTAAGATTGCTAACGGAACTACGAAAGCTATTTTACGTGAAGCAGCACGCGGAATCGTTCCAGATCACGTATTAGATCGTAAAAAACTTGGATTCCCAGTACCAATTCGTCACTGGTTAAAAGACGAAATGCATGATTGGGCTATAAATATTATAAACGAAAGTAAGACAGAGCATTTAATCGACAAACAGTATGTATTAAACTTACTGGAAGCACATTGTGCAGATAAAGGCGATTATAGCCGTAAAATTTGGACTGTACTTGCGTTTATGGTATGGCACCAAATTTATGTTGAGCATAAATACGATACGAATAAGTTCCATGAAGAAACAAAACGTGCGTATAGCTTAGTTTAAATAGAAAAACCTTAAGATCGCATACGGTCTTAAGGTTTTTTTCATAAATAGGAAGTATTATTGATACAATAATAGTAAAAGGATGGACAACATATGATTACGTTTGAGAAAGTTACTGTAGAAAATGAAAGCGTTGTTAAAGAAATGTTTAAATCGCATAGTTTAGGTGAGAAAAAGGTACAGTACTGTGTAAAAGTTGATGATACATATATTGGTGTAATAGATTATAGTGTACAAGAGGAACAGGCTGTTTTATCACAGCTAATTATTCATTTTGATTACCAAGGTTACGGTTATGGTACAAATACGTATTTTACATTTGAAGAAATGATGAAACAAAGAAATGTGAAAGAAATAAAAGTGCTACAAGAGAAATTAACAGAAAAGGCGAAGTCTTTCATAGAGAGTTTTGGTTTTGCTTCAGAAGATGAAGAGTATGTAAAGAAAATATAACGATGATTATTTATGCGATACAATAAACATAAGGCAGGTGGATGTATGACGATGACTTCTGGTCTTGTATTAATTGGAGGGTGCTTTATAGTAGCAGAATTATGTCATATAATCATTCGGAAAAGAATGAGTAAGAAAAAAAAGCCGTATGAATTACAATACGTCTCTGTCTTTTTCATTATGTTTTGTATGCTTAGTACATTACAAAATCTAATGAACTTTCCACCACTTTTAAATGTTTTTTTAAAGTTCGGTTTACTTTATAGTGGTGTTGGAATAGCACTTTTATTTATTTTATTTTGCATACGTTATGTTCACTATCAATCGTATATATTTATTTTAAATTGGTTAAAGCAAGATGATAGAAACCGCCTTACATAAGGCGGTTTTTTTATTTGCAATTGTAACAGAACTTGTACATTTCACATAAAATAGGACGAGTAGAAATGCAAACATATTACAAGAAAGGGGCGGGGCAATAAAATGAAACTTGTTATAGACGCAGGGCACGGTGGATATGATTCTGGTGCTGTTGGTAATGGTTTAGTAGAAAAAAACTTAACACTTCAAATTGCTAGACGCGTTCGAGACATTTTAACGGTAAATTACCCAATTACAATTAAAATGACACGTGATAGTGATGTGTTTATTTCTTTATCGGAACGTGCTAATATTGCTAATGCTTTCAGTGCGGATTATTTTATTTCATTTCATATTAATAGCGGCGGGGGTACAGGTTTTGAAAGTTATATTTATAATGCGTTATCCAATACCAGCACTGCATATGCAAAGCAACAAAAAATGCATACAGCTGTCAATCCTGTATTAACAAAATACGGTCTTCGTGATCGAGGAGCAAAAAAAGAAAATTATGCGGTATTAAGAGAAACCACAATGGATGCAATTTTAACTGAGACTGCTTTTATTGATACAGCGTTTGATGCAAATTTATTAAAAAATCCACAATTTATTGAAGATCTAAGTCAAGCGTATGCAAATGGAATAGCAGCTATTTTTGGAGTAAATCCAAATCCACAACCGACACCTCAAACGAAGGGAATCGCTTATATTCTTGGGAAAAATGTAAATTTAAGAAATGGTCCATCAACTTCTTCCTCAGTTATTCGTCAATTAAATTCTCCAGAATCTTACGTTGTATATCAGGAAAGTAACGGATGGCTAGATTTGGGGAATGGACAATGGGTGTATAATGATCCTTCTTACATTAATTTTGTAAAGACAAGCAACAGTGATGGAAGCCCGATTGGGGTTGCATATATACAAGGGATGAATGTAAATTTAAGAAGTGGTCCATCAACTACATCTGCAGTTATCCGCAAATTAAATTCTCCAGAATCTTATTTAGTATATATAAATGAAAATGGTTGGTTAAACCTTGGTGGAAATCAGTGGGTATATAATGACCCAGCATATATTAAATATACTCAATATTAGGAATTAAAATGATAATGCAATATGGATGCGTATTCTTGTTATGTATAACAAGAATACGCATTTTAATAACAACATTTATTTTCATACTTATGCACTATGTTTTAAAAAGAAACATTAGAAAAGCGGATAGAATCTAAATAGTATATATTAAAAAAGTTTTCTGATATACATTGACAATGTATGTAACATCCATTAATCTTTAATTGTTAATGATAATCGATTTCATCTAGGGAGGACATATGATACATACTAAAAAACTAATTATGTTCTGCATTACGATACTCATGGTTGTAATTGCAGGATGTAGTAAAGAAGAGAAAAAAGAAAATAATATATCAGCGAAAGCAAAAGATTCATATACGATAAAGCATGCAATGGGTGAAACGATAGTAAATGGTACACCTAAAAAAGTTGTTGTTTTAACAAATGAAGGCGCAGAGGCTCTCCTAGCTGTGGGCGTAACGCCAGTGGGGACTACGAAACCACGTGCTGGTGATGAATGGTATCCTCATATAGCGAAAGAGTTAAAAAACACGGAAGTTGTAGGAACTGAACGTGATATTAATTTAGAGGCTGTAATGAAGCTTAAGCCAGATTTAATTATCGGAAATAAAATGCGTCATGAAAAAATATATGATCAGCTAAAAGAAATCGCACCAACTGTTTATGCAGAAACATTACGCGGTGATTGGAAAGAAAACTTTACACTTTATACAAAATCTGTAAATAAAGAAAAAGAAGGGCAGAAAGCTCTTGATGATTATAAAAAACGTATTGAAGGAATGAAAGAGAAGTTAGGCGATAATTTGAATTCTAAAGTTTCTATTATTCGTTTCGTACCAGGTGACGTTCGTATTTATCAAAAAAACTCATTCTCGGGCGTTGTTTTAAATGATATTGGATTTAAACGACCACCATTACAAGATAAAGATGATTTTGCGATAAAAGGAATTACAAAAGAGCAAATTCCAAATATGGACGGAGACTACTTATTCTATTTCACGTCTGATAAAGATGCAGATAAGAATAATGAAGGAAATTCGTTAGCAAAGGAATGGATAGAAGATCCACTCTTTAAGCAACTACAGGCTTCTAAAAATAATAAAGTATTCCAAGTAGACGAGGTAATCTGGAATACAGCAGGCGGTATTAAAGCTGCGAACCTTATGTTAGATGATATTGAAAAATATTTCCTTAAATAAATGATAAAATACATCACTTTTACGAAGTGATGTATTTTTTGTTTGTGAAAATACAGAAAATTCCTTCTTTCAGGGTGTCATAAGTTGTACAATAAAATCAATCATGTGATAAAGGAGTGGGGAAGAATGAAAGCTACTCATAAAGATTGGATCTTGTTTAATGGGAGAATGATTAATACGAAGGAAGAACAGCCGATGGTCGCATTAGAAGAGCGAGGCTTCCAATTTGGTGATGGGATTTATGAAGTATTTAGACTATACGACGGCAAGCCTCATTTATTAGATTTACATTTGAAAAGATTCTTTAACTCTATGGCAGAAATAAAACTAATTCCACCATTTACGAAGGAAGAATTAGTAGAAGAGTTATATCAAATGATTGAAAAAAATCAATTTCAAGAAGATGGGAATGTATATTTACAAATATCAAGAGGTGCACAACCGCGCAATCATGTATATGAATCAGATTTACAACCGACATATTTTGCAAATCTTGTTTCGTTCCCAAGACCAGTTGCTTCAATGGAGGCAGGGATTAAGGTGACAGTAGAAGAGGACATCAGGTGGAAATTTTGCCATATAAAATCTTTAAATTTGCTTCCTAATATCATGATCAAAAACAAAATAAATGAACAAGGTTATCAAGAAGCAATATTAGTACGAGATGGTATTGTGACTGAAGGATGTCATTCCAATTTCTTTATCGTGAAGAATAATAAGTTAATTACACATCCAGCGGATCATTTCATTTTACATGGTATTACACGTCACTACGTAATTACATTAGCGAAAGAGTTACATATCGATGTAGAGGAACGAGAGTTTTCATTACAAGAAGTATATGACGCTGAGGAGTGCTTCTTTACAGCGACGCCACTTGAAATATTCCCAGTCGTTCAAATTGGTGATGAACAGTTCGAGGCTGGTGAAAGAGGACCAATTACGAAAAAACTACAAGCTGCATACGAAGAGAGTATTCGTTTGTTTAAAGTGACAAATTAATCATGAAGAAAAAAGCTGGTATTCTTCCGGCTTTTTTTCATGATATAATTCAAGCATAGGACAAGTTTTGAAAACGCTGTAAAAAGGGGATTTAATATATGAATTATGAAAATTTTAAAGAAGTAATTCACGGAAGACGAAGTGTTAGAAAGTTTACAGATCAAGAAGTATCTACTAATGATATAAAAGAAATAATTGATTGTGCTCGTTACGCACCGAGTGATACCAATTCACAAACGTGGGAATTCTTAGTTATCATGAATCGAGAGAAGATTAAAGAAATTGAACAAATGACATGGGATGCATTACATAAACTTGCGGCAAAAGCAGCAGAAAATGGAGAAGAGAAAGCAGGGAAATTACTTACACGTTCTTTCGGACCATATGCAACAGCTTTCTCGGAGGCACCAGTATTAATCGTATGTTTGGCAACACCATATGAATCAAAGTTCCGTGAAAAGATATTTGATCCAATTGCTTTTGTTCCAAATTCAGTTTGGGAAGAAGAAGGCATTAAGAGTAGTTGTTTAGCGGCACAAAACTTAATGTTAGCTGCACATGCAAAGGGGCTTGGTACTTGTCCAATGACAGGGCCAGTATTGCTAGCTCAAGATGAACTGCGCCAATATTTACAAATTGAGCTTGAAAAACAAATAAATATGGTTATTTCACTCGGATTTCCGAAAGATAAACCGAAGAAACTTCCAAGAAAAGAAGTAGATGAGATTACAACGTTTGTTTTTTAATTGCTGTATAGAAAAGACATTGAACTAACAATGTCTTTTTATTTTTGAGGGTATGTAATTCATATGTTGGGCTAAAATGATAGATAAGAGGAAATTACTATTTATTTCATAAAAAAAATTAATGTTCTATTAAGGAAAGTATGATACATTAATCGTGAGCAAGATTCTATTTGTTCATGAAAGTGTTGAAAGTAGTCTCAAAATTTAAAAGTTATTTTTGTATAATAAATTATAATGAAGTTACAGGGGGGATGAATTTTGAAAAAATTCATAATCACTGGATTGTCTGTATTGTTATTAGTTGGTTGCGGTGCTCCACAGGAAAAAGAGGACGCGCAATCAAAACAGGAAGAACAAGTTGTAAACGCAAGTGATGAGAATATGGTTGAATTTCCTGAAGGAGCAATGTCAATTGGAGAAGGGAAAGTAAAAGTTATTACTCCAGATGGTACTTCAGAAAACGGCAATATACCGACTGTATTCATCAAAAAGGATACGTTAATTCAGCAAGTTGAATTAGAACTTTCTAATTTTCAAAGTGATAAAGAAACATTCGTATTTGTAGATCAAATGTATACGGATAAACATCAAGTAACTAGTACAACGCAGACAACAGTGCAGTTAAAAGAAAAAACGCTGGAAACAGGTAGTCATACAATTACTGCAGTTCAGTATGAAAACAATGACCCGAAAGGAAAGGTTATTAGTTTTAATCAAGCAACATTTGAGACAAAACCAGCGTCTTAATATGAATAAAAAGTACATTACTCAAAAAGTAGTGTGCTTTTTTGTTTGGACTAGAGTGTGCAAGAGTGAATAACTTATTTCATTTTCTAATACGATTAAATAGGAAGTAATCACTTGTTACTACTATGACAGAGAAAGAGGTTGAAGATGTGAATCGGTGTATTCGTATCATTTTGATTAGCCTAATGATGGCAGTAATTTGGTTTACGATACAAGAGATGATTCAAGCTACGCTCAATTATCAAATTCATGACTTGTTAATAGGAGCTATTTGTTTTACCATTGTTTATCTATTATATGATAAACTCGGACTAAGGTAAGTTTCAGAAGAAAAATGTAGGTATTTCATTTAAAATGTCGAATAGTACACATGATGTCGTAATAACAAATTTTCTATTGTTTACTGTGAAACAGAAGAAGGAGAGATGGTGGTTATGAAACGAGCTCTTATTAATATTGATTATACATATGATTTTGTAGCGAAAAAAGGTGCTTTAACTTGCGGAAAACCAGGACAGGAAATTGAGAAGGAAATTGTACATATAACGAAGCAATATATTGAAAATGGAGATTACGTTGTCTTTGCTATTGATAAACATGAAGAAAATGATGTATATCATCCAGAATCAAAGTTATTCCCGTCTCATAATATAGCTGGTACAAGTGGAAGAGATTTGTTTGGTGAATTACAAGATGTGTACGAAACATATAAAAATGCAGAGAATGTATATTACATGGATAAAACACGGTATAGTGCATTTGCTGGAACGGATTTAGAGATGAAGCTAAGAGAAAGAGGAATTGAAGAGGTTCATCTTGTAGGGGTATGTACTGATATTTGTGTTCTTCATACAGCAGTAGATGCGTATAATAAAGGGTTTAAAATTGTTGTTTATGAAAAGGCAGTTGCATCTTTTAATGCGCAAGGACATGAATTTGCACTTGGACATTTTAAATCTTGTTTACATGCAGAAGTGAAATAAAAAAAAGGCCTTTAAAAAGGTCTCTTTTATTTGTCCTTGTTCATTGAAAACAGCTACCGCAACGCCTAATAAATTGAGTGGTCTTGATCCGACAACTTTTCTAAGTTCTTCAATATATCCCATTGTATGTAACCTCCGTAAGAAAAAATAAGAGCAAATAAACTATTCGTTATTATGTAAATATATTCCTCTTTATAAGGGGAGAGATGACATATAACTTATTTGTGTTATTTGGTAAAATATACATCAAAAAAGGTCAAACAAAATCTTTGACCTTTTTTGACCAAGTGTTATAATAAAGGCAGAAAGAGATAATCTTTCATTCATAAATAATAAGGAGGAAAAAATATGCGTAATTTATTTCCAGAGATAACAAAACGTCAAAATGGTATTTTTGATTTTGGGCCTTCTTTATTAGAAGGGATGACAGATGCTTTCTTTAAGCCACTGAACATGGATACTTTTAAAGTAGATGTTCATGAGCAATCTGATAAATATACTGTGAAAGCAGATTTACCAGGTTTTCAAAAAGAAAACATTCAAGTTGATTTTGAACAAGATGTATTAACGATTCAAGCAACTAACCATAATGAAGTAGAAGAAAAAAATGAGAATGGCACATATATTCGTAAAGAACGTTCTATAGGTTCTGTAACTCGACGCTTTAGTTTTAAACAAGTTGAGGCAGAAAATGTTAGAGCAAATTATAAAGATGGCGTACTGACAATAGAATTACCAAAATTGAAAGAAGAAAAAAACAGTAAGACAACAATTAACATCGAATAAAAGAGCTGATGATTTCAGCTCTTTTTTGTACTTAGTTAATAAATTAATTGAAATCTTAATGAGTAGAATAAAGTTGTAATATTAAAAAAATCACTATTAGCTCCCTTTAGATTATTAAAAAGGGTATATTTAAAGGGAAAGGAAAAAGAACACCTAGACATACTGTTTAAAGTGAATTAGTAATAGAGTCAAAATACATAGTAAGGGTAGTGGCATTTAAGATTAGGATAATAGATTTTTCTAGAACAAACTTAGGCGATTACGAATTTTTTAATTAGTAAGGAAGTGGTTAAATGAGCTTATTAACGCATACTGAAGAATTTTTTAATTATGTAAGAGAGTTTTTACTTTTAAGATTTTTACTATTTGCTTTAGTTTTAATCATTATTTCTTTTGTAATAAACCGTATTATTGATTGGTTTTTTAGGAAATCAAGCTTTTTTGATGAAGAGGTAGAGCAGACGATTCAAAGTGTAATTCGATCTATTTTTAGATATATCATTATCATCAGTCTTATCATATATTTAATTAGCCAATTTGTAGATATAAAAAGTATTATTGCAGGTGCAGGGATAGCTGGAGTTGTCATCGGTTTTGCTGCACAACAGATGCTAAAAGATGTTATATTAGGCTTTGCAAGATTAGCGGACAAAGAGTTTCGGGTTGGTGATTTTGTAACTTTTAACGGAACAAATTCAGGAACTATTGAAGAGATTAGTATTCGTTTTATGCAAATTCGTGAATGGTCAGGAAAACTACTTACCATCCCGCACGGAGAGATTAGAACGATACAAAATTTTAATAAAGGATGGATGCGTGTAATTGAACGCATCACGGTAAGTTATCAGGAAGATCCAACAAGAGTGAAGGAATTATTAGAAGAAGTATGTGTTATATGCAATGAAAAATTGAATCAAACTCTTTATAGAGTAGAGGATGAGGCTGTTGAACCATTTAAATACGTCGGTGTTACAGACTTAAATCCTAACTTGAAATATGTTGGGTATGAATTTTGTATTACAGGTTTAATAAAGCCAGAAGATTATTTTGAAACTTCTAGACAAGTAAGATTTGAATTAATGTCTATGTTCCATAAAAATCAAGTGCAAATGCCAGCAGCGAATATGGTTGTTACTACTGAAGGCTTACAGCATATCCATGGTGGACAATCTTTATCGGACAGCTAAAGTAGAATCATTTGTTAACAAAAATTTTGCTTCCAACATTGGATAGAATAACAATAATAAAATGATTGATATAAAGAAAGGGCTGAAGGAATTCGGTTCTTTTTTTATTTATAGAATTTAGAAATTTCTTAATGTTATAATTGTAGTTGGTGATGAGAATGAGCTTTGAAGAAAAAGAGATGCATCGTTTAGAAGCATTAAAAGAAATTGCTGAATTATTAAATGAAGCAACAAACTTACAGGATATGTTAGAAAAAGTGTTGCATACATTGTTACAAGTTATGAATTTACAAACAGGGTGGATATTCTTTATTGATGAAAATGGAAAGCACAGCATGCTTGTAGACGAAAATTTACCAGAGGCTCTTACGTGGCAAGAGAAGAAGCCGATGTGTGAAGGAAACTGTTGGTGTGTAGAACGTTTTGTGAATGGGAGATTGGAAAAAGCGACTAATATTATTGAATGTAAGCGAATAGAAGATGCAATTGAATGTAATTGGGGAGAGACAGAAGATGTTACACATCATGCGACAATTCCGCTTAGGTCTGGATTGGAAAAATTTGGTCTACTAAATGTGGCTGCACCTCACAAGACTCATTTTTCAGAGGAAGAGTTAGCGTTATTAGAATCAATTGCATTTCAAATTGGAACGACAATACAACGTATTCAATTAGTTGAGAAAGAACGTAAATATGTAGTGGTAGCGGAAAGAAATCGACTTGCACGTGATTTACATGATTCAGTAAAACAATTGTTATTTTCTATTATGCTAACAGCGAAAGGTACTCTGAATATGACGCAAGATAGAGAATTGCAAGAGATGTTAAGTTATATTGGAGAATTATCACAAGAAGCATTACAAGAGATGACGCTATTAATTTGGCAATTAAGACCTGAAGGATTAGAGAAAGGATTAGCAGAAGCAATTCAAAATTACGGGAAGTTATTAGGAGTTCAAGTGGAAGTTCGAATTGATGGGATGGTTTTAATTGGGGATGAAATAGAAGAAGTTTTATGGCGTATTAGCCAAGAGGCGTTACATAATTGTAAAAAGCATGCTTCGTGTGAAAAGGTACATGTTCTTTTAAAAATAGAAAATAACCAGTTACATTTTTACATAGAAGACAATGGAATAGGATTTATACAAGAACAAGTAAGGGAATCAGCACTTGGTCTGAAAAGTATGAAGGAACGTATTCAGTTAATGAAGGGATCGTTTCAAATTACAACAGAGCTGAAAAAGGGTACAAAAATAGAAATTCAATTGCCGATTTGAAGGGGAGAATAAGGTTGAAGATTAAACTGCTACTAGTTGAGGATCATCATATCGTTCGAAGAGGACTTGTATTCTTTTTGAAAACGAGAGAAGAATTTGAAATTATTGGGGAAGCGGAAAATGGCGAAGAGGCATTACATTTCGTGCAAAAAGAAAAACCGGATGTCGTACTAATGGATGTATCGATGCCGAAAATGGATGGAATTGAGGCAACAAAACGTCTAAAGCAATACGATGAGACGATAAAGGTACTTATATTAAGTAGTTTTTCAGAGCAAGATTATGTTATACCAGCACTTGAAGCTGGAGCAGATGGTTATCAATTAAAAGAAGTACAACCTGAACAACTTGTCGCTTCTATTATTGCAGTATATCAAGGAAATGCGAATTTTCACCCGAAAGTAACACCTGCATTAATAGGGCGTTCCGCAGTAAAGAAGGAAATAGAAAATCCTTTTTCAATGTTAACGAAAAGAGAGCAAGAGGTACTTCGCGAAATTGCGAAAGGAAGAAGCAACAAGGAGATTGCAGCAGAACTTTATATTACAGAACAAACTGTGAAAACACACGTTTCAAACGTTTTAGCTAAATTGGAAGTGGACGATCGTACGCAAGCCGCATTATACGCAGTTAAACATGGGGAGAATTATTCATAAGTATGAATAATTCTATTATATCGTATGACAGAATACATAGGAGCAATTAAATTTATAGTAATCCCTAATATAGGTTTTTCTTCTTTCAATAATTAGGTACAATAAAGTGAAACTCTAATCAGTGGGGGACCATCCCCACTGATGATTAGTTTAACTAATCGGTTTTTACAGGATAAAGCTACGATGGAAGGGGAGGATATGCTATGCCTGATACAAGAAGTGGGATTGGAAAGATTCAGGCTTCGTTAAATGGTTTATCACCGAAATTGCGAAGTATTGCCGAACATATTTTGAAACATCCACAAGATGTTGTACATAAATCTATTACAGAATTAGCTGAAGTTACGAGTAGTTCCGAAGCTACGATATTCCGCTTATGTAAACACCTTGGTTTGCAAGGTTTTCAAGATTTAAAGATTACATTAGCTCGTGAAATTGTACATACACCGATGCAAAATATTCATGAAGAGGTATCAGCAGAAGATAGTATGGTAACTGTTGCTAAAAAAGTTTTTCATTCGCATATTACAGGACTGCAAGATACTTTACATTTGCTAAATGAAACGGCACTTGAGCAGGCTGTACGAGCCTTGCAAGAAGCAAGTCGAATTGAGTTTTATGGAAATGGTGGCTCTGGTATTATTGCAATGGATGCGTATCATAAGTTTATGAGAACGGGTATTTCTTGTATCGCTCATACTGATTCGCATTTTCAAATTATGGGAGCAGGTTTACTCTCAAAAAACTCAGTTGTTATTGGTATTTCTCATTCTGGTAGCAATAAAGGATTACTTGAAGCATTAGAAGTAGCGAAAGCAAGAGGGGCCAAAATTATTGCGATTACGAGCTATAAGAAATCAGCATTAAGTCAACTTGCTGATATAACGTTATATACATCAACACGTGAGACTGAATTCCGCACAGAAGCAAGTTCATCCAGATTAGCACAGTTAAGCTTATTAGATACTTTGTATGTAGGGTTGTCGTTGCAGCGACAAGAGGAAACTCTAAAAAATTTACAAAGTATACGTGAAACGATTTCGATGAAGCGAATATAAAAAAGCTCTTCAAATGAAGAGCTTTCAGACTGTAGACAAACTATTTTTGGAGAGTTCAAATGCTAAAAGTAGTTTGTTTCTTATTTTAGGGATAATTTATCCAATGACATTTATATGTAGTGCTTTCTATACTATAATTTACTATAAGTGAGGAAGGTGTCTTATGAAAATATCTGTTTATGTTGCAAGTGCATTTAGCAAGGATCATAAAGGCGGAAATAAAGCAGGAGTGGTATTTATTGAGGATACATTGACCACTACTCAAAAAATGGAAATAGCCAAACAACTGGGCTATGCGGAAACCGCATTTATATCAGAATCTGAACTTGCTGATTATAAATTTGAGTATTTTACACCGAAAGAAGAAGTTGATTTATGTGGTCATGCCACAATTGGCTCTTTCGCGATACTAATGCATTTAAATAAACTTTTCAGGAATCGCTATACGATTGAAACGAACAGCGGTGTTCTTACTATTACTATAAAAGATGACATTATATTCATGGAACAAAATAAACCGATATTCTATGATGTTGTATCTCCAAACGAGTTCACCGACTGTTTTGATAGTAAAAATATAGAAAATAAATACCCAATTCAAATTGTCTCCACAGGCTTAAAAGATATTTTAATTCCTATAAAAAGTGAAACACAATTACATGCACTGCAACCTAATTTTGAAAAAATTAAAGAAATCAGCAAGTATTATAATGTTGTCGGGATGCATCTATATACTTTTAATGACAATCGAATTATATGCAGAAATTTTGCTCCGCTATACGACATCAATGAAGAAGCAGCGACTGGAACTTCGAACGGTGCATTAGCTTGCTACCTTTATGAACAGGACTACTTGAAAAAAGAAGTCTATGTATTTGAACAAGGGTATTCTTTACACTCGCCTTCTGAAATATTAGTTAAATTAGCAACCAATAGCAAAAATAAAATAGAAAAAGTTTATGTTGGTGGCAAAGGATATTACTGTGAAACTAAGTGTTTACATGTAGAAAATATTGAGTGAAGAGCTTTTTTATCGATGAGAAGTTTGTTAATTTATTTTGTTTTAGAAATATGTGACTTACTTATAGTCAATGATAAACTCTCATTTTTAAAAATTTAAAATAAAGACCGATTTGTGTAATAATTCAAATATTGTTCGTAATTTCACAAGTTGTTTATGAAGTGTCATGTTATGATGAAGATGTAATGATGATTGAACACTTAAATTTGGTACAATAACTAGCCAAAGTAGTGAAGAAAGTAGTTGTGAGATAAACTCATTAAAATGCTAAAACACTAAAGGGGAGATTACATATGAAAGCAGTAGTGGTTAATAAAAACAGCAAAGCAAACATCGAAGTGATTGACAAAGAATTACGTCCGTTACACTCAGGTGAAGCGTTAGTAGATGTAGAGTATTGTGGAGTTTGCCACACTGATTTACACGTTGCAAATCATGATTTTGGTAACACTGATGGCCGTATTCTTGGTCATGAGGGTGTAGGTATTGTTACGAAAATAGCTGATGATGTTACTTCACTAAAGATAGGTGACCGTGTAAGTATTGCATGGATGTTCCAATCTTGTGGACGTTGTGAATATTGCGTAACTGGTAGAGAAACATTTTGCCGTGAAGTTAAAAACGCTGGTTATTCAGTGGATGGTGGTATGGCTGAACAATGTATCGTTACAGCTGATTATGCGGTAAAAGTACCAGAAGGATTAGATCCTGCTCAAGCATCATCAATTACTTGTGCTGGTGTAACTACATATAAAGCTATTAAAGTATCAGATATTAAACCTAGTCAACCTATTGTAATCTATGGCTGCGGTGGATTAGGTAACTTAGCTATCCAATATGCTAAAAATGTATTTGGTGCAAAGGTAATCGCAGTAGACATTAATGATGACAAATTAGCCTTAGCAAAAGAAGTTGGTGCTGATATGACTATCAATCCAATTTCTCAAGGTCCTGCTGATAAAATTGTGCAAGAGGAGTTTGGTGGCGCTTATGCTGCGGTAGTAACAGCAGTCTCTAAAGTAGCCTTTAACTCAGCAGTTGATGCAGTACGTGCTTGCGGTAAAGTAGTTGCAGTAGGGCTACCAGTAGAAACAATGGACTTAAACATCCCACGACTTGTACTGGATGGAATTGAAGTAGTTGGTTCTCTAGTTGGTACTCGTAAAGATTTGGAAGAGGCGTTTATGTTCGGGGCAGAAGGAAAAGTAGTGCCGGTTGTTCAAACTTGTTCTCTAGATAAAGTACAAAATGTATTCGAAGAAATGGAACAAGGTAGAATTCAAGGGCGTATGGTAATTGATTTTAAAAAACATAATAATTGTGATTGCAAATAATTCACTTTAAATATAAAAAGCATGAGTCTAGCAAATACATGTAAAAAAGTTAGACAGCATAAGAAGATGATCCCTGTATTTAATAGGAATCATCTTCTTTATTTTCTAATAATATCAATGCAAATTAATACTTGATTAATGAGAAATGATTAAAGGTTTACTTTATTTGCAAACGAAAAAGAATCTTTATGTTTAACAAATTTTTTATGATCTGGAACGTTTTGAATTGCTACAATTTGCGAATCTCTTGCTTTCAGTGAATCTTGAATCCCGATGGTCATAAGCTTAATAAATAGAATGGTAATAAAGAATGAAGCGAGGGTATAAAAAATAATCCACCATGAAAGATTCATTTCATTACGATTTAATCCAATAAGGCCTGCCCAATCATTAGATAGAGAAACAGGTTTGAGCACTCCGTCATAGAGTTCACGCATTTGTATGCCGCCAATTACAATGTTAAGCAACGCTAAATGGATAACGAGTATGAGTGTTTGGACGATATGTTCCATAAATAATACAAATAAGCGGTCAAGTAATAAGACTCGTAAGTGTTTTTTAATAATATGAAAACGACTAGCCCCCAGTAATTGTGAACTTAAGATGTAATCTTGTTTCATAAATTCATCAACCTCTGAGGATATGTATAAAGAAAGTGTAGGCAGAGCGACAAAAATAAGTACGAGTACTTGATAAAACGTAAATGAAATATTTGGATCTACCCCATCAGCATTTGATGTAATTATAATATTAACGGGCGTGATGAGTATGAATGCGATAAATAGAGTTGGAATATAATAAAAAACTTCTGAGCATGACTGGAAAAATCTCTTGAGTTTTGGAGCAAATAAACTTAAGAGGATTCCTATACATGTTCCGCATAAAATTCGAAAGAAGCTAATTGCCACGGCTAATAAAATAGTGAATTTTGCTCCTTCTACAATTTGTAAGAAAACAGACTCTCCAAAACGATCAGATCCAAAAGGTGGAATTAACGATGGCGGAAAGGGGGCCTTTCCAAGTAATTCGTTATTGTCATTGTAAAGTAACTGAGGAGGTTTTGGGATGTTATCTTTAAAGAACCAACTATAAATAAAACTAGCTGAAATAAGTATGAATAGATAAGCAAAGCCGATTAAAAAGCGTTTTGATTTCCAAATAGATTTCATAATGATACTCCTTTCAATTGCTTTTTCCATCTATTCATCATGAATGAGGCTATTTGGAAAATGGCGTAAAATGGTAAAATTATCATAACAAGTATGATAAATGCAGCTGGAGGTGAAACAAACGCCTTATTAAATAAAAATTGAATAATGCCTTCCATATTAAAAACAAATTCTAAAATGAATAAATTAGAAAGTAAGAAAACAAAAATTGTTTTTAAATGGTGGAAGAAGTGGATAGATATATTTTTGAATAAATGGATGCATAGTATATAACTTGAGGTAAGGCCTTTTCCATATGCAACCTCTACGTAATGTTTTCCTTGCTCTTCTTTTATGTATAACACCATCATCCGAAACATTTGTAATGTAGGTAAGACAGCTAATGATAAAATAGGGAGTAAATAAGCTCGATTTTCATTAAAAGAAATAATAGTGATAGGAGATTCCCCAAATTTCTGAAGTACCCATATGAAAAATATTTGCAAACAAATCATCATCATCATATCAGGGACAGCTTCTAATATGAACACAATTCGGTTTATCCATTTTTTTATATAATCTTTTGCTAAAAAATAAAAAAATGCCATGCTAGATGATAAAAAGAGAGCAAGAAAAAAGGCTGAAAATAATATAGTAAATGAATATAGGTAAGGTTCTAAAACAGTTGGAAATAATGGTGTTTTTTTGAAATGGCCAAACTTCGGGTCTGATCCTATAATCACTAATGATTCAGGGGAAAAAACCTGTTTTAACATAGTAACGGTCTGATTAAAAAAATAAATTGGTTGAAAGGTAAATCCTTGTTGGGTGATAAATAAATAAGGTAAATTTAATAATAGTAAGAGTGATAAAAGAATTGATGAAAGCTTAATTGTGAATTGAGATATTTTATTTAACATTAAATCCCTCCGACATCTTTTTACAACATTATACAATAAATTCCGTGTTATTGTTTTTATTTTTCTGAAAAATAAAAATACTTTTTGGTTTTATAGTATGCAAGATATATTTACAAGATAAAAAAGGGTTAGTAGGGGGCCGCGCTCTATGTTTATCGAGATAAAAGACTAGTGAACCTAAAACAATAAATAAGAGCAAAATGCACAGAATTCTCATTCTGCGGTTAGTTACTTTTCTTGGCTTGATGGTGATGTTACGTGACCGCTAAAAATGAATATTGTTTTTCAACTCTTTCTTCAAGCAAATAAGTAGAACGTATGGAGGACTATGTATGTGTTGTTAATGGGAGGAAAGAGTGTATTGCGTAACGAATATAACGTAAGTTTACCGCATGGAAAAGCTAAATGTAGTATATAAGTGAAATGGAATGAGGGGATTTATTTTTTGGTATGAAAAAAATTTTCTCTGTATAACTTGATAAATGAAAAAATATTTTATATACTAATTCATGTAAACGGTTTACTAAATCGTATTTTGCTAGAAATGAAGGGAAGATTCGCATGGAAACAAGGGGGAGAGTAATCGGGATTGATATCGGTACCACAAGTACAAAAACGGTTGTGTTCACAGAAAAAGGAAAAGTCATTGCATCACATGCAATCGATTACCCAATTATTCAACCGAATGTAGGATGGGCTGAGCAAGATCCTGATGTAATATGTGCCGCTGTATACAAAAGTGTAAGCGTTGCCATTGAAAAAGGTAATGTATTACCAGAAGATATTTCTTCAATCGGTATTAGTACAGCTATGCACGCATTAATTGCAGTAGATGAAAATGGTGAGCCATTAACGCGTTCTATCATTTGGGCAGATAATCGAAGTACGAAGCAATCAGAAAAATTATTACAACAAATGAATGGGCATGAAATTTATAGACGTACAGGTACACCGATTCATCCGATGTCACCACTTTCTAAATTGTTATGGATGAAAGAAGAGGAACCAGAGTTATATACAAGTGCCTATAAATTCATTTCCATTAAAGAGTATGTGATTTACCAATTATTTTCACGCTACGTAGTTGATTATTCGATTGCTTCTGCTACGGGGTTATTTAATTTAGAAACATTAAACTGGGATGAAGATGTTTTAACTATGTTACATATGTCACCAGAACAATTATCAACCCCTGTACCAACTACATATATTTTATCAGGTATGAAGCCAGAATTAGCACAGAAGATGGGGATAAGTGCAGAAACACCAATTGTCATCGGAGCAAGTGATGGGGTTCTTGCAAATGTAGGAGTTGGTGCGATATCACCGGGTGCGGCTGCAATTACGATTGGAACGAGTGGTGCGGTTCGAACAATCTCATCAAATATAAATACAGATGAGAAAGGGAGAACGTTTTGTTACGCATTAACAGATGAGCACTGGGTAATCGGTGGTCCAACGAATAACGGTGGAATATTACTGAGATGGTTACGTGATGAATTTGGTAGTCCAGAGCAAGAAGTAGCAAGAAAGCTCGGCATTGATCCTTATGATTTATTAATTAAATATGCAGAAAGCGTACCAGCTGGAGCGGATGGACTATTGTTCTTACCTTTCTTATCTGGAGAACGCGCACCTTACTGGAATGCAAATGCTCGTGGTACATTCTTTGGAATCAATCTTCAACATAAGCGAGAACATTTTATACGTGCAGTGATGGAAGGTGTTTGTATGAGTGTATATTCAGTAGCACTCGCAATCAGGGATTGTACAGGGCCACTTACTGAAATACGAGTTTCAGGAGGGTTTGCAAAATCTGCATTTTGGAGACAAATGTTGTCCGATATGATGGGAAAAGAATTGCTTGTACCTGAAAGTCATGAAGCATCTGCGCTTGGGGCAGCAGCAGTTGCTTTGTATGCTGTAGGAAAAATTGATTCTCTTGAAGAGGTAAAGGATTGGATTGATATTGTCCATCATCATGTACCGAATAAAGAAAATACGGCTATATATTTAGAAATGTTTTATATGTATGAACGACTTTACAATCGCTTGAAAGAAGAATTTGATTGTATAGCTGCTTTCCAACGTAAACAATAGGGGGATTGGGAGAAATGGTAGTTGGGATCGTACTAGCGGCAGTTGTCATACTACTTTTACTTATTACGGTAGTAAAATGGCATCCATTTGTCGCATTAATTTTAACAGCAATTGGTGTAGGATTAGCAATGGGAATGCCTTTAATTGGAACTTCACCAAAAGATCCAGGGATTATTGATTCTATTAAACTAGGGCTTGGTAATACGTTAGGATTTTTAGCAATAGTTTTAGCACTAGGAACGATGCTTGGAAAAATGATGGCCGAATCTGGTGGTGCTGAACGTATCGCTAACACATTAATTAATCGTTTTGGAAAGAAACGAGTTCATTGGGCGATGATGTTCGTTGCATTTTTAGTAGGGATTCCGGTATTTTTCCAAGTTGGATTTGTACTATTAATTCCGTTAGTATTTACAATTGCGTTAGAAACTGGGGTATCACTTATTACAATTGGTATTCCGCTAGTAGCAGGACTGTCAGTCGTACACGGACTTGTTCCACCGCATCCAGCGGCAATGGCGGCAGTTGGTATTTTTAAAGCAGATGTAGGGAAGACAATTTTATATGCGTTAATTGTCGGACTTCCAACTGCAATTATTTCAGGTCCACTTTACGGGAAATGGATTGGTGCTCGTATACATAAGGAAGTACCATTAGATATAGCGGAGCAATTTATTGAAAAAGATAATAAAAAAGAGCTTCCTAGCTTTTGGAATACATTGTTTACAATTTTACTTCCAGTATTTCTTATGCTTGGTGCATCAATAGCAGAAGTTGCATTAAATAAAACGAGTCAACTAGCACAAGTATTACACTTTATTGGAGATCCGATTGTGGCTTTATTAATTGCAACCATTTACTCTTTCTTTAGTCTTGGATATGCAAAAGGTTTCTCAAAAGATAAAGTGTTACAATTTACAAATGATTGCCTTGGACCTATTGCAAACATATTGTTAGTGATTGGTGCAGGCGGTGCATTTAATAAAGTATTATTAGATTCTGGAATTGGAACGACAATTGCAGATATGGCGAAAGAATCACATATTTCACCGATATTATTAGGGTGGGGAATTGCGGCACTAATCCGAATCGCAACTGGATCGGCAACTGTTTCTATGATGACAGCAGCTGGTATTGTTGCGCCGATTGCAGCAAGCACACCAGGTGTAAATGTTGAATTATTAGCACTTGCAACTGGTGCAGGGTCATTAATTTTATCACACGTGAATGATTCAGGATTTTGGATGATTAAAGAGTATTTCGGAATGACTGTGAAAGAAACGTTATTAACATGGACTGCAATGGAGACTATATTATCTGTAGTAGCACTTGGGCTAATTTCGATATTAAATATATTTGTATAGAATAGGAGATTGATTAATATGAAACTAGGTTTAATTGGATTAGGAAAAATGGGATTCCCATTAGCTGAACACTTACATGAAGACAAGCATGAAGTAGTAGTATACGATGTAAATAAAGAGCTTGTTGAAAAGGCAGGAAAACTAGGAATTACTGCACGTCATACATTAAAAGAAATGATTGCTGAACTAGAAGCTCCTCGTACAATTTGGGTAATGGTGCCTGCAGGAGAAGTTGTAGAGTCAGTATTAAAAGATGTTTATCCGTTATTAGATGAAGGTGATATCGTTATTGAAGGCGGAAATTCATTCTATAAAGATACGTTACGCCGTGCTGAAGAAGCAAAAAGCTTCGGATTACATTATGTAGATATCGGTACATCAGGCGGTGTAGAAGGAGCTAGATACGGTGCTTGCTTAATGGTTGGTGGAGAAAAAGAAATTTACGACCAATTAGAACCTTTATTTAAAGATTTAGCAGTAGAAAATGGCTATTCTTATGCTGGCCGTGTTGGTAGTGGTCATTTCTTGAAAATGGTTCATAACGGTATTGAGTACGGCATGATGCAAGCAATCGCTGAAGGATTTGAAGTACTAGATAAGAGTGACTTTGATTTTAATTATGAAGATGTTGCAAAAGTATGGGCGAACGGATCAGTTATCCGTGGTTGGTTAATGGACTTAACTGAAAAAGCATTTGCAGAAGATCCGAAACTAGATGGCATTAAAGGTGTAATGAACTCTTCAGGAGAAGGAAAATGGACTGTTGAAACTGCACTTGAACTTCAAGCTGCAGCACCAGTTATCGCTATGTCATTATTTATGCGCTATCGTTCTCAGGAAGATGATACATTCCATGGAAAAGTAGTTTCAGCACTACGTAATCAGTTCGGTGGACATGAAGTTGTGAAAAAATAAGGATGTTTTTGAAAAGAAACTTGTGCATAAGCGCAAGTTTCTTTTTTATAGTTTAAGAAACTACTAATTTAAAAATACCAATCAATCATCGTTTTTTTGTCACAAATGACAGCTTCAACGTTCATTGAATGAACAATATATTCTATATTTTCTTCTTTAGCTAATAATAAGGTTATAAAGGAATTAAATATACTCATAAACGCATACTCATTATCTTCGCCAGTAATAATTAACTCATTATTGCTAATGTCCCAAATATCTAATGGAGTAGTATTATCTACCGCTAATAATCCGTTTGTATCAAGAATTGGTTCAGAGAAATATAAATTTTTTGCACCTTTAGAACCGAGGAGTATAAGTAATTTATGTAATAAAAATATAGACGTATAATCTTCTGTTGGATAATAAAGATCTTTTTTTAAGTTTGAATATAGCTTTTCAGCTAAATCCTCTCTTTTATATTCTTCTGTAAAAGCACCAATGGAAGTCAACATGGCCATTGCTAATTCTGCGTATGAATGTAATCCACTATAAGACATCATTTCCTTCCAAGAAACGGATTTCCCATTATGAACGATTTCTTCAGCGCTAGGATAGATGTGCTCATATGGTCTTTTTCTCACAGACTTTTCCCATCCTAAAGGCATTTGGACAAAAGGGTGTAGCAATATAGCTGCAGATTTACAGGTGCTTGGTAGTTGTTCTAAAATTGGTGATTTGTCATCTAGCCAAATGTAATCCAACAAAATATAACCTCCTCTTAGACTCTGAAATGTACGGATTCCCGCATTATGTTTTTTGTATTGATTGTATCAAATATAAAGCGCTGCATGAAATATGTCCCAACATAAAAGTAAGAATAAATAAAATGAAGTTTTCATAAATAGTAAAAGGGTGCTTATGTCATCAGTATAGCTAAGAAATGTTGTTACATATGAGAAGAGCGTGTTAATAAAATATGAGGTGGTTAAATGGGAAATGAGCAAGTGAAGTCTGTAAAGGAAGAAAAAAAGTTATGTCTTTGTATGATCGTCAAAAATGAGTCTAGAATTATGGAAAGATGTTTAAATGCAACAAAATCAATTGTAGACTTTGTTTCTATTTGTGATACTGGATCGACGGATAATACGCCTGAAATTATTGAAAATTGGTGTAAGGAAAATGAGATACCTGGGACGGTTCATCATGAGCCGTTTAAAAACTTTGGTTATAACAGAAGCTTAGCTGTTTCGTTAGCGCAAAAAACATACCCAGAAGCAGATTATTTATTAATATTAGATGCAGATATGATTTTAGAGGTTGGTCCGAATTTCGATAAAACGAGCTTAACGGAAGATCATTATCTTACACTGCAATATGATGTTCATATTAAATATTGGCTTACGCGTCTTTTAAAAGCTTCTTTACCATGGAAATCTGTCGGTGTTACTCATGAGTATTGGGATATAGATCGTTCAAAAGTTGGAGCGAATTACAATACGAGGGTAGCTCGGTTAGAGACTCTTGTCGTGAATGATCCCGGAGATGGCGGGAGCAAAGCTGATAAATTTGAAAGAGATGAGAGGTTGTTGTTACAAGGAATAAACGACCCAGAAACAACGCCAGATTTGCATATAAGATATTTATTTTATTTAGCTCAGACTTATTTTCATTTAAGTCAATTTGAGAATTCAATTAAATGGTATAAAAAACGAGTGGAAGCAGGAGGATGGGTTGAAGAGGTATTCTATTCGTTATTGCGAATAGGATTTTGTTATGAGCAGTTAGCAAATCGTTCAGCAAATAAACAAAATGAAGTGACAGATGCTGATGAAAAAGAAACTGTTAAAGGGCAAGAAGAGCAATATTTAGCATTAGCTGTTTTTTATTTTCAAAAAGCTTGGGAATATAGACCAACCCGGGCTGAACCATTATACCAACTTGCAAGGTTGTATCGATTACGATCTCAAAACAATATTGCTTTGATGTATGCTCTGCAAGGGAAGGAAATTCCTTTTCCAAAGGATGATCTACTATTTGTAGATTATCATGTGTATGATTACTTATTTGACTATGAAATTTCTATTAGTGCTTTCTATATACCTCATAAAAAACATTTAGGAGCGGTGTCGCAGAAGTATTTGGAATCGATAAAAGAAAAGATTCCATTTCATATAGCAAATATAGTAGAGAATAATGCGAAATTTTATTAAATACATTTTCGGTTAAAGGAGTAGTGGAGTAATCATGGAATTAATGCGATGGGCGATTGAACTAGGAGAATCGGTGCATGGAAATACGTATGAAGAATTGATGCCACTACTAGACTATTATTATGATCGTGATCATTTAAAAGCGTATTGTATCGCAAATCTTCTTTTAAACATGGATGTATTAGATGAGGATCGGGAAAGAATCGAATTAAGAAGATGCATCGCTGCTTATTATGCTGGATTATATAAAGTAGCAAGAAAACATGCAAATGAGTTGGTACTTAAACATCCAGATGTAGATTTATATAAAAATAATTTAAGATTAATGGAAGTTTATTTGAATAAAGAATATGATTATTGTCTTTTTATATGCCCAAAGACATACGGTAGTTTCATAGATGTTGCGCGAGCTTTAAAGTGGCGGTTGGAGCAGGAGGGAAATACCGTAATTATATCAGAAACAATACTGGAAAATGTAAAGAATACAGTTGTTTTTGGAGCACATACATACGCATATAACCCGAACCTTCTTCCGAAAGATGCAATTATTTATAATTTAGAACAGCTATACGAAGGAAGTCCATATGCGCACCCCCTTTATTTAATATTATTAAAAGATAGAGTGATTTGGGATTATAGTAAACAAAATATAGAATGGCTTAAACAAAAAGGGGTAGGAAAAGAAATAAAACATGTAGAAATGAACTATGCTCCCACTTTGGAAATAAAAAAAGATGCATTTGAAGATGAGATTACTGAAGATATTGATATTCTGTTTATAGGTGCTCTTAATCCGAGGCGGCAAGCTATTTTTGACCACCTAAAAGCGGTTGCGCCGAATTTAAATATAGTTTTTAAAAATAATGCGTGGGGAATTGTTAGAAATGAATTGATTGCTAGAGCTAAAATTATATTAAATATTCATTTTTACTTATCAGGAATTCTTGAAACACCTCGCGTGTCTTATGCAGTCGCAAATAAGAAATTTATTATTTCCGAAAATAGTAATCCAGAAGATGAGGTAGAGTGGCCAGGAATTGTATTTACTCCGTACGAAAAAATAATTGAAAACGTAATGAAATATATAGAATTACCAGAAGAACGGAAAAAATTAGCGGAAAAAGCATATAATCATTTTGAAGCAAATGAAAGTTTAGGTACGTTGAGTCTGAGAGATGAAACAAAGTAATTGTACGAAACTCATACGAAAGTATGAGTTCTTTTTTGTTTATTATACTATTTTATGAAGCAAGTTAACTCTTTATATTGTGTTTTGTATAGAAATTTCTGATAATATATAAGTAGAACTTGAAAACAAAGGGGAGAAATAATCATGAAACTAGTCGTTATTAACGGTACACCAAGAAAATTTGGTAGAACTCGCGTGGTGGCGAAATATATTGCGGATCAATTTGAAGGGGAATTATATGATTTAGCAATTGAGGATTTACCTTTATACAATGGAGAAGAGTCACAACGTGATTTAGAGGCAGTAAAAAAATTAAAAACGTTAGTGAAAGCTGCGGATGGGGTTGTATTATGTACACCAGAATATCATAATGCGATGAGCGGTGCGCTGAAAAACTCTTTAGATTACTTAAGTAGTAGTGAATTTATTCATAAACCAGTTGCGTTGTTAGCGGTTGCTGGTGGCGGTAAAGGTGGAATAAATGCATTAAACAGCATGCGAACGGTCGCTAGAGGTGTTTATGCAAATGCAATTCCAAAACAAGTTGTGCTTGATGGATTACATGTGCAAGATGGTGAACTTGGGGAAGATGCAAAACCATTAATTCATGATGTAGTTAAAGAATTGAAAGCATATATGAGCGTATATAAAGAGGTGAAAAAACAACTAGGAGTGGAGTGATATGTCCTCACTTTATCATGATTCTCGCTTGTATTACATTCTAGGAGCCAATAGTCTATCTGCTATTGGTTCCGGGATTGTTATGATAACGATTCCTTGGCTGTTAATTAAAGAGAGTGGAGGAGAGACAACATTTGGTTATGTTTCTATCATTGCAACCCTCATTATGTTTTTATTAACACCATTCATTGGGCAAAGTATTGATCGTTTTTCAAGAAAATCTTTATTGCTATGTAACGAAGGAATCGGAATAGCCGTAATCGGAATAATGGTTATATGGGGATTTGCTGGGCAACCTTATCATTCTATTCACTATATTCTTATTTATATAGCCGGATTATTCTACTATTTATTATTTTATCCTACAATATTTGCGTTCAACCAAGAGATATTTCAAGCAGAACATTATAAAAGTTTAAGTGGAACGATGGAAATACAAGGACAGTTAACACAAGTTATTTCTGGAGCGGCCGCGAGCTTCTTAATTGAAATTGTATCTTTGAAGTGGATTTTATTAGTAGACATGTTAACTTTTGCTGGAGCATTTTTTCTTTTCTTATGTATACCGTACGTAAAGAAAAAAGAAGTGAAAAGAAAAATAACATTTAAGAAGCAATTGTTTGAAGGAATTCACTTTATGAAAAAATGTCCTAAGCTCTTTTGGTTCTTACTGGCCACTTATATGCCGTTTATAGG
This sequence comes from Bacillus cereus group sp. MYBK216-1, assembly GCF_051916495.1. Lineage (NCBI taxonomy): Bacteria > Bacillati > Bacillota > Bacilli > Caryophanales > Bacillaceae > Bacillus > Bacillus cereus group sp. MYBK216-1. Next base: position 376,324 of record NZ_JBQAGT010000002.1, read on the forward strand.
TGTCATGATGGCAAATTATTTAATACCAGTGTATATTTCGGATATACTAAAAGCCAATGCCTCTGTATACGCAATAGAGGGCACGATGTACGGTGTCGGAGCGGTTGTTGCAGGGATCTGTATTCCACTCATAATGAAATATATCAAAACAGAAGTTTCAATCGTTATGACGATGTTCATTTATGTAATTTCAATTACTGCAATGAGTATTGAACCTTCTGTATTGTTTTTATATGGACTAGCGATTTTTCATGCAATTGGAAATGCGGGTACAAGAGTGGCGAGAAATGTATTGATGATGGAGGAAATTCCAAATGAAGTAATGGGACGTGTAGACAGCTTATTTCGCCTAATTGGTACTGGAATACGAATTGTATTATTAATGTTGTTTACAGCGGGTGTATCTAAAGCCGGAGTAATGCTTCCATTTTACGTATTAAGCTGCATATTGATCTTCTCATTAGGAATAGCTATTTATTATGTACTATCACAACGTAAAGTAGCGGCGAATGTTTCTAATAAATCAATCGTTTAAAAAAACACTTCTGCCTCCCTTTCTTTTTTTATATAATAAAAAAAGAAAGGGAGTGCAAACTTATTTATGAACAAATGGATCTTTCTTATAATTTTATTATTACCGCCACTATATATCATTTATATGACGTTTAGAATGAACAAAGTTGCTCGTGAAAAGTTGAGCTATCACTCTCCGTACGTTCTTATACTGGGTGCAAAGTTATTTGGAGATAGACCGTCTTTATCTCTTCAAAATCGTTTGGATGTAGCGTTGGAGTATTTATTTTCCCATCCTGAATCGAAAGTAATTGTTTCAGGTGGTCAAGGAGAAGATGAAGATATACCGGAAGCTCACAGCATGAGAAACTATTTAATGGTACACGGTATAGATGAGAGTCGTATTTTAATAGAAGATCAATCTACAAATACGTATGAAAACTTAAAGTTTAGTATGGATTTATATAATGTGAAACATGCAGTAGTTGTAAGTAATACGTATCATTTATATCGAACGAAAATAATTGCAAAGCGTTTAGGCATGAAGATGGAGGCACTAGCTGCTGAAACACCAATTCGTTCTAAGAGAAAAATGTATGTTCGCGAATATGCTGCTATTATGAAAACAATATTGTTCGACCGTTAGAGCTCAAATGTGAGCTCTTTTTTAATTTAAAAGCGTATCATTTGAAATGAATGCCATATTCCATCAAAATAAAGGAAACAACAGTAAAGGAGTTGTATTTGTGATTCAATTTAATCATGTGTCAAAATCGTATGAAGATGGCACGAAAGCAGTGGATTCATTGCATTTAGAAATTAAAAAGGGAGAATTTTTTGTTCTTATCGGTCCGAGTGGTTGCGGGAAAACAACGACAATGAAGATGATTAATCGTTTAATCGAAACGACTGAAGGATCGATTTTAATCGATGGAAAAGATATTCAACAATATAATATAAACGAATTACGTTGGGATATAGGATACGTGTTGCAACAGATTGCTTTGTTTCCTCATATGACAATCGCTGAAAATATTGCAGTTGTTCCTGAAATGAGGCAATGGAGCAAAAAGGAAATAAAAGCACGCGTCGATGACTTGTTACATATGGTTGGATTAGATCCGGATATATATCGAGATCGTATGCCTGATGAATTGTCAGGAGGACAAAAACAACGTGTCGGTGTCGTGCGAGCATTAGCCGCAAACCCGAAAATCGTTCTTATGGATGAACCATTTAGTGCGTTAGATCCATTAAGTAGGGAACAGCTTCAGAAGGATATTGTACAGTTGCAAAAAAAGATTCAAAAAACAATCGTGTTCGTAACACATGATATGCAAGAAGCATTATCACTTGGAGATCGCATTTGTATTATGAAAGAAGGAAAAGTTGTTCAACTAGATACACCAGAAGGAATTATACATAATCCGAAAAATGAATTTGTAGAGGAGTTCATTGGAAATCATGGGCGAACTTGGTATGAGGGGAAAAGTGTAGCAGATGTATTGCCACTTGATCAAAGTGTGCAATTAGAAGGGCAGGCGCTATCATTACATTCTTCCTTACAAGAAGCACTAGTTCGTGTGCGTGATGAAGAGGTCGTTCCAGTTGAAGAAAACGGTCAATATATTGGAGCGTTAACAAGTCGTCATATTGTCAATTACATTGTTGAACAAATGAAGGAAAGAGGCTAAACAGTGACTAATTTTATACAAACGTTCCAAGAACGAAAAATAGAATTACTAACTGCATTAAGTGAGCATTTACAAATATCGCTTATTTCATTATTTTTTGCAGTAATTATAGCAGTGCCACTTGGCATCTTATTAACAAGAAAAGAACGAATGGCTGAATTTATAATAGGAACTTCTGCAGTAATGCAGACAGTGCCATCACTTGCATTGCTTGGACTCTTAATTCCGTTAGTAGGAATCGGAAAACTTCCAGCGATTATCGCATTAGTTGTGTATGCACTATTACCTATTTTACGAAATACATATACAGGAATAAGGGAATTAGATGAATCTCTAATAGAAGCCGCGAAAGCTATGGGGATGAATAGTTGGAGAAGATTGTGGAAGGTAGAACTTCCTCTTGCATTGCCAATTATTATGGCCGGTATTCGTACAGCGATGGTATTAATTGTTGGAACGGCTACATTAGCAGCTCTCATTGGTGCTGGTGGGCTCGGTAAGCTTATATTATTAGGTATAGATCGAAATGATCATGCACTTATCATTTTAGGGGCCGTACCAGCCGCGTTACTCGCTTTATTCTTTGATATAGTACTTCGCATACTTGAACGACCGAAACGCTCTTCTAAGCGTGTTATATTGATGATATGTATTGTTTGTATAATGATTGCTTCTCCATTTCTTTGGAGTACAGAAAAGAAAGATATTGTTATTGCGGGCAAACTTGGATCAGAACCTGAAATTTTAATTCAAATGTATAAGCAGCTTATTGAACAAGATACAGATTTACACGTACAATTAAAACCAGGTCTTGGGAAAACAGCATTTGTATTTGAAGCGTTGAAATCAGGGGAAGTAGATATATACCCAGAATTTTCAGGAACAGCTTTATCTACTTTCGTGAAAGAAGAACCAAAGAGTACAAATCGTGATGAAGTATATGAGCAGGCTCGCGTTGGAATGGAAAAGAAATATAATATGATTATGTTGAAGCCAATGGAGTATAACAATACATATGCACTAGCCATGCCGAAAAAAATAGCAGATCAAAAGAATATAAATACAATTTCTGATTTAGGGAATGTTGCGCAGGAAGCCAAAGTAGGATTTACATTGGAATTTGCTGATCGTGAAGATGGTTATAAAGGAATGCAAAAATTATATAACTATAAGTTCTCGAATGTTAAAACGATGGAGCCGAAGCTGCGTTATAGCGCAATTGAATCTGGAGATGTTAACGTAATTGATGCATATTCAACAGATAGTGAATTGGAGCAATACGGACTGAAAGTGCTAAAAGATGATAAAGGGCTATTCCCACCTTATCAAGGAGCACCATTATTAAGAAAAGAAACGTTACAGAAATATCCTGAACTTGAAAAGGTATTAAATAAATTATCTGGAAAGATTACAGATGAAGAAATGCGAAAAATGAATTATGAAGTTAACGTAAATGGTAAAAGTAGTGAAGAAGTCGCAAAACAATTTTTACAAAAAGAGAATTTACTTCGTTAAATTTACAAGGAATATACAAATTTATATGTTTGAAATGACCGTTCATTACAAAATGAGCGGTTTTTTTGTGCATACTTATACATTTTTTCAAAAAAGTATTCCATTTTTGCTCATTTTCTTTTAGAATAAGTAATGTTTTCCTGAAAAAATATAAGAGAAACGTCTATTAGAGAAAAAGGTGACTTTAATAGTTGAACGAACATAACACCTAGAATGACAGATGGGGTGGTACAAATAGAAAAGAAGTTAGGATTTTTTCCATTAATCGCATTAGTAGTTGGGACAATGGTTGGTGGCGGTGTTTTTAGTTTACCGCATGATTTAGCAGTAGGAGCAAACAGTGGTGCAATAATAATTGGCTGGTGTATTACAGCGATGGGAATGATTCCCCTTGCGCTCGTATATCAAACGTTAGCAAGACAAAAACCGGAACTTGAAGGTGGAATTTATAGTTATGCACGTGCTGGTTTTGGTGAATATATTGGATTTAATAGTGCTTGGGGATATTGGCTAGCAGGAATCTTAGGTAATGTCGCAACAATTATGTTACTGTTTAGTACATTAGGTTATTTCTTTCCAATTTTCAAGGGAGGAAATAATGTTGCGTCTATCGTTGGGGCATCACTTTTATTATGGACACTTCATTTTCTAATTTTATTTGGGATCCGTGAAGCTTCTATTATGAATGTTATCGCAACAATAGGGAAGTTAGTTCCAATCGTTTTATTTATTGTTGTAATGGTAACAGCCTTTCGCTGGGACACATTTACACATGATTTTTGGGGAGAAGGAACGATCTCACTTTCCGCTATACTTGGTCAAGTGAAAAATACAATGCTTGTAACACTTTGGGTTTTCATTGGAGTTGAAGGAGCGGTTGTATTATCTGGAAGAGCGAAGAATAGTCGAGATGTTGGTAAGGCAACAGTATTGGGACTTATTTTAGTAATGTCCATTTATATTTTAATTTCTGTCCTGTCAATGGGAGCTATGACAAGAGGCGAACTTTCTGTGTTAGAAACTCCGTCAATGGGACATGTATTAGAGCACGTTGTTGGTCCATGGGGTGCAGTTGCGATTAACATCGGATTAGTTGCTTCACTTGTCGGTACATTAATTGGCTGGTTTTTACTTGTTTCTGAAATTTCTCATGTAGCAGGAAAAGATGGCGTATTTCCGAAAGTCTTTACGAAAACAAATAAAAAGCAAACACCACACATGGCATTATGGATTTCAAATGGTGTTGCCCAAATTATATTTATCATCGTTTTGTTTTCGGAATCAACATATCAAATTATGTATTTCATTGCATCAACATCAATTTTATTACCATATTTATTATCAGCGTTATTCCAATTTAAATTAGTCATTACAAACGAGCTAAGGGACGCTAAATTCAAAAACGGAGCGTTAGCTTTAATTGCTTCTATTTACTCTGTATGGCTTCTTTATGCAGCTGGTTTAAAGAATTTACTACTCGTTTCAATTGTGTATGGAATTGGAATTATTGTTTACACGTTTGCAAGAAAAGAACAAGGGAACCGTTGCTTTGCAGGTGCAGAGAAATATGTGATGTGGGCAATTATTATTGCGGCTATCACATCACTGTATATGTTATTAACTGGAAATATAAAAATGTAAAAAGTCCTTTTCATTTAAAGGGCTTTTTTCTTCGTTTAGAGAATATTTACTACATAAGATATTCAGGAGGGATGAGAATGGAAGAAAAAGAACAGTTGTCTAGAATAATTGATTTAGCTAGTGAGTTAAGGAAAGTATTAGTGCAAGAATCTTTTTTTAATCATCATCCTGAACTGAGAGGAGTCATTGAAAATTTAGCAAGTTCTGTTGAAAATTTGGCGGAATTACAAACAAGTAAAGATGAAAACGCTGAAGATCGATTACGTTACGTACTTGCGAAAATGAAAATTGCTCATAATGCAATTTTACAAGAGAAAAAAGCATTTCCTTCTCATTAATATAAGTTTTCATTTTGAACCTGGCGGATAATGTCAGGTTTTTTATTTCTAGTTTTTCGTTTCTTTCATACACTAAGAATAGTATGAAAAAAGAAGGTGACTATGGTGAAATTACATAAAGCTCTTCAACCAAGTTTTATAAAACGAATGTACTATATGAGATTTTTAGGGAAATTTACAAAAGCTGAGAAAGAGAAGAGTGGAGAAAATTTCTTTGTACAATGCTTATCGCCAATACCATTCACTTTACAGGAACAATTTGCAAATGAACTATATGTATTTGAAGGGTTATGTAGCAATAAAAAGAATGAAAAAATCTTTTCGGAATTAAAGAAGAGGAAATTAGAAAAGCAATTAGTAATGTTTCGTCTTTATTATGAAAGAGGAAATGTATACGTGGAGTTAATATGTACAGAAGAACCGAAAGAAATAGCAAGTAGCTATAAAATGATTCCGGCACCTAAAGTTACAAATAATAAAAAAAGAGAATCTTTAGAACGAAAACTTAGCAACGGTTATTTATCATTTCTTATGCCAAAATTTCCGAAAGACTTTGAGTCTCCCGAATTATTGTGGCACGATGGAAGACTGTATGGAAACATATCTTTAAAGTCATCAATTAGCTCAATTGCCTATTTTGAACAGAAACGTGAATGTAAATATATAAACTGCAGTGACTGGACGAAGTATGTAGAAATAGCGGTAGAAGATCAATTATATTTTGTAAGTGATCATGTGTATGAGCACTTACAAAAACGAATGCATGAAGAAGGTAAGCTAGTTGAAGTAGAGGATATAAAAGTGCAAAAAGATGAATGGGAATGGGATGAGCGTGAATCGTCTTTTTTACAGTATGTACAAAGTATGGTGCATAATAAAGGGTTATATTTGGATGAAACGGATATTTATAATTTCCATATAAGTGTAAAAACAAATATGTTAACGATTCTTGGTGGTATACCGGGTGTTGGGAAATCGCGTTTTGTGCAAACTTATGCAGAAGCATTAGGGTTACAGTATGGGGAAGAGTTGGTTTGGATTCCAATTTCGCCATCGTATCAAGAACCACATGATTTACTTGGTTACCTTCATCCAAATGGTACTTTTATTGAAAGTGAAACGAAGTTAGTTAGGACGTTAATGAAGGCGAAAGAAAATCCAAATCAACTGTATATAATCGTTTTTGATGAAATGAACATGTCTCATATTGAGCATTGGTTTACTCCGTTTCTATCTGTTCTTGAACTTGAAACAAAAAATCGTATTTTAAACTTGTATGAGGGTGTACAGGACATAGAGAGTTCAATTCCATCAACAATTGAAATTGGAGAAAATATTATATTTGTAGGTACTGTGAATTTTGATGAAACAACGAAAGAGCTCTCTGATCGATTATTAGACCGAACGAACCTAATAACGTTACAGAAAATTCCGTTTTGTGAGATGGGCCTGGAACAGGGGAAAGTCGTATTACATCCACCTTTGAAAGTAACAGCGGGAGAATTTCGGATAAATTGGATGAGAAATAAAGCGATGATTGAAGTATTTTCTGAAGAAGAATTAGAGCTATTAGATAAGTTGCATGTCGTATTGTCATCACATGACGCGTCTAAGGGAATTTCTTTCCGATGTGCAAATGCAATTGCGACTTATTTGCAAAACATACCGTTCCAAAATAACCATACCTATATGATCAGTAGAGAAGAGGGGTTTGATTTACAAATAAAGCAGCGTGTATTGACGAAAATCAGAGGGACCGAAATGATGGTTGGGCCTTTACTTTCTGAAGAAGCAAAAAGGGGGGCGACCTTAGTACCTCTTTTGCAATCTGCACTTGCTAACAGAGTATCTACATTTGAACACTCTTTAGCATATATACGAGAAAAACGTAGAGAACTGGAGTTGTATGGATATGCAAAATGAAGGGCGTTACGAAACAAAAATCGTTGATACGAATGAAACGCTCCCTTTTGTATTAAAGCTAATCATTGGAAATGAGGGGAAAGGAGATTATATTTTATTAAATCGTCTTTGTACATCTACTACAGCATTAGTTCAATGTATTTATAAAGTACAAGAATTAAAACCAATAAGATTGCAGTACAATTATGAAATCCCAATGAATATTACTTTTATATGGAATAAAGTATATGAGGGACAGAAAAATATAAAAGAGGCTCAATATGAAATAAATGAAAAAAAACAAAGAGTATTAATATATGAACATGGGAAAACAGAATTCTTTTATCCATGGCGCTGTGGTCTATACCATTTTGAAGTGCGTATAGAAGATACAACGTATTATGGCGCATTTCAAATCGTACCGAAAAATTTTTTTGATGATCAATTTGAAATGATTCAAGACTATGTGAAGTCAATTTTAAATGAGTTGATTTTGGATAGAGGTTACTATAAAAAGACTTTCTCTGCACTTAGCGATATTGAGGATTCTTCTTATTTAGTGTTACTTAGAAAGTTACCCCAAAAAATGAAAATGATAAAGCCAATTTTTAAGAAAATAGAATCAAGCTCAAAATTTATAAATGAATATAAATGGGAAGGAAAAGAGCGAAAGCCAACAAGAAAAGGAACTATAGTGGCAGAACGAAAACCTTATGCCAAACATTATAATCGTAAGTTTATGGAACAAAAAAATAGTAAGGAAAATGCATTTCTTAAATATAAAGCGATGCAATTTTATCATTATTTAATTGAAGCTAAAAGCTTTTTACGTCAAACAATTGAAATCTTAGAAAGAGAAAAAAAGAAAAAATCAGAAGAGTTTCAAGCTGTAAAAACGATTATACAAACAATTGAGCGTAATGGATCAGTAACCGATAGAGAGAAGCAAAAATATAAAAATATACATTTACTAAAAGAAGCCGATTTACGAAAGAGCTCAATGAAAATACAAGAATATAAAATATTGGCGCATATTGTACATGAAAATGTACAATACTTTCAAATGTTAATGCACTCTTCGTTTTGGAGGGAAGTTACTGAAACAAGTAATATGAACTTACATGATTTACCGATACCACATCAACAATTACTACATCATTTAGAAGTACTCCCGCAATATACGGATCAATCTCCATCGTTATTATTTGTTTATAAGCCAACGTTTTTAGTGTATGAATATTACGCTTTTTTTATCGTTATTTCAATTTTAGAGCAAATTGGTTTTGAGGCTAGAAACTCCATTCGTGAACAAATACAAGAACATTTTTATGTAGATGGATTACAAGATGGAACGACAGTAGTTTTAGAACGAGATGATATAAAGGTGCATGTCGCATTTAATGACTTAATTGAAACACATCCTCTTATTGCATTAAGTAAAGGTAGTAATTTTTACAATGGTGAGGATACGAAGAAGCCAGATATTCGCTTAGACTGTTATGTAAAAGAAGGTGGGAAATACGTATATAAATCTTCTATTATTATTGAAGTGAAGTATAGTCCAATGTACAATATTTTTCAGCATGTCGGAAATACGAAAGCAACTGAGCAAATGTATAAGTACTGGTCTATAAAGTATGTAGAAGAACAGGATGGAAAGCGAGTCTATTATCGAAGGTCAATTTATGAAGTCATTTGTGTATATCCAGGAAGCCATATGCATAGTAAAAAAATTGAGTCTGGATGCGGTGTTTTCTTGCAGTTATATCCATATAAGACGAAACAAGGGGAAGAGAAATTAGCTGGAAAACATGGGATGGTACAAATTTTTGAAAAATGGTTAAAAAGCATTAAGAAGTAAAAGAAATCCTTTTTCATAAAGGATTTCTTTAGATTAAGAAGAATTATATGCTGTATGGAAAGAAACATAATGTAATTTAGATTTGAAAAGTGATACAAATGTGTTATTAAAAGGAATGTGAGCGCGGGATAAAAGTCGATTAAATTGGAATCTAATTCATTTTGCAGAATATAATAAGTCATAAATATTTTTAGTTGCATACGAAGATTTGTTCTTATATGATAGATAGTGAAAGCGTTATCAAAAAACAGAGCGGCGATGGGAAAGGCGGTTAAATATGTTCCAGCGTGTTCAAACAAAGGAAGAACATTTTGGGTTCGAACAACTATGGGGAGATTTTTGTGAAGAAAGAAACTTAATGTTCGTAGAACGTAATTTAAATCCATCACGATTTTTATTAATAGAAGATGAACATCCTATTGGTACAGTAGAATGTATTAAGTATACGGTACCTGAGCAATCGAATTCTGAGTTTTTCTATCCGTTTTCTAAAAATGATTTAGTAAAAGATTTGAAGAATGTGTATGAAATAGGCAAGTTAAGTATTTCGAAAACGTCTCGTGGGAGAGGACATTTCAAAAGGCTAACAGCTATTTTATTTATACATGCGTTAGAAACAAAAGCTGAATGGTACATTGCAGCAGTAACAAAAAGAATGTATATGTATTTACTTACACTTGGTTTTCCAATTGAACCGATAGATAATCCATTTCAGTTTCATGATACTTTACAAGGTGTACCAGTAAGAATTCATGCTCGAAAAGGGGTTACGCATTTGTATTCTTTAAAAGAATTTCGTGATGTGATTCAAGGGAATGCTCATGCACAGGCATTAATTGCAGAATACAGTAAAAATATTATGTTAACGAAATAAAGCGAAGTGAATATGTATAATAAAGAGAATAATATTTGTATAGGATATAACTCTTCATTAAAAAAGACCCTTATTATTTTAATAAGGGTCTAAAAATTATAATCCAAATATACTAAAAATCATTTTGCGGCGCTTCGGTTTCTTTTCTCGTTCATATGTTGGTTTTGAATCAGGAGTAATATAAATGGGTTCTTCTTTCGTTAGGGCAGCTTCTAACTTTTGAATTCGCTCTAACATTTCCTCCATTTCACGACGGTGTTGTAAAAGTTGGTACGTGACGACATCATTTGCCTTATCTTGCATTTGTTCTTCCATTCGATCAAGTCTTCTCGTAATAGTGTTTAATTGATTAGTTAATTGCTCAAAATCATTCGATGATATGTTTTGAACAATTGTATTAACTTGAGTTTTTAATTCCTTAACCTCATCTGAGGAAGCTTTTTGAGTAGATTGAGAATTTTGAGATTGCTCTATTTGAAATCGATGGTGTTCTAACATTTGATCGACATCCTCTTGTGTGAAAATAAAGTGGCCATATTTGTTTTTCTCTATCGTAAGATTTAATTGTTGCGCGATCCGAACAACAGCCTTTGGGCTAACACCTAATTTCTTTGCGATAAATGGTGTTTTATATTCCAAAATAATCCCTCCTATATATATCCTGTTGAATGATTTCGAGCTATAAAGTAAGTTCCCTTCTAGTGCGACAAAAGAAGTGTGGAATCGGCAAAGAAAGTGTTTTTTCACGAAATTGAGTTAAGAAGAATAGTTCGTTTAAATAAAAATGTCTTATCGTAGCATTTAGAATAATTTGACGAGTGTAAATGAATTAGATTATCATAATGATAAATATCTTTTTTATGTATGCATATAATATATAAAAAGGTGGTTGCTAATGTAGAATTTTGTTAGAGTATTAGAATGCTTACTTCACTTGAATAAAATTAAGTAGGAGGTGGCTTCCTTGCTTACAATGTAAGTAAGGAAAAGTATTTGGACATATATAGTATAAGTATAGTGATTGTTTTAATTGCCTTAACGGCATTTTTCGTTGCAGCAGAATTTGCAATTGTTAAAGTGAGAAGTTCACGAATTGACTATTTAATTGCAGAAGGAAATAATCGTGCAACATCGGTCAAAACAGTCATTACAAACTTAGACGAATATCTATCTGCTTGTCAGCTGGGAATTACTGTTACAGCTTTAGGAATTGGGTGGTTTGGTAAACCTGCGTTAAAGCAAATGTTTGATACGCTTTTTGCAAATTGGAATATCTCTACTCAACTAGCAGACATTTTTGCTGTAATTTTAGTGTTTTTGTTAATTACTTTTTTACATGTTGTAATAGGGGAATTGGCCCCAAAAACATTTGCAATTCAAAAATCTGAACAGGTGAGTTTACTTGTTTCTAAGCCGTTAATTTTCTTTTATCGTATTGCATTCCCATTCATTTGGCTATTAAATGGTTCAGCTCGAATCATTACGAAGCTGCTAGGGCTGAAACCGCCGAAGGGGCATGATGAGGTACATTCAGAAGAAGAATTACGGTTGTTAGTTTCAGAAAGTTATAAAAATGGTGAGATTAATCAATCTGAATATAAATATGTGAATAAAATTTTTGAATTTGATGATCGGATTGCAAAAGAAATAATGGTACCTCGAACTGAAATGAATATTATAAGTAAAGAGATGCCTGCTGAAGAAGCTTTGCAAAAAATGTCTCGTGAAAAATATACAAGGTATCCAGTTGTTGATGGCGACAAAGACCATGTAATAGGTTTTGTGAATTTTAAAGATATTTTTACTGAATTTGTACAACATAAAGCTGCTAATAAGAAGACAGTAGAGCAATATATGAGACCAATTATTTTAGTTATCGATTCTATTCCAATTCATGATTTGTTTTTAAAAATGCAAAAAGAAAGAACACATATTGCTATATTGATAGATGAATATGGTGGAACATCTGGACTTGTTACTGTTGAAGATATTCTGGAAGAAATTGTTGGAGATATTCAGGATGAGTTTGATACGGATGAGCAGCCAGAAATTCAAAAGGTTAGTGAAACGAAGACGATACTAGAGGGAAAAGTACTTGTTAGTGAAGTGAATACGTTATTTGGTTTAGGGATTGATGATGATGGTGTTGATACAATCGGTGGTTGGATTTTAACGAAGAATATAGAGATTGCTGAAGAAGATTCCATTGAAATTGAAAATTATAAGTTTTGTGTGAAAGAATTAGATGGACGATATATAAAAAGATTAGAAGTTACAAAGATAGTAGAATCGATTGTTATTTTAGAAGATGAAAAACAAATTTCGTTACAAGAGCAAATTAGCTCGTAAACTCTGCTATATAGCAGAGTTTTTTTGAGCATAATGTTTTTTGAGGGATAGGGGCTATGATACAATGAAATAAGTCAGTTCTTTCACTAGGTGAAATATTGTTGTATACATATATTTGGAAGGAGAAGAAGTATGAAAAAGCATTTATATATAAATGGAGATTGGAAAACTGTAAACACGTATAAACCATTATACGCACCATATTCTGAAGAAACATTAGCGGAAATTGCACAAGGAACGGAAGAAGATGTAAAAGAGGCTGTTACTGCTGCAAAAAATGCAATGACAAAAATGAATAAATTATCTGCATATGATCGTGCGACTATTTTAGAGAAAGTTGCACAAAAAATGGATGAAAGAAGAGAAGAATTTGCAGAGATTATTGCAAAAGAAGCTGCCAAACCAATACGTGCTGCAAGGGGAGAAGTAGATCGTACTGTTCAAACGTACAAATTTGCAGCTGAAGAAGCGAAGCGTATATATGGTGAAACATTGCCATTAGACGCCGCACCTGGTGCGAATGGGCGTATTGCATATACAATCCGAAAGCCGATTGGGGTTATAGGGGCTATTACACCATTTAATTTCCCATTAAATTTAGTAGCGCATAAAGTTGGACCAGCAATTGCTGCCGGAAATACAGTTGTATTAAAGCCAGCTGATCAAACGCCATTATCATCTTATGCATTAGTTGAGTTATTTAAAGAGGCAGGATTGCCAAATGGAGCTTTAAATATCATTTCTGGCCCTGGCTCCACGGTTGGTGAGGCAATCGTCAAAAATGATTATGTTGCTTCTATTACTTTTACCGGAAGTCCAAAAGTTGGAATCGGAATAAAACAAAAGGCTGGGCTAAAACGAGTTACGTTAGAACTAGGCTCAAATGCTGCTGTTATTATTGATGAAGATGTAGAGTTAACAGATGAAATAATTGAACGTGTAAAATGGGGAGCATTTGTTAATAATGGGCAAGTTTGTATTTCCGTACAACGTGTTTTTGTACATGAAACGAAAATACATGAATTTCTTTCGAAGCTAAAGAAAGCGATGGAATCAGTTGTTGTTGGTGATCCACTGCTTGAGGAAACGGATGTATCAGCTTTAATTTCAAAAAAAGATGTAGAGCGAATTGATATGTGGGTTCAAGAAGCAATTAAGGAAGGAGCAACTGTTTTATGCGGTGGTAAAAAGCAGGATGCAAGAATTTTTGAACCAACTGTATTAACAAATGTTCCAGATCATGTATCTGTGCAGTGCCAAGAAGTATTCGGTCCACTCATGACAGTAAATACATTTAAAGAATTTGATGAAGCGATTGAGCAAGTAAATAATTCGCGTTACGGCTTACAGGCAGGGGTATTTACAAATAATTTATTTAAAGCAATGCGTGCAATTGATGAGCTAGAGGTTGGTGGTGTCATGATTAATGATATTCCAACGTTCAGAGTAGATCATATGCCTTATGGTGGCGTGAAAGAAAGTGGCACGGGGCGCGAAGGAATTAAATATGCAATAGAAGAAATGACAGAAATGAAATTAGTATGTATTAAAAAATAGAGTAGAAAAACTTAAAACTTGCGCTAAAAAACGAGTAGGAAATGTTTACGATTCCATACTCGTTTTTTACGCTTCTAGTAACTATTTAATTAAGTGTAACTTTTACTTCATTTCTTGTTTGAAAATAGTATCTTCTACATAAATTTGTTCTTTATCTACAGCAGTAGCATGAGTTAATACTAAACCGATTGGTGTTTTTGTATCTTTATTTTGAACAATTGTAAAAGGAACATTTTTTTCGTTTGCTAATTTAATGTATTTTGATAAATGTGGGTAAGCAATGCCACCATTTAGGAGGAGTTGTAATGATTGAGAAGAGCGCATGCTACCCGCCACTTCAGAGTATACATTACTTTGCATTACTTGACCGATCGTTAAAGCGATTTCCACACGCTCACGTAATGTAGTTAAATACATATTACGTTCTTCTGGTTTGTTTTGCTTTTGGCCGTAAATGCCTTCTTGGAGATAATCTTCCACATTTTTATTTACCATATTTTTCACACCTTTCATTTTCTATTGTACGCAAGAATTAAAAATGATGCAAAAAAAAGTCGTTTTGACTAAGGAAATAATGAAAATATGTGAAGGAAAAAGGGGATTTACATACAATTAGTTAAATAAGAAAGAAAAAAATAATTTTATCAACAGAAATTAACAAAATGTGACAAAAATCTATTAACGAATCTTATTTTTTGTGTTAATATTCAAAATATAAAGGGTATTCGTCGTATGGAAATGGAGGGAATGGAGGTTTTTCCAATCGATAAGGATATTAAAGAAATATTTTGTTCACACTTGAAAAACAATAGGCACCAATTCGTAGAGAACTGGAAAAACAAAATGATAATTTCCGAAAAAGATCCATTTAAACTAGAAGTAGTTCAAAATGGAGAGGATTTACTAGAGTTAATTATCGAACTTACTATGGAAGATAAAGATATAAATTATCTTCAACCGTTATGCGAGAAAATTGCTATTGAACGTGCTGGAGCAGATGCGAATATTGGAGATTTTGTTTATAACGCAAACGTGGGAAGAAATGAACTTTTCGAAGCGATGTGTGAATTAGATGTTAGTGCTCGTGAATTGAAACCAATTATGGCAAAAATACATACTTGTTTTGACAAATTAATTTATTATACCGTTTTAAAATACTCGGAAATTATATCGAAGAATTTAGAGGAAAAACAGCAATATATTAACGAAACACATAAAGAAAGACTGACGATTTTAGGACAAATGTCAGCTAGTTTTGTACATGAATTTCGTAATCCGCTTACTTCCATTATGGGGTTTGTCAAATTATTAAAGGCAGATCATCCGAGTTTATCGTATTTAGATATTATTTCGCATGAATTAGACCAATTAAATTTTCGTATTTCGCAATTTTTACTCGTATCGAAAAAAGAAATGTGGAATGAATCGGAACGGTTTTGGCTTAATGACTTGTTTCAAGACATTATACAATTCTTATATCCGAGTTTGGTCAATGCGAATGTTTTGATTGAAAAGAACTTACCGTATCCAATTCCGCTTGTTGGTTATCGAAGTGAAGTGAGACAAGTATTTTTAAACATATTAATGAATTCAATTGATGCTCTTGAATCAATGAAAGAAGAACGAAAAATTATCATCGATGTATTTGAAGAAGATCAAGCTATTCGAATTGTGATAAAAAATAATGGACCAATGATTCCAGCTGAAAATGTAGAAACGATTTTTGAACCATTTGTAACTACTAAAAAGTTAGGAACTGGTATTGGATTATTTGTATGTAAACAAATTGTGGAAAAACATAATGGGTCCATTATGTGTCGATCAGATAACGATTGGACAGAATTTCAAATTGCATTTCAAAAATAAACAGTCTACACCAAATGAATGGTGTAGACTGTTTTAATTTGTGAGTATGACGGCTTCTAATTTAGGATCTTTAGTTGAATAACCTACTATTGAAATTGTATAAATAACATTTGGTTCAACATTGAATTTCGGTATAGTCAGTAAAACGTTTTTATTATCTGCGAGTGAAATTTCAATATCTGCTGTACCAGGGCTAACTTGCAAAAAATCTGTTATTTGTTTAAAGAGTACATTTTCAAATAAATGATCCCCATCTTTTAAATCTACATTTACAACAGGGGTATCTGGAGAGAAATGTGCAAAGCGTATTTTGGCTTGACCAGCTGGTAAATGTGTATTATCAAGTATAGGTTGTAATTGTAGGTGATTGTCACTATTTATTGCAGCAAGAGTATAAGTATGATTTCCCATTATTGGTACCAGCGCTGAAAAGATTGGAGTTTCATTTCCGACAGGAACAATATCTATACGGTATTTACCTTGTACTAATGATAAATAAGGGCTGAATTGCTTAAATGAAATATTTTTAATAACTTTTTGTCCGTTTACTAAAATGTCAACAGCCGGTATATTTGGATTGGCATGAAAAATTCTTATATGTGAAGGTAAAGCAGCTTCTTGTGAATCTCTTGTTTCATACGCCTGTACAAGTTTTGATAGTGCATCGTAATATTTCATATATAATTCTATATATTTTTTAGGATTACGAAACTGATAGTAACGTGCGAGCTGTTCGTATTGTGTAACTTCTTGTCCATATTTTTCGATTTCAGATTGAGACATGAACATTCCTCCTTTGTCATCATTAAAACTATATGCGAAGCAAGAAAGCGGTTATGCGAAAAAAATGATTTTATAGAGGGGAAATTAAAAATTGACAACAAATATGTTGTCATAAAGAGGTGCTGGTGCTTATGAGTATTTCGCAGAGTAAAGCAGTACATATGACTGTATGAAAGTAAAATAAATGCCAAATTGTAAGTGTATTTCAATTAACATATAGAATACATGTCCAAAAATCGCTAGAAAACTAGGGATTTTTTTAATTATAGGCAAATACACATACAAAGTGATAATTGTCCTACATAAATTATAAAGGAAAGATAATTTAAATCTGAGAAAAGGAGTGCCACTTCGGGATAGGGATATCCCGATAGTAATTGTGAATGAAGTTATGAAAAGATTTTGTGTTATAAGCTGTAGGATGAATTTGTAAACTTCATTTTTCTATTTATTTTAGCAATTGACAGTATTAACCCATAAGAGAGCGTCATGACGAACTGATTAGTGTGGTTAATCGGTTCTTTTTTTATAGTTTAAAAATGAAAAGTTTACATAATAAATAGGAATTTGAATTGATTAGTAAGGTGGGGTGTCGAAATTTGTTTTAAAATATGCAATTTAAAGTAGGATAATAGGAAGGAGTTTAACGGGAGTTCCGTCGAAGTGTACAGAATGTCGGCATTTAAGGACAGCTGACATTATGCTATAAAAACATTTGGTGATGTAGTCATTTCATATAAAAGGGAGGGTTATTTGGGCGTATAGAAAAGGATTGGTCTTCGTTTAGAGTTCTGAATTTTCTGTTTTATAAATATTTTTAAGCACTCATTTGTATATTTTATAATAGTTTTTTGATAAATTCACTGCTTTTGCAGAGGATTCTTTTTTATGAAAGAAACGTCAATTTTCTTCATATATATATACAAATTGGAGAAATGGGGGAGCGCTATGCGCGATTACTTAATTAAACCACTTGTTGGTCAGCCGTATCCAATGATTTCACATGGAAAAGGTGTTTATTTGTATGATCAAAATGGCAATAAATATTTTGATGGTTCGTCAGGAGCAATTACGGCAGGTATTGGGCATGGCGTAAAGGAGATTGCAGACGTTATTAAAAAGCAAGCTGAGGAGATTGCTTTCGTTTATAGATCACAGTTTACGAGTGAACCAGCTGAAAAATTAGCGAAGAAGTTAAGTGATTTAAGTGTAGGAGATTTGAACTGGAGTTTTTTTGTAAATAGTGGTACGGAAGCGAATGAAACAGCTATGAAAATTGCAATTCAGCATTTTCAAGAGCGAGGTATTCAAGGGAAACATAAAATTTTATCAAGATGGATGAGTTATCACGGCATTACGATGGGTGCTTTATCGATGTCTGGTCACCCACTACGTAGACAACGTTTTGTATCTATTTTGGAAGACTATCCGACTATACCAGCTCCATATTGTTTCAGATGTCCTGTTCAAAAGGTATATCCAACTTGTCAGCTGGCATGTGCGACTGAACTAGAAAGATCAATTGAAAGAATTGGTGCAGAGCATATTGCTGCTTTTATTGCTGAGCCGATTATCGGAGCAGCTGGAGGCGCGGTTGTTCCGCCGAAGGACTATTATAAAGTCATTAAAGATATTTGTAATCATTACGATATTTTATTTATTGCGGATGAAGTAATGACTGGGCTTGGTCGTACTGGAGCATGGTTTGCGATGGAGCATTGGGGTGTAGAGCCGGATATTATGACACTTGGTAAAGGGTTAGGAGCGGGATATACACCGATGGCAGCGACAGTTGTAAGTGATCGTGTTATGGAACCAATATTACGTGGATCACGTTCAGTAATGAGCGGTCATACGTTAAGTGCAAATCCCTTGTCTGCAGCAACGGCTTTAGCTGTTATTGAATATATGGAGAAACATAATCTCCCTGAAAAAACAGCAGAAAAGGGAGAGTATTTAATAAAAGGCTTACAGAAAGTTCAGCAACAATCGACAATCATTGCTGATGTGCGCGGAAAAGGGTTGCTAATCGGAGTAGAATTGCAACCGTTTACAAAAGCGTCAGAGCTTATTTCAGTTGCAGCTAAAAATGGGCTACTTTTATACCAAGCCGTTTCAGGGCAAGCAGGAAAAGAAGATAGTGCACTGCTTGTAGCACCGCCAATGACAACTACATATTCCGAGTTAGATGAATTACTTTCAATTTTCTCTAAAAGTGTGGAAGAGATGATGCAAAAAGGAGGGCATAGTATCGCATGACAACTATTACAAATACATTCGGTAAATTAAAAGAAATTGAGGAAGTAATTTCTTTGTTCCATGATGATATGACATTAATGTTTGGGGGATTTGGAGGGATTGGATCCCCTCCATCTTTAATACAGGCAATTTTAGAAAAAGGCATTACAAATTTAAATTTGGTTGGAAATGACACTGGATTTCCTGATGTAGGTATCGGTCGTCTTGTTACAAATGAAAGAGTTAAATCACTAATTACTTCTCACATTGGCTCCAATCCAAATGCAGGAAGGCAACTAAACGAGGGAAGATTACAAATTGAGTTTTCTCCGCAGGGAACATTAGCAGAGCGCATTCGCGCTGGTGGCGTTGGTCTTGGTGGTGTTTTAGTTGATGTTGGTGTTGATACGATTGTGGAAGAGGGAAAACGAACAGTTGAAATGGATGGTAAGACCTACTTAGTTGAAACAGCGTTAACTGCTGAAGTTTCAATTGTATATGCGAAAAAGGCAGATCCGTTTGGTAACCTTGTATTTGACAAAAGTGCACGAAATATGAATCCTCACGTAGCTATGGCTGGGGATATAACAATTGTAGAAGCAGAAGAAATAGTTCCGCTTGGAAGTTTAGATCCAGAGGAAATTGTCGTTCCAGGTGTTTTCGTAAATTATATTGTACCGTCGGAAGGAGTGAACTGGAAATGGGTATGGGCGTAGAAGTGAGGGATAAGATTGCTAGGCGAGCGGCGAAAGAAATACAAAATGGCATGATTGTAAATTTAGGTATTGGCATACCATCGCTTGTACCAAATCATTTGCCTGACGATATAAATGTTATGTTTCATGCGGAAAATGGAATCGTCGGCATGGGACCAACGCCAAGTAAAGGGAATGAAGACGAAAATTTGTGTAACGCAGCAGGTTTACCAACTTCTCTTATAACAGGAGCGAGTTATTTCGATAGTTGCACAGCGTTTGGTATGATTCGAAAAGGTTTGCTAGACATAACGATTCTTGGTTCATTACAAGTAAGTGAAAATGGTGATTTAGCAAACTGGATTGTACCTGGAAAACGTGTTCCAGGTCTTGGTGGAGCAATGGATTTAGCACAAAAAGCGAAGCGGGTCGTTGTTGTGATGAATCATGTTGATAAGTACGGAAATGCAAAAATTGTTTCAGAGTGTACATTGCCATTAACTTCAAAGAAATGTGTAGATTTAATTATTACTGATATGGCAGTCATGGAGGTAACTCCGAGTGGACTTATATTACTAGAATTAATGAGCCCATACACAGTAGAAGATGTAAAACGACATACAGAAGCTGATTTTCAAATTAGTTCTAACTTACTAGTAATTGAATGAAGGGAGATGTAATATATGGAGCAATTAAAAAAGCAAGTTTGTGATTATATTGAGAGCCATGAAGAGGAAAGTGTGAAATTTTTAAAACGATTAATTCAAGAAAAGAGCGTATCTGGTGATGAAAGCGGAGCGCAGGCAATTGTGATTGAAAAATTACGTGAATTAGGTTTAGACCTTGATATATGGGAGCCTTCTTTTTCTAAAATGAAAGATCATCCTTATTTTGTATCACCCCGTACAAGTTTTTCAGATAGCCCAAATATTGTAGCAACTTTAAAAGGAAGTGGCGACGGGAAATCTATGATATTAAATGGGCATATTGATGTAGTTCCAGAAGGGGATGTGAATCAGTGGGAACATCATCCTTATAGCGGTGAGAAAATAGGAAATCGTATATATGGCCGTGGAACGACGGATATGAAAGGCGGAAATGTCGCACTTATGCTTGCGATGGAAGCGATTATTGAATCTAACATTGAATTAAAAGGAGACATCTATTTTCAAAGTGTAATAGAAGAGGAAAGTGGCGGAGCTGGGACATTAGCAACTATATTACGAGGATATAAGGCAGATGGTGTCATTATTCCAGAGCCTACTAATATGAAGTTTTTCCCGAAACAACAAGGTTCCATGTGGTTTCGTCTACGTGTAAAAGGGAAAGCTGCACACGGTGGAACGCGCTATGAAGGGGTTAGTGCAATTGAAAAAAGTATGTTTGTTATAGAACATGTAAGAAAGCTAGAGGAGAAAAGAAATAGTCGAATTACAGATCCGTTATTTAAAGGAATTCCGATTCCGATTCCAATTAACATTGGGAAAATTGAAGGAGGGAGTTGGCCAAGTTCTGTTCCCGATGAATTAATTTTAGAAGGAAGATGCGGTGTTGCGCCGAATGAGACTATAGAGGCGGCAAAAGAAGAGTTTGAGAATTGGATTGCTGAATTAAATGATGTGGACAATTGGTTTGTTGAAAATCCAGTAGAAGTAGAATGGTTTGGAGCGAGATGGGTTCCTGGTGAACTAGAAGAGAATCATGAACTCATTACGACACTTCATCACAACTTTGTTGAAATCGAAGGGAACGAACCAATTATTGAAGCATCTCCGTGGGGGACTGATGGAGGTTTATTTACACAAATTGCAAACGTACCAACAATAGTATTTGGTCCAGGAGAGACGAAAGTAGCACACTATCCAAACGAATATATAGAAGTTGATAAAATGATAGCTGCCGCAAAAATTATTGCATGTACATTACTAGATTGGTGTGAGGTGAAAAAATGAAATACTATGAATCTTTTAGAGAACAGACGAATTGTTATACAGTAGAAGGTGTTTTAGATTATTTTAATAAACGTATCCGGGTAGATCACTATACAGGAAATGTTGAAAGTATTATACAGACAATTGACGAACTAGCAGAGAAACATTCTTTCACTAAATGTATTATTAAAGGAAAGGGAGAGCATGTTTCAACATGGCTCTCTTTCGGTTTTTTGTTGGAAGCAACGATACCTCATTATTTTCAAGGACACGATGCATACTTTTTTGTGAAATATAATAATGATGAAAGACGAAATAGTATGCATTGGACTGAGGAAGATACTATATTAAGCGGTGTAAAAGGGAAAGAAATAAAAGAAAAAGTAGTTCCAGAGAAATTTTTGCTGAGAAAAGCGACTGAAGAAGATGCAGAAGAATTAGCAATTGTATTCGGAAAAGTGTTTGAAGTGTATCCGACACCTTTAAATGAAGCGAGTTATGTATTACAGACGATGAAAGAAGATGATACAATTTACTACGTATATGAATTTGAGGGGAAAATTATTAGTACAGCATCTGCAGAAATGAACATAAAGGAAGGGAATGCAGAATTAACAAATTGTGCTACTTTACCTGAATATCGTAAACATGGATTTATGAAAAGTTTACTAATTAAATTAGAGGAAGAGCTTCGAGAAAGATCTATTTTCTGCTCCTATACAATTGCTCGATCGCTTTCTTTCGGAATGAATGCTGCCTTTCATCAGTTAGGCTATACGTATACAGGAAGACTGGCGAATAATTGTTACATTTTCGATAAGTTGGAAGATATGAATATATGGGTGAAAAATCTATCTAGCTATTCGAAAGCAGTAAAAATTTCGCCTCAAAATTTAGCTGTAAAGCAAAACAGTTAGGTGGAGCTGGGTGTTCGAAAAGCCGTACTAATTAGAGTCTCGAGTTATCTAATGAAAATATAAAATTGATCAAAATTATAGAACGGAATCGTCATGCTTACAATCGCACATAGGTATGCCGAAAATTCGGCATATAATTGCCGGATTTTCGGCAAGAGGGGGGATGACATTGCTAGCAGTTTCGACACAAGAAGTCATTGAAGCGATTTTGGGCAGTATTGATGAGGCTATACACGCTGTAGATGAGAATGGAATTACAATATTTTATAATTCTGTAGCTGCAAAACACGATGGATCGAAGATTGAAAAAGTGTTAGGGAAACATCTGTTAGAAGCGTTCCCGTCTTTATCAAGGGAAACGAGTACATTGATGAAAGTACTAGATACAAAAAAACCTATCGTACATCAAGTACAGCATTATCAAAATTTAAATGGTGAAGATGTTTGTACAGTAAATACGACATTACCTATTTTTATAGATGGGAATATTGCTGGGGCTGTTGAAATTGCAAAGGATTACTCTACAATTCAAAAACTTACTGACACAATTGTTGATTTACAGTCGAAAATAAAGCGATCATCTAGAAAAAAAGTGATTAAAAAGCACGCTGCATTTGAGACGATAGTGACAAATGATACGCGGTTTAAACAGACGAAAGAGTTAGCACAAAAAGTAGCACCAACAGACGCGAATGTTTTAATATATGGTGAAACAGGAACAGGAAAAGAACTGTTCGTACAAGCAATTCATGAAGCTTCTAAAAGAAAAAATAAGCCATTTATTGCACAAAACTGTGCAGCTTTACCAGAGTCGCTACTAGAAAGTTTATTGTTTGGAACGACAAAAGGAAGCTATACAGGAGCGATTGAAAGAGCTGGGCTATTTGAACTGGTTGATGGTGGTACATTATTTTTAGATGAACTGAATTCAATGCCTCTTGATTTGCAGGCAAAAATGTTACGAGTGTTAGAAGATGGAGTCATTAGAAGAATTGGTGATAATAAGACGAGAAAAGTAGATGTTCGTGTTATTACCGCGATGAACCAGCCTCCAGAAATATGTTTACGAGAGAATAAAATTCGCACGGATTTATATTATCGCTTAAACGTATTTTCATTATATATCCCACCGCTTCGTGAAAGAACTGAGGATGTACTATTATTAGCATCTTATTTTTTGAAAGAATATAATAAAAGTTATAAAAAAGGTGTACTTCAAATTGATGAGGAAGCGAAAGATAGACTGCAAGCTTATCAGTGGCCTGGAAATGTCCGGGAGTTAAAACATACGATTGAACATGCTGTTATTATTGCAGAAGGAAATACATTAACAGCCAATTGTTTACCACGTATATTTCGGAAAGAGACGTTTTCGAAGAAGAAGGGTATAATGCCACTTAGAGAAGCACTTCATCAAACAGAAAAAGAATTGATAGATCAAGCGTTGATTGAAACGGAAGGGAATATATTACAAGCCGCAAAAATGTTGGGTATCCCTCGTCAAACGCTTCAATATAAACTGAGCAAGTACGACAAAACCGCCGAATAATCGGCGGTTTTTATGTGTTTGCACGAATAAAAGAGCGTTTACATATATAAATAGTAATGAATATGATGTTAAGTATTGATTTCATACAACGCTTAAAAATATTTTTTCGCTTATGTAATAGGGTTCTCCGCACAATTACTTATCAACAATGTAAAGTTGGCATAACTATTGCTTATATAAAGAATGAGCGTATAAAAAGGGGGAATAGCAATGTTACATGATGTATACAAACCAAATCGTCACTGGAAGGATATCGAATTATGGAAAGATGTTACTGAAGAGCAATGGAATGATTGGGTTTGGCAATTAACGAATACGATCAAAACGTTAGATGACTTAAGAAAAGTGATTAACTTAACACCTGAAGAAGAAGAGGGCGTTAAAATTTCAACGAAAACGATCCCGTTAAACATTACACCATACTATGCTTGGCTAATGAATCCTGATGATCCACGCTGTCCGATTCGGATGCAATCAGTACCGATTTCGGAAGAGTTATATAAAACAAAATATGATTTAGAAGATCCACTTCACGAAGATGAAGATTCACCAGTTCCAGGGCTAACACATCGTTATCCAGACCGTGTACTATTCCTGGTAACAAATCAATGTTCTATGTATTGTCGTTACTGTACACGCCGTCGTTTTAGTGGACAAATTGGAATGGGTGTACCGAAGAAACAATTAGATGATGCAATTACTTATATTCGTGAAACGCCACAAGTACGAGATGTATTAATCTCAGGTGGTGACGGACTTCTAATTAACGATAAAATTTTAGAATATGTATTAAAAAATTTAAGAGAGATTCCGCATGTTGAGATTATTCGTATCGGAACGAGAGCACCAGTAGTATTCCCACAACGTATTACAGAAAATTTATGTAACATTATTAAAAAATACCATCCAGTATGGTTAAATACACATTTCAATACATCTATTGAAATTACTGAAGAATCGAAAAAGGCATGTGAAATGTTAGCGAATGCTGGTGTTCCAGTCGGAAACCAAGCAGTAATTTTAGCTGGTATTAACGACAGCGTTCCAATTATGAAAAAACTTATGCATGACTTAGTAAAAATCCGTGTACGTCCATACTACATTTATCAATGTGACTTATCTGAAGGTATCGGTCACTTCCGTGCACCAGTATCTAAAGGTCTTGAAATTATTGAAGGTTTACGTGGACACACATCTGGTTATGCTGTTCCGACATTCGTTGTTGATGCGCCAGGTGGAGGCGGTAAAATTGCACTTCAACCAAACTATTTAATCTCACAAAGTGCAGATAAAGTTGTACTTCGTAACTTTGAAGGTGTTATTACGACGTATCCAGAGCCAGAGAGCTATATTCCAGGAAGAGCGGAAGGATACTTTAAAGAGATTTATCCGAACTACGAAGAAAAACGTTCAGATGTTGGTATCGCAGGTCTTATGAGCGATAAGAAATTTAACCTCGTTCCAGACGACTTACAGCGTATGAACCGTCGTAAAGACTACGAAGATAATGATACTCATGCATCTTTAAAAGATAAACGTGATAAGCGCGATCAATTAAAAGATAAAAAATATCAAGCACAAATGGCTAAATTAGAAGAAAACGACAAAAAAACTGAGGGTGATGCAGTATGAATTGTATGTGGTGTGACAGTACAGAAGCGAAAGAAAGCTTGAATACTGTATATTGGGAATTACCAGATGGTACGAAAGCCATTGAAATCCAAGAGACACCATGTATTTCTTGTTCCTCGTGCGGGATGGACTATCAATCAGACCATACAGTAAAAGAAATTGAAGATCAATTATTCTTAATTTACACGAAAGATTTACCAAAACAACTAACATATGAAGAATTAATGGGAAGACCACGTCTATTAAAAAGAAATTATTTCGACTTTTAACCAGCTTTTATGCTGGTTTTTTTCTTTTTTGCCTTGTATAATGTACCCAAGTTAGAAAGGTAGGGAATATTTTTGAAAAAGACATTTTACCATTATATGATGAAGCATCGTGCAGCTTTATTTAGAAATGAAATTTCAGATTTAGCAGAGGCGATGTATGATGATTTAAGTTTTCCGAAGCAATCTGAAGACTATGATGAAATTAGTTCATACTTAGAGTTGAGCGGAATGCTAGAAAGTATGTCTATATTTGATGAAGCCTGGGATTTATACATACAAGATAGATAAAAACTATTTGAAAACATACAGAATACATTACTTTATTTAAAGTGAAGTATTCTGTATGTTTTTTATTATGAAATTTGTTGATTTGAAGCTAGTCTAGTTACTAGCTTTTTTTTGAGTGTAATGTAAATTTTATAAGATTATATTTTTTATTGAAAAAATTTATGAATATAAGCTTCTGTGATAAGCGTTTTTATGTAGGTTGCATATACTGATATCAAAATCACGACGTCAAAAAAAGGAGAGATAGAGATGGCAAGAAAAAAACAACCTAAATACAACGTAGGGGACATAGTCGTGATTACGCTATATGGAACCGTTGGGAAAATCACAAATATGAAGGTTTTAGATGGAGTTTATGTATACGAAGTCAATAATCACGATGGCTTTTACGTAGAGCAAACATTGCAGCACGTTACAGAGCAAGATATGAAAAAGGGCGATACGGAGTGGATTGAATTAAATTATAATTTTACGTTTGGTGATCTTGTGCAAGTAACTGGATATGATAAAGATGTTTTCCGTATTGTTGGTTTTCGTACAGAAGTATGGAGATATAAGAATGATGCATGGGAAGATACAATTTATGAATTGTCACGGATTACGGATGGTGAATGGTTAGAAGCGGATGAATCAGATTTAACGTTACTCGCCAATGCTCAAACGGCAAATGCAATTTTGAAGAAAATGAAACAAGATAAAGCAGGTATGAATAAATTAGATTTAGGGAAGTTAAAGTCAATTAACAACTCGAAAAAAGTGAGTGTTAAGACGAATCGTCAAGAAATCATTGATGGATTACTTGATATTTATAACGATTATCAATTATTGTTCGATACATTTAAAGATGAAGAATATAAAATTGTAATGGATGTTGTTCATAATTATTTAGTTAAATTGACAGAGAAAAAATAGTTAACTAGAAAGAGAGAATAAATTGAACAACAACATATGCAGTATAAGGTATGCCTACAACTATTAAAAAAATAAAAAGCCACTTTATAAGAGAGTCTGCCCATTGATCTTCATGCATGAACTCTTCTTTTGTTTGTCCTACTTCATATTGATTTTCCATTATTATTTCCCCCTTTGAATAGCTTGTACTACAATCGTATGTATCTCGTCCAAAGGTTATGACCTATAAAAAAATAAAATCTATTTTTCTAATCTCATATACATAATTTTGAGATTTTTTCATAAAACAGAAATAAAGGAGTGATGCTCATGAAGGAAATTGAAGTCGTGATTGATACGGAAGAGATTGCGGAGTTTTTTTATGAGCAACTAATTGAAAGAGGGTACGTCCCAAAACGAGAAGAAATTGAAGATCTCGCAGATATTACATTTGAGTATTTATTAGAGAAATGCATGATTGATGAAGTTTTTGATGAAGAGGATGAATGAAAGTAACGACGGGCATAACTCGTCGTTTTTTACTCTTTACAAACCTGTCACAAATATAGTCAATAATTATTGGTATAATGAAAAGGAAATTTTACTCAAGAGGTGAAGGAATGTTCAAAAAAATTATTGATTCTTTATTAGGAAAGAAAAAATATCGTTCGTATTCAAGTAGTGATTATCGTCGTAGAGGGCGCTCGTATTCAAGTAGCGATTATAAACGACGTTCATCTGGTTATGGACATCAACATTATAAAAGAAAACGTAAAAGCCGTAGCTTCTTTTCAAGCAGCTGATGAAATGGCGTCGTGTACTAGCATTATTTGATAGACCACTGCGAAAAAATACAATTGTTGCAGAGCGTTATAAAATTGAATCAGTAATTGGAATGGGCAGTTATGGGGTTACATATGTCGTTAATGATTTACAAATAAATAGATATAAAGTCTTAAAACAATTAAGACAAAGTAAACAAAGATATGAGTCTGGTAGAAGATCATTTGAACAAGAGAAAATGATTTTACAAACATTAAATCATCATGCAATTCCTAGTCTATATGATCATTTCCTATGGGAGAAAAAGAGCTTCTTTGTGATGGAGTACATGCCTGGTAAAAATTTTGAAGATTATATTTTCATAGATGGGTATGTATATACAGAACGTGAAGTTTTTGAGATTTTATATGAAATATTAGAAATTGTATCGGTGTTTCATAGTGAAGGCATTATTCATCGAGATTTACGCATTCCAAACATACTAATGAAAGAAAATCAAATTAGTATTATTGATTTTGGATTGGCTAAATGGAAAGGTGAGGATGATGAGCGAGCTACAACTTACGAAGGTGAACAAGCTTTGATGCGAGAAGTTCAATTTCGTAGCGACTTTTATGCGCTCGGTCATTTCTCATTATTTTTATTATATGCAGGATATGAATCTAATGAAAAACAGGAAAAACCATGGTACGAAGAATTAACTTTGGAACATTATACTCGCGAAATGCTTATGCGAATGTTACAAATAAAAACGCCGTACTATGAGAATGTACAAGATTTAAAACAAGATGTAGCTTCTGCTTTAGAAAGGATGGAGACTCCATGTTTCAAAAGTTTTTAGCAAGCGTTGGTATTGGAAGGGCAAAGGTAGATACTGTTCTTGAAAAAGATGAGTATATTGTTGGGGAAGAAATAGTTGGAAAAGTTCATATAACTGGAGGTTCAGTTAGCCAACAAATTGAAAGCATTTACTTAACATTATCGACGTCGTATGTACGAGAAGTGGATGATAAAAAAGTAACAACAACATATGATTTAGAGCGAGTACGCTTAACCGAACCTTTTTCTGTAGAACCGAATGAAACAGTTGACATTCCATTTTCTTTTCCAATGCCAATTGAAGCACCACTTACACTTGGTATGAAAACGGTTTGGATTCATACAGGTCTTGATATTAAACGTAGTATAGACCCAAGTGACCGCGACTACGTTCAAGTGTTACCCAATGCATTATTAAGTAGTGTTTTAGATAGTGTAAATGAATTAGGGTTTAAAGCACGTCATATAGAATGTGAAGAATTACCGCATCGATTACGTAAGCAAGTTCCATTCGCACAAGAATTTGAGTTTATTCCGGTTTCTGGAGAGTACTATGGGAAATTAGATGAATTAGAATTATTAATCTTGCCACGTGCATACGACCGATTAGAAATAATTATGGAAGTAGATAGAAAATCACGTGGATTAGCTGGTTTATTCGCTGAGGCACTTGATCTTGATGAGAAGGTGATTCGTTTTACCGTAACAAGAGAAGATATCCCTGAGATGAAGCAAAAAATTAATAATTATATTTTTTAATAAACTATGCATAAAAAAGAAATGGAGAGGAAAACTAAAACAACCGCTCCATTTTTTTGCATAGTGAGGTTATGTATGTGAAACGATATCGACATTTATACTTGCTAAGTTTTACGTTACTCATTTGTTTTGTCGTATTATCACTTTCGTATCATACCGCTTGTATTGAGAACTTTGACAATATAGTCGCACATTTTATTCAAAGCTTTCGAAACGATTATTTGACGACCTATTTTACTTGGGTGTCTTTTATCGGTTCCAAAAGAATATATTTTCCATTACTCATTATTCTTGTAATGTATTTTCTCGTTAGAAAAAAGTTGCTTAGTGCGTTGCTTCTAACAATTAATTACTACGGATCTCGTTATTTAAACAGTATGCTTAAACTATGGTACGAACGAGCAAGACCTGATGTCACGCAGCTTGTTACTGCAACTGGATATAGTTTTCCGAGCGGTCATACGATGAATGCTACTGCTTTTTTAGGATTTATTGCATACGTCACAATTACTGAAGAGCGTATTTCGTTGCATAAAAAATTGTTAATTATTCTTATAGCAAGCTTTGTTGTATTATCTATTTCAGTTAGCCGAATATATCTTGGCGTGCACTATCCATCTGACATATTAGCAGGATGGGCAGCCGGCGGTAGCTGGCTCGTTTTATGTGTTATATTCCATAAAACGTTTATAAAAAAAGAACCTATGTCATAATAGGTTCTTTTTTCATTGGCTCAACATGAATGTGTGCATGGTAAATTCCAAACTTTTTGCGAAGCATAGCTTCGATGTTGTCGGTAATACAGTGACTTTCTCCAACATCCATACGAGCATCTACTTCAATTGTAATATCAACGTACGTTTGATTCCCGTACATACGTGCTCGAATATCTACAATGTTTTCCACACCGCCAATATGCTCAATAGCATCAGCGTATTCTTCCATTTTATCAGGATCAATTCCATCTGTAAGCATATGAGAAGATTCTACGAAAATCTCCCATGCAGTTTTACAAATAATAAGACCGACAATTAAAGCGGCAATAGGGTCTAAAATAGGCATTTGGAACTGAGAACCGACAATACCTACTACAGTACCAATACTTACGAGTGCATCTGATAAGTTATCCTTTGCAGCGGCTTCTAATGATTTACTTTTTGTTCGTGCTGCAATTTTTTTCGTATACAAATACACGCAATACATAACGACAGCAGAAAATAAAGCAACCCATGCAGCGAGTACATTAGGCGCTGCGTGTTTCGGATTTAAGAAAGATTGAATGGCACTAATAACAACTTCTAATCCGACTGTTGCCATAATGAAGGAAGCAACAAGTGATGCGATTTGTTCGGCCCGCGAATGCCCATACGGATGATCTGGGTCACGAGGTTTACGAGATATTTTTAGACCAATTAATATTGCTAAAGAAGCACCGATATCCGTTAAGTTATTTAAACCGTCAGCACGCAATGCGCTAGAGAGGGTAATATAACTGATGATGATTTTCATAGAGGATAAAAATATGTAGGCCATAATGCTGACAATAGCACCTTTATCAGCTTCTTTATGAGAAAGAGTATCCATTTTAATCACTCACCTTTCTTTAAAGGAATTTCTTTCTATAAATAGAGTATCAAACGAAAGTCGTGTGGGTCTATACAAACATTGTTGACGTTTTATAGCTTTTTAAGAAGGGGATAACAAAGTTTCGTGAAGGAAAAATATGTTGAAAAGTACAAAGTCAGGGTGTGAACCTAATTAGAGTTTATTTACTAAAGAGATAGGAGGGTAGATGGATGAAGAAGCGAATACTTTTCTTACTATGTACTATTCTTATAATGACAGGGTGTAATTCATTAAACGATGAAAAACATCAAAAGATAATTGTGAAAACAGATGAAAGCCCTCTGAAAAATATTTTCCAGAGGGCTTTTATTTTAGTATGCTTCTAAAAACTCAGTAACTTGCTCTTCAGTTTTTGCATTAGCACTATGTAAGTGGCCTAGCTTCTCACTATTTTGGTATACAAGTAAACTTGGAATACCCATTACTTGATACTCTTCAGCGATACTTGGAAACTCATCTTTATTAATAGAATACCATTCAAATTTATTGAACTCTTCCATTACATCTCCGATAAAGTTGTCCATACGTACGCAATCTGGGCACCATGTAGTAAAGAACTTAACAACTACAGGCTCCTCGCTTGCGATGATGTCTTTGAATTCTTGTTCTGTTTTAATTTCTTTCATAAGTAAAACTCCTTTCAATATTACACGAATTTATATGCAAAATTCGTATTTGCAAACATGTTGCAAACTTATTATTTGTTTTTTAGTTTTGTAGTTCGTTCACACTTATAAAACTGTATTTTAAATTGTATATAACATGACTGCACTTCTAAGTGTGAAAATAACGGAACCTCACTTTACTTTATAAGCTTTTTCCAGGATTGTGTCAAACTTCTGAATTTTATACAGCAATTAAAGAAGCCCACACTTTGATTGAGTGTGGGCAGAGTGACTAAAATTAATCGCTTATTAATTTCGAATAGATATTTAAATCGATAAGCTTTCCAGCTGATTTTTCGCTCTTTCTCAGAGTCCCTTCAAAAGTAAAGTTTAATTTTTCTAATACCTTTATGGAATTTACATTTGCAGGTTCAACTTTTGCTTCAACACGATATAGTTTTAAATGTGTAAAAGCATAATCTAATAAAGAGGATATTGCTTCAGGGGCATATCCTTTACCCCAAAATTTTTTTGAAATATCATAACCAATCTCAGTCTTTGAGTTTTCAAAATCTAAGGAATTATAGCCACATGAACCGATAATGTGATTAGATTCTTTTTCAATAATAGTAAAACGTATAGCTTTATTATTTTGAGCGAGTTCGTTAAGAAATTGAATCATATCTTTTGCCTGGCTTTCATCGGTGAAATTACTTATATTCATGAATTTAGTAATATCAGGATCAGACCATATTTTAAACATACTTAATGAATCAGATGCTTTCATTTGCCTTAAATATAATCGTTGTGTGTGTAGTTCAGTAATCAATACTTTTACCTCCGTTATGTTGTAAGAATAGGTAGTTTAAAAATATTGATATCTGCGCATAATTCAGTCCCTTCTAGATTAATTAACTTTTATTATACAAGAAAATTACTACAGTGAACAAAGGCGTTAATTGGTTTAGCTATTTTCTATAATTGATGGAATCAGAGAGACAAAGGAACATGGTTTCAGTGGATTTAAAGATTTTAGCCCGCTATTTGTGAGCAGTAAGACCCCACCTTAAAATTCAGCAGAAGCAAAGAAGTTAGGTGGGGGTCGGGCTGCCCGTAAAAGCCCGATTGGTAAGGGCTAATAATCAGTGGGGGATGAACACCCCCCATTGATTAGAGTTTCACTTTAACAAACCCCTTATCTGGAAATTAAAGAACGCCTTGGGAGAAAGGCGTTCCATGACCAAGGAATGTATGGAAAATGATACTAAATGATTCATAATGAGATGATCATAAGTATTGTATGTATTTCTCTAATGTATGTGAAGTCTTTATTTCATAATATCGAAAAAGAACATGCATATAAGCATGCTCTTTCACAAGAAAGATAGATTTCTATGAGTGGATGCCTCCATACAATAATATATGCTTGTCCAGTTAAAAGGTGAAAAGTTTTATTAAAATCGTTATTTCAATGGAGAAGCCCTAGGATTAGGAGGCTAGGGCTTCAAGTCATGGTATATCTCACACGAAATTATAAAAAGAAAAGAACGTATTGAAGATAACACATGAATATTTCATATTTTATTATAAAAACTGTATAAGGCTAGAATTTATATAAATGTAATGGAAATTAATTAATAAAAAACTTTATTAGGGATTTGCCTTAATCATTTATAACAGTCAAGAATATTTATAAAATATGACTGTAGAAACAGGTCCGATTTTTATAACGATGGAGGGAATTGGTGTGGACATAACTCAAAGTATGGCCAGAATAGTGGTTAATGGGAAAGATATTCCGTTTACTTCAGTTAGAACTTCAATATGGAATCAAGGACCTGTAAATGATTTAATTGTTTCGACAAATCGGAGAGTCGAGGAGTTTTATCAATTTATGTGGTCACAAGTGCCAGTTACGCTCACAATGTATTTTCTTCAGGGAGCGGACTTGATGAGATTTGCTAGAATTGTTGGAATCGATCAAAGTGTAACGGGAGAATATATATATCATTTCTTTTGGGGATAAAATGAATTTAAAGCAGTTTAATAGCTGTTTTTTTATTTTATAGAGACATGATTCGAAGGCGAAGAATATGTATGGCTAGGAAGAGTAGTTTAGATCGTGATATAGATAAATTATTATCGCTTCTAAGTTTTTAAAAAATTTTCAAGAAAATCGGGAGGTTCTAATTGGATATATATCAACGCTTAGTTATTAATAGGAAATATAATGAAGGTTAAAAAGTTTAATGGGAATTTATTTATTTTTTCCAATCATAAAATGCGCAATTTATGTGAAGAGAATAATGACTAGTAAGTGGTTTAATACATTTAAAGATAGGAACATAAAAAAAGCGGTGTTAGTAATATGTATTATACAAAACAATGTAGAGAAACGATCAATATATAGGTGTTATTTTTAAGGATGTTTGTTTTTATAAGACAATATAATAAAGAAGGAACAGGTTAAGGGACAGTTTGAATTTCTAACAGAGAGCTGTGTGATTAAATAGGATAAAAGTAATTATTTAATGTTGGGATAGGTTATAAATGGAGAACCAATTAAAAGAAATATTTGGTGCATTGATAGCAGCTATAGGTACAATAACTTCCGCTATTGGAAGTACACCGTTCTATTTTATAAGCAGTAATGTAAGGGAGAATCTGAATATATATGGAAACACATTGCAAGCAGTTGGTAACGCTTTAGAGGCTGATGGTCAAGGGGAAATTTCCTTTGAAAAAATTGGAAACGAAATCCAATCAATTGGTAATGTAACTGTAATATCAGGGTTAGTTATTGATTTTACAGATGAAACAAAAGTTAAATTAGTTATTTCTGGAAATTGGGCGCAGGCTTTAGGAGGACTTACAGCATTAGCAGATGAATTTGAAGATACTTCAGATAAAGATGAGTCTTTTAATGTTGTAGGAAACTTATTGCAAGCTATAGGAAATTCCTTGCAAGCGATTGGAGGGATATATGAGCTAAAAAGTATTAGAAGAGATCGGCAGGATAGTAAAGAAAATCTAGTAAATGATACAGGGGAAATTTTAGACAATCAAGCAAATAGTCAACCGGATAAAAAGAAAGAAGGCCAGTCAATAGATACCATAGGAAGTTGGATCCAAGCCGTAGGTTCTGTATTTTCATTAATTGGACAAATACGTGAAGAAAGTGAGGAGTTAGAAGGGGATGATAAATAGACTAGTTTTAAAAGAACCTCATATAGTGCGCATATTTAATGGTAAGAAACTTTTTTATTGAATTCTAAGTTTAAAATTATATGATGCAGTAGGTAAAATGGGTTTAAGGAGTATTATTAGTTTAATAAAAAAGAGCTGTTAGTAAAAACTAAAAGATTTCATAAAAACTGGTAATAGAAACTGCTTTTTAGAAAATAACTTATACTTATTAATAATGGAATAGTAAATTTAAATTGAGAGAATGAAAGAGAGCTCCTATGGAAAGAGGCTCTTTAATTAATAAATTATTGTAATGGAACCAACGCTAAAATCAAATTAATTCCGCTATTTGCGGGCAGTAAGATCCCTACCTCAAAATTAAGCGCAAGCAAAGAAGTTAGGTGGAGATCAGGCTGCCCGTAAATGCCCAATTGGTGAGGACTGATTAAAGTTTCACTTTATTAATACATTTTAGTGTTATCACTATATTTTTGAAAAGACATATGAATAACCTTGCTTTTTGAAGAATGATTTCTATATAAAAACCATATGCTATTTTGTAAGAAAAGAAAATAGCTTATAATTTATTAAATGCTCATTAAGAGTGCCTTTTGTATATGTTTGCAACCTCGGATGTGACTGCTTTTTTATTGAACATAATGACCGTTTAAATAGAAGGTTAATAGTGCGGAAGACATTAGAAGAATTAGAAAAATGTTATTAAATGAAGGAGTAGAATATGTAGCTGTTCAGATTAGAATGGATGGATTTTCTAGTGATGAAGTAATTGTTAACGACAAATATAACATATATTCGAAACTAGCATATTACAAGGAAACGTACAATGAGGATTTAGAACATAGATGGAATCCAGGAGTTCGTATTTTAGGATTTGCATATGGTTATTCGTTCTCAGGAATTATACATGAATTAGGATTATTAATTTAGTAGTGATGAAACTTATGGTGAATATTTCAATAGATACCATTATCCAACTGGTGTCTTTTTTAATGTTAAGGAATAAATAAAAAAGAGAGCTTAAGCCCTCTTTTTTATAACTGGCTAACTATTATGCACAAATTGGAATTCCTAATGCTATTAGAGTCAATGCTACTTGAAGAGAAAGCTCTAATCTAGCAATTTCGATTCCAGCAACTGAAACCACTAAAAGAGGTTGTCCATTAACGAACAAAACACAACTTTCCATGCTTACGCCTCCTTTCTAGTAATCTAATATAGTATATGGATTAAACTTTAAAAGTGTAATAGTTAAATGTATGAATTTAATATAATTAATAAATTAAACTATTATATTTAATAAATTAAAATTGACCTAACAGCTGCTTTTTTGTCACTTTATAAGAAGGGTCAGAATATATTAGAAGTATAAAAATTATAGGAGTGATAGATATGTTCTTTGCAAAATTGCGTGGTAGAAATGAAGTTCCACCAGTAGAAACAGATGCTCGAGGAGAGGGTTTCTTTAAATTAAGTCGGGACGAGCTTAGCCTAAGGTTCAAGTTAGATTTATTCAATATAGAGGATGTAGTAGCTGCCCATCTGCATCTTGGATTAAAAGGAACGAACGGCCCTGTTGTAGCTTTTTTATTTGGACCGATAACAAATCCAGTTTCAATAGAGTGCGCAACTCTTACGGGAATGATTACTCAAGAAGATTTGGTTGGACCGTTAGCGGGTCAAACATTAGGCACTCTTGTAAATGAGATTATATCTGGAAACATATATATTAATGTTCATACAGTACAACATCCTAATGGTGAAATTCGTGGACAACTAAATTATTGCTAATGAATAATGGTAGTAGGAAAATTTAGCGAGAAACAAAAAGCATCCGTTGAGGGTGCTTTTATTTGGAGAATGATATTTATATTAAAAATGTTTAAACTTAATAAAAGCTAGTGAATTAGCTTTCAGCACTCACTGAAATATAGAATCATAACATACTTTGTAATAAATTATACGGAAGTGAGTTGAAAATCATGTTTTATTCATATTTTAATTCTGAAACTGGTATGCGACCAGCGTATGGTACATCTATAACGTATAGTGGAGCACAAAGTACAGTCCAAGCTATTCAACAAGCATTGCAAATGCAACAACAATTGCAAATGCAGCAGCAAGGTGTACAACCGTATTATTCATCCGTAGAGTATTTTTACCCAGTACATCATGTTACACCGTACGGAAGTTCTTTTCTTACTATTCCATATGGAACTGTATACAACTTATAACTAATAAGGAATGAAGTGGTGTATATAAATAAGGGTGCAGGTTAATAGCGCCCTTATGAATAATAAAAATAGCTAGTCCAAACCTTATAAATCAATCTTACATAATATGTAGTAATAAGTTTGAAAGGGGAATTAGTATGTCTTGTTATTACTACTGTAAGTATTGTAAGGAGTATAAAAAGAAGCTTCATGATTGTTGTAAGAACACTAGTAAGTGCCATGATAACAAGGACAATCTTGTTAGAGCATCGGCATTTAGAGCTAGAAATACAGTAAATCAAAATGTTCCTGCTAATACTTTTGTGAAAGTGTTATTTCAAAATGAACAATTTGATTTAGCGAATGAGTATAATCCAGCAACATCTATTTTTATGCCGAAGACTAAAGGAGTATATTCTATTATTGGAACGATTGGTTTCTTTCCAAACGATCCAACTTTAAATTATAGAGCGCGTGTAGAAATTCGTGTGAATGGAAACGCAGCGATAGCTATAGATAATGACTTTTTTGGTCCAATAAGTTTTGGAAATGTAGTAAGTGTTTCGACGATTGTTCAATTGAATGCAGGGGATGAAGTTGAGATTTATGCACAAAGTAGTATAGATGGAGTTTTAAGTCCTTTAGAAGATGGTGCACATTTTGAAGCAGCAAGATTTCCTTCGCCGATTAAATAAAGTCATTAAACATTGAGTTTACAGAAGCTTAAAGGTAAATCCTCACCGAAATGGTGAGGGTTTTTTACTCTATTAAAAATAGTAACAGGTCGTCCAAGCTATTCTAATCTATATAGCATACTATATAAAAATAAGTGTAAAGGGGGACTAACTATGTCTTATTATTACTGTAAGTATTGTAAAGATTACAAAAAGGAAAGTCATGATTGTTATAGAAAAAGTAGTAAATGTGATAGGAAGTATGTAAAGGTGAAGTGTTGTGATGATAAGAAAGAGGAGCTTGTAAGGGCATCGGCATTTAGAGCTGTGAATACAGTTAATCAACCTGTTCTAGCAAATACTCCTGTTAAAGTATTATTTCAAAATGAACAATTTGATCTAGCGAATGAATATAATCCAGTAACATCCATTTTCACTCCGAAAACTAGAGGGGTATATAGTGTATTAGGAAATATAACATTTTCTCCAAATGATTTTAATGTGAATTACAGAGCTAGAGTAGAAATTCGTGTAAATGGAAATCCAGCAATAGCGGCAGATAATGATTTCTTTGGAACAGGAGTATTTTTTAATAATGATGTTTCAGTAACTACTATTCTTCAATTAGAAGCAGGAGATTCAGTTGAAGTTTTTGCAGAAAGTAGTATTGCGGGCGTAATTGTACAAAATATTAATGGTTTAAATACGGTTCACTTTGAAGCGGCAAGATTTCCTTCTCCAATTAAATAAAACAGATCATTAAATGTTTTTTAGTAGGTTTAGTTAATCCCCTTACCAAATGGTGGGGGATTATTATTGTTTTTCTAAAATATATAAGTAAACAGGTAAAGTGTAGTTTAATTTGTAGAGGCTTTAACCTTATTCAGATAATGAAAAAAATAATATGTAAATAAGTAACATGCTTCTGAAAACTCAGTGTTAGTAAGTTTACTAGTTTTTTTATAGAACAAGAAAGACGAAATACATAAAAGATCGTATCATTACGTTTTTTCTTTACTATATAGAAATTACATATTGAACATAAACTTGTGTAGGGAATGCTAGTACACTGAAAAGAATAACATAAAGGCGATTACACTATATAAAAACAAAATCAATCCTAAGATGAGTAGTATTGGATGCAGCTTGAACATATTTGACCTCCTTGAGTACATAAAGAATTTTAATATATTGTTGGTCAATTTAGAAGGGGACGGTTACATAAAAAAAGAGCATACATAATAAGTACGCTCCAAAGAAAGATAGGTTTTATGAGTGGATAATCTCCATACGATAATATATGTCCTTTTAATAAAAACGTGTAAAAAATCAATGAATTATCAATGGAATATCATAAAATGAGTAATTTTAGTCTAGGAATGCAGTCATTTTCTTTCTCAGTTATTTTAGGTAACAAAGTTGTGAAAATCGTGCATTATGCGGACTAACAACGGGATAACGATCGTACTTCAGTTACATATTTCTTAAAGTCTGGATATTGCGTGATAGTTTGACATTTTGGGGTGCATAGTTGATTAATAATAGACACATTTGTAATTACTTCGTTACAAGGACCGAAAAATGTAACTTTTAGCTTTGAATTTGGTGGGATTTTGAACACGATAGGCTTTTTTTCCATGAAATCAGCTCCTAATATTGAGTATTATAATTTAATGGATATAGAGTCGTATTAGTATAATATGAAATTTCAGTGGATTTGCTTATAATAAAGAATTTCATAGTAGTAAAAGTGCTTAAAGATGTAAAAGGGAAATTGAGAATGCGAAATAAAATGTTTAATTAATATAATCAATAAATACGAAAATAGTTAATATAACTAATACATTTTTTAATTTGTTACATATTATGTTAGTAAGAATGGTATAAGGAGGTAATATAAAGTAGTGGAAGAAAATGTACAAGCTCAGCTTTCGCCACCGTGGATCACATATTTTAATGAATTGAAAAATTCAATAGGTGCTGATCCAACTGTTACAGTTGGGCCACTTATTCCTGTTGGTGGTAATTATATTATTTTAGTGCATGCGTTAAGCAACGAAAAAGCGAGAGCATTAGCAACGCTTTTAAAATCTTTTGTACAATTTGGGAATGTAAGTGTGACAGTTATTGTAACGAATAATGAGAATGAAATTGTAAATCCATTTCCTTGTCCGCTAGATGCATTTGAAATAGCTCATTTATTTCAAGTAGCACTAGAAAATAATCCTTATTTTGAACAAGTTGTGGTACAGCCTCAGTTCCCTGGTGGACCGAATGTTGTCTTTCCGGTTTTCGCTGCGGAAGTCATTCAGTTTTTCAATGACGATATTTCTAACTTATGTCAAACGTTTACAGGTGTTGCTGCCAATGTATTTCGTGATGTAATGAATGATGAGATTTGTGGTATCCCAATTCTATTTTCCACAAGTTGTGTTATGAGCAGTGAAAATCAAGAATTACAAAATACAGATTTAGCACCAAAGTTGTTTTATTAAACTGTAAAAAGACATTTTCATTAATAGAAAATGTCTTTTTTTATGCACCAATAGTGTTCAGGTTGGAAAATTGTGATTTAAAAGGAGTAAACTTCAATTAATTAAAATTTTTCTAAATCTCAAATTTCATGTAGAGGTAGTAATTTTGACTTAAGAATATATAGAAAATGAGGGATGAAATTTTTTAGTTGAAAGGAAATCGATACTGAAAGTTATAACTTAATAATATAGGGGATTTTTTCTAATATATGTAAAAATGATTGGTAGGACGAGATTACATAATAAATGAATAGTAGGGTGTATTTCGAATATTTTATGTGGCATACATGTTAAAGTTTATAGAAATATTTCTGAAAGAGAATATATTTTGAAAAACGGTAAAGATTCTTTTTACTTATATTATAGATAGCTAGTTTTAGAGAGCTGAGGCTTACAATAAAACTAGCTATGAATAGGACATTCAAAAGGAGCTGGAATGTATGGGGTATATTGTAGACATTTCAAAATGGAATGGAACTATCAATTGGGATATTGCAGCATCTCAGCTAGATTTAGTGATTGCTAGAGTTCAAGATGGCTCTAATACGGTGGATTTTATGTATCAAAATTATGTTAGTGAAATGAAAAAGCATAGTATCCCATTTGGTAATTATGCTTTTTGCCGTTTTATATCTATTGCTGATGCGAAGAAAGAGGCGCAAGATTTTTGGAATCGTGGTGATCAATCTGCTAAGTTTTGGGTAGCGGACGTAGAAGTTCAAACGATGGCAGATATGCAAGGCGGGACACAGGCATTTATTGATGAATTACGCCGTTTAGGTGCGGAAAAAGTAGGATTATATGTAGGGCATCACACGTATCTATCATTTGGAGCACGTAATATTGAAGCTGATTTCGTATGGATCCCTCGTTATGAAGGGAATAAGCCAGCATATTCATGTGATATGTGGCAATATACGGATTCAGGGAATGTTCCTGGGATTGGGAAATGTGATCTGAATCGATTAGTAGGAAATAAGTCACTTTCTTGGTTTATAGATTCCAACAAAGCAAATCAATCTAACATAGTGTATACACAGCAACCGAATGGCATTGGTATTGCAGTTTCGAAATATCCTGATGGATATGGAATAAATTTATATGAAAACCCCATGAATCCCCAATTTACAGGTACACTCACTCAGAAAATTCCATATTTAATCTTAGCAGGTTATTGGGGAGGCGGTGAGCAAGATATGATTTGTTTAGGGAACGATAAGCAGTGGGTATATTTAAAACATTTTAATGTGAAATGGTTTTATGCAACTTCAAAATATCCTGTCGGTTACGGAGTAAATTATTATGAAGAGCCTGAATGTATGAATTATAAAGGAAACATAGATGGATCGAAATCTTTTCGAGTGTGGGGTAGAGTGGGAAATGCGGTAGATATCGGGCAGAATAGTTGGATACCTGAAAAACATGTAATTATTAAGCAACTATAGAAGCTATATTTTTTTGAGAATTATATAAAGAGTCTTCTTACTATGCATAGTAAGAAGACTCTTTATATTTAAAAATGAAAATACATGATACATAGTCAACTCATATGAAATGAATTACATGTAGAAAACACACTGTTTTCACAATGACTGTGTATAGTTAATTTGCATAATGATAAAAGTGAGGTATTTGAATTGAAAAAGAAGAAAATATTTATTGGAACAATTATTTCATGCATGATGCTAGCATTATCTGCATGTGGTTCCTCAGACAACGTAGTAACATCAAAAGTAGGAAATGTTACAGAGAAAGAATTAAGTAAAGAATTACGACAACAATATGGAGAAAGTACTTTATATCAAATGATGTTAAGTAAGGCATTGTTAGATAAATATAAAGTTTCAGATGAGGAAGCAAAAAAGAAAGTAGAAGAAGCAAAAGATAAAATGGGCGAGAACTTTAAATCGACTTTAGAACAACTTGGGTTGAAAAATGAAGATGAATTAAAAGAAAAAATGAAGCCAGAAATTGCATTTGAGAAAGCGATTAAAGCAACAGTTACAGATAAAGATGTGAAAGATAACTATAAACCAGAAATGAAAGTAAGTCACATTTTAGTGAAAGATGAAAAAACGGCTAAAGAAATAAAGGAGAAAGTAAATAATGGTGAAGATTTTGCTGCCTTAGCAAAACAGTATTCAGAAGATACTGGTTCAAAGGAACAGGGCGGGGAAATATCTAGTTTTGCTCCTGGGCAAACAGTGAAAGAATTTGAGGAAGCTGCGTATAAATTAGATGCAGGCCAAGTAAGTGAGCCGGTTAAAACAACTTACGGTTACCATATTATTAAAGTGACGGATAAAAAAGAATTGAAGCCATTTGATGAAGTAAAGGATAAAATTCGTAAAGATATAGAACAACAAAGACTACAAGATACGACAGGTAAATGGAAACAACAAGTAGTCAATGATTTATTGAAAGATGCTGATATTAAAGTGAATAATAAAGAATTTAAAGATACATTTAAATTTCTAGAAAAGAAATAATGACTGTAATCATAATTAGAAAAGGGAACTCATATAGAGTTCCCTTTTTCTAATTAGTGTGTGAGTTATAAATAGATAGTAAGACAATACAATATTACATTTAAATATTAAGAATTACAATGGGAAATTATGGATTATAATTATTTCAACGAAAGTGAATATTCTACGGTTTTCATTATGCAAGTTTATTACATATATTTACTCTTTAATAATGGATATCGAACATAATTTAAAAAATAATACATATAATGTTTTTGAATAAATATTTAACATGGATAATTAGTAAAAAGCTGAGCATTCGATTGGAAAGGATGTTCTTTTTCATATGAAAATTTTAGGATAAAGAATGAATTGTTTTAAACGCGTCATTTACCACATCAATAAATTAAGGTGGTGGAGAATATATGAAAGTAATCTTTCAAGGAGAGGGCGGCGCGAAAATTTTTGAGTCATATGATGAAAATGTAAGTGATTTATTAGCTATATTAAAAGAAACGAAAGGGATTAAAATCGGGATGGTTGAGTATAAAGTGTTAAAGTACGAACTTAATTATTTTCGTCATCCGAAAAAAGCGGATACAGAGAGAGAGTTACATATAATAGTACAACCTAAGTATATGCAATAAAATATAATAATAAAAATCATTGATTCAGTTTTGTAAAGTTCCATAGAGTATGTAAGAAAAGAGAGTGTTGTAAATGCTCTCTTTTCTTATGCTTTGTGAGTTCGTTCATCATAGTATATGTTTTCAGTTAT
The DNA here is from genome assembly GCF_051916495.1 of Bacillus cereus group sp. MYBK216-1. Taxonomy (NCBI): domain Bacteria; kingdom Bacillati; phylum Bacillota; class Bacilli; order Caryophanales; family Bacillaceae; genus Bacillus; species Bacillus cereus group sp. MYBK216-1. Next base: position 420,090 of record NZ_JBQAGT010000002.1, read on the forward strand.
AGATGGTTAATAAACGATAAAAATTTAAAACTTTTTCGTTTAGGCAGGGATTTTATATTTGAGTAAATAAATATACTATGAAGTATTTTTTATACGAATACTGGAGGAGTATAAAATGAGTTTAGCAAGTTACATAGGCTGTAATATAGAAATTCCGTTAACGGATCCGGATTCTAATAATCTAATTGTTTTTGGACCGTGTTTTTCAGATGAAAGTATGCTTGAAATTGTACAAGATTATCAATTCCAAACAAATTACACATATGAGGTTTCAACTAGTTGGGGAATTGAACTTGTCGAGTGGCAAAATGTAAAGGAAAAAAAGAAGCGAAAGAAAAACTTTTAACTTTATGCAAGATTATGGAAGGTTATTTGGAAGATGGAGACTATTTCGAATTATGTAGTTGTTGGGTTGGTGATGAAGATAAGGAACGAGTAGGGGAATTGAACTTAAAAATAAATCATTTTAATATAGATGAATTATGTATTCCAGAAAGAACATTAGTTAGGATAGAAAAATAAGCTTTGAAATATTTTTTAGAAAAAGGCGATTTCACTTTGGGTGAAGTCGCCTTTTAGTTGTTATATGCATGTTATATAAGAAATGAGAAGTTTATTTGATAAAGGAAAAAAGTATGGAGATAAATAAAATTATGTTTTTTGTTAAGAAATAATAAGTATGGCTCTTCTCAAAAGAACGTAAGTTCGTGTATAATAAGAACGAATGTTCTTTTAAGAGGTAACCTAATTATAGTTTAGAAGTAAATCCGAGTTTAGTGAGTATTAAAAATAACTAAGGGATAGTATGGCTAAATAAATGTATAAATGATCAAGGAGATAAAAAATGAACGATGTAAAGATACAAAAAGAAGAAAGAGAGTGGGTTCCGTTTACAGTAATGTCCGAACAACTTTTAAATATGAGAAAGATTATTGGAGAGAAATTAAAAGTACAAAAACCGCTTTTAACAAATGAAGCAAAAGAGAGAATTTCTGATAAATTATTAACGTCATTATTGTCTGAGAAAGAAATATTGGTAACATATTTTGAAGATGGTTACATACTAACAAGCTACATGACTGTTGTACATATCAATCCGGTAAAACAAATTGTAATTTGTACAGACGCCTTTTATAAAACTTACGTATTTAACGCTATGGATATTATTGAAATAACGTAAAAGAAGCTGAATATTAAATGGCAGCTTCTTTTATTTCTGATTTATGAGACAAATAATACAAGAAAAAGCAGCTAGCTTCGTGCTAGCTGCTGAGCCCCAGGGAAAGGGAGAAAAAGATAGGGTACTCCAAAATCAACAAGAGCTGTCAAACAGCCTGATTATAGTATAGACAAATTAAAATTTTCTATACAGAAAGTTGAACATAAGATTAGGCTGTACCCACTTGGTTTTGATCTGCAAGGTCAGAATCAAATGTATTGGTCGCGCTAACACCGCTAAAAGTATTAACAACAAAACCAACGTTTGATGCGCCGGAACCATTATAAGCTTTCGTATTTTCTTTCGGAGATACGTTGTAGAAATCACCTAAGTTAAATGATCCATTGCTATTTTGTACAACTAAATTTCCTACAACTGAGGGCATAATTTTCACCTGCTTTATAATAAGTTGTTAACATTACTATATGGAGTTATAGTCCAGATGGTTCATACAATAAAAATTGTGGAATAGTAAAACGTTTGGAGCGTGGATTTCAATAAAAGTGTGTTAAAATTAATATAATAAAGTTGAGTAATTTTTTTAAAAATTTTGTATAATTGATATATATGAAAATAAAGGAGGCAAAATGTAATGAAAGATATTATGAAAAAAGTTGATTTAACAGATGCCAAATCAAGTAATCTTGTTGCATTAATTTATAGTAATGAAGTTATATTAGTTGAAGACGCATTTTGTCCAAATGAAATAAAATTAAAGTTTAATGAAATTGCAATTTTATCTGCAATTAAAACAGCTCATATTGCGAAAGTGTCTATTAGGAAAGAACTTGAAGCGCTTTTTCATGACACGGGTGTTATATTAGTGAAACAAAATGTTGATTATGGCAGTAGCCAATCTATTACCATGCATTTTGAGCAATTTAAAAAATTGCAAGATGAGATTGAACATTTAAATAAAAGTATGTAATAAAGCAGCTAAATAAAGGTTCTATCATAAAGGTGGAATGTGTTGTGTTGAAAAAGTGGTTTAAAAATTATTTGGGTGAATCGCATTGTAAACATAAATATATTTTTATTAAGAGGCAGGATAATGAGGATTTTAAAAAAGGATTTACCAGTGTGAGAAATGTGAAAAAGAGAAGTTGAAATGTAAAAACAATAATGAAATAAACAATGAATTTTTAGATATATAGCAAAAAGTAACCATGATGGTTACTTTTTTTGCTTATGTATGCAATATCAAAACCATTACTAAAGTATGAGTTGAGTTGATACTATAGTAAATCGCTGAATAAAAATGAAGAGAGTAAGATATAGGGAAGGAGGATGAGAGAAATGAAGCGAAAAGAAATTAGTAAATCTGTAATTATTACAGGCGTGACACAAGGGTTAGGACGTGCGATGGTTGATCGATTTCATGAATTAGGGTGGAACATATATGGTTGTGGACGTTCAAAAAATAAAATTGAAGAACTAAAAAAACAGCACAGTAAAATACATGATTTCCAAGTAATTGATGTTTCAGATTCTCAGCAAGTTAATAACTGGGCAAATTATATACTTAATAGACATACGGCTCCCGATCTGATAATAAATAATGCATCGATTGTAAATCAAAATGCACAACTTTGGAAAATTACGGCTCAAGAATTCGAAAATGTAATGAATGTAAACGTGAATGGTGTAGTAAATGTAATAAGAGCGTTTGTTCCCGCAATGGTATCTAGGAAAGAAGGAATTATCATTAATATGAGTTCTAGTTGGGGGAGAGAAGGTGAAGCTGAGCTTGCGCCATATTGTGCCTCGAAATTTGCAATTGAAGGTATCACTAAATCTATGGCCCTGGAATTACCCCATGGCATGGCTGTAGTTGCTTTAGATCCTGGAGGGAGTATTAGTACTCCAATGCTGAAGTCATGTGCGCCACAATATATAAATGAATCGCCTACACCTGAAACTTGGTCACATAAAGCAATTGAATATATATTGAATATAACAATAGATAAAAATGGAGATTCATTGACATGCCCAGCATGCATATAAAAAGCACCTTTAAGGTGCTTTTTATATTAGTAGCACATTATATCATTCACAAAATTACATCTGAAAAATAAAATAAAAGATTAAGGGTGAGATTTGTTTGTTTTGAAAGCTTTAGAAAATATTTGAATAGGTGATAAAAATGAATCCAAGCAGTTTAAAAGTGACAGGGGCATGGTTTCAAGTAGGGGGGAATCTTACAGCTGCTATTGGAACGACAAGAGGATTTATTGGAGAAGAGAAAGTTGAATCGGAACTTGTTATTGTAGGAAGCTCATTACAAGCCCTCGGGTATATATTACAAATCATTGCGAGCAATTATGAGGATGGGGAAGAAAAAAGAGAGAATCAAAGTAAATTACTTGATCAAATAGGAATTGAGTTATTAGCATTAGGAAATATATCAAATGTAATAGGAATATATTTTAATATAAATGAACAATTGAAAGAAAATGATTATCTTATCATTACAGGGAACAGTTTACAATCGATTGGTGCTTTTCTAGGAGTAGAAGCAGCTTTGGTGGATATAAATGTATTACAGAAAATTATTATACTGGGTAACTCCATGCAAAGTTTAGGAGCTGGATTACAAGCGTATCAAGGTGTTTTAAATGTATTGAAAGATGAGAAAGAAAATAAAGATAGTATTTTTGATAAGAAGGATGAGAGAATCATTGCACTCATTGGTATTTGGATACAAGCGACAGGAACGTTAATTTCCGCAATTGGAATAACTGCAATAGAGGAAGAAAATAGGCTAGAAAACAATGAAAAGTCTGAAATACTTATATAAATAGAAGGAGATACATTGATTTTAGAGGCAGGTTAAGATTAAAATGGTAGTAGGTTTTTTTGCGTATATTTTGAAAAGTGATATATAAAATACAAAATAAGGAGTTTTCAAGGGATGATGTATTTATTAGCAATTTTTCTTCCACCTGTTGCTGTATTATTTTGTGGAAAACCAATTCAGGCAATCATAAATTTCATATTAACATTAATATTTTGGGTTCCAGGGGTTATACATGCAATTCTTGTAGTGCATGATAAAAAAGCTGATCGGCGTTTGAAAAAACAAATTCAAGCATATGATGAAATTAATAAGAGGAATCGAAGATAATTCATCTGCAAAATGTTTTTAAAAGAAAGGAGGATTAACCTCCTTTCTTTTTTAGTGGGTGTTAAGTTTAAATTTTTGTGTGGCGGAAAGAATTTTTAATGTAAGTATTATGATAATAACTTTTAGATTGTGCATGTAATAGGCCAGTATAAATGCTTTCTGGTACATTAAAGAAATCATACATACCATTCTTTAATTGGATTCGCAAAATCATAGAAAAAGGATTATAACCAACAGCAACTATATTTTTTGAGGTAACCGGAGATAGCTTCATTATTATGCAACTCCTTATTTTTCATTTTTAATAATTCTTTGTAGGCAACGGTATTGTGGTGTTGAAATCTTTATAATTAAAGAGGTATTATACTTATATGCAATATATTAAATATTTGTTATACGTAATTATAAGGAAGTTCACACGAAGTACATATCGTTGTGCTATTTTTATTTCACCTTTGATTTATAAATAAGAAAATATTGACCATTTGAAAAAAAGGTATATTATTTATACGAGGTATTAAAAATTCACTTTTTACATTCTATGCTTAAAGGGGCAGCGTTATTAGGAAAAATAGAAGTGAAAATAGTTTGTATAAGAAGTATTCTAAAATTTATAATCTGTGAATTAGGAAAATATTGAATGCTCCAGGTCAATATACTTTCTTAATCAAATTCATTTTAGAAGGTGACCTCAATATTTTTAAGTAAATCAACGGGAGAATTGAAAGGCAGGAGAAAGTAACATGTCAGAAAATTATCGTTCTCGAGAGGAACGACGACAAGTTAAAAAGAAAAAACAGCCAGCTTCTAAAACACAAAAACCAAAAGGTAAAACATCATTCTTTCGCAAGTTTTTAATTACTTGTTTATTACTTGGTATTGTTGGTTTAGTGGCGGGGGTTGCTACCTTTTTCGTAATGATTAAGGACGCACCAAAACTGGAAAAAGCAAAACTTGTTAATCCGTTATCCTCAAAAATTTATGATAAAAACGGGGATTTGGTATATGAATATGGAAAAGAAAAAAGGACGAATGTTACGTATGATCAAATACCTAAATTAGTAGAAAATGCATTTTTAGCGACAGAAGATTCACGTTTTTATGAGCATAGCGGAGTAGACTTTAAAGGTACTGCCCGTGCTGTTTTAGTGAGTCTTAAAGGAGATTATGGCTCTCAAGGTGGAAGTACGATAACGCAGCAAGTTATTAAAAACTACTTCTTATCAATGGATAAAACACCAAAGCGTAAGGCGCAAGAAATATATCTAGCTTATAAACTAGAACAACAGTATTCAAAACATGAAATATTAGAGATGTACTTAAATAAAATTAACTTAGGTAATCGTTCATATGGTATCGCAACAGCAGCACAAAACTACTATGGTAAAGAATTGAAGGACTTAACATTACCAGAAGTTGCGATGCTTGCAGGTTTACCGAAAGCACCGAATAACTATGATCCAACGAAAAAAGAAAATGTTCAAAAAGCAACAGAAAGAAGAAATGTTGTTCTAAGTTTAATGAACCGACATGGATATATAACAAAACAGGAAATGGAAGAAGCATCAAAAGTTGACGTAGAAAAGGGGCTTAAGCCTGCAGCTCAACTACAAACAATGCCATACCCTGCATTTATGGATGCAGTTGTGAAAGAAGTAGAAAAAGAATTACCAGATGCTAATATCGGTTCTGACGGTTTAGAAATTTATACAACGTTAGATCCGAAAGCACAGAAACTTGCTGATAATATTTTAAATAATAATATCATTGATTATCCGAACGATAAATTCCAAGGTGCATTCACATTTATGGATACGAAAACAGGAGAAGTTCGTGCTATAGGTAGTGGCCGTGGAGAAAATAAAGCTGTATTTAAAGGGCATAATATGGCAATTGAATTAGATCGTGCAGCTGGTTCAACGATGAAGCCGATTTTCGATTACGCTCCTGCAATTGAATATTTAAAATGGGCTACGTACCATCAAATTGATGACTCTCCATTTAAGTATTCAACGGGTCAAGAAGTTCGAAATGCAGATAGAAGTCATATGGGCCCTATTACAATGCGTGTAGCATTAGAAAAGTCACGAAATATCCCAGCAATTAAGACTGCGAAAGAAGTGGGAATTAATAAATCAAAAGACTTCTCTGAGAAATTAGGAATTACATTTAATGCAGCACCGACTGAATCAACAGCGATTGGTACAAATGAAGTATCACCAACTGAAATAGCGGGCGCTTATGCGGCATTTGGTAATGAGGGTAAATATACGAAACCGCATTTTGTTAAGAAAGTCGTTTATCCAGATGGTAAGTCACAAAGTTTTGGACAAAAACCAAAACAAGTTATGGCAGACTCTACAGCATATATGATTACAGATATGCTTCGTTCTGTAGTTACATCAGGTACTGGTACAGCTGCAAATATAGCATCTTTAGATGTAGCTGGTAAAACGGGTACGACAAACTACTCATCAAAACAATTAGCTCAATATAAAATTCCAGAAAGTGCAACTCGTGATAGTTGGTTTGCTGGATATACACCGCAATATACGATGGCAGTATGGACTGGGTATATGAAAGATGGCAAAGACGAGTATATTAGTAGTAAAAATACGAAAATTGCACAGTTGATTTTTAAAGAAATGATGAGTGAAATGGCTACAGATAAATCACGCTTTAAAATGCCAAGTAGCGTTATTCAAGAAGGTAGTGAGCTACGTATAAAAGGTGAAAAACGTGATTCATCGCCAAATACTAGCGTACCGGATACAACGGAGCAACCAAAACAAGATCAACAGCAAAAAACTGAAGAAGAGAAAAAGCAAGAAGAATTAAAGAAACAAGAAGAACTGAAAAAACAAGAAGAACAAAAGAAACAAGAGGAACTTAAGAAGCAAGAAGAACAAAAGAAACTAGAAGAGCAAAAGAAACAAGAAGAAGAAAAGAAACAAAATGAGCAAAATAACGGAAATGGTCAAGGAACGACACCTCCAGCGAATAACGGAGGAGGCCAAGGAACGACACCTCCAGCGAATAACGGAGGAGGCCAAGGAACGACACCTCCAGCAAATAACGGAGGAGGCCAAGGAACGACACCTCCAGCAAATAACGGAGGAGGTCAAGGAACGACACCTCCAGCGAATAATAATGGAGGTCAAGGAACTCCAACCCCACCTGCAACAGTACAACCAAATAATGGTGGAAATGCAGGAGAGGTTCCTGCCAATAATGGACAATAAGAAAAATTTATAGAAAAGTTTTCAAAAAGCACTTAAGATTTGTGGAAATTTACAATCTTAAGTGCTTTTTTCATTTTGCTACAGAAAATGTAATGTTAAGGGCTGGATAGAAGAAAAAGAGTGAATTAACGTAAAGAGAGAAAAGTCTACTTGCAAATGATGGTATGTGTTGGTTATCCTGCAAAGGGACTAACTATGATGAATCATATAAAGTATTAAATAAGTAAAAATTATATTCAAATCTTTAATAAATGTCTTTCTTTAACGGTTACTTTAGTTTGAAAAACAATTAAAAAGTCGAATTTCTTATTTAAGGAATTCGACTTTGTTATGTTAAAACTGGATTAAAGGTTCGCCTTATTAAAATTTAGGGGTAATACAGTGATAGCTATTAAATGTTAAACGTACCATGAAAATTTTGAAAAAAAATTGAAGGGAAATGATAAAAGACTTGAGTCGGAGGTAGTGGAGGATAACTATGGCTATGAATGGGAGTACTACTGGGGTGTGTACCATGATGCCAAAATGATGGGGTAACTTGACCGGGAATTTGATATTGCTGCCAAGTTGCGGGAAGTTCAATTCCTACATCGGAGCTAGCTGTATGAACTGCAGGAACATGTATCCCAGGAGTCGAAGGAACTACGGCAGTTACTCTTAATAATACCCACATAAAATATTCACTCCTAAGTTGTGTTAATAAATTAGTATATTCTTTTCACACGTATAAAGGTACATATATAGGACTTTCGTTTAAAATATGCGTACAAAGTCTTAAGACTAATGTAAGCTGATGGTGGACTATTTAATATGAAAAGATACGTCTATTTGAGGAGGGAAAAGAGATAAAAAAAATATACAATGAGGGTGTTAATCGTAATATTTTACGAGTGTATGGAGGTATTTTTATGGAACGATTATGGACGAAATCATTTATTCAAATGACTTTCGCAATGTTATTTTTATTTACAGGATTTTATTTACTTGTTCCAACGCTCCCGCTCTTTATTAAAGAGATAGGCGGCAATGAATCGCAAGTTGGACTTATGATGGGGATGTTTACAATAGCTGCTGTTGTAATACGACCGATTATTGGAGGAATGTTAGATCAATATGGTAGAAGATCCTTTATTATTTTCGGACTCATCTTTTTTGGCTTAACGATGTACTCCTATAATATAGCATCGACTATTGTCCTTTTAGTTGTTTTACGTGTTATTCACGGAGTAACATGGGCTGTTTCTACAACAGCTGTTGGAACAGCAATAACGGATATTATTCCAGATTCACGCCGCGGTGAAGGTATGGGTTGGTATGGGATGGCGATGACAATTGCAATGGCGATTGGACCTATGATTGGATTATGGGTTGTGCAAAATTATTCATTTGATGGTCTATTTTTATTAGCGACGTTGTTATCTTTTATGGCAATTGTATTATCATTAATAACGAAGATCCCATTTACGCCACAAAAAGAAAAAGGGAAAATTCAGCTATTTGAGAAATCCGTATTAACAATCACGATTGTAGTATTCTTTTTATCGTTTGCATATGGAGGAATAACAACCTTTTTACCGTTATTTGCATCATCAATTCATGTAAACCCGGGAACTTTCTTTCTTGTATATGCAATTGCATTAACAATTGTAAGACCAATTTCAGGGAAACTATTAGATAAGTATGGAGAAGTATTCATCATACTTCCAGCATTATGTATTACTATTTTAGCTATAGTTGTTTTAACTATCTCAAATGGTTTGATAGGTGTAATTATCGCAGCAACATTATACGGTATTGGATTTGGTTCAGCGCAGCCAGCTTTGCAAGCGGCAATGCTTACAATTGTCGATCCGAGTAAAAGAGGAGTTGCAAATGCTTCATTTTTTACAGCGTTTGATTTAGGAATCGGGTTAGGTGCTATTTTACTTGGAGTTGTTTCACAAATGTTTGGTTATCGTATTTTATTTTCAGGGAGTGCAATTTCAGCATTGATAGCCTTAATTATTTTCGTCTTCTTTGTAAAACAACGATTAGGAAAAAAAGAGTTTGCGTAAACTGGAGGAATAAAGATGAGAATTTCAATTGATCGTAAAGCTCTGCAATGGTTCCAGGAAGAATTACGTATAAAGCACGGTGAATCTGTACGTTTTACTGTAAGGTACGGAGGGGATAGTTCAATTCAGCCCGGATATTCTTTAGGGGTTGTTGCTGAGAAACCCGATGGCGAAATAGTGTCAGTTGAGAAGGAAGGTATTATATTTTTTGTAGATTCTGATGATCTTTGGTATTTTCAAAACTATGATTTATTTGTAAGTTATCATGAGGAAATGGAAGAAATTCAATTTAATTATGTAAAATAATAACTTTATTAAAAATGAATAAGTTTTATATAAAAATTATATTTAAGAGATAGTGAAATAAATATCATATAGTAACGAGCTGTATTTATGTACAGCTCGTTTTTTCTATTTCTCAAATAAAATTAGAATAATTGTATATTTGGCGGTGTTATATGAAAAATCTTTATATCTTGTTTTTGAAAATACGCAAAGAAGTCTATCCTTTCTTTATAAAATATAAGAATTATTTTCAAAAAATTGTATTGTTACAGTAAGAAAAGTGTAGGAAACTTATCATTATAAAATAAATTGAAATCTTCTAAAAACTCTGATACATTGAAATAGAAATGTAGTTTCACAATATTGTAAAGGCTTACAGTTATGTGCACGAAGATCTATTAGGATTGGAGGAAATAATGATGAAAGCTGAAGAGAAATTTTCCCCGGGATTAGATGGTATAGTGGCAGCGGAGACGAAAATCTCGTTTCTTGACACAGTAAAAGGTGAAATTGTAATTCAAGGGTATGACTTAATCGAACTCTCAAAAACAAAAGAGTATTTAGACATTGTGCACCTTTTATTGGAGGAACACCTACCGAATGAAGATGAAAAAGTAACACTTGAAAAGAAATTAAAAGAAGAATATGCAGTACCAGAAGGTGTATTCAACGTACTAAAGGCATTGCCTAAAGAGACGCATCCCATGGATGGATTACGTACAGGTGTGTCAGCGTTAGCTGGTTACGATAATGATATCGAAAACCGCTCGTTAGAAGTGAATAAAAGCCGAGGGTACAAGCTGTTAAGTAAAGTGCCAAACATTGTAGCGAATAGCTATCATATTTTAAATAATGAGGAGCCAATTGAACCTCTTAAAGAATTATCTTATAGTGCGAATTTCTTCTATATGTTAACTGGTAAAAAACCAACTGAACTTGAGGAAAAGATCTTTGATCGTTCCCTTGTTTTATATAGTGAGCATGAAATGCCAAACTCTACATTTACAGCTCGCGTTATTGCATCAACACAATCAGATTTATACGGTGCTTTAACAGGTGCAGTTGCATCTTTAAAAGGAAGTTTACATGGCGGTGCAAATGAAGCGGTTATGTACATGCTTTTAGAAGCTGGTAATGTTGAGAAATTTGAAGAGTTATTACAGAAGAAACTATATAACAAAGAAAAAATTATGGGCTTTGGACACCGTGTTTATATGAAGAAGATGGATCCAAGAGCACTTATGATGAAGGAAGCTTTAAAACAGTTATGTGATGTAAAAGGTGATTATACACTATATGAAATGTGTGAAGCTGGAGAAAAGATTATGGAAAAAGAAAAAGGAATTTATCCAAATCTTGATTATTATGCAGCTCCAGTATATTGGATGTTAGGTATTCCAATTCAACTTTACACACCAATCTTCTTTAGCTCTAGAACAGTGGGGTTATGTGCGCACGTTATTGAGCAACATGCAAATAATCGTTTGTTCCGTCCTCGTGTAAATTATATTGGCGAGCGACATGTACTTAGTAAATAAGAACAACTGGGGAGTTGTTAGCGCCGCCCGCCAGATGGGTGTTTGACCGACACCCATCATTAATAATAACGAATTTTCGACAGAAAGGGAAGAATAGCATGATTAAAACAAATGAAATTAAGCAAAAAGATGCATTATTAGAAGAGATTACCGATTATGTATTAAATAAAGAGGTTACTAGTGCAGAAGCATTCAGTACAGCTCGTTACGTATTACTTGATACACTTGGATGTGGAATTTTAGCACTGCAATATCCAGAATGTACGAAATTACTAGGACCAGTTGTGCCAGGAACAATCGTGCCAAATGGTACACGTGTACCAGGTACGTCTTATGTACTAGATCCAGTAAAAGGTGCATTTAATATCGGATGTATGATCCGTTGGTTAGACTATAACGATACTTGGCTTGCAGCAGAGTGGGGACATCCATCTGATAACCTAGGCGGAATTTTAGCAGTTGCAGATTATATTAGCCGTGTTCGTATTTCAGAAGGAAAAGAAGCTTTAAAAGTACGTGAAGTATTAGAAATGATGATTAAAGCACATGAAATTCAAGGCGTGCTTGCTTTAGAAAACAGCTTAAACAGAGTTGGTCTTGACCATGTATTATATGTAAAAGTAGCAACAACTGCAGTAGTTGCGAAAATGCTTGGCGGAATACGTGAAGAAATCTTTAATGCATTATCACATGCGTGGATTGATAATTCTAGTCTTCGTACATATCGTCATGCTCCAAATACGGGCTCACGTAAATCATGGGCTGCAGGCGACGCAACGAGCCGCGGTGTTCATCTTGCAATGACTGCTCTAAAAGGTGAAATGGGTTATCCAACAGCATTATCTGCGCCAGGATGGGGATTCCAAGATGTATTATTCAATAAACAAGAATTAAAATTAGCAAGACCACTAGAGTCATATGTAATGGAAAATGTATTATTTAAAGTGTCATATCCAGCAGAATTCCATGCACAAACGGCTGCAGAATGTGCAGTGAAGTTGCATCCGGAAATTAAAGAGAGATTAGATGAAATTGACCGTATTACAATTACAACTCATGAATCAGCAATTCGTATTATTGATAAAGAAGGTCCATTAAATAACCCAGCTGATCGTGATCATTGTTTACAATACATTACGGCAATTGGTTTATTAAAAGGAGATATCGTTGCAGACGATTATGAAGATGCAGTAGCAAACGATCCACGTGTAGATGAATTACGTAATAAGATGGTTGTTGTTGAAAACAAACAGTACAGTTTAGATTACCTTGACCCGAACAAGCGCTCAATCGCCAACGCTGTTCAAGTTCACTTTAAAGATGGCACAGTAACAGAAAATGTGGAATGTGAATATCCACTTGGTCACCGCTTCCGTAGAGACGAAGCAATTCCAAAAGTTGTTCAAAAATTCACTGCAAATATGGCAGGTCATTATTCTAGTAAGCAACAAGAACAAATTCATGAAGTTTGTTTAAATGAAGAAAAACTAGAAAATATGAATGTAAACGAATTTGTAGATCTATTCTTAATTTAATAATAGGGGGGAATTTAGAATGGCTTGGGTTGTGAAAAAGCAGTCAACACAAGAGGAGCTTGCGAATCGATTCCGAGCTTTAGTAGAAGCAAATGAAATTTTGCAAATTCCAGGTGCTCATGATGCAATGGCAGCTCTTGTTGCGAAAAATACAGGTTTTTCAGCTCTTTATTTATCAGGAGCTGCTTATACTGCAAGTAAAGGCTTACCAGATTTAGGTATCGTGACGTCTACTGAAGTGGCTGAGAGAGCAAGAGATTTAGTAAGAGCTACAGACTTACCTGTTCTTGTTGACATTGATACAGGATTTGGTGGTGTACTAAATGTGGCGAGAACAGCTGTAGAAATGGTGGAAGCGAAAGTAGCAGCTGTCCAAATTGAAGATCAGCAATTACCAAAAAAATGTGGACATTTAAATGGTAAGAAACTTGTTACTACAGAAGAATTGGTTCAAAAAATTAAAGCGATTAAAGAAGTTGCACCGAGCTTATACATTGTAGCACGTACTGATGCTCGTGGCGTTGAAGGATTAGATGAAGCAATTGAAAGAGCAAATGCATATGTAAAAGCAGGTGCAGACGCAATTTTCCCTGAAGCGCTTCAATCAGAGGAAGAATTCCGTCTATTTAATAGTAAGGTAAATGCACCTTTGCTTGCGAATATGACTGAATTCGGAAAAACTCCATATTATAGTGCAGAGGAATTTGCGAATATGGGTTTCCAAATGGTTATTTATCCTGTAACTTCACTTCGCGTTGCAGCGAAAGCGTATGAAAATGTGTTTGCTTTAATTAAAGAAACAGGTTCTCAAAAAGATGCACTTTCTAATATGCAAACGAGAAGTGAATTATACGAAACAATTTCATATCATGACTTTGAAGAGTTAGATACTGGTATTGCAAAAACAGTATTATCAGAAGATCAATAGATAAAGCAGCGAAGGCGATGAAAATACATCTTTGGCAAAATAAAATGCTTGATGTGAAAAATCATCGCCTTCTATTTTCAAAAAAGATATTCCACTCATCGTAGACGAGCATAAGCAAAAAGCTATGAAAGCCGAATGATAGGGGGATACATATGGAGAAAACGAAGTTACCATGGGATGAATTTTTTTCACTTAATAAAGATATAAATCATACTTACTTTACACCAGAAGATTTTTCAGGTGATGAAGATTTAATCGCAAAAACGACAGAACAATTCGTTAAACAAGAAATTGTTCCACAAATGGAGAATATTGAACAACATAACTATAAAGTTTCTCGTCAATTATTTGAGAAAGCTGGGGAACTTGGATTATTAGGCATTGAGGTACCAGAAGATTATGGCGGGTTCGAGTTAGGAAAGGCTGTCTCAGGTCTTGTAGCAGAGAAAATGGGTTACGCTGGTGCGTTTAGCGTTTCTTTTAATATACACGCTGGTGTCGGTACATTGCCTTACATATATTATGGAACGAAAGAGCAAAAAGAAAAATATTTATCGAAAATCGCATCGGGAGAATGGATTGGGGCTTATGCTTTAACAGAGCCAAATGCTGGTTCGGATGCATTAAGTGCAAAAACAAGCGCCGTATTGAATGAAGAGGGAACAGCTTGGAAGTTAAATGGTGAGAAGCAATGGATTACAAATGCTCATATGGCAGATGTATACGTTGTTTTTGCGAAGACAAATAAAGGAATGACAGCGTTTATTGTCGAAAGAACATGTGAAGGTGTATCTATTGGATTAGAAGAAAAGAAAATGGGGATTAAAGGTTCTTCAACAGCGACTCTTATTTTAGAAGATGTTGTCATCCCTGCTGATAATGTTTTAGGGGAAGTTGGGAAAGGGCATCACGTAGCCCTTAATATTCTTAACTTTGCTAGACTTAAACTTGCTTTTGGAAATATTGGAACAGCAAAACAAGCAATTGGTTTGTCGGTTCAATATGGAAAAGAGCGAAAACAGTTCCAAACGGAATTAGTAGACTTTACGATGATTCAAGAGAAAATTGCAAATATGATCATTGCTACATATGGAGCCGAAAGTGCAGCTTATCGTACAGCAGGTGTAATCGATGAAGCAATTCATGAGAGCGATGAAGATCTTATGAAGAAAATGTCCCAATTTGCAATTGAATGTGCACTGAATAAAGTAAATGCTTCTGAAACACTTGCTTATATCGTAGATGAAGCTGTACAAATTCATGGTGGTTACGGTTATATGCAAGAGTATGAGGTAGAACGATTATATCGTGATGCAAGAATTAGTCGTATTTTTGAAGGAACGAACGAAATTAATAGATTAACAGTTGCTAAAATGTTAATGAAACAAATCGAACAATTAGAAGACACTGAAGTAGAAAGTAATGTAGCAAATGTAGAAAGAAACCATCGTTACATTTTATTAGCGAAAAAATTGTTGAAACAATCTTTGAAAACGCTCTCTAAAACTCCAGGCCTAAAAATTGACCAAGAACAAGAATATTCACGTGTAATTTCAAATATGTTGACGGACGTGTACGTCATGGAATCAGCGTTTTTACGTACGAGAAAAGCGGTACGTAAAAATGGAGAGGAAAAAGAACGTACGAAGCAACTAATAACGGATGTTATTTGTGAAGAAGGATACCGTAAAGTAGAAGAAGCGGCGATCTCTGTACTTTCAGCGGCTGTTACAGAAGAACAAGATAGACATGTGATTTTAGCTGAAATCCGTCAATTATTAGTGCCTTTATACACGAACGTATTTACGAAGAAGAGAGAAATTGCGAAAGCTATTATAAATCGCGGGAAATATATTGTGTAAATAGGAGGAAAGCGATATGAAAAAGATTGGTTTTATCGGTTTAGGTAACATGGGCCTTCCAATGTCAAAAAATCTAGTTAAATCAGGTTACACAGTATATGGCGTGGACTTAAATAAAGAGGCGGAAGCGTCCTTTGAAAAAGAAGGCGGAATTATCGGTCTATCAATCTCAAAACTAGCAGAAACATGTGATGTAGTTTTTACAAGTTTACCTTCACCTCGCGCTGTTGAAGCGGTATATTTTGGAGCTGAAGGATTATTTGAAAATGGTCACTCGAATGTAGTTTTCATTGATACAAGTACGGTATCGCCGCAGTTAAACAAACAGTTAGAGGAAGCTGCAAAGGAAAAGAAAGTAGACTTTTTAGCAGCACCTGTGAGCGGTGGTGTAATCGGAGCCGAAAACCGTACATTAACGTTTATGGTTGGTGGATCAAAAGAGGTATATGAGAAAACGGAATCTATCATGGGCGTACTAGGCGCGAACATTTTCCACGTTAGTGAGCAGATTGATAGTGGTACAACTGTTAAGTTAATTAATAACTTATTAATTGGTTTTTATACAGCTGGTGTGAGTGAAGCTTTAACATTAGCGAAAAAGAACAATATGGATTTAGATAAAATGTTTGATATTTTAAATGTAAGTTACGGTCAAAGTAGAATTTATGAACGTAATTATAAAAGTTTTATAGCACCTGAAAACTATGAGCCAGGATTTACTGTGAACTTATTGAAGAAAGATTTAGGATTTGCAGTTGACTTAGCTAAGGAAAGCGAACTCCATTTACCGGTAAGCGAAATGTTATTAAACGTATATGACGAAGCGAGTCAAGCTGGATATGGTGAAAACGATATGGCTGCTTTATATAAGAAAGTTAGCGAGCAATTAATTTCTAATCAAAAATAAATTATACAAAGGAGAGAATACAATGATTACAACTGAAATTAAACGAGTAAAAAATCACATTAACGGTGAGTGGGTTGAATCGACAGGTACGGAAGTAGAAGCAGTTCCAAATCCAGCGACTGGAAAAATTATCGCTTACGTTCCACTATCTCCAAAAGAAGATGTTGAAAAAGCTGTTGAAGCGGCAAAAGCAGCATTCGAAACATGGTCTAAAGTACCAGTTCCAAATCGTTCAAGAAATTTATATAAATATTTACAGCTATTACAAGAAAACAAAGATGAGCTTGCAAAAATCATTACGCTAGAAAATGGTAAAACGCTAACGGATGCAACAGGTGAAGTACAGCGTGGTATTGAAGCGGTAGAACTTGCAACATCTACGCCAAATTTAATGATGGGTCAAGCACTTCCGAATATCGCTAGCGGAATTGATGGATCAATTTGGCGCTACCCAATCGGAGTTGTTGCTGGTATTACGCCGTTTAACTTCCCGATGATGATTCCGTTATGGATGTTCCCACTTGCAATTGCTTGCGGTAATACATTCGTATTAAAAACATCTGAAAGAACGCCACTTTTAGCGGAGCGACTTGTAGAATTATTCTATGAAGCAGGATTCCCAAAAGGCGTATTAAATTTAGTACAAGGCGGAAAAGATGTTGTAAATAGCATTTTAGAAAATAAAGATATTCAGGCTGTCTCGTTCGTTGGCTCTGAGCCGGTAGCACGTTACGTATATGAAACTGGTACGAAACACGGAAAACGTGTACAAGCGTTAGCAGGTGCGAAAAACCATGCGATTGTAATGCCAGATTGCAATCTTGAGAAAACAGTACAAGGTGTAATTGGATCTGCATTTGCAAGTAGTGGAGAGCGCTGCATGGCATGCTCAGTAGTAGCAGTAGTGGATGAAATTGCTGATGAATTCATTGATGTATTAGTAGCAGAAACGAAAAAATTAAAAGTAGGCGATGGCTTTAACGAAGAGAACTATGTTGGACCATTAATCCGTGAATCTCATAAAGAGCGCGTTTTAGGCTACATTAATAGCGGTGTAGCAGATGGGGCAACTTTATTAGTAGATGGCCGTAAAATTAATGAAGAAGTTGGAGAAGGTTACTTTGTAGGTGCGACAATCTTTGATGGCGTGAATCAAGAAATGAAAATTTGGCAAGATGAGATTTTTGCTCCAGTATTAAGCATTGTACGAGTTAAAGATTTAGAAGAAGGTATTAAACTAACAAATCAATCTAAATTTGCAAATGGTGCAGTTATTTATACGTCAAACGGTAAACATGCACAAACGTTCCGTGATAATATCGATGCTGGTATGATCGGTGTAAACGTAAACGTTCCAGCACCAATGGCATTCTTCGCATTTGCAGGAAATAAAGCGTCATTCTTTGGTGATTTAGGTACAAATGGTACAGATGGCGTTCAATTCTATACACGTAAAAAAGTTGTAACTGAGCGCTGGTTTTAATATAAAATAAACAGTCAAATTAGTTATTAAATGAAAACCACCACTATTAATAGTGGTGGTTTTCATCTTGTTAATTACTTTTTTCAAAAGCAAGTTTAATACCAAAACCAATTAAGACGACTCCCGTTAACCCTTGAATATAACGTTGCGTCTTCGGTTTTTTCATAAAAGCACTAATTTTATCAATTAAAAATATATAAAAAGCGAACCAAATGGCTGTTAAAACGAGGTAAGTAAGGCCCATTACGAGTAGTTGGATAAACGTATTATGATTTGGATTTAAAAATTGCGGTAAAAACGTTAAAAAGAATACTGCAACTTTAGGGTTTAATAAATTCGTAAGAAACCCTTGTCGAAAGCAAGAGGTGTGTTCATCTTCATTATTCAAAGATATATCGTTCGTATCAATGCCTTCTTTATTTCTTACTGCTAAAAGTGCTTTAATACCAATATAAATTAAATATAGAGCCCCAACGTACTTGAAAATAGAAAATAAAAGAGCTGACTTTACAATAAGTGCAGAAAGACCAATTACAGCAGCTAAAGTATGAATTAATAGTGCAACACATGTACCAAACACTGTTTTTACTCCGCCGACTTTACCAGCAACTAATGTATTTTTTGTAGCCATTGCTGTATCAGGACCAGGTAAAATAATAAGACAAATAGACATAATGATGAAAAGAAAATAATTTTCAATCATAGTCGCTCCTCCTTTTTTATTTTTAGAATATTTGATTAAAAATAGTGTAGCATATATTTGGATTTAATAAAATTAAATTTTATTAAAAATCATTAAATAAAAAAGGCTATATAGTAGCTGTAATTACACTACTATATAGCTTCGATTTTATACTGCTATTTGCGGGTAGTAAGATTTTCACCGCACAAGATTTAGCTGAAGCAAAGAAGTTAGGTGGGGGATGAACGAGACACCCCCTCATGACAGTTTCATTTTATGCATTAAGTAAGTTAAAGAAACGATTCACATCTTCTTCTGAAACGTCACTTAACTGTTTATATTTATAATTCGGATTTTGATCTTTATCAACGACAACGGAGCGTACTCCTTCGAAGAAATCTTCATGTCTCATGAAATTTTTAGCAAGTATAAGGTCCGTAGCGAAACATTCTTTAACGGATTTATCTTTTCCATCAATAAACTGTTTTAATGTTACTTTTAGTGAAATAGGGGATTTTGATAACAGTGTTTCTTTCGTTTTTAGAGCAAAGGAACTTTCATCTTTCTCCAATGAATGGATGATTTCTTCAATTGTATCGAAAGCAAAATGTGAATTGATTACTTCTATTGAAGGAGCAAGCTCGCTTTCTAAGTTTGGAGCAGTTGCAAATGTACGAATAACTTCTTTTAAATTAGTATGTACATCATCTTCTTTATGCCAATTTACACTTTCAAGTTCAGTAAGAAACTTTGGTAATGAATCAGATGTCATAAAGTAATCAGCAGCATTAATAAATAATACGTCAGAAGCTTTTAAAATAGATGCTGTTAAAGCAACGAATCGTCCTGTATATCCAGGCGCTTTATTTAAGAAATATGCAGCTCCGACGTCTGGGAAGAAGCCGATATTCATCTCTGGCATTGCCCATTTCGTACGCTCAGTTACAATGCGATACTTCGCACCATTTGTAAGACCGACACCACCACCCATTACAATTCCATCTAAACAAGCAATAATCGGTTTTGTATATTGATAAATATATGTATCAATTTCATACTCTTCTTCAAAAAAACGTTCTGCATGTTGCAATGCCACTTCATTGGAACGCGCTTCATAAAGAGTTTTAATGTCGCCGCCTGCACAAAAACCTTTTGTGCCAGCTCCTTTTAACACGATAAGTGCAATACGCTCATCGTGTTCCCATTCTTTCAGTTTTTGTCCGATAGGCTGTAACATGTCATAAGATAAAGAATTAAGTGCTTTTGGACGGTTTAAAGTAATTGTCGCAACGCCGTTTTCACTAACAGAAAATAAAACGTGTTCAGTCATAATGCTTCCTCCCTTACATATCTTCTTATTCTTAATTCTTGATATGTACTGAAATGTCCTTTATAAATTTTGTCAAAAGTTGACGGTAAATATTAATTTGGTCACTGCATATTTTGACGAGTTATCTTTGCAGGATTTCAGAGACTGAGGGGGAATATTACAACATTACTGTAAGTGTAATTATTTGAAGTTATAATGATAAAAGCGCTATTATATAGGTGTGAAATGTTCATTATCAATTCTAAAAGTGTGTTTGAAGAAAAAATAAATCGTACAATTGTAATAAAAAATTTTACACTGAATTAGAAATAGAGAAAGGAGAAATCGGAATGCCAGGACCTTTACTATTGTCGGTTATTATTTTGTCTTTTTTAATGATAGGAATAACGCAGTATTTTCATCATACAGATACGACAGAAGAAGTGAAGGATAAAGTACGTCTCGTATTTCCGATTTTTATAATATCTATTTCATTCTGTATTTTATTAAATAAAGATGGGTACATTGTCGCAGTGTTCTCATTTTTCGTCGCAATCGTTTTAATTACCGTTTTATATTATGTAATGAAAGACTTTATACAAAAATAAAGATGTCATAATAGGCATTTTTATTTTGGGGAAAATATAAAATTTCACATACCGTATTTTATATAAAATACATAAAACATATAACAATAGAAAAGTGTGTACTTTGCTGTGTATGTACTTGTCAATCTTGCATAGCCACTATACTATTAAAATGTAGAGATTATAAAAAGGGGTTGTATCTATCATGAAATTTGAGATGCACACAAAAATTATTTCAAATGAAAAAGAAGTAAGATTACATATTGAAGAAAATATATTTCAATTAATATTGGATGGTTATCACTTATTTACAGTTCAAGAAATATTGCCTTTATATAAATCAAATGAAGAAAGAATTGGAAGTGCAACGATATTGAAGCTAGAGTGGGAGAACGGAAAAACTACAATAAACTATCAACTCGTTTCACTAAAATCAGTAAATTAAAAGGAGTAGAAAAATATGAAGTTATTTCATACAGCGGATTGGCATTTAGGTAAGCTTGTTCATGGCGTGTATATGACTGAAGACCAAAAGATTGTATTAGATCAGTTTGTACAGGCTGTTGAAGAAGAAAAACCAGATGCTGTAATTATTGCAGGGGATTTATATGATCGAGCAATTCCACCTACAGAAGCAGTAGACTTATTAAATGATGTGCTGCAAAAAATAGTTATTGATTTACAAACACCAGTTATTGCAGTAGCTGGTAATCATGATAGTCCGGATCGTATCCATTTTGGAAGTAGTTTAATGAAAAAACAGGGCTTACATATTGCAGGTCAATTTCAATTCCCGTATGAACCTGTTGTACTAAATGATGAATATGGAGAGGTTCACTTCCATCTAATACCGTATGCAGACCCAAGCATAGTGAGGCACGTGTTAAAAAATGAAGACGTACGTTCTCATGATGATGCGATGCGCATTTTTATGAATGAGCTCTCTGAAACGATGGATAAAGAAGCTAGACATGTATTTGTTGGACATGCATTTGTAACTTCTTCAGGAGAAGCGGAGGAGAATACAAGTGATGCAGAACGACCACTTTCAATTGGTGGTGCTGAATATGTAAATAGTCATTATTTTGATAAGTTTCATTACACAGCGCTTGGACATTTACATCAAGCGCATTTCGTACGTAATGAGACGATTCGATATTCAGGTTCACCACTTGCCTATTCAATTTCTGAAGAGAAACATAAAAAAGGTTATTACATTGTAGAACTGAATGAAACTGGTGAAGTAGCAATTGAAAAAAGGTTACTTTCACCACGTCGCAAAATGCGAACAGTAGAAGCGAAAATAGATGAATTATTACAGCACCCAGTAAGTGAAGATTACGTATTTGTAAAATTATTAGACGAAAACCCCGTCTTACAACCAATGGAGAAAATACGATCTGTATATCCAAATGCAATGCACGTTGAAAGAGCGATGCAAAGGCGAGAACTAACAGATACAAATGAAGTAACTGTTTCAAGACATAAAACGGATGATTTATCTCTTTTAAAGGCTTTCTATAAAGAAATGAAAGGGTTAGATTTATCAGAAGAGAAAGAACGCCTATTTATAGATGTATTACAAACAGTGCAAGAACGGGAAGGTGAACGAGGATGAGACCGATTCAGCTTATTATGACAGCATTCGGGCCATATAAACAGAAAGAAGTAATCGATTTTGAAGATCTTGGAGAACATCGTATTTTCGCTATTTCTGGGAATACAGGAGCTGGAAAAACAACGATTTTTGATGCGATTTGTTATGTGTTATATGGTGAGGCTAGTGGAGAAGAACGTAGTGATACGAGCATGCTTCGAAGTCAATTTGCTGATGATAATGTTTATACAAGTGTTGAACTAACCTTTCAGTTAAAAGGGAAACGCTATGAAATAAAACGACAACTTGGACATAAAAAACAAGGGAACAAGACGATCACAGGACATGCAGTAGAATTATATGAAGTAATTGATGAAGAGAAGGTTCCAGCCGTTGATCGTTTTCATGTAACGGATGTAAATAAAAAAGTAGAAGATTTAATTGGTTTAAGTAAACATCAATTTAGCCAAATTGTTATGTTACCCCAAGGGGAATTCCGAAAACTATTAACATCTGAGACGGAAAACAAAGAAGAGATCTTACGTCGTATTTTTAAAACGGATCGTTATAAGTTAATGCGTGAGTTACTTGACCAAAAACGAAAACAATGGAAAGACGTCTTACAAGAAAAGCAGAAAGAGCGAGAGTTATACTTCCGCAATGTTTTTAAATTACCAATCCGTGATGGAGCATTATTAGAGACTTTAGTGGAACAAGAACATGTAAATACGCATCAAGTAGTAGAAGCATTAGAACAAGAAACAGCTGTGTATAAGGCAGAGGTTGAGCAATTACAAGTAGAACAAGATGTTCAAACGAAGCAATTAAAAGATGCTGAAACACGTTTTCATGCAGCGAAATCTGTAAATGATAAATTTATAGATTTACAACAAAAGAATGAGAAATATAACACTTTACAAGAGAACCGTGCAGCAATTGAAAGGAAAGAAAAATTCTTTAAACGTGCGGAACAAGCAAAGCGCTTATTACCATTTGAACAATGGTATGAAGAAGCGATGCAAAATGAGCAGAAAGCTGAAAGTTTGTTAAAACAGATAATTGTCAAACAAGAACAGATAATGAATAGTTTTGAACTTGCTCAGGAGAAGTATGAAGTAGTAAAGAATAAAGAAGCTGAACGAGAAGAGGCTAAAAAACTTGTTCAAAGATTAGAAGAGTTACAAGCGATTATTGCATCATTAGCTGAGAGAAAGTTGAATTTACAAAATGCCGAAATTCAAATAGGGAAATTAAAAGAAAGTATGCAAAAGTTGGATCAACAACTAGAAGAACATACAAACCAAAAACAGAGAATGTCTGATGAAATGCAGCAATTAGAACAAGCACTTGAGCAATATGTAGCTAAAGTGGAAGAACTAACGAATATGCGAGAAGATGCAAAAGTTTTAAAGCAAGCATATGATGTTTGGCAAGAAAAACAAAAATTCGAGCAAGAAAAAGAAGCGGCAAATAATAAAATGCAAGTGGCAGTTCGTGCATATGAAAACATGGAGCGCCGCTGGTTAAGTGAACAAGCTGGTATATTAGCTCGTCATTTACATGACGGTGAATCTTGTCCGGTATGTGGTAGTACGAATCATCCTCAAAAAGCTACAGAGCAAAGTAATGCGATCGATGAAAAAGAGTTAAACGATTTAAGAGATAAGAAGAACATTGCTGAAAAATTCCATGTGCAAGTAGAGGAGAAATGGAATTTCTATCGACTACAATATGAACAAGTGATAGAAGAAGTTGTGAAGCGTGGCTATAACTCCGAAAAATTAGTTGAAACATATAGTGCACTTGTTCAAAAAGGAAAACAATTAGCAGCAGACGTTAATACGTTAAAAGCAAGTGAAGAAACACGTAAGCAGATTGCTGCGAACATGAAAAGCGTAGAAGAAAAAATAGAAGAACTTCAGAAACAAAAACGAGAAGTGGAAACAATGCAGCACCGTACAGAAATCGAGTGTATGCAACTTCGTACGTCATATGAACATGATAAACGAAATATTCCAGAAAACTTACAAACAGTACAAGCTTGGAAAGCACAGTTTAATCAAGCTATGCAGGAACTTAGGTTAATGGAGGACGAATGGAAGAAAGTCCAGGAAGCGTATCAGCATTGGCAAAATGAAAATATACGTATTCAAGCTGAACAAAAAGGTGCTTCTAATCAATTTGAAAGTGCAAAATTAAAGAAAGAAGAGACTTTCGCACGCTTTATGAAAGAGCTAGAACAAAGCGGGTTTACAGATCAATTCACGTATAAAGAAGCCAAATTAAGCGATGCCGAGATGGAGATGTTACAAAAAGAAATTCAAGGTTATTATTCATCGCTTGAAGTACTTGCAAAACAAATTGAAGAGTTAAACTCAGAATTAAAAGATAAAGAGTATATGGATATTACATCTTTAGGTGAACACATAAAAGATCTAGAAATTAATCTCGATATAATTAAAGAAAAACGTCAACGTGCGCAAAATGCGGTAACATATATTTCTGATTTACATGAAAACATTAGACGTATTGACGAACAAATTCACGAGGAAGAAAAAGCCTTCCAAGAACTAGTTGATTTATATGAAGTAATGAAAGGTGATAACGAAAGTCGTATATCATTTGAACGTTACATCTTAATTGAGTATTTAGAACAAATTGTTCAAATCGCAAACGAACGACTACGTAAATTATCAAATGGACAATTTTATTTAAAACGAAGTGAGCGAGTTGAAAAAAGAAACCGCCAAAGTGGATTAGGTTTAGATGTGTACGATGCATACACTGGCCAAACGCGCGATGTAAAAACATTATCCGGCGGAGAGAAATTTAACGCATCACTTTGCCTAGCGCTAGGAATGGCAGATGTCATTCAAGCATATGAAGGCGGTATTTCCATCGAAACGATGTTCATCGATGAAGGGTTCGGTTCATTAGATGAAGAATCATTAACGAAAGCAGTAGATGCCTTAATTGACCTACAAAAATCAGGCCGATTTATCGGTGTCATTTCACACGTACAAGAGCTGAAAAACGCAATGCCAGCTGTATTAGAAGTAACGAAGCAGAAAGATGGATGTAGTCAGACTAGGTTTGTGGTGAAGTAAGCTTAGAGAATGGAGTAGGGAATCTACCGATACTTTTAGTCTCGTATGTAATAAAATAAAACGTCGTCTCTTCATTGGAGACGACGTTTTATTTATATATCTATGAATTATCGGAAGAAGGCGGCGTATTCTCCAAACGATTATAAGCTTGAAAAGCTGAAATTGCCGATATAGCCCCGCCTACTAAAAATAAAGTCGATCCTCCAACTAAGATGATATGACTGACATATGTTTCCGGTGCTTCTTCGACTTCTTCTTGTAACGCTGTAGGCATATGAATTCCCCTTTATAAAAGTTGCTTTATTTCGCTATTTGCCGTGCAGTAAGACGCCCATCTCAAAATTCAGCGGAAGCAAAGAAATTATGAGGGGGGCAGGTTGCCCGTAAAAGCACGATTGGTGAGGGCTGATTAAAGTTTTACTTTATAAATAGTATATACAAACGCCTAAAATGTGTTAAAATAACTGATGATTTTATGCAGTGAGTAATTAGATGAGTAGGATGCGAGTGGCTAAATAAATCTTCATCACAAATTTATGTGAACTTCACATAGAGCACATATTAACATTGTATTATGTATATGTACCAAATAAATAAATAAAGTGAATGTAAGTTCTGTTTTCAAAAATTTAAAATCCTTTTATTTCTATATAAAAGTTTTAATCAAGGGTTTTAAAAAATTTGGAAATAGATCTTATGAATATGGAATTCATATAAAAGGGGAATGTCTTATGACAACATATACGAGTGAAATGAGAAAAACTTTAGTTTCAGAAGAAGATGTAGATATTTTAAAAATTATGGCGCATCCAATCCGACTGCAAATTGTAAATGAATTAAGTACGAGAAAAACTTGTAATGTAACACAATTAACAGAGTTACTGAATATTCCGCAATCTACTGTTTCACAACATTTATCAAAAATGAAGGGTAAAGTGTTACGAGCAGAGAGAAGAGGTTTAGAAATTTATTATCATATTAACAATTTAAAAGCGAGTAAGATTGTTAATGTTTTAGGGTATATAAACTAGTGAAATATTTTTATATAAAATAGCCCCTGCTGTTGAGCAGGGGCTATTTTGTGTTGTTTTATGTATTTGTATTTAAAACTTTATAGTTTTTATGATTTACAATTGTTCGATCAAATTCAAAAGTACCACCGCTTACATTTGTAATTTCAACTAAGACCGATTCAGTATAAAGTTTTAATACAGATCCTGTAATCTTTAAATTATTTCGTTGAAAAAGTATAGTATCCCCTATGTTTGCTTTCATAGTACCTCCTCATTAAAGACAGAAATTTTTTTATTATATATATTAAACCACGGATAGATATATTAGTGAATATTTAGTTTTATTTATCAAAAAAATATTTGTTGTCTATGTGTGCAGAATTAAAAGAGGTTTTAACAAGACGTATTAAAAATGCTTTCATTATGATGGAATTTGTTTGTTAAATTGTAAAATTTTAATAAACAATTATAAGCGTATAAAGAAAGTCAGGCTTTTGAATTGACTTAATAAAACCGTTTCTTTAATAAATAGTTTTTTGTATTTCGTCCTTCATTTTCTGTAACTGATTCCATGTTTTTGACGCTCTATCTTGTAAGTGCTTACATAAATGAAAACATCTTATACAATGAAGGTGTCAAATCAAAAGAGGTGACCAAAATGAACATAAAAAAAGTAAATTTAGCGAATAGCATTGAAATAGAAAGAGGGGGCGGAAAGATATGAAAAAATCAACTGTTAATCCATGGCTTGTTGTCCTTGGCACAGTTATAGTACAGATGGGGCTTGGGACGATATATACATGGAGTTTATTCAATCAGCCTTTAGTTAGTAAATATGGTTGGAGTCTTAACGCTGTTGCGATAACTTTCTCAATTACTAGTCTTTCTTTAGCATTTTCAACTTTATTTGCGAGTAAATTGCAAGAAAAATGGGGACTTCGTAAACTTATTATGATAGCTGGATTAGCATTAGGACTAGGATTAATACTTAGTTCACAAGCATCCTCACTAATATTATTTTATGTACTAGCGGGAGTTGTTGTAGGTTATGCAGATGGTACAGCATATATCACTTCACTATCAAATTTAATAAAGTGGTTTCCAGAGCGTAAAGGTTTAATTGCTGGTATTTCTGTCTCTGCATATGGTTCAGGTAGCTTAATCTTTAAATACGTTAACGCACAGTTGATTGAATCAGTTGGTGTATCCCAAGCATTTATATACTGGGGTTTAATTGTTACAGCTATGATTGTAATTGGTGCTTGTTTAATCCATCAAGCTGCAGATCAAGGAGCAGTTCATGAAACAAAAACTAAGGAATACACAACGAAAGAAATGTTAGGCACAAAACAAGTATACTTATTATTTATCATGTTATTTACATCATGTATGAGTGGCTTATACTTAATTGGTATGGTAAAAGACATTGGTGTTCAACTTGTAGGACTTAGCGCAGCAACAGCAGCTAATGCGGTGGCTATGGTTGCAATCTTCAATACATTAGGTCGTATCATTTTAGGACCGTTATCGGATAAAATTGGGCGTTTAAAAATCGTTACTGGTACTTTTGTTGTTATGGCTAGTTCAGTCTTAGTTCTAAGTTTTGTAGATTTAAATTATGGTATTTACTTCGTATGTGTAGCAAGTGTAGCGTTTTGCTTTGGTGGAAATATCACTATTTTCCCAGCTATTGTTGGTGATTTCTTCGGTATGAAAAACCATAGTAAGAACTACGGAATTGTGTATCAAGGATTTGGATTTGGGGCGCTTGCAGGTTCCTTTATCGGTGCACTTCTAGGTGGATTCAAACCAACGTTCATGGTAATAGGTGTATTATGTGTCGTGTCATTCATTATCGCAATTTTAATTCAAGCACCTAAACAGAAAAAAGAAAAAGAAGAAGAGTATCGCAGCGTAGCATAAGTATACAAATCTTCTATAACAATATGATTACGAAAAAGCATCCTATTCTATTAATTAGGATGCTTTTTTTATGAGTTATTTTAACAAGATTAAATTACTTTTGTGATTTTCATAGATGTAAAAGTGAGTGAAATGCCTATTTGGATTATATTGAAATATAATAAATTGATACATCGTATTCGAAATATATATTAAATCTTAAATGACAAAAAAGATATTCATTAATATTTGTAAGATATATTTTCAGAAAAATATTGAGAAAATATATACTTGAGTTTTTCATAAAGCATTGTAAATGAACGTACCTCTAGTTTAGGTTCTTCAATTTTAAAAAGAGGACTTTGAATTTTATTTAAAATATAAGTACTTTTAATGCGTTTACATATGATTTTATTAAGAAGCATTAAAATGCTTTATCTGAAAAATAAAAAAAGATTGACAAGTTTATTGAGAAACATTATCATTTAGGTGCAAGATAGTAAATGAAAAACATTATCAATAAAATGGATTTTAAAGTAATGCGCACTTGACCAATTAGTTTAGTAAGTGTATTATTTTTTACAACACAACTGATAATGAAAATCAATATCATCGGTGTTACTTAATGAAATTAATGTTTATGTGAAAGGATAGAGAAAATGAACTTAGGGGAATTTGATGGGCAAACAGTTTTAGTAACAGGTGCAGCACAAGGCATAGGCAGTGTCGTTGCCAAAATGTTTTTAGAAAGAGGAGCCAAAGTTATTGCGGTTGATCAAAATGAAGAGGGGTTAAATGTACTCTTAAATCAAAATGAATTAAATAATACACGTATGAAAACGTTTCGTTTAGATGTGAGTGATAGCGCCGCTGTTGAAGACATGGTAAATCATATTACAAATGAAATAGCGCCAATAGATATTTTAATAAATGTTGCAGGGGTTTTACGTATGGGACCAATTCATTCGTTAAGTGATGAAGATTGGAATAAAACATTCTCTGTAAATACGACAGGGGTTTTCAATATGTCCCGAGCGGTAAGTAAAAATATGATGTTAAGAAAATCGGGGGCAATTGTTACAGTCGGTTCAAATGCGGCAAATACGCCAAGAATGGAGATGGCTGCGTATGCTGCGTCAAAGGCCGCAACGACGATGTTTATGAAATGTTTAGGACTAGAGCTTGCGGCATACAATATACGCTGCAACTTAGTTTCTCCAGGTTCTACTGAAACTGAGATGCAAAGATTACTATGGGCTGATGAGAATGGAGCTAAAAATATAATTGCTGGTTCTCAAAATACATATAGACTCGGAATTCCATTACAAAAAATTGCACAACCTTCAGAAGTTGCTGAAGCAGTGTTATTTTTAGCCTCAGATAGAGCGAGTCATATTACAATGCACAATTTATGTGTCGATGGCGGTGCTACGTTAGGAGTTTAATAAAAATTCAGGAGGTTATTATATTATGAATGAACATATAGCTGTAAAGGAATTGTCAGAAAAACTTTTAGATGATTATAAGACTGAATCTTCATTCTTTTTCGCTTCACCAACTCGAACGATATTAACAGAAGGAGAGTTTACTACAGTAAAGCATCGTGAAATTGAAAGTTTCCCAGAGCTTGTGCAAACGACATTAAGTAATGCGAAACAAGCTGGAAATCCAAATCCTATCGTTGTGGGTGCTTTGCCATTTGATCGTAGAAAAGAAGTCCAACTCATCGTACCAGAATATAGCAGAATTTCTGAGCGGTTACAATTGGATACAACAAATCAGCTTGAAACAAATGAGAACGCAACATTTGAAATGACGCCAATGCCAGACCCTGAAGTTTATATGAATGGTGTGAAGCAAGGAATTGAAAAAATACAGGACGGTGATTTAAAGAAAATCGTTCTATCCAGATCGTTAGATGTTAAATCTTCCGAAAAGATTGATAAGCAAAAACTTCTGCGAGAATTAGCAGAGCATAATAAGCATGGTTATACATTTGCTGTGAATTTACCGAAAGATGAAAAGGAGAACAGTAAAACGCTAATTGGAGCAAGCCCTGAATTACTTATTTCACGTAATGGTATGCAAGTTATTTCTAACCCGTTAGCTGGTTCAAGGCCACGTAGTGAGGACCCAGTAGAAGATAAAAGAAGAGCAGAGGAATTACTTTCTTCTCCAAAAGATTTACATGAACATGCGGTAGTAGTGGAAGCGGTTGCCGCTGCACTTCGTCCGTATTGTCATACATTACATGTTCCAGAAAAGCCATCAGTTATTCATAGTGAAGCGATGTGGCATTTGTCTACAGAAGTGAAAGGTGAACTTAAGGATCCAAATACTTCTTCTTTACAATTAGCAATTGCCCTTCATCCTACGCCAGCAGTTTGCGGAACTCCGATGGAAAAAGCAAGAGAGGCTATACAGCATATTGAGCCATTTGACCGCGAGTTCTTTACAGGAATGCTAGGATGGAGCGATTTAAATGGAGATGGAGAATGGATTGTTACAATTCGTTGTGCTGAAGTACAAGAAAATACACTTCGTTTATATGCAGGAGCTGGAGTTGTTGCTGAGTCAAAACCAGAAGATGAGTTAGCAGAAACATCAGCTAAGTTCCAAACAATGCTAAAAGCTTTAGGGTTAAGAGATAGTTCACTTAATGAAAAATAGGGGGAAGAAAGAATGCTAGTAGGTTATACAGAATGGCCAAAAGAATTTGCCGATCGTTACCGAGAAGCAGGATGTTGGCTTGGTGAAACATTTGGAGGAGTGTTAAGAGAGCGAGCTGAGAAATATGGAAATCAAATCGCGGTTGTAAGCGGTAAGACGCATATAACGTACAGTGAACTTAATAAAAAGGTAGATCGTTTAGCAGCAGGTTTACTGAATTTAGGAATAAAGAAAGAGGACAGAGTTGTAATCCAGTTACCTAACATTATCGAGTTTTTCGAAATATGTTTTGCGCTATTTAGAATTGGAGCGCTTCCTGTCTTTGCACTACCTTCACATCGAAGCAGTGAAATTAGTTATTTTTGTGAGTTTGGCGAGGCGAGCGCTTACGTTATTTCAGATAAGGCTCTTGGTTTTGATTATCGAAAACTAGCAAGAGAAGTGAAAGAGAAAGTGCCAAATTTACAACAAGTCATTGTAGTGGGAGAAGAAGAAGAATTTGTGAACATAAATGATCTGTATATGGATCCCGTCTCATTACCAGAAGTTCAGCCAAGTGATGTTGCGTTTCTCCAATTATCAGGAGGGACAACAGGACTTTCTAAATTAATTCCTCGAACGCATGATGATTATATTTATAGTTTACGTGTTAGCGCTGAAATTTGTAATTTAAGTGCAGAGAGTGTCTATATGGCCGTTCTTCCAGTAGCACATAATTACCCGATGAGCTCTCCTGGAACATTTGGAACTTTCTATGCAGGTGGAAAAGTTGTGCTGGCAACTGGGGGTAGTCCGGATGAGGCATTTGCACTTATCGAAAAAGAAAAAGTTACGATTACTGCTCTCGTACCGCCATTAGCAATGATATGGCTTGACGCTGCATCTTCTCGTAATGCTGATTTATCGAGTCTAGAGGTTATTCAAGTAGGTGGTGCTAAGTTTAGTGCTGAGGTTGCAAAACGTATACGCCCTACATTTGGATGTACGTTACAGCAAGTATTTGGTATGGCGGAAGGATTAGTGAACTATACAAGATTAGACGATCCGGAAGAAATTATTATTCATACACAAGGTAGACCAATGTCTGCACTCGATGAAGTACGAGTTGTTGATGAAAATGACAACGATGTAAAACCTGGCGAAGTAGGTAGTTTATTAACACGAGGTCCATATACAATTCGTGGTTACTATAAAGCCGAAGAGCATAATGCCCGATCATTTACAAAGGATGGGTTTTATCGCACAGGTGATCTTGTAAAAGTAAATGAACAAGGATACATCATTGTAGAAGGAAGGGATAAAGATCAAATTAACCGTGGTGGTGAGAAAGTTGCTGCGGAAGAAGTTGAAAATCATCTATTAGCACACGATGCGGTCCATGACGTAGCAATTGTATCTATGCCTGACGATTATTTAGGTGAACGCACCTGTGCTTTTGTTATAGCTCGCGGACAAGTTCCAGCAGTAAGTGAATTAAAAATGTTTTTAAGAGAACGTGGTATAGCGGCTTATAAAATTCCAGATCGAATTGAATTTATTGAATCATTCCCGCAAACAGGAGTCGGAAAAGTCAGCAAAAAGGAACTACGTAAAGTCATTGCTGAAAAACTTATTACAGTAAAACAATAATAAAAACCGGAAGGAAGTGATTAGATGGCTATCCCATCTATTTCAGTATATAAAATGCCAATTGAATCAGAACTACCAAAAAATAAAGTGAATTGGACACCAGATCCGAAACGTGCAGTACTTTTAATTCATGACATGCAAGAATATTTTCTTGATGCATATAGCGATAAAGAATCACCAAAAGTAGAACTTATTTCAAATATTAAAATGATAAGAGAAAAATGTAAGGAACTTGGTATACCAGTTGTTTATACAGCACAACCTGGTGGACAAACGTTGGAACAACGAGGTTTATTACAAGACTTTTGGGGTGACGGTATACCTGCTGGACCAGATAAAAAGAAAATTGTTGATGAACTTACTCCTGATGAGGATGATATATTCCTAACAAAATGGAGATATAGTGCATTTAAAAAGACAAATCTATTAGAAATTTTAAATGAACAAGGAAGAAATCAACTCATTATTTGCGGTATTTATGCGCATATTGGCTGTCTTTTAACAGCTTGTGAAGCATTTATGGATGGTATAGAGCCGTTCTTTGTAGCAGATGCAGTTGCTGATTTTTCACTAGAGCATCATAAACAAGCATTGGAGTATGCATCTAATAGATGTGCAGTAACGACATCAACAAACCTACTGTTAAACGATTTACAAAGTGTAAAAGATGATGAGAGTGAAGGAATCACTATACAGGAAGTGCATGAACTAGTTGCACAACTACTTCGTGAGCCAGTAGAGAGTATTGATATTGATGAGGACTTATTAAATAGAGGGCTTGATTCGGTCAGAATTATGAGTTTAGTAGAGAAGTGGCGTCGTGAAGGGAAAGAAATCACTTTTGCAGATTTAGCAGAACGTCCAACTGTTGCAGGTTGGTACAGTTTACTATCTTCACAAACAGCACAGGTGCTGTAACAAATAGACTACATAATAAAGGGGTAGTAAAGAATGCCTAACAGTCAAAAGATTCGTCATTCGTTATCATCTGCGCAGTCTGGTATGTGGTTTGCGCAACAATTAGATCCGCTTAATCCAATTTACAATACTGGAGAATATGTAGAAATAAACGAAAATATTCATCAAGAAATTTTCGAATTAGCTGTACGTAAAGTTGTAATGGAAGCAGAAGCACTTCATGTTCGCTTCGAGGAGGATGAAATTGGCCCATGGCAAGTTATTGAAGAATCACAGTTTCATATGCATTTTATTGACGTTCGTAAAGAAGAAAATCCTGAAGAAGCTGCTAAAGTATGGATGAAAAATGATTTATCTATGCCAGTCGATTTGAAAAAAGATACATTATTTACTGAAGCACTTATTCAAGTTGAAAATAATCGTTTCTTTTGGTATCAGCGCATCCATCACATTGTGATGGATGGCTATGGATTTTCACTTCTTAGCCAAAAAGTAGCGAATGAGTATACATCACTTATAGAAGAAACAAACAAGAATGAAAAGCCATTTGGTTCTCTTACAAAGGTCGTGCAAGAAGATATTGAGTATCGTGAGTCTAAAAAATTTCAGGAAGATCGTACTTTTTGGTTAGAAAAATTTGCGGATGAACCAGAAGTTGTAAGCTTGGCAGAGCGAGCACCGAGAACATCAAATGGATTTTCACGAGAAACAGCTTATTTATCTAGTTCTAGCACGAAAACTTTATTAGAAGATATCAATATTTCGTTAACAAGTTGGCCGGAATTCATTGTCGCTGTAACAAGTATTTATATGCATAAGTTAACAGGTGCAAATGATATTGTTTTAGGTTTACCGATGATGGGACGTCTAGGTTCGGTATCTATTCATACACCAAGTATGGTAATGAATTTAGTGCCACTTCGTATTACAGTAACTCCAAATATAACTCTTGCGGAATTATTGCAACAAGTTTCTAAAGAAATCCGAGATGTACGTCGCCATTATAAATACCGTCATGAGGAATTAAGAAGAGACTTAAAGTTACTAGGTGAAAATCAAAGGTTGTTTGGACCGTTAGTGAATGTTATGCCTTTTGATTACGGGCTAAATTTTGCTGGAAATCGTGGTATTACGCATAATTTATCAGCAGGACCTGTCGATGATTTATCAATAAATGTATATAAACGTTTTGATCAAAATGAGCTAATGATTCATTTTGATGCAAATCCTGAAGTATATAATGGCGCGGAGCTAGCATTGCATAAAGAAAGATTTATGAATCTATTTGAATTAGTAGTAAATAATTATGAGAAAAACGAGTCGATTGGAAAAATAAACATTACTCTGCCTGAAGAAAATCATAAAGTTTTATTGGAATGGAATGAAACGAAGGAAGACGATGAGTTAATCAGTCTGCCTATATCATTTGAAAAACAAGTGCAAAAAAATCCCAATAAACTAGCCATTACTTGTGACGGTGTAAACCTTACGTATAAAGAGCTAAATGAACGAGCGAATGAACTAGCACATTATTTAGTAGAAGAAGGAATGCGACCAAACCAGTTTGTAGCTTTAGTATTCCCTAGATCAATAGAAATGGTAGTTAGTATGCTAGCAGTCTTAAAGGCTGGTGCAGCGTATTTACCAATAGATCCAGAATACCCAGCAGAAAGAATTAATTATATAGTAAATGACGCAAAACCAGTTTGTATCATAACACATTCATCTGTTTCATCTAAGTTAGTTATAGAAAATGATATGAAAAAAATTGTATTAGATGAAGAAGAAACGAAACTAGCGTTACATACATATTCTCGTATGAATATAGCATGTAAGAATGATGTATCACTTTTAAACCCAGCCTATACAATATATACTTCAGGCTCAACAGGAAACCCAAAAGGTGTAATTGTTCCTATCAGAGGTTTAAGTAACTTTTTAATGGCTATGCAACAAAAGTTTTCATTAAATGAAAATGATCATTTATTAGCAGTTACAACGTTTGCGTTTGATATTTCTGCTCTAGAAATTTATTTACCTCTTATTAGTGGTGCAAGTTTAACAATTGCGCAAAAAGAAGACATACAAGAGCCATCAGCATTAGCGACACTTTTACAAGAAGAAAGAGTGACAATTATGCAGGCTACACCGACGCTTTGGCAGGCGTTAGTAACTGATTATCCAGAGAAGCTACAAGGGCTAAATATACTTGTTGGTGGTGAAGCTCTTCCAGAGCATTTAGCAAATAAATTAAAAGAATTAGGTTGCTCAATAACTAATTTATATGGACCAACTGAAACGACGATTTGGTCTACTTTCATGAACATTGATGAAGGTGAAAAGGGTATACCTCCTATTGGAAAGCCAATTTGCAATACAGAAGTGTATGTATTGGATGCAGGGTTACAACCAGTTCCACCTGGAGTTATTGGGGAATTATATATTGCAGGGGAGGGACTTGCAAGCGGATATTTAGGAAAACCTGAGTTGACAGCTGAACGGTTTATTGCAAATCCTTATGGAGAATCAGGGAAGCGCATGTACCGTACAGGAGATCTTGTGAAATGGCGTAGTGATGGTGCGTTAGAGTACATTAGTCGCGCAGATCATCAAATTAAAATTCGTGGATTCCGAATTGAATTAGCTGAAATTGAAACGGTATTACAACGACATGAAAATATTCAACAAGCGGTAGTAATGGTACGAGAAGATCGTCCAAATGATAAACGCATCATTGCGTATATCGTTGCAGAAGAAAAGGAACCGATTAATCTTTCAGAAATTCGTTCTTATGTTTCAGAAAGTTTAGCGAATTATATGATACCATCGGCATTTGTTGTGCTAGAAGAATTACCATTAACGCCAAATGGTAAGGTTGACAGAAAGAAATTACCTGCTCCTGATTTTAATGGAATGAACAATGAGAGAGTTGCTAGAAATCCGAAAGAAGAAATATTATGTGATTTATTTGCAGAAGTACTTGGTGTTTCTCGAATTAGCATTGATGATAATTTCTTTGAAATGGGTGGACATTCACTTCTCGCATCTCGTTTAATGGCAAGAATTCGTGAAACGTTAAGTGTGGAATTAGGAATCGGGAAACTATTTGAATCACCAACTGTTGCCGAACTGGCGAAACAATTAAACGATGCAAAAAGTGCAAGACCAGCTATTCAGAAAGCAAGTAGGCCAAATGAAGTTCCACTTTCATTTGCACAGCGCAGGTTATGGTTCTTAAATTGTTTAGAAGGTCCAAGTCCTACTTATAATATTCCGCTAGTCATTCGTATGAATGGAATATTGAATCGGGAAGCATTACAAGGTGCTTTTTATGATGTAGTTGAGAAACATGAAACACTTAGAACAATTTTCCCTAACGTATTAGGTAGTTCCTATCAGAAAATTTTAGATATGGAAAACTTAAATCTAGAAATGGTTATAACTAATACATGTAAAGATGAATTAGAAAGTGTACTTTCAGAGGCGGTAAGATATAGCTTTAACCTCGATTTTGAGCCGGCAGTTCGTTTGCAACTTTTTACAGTGAGTGAAAACGAACATGTATTATTAATTCTATTACATCATATTATAGGTGATGGCTGGTCATTACAGCCGTTAACGAGAGACTTTACAGCGGCGTATAAAGCGCGATGTCAAGGTGACAGAGTTCAGCTGGAGACACTTCCCGTTCAATACGCGGATTATGCACTTTGGCAACAGCAATTGCTAGGTGATGAAACGACACAAGAGAGTCTTATTTCAACACAATTAGATTTTTGGAAAGAAGAACTTAAAGGTTTACCAGACCAAATGGAGTTACCTACAGATTTCCAGCGTCCAATTGAGACGAGTTACCGCGGGGAAACAATTCATTTTCATATAGATGAAGAAATGCATAGTAGGTTAGTAGAGCTTGCACGTGAAAATGGAGCTAGTTTGTTTATGGTATTGCAAGCAGGGCTTAGTGCACTATTTACAAGATTAGGTGCAGGCACTGATATACCAATTGGAAGTCCGATTGCTGGAAGAAATGATGATGTACTCTCTGACATAGTCGGCTTATTTGTAAATACATTAGTGTTACGTACAAATACATCAGGAGATCCAAGTTTTAAAGAATTATTGAATAGAGTAAAGCAGACAAATCTTGCAGCTTATGAAAATCAAGATGTTCCATTTGAACGACTCGTTGAAGTGTTAAACCCAGTGCGTACTCGAAATAGTCATCCGCTATTTCAAGTTATGTTAGCTTTCCAAAATACGCCAGAAGCAATCTTTGATGCCCCGGATATAGAAGCGAACCTTGAAATTCAAAGCGTCGGTTCTGCAAAATTTGACTTAACATTTGAAATTAGTGAGAGTAACGGGGGGGACGGAACTCCGAACGGTTTACATGGATTACTAGAGTTTAGTACCGATTTATATAAACGTGAAACGGTTCAAAAACTAATAGAACGATTCATTTTGTTATTAGATGATGCAGCGAAACATCCGGATCGATCCATTGGCAGATTAGAAATATTAACTGTAGCAGAGAAAAATACAGTGTTAGAAAAGTGGAATGGTGGTTTTCAAATTGCACCAGAAATGACATTGCCACAATTATTTGAAAAGCAGGCTCATATAAATCCAAATTCTATTGCTGTTGTCTTTGAAGATAAGAAATTAACTTATGAAGAGTTAAATAGAAAAGCAAATAAAATAGCTCGATTCCTAATAGCAAAAGGGATTGGTCCTGATCAACTCGTTGCTTTAGCGATGCCAAGATCATTAAACATGGTTGTAAGCTTATTAGCTGTTCTTAAAGCTGGTGCTGGATACCTTCCGTTAGATCCAGATTACCCAGCAGACCGTATTTCATTTATGCTACACGATGCGAAACCATCATGTGTTTTAACGAATTCAGAAGTGGAAATTGAATGTAATGAGGCACTAAAAGTTTTAATTGATAATGTAAAAGTAATAGCAGAAGTTGAGAAATATAGTGAAGACAATATTGATGAAGTGGAACGTATTAAGCCATTATCTCCATCACATATTGCTTACGTTATTTATACGTCAGGGTCAACGGGTAGACCGAAAGGCGTTATGATACCTCATCAAAATGTAGTAAGACTTTTAGGAGCAACTGATCATTGGTTCCAGTTTGATGAAAACGATGTTTGGACGATGTTCCATTCATATGCTTTTGATTTCTCGGTTTGGGAAATTTGGGGACCTTTATTATACGGAGGGCGTTTAGTTGTAGTGCCACATACTGTAAGTCGCTCACCGAAAGAATTTTTACAGCTTCTTGTTAAAGAAAAGGTTACGATTTTAAACCAAACTCCATCAGCGTTCTATCAATTGATGCAAGCAGATCGTGAAAATGAAGAGATTGGCCAAAAATTATCTTTACGATATGTTGTTTTTGGAGGAGAAGCACTTGAGCTAAGTCGCTTAGAAGAGTGGTATAGTCGACATCCTCATAACGCACCAAAGCTTATTAATATGTACGGTATTACGGAGACGACAGTACATGTTAGTTATATTGAATTAGATGAAACTATCGTCTCTTTACGAGCAAATAGTTTAATTGGGTGCAGTATACCTGACCTTAAAGTGTATGTGTTAGATAACTATTTACAACCAGTGCCACCTGGAGTAGTTGGAGAAATGTATGTTGCAGGTGCAGGGCTTGCGCGTGGATATTTAGGAAGAGCAGGATTAACGGCTGAACGCTTTATCGCAGATCCATTTGGCAAGCCAGGTACAAGAATGTATCGTACAGGAGACTTAGCTCGCTGGCGTAAAGATGGGACGCTAGATTATATAGGACGTGCAGATCATCAAATCAAAATTCGTGGATTCCGAATTGAATTAGGAGAAATAGAAGCAGTCATAATGAAGCACCCTAAAGTTGAGCAAGTAGCCGTTATTGTACGGGAAGATCAACCAGGGGATAAACGGTTAGTTTCTTATATCGTTGCATCAAATAATGAAGCGATTGATACGAATGAAATGCGTCAGTTTGCTAGTGGTAGTTTACCAGATTATATGGTTCCATACGCTTTTGTAGTAGTAAATGAGTTACCTTTAACTCCAAACGGTAAATTAGATAGAAAGGCATTGCCAGCTCCAGAATTTATTGCATCATCTTCTAGTCGTGGTCCAAGAACACCGCAAGAAGAAATGTTATGTGACTTGTTTACAGAAGTGCTAAGTGTACCTCAAATTGGAATTGATGACGGATTCTTTGATCTTGGTGGCCATTCACTCCTTGCAGTGCAGCTTATGAGCCGCATGAAAGAGGCGCTTGGAGTGGAACTAAATATTGGTACTTTATTTGCAGCACCGACTGTTGCAGGGTTAGCTGAAAGACTTGAGATGGGGAATGGTCAAAGTGCACTTGATGTGTTGCTTCCATTACGAGCAAGTGGGGATCAATTACCACTATTTTGTGTACATCCAGCTGGTGGATTAAGTTGGTGCTATGCAGGACTTATGAAATCTTTAGGAACAGATTATCCAATCTATGGTGTACAAGCACGAGGTATTGCTAAAAATGAAGAACTTCCAAAAAGTTTAGAGGAGATGGCGGCGGATTACTTGAAACATGTTCGTGAAGTACAGCCTTATGGACCATATCGTTTACTAGGTTGGTCGCTTGGAGGAAATGTTGTGCATGCAATGGCGGCGCAATTACAAAATGAAGGGGAAGAAGTAGAATTACTCGTTATGCTTGACTCTTATCCTGGACACTTCTTACCGAATACGGAAGCGCCTACTGAAGAGGAAGCGTTAATCGCATTACTTGCTTTAGGCGGATATGACCCAGATAACATGGATGGTAAACCACTTACAATGGAAAGTGCAGTTGAAATCCTTCGTAAAGATGGAAGTGCATTAGCAAGTCTTGAAGAAGAGACTATATTGAACTTGAAAGAAACATATGTAAATTCAGTAGGGTTGTTAGGGAAATATGTACCGAAAGTTTATAACGGAGATATCTTATTCTTTAGATCTACTGTTATACCAGACTGGTTTGATCCTATTTCTCCAAATACGTGGCTAAATTATTTAGATGGGCAAATTGTGCAGCACGATATTGATTGTAGACATAAAGATCTATGTCAGCCAGGTCCACTTACGGAAATTGGACAAGTATTAGCGAAATATTTGCAGAATAAGAAAGGGGTAAGTAGAGTATGACGAATCCATTTGAAAATGATAATTACACATATAAAGTATTAATAAATGAGGAGGGCCAGTATTCTCTCTGGCCTGCTTTTCTCGATGTACCTATTGGCTGGAATGTCGTATATGAAGAAGCTAGTAGGCAGAGTTGCTTAGAATATGTTGAATATAACTGGAAAGATTTGAATCCACAAGGTAATCAAGTTCGCGAAAAAACATTAGTAGGAAAACGATAATGAAAGAAAAACTAAATCCAAAAGTAGTTGTAAGTATCGTTTATATAACTGCGATGTTTATGGCTGCGATGGACGCAACGATTGTAAATGTAGCACTGCAAACGATAAGTAGAGAACTACAAGTACCTCCATCTGCAATGGGGACGGTTAATGTTGGGTATTTAGTTAGTTTAGCTGTTTTCCTTCCGATTTCTGGTTGGTTAGGAGATCGTTTTGGTACGAAAAGAGTGTTTTTAATTGCTCTTTTCGTATTTACAATTGCATCTGCTTTATGCGGAATGGCTAACGATATTACTTCATTGAATATTTTCCGTATTATTCAAGGTGCTGGCGGAGGGCTTTTAACACCGGTTGGAATGGCGATGTTATTTCGAACATTTTCACCAGAGGAAAGACCGAAGATTTCCCGGTTCATTATACTTCCAATTGCTGTAGCACCAGCAATTGGCCCTATCATCGGTGGTTTCTTTGTAGATCAAATGTCTTGGCGTTGGGCATTTTATATTAATCTACCGTTTGGAATCGTTGCATTGCTATTTGGACTTCTATTTTTAGCAGAACATGTTGAAAAATCAGCTGGTCGCTTTGATTCGCTCGGCTTTATTTTATCAGCACCAGGATTTGCGATGCTCATATATGCACTCAGCCAGGGACCATCAAAAGGGTGGATTTCTCCAGAAATTATGAGTACTGGGATAGTTGGGGTTGTATTCATTACATTGTTTATAATTGTAGAACTGAAAGTAAAGCAACCGATGTTAGATTTACGCTTATTAAAAGAACCAGTCTTTAGAAAGATGAGCCTTATATCATTATTTTCATCAGCTGGTTTATTAGGAATGTTATTTGTTTTTCCTCTTATGTATCAAAATGTGATAGGAGTTTCTGCACTGGAATCAGGACTTACGACATTTCCAGAGGCGATTGGATTAATGATTTCTTCACAAATTGTACCATGGTCATATAAGAAATTAGGAGCTCGAAAGGTAATTTCTATTGGATTAATTTGTACCGCGGTTATCTTTGTTTTATTAAGTTTTGTAAATCACGATACGAATCCGTGGCAAATCCGGGCATTATTGTTTGGTATCGGTATTTTCTTAGGTCAATCTGTCGGTGCGGTTCAATTTTCTGCCTTTAACAATATCACGCCGCCTTCTATGGGGAGAGCGACTACTATATTCAATGTGCAAAATCGACTAGGTTCAGCAATAGGAGTAGCGGTTTTAGCTAGTATACTAGCTGGTTTTGGAGGTAATAACGTTCAATCCGATTTTTTACCATATCAAGCAGCATTAATTGGGTCAGCAATATTTTTGCTCATAGCACTACTATTTTCTTTACGTATTTCCGATAAAGAGGTAATGTCAAAGAAGAAAGAAAAAACATTATCTGTATCAGAAAAAGAGAAAGTACTTGTCAATGAATAACAATATACGTATGCTTTTTTATGAAAATTGATATTCGTTGAATAAAGGAGAGTTTACATGATAGAAAGTAAAGTTGTAGATTCTATTCCAACTTTGAATGAGAATGATTGTCAAATATGGTGGGCAAGAATTTCGGATTTACAATCATGGCATTACAATTTACTAAATGATATAGAGCGAGAGAAAGCAAATTCGTATCATCATTCGGCAGATCGAGCTCGTTTTATAATAGGTTGCGTAATAAGTAGATTAGTTCTCGGCAAGATACTTTCTATGTCACCAGTCCAAGTACCAATTGATCGAATGTGCTCAGTATGTAAATTGCAGCATGGAAGACCACAATTACCAGAAGGTATGCCGCAATTATCCGTTTCGCATTCAGGTGAGTGGGTTGTCGTTGCATTTACAAAATCCGCACCTGTTGGCATAGATGTAGAAC
Source organism: Bacillus cereus group sp. MYBK216-1 (assembly GCF_051916495.1). NCBI lineage: Bacteria > Bacillati > Bacillota > Bacilli > Caryophanales > Bacillaceae > Bacillus > Bacillus cereus group sp. MYBK216-1. The sequence continues at coordinate 462,962 of NZ_JBQAGT010000002.1, forward strand.
AAATGAATCCAAGTATAGATGTTATGAAAATGGCAGAAGGTGTATTAACAGACATTGAAATAGCGCAAGTTATGAAACTGTCAAATGAACAGAAAATAGAAGGTTTTTTAACATATTGGACTCGAAAAGAAGCGGTGCTGAAAGCGACAGGTGAAGGACTAATGATTCCACCAGTACATATTACAGTATCAGCTCCAAATGATCCTCCAAACTTGTTGGTTTTTAAGGATAGACAAGAGTTAGCAAGTAATACAATGATGGAAGATGTAAGGCCTAGTTTAGATTATAGGGCTTCTGTTGCAATATTCAGTAAGGAAGTGACTGAAATTACGCAATTAGACGCAGCAGCACTTTTAAATCTTAAATAAAAAAATTACAGAAGAGGTGTTCCTCATGTTAGTAGCGGAAAATAGAAAGAATGAATTCACTTATAATGTACAAGCAATTAAAAATATTTTATTTTCTGGAGATACATCATCCATTCATGCTTTAGAAAAGCTTTTAAATGATACAGTTCAGTTTGATGTTCTTGAACAAGAGGCACTTGGTAGACAGTACATTCCGAAAGAAGCAAAGAATTTCTTTGATAAAGATGGAACATTTCTTTACCGTGTATCTAATGTTAGTTATAAAGGAAAGGTGTTATCTGAAAATCTAATTTTTGCAGACACTTCGTTTTTACCGGACGCAATAAAGAGTGAATTAGAGAGTGGAAATATTCCTGTTGAAAAGCTTATAGAAAAGATGGAAGTAAGAAGAAACGTATTATATGAAGGATATCAGCCATCTGGAAATATTATTGAATTGTTTGATGGATGTTCTGTTACAGCGAATGTGTATCCAACTAGAAAGTATCAAATTGTAAGTAACTGCAAATGTGTATTTTATATTTGTGAAGTGTATCATGCAGAGAATATAAAGCGATTGCTTAAATAAAAACAAGAAACCAGCCTATAAAATGGCTGGTTTCTTGTTTTTATTTAACAGCTTCTTTTAATTCTTTACCCGCTTTAAATGCAGGAACTTTACCAGCGGCGATTTGAATTTCTTCGCCAGTTTGCGGATTACGTCCTGTACGAGCAGATCTTTCGCGTACTTCAAAAGTTCCAAACCCGATTAGTTGAACCTTATCTCCAGATTGTAATGCATTAGCAATTGTGTCAAATACGGATTGTACAGCTGCAGAAGCGTCCTTTTGAGAAATATCAGCTGATTGGGCTACGTTTTTAATTAATTCTGTTTTGTTCATGTTTTCACCTCATAAAAAAATTTTTGGAATGAATGTTTTAGTATAATAGATAGTAAAGATAAAGCTATCACTATGATTAGAAAGAATACTATATAATTATGTTAATTTCGTTGCAAGAGACTGAATCCCTTCTATTATTTAGGGATTAATTAAGAATCGATGCATATAAAAAGCTTTAATATGAGGATGAGGGGGAGTATACGAATGATTTTTCGTGAAAAAAATGAGAAGGAAAGTATTTTAATTCGTCAACATGATCATGGTTTTTTAGCTGGAGAGATTGCAAAGCATATAAAAGAAGACTTTTTTGAAGATAAAACATATTTAAAAGAAACAGTTGATGCAATATATGAGCATGACAGAGGATGGATAGAGCTTGATAAAGTACCAATTTTGAATGATGCTAAAAATATTCCATATACATTTATGGATTGTCCAAGCCCATTACGTTTTGTTTTTTATACGATTGGGTTGAATGAAATTGAAAATTCTAATCCATACGGGGCATTGCTTTGTAGTAAACATTTTTTATCATTTCCACTAAACGAGGAAGATGAAGAAATGATGTCATTTTATAAACATGAATTAGAACGACAAAAAAGAATTTTGAAAACGTTAACAAAGGAACAGTTTGCGATGTTCGATAAGCATTATAGATTATTAAAGTTTTGTGATGAACTTTCTTTATACGTATGTATGAATAAGCCTGGTGTCAAAAAGAAAGATGAAATTGACTTATTTAAAGATGGTTTTGAAGGAACAGAAATGTTTAATAGTAAAGAGGAGAAACTTATTCAAGCTGAATGGGTGGACGAGGAAACAATTCGGATTACACCATTTCTATTTCAAACGGAATTTTATACGTATGTAAAATATAAAACGATAAATAAGCATGAAATGAAAGAAAAAGGGATTGCAAAGGCTGATAGAGAATCAGAAATGAAGAAACAAACCATTCGTTTCATACAATAAGGAGGTAATATAAATTGAAAGATTATATATTAAAACAGTGTGATTACCATGCTTGGGCTAATACTAGATTATTCAATCGATTAAAAGAGTTACCAAACTATGAGACAATTTTTAATGAGCAGATACAGAGTGTATTCCCATCCATTAAGGATACTTTTGTGCATATTTATATTACAGATCAAGTGTGGTTACATATATTGCATGGTAAAAGTATGAATGAAGCAATACAAGACCGAGAAGATTTACGAAAACAAATTGAAACTAAATCGTTACATGAATTAGAAAAAATGTTTGAAAACATGGCAAATCAATATAAAGAGTTTTTAATTACAATACAAGATGTGAATGCTGTATTTGTTATTGAGAATCCATACGTAGGGAAATTAGAAACTTCGATTTTAGAATTAGTGCAACATGTCGTAAATCATGGTACATATCATAGAGGAAATATAACAGCGATGATCCGTCAACTTGGTCATTCGTCGACAATGATGGATTTTGTACTGTATTTACATATGGTTAAAAAGCAGGGAGAGTAATATAGTTTGTAAGAAGGAGAGGCTGTAATTGTAGAAGTCTCTCCTTCTATTTTATCCGGCATTAATGGTAGATCGACCGATTAAAATTTTACTTTATTTATTAAGAAGCTTTATTTTCTTGTAATTGCTTAGCGTATTGTACAGCCTTATATGCATTGACTCTACCATTTTTCCAGTACGTACCTGTACCACTAATTTTATCAGAAGTTGACTCAATAATTTGGCGGATTTGTGTATTGCTATATCCTTGATTTGCTAAAAGAGCAGCGACTCCTGCAACATGAGGTGTTGCCATAGATGTACCACTTAATGATTGATACGTGCTTCCTTTATATGTTGAATATATATTTGAACCTGGTGCTGCAACATCTACCCAGCTACCATAAGTAGAAAATGAAGATTTTCTATCTGATTGATCTGTAGAAGCAACTGCAATTACTTCGCTGTAATAAGCAGGGTAATTAGCTTTTGTGTTTCCAGCATTTCCAGCAGCTGCAACTATAACAGAGCCTTTATTCCATGCATATTGAACGGCTTGTTGTAATGCAGTACCACCATTTGGAGCTCCTAAACTTAAACTAATTACTTTTGCACCCGAATCAGCAGCTTCTCGAATACCTTGCGCTACAGCATCAAGAGTACCACTTCCTTGATTATCTAATACGCGGACAGCATAAATTGAAGTTTGTGGGGCAACACCAGCAATTCCGACACTGTTATTTGTAAGTGCTCCAGTAATTCCAGCGCAATGTGTACCATGACCATTACCATCATCAGATGTATTGTCATTATCAACATAATCATGCCCGTAAATTACTTTCGAAGCCAAATCAGGGTGTGATCCTTGGACTCCTGTATCAATAATAGCTACTTTTACACCAGGATCACTTCGTTGGCTATCCCAAGCCTGTGGAGCTTGAATCTTTTGCAATCCATATTGATTTTTAAAATATGGGTCGTTTGGAGTCCAAAAGGCGTGAACGTAATAATTCGGTTCTGCATATTCCACATCTGGATTATTTTTATAACTCTTTATTTTTTCTTTTACAGTACCTTTCGAAAATTGTACGACTTCAAAACCTAACTTATCATCTTTAGATAAGACATTAGCTCCGACAGATTTATGAAAAGATTGCACATTACTTAAAGATGCATTTTGCTTGAACTTAACGATTAATTGGTTAGGAACGTAATCAGTAGATGAAGTTTCAGCACTTGAAGTATTTGTGTTAAAGAAGAAACCACCAATAATAAATGACAAAACAGATAGGAAAGCAATGATTTTGTTTTTCAAAAGATTTTTCCTCCCTTTTCTTGGATGAGTTTTTCAGCGACTCTTTAATGTCGCATTCCTTTTCAACTATATAGTTAGACCATACGATTTATGACATTTATGTGAAAAACTTTTGGAGGAATAAAAAGTTGATATAAATATATTTTTAATGACAGTAATTAAGTAAAAGAGGGGATGAAAAAAGGAATGCTCAACATGTATGAGTCATTCCTTTTTTCATAGATTAACTTGCCTGTTTTTTATTACTTTCTTTCAATTTCTCTGCTTGTAAAAAGCGATTCGTTTCAGCAACAACAATACTACTTAATCCAATTAGACCAATCAAGTTTGGAATTGCCATAAGTCCATTTGCAATATCAGCAAATGTCCATACGATTCCTAGTTTTAAATTAGCACCAATTGCAATCATGACAATAAAGATTGCTTTATAATATTTAACTGCACTTTCTCCGAATAAATAAGCTACACATTTTTCTCCATAATACGACCAGCCTAAAATAGTAGAGTAGGCAAATAAAATAATTGCGATACCGAGAATCATACTACCAGCAGTACCGAATACAGATTGGAATGCAAGTGTTGTAGCTTCAACGCCAGTTTTACCAGATTTCCAAGCGCCTGTAGTAATTAATACTAGTCCTGTAATTGTACATACAATAAACGTATCTAGAAAAGTACCAGTCATTGAAACTAAAGCTTGCTTTGCAGGCGAATCAGTTTTTGCAGCCGCAGCAGCAATTGGTGCACTCCCTAAACCAGCTTCGTTCGCAAATACACCACGCGCCATTCCGATTTGGATAGCTGATGCAACTGTTGCCCCAATAAAACCACCAGCAGCTGCCGTACCATTAAATGCACCAGAAAAAATAAGTGAAAATGCTTCTGGAATTTGGTCGTAGTGATAGAAAATAATTATAAGACCAGCAATTATATAAAAGAAAGCTTTTATCGGAACGACATAACCCGTCACTTTCCCGATTTTTTTTACACCGCCTAAAATAACAATTGCGATTAAAAATGCCATTAGTATACCAGTTAAAGCAGGAGGGAAAGAGAAATTAATTCGCATTGCCTCTGCAACTGAGTTAGATTGCACCATATTACCAATACCGAAAGAAGCAGTTGTACCAAATATAGCGAATAATATAGCAAGCCATTTCTTACCTAAACCACGCTCTAAATAATACATTGGTCCACCTGAATATTCACCATTTTCATTACTAACACGGTATTTCACTGCAAGTATTGCCTCGGCATACTTTGTTGCCATACCGAATAAAGCGGTAATCCACATCCAAAATATTGCACCAGGACCACCAATTGTAACAGCTGTTGCAACACCTGCGATATTTCCCATACCAATCGTTGCGGCCATAGCTGTCATAAGTGCTTGGAAGTGACTAATATCTCCAGAAGAAGAGGTATCTTCTGATTTTTTAAATGCTAGTTTGTGAGCGTATAATAGTTTACTAAACTGTAAACCTTTCAAACGCACTGTGAGAATGATACCAGTTCCAACGAGTAGCAACAAAGTTGGTAATCCCCACACGTATTGATTCATTTGTTCTAATACTTTACTTACTGTCTCCATCTTTATTCTCCTTTATTTAGAAAAAATAAAAACCACTTCAAGTAAATGAAATGGTCTCTGGAGAAACAAGGGATAGAAAAATAAACCGATACAATCGGCTTTTTCTTTCGCTTGTCTCTGTCCTTTTACCTGAGAGATTATCCGCTAAAGTAGCGGATTTGCTCCTTCGGTGCTCGTTTTCCTCCGCGCTCTATGAAAGCGAGAGGGAGTCTCTCCAGAGATTCGTCCCCATGCAGTTCTACTTGTAACCAAGACCTGAGAGTTTCAAAGTTGGTATAACAACTTTTTGCCCCGTCGGTAGATCAATAGACCTTCTCCTGAATGGTTCATCCGAATTATAAAATTTATAAACACATTGATTGTAAATCAATAAAAACATTATAGACATACAAATTGTGAATTGCAATCATTTTTTATTTTAAAATAGTAAATAGTTTTATTTTTTTGTAATTCCTAATTTATCTTTAACTTCATTTAAAGTAGAGAAAGCGATGACAATATGTTGATCCGCAAGTCCTAAAGCTTGTTTTGTTTTTTCAATAGTTTCATCGGTTGGAGTAGAGTTATTTGCTCCGTCTATAATTAAATTTGCTGCATTTTTCATGAAATTTGATGCGGATTTAAACTGAGTTGTGAACTGAAGTAGTTGTTTTTGTATATCTATATCTGTTATGTTTTCTTCAATTTTAAGCGTGTCTATTTCGTTCATAATTGTTTCGTACTGCTTGGAAACAGCACTCATTGTAACTAATAGTTTATTTCGATCTACTGAATCTCCATTCGTGTGAATCTCTTCCCAGGCAGGTAACCAATCGTTTTCGATGATGTCATTATAATGAGTAGTCAATTCATTGATTTTAGGCTGTAATTTAGTTTTGAAAGTTTTTGTCTCCGCTGTTTCTACAGTTGCTTTTTCATTGTTATTTTTAACATTAGTAGCGTAGAGAATCGTACCGAAAATGATGAAAATAGAAATAACAACTGTCCATTTAGTAAAAAGTAATTTCTGCAATATGTAACGCCTCCAAAATTTAAAAACTTATAATTATAATATATAACAATAATGTTGCTTAAAGTAGAGAAAATAGGCTAGAAATAATTTAAATTATTTCTTTTCTATACATAAATAATTAAAGTTAGTAAAATGATGAAAGTTATATGCGAGAAAAGAGGGTTTTTAGTGAAAATGAATAGAAGAAAACTAGTTTCAAATATTTCAATGGCTATGTTATTAGTTGTTTTAATTGCATTCATATTTACGGATAAAGAATCTAAAATTAAAGGTTTTCCAGTACCAATGTCAGCAATTCATATTAACGATGATAAGGAAGAGGACTATCAATATATAAGTGTAATGCCTATTACAAAGGCCAGTGGATGGGAGAGCTTAGGGGAAAACGGGCATACTGTTACTTTTAAAAAAGGGGAGAGGAATGTAACTGTAATACATTATCCGGGAGAACTAACGTTTTATTTATTTGAGAAAAAGGTGAATATGGGAGATAAGATAAAGATGTAATTCGTTAAGGGTTACATCTTTTTTTGATTCTGAATTATTTGAAATAAAATTAGATAGATGGTTTGATAGATGTAGTGATAAATATGATAAGTTCTATATGTTGATAAAAAGCATCGAAGAGACCATAAAAACATTATGTAAATTAAAAGTTGTAAGTGGAAGATAAATTATATCTTAAGGGGGAATTAAAAATGTTACTAAAAACAATTTACTGTGAAGTGGAAGAAGAGAAAAAAGAGTTATTTTCAAACGCACAAGAAAAATGGCGCGATATACAGCATCTAGATGGATTTCATGGACAATTTGGTGGATGGAATAAAGATGAGGCATGTGTATTTACTTTATGGGAAAATCGAAATGCATATCAATCATTTATGAATGGTGCTCACGATACAATTTATTTAAATAGTAATCAAGAGGATACGTTTCTTTCATGTGAAATTGAATTATTTCAAACGTTGTATGATATAACTGATACGCATTTAAAAGACGTTGTTACAGAAGGATCATTCGTAAGAGTTGCTATATGTGATGTAAAGGTGGAAAAGGAAAATCATTTTTTACATAAGCAAGAAACAATTTGGAATAAAGGAATGGAAAAAGCAAAAGGAATGTTAGGTGGAGTAGTTGGGAAGTCTTTAAAAAATGAAAATCGTTACATAGTGTTAACGTATTGGAAAGATGAAAAGACGCATCAACATTATGTGGAAGAGATTTTCCCAGATTTATATAAATTAGCTAATATTCATGAAGATACAGAAGAGATAAAAGGAAAACAAGCTGTATGTAAGGAAGAATGGCTTGTATATTAAACAAAGAAAAAGTGCATAAATGAATGTATAATAAAGATATTTTCTTATAAACAAGTAATTAATAGAAGACGTTATATACCCTTTCATGTTAATATATTTAAGTTATAATAGGAGGCTTACCCTTTTGTATTGTACGGTAGAAGCAGTGTGAGCTTGAAATTTTTTTAGAAAAGGATGTGCCTAATTTGCGTATCAATAAATTTATTAGTGAAGCTGGAAAAGCGTCTCGACGTGGAGCGGATAAACTAATTAATGAGAGAAGAGTAATTATTAACGGTAAGGTTGCAAAAATTGGTGACCAAGTGAACCCAGGTGATGATGTACGAGTAAATGGAGAGCAGCTTCGAATTGCTCGAGATCATGTATATATCGCTTTAAATAAACCAGTAGGTATTACATGTACCAGTGAAAAAGCTGTAAAAGGTAATATTATCGATTTAGTGAACCATCCTTTACGAATTAGTCACATTGGTCGTCTTGATAAAGACTCAGACGGTTTAATTTTGTTAACGAATGATGGTGATATTGTTAATGAAATTTTACGTGCTGAAAATAAACATGAGAAAGAATATATCGTTTCAGTAGATAAGCCTATTACCCCTGATTTCTTAGAAAAAATGGCAGCTGGTGTGAAAATTTTAGGAACGAAAACACTTCCTTGTGAGATCACACAGTTATCAAAATATGAGTTCAAAATTATTTTAACACAAGGGCTAAATCGTCAAATTCGTCGTATGTGTGAAGCTTTAGGTTATCAAGTATACACGTTAAAACGTACGAGAATTATGAATATTGAATTGAATAATTTACCCGTTGGACAGTGGAGAGATTTAACGAAGAAAGAGAAAAGACGTCTATTTGCAGACTTAAATTACGAACCACAAGATTGGTAAAATTGTGAAGTGAAACCAAAAAAATTTGGTTTAACTTTTTTAAATTAAATAAATAATTTTTTTAAACACTTGCAAAAATAAAATGAATAAGATATATTAAATAACAATAAATGGATGTTTTACAAAAGCGAAGAAAAGGACACGAGTTATTTTCCCCGGTTATACAGAGAAGGAAGGAAAGCTGAGAACTTCCTAACGCAGAAAAATAACTTACCACCTTAGAGCTGCACTAGGGAAACGAAGTATCTAGTGCCGTGTAAGCGACGTTATCGCAAAAGAAGCCATTATGTTTTTTGTGATGGGAATCTGGGTGGAACCACGGATATAAGCATATTCGTCCCTATATTTAGGGATGAATATGCTTTTTTTGCATTCAATTTCATAATAAGCGAAGAAAAGGACACGAGTTATTTTCCCCGGTTATACAGAGAAGGAAGGAAAGCTGAGAACTTCCTAACGCAGAAAAATAACTTACCACCTTAGAGCTGCACTGGGGAAATTAAGTATCTAGTGCCGTATAAACGACGTTACCGTAAAAGAAGCCATTGTTTGTTCACAATGGGAATCTGGGTGGAACCACGGGTATAAGCACGCTCGTCCCTATTTTAGGGATGAGTGTGCTTTTTATTATGAAATGGAGAGATGAAAAATGAAAGAACAAATGATTGAAATTAAATTTCCAGATGGTAGCGTGAAAGAATTTGTAAAAGGAATTACTTTAGAAGAAATTGCGGGATCCATTAGCAGTAGTTTGAAAAAGAAAGCAGTCGCGGGGAAAGTAAATGATGGATTATATGATTTACGCCGAAATATTGAAGAAAATGCGGAAGTGGAAATCATTACTATAGATTCAAATGAAGGGGTAGAAATTGCAAGACACTCAGCAGCACATATTTTAGCGCAAGCTGTAAAAAGAATGTATGGTGATATAAATCTTGGAGTAGGGCCTGTTATTGAAAATGGATTTTATTATGATATGGATCTTCCAAGTAGTGTAAACATGGAAGATTTACGAAAAATCGAAAAAGAAATGAAAAAGATCACAAATGAAAATATAAAGATAGAACGAGTTGAGGTTTCTCGAGAAGAAGCAGCTAAACTGTTTCAAGAAATGAACGATCTCTTGAAATTAGAACTTTTAGAAGCAATTCCTAGTGGGGAAAGTGTAACACTATATAAACAAGGGGAATTTGTAGATTTATGTAGAGGACCACATTTACCATCTACAGGTTATTTGAAAGCATTTCAATTAACTCACGTTTCCGGTGCATATTGGCGAGGTGATAGTAATAACCAAGTGCTTCAGCGTATATATGGCGTTGCATTCTCTTCTCAAAAAGAATTAGAAGAGTATTTACATTTCGTTGAAGAAGCAGCAAAAAGAAATCATCGTAAGTTAGGCAGTGAGCTTGAGTTATTTATGTTTTCTGAAGAGGCTCCGGGGATGCCATTTTATTTACCGAAAGGACAAATGATTCGTAACGAATTGGAAGCATTTTTAAGAGAAATTCAAAAAGAGTATAAGTATCAAGAAGTACGCACTCCGTTCATGATGAACCAAGAAGTATGGGAGAGATCAGGGCACTGGGGACATTATAAAGATAATATGTATTTCTCTGAAGTAGATAATAAAAGTTTTGCATTAAAACCGATGAACTGTCCAGGGCACATGCTTATGTTTAAAAATAAATTGCATTCTTATCGTGAATTACCGATTCGTATGTGTGAATTTGGTCAAGTACATCGCCATGAATTTAGTGGTGCATTAAACGGGTTATTAAGAGTACGTACTTTCTGCCAAGATGATGCACATTTATTTGTAACTCCAAAACAAATTGAAGATGAAATTAAATCAGTAATGGCGCAAATTGATTACGTTTATAAAACTTTTGGATTCGAATATGAAGTAGAGCTTTCTACTCGTCCAGAAGATTCAATGGGGGATGATAAGTTATGGGAGCAAGCAGAAGCAGCATTAGAAAATGTATTACAATCGCTAAATTATAAATATAGACTAAATGAAGGTGACGGTGCATTTTACGGGCCGAAAATTGATTTTCATATTAAAGATGCTTTAAATAGAAGTCACCAGTGCGGAACAATCCAGCTTGATTTCCAAATGCCAGAGAAATTTGATTTAAATTATATAGATGAAAATAATGAAAAGAAAAGACCAGTTGTTATTCATCGGGCAGTTTTAGGTTCATTAGATCGCTTCTTAGCAATATTAATTGAGCACTTTGGAGGTGCGTTCCCGGCATGGGTAGCACCAGTTCAAGTGAAAGTAATTCCAGTTTCAAATGCAGTACATGAACAATATGCCAGTGAGGTTGCACATAAATTAGCACAAGCTGGGATTCGTGTTGAACAAGATGCACGAGATGAAAAACTAGGATATAAAATAAGAGAAGTACAAATGCAAAAAGTACCGTATGTTCTTGTTATTGGCGATAAGGAAATGGAAAAAGGAGCTGTAAATGTACGTAAATATGGGGAAGAGAAGTCAGAAGTTGTTGCGCTAGATGTGTTTGTGGCAAGTATTGAAGAGGAAATAAAGAATAGAAAATATTGATTGTAAAGAACACACACTCTTAGAAATTAGTGTGTGTTCTTTTTTATCTTACAAAAATGTAAGGTAAATGTAAGCGAAATCGAGGGAACGAGTTGTAGAAAAATGAGAATATGAAGTAGGAAATAGGAAATAGATTCATGTTAAGGGTGTAACTCTTATTGAATGAATAATTAAAAAATTATTAAGGATTTACATGACAAAATAATAAGAAATATGTGAGAAATTAATTTTATACAAAAGGGATGGAGTGAAAGAGATGTCAGCAAATGTAGTTACTGTAGAAAGTGTAGAAAAAACGTATGGAAAAAGAAATGAGAATCAGTCAAAAGCATTAAGGGGTGTATCGTTAAGTATTAAAGAAGGAGAATTTGTCGGGATCATGGGACCTTCTGGGTCTGGAAAAACGACGTTACTTAATGTGATAAGTACACTTGACCAAGCGACAGGTGGTAGTGTGACGATAGTTGGTACAAATATTACTTCTATGAAGGGCAATGCGTTATCTGATTTTCGCTCTCAAAAATTAGGTTTCATTTTTCAAGATTTTAATCTACTAGAAAACTTATCAATTTATGAAAATATAGCTTTACCACTTTCTTTGCAAGGCGTACCATCAAGTGAGATTACTGGGAAGGTAAATGACGTTGCGAAGAAATTAGGCATCACTGAAATTTTAAAAAAATATCCGACGGCTGTTTCTGGAGGACAAAAGCAAAGAACAGCGGCAGCACGAGCTTTAGTACATAATCCAGCAATTGTATTAGCAGATGAACCGACAGGAGCGCTTGATAGTAAAAATGCAAAAAGTTTATTAGAAGCGATGCAAGATTTACATGAAAATCACAATGTAAGTATTTTAATGGTTACACACGATGCATTTAGTGCAAGTTATTGTGAGCGTATTTTATTTATTCAAGATGGTCTTCTTTATAAAGAATTAAATCGTCAAGGCACTCGAGAGAATTTCTATCAAGACATTTTAGGTGTGCTCGCTCATATGGGCTCAGCTGCTGAGTCTAAGTAGGGGGCGAAACTATGTTATTTAAATTATCACGTCATAGTATGAAAAAGATGTTAAAAGATTATATGGTTTTACTTATTGGCCTCGTTATTAGTATTAGTATTTTCTACATGTTCCAAACGATGGCGATGAATAGTGAATTTACGAAAGATAATAGCCTAATTAGTAGTATTAGACTCGTCTTTTGGGTAGGTGCAATACTATTATCTTTCATTACTGTATTTTATATTATATATGCCAACTCTTTCTTACTCACGTTAAGAAGAAAAGAACTCGGTATGTACATGATGCTTGGTGCAAAAAAGAAAAAAGTAGCACAGTTATTATTTATTGAAACATTCGGTATGGGTATTGTCAGTATTATTATCGGTATTTTAGTAGGGATGTTACTTGCAAGTGTAGCAGGAAACTTTTTAATGAATGGAATGGAAATTTCAGCAAAAGGTAGTTATGCATCTGTATACACACCAGCAATTTTAGTTACAGCTATTTTCTTCTTAATACTATTTTTCATTACTGGCTTAATGAACGGTGTCCGATTGTTACGTAAAACTGAACTAGAGTTAATTCGTGAAGATGAAACACTAGATGAAGTGAAGAAAAGTAAAACTCGCATTATAATAATGACAGTACTTGGTGTATTACTAGTAAGTACAGGGTACTATTTTATGATCAATGTAAAAATATATGCTGAATTAGGTTTTATTATAGCAACCATCGTTACAACACTTGGAACATATTTTATCTTTAGTTCATTACTCCCATTTTTTGTGATGAAAATTAAGGGGAATAAAAAGCGAAATGAAACGGGCTTAAATAGTTTTACATATGCACAGCTACGCTTTCGAGTAAATAGTTTATCGAGAGTATTGGGCACTGTAGCGATGTTAATTGCATTAGGAGCAGGTGCGATGACTGCAGGTATGGCTTTCCAAAAAAATGTAGGTATTATGACAGACTTTTCTCGTGTATATGATGTTGTAATTCATGATCCGAATGATCAAGACAAAGCTGCCTTAAAAGAAATGGAAATTGTTGAAGAAAGCAAGTACAACTATAAAGTAGATGGAGAAGCGGTTTATTATTTACGTAACGACTTAACTGCGAAACCACCACTTGTTTCAGACCATTTTGATACAAAAACGTTAAAAGAGCCTGTTCGTAAACGTGTGACTGAACCTTTAACTGAACCTGTATATTCAGCTTTAGAGGCTCCTGAATTAGCAAAATTCCCTCATATGCCAAAGGATTGGGAAGACGCAGTTGTAAGAGAGATACAAATTACGCATAATCAATTTAGCGGAAAACCAGTAAGAATTGCAGACGAAGAGCATTATAAAGGAATTCAAGGAACAGAACACACTGTAACATTAGCAAAAGTAGATGATATGAAAAAGTATAAACCGTTATTGATTGAAATAGATAAGAGACAAAAAGAACAAATTGAAAAAACAACAGGTACAAAAGTAGACATATTTACGAAAATGACAATTTATCAGTTTATGAACAGCTTCATGAGCGGAACAATGTTTATGGGATTTTTCCTCGGAATTGCCTTTTTAGCAATGATGGCAAGTTCCCTTATGTTCAAAATATTAACAGGTGCTTCTCGTGATGTACGCCGTTATGAAATGTTACGAAAAATTGGTGTAAGACGTAGTATGTTAACGAAAAGTATATATAAAGAAATTTCATATTTATTTATCTTCCCAGCGATCATTGGCATTTCTCACGTATTAGTAGGGCTTAACTTATTCAGCTTTATATTAGTTGACCCGTTTGTAAAAGTATGGGTGCCGATAGGGATTTTCTTAGTCATTTATTTCATGTATTACTGGATAACTGTTCAACTTTATAAAGGTATGGTAATGCCGAAAGAAGAAGTAGCTAAATAGTTTATGAAAAGAGTCCTTGTGTTGAGAATAAGGGCTCTTTTTTATGTTTTTTATAAAGAAGGAAAAGATTGGATAATGGTCGAAAAATATAATATTATTTCTAATAAATTACTAAAATGATAATGTTTTAGTAAGAGAAACGATCTGAAGTATGAAAGAAATACTACAGTTAGTTGGAAACAAAGTGTATGCACGTTTTTTCTAGGGAATATTTTAGAGCGAATTAGTTCTATAATTGTTGGAATTATTCTTTCTATAGAGAGATAGAAAGAATAAAAAAGATAGCTGAAAACAAATTGTTTTCAGCTATCTTTTTTGTTTAATTTAGTGATGTCCAGCTAGTAGAGTAAACGCTATTATTAGGAGAAAACCACTAGTTGCCCACATTAGAAATGTAAGGAAAGAGAGCTGTTTCTTAGCTTTCCAAAGCATTTCATGAATTGTGACATATCCAAGTGAACCGATAGCACTTCCCATAATGAGCCCTTGCAGATGAAGAGCTTTTCCTTCCATCAAAATTCCAAAAACTGTGCCAGTACCGAGAATAAGAGAAAGTAATAAAGTCGTTAATAAAAAGGAAATATATTTATGTTTTGTAAAAAGAAATGGAATAATTAAAGCTAATCCTTCTGGAATATGGTGAACGACAATTGCTATTAAAAAGGGAATGGCAGAGTCATTATGATTTATAAAAGCTGTACCTAACGCAAATCCACTAGGTATATTATGAATAAATATAGCGAAAGAGAGAAAAAGGAAGGTTTGCCATGCTTGTTGATCTTTTTTATGTATCATTGGATGGTGACAATAGTTATCTAATAAGCTCATAACTAAAATACCGATAGCTATACCAAGTATAGGCCCAACCATTTCGTAGCTTGAAAATGTTTCAGGAATAATTTCAAGGGATAAAAGCCCAAGTAAAATACCACCACATAATGCGTATAAACGGTGCATCTTTTCTTCAATAAGTTGGCGTGTTGCTACTCCAACAGCACCTCCTAATAGTAATCCACCGAACGAAAAAAATGTTACAATCATTGGAATCCATAAACGTTCCATAGTATCACACTCCGATTCTATTCCCTTATTTTTAGCTTACGAAAAGGAAAGTTAGATTAGTCCAAGTAATTGTGTTTGATTATAGAGAAAAAAGTAGTGATTCGTTATAATTTATATATTAATTTTAAGTGAGAAAATGAAAAGGGGAATTGGTTATGCAACAAATTAAAAAAATAGGAAACTCATTTTGGTATATGACACCTGTTTCTGAAACAGATAGGCCTATCTTAGGAATGGTCGTTGGACAAGAAAAAACGTTAATGATTGATGCAGGAAATTCAGAAGAACATGCACAATTATTTTTAGAAATGTTAAAAGAACAAAATATATCGAATCCTGATTTTGTAGCATTAACGCATTGGCATTGGGACCATATTTTTGGATTATCCGTATTACGGAATGCATTAACTATTTCGCACGCTGAAACGAAAAAAGAAATGCAGGCAATAGTATCTTATGAATGGACAGATGAAGCGTTGGACGCACGCGTAAAAGAGGGTACTGAAATTGCATTTTGTGCGGATTGTATCAAGAAAGAGTTTGAAGAAAAAGCGAGAAATATTAACATTATTCCTCCAACCTTAACGTTCCAGGATCAAATGGAATTAGACCTTGGTGAAGTGACATGCGTGTTAAAACATGTGGGCGGAGATCATGCGCATGATTCAGTTGTTATGTATATAAAAGAAGAAAAGATATTGTTTGTAGGAGATTGTATATATGCAGATATTTTTTCTTCAAAGTGGAACGATACGAAGAAAAGAACGTTTAAATTGATAGATGAATTAGAGAAATTTGATGCTGAGACATATATTCTTTCTCATGGGACAGCTATAAATCGAGACGAGTTTTTACAAGAAATTCATTTGCTAAAAACAGTAGGAACATATACAGAAGCTCATAAAGGCGATGAAGAGAAGATAAAGACAGCGTATAAACAAGAGCTAGATAGAGAATTAAATGCAGATGAGTTAGAAACAATAACGTATTTTGTCAATGGTTATGAAATGAATAATCTGTAAGACACTACATTAATCAAATATAATTAAATTGCACAAAAAGAGTATTGAAATTTAATTCAATACTCTTTTTAATAGTTAAATATCTAGTTACAACCAATTTCTAAAATTAGGGCTCGTTATCTGAAGTTATATCACTTTATAGGGGTTCAGGTAGAAGCTTTCTTTGCTAATTCAGTAATATACTCGAAGAAAGTATCATGTTTTACATCGTAAACGACATTTACAGGTCGTCCATTAGCAGCTTCCTCTGTACGTCCTTGGCTTGGTCCGTATGTATGAACGATACTATTAATTGTTTCAGTTTTTGCAAGGTTAGTGTTTCCGACAAGCGCGGTAGTTAGTACATCCCATAAATAGTAGGTAGAGTTCGTTGAGAAGTGAACGAGAGGGGGAACCATTGCATAGCATTGACCAAGGAAATCCATACCAATATACTTTCGTTCTTTTGCCCACTGTTCACGTATGTTTATAGTTAACGGAACTTGGTTTGTACTTTCTAGTGTCACTAAGTCGATTTTAATTTTTGCATCCCATACACGAGCCACTGCTTTAGGGTCCCAAAACGAATTCCACTCAGCTGTTCCATCATGCTCTGGTTCATGTACATTGCCTGCTGTAAGAAATGTACCACCCATCCAAACGAGACGTTCAATTTTATCTTCGATTATGGGAGCTTCATATAATGCACGAGCAAGGTCAGTTAGGGGCCCAGAAAATAATAAAGTTGTTTTTCCTTCCGTTTGTAGAAGTATTTCTATTAAATGATGATGCGCGGGTTTTGCCGCCACGGGTGTTACAACTTTTCCAGACTCATTTAAAATTGGTAAAGCATCTACATAAAATGCATGCATCCGCCAGTCTTTTGGAAACGGGTTTTGCCCGCGAGAGTTTGAAGCGGCTACTGCAATATTACCTTTGCCGAAGCGATCGATAATTTTACGACTGGCAGACATTGCGGGTTCTAAATAGCAGTCTGCTGGGATAACAGATACACCGGTAAGCTCAACGTTTTCCATTTGAAGTAATAAAAATAATGAAATTAAATCATCTACGCCGCCATCATGATTGAAGTACACTTTTTTCTTCATTGTAATCTCCATCCTATATGATTTAGTTAGAAATTAAATATGAATTGAGGAGAAGTCATCAACAATTTCCACAACTTCAATTTCTCCATTAATCAGTAGCTCAGGAAGCTCATTTCTAATATTTCCTTTCCAATACTCTCTAGCTTGTTCGAATTTTTGAGAAAAAGGAATACCATCTTCTTTCGGTAAAAGATTACCGTCACCTTCAAAAGAACTTCCGATTACTCGTAGTTTAACAATCTGTAAAACTTCTCGATTGTAAGAATCAAATAATGCTTTCCATTTTAAAGCATCTTCATAGCTTTTAGCAGCATATAAGCAAGATAACCTGGAAGGGTATTTAGGGAATTCTTGTAGTCTAACCATTTCTACAATTGTTTCTCTAACTGCTCTAATTGTTTGATCCATATAACTCATAATTACTTTAGCATTTTCATTATTTATATGTAATTCTTCATTTTTATAGTGATTATTTAAAATTTGTATGCCATCTTCACCACTAGCATTTAATTGTTCTCTTTCAAAAAAGAAGTGATATAGAGTATTGTGTTGATTTTTGTTAACAGGAATGATTTGTCCGATATGCATTTTTTTCTTTGTTACGATATGATATACGAAAAATTCTTGTTCATTCATGGTTCTCCTCCTAGTAGTAATGTTTAAATTTAGTAATTCAACATCGAAATATATAAAACCTTTATAAGTAAAAGTTAGAATTTGAGATGAAAGTAAAGAGAATATATGAAAACGTTTTAAGTTTGTTCACAAAATGTTCACTTACGAAGGGGTTTCCAATGTCGATATAATGACAAAGACTCAAAGAGAAAGGATGATGAAGTTTGCCAACAACAAGAAAGGAAAACCTCCAATTTGGCATGATGATGTGCCTTGGGATGGTTATCGTAATGACGTTTTACAATTTACTAATGAATGAAGCAGGAGGACCAATTTATATTAAAGAGATTGCATTAGAACTATTGATTGGATTTATTATTGCGCTATTAATTGAAATATGTATCGTTGGACCTTGTGCGAAAAAAATTGTATTTATGTTACCATTTGATAAATCTAAGAAAATAAATATTATCGTTGCGATGGCGACAACTATGGTAATCGGAATGGTGTTCTTTATGTCATTTTTCGGTATGGCTATGATGCATTTACATGGTGGACTACAAGGAGATTCATTTGTTTCAATTTATGTTTCAATTTTTATTAAAAATTTCATAATGGCATATCCATTACAATTAATTATTATGGGACCGCTTGTGCGTTTCTTATTTGCAAAGTTTGTTATGAAAAAGAAATCTTTTAATGTAGCGTAATTATAATTTAAAAAACATTATATACAAATAAAAACCACACCTCGCATTTTTGAGGTGTGGTTTTTTGTTCATTCCTAGTTATTTTCATAGTGATGTGACATTTGTCCTTTTGCCATTATAGGATTATAGCTTTTAATTAAGTCAGAAATAAAAGATGAGGAGATGATTTTTTGAAAGGTATTATATTTGCTGTTTTTGCGGGGATATTTATAACACTTCAAGGAACCTTTAATGCGAAACTTAGTTCACATATCGGTATATGGTCGACGAGTATTATAACCCATTTAATTGGATTCATTATTGCAACAACTGTATTTTTGTTAAAGAAAGAAGAGAAAGTAACAGATTTAAAGAGTGTGAAAAAAGTATATTTAGCAGCGGGTGCATTTGGTGGATTCATTATTTGTGCAGAAACTATGTCGATATATTCATTAGGAGTTACATTGACAGCTGGTACACTAATGGTTGCTCAATTGTTAACGGCAACAGTTATTGAAATGAAAGGACTGTTTCATATAAAAAAGATACAGATGGAGAGATATCATATTGTGGGAACAATAGTAATGATTATAGGTATTGTTTTATTTAATATGTAAATGAAAGGGGGAAATGAATATGTGGGATAGATCAAGTTTAATTACGCATTATTTAAAAAACAATAAAACGCTCGAGGTATTTTCAGAAATAGATACAGCGTATTTTCAAATAAATCACTTTGAAAAAGGCGAGCTTATTTGCAATATAGATGACGAAATGGATCGTTTATATTTTGTTGTTAAAGGTAAAGTAAAAGTTTATACGATTACACCTGAAGGGAAGAAACTAATTCTTCGCTTTATCAATCCATTGGCCATTGTTGGTGATATTGAATTAATTCAAAATAGCAAAGCACATAATGTCGTTGAAGCTTGTTCAGATGTTGTAGCAATCTCTATTTCTAATACGGTTATTAGAAACAAGTTATTACATGATCCTATATTTATGAAGTTCTTGCTTGAAAACATTGCGAACACGTTAAAAATATCGACTCGTTTTACTGCTCTTAATTTACTGTATCCTGTAGAAGTACGTGTAGCTAGTTATTTACTTTCAATTTCAACAGATAGTAACGGGAATATGTATAAAGGGGATTTGGATGCAACTTCGGTAACGAGTATTGCAGATTTTATAGGGGTAAGTTATAGGCACGTAATTCGGGTATTACAAAGATTTTATAATGAAAAACTAATTGAAAAGAGTAATGGAGTTATTGTAATTAAGGATTTTTCTAGAATGAAGGAAGTCGCTAAAGATAATATATATGAGCAATGAAAGGGAGAGGAAGATTTTGATTGGATTTAGTTTAGCCATATTAGCAGGAATATTAATTAGCTTACAATCTGTTTTTAATGCAAAAGTAAATGAAAATGTAGGACAGTGGTTAACGACTACATGTGTCCTTGGAATAGGTCTCATTAGTTCTATTCTATTTTATATCATTACAGAAAACAGTAGTAACATTAAAGTGTATACTACAAATTATTTGTTTTATGTAAGTGGACTGTTTGGCATCGGGTTAATTATTTGCATAATGGGTGCAATAAAGAGCTTAGGTCCAGCATATACGGTGCTAATTAGTCTTATTACTCAATTGGTCGTTGCGTTATTCATTGATACATTCGGATTATTTGGAATGGAGAGCATTCCATTACAAATAAATAAATTAGTTGGTATAGGTTTATTAATTGTGGGAGTAGGAATTTTTAAAAATCTATTTTTGAATAAGAAAGCTATTAAAATAACTGAAGATGAGATTTAAAGAATATAAAGGAAATGTGTTAATGTTCAGATTATATATTTATGCAGTAGGGAATGCTTTTCTTATATGCCCTGTTTGTGAAAGGTTTGTATCTATTTAATAAAAAAACGTGAGTTAGCAATTAGCATAGTTGAAAAGAAAACATCGATATGTCGAGGTCTTCTTTATTTATTGTTTTGAGATTATAAGAATTTAAGTATAGGATTATGAGAAGTGTTTTTAGATAAGGAGAATATGACTGGAAATTAAAATATTACTAAATATACGTAACTAATGAATACAATGTCTTTTTCAGTTATTAAGTTGTAAATCATTTTATGATAAAATCTTTTACATAATTTAATAAAGGGGTAGTATTCAATGGGTTATTTCTCAAATGGTTTATTAGTTTTGTTTGTGCTAATCGTATGCAGTTGTATATTTTTTGGTTGATAATATAATGAGAGTCTTATATAAAAGAAGTTATCTTAAGTGAGATAACTTCTTTTTATTTTATATTGAGAAGGAATTCTATCTTTCTTATTGAAGTTTGTTCTAGTTATTTTTACATCGATCAGATTTGTGTAAAGGGAATTTTATGAAATAAAAACAAGCCTGAGAATAGGGAGTATTGACATGGAAAATAGTATACGCTACACAAGTGAACATCCTACAGATTTTAATGGATTATTATCCTTATACGAATCTTTAGGATGGAATTCTCTTAAATTAACGGTTAACGAGTTAGAACGAATGTGTAAGCAAAGTTGGTATGCAATTTCTGTTTTTGATGATAAGAGGTTAGTAGGGATGGGGCGTGTCATATCAGATGGAGTCATAACAGGCATTATTTGTGGAGTTGGTGTATTGCCAAAATATCAGTCTAGTGGCATCGGAAAAGAAATAGTGAAACGATTAATCCAGCACTGTGAACAAAATAAGGTTATTCCACAACTTATGTGTGTAGAAAAATTGCAATCTTACTATGAATCTATAGGGTTTGAAGCATTCTCTATTGGGATGACAAAACATATTATAAGATAGAGGTGCTTTATCCCGCTATTTGTCGGGTAGTAAAACCCCACGGATTAAAGTTTCACTTTATATTTTCAGTTTACTCGTACATATTTTCAAACTTCAATATAAAGGAGAATGGCTGTATGGAGATTGCTAAAGGGATAGAAATGTTACAACTTGAATTTCAAGAATTTGTTATTCATCCAATTCTTTTATGGGATGATGAAATGGCAGTATTAATAGATACGGGTTTCCCAGGACAAATTGAAGATATACAAGTAGAGATGGAAAAGATTGGGGTATCATTTGATAAGTTAAAAGTCGTGATTTTGACGCATCAGGATATTGATCATATAGGTAGTCTGCCAGAATTGTTGCAGCGCTGTCGAAGTAATATTAAAGTTTATGCGCACGAACTAGATAAGCCATATATCGAGGGGGATTTACCTTTATTGAAGGACGGAAATGTAGAGAACCGCCCAAAAGGAAAAGTGAGTGATACTGTGATTGACGGGCAAGAACTTCCGTATTGCGGTGGAATACTAATTCTTCATACTCCAGGGCATACTCCGGGTCATATTAGTTTATATTTGAAACAAAGCAAAATTCTTATTGCAGGAGACTCTATGTATAGTGTGAATGGGATGTTAGGAGGAATTCACGCCCCAACAACTATAAATATTAAGGAAGCAAAGCAGTCTTTGAAGAAGTATTTAAATTTACATATTGAATCTGTAGTTTGTTACCATGGGGGATTAAGTAAGGAGAATATAAATGTTCAACTTCAAAATTTGTAAAGTTAAAATGGAGTTTTTTGTTAAGTGACGTTGAAGTATAATCTGATTATTAGTATATAAATAAATTATAAAAGAGCATGTTTGAAAAAATTAAACATGCTCTTTTATTAAAGTAAATCAGTTTAATATGAATGAGCTAACCCATTCCAATAAAAAGAAACGATTTCTTGTGCTAATTCATCTATATTTGCCAGAATAGGATTGTGATTTTCATCTTTAAAATTCCCAATTGATAATAAAGATACGAAAGCATGAGCCACAAATTTAGCGTTTCCTTTCGGAATTTCTCCCATGTGCATCGCAGTATCGAGTGCTTTTTCTAGCACTTCATACATATTATTTTCAGCATTTTTTAATTCCTTCAATTGTTCTTCAGATAACGACAGTTTAGCATCTTTCATAAAATTTTTCATATCAATATCCATCGTTGCGTGTAAGTAAACTTTGGCGAAGTCTAATAATCTTTCTTCTAAAGTTTTGTTTGTAGAGAGTATTTGAGACATATTCTCTCGTATACGTATCATCATTTGGGTCATAGTAGCGGTAAATAAATCGGCTTTTGTTGAATAGTAATAGTAGACGGTTGCTTTCGTAACACCACAAACTTTTGCGACTTCATCCATAGAAACGACTTGATAATTTTGTGTAAGAAATAAGCGAGTTGCCACTTCTAAAATGGTTTCTTTTGTAGATTTTGTATTTTTATTTTGACGTGGCCTTCCGAGAGGACGTTGTTTTTGTTCCAAATCCATTCGCTCCTGACATTTATTCTTGAGATAATTATAACATAATTTTCAATCATTCTTGATTAATTAACCTACCAGTATATATAATTAATAATGAAGGAAAAAAGGAAGGTGGGTTTTTATGAAAAAGCACCCGTTACATATGTTAGGGAGGCTTGTAGCAGGAAAAAATACGCAATGGATCACTTTATCGGTGTGGGTTCTTATTACATTATTACTTTCATTTACGTTACCACAAGTAAACAGTACGAAAGAACCGAATCCAAAAAATTTACCTGAAACAGCTATGTCACAGCAAGCGGAAGCGCTTATGAAAAAAGAGTTTCCGAATAATGCAGGGAATCCGTTGTTAGTAGTATGGTATAGAGATGGTGGATTACAGTCACAGGATTATAAACTCATACAAGACGTTTATAAAGAGTTAAAAGTTAGTCCTTTAAAAGAACAATCAACGTTACCACCATTTGATACAATCCCAGAGCAAGTATTATCAAAAAGTGCATCAAAAGATGGTACATCGTTTGTTACACCGGTATTCTTTAATAAATCTGCTGGTACGGATATATTAAAAGGAAATCTTGAAGAGTTTAGAGAAATAGTGAATAGTAAGGTGGATGAAGATCCATTTAAACAAAAAATAAGTGAATCTGGTTTACATGTTCGATTATCTGGACCTGTAGGTATTCAAACGGATGCAGTTAGTTTATTTAGTCAAGCAGATGTGAAATTGCTAGTGGCTACAGTACTACTAGTGTTAGTTTTGTTAATTTTACTGTATCGTTCACCAATTTTAGCGATTTTACCTATACTTGTTGTTGGCTTTGCATACGGTATTATTAGTCCTACACTCGGTTTTTTAGCTGATCACGGATGGATTAAAGTAGATGCCCAAGCAATATCAATTATGACAGTATTATTGTTTGGCGCTGGAACGGACTATTGTCTATTTTTAATTTCGAGATATAGAGAGTACTTGTTAGAAGAAGAAAGTAAATATAAAGCATTACAACTTGCGATTAAAGCTTCTGGCGGTGCAATTATAATGAGTGCGTTAACTGTTGTACTTGGTTTGGGAACATTATTACTTGCTCATTATGGTGCCTTTCATCGATTTGCAGTACCATTTAGTGTTGCTGTATTTATAATGGGAATCGCGGCTTTAACGATTTTACCAGCACTATTATTAATTTTCGGTAGGATTGCATTTTTCCCGTTTATACCGAGAACAACTTCAATGAATGAGGAGTTTGCAAGAAAGAAAAAGAGGGCTGTAAAAGTTGAAAAATCAAAAGGCTCCTTTAGTAAAAAACTTGGAGATGTAGTAGTACGAAGACCGTGGACAATAATTATGCTAACTGTGTTTGTATTAGGTGGATTGGCTTCGTTCGTACCACGTATTCAATACACATATGACTTATTAGAATCGTTTCCAAAGGATATGCCTTCTCGTGAAGGGTTTACGTTAATTAGTGATCATTTCTCAGCTGGTGAACTAGCACCAGTAAAAGTTGTTGTTGATACGAAAGGAAAAGAGCTTCCTATTAAACAAGAACTAGAGAAATTTTCTTTCATAAATACAGTGAAAGAGCCAAAAGAGGGAAAAGAAAATAAGCAAATACAAATGTATGAAGTTTCTTTAGCGGAAAATCCATACTCAATTGAAGCGTTAGATCAAATTCCTAAATTGAAAAGTAATGTAGAAAAAGTATTAAAAGATGCTGGGATTAGTAATGCTGAAGAGCAATTGTGGATTGGTGGAGAAACAGCTTCATTATATGATACAAAGCAAATTACTGAACGTGATGAATCAGTAATTATTCCAGTAATGATTAGCATTATCGCTTTATTATTACTTGTCTACTTACGATCGGTTGTTGCGATGATTTATTTAATTGTAACTGTTGTCTTATCATTCTTCTCAGCGTTAGGAGCAGGATGGATATTACTTCATTACGGTATGGGAGCGCCGGCCATTCAAGGTGCGATACCGTTGTACGCATTCGTATTTTTAGTTGCTTTAGGTGAAGATTATAATATCTTTATGGTTTCAGAAATATGGAAAAACAGAAAGACACAAAATCACTTGGATGCAGTAAAAAATGGTGTAATACAAACAGGTAGTGTTATTACATCGGCAGGTTTAATTTTAGCAGGAACTTTTGCAGTGTTAGGTACACTTCCAATTCAAGTATTAGTTCAATTTGGTATTGTAACTGCAATTGGCGTATTACTAGATACGTTTATTGTAAGACCGTTACTTGTACCCGCAATTACAGTTGTGTTAGGCCGATTTGCTTTTTGGCCAGGTAAACTTTCAAGAAAGAGTGAAGAAATACAAAAGGTGGATGCATAGTTAAAAAAGCCAAGGGTATTTTCCTTGGCTTTTTCAATGTAGTTAATTAATTTTTTGAAGTCAAATCATCAGCTGCAGCGTGATCAGCATCTTCAATTGTTGTTTCGGGCATTCCGTATAAGCCGTTCATTGCTTGTTCTTCAATAGTAAGGTTTGCAGTATTATTATTTTGAATAGATGTAGTATTTTCAGTAATATTTTCTTTTTTATTCATATTTTTGTTATTCATGTATGTATCCTCCAAATTTCATTTGATTTATCTATAGTATGTGGATGGATTTCAAGAAATATGTGAATTGATTCTTACATATGTTATATAATTAAATAAATAATTAGGGTGAAATGTAAACTGTTAGGAGTGAACAATTATGGTGAAAGCAAGGGAAATAGCCTTCTAAAATAAAAAGAAAATTTTAGGAGGCTATTAGAATGAAGTTTCATGTAATTGATAGAGAAGATTGGAATAGAGAGCAGTATTTTGAGCATTATTTAAAGTTGAAATGTACATTTAGTATGACTGTTAATGTTGATATCACGATGTTATTAGAGGAATTATATCAAAAGGGAATAAAATTTTATCCCGTTTTTATATATTTAATTTCTAGAGTAGTAAATAATCATAAAAAATTTCGAACATGTTTTAACGATGAAGGAGTTTTAGGCTATTGGGAGGAAATGATACCGAGTTATACAATCTTTCATAAAGATGATAAGTCTTTTTCAAGTATATGGACGGATTATTCAAGTGATTTCCGCACTTTCTATAAGAATTATGAAGACGATATGAGATGCTATGCTAGTGTTCATGGTTTTTTCACGAAAGAAAATATTCCACCTAATGTATTTCCGATTTCTAGTATACCTTGGACTAGTTTTACTGGATTTAATCTTAATATTAATAATGATGAAAATTTTCTATTGCCAATTATAACTTGTGGGAAATATTTTAATGAAGGAAACAAGGTTATGCTACCAGTTTCATTGCAAGTACATCATTCGGTTTGTGATGGATATGATGCGAGTCAATTTATAGAAGATTTACAGCAGTTAAGTAATACTTGCAACGAGTGGCTTAAATAATATTTAATTTTTAATTATATAAAGTGAAACTTTAATCAGTGGGGGTTTTGTTCAGCCCCCACTGATTATTAGCCCGACCCCCACCTAACTTCTTTGCTTTCGCTGAATTTTGAGGTGGGGGTCTTACTGCCCAGCAAATAGCGGGATAAAATTGAAAATGAATAAAAGAAGAGACCATGTTGGTATTACATGGTCTCTTCTTTTATTCATTAATACTAAGTAATTGTGGAAAATATAGGGTGATTTGTAGTTTAATAGTAAAGAGAGTGATTAGTATTAATTTTCTTTGTTTTTAAAATTTTAAGTATATAAATGTTTAACAGGGGGGGATAAAGTGAAATTCGTAAGCATTAAAAAAGATGAAATCTTAATTGGGGATATGGCAAAATTGTATTGTAAAGTATTTGAGAAAATAAATTTCAATGAAATGATCGAGCGAATGAATAGGCATATAGAATATACAGGTTTTAAAGGTATAGTAGCAATAAATGATGAAAATGAAGTAGTTGGCTTTACTTATGGTTATCGCTCAATGGAGGGACAGTACTATAATCAATTAATGAGAGAAGCGTTACATCTAGAGCAAGTAGACGAATGGTTACAAGATTGTTTTGAATTTGTAGAGTTAGCAGTCCACCCACAATATCAAAATGAAGGTCTTGGAACGAAATTACATAATGAATTACTAGAAGGGATTCCAAATAGAACGAGTGTTTTAACAACACAAATAAACAATGAAAAAGCACGTTCGTTATATGAAAGATTAGATTGGATAAATGTATTGGAGCCATTTCATCCAAGTACAAATGATGTTCCATATGTAATAATGGGAAAAGCATTAAAAACAAAAGTGAATTGATAATTATGCCATTCACAAAAATGGTTGGTTTGTAATAATGAAGGGGAAAACGAAAATGACGAGAATATCTATAGAAAAAGCTACAATTTTAGATGCTGAGAAATTAACAGAAATAATGAAAAGAACATTTGATGCAGAAGCAAAACAATGGCTATACGGCCAAGATGATGTCATTGATTATAACATTCAACCGCCAGGGTATTCTTCAGTTGAAATGATGGAATATTCCATTGAAGAATTGGATTCTTTCAAAGTTGTAATGGATAAAGAAATAATTGGAGGGATAATAGTTACGATTTCTGGTAAGTCGTACGGTCGAATTGATCGTATTTTTGTAGCTCCTGTTTATCAAGGAAAAGGAATTGGATCACATGTTATGAAATTAATAGAAAAGGAATATCCAAACATAAAGATTTGGGATCTCGAAACATCTAGTAGACAAATTAATAATCATCACTTTTATAAAAAGATGGGCTACCAAATGATTTTTGAATCGGAAGATGAGTATTGTTACGTGAAAAGAATAAAAACAAGCTCAAACAAAGAGAGTGTAGTTACAAATAAAGATATGAAAAATAGTCAATACGAAAACTGTAATTTAGCAAATACAGGGTATTATCAAGTGAATTTAAAAAACAGTTCATTTGTTGGTAGCAATATAATGAATACGAATATGAGTAATTGCAATGTAAGTCAATCAAAGTTTAGAAATATAAATTTTAGAAGTTCATCATATGCAGATTTAAATCTTTCTGGCAGTAAATTTAATTTGGTGACTTTAGGTGGAGTACAATTCAAAAATACAAGTCTCGGAGATGAGAAGGAACCTATTGTATTCGATAAATGTGACTTGGAAGGTAGCACCATAAGTAACAGTAATCTGAAAAATATTGAAATAGAAAATTGTGATATAGTCGGTATGGAAATAAATGGTATTCAAATTGAAAATTTGCTTAATTTATATAGCAAGGTGAAAAGCTAATCATATAGATATGTTGTTAATCTTTTTGGAAATTAAATATTATATCGGAATAATTATGTAAAAATGACATAAAGAAATACGGACGAGAAGGTCATTCATGAACATTTCTAGAATACACACAAATATATTGTTATTTATATGGAGGAGAGAAAGATGGGGGTTAACGTTAGAGCAGTAGAAATACAAGATGCTAGAGCAATTCATTGTATATGTATACAAGATGACGTTTTACCGTATATGGTTTTCTTACCTAGCATGCGTGTAGAAGCTATGGAAAATAGAATTCGAAATTTAGCACCAAATCAATTTGAATTTGTTGCAGAATATGATGGAGAAGTTGTTGGATTTGTAAGTTTAACACAAAGTCCAGGCCGAAGATCTCATTCAGGCGATTTATTCATTGGGGTAGACAGTGAATATCATAATAAAGGAATTGGGAAAGCACTTCTTATGAAGATGCTTGATCTGGCTGATAATTGGTTAATGTTAGAGAGAGTAGAACTAGGTGTGTTAGAAACGAATCCAAAAGCAAGAGCTTTATATGAAAAATTTGGATTTGTAGAAGAGGGGGTAAAGATAGGGAATTTGAAAGCTCACGGAAAGTTTATTAATGAAATTATGATGAGTCGTTTTAGACCGAATGGTTTAATTGTACATAATTGATAGTTAAAAGCATGACAGTATACTGTCATGCTTTTTCATTAGAATTTGGCTGTAATAAAAATAATGCTAAACCAATAAAAATAACGGCAATTCCTAGTCCTTGTTGTAAAGAAATGGTCTCATGTAATATAAAGTACGCTAGCATACAAGTGCCAATTGTTTCACCTAAAATACTCATTGAAATTACAGTAGCACTCATCCATTTTAATAACCAATTAAAAATGGTTTGTCCTAAAATTGTAGCAATGAAAGCTAATCCAATAAAGCACAACCAAGTTTGTGTAGAGTAATGGATGAAAGATTCTTGTTGCGTGAAAGCAAATATGCCAAGAAAGCCAGCACTACTTCCATAACTAATTACCGAATAGGGTATAAGTGACAAATCTTTACGGACGTGTTGGCTAATGAAAAAATAAGCAGTAATGATACCAGCAGCGATAAATGCTAAAATATCTCCATATAAAGCTTCTCCACTAATTTGGAAATCTTGCCAGCCAATGATGATACTACCTGAAATGGCGATGAGGCAACCAATAACCGCTCCTTTCGTAAATCTCTCCTTAAATAAAAAATAACCACTAATTATTGAGAACAAAGGTTGTAACGTTACGATAACTGTAGAGCTTGCTACAGAAGTATATTGTAATGATTCAAACCATA
The DNA here is from genome assembly GCF_051916495.1 of Bacillus cereus group sp. MYBK216-1. NCBI lineage: Bacteria > Bacillati > Bacillota > Bacilli > Caryophanales > Bacillaceae > Bacillus > Bacillus cereus group sp. MYBK216-1. The sequence continues at coordinate 492,750 of NZ_JBQAGT010000002.1, forward strand.
GTACATAATGTGCAGCTAAAAATAGCCCAGATATGAATCCGAATGTCCATTGTTTTTTCGTTAAAGTTTTTAGCTCATTTCGACTATTTTTATTAAATAGTAATAACGGTAACAGAATCAGTGTGGCAAAGAATAATCGGTAAAAAGCAATGATTGTCGCAGGAGCAGCTGCCAATTTTACAAAAATTGCTGAAGTTGATAAGGCGAATACACCAAAAAATAAGATGAAATATGAAAGAATAGGTGATTTCAAAGTTTGTCCCTCCGATAGATTGTTTATTATAATAAACTTAGTGCGATATAATATACAAAGGTAAGTATATAAGTCCCGGAGATAATAGGAAAGGATTATTTGCCTTTGTTTAGTATGTCAGCACAAAGACAATGAAATATGCATTATGATGGACGAAAGGAAGTTTTACTATGATACATGATAGGCTTGGACAAACGGTATTAAGTTATCGTAAGAAAAATAATATGACAATTCGTGAATTCGCTGAGTATGCAGGGATTAGTACATCACTAATTAGCCAAATTGAAAGAGGACATGCTAATCCTTCTTTAAATGTTTTGGAGTTAATTGCAAAAGCATTAAATGTACCGCTGTTTACACTTTTTATTAACGATATTGATACAGATTCGCTCATTTCCAAGAAAAAAGATCGAAAAAAAGTATATCGGGAAAACAATGATCACATTGTATATGATGTATTAACACCTGATTTTATGAAAGCACGTATTGAAATGCTAATGATGGATTTAAATAAACAAGCAAACACAACAGAAAGCCATTATTCCCATGAAGATAAGGAAGAGATTGCTGTTATTATGAAAGGGGAAGTATACGTAGAATTGGAGGGAAAAGAATATTTTTTAGAAGAAGGCGATGTTGTACGTATTCCACCAAATGTGAAGCATCGATTTTTGAATAAAAGTGATGAATCGAATCACATTTTATTTGTCCTGACACCATCTTTAGGATGAAAATATAGTGATTTTAATTAGGGGAGAAAGAAAATGGAAAACAAAAGTATTTTAAAAGGCGGCCTTTCAATTATTTCTCAATGCAAAAAAGAAACAAATGATATTTGGCATGCGCATTTTGGAGCAGCTGCAATTGCTAGTTATTTTAATCATATAAAGAGAGCTCCAAATTATAAAGATATAACATTAGAAAAATTCCGGTATGTTATTCATTCTTAATGAACTTTAATAATCTGAAAAAAGAAGCTTAATCTAGTTTCTTTTTTTGTTAGTAGTATATTATTTTTTCAAATATGTAAGATTTTACATGCGTATTTTACTTTTACTAATTATGTAAGTAGGCTATACTGAAATACATACATTTTATTTTTGGAGAGATGTAAAACGACATGGAACTAGCGAAATTGGAAAAAGTAATTGAAATAAAAAAAGAAGAACTTTTATATTTAGTATCGGATTATGGAATTCAACATGAAAAAGTATTGGCATTGAGTCAAGAACTAGACAAATTAATCAATTACTTTATGTTTTTAAAATAAAGAGAACTATGACGGGGTTTGTAAATGTTATAGTTCTTTTTTATTAGGTAATTTGAAAATATATTCAAATATATTGTCTAATTTCTTACAGAATGCGCAACTTGCTAGTCGAATATAAGGACTTTTGGTTATAATAAAAAGGAATTATTAATTGTATCGGTTAGGAGCGCAGCACATATGAAAACAGTTGTTGTTATCGGTGGAGGTATAACGGGACTTTCTACTATGTTTTATTTAGAAAAATTAAAAAAGGATTATAATATCGATTTAAATTTAATTCTTATTGAGAAAGAAGAGTATTTAGGTGGTAAAATCCATAGTGTGGAAGAAAAGGATTTCATTATGGAGTCAGGAGCGGATTCAATCGTTGCTCGTAATGAATATGTTATGCCACTTGTAAAAGATTTAAATTTAGAAGATGAAATGGTATATAATGAAACGGGTATTTCTTACATATATTCTGAAAACATGTTACATCCGATTCCTTCTGATACTATATTTGGGATACCTATGAGCGCCCGGTCGTTGTTTAGCAGTACGCTAGTCTCAACGAAAGGGAAAATCGTAGCTTTAAAAGATTTCATAACGAAAAATAAAGAGTTTACGAAAGACACATCACTTGCTCTATTTTTAGAAAGTTTCTTAGGGAAAGAGTTAGTGGAAAGACAAATTGCTCCTGTGCTTTCAGGCGTATATTCTGGTAAATTGAATGAGCTTACAATGGCATCTACATTACCATATTTACTGGATTATAAAAATAAGTATGGAAGTATTATTAAAGGTTTTGAAGAGAATAAAAAACAATTTCAATCAGCAGGAAATAAAAAATTCGTATCATTTAAAGGTGGACTATCTACGATAATTAATCGCTTAGAAGAAGTGCTGACTGAAACTGTCGTAAAAAAAGGTGCTATAACGACGGCTGTAAGTAAACAAGAAGATCGATATGAGATTTCTTTTGTAAATCATGAAACAATACAAGCTGATTATGTTGTTTTAGCAGCTCCACATGATATAGCACAAACTTTATTACAGTCTAATGAGTTAAATGAGCAGTTTAATACATTTAAAAACTCATCTCTTATAAGTATTTACTTAGGATTTGACATACTAGATGAACAACTACCAGCTGACGGCACAGGGTTTATTGTAACGGAAAACAGTGATTTACATTGTGATGCTTGCACATGGACAAGTCGAAAGTGGAAACATACATCGGGTAAACAAAAATTATTAGTAAGAATGTTTTATAAGAGCACCAATCCGGTATATGAAACAATCAAAAATTATAGTGAAGAAGAATTAGTACGAGTTGCTTTATATGATATTGAAAAAAGTCTCGGAATTAAAGGTGAACCAGAAGTAGTCAAAGTTACAAATTGGAAAGATTTAATGCCGAAATATCATTTAGAACATAATCAAGCGGTTCAAACATTGCAAGAAAAAATGACGAATCTTTATCCAAATGTATATTTAGCTGGTGCCTCATATTACGGTGTCGGAATTGGTGCGTGTATTGGAAATGGAAAGAATATAGCCAATGAAATAATGGCTACATTAAATAAATAATACTGTAGAATAAATAAAAACTGTCCCTTCAGCAAAATGGAGGAACAGTTTTTATTTATTTTATTTGAATCGAAATTGTATTGTTTTTTACATTGTTTTCTTTTATTGTTAATGTTATTTCTCCAGACTCTTTAAATGAATACGGTGATAGTTGATAAATATCTTTTATATCATGTTTTTCTTGTAATTTATTTACCGGTATTGATACGATATTTGGCTTCCATGTTTCTTGTTTTCCTGAAGGATATTCTATAAGTATTACCGGATTTTTTAACTGTATTGTTTTCCAAGAGACGAAATATAGTTGTACTTCTGTATCTTTTTTTAATAATTCTTCGGAGAAATAACCGAATTCGCCTACATTACCGAAAACAGTATAATTTTGATTTTTTAATTTAATATCTAAATAACTAGGTTGATATGTTACTGCATGATAAGTTCCATATGAAAGTGAGAGTATGGCAGCGATTAAAATACCGATTGAAAATGTCCTAAAGCTATTGCCTTTAAAGCTAGTCATCATGAATGAGTTTGGTGTGAATTTTTTTGCGAATAAAAAAATAAGTAATATGAGTAAGAGGGATAAGCCGATGAATATATACATAGGAAATTTACACCTCCACAATAAAAAAATACATTAACTATATTTTACCATAAATGTATGGGGTAGGGTGGTTGTTTAGAAGGAGAAAATGAAGAAACAATTTCTTTACAGTTCTTGATAATTTAAAATTAGATTTATGGAAATTATAGCGTCATGTTTGATTGGCAATCAGAAGGTATCCAATTCGTGTATATAGAATAAAGAGGGAATGCGCCATTAGAAATGTTTGATTTATGGAACAATAAGGACTTTACTAATTATACATATTTTTTCTGATATAATGAACGAGTAGAGAGAAAGGAGTGATCCTATGGCATTTCCTATATTAGAAACAGAACGCTTACGTTTAGTTGAAATAGAACAATCTTATTGTCAAAAAATATATGAAATCTTTTCATTGGATGAAGTGACGTGTTATTACGGTATGAATTCTTTTACGGAGTTTGGACAAGCTTCACGTATGATCGAATCTTTTTCAAAAAATTACTTTGAGAAAAAGGCAATACGATGGGGAATTGTGTTAAAAGAAACGAATGTTTTAATAGGAACAATTGGACTAAACAATTTACAATTATGGAGCAAACGATCTGAGATTGGATATGATCTGCATCCTCATTATTGGGGAAATGGTTATGCTTCAGAAGCAGCTCGAGAAATTATTGATTATGGATTTAAAGATTTAGGTTTGTTTAGAATTGGAGCTATTACATATCCTGAAAATGTTACTTCTTGTAGAATGTTATCTAAAATTGGCTTCCAAAAGGAAGGTCTATTGCGCGGATATATTCATCAAGGAAATAAGCAACACGATGCATTATTGTATTCTATAGTACGAACTGATATTGAGGACATAAATTTATAATAAAAAAACCTCTTAATTAAAAGAGGTTTTTTTTATTATAAATTAACCTAATTTAGGTAATAAACGTTCTCCGCTTTTCATGCTACTTTTACATAAAGGGCATTTAGGCTCTTCTTCAAATGAAAAGTTCTTTCTCATCCATCCTAAACAATCCTCTGATTCACATTCCCAAACAGGGGTTTGTTCTGGTGGTACTTCTGCTACATCGTTCTTTCGATTGCGATACATGTAACCACTCCTTTTATGTAAAAAATTTTAGTTATATATTAAAAAGGTTGTTAACCTTGCTGGTAACAACCTTTTTATTGTTTGAATTATAGCTTTACAACGTTTTTAGCTTGAGGTCCGCGGTTACCTTCTTCAACTTCAAAGCTAACTTCTTGACCTTCGTCAAGAGACTTGAAGCCGTCGCCAGTGATAGCTGAGAAGTGAACGAATACATCGTTACCGTCTGCAACTTCGATGAAACCGAAACCTTTTTCGCTGTTAAACCATTTTACTTTACCTGTTAATGTCATGGTAATGCCTCCTAAAAGTAGAAAAATTACAATATGATCGGCCTTATTTGAATGAAAATAAAATTTCACATATTATCAAAAACCCATAAGGAGTACAAACTGTCCCTGATTGATACTTGATAATATGCAAAGAAAATATAGTGTTAAATTGACCTTAATTACTATCTTACAACAAATGGTGGGAAATAGCAAGTGCTGGTAATACCACTGAGTAATCTGGGTGATAATAGTAAAGGCACAAAGGCACCTCTTTTATTTATATATTATTCCTAATTTGGATTTATGCAAAATCATGTAAGAAAAACTTAGAGTAAATATTAATAATGTATTTTTTGTGGTAAAATATGGATGTTTACTGTTGGTAGTTAAATATTATAAAAGGAGAAAAGAAAGTGAAAAATAATTCATTTTTAATAATTGAAGCAGCAAAAGCAGGGAGAAAAAAGGTCCATCCAGTCTTTGCTGTAATATTAGCCATTATATTTTTGACTTTAGGCGAACTTTTTATGTTATTTATGTTATTTTTACCGAAAGCTGAAACGATATTCATGAAAGGTATTTATGACAATGTTAGAATGGTGTTAACGTTTGGCGGAGCTATATTTATTTTATTTATATGGGTTCGTTTTGTAGAAAAAAGACCTTTTTCATCTATTGGCTTTTGGAAAGAGAAATGGATGAGAAAATATTTAAAAGGTGCGTTAATAGGGTTTGTATTTATTTCAACGCCAGTTATTCTACTATTACTAATGGGGAGTGTGAAATTGCAAGTACAACATATTACCTCAACAGTGATAGTAGGAATAGTAGGATCTCTAGTTGCATTTTTAATACAAGGGGCAACGGAAGAAATTATTGTACGAGGTTGGTTATTCCCGGTTCTTTCTGTTAGAAGTCGTATATGGGTTGGAATAATTGTAACTTCATTTTTATTTGGATTTCTTCATCTACTTAATCCAGGAATTACAATATTATCTATATCGAATATAATATTAGTGGGTGTTTTCGCAGCTTTATATGTATTGAAAGAAGACGGTCTGTGGGGAATATGTGCATGGCACTCAATTTGGAACTGGGCTCAATATAATGTATATGGTTTTGCAGTTAGTGGCACAACTGTATATTCTACTCCAATTTTTAAGTCTATAACAAATGGACCAGAAACATTGCATGGAGGCACGTTCGGAATTGAAGGTAGTATCATTACAACAATCATGCTCACTATTGCTTCAATTGTTTTATGGAGAAAGTTATGGGGAAGAAAAGTGAAACAACGAAATTTTAGTTAATGAAAGAGGGAGAAACTATGGGGATAATAGCATTTGAGGGAGCAAGCGCTGTTGGTAAAAGTACCACGTGCCGTGAATTAGAAAAGAATTATGGTGCTTATATAATACCTGAAGTGAATTCTTTATTTGAAAGGCCAAAAAATGAACATAGAACATGGTATTTTGAAAAACAAGTTGAGCGCTGGAATATAGCTGTTCAGAAGTCAAAGCAATATGAATTAGTAATACTCGATGGCGATATTTATCAGCCACTTAGTTATAATTGGTGTTTTCATTTTGATATATTTAATCAGCCATTATCTTTAATAGAAAATTTTTATAAAGAAAAGATGATAAATAGGGAAATTGGCTTTCCGGATCAATATTTTTATTTATATACGAACGATGAAGAACTTAGAAAGCGGAAAGTATCTGATGAGACGAAAAGAAGAAGAAACTTTGAAAAACATTTACATATATCAAAATCGTTTCAGCGTTATTATGAAAATTTAAATACTGTTACAGATGGGTATTGTAAATTAATTGAGGCAAAAAGTGTAAGAAATAATGAATTAGAAATAGTGAGAAACTCACAAAATTTGAACGTGTGTGAAGAAAGACGTTTTGATGTTTCGAAGTTAGATGCTATTACGAAGTGGTTAAAAGAAAATCGTGCATAAAGTAAAAACAACGAGTGTTGTAGAACGCGCTCGTTGTTTTTTTGTTTCTTTATAAATATAAAGGAAAAATTTGTAGAATATTTTCATTATTTAACAGAATAATCTTTCAATTTTAAAGAAAAAGAAATACAATATGAGGAAGTATATATAAATAATATGATAGGGGATGGGATGCGATATTTTGAATGAAGTAACAGTTTTTATATAAGAAATAATTAGGTAGTCAGAACAGAGAAATTTGGGAGGAAACAAGCGAGATGAAAACATTTTTGAAAATAATAGGTGTTATAGCTGGTATGGCGGTAATTGGAGTAGGTTTAACATATGGTATGCTGCATTATTTAAATAATAGTAAACCAGCTGCGAAAAAGGCATCACCAGCTGCTCCAGCAGTAGAAGTATTAGCTGATAGTAACGTAAAAGCAGAAGATGCAAAGCTTTTAGAAAATGGAAATTATTCATTGCCGAATAGTGGTTTTAATAAAAATTTTAAATGGACAGATGAGAACATACAGACAGCATTACATGAAATGGCACATCAAAAAGCGAAAGCTGATCAAAAGTGGGGCTATATTTTTATTACACAAGAGCGGATTGAAAGCTTAATTGATATTGTAAAGAGTAATGATCTTGTACAGGGAAGTACATATGTAGAAATTTTAGAACGATGGAAACAAGGAAAATATGAAAAGGTTGATGGGGATCATAATAAGATTTGGAAATTACAAAGTGGGAATTTAGGAGAAGGAAAAGGAGTAATGTCGGTAGCTGAGCAAAAAGAATTAATTAATCAAGTGTTTATGAACAAAGGTACATATTCAGGTAGTAAATTAATTGCAGGTGGGGGACAGACTAATAAATAGTATACTAATTAATGAAAGAGAGTAATTGCTTATTAGGCAATTACTCTTTTTCTATGTACGTCTTAATATTTTAGTCTCGTTCAAGTAAGGAAAGGAACGATTGTAATACCGGGGAAATCCATCTAGATTTATGATAGATTACATAACTTTGAATAACTGTTGGAGTTTCGATAGGTTGAAAACATAGTTGTCCTTTTTGGCAACTTTCTTGTACAACGATATAAGGAAGAATTGAAATGCCTAACTCACACATAACGGATTGTTTAATGACTTCAACATTGGAAGTTTCAAATGTTTTAGCTGGAATATTTCCACTTTGACGTAAAAAACGATCTACCATTGGCCTATAGCCGCAGCTTTGTTCTGTAAAAATGAACTGGGTGTCCTGTAATAACTGGAATGGATTTGTATGTGCAGAGGAATAAGCTGGTAAAATCCATCCAAATGTTTCATTACTAAAAGTACGCGTAATAAAATCATTATGTTCTATACTTTCTCCAATTATGAAGACAACGTCTGTTTCTCCTTCACGTAATTTTTGTAATGCTTGTTCATTTGTGTTTGTTTCAAGTACGATATTTACTTTTGGATTTTTCTGTTTGTAAGTACGTAATAATTGTGGTAATCGGTATACCGCTAATGATTCATTAGATGTAATACTTAATGTACCTTCTAAATAATCTGTATTTTGGGGGATTTCTCGCGCTTTTTCATATATTGAAAGTAATTCTAATGCATAAGGATGAAATTGATGACCTGCTTTTGTAAGTAGCACTTTTTTCCCTAACCGATCGAAAAGAGGAATATGTAAATCGTTCTCTAAAGCTTTCATATGTGCTGTAACAGTAGATTGCGCATAACCTAGCGCATGCGCAGCCTTAGAAAAATTACCATACTTCACAATGGCGCAAAATGTTTTAACATGTCTCATTTCCATAAGCGATCCCTCTTTTATTATCATGATTTGTGAATGATTATATCATGTATTTTAATTTTCCAAATGATTAAATTCTGTATAAAATGAAATTGTAGAAATATTCATTCAGGTGATATTGGAGGAGAAAAGATGAAAAAAAAGGGCTATCATGTAGCTGTTGTTGGGGCTACAGGTGCGGTAGGGCAAAAAATTATTGAACTGTTAGAGAATGAAATGAAGTTTAATATAGTTGAAGTTACATTGCTTTCGTCAAAACGATCCGCTGGTAAGAAAGTAAGATTCAAAGGACGAGAGATAATTATAAAAGAGGCAAAAACAACTAGCTTTGAAGGTGTAGATATTGCCTTTTTTAGCGCTGGGGGAGAAGTATCTAGACAATTTGTAACTCATGCAGTTTCTAGTGGTGCGATTGTAATTGATAACACAAGTGAGTACCGAATGGCACAAGGTGTACCGCTCGTTGTTCCGGAAGTGAATGCGCATACTTTAAAGCAGCATAAAGGTATCATTGCAGTTCCAAATTGTTCAGCATTACAGATGGTAACAGCACTTCAGCCGATTCGAAAATCATTCGGTTTAGAAAGAATCATCGTTTCAACATATCAAGCCGTATCGGGTTCTGGCATTCATGCGATTCATGAATTACAAGAGCAGGCTAAGTCTATGCTTGCTGGTGAAGAAGTGAAAAGTAATATATTACCGGCGAAAAAAGATAAAAAACATTACCCAATAGCGTTTAATGTACTGCCTCAAGTAGATATATTTACAGACAATGATTTTACTTTTGAAGAAGTAAAAATGATTCAAGAAACGAAGAAAATATTAGAAGATGAAAACCTGAAAATGGCAGCTACTTGTGTACGTGTTCCAGTTGTATCAGGGCATTCAGAATCGGTTTATATAGAACTGGAAAAAGAAGCAACCGTTACGGAAATTAAGGAAGTATTAATGGATGCACCAGGTGTTATTTTGCAGGATAACCCTAGTAAACAGCTGTATCCAATGCCATTATATGCAGAAGGGAAAATAGATACATTTGTCGGAAGAATACGTAAAGATCCTGATATGCCAAACGGATTCCACCTCTGGATTGTTTCCGATAACCTATTAAAAGGTGCGGCTTGGAATTCAGTTCAAATCGCAGAGACTTTAGTGGAAAAGGGGATACTTTAATATAGTTAAAAAAAACTGGAGAATCGTTAATGATTCCCCAGTTTGTATTTCATAATTGTTTTCTTTATTTCGGCCAACTTTAATTTAAATTAGTTGTTATTGAATTTTTATAAATATCTACTTTATGTGCAGAGAAGCGTAAGGTTTTGGATTCTACATGAATTGTAAGGTTAATAATAATCGATAACGGCATTTCGACCGTTTTCACAATATCTTCTATAGCAATATACTCATTTTCTGCTTCGTTATAATAAACAACAGAACGAATTACGGCCTCGTCACCTTCGATATCAATTTCACACATCATAGGGAATTTTTCACCATTATGTAAGAATAATTCGCCTAGTACAATTGAACCGTTTAATTCTTCTGTAAGATTAGTAGTTGCTGCTGGTTTTACCCATGTTTCGTCATGTTCTTCATTTTCCTCTTCATCTATTGCCCATTCCCATATGGGGTTTTGTTTTAGGTCTTCAATAGTTAATTCATCAATTGGTTTGCAATTATTCATACATAAATTCTCTTTTTGTTTTGATAAATAAGTTTCTTAGTTTCATGAATTAGATGATTGCTTATAAGTGGGTTTAACAAAGTATTTTGCTCATTTGATATCCAAACTACTTTATTTTGAAATAAAGCTATTACAGCAATATTAACAAAACTTTAATTGTCTAGTAAATAATTATTAGTGGAGATATTAAAATGGGATGGTGTTAAAGAAAGATAGTAAAAAACATCAAGGATGAATGAAATCCATTTGGTATGATATGGATATATCCAATGTGAGGGGGAATTTGATGTATCAAGTAAAGGGGTATTTTTCATCATTAAAAGGAAGTTATTATGAGACTGGAAAGCAACAAGGGGAATTCGTGAAACAAAATCCGTATCTCATCCCGCAATTTATACACGAAGAAAATATAATATCTAATAACCATTGGACAGAATCGAGAAATATACTAAACAAACATTGTCCAGGCATAAATGAAGAAATTGAAGGGTTTTGTGAAGTGTTAAAAATTCCTTCGAAAAATATGATGTATTACTATCAAACACTATTGAAAGCAGGTTGTAGTCATTGTGCAGTATTACCTAAAAAGACAGATTTAACTCACACTTATGTATTAAGAAATTATGATTTGTCACCAGTAATAGATGATATGCGTTTTTGCTCGACGCATGTTGAAGGTGCGTATGCGCATAGTGGCTTTTCTACTCAATATTTTGGTCGAACAGAAGGGGTTAACGAACATGGATTATCTGTTACATTTTCAGCATGTGGTCAACCAGTAGGAAACATTGCAGGTTTAAGAAAGCCAATGGTAAATGGTTTACAGTGTTTTGCGGTAATTCGATTGTTGTTGGAGAAATGTAAAAATGTGCAGGAAGCTAAATCACTAATAGAAGAAATACCAATTGCTAGTAATATTAATTTAATAGTAGCTGATCCTTTAAACGCAGCACATATTGAAATATTTGACGGTCATAAATCCACAACAACGATTGATGGTGACAACCAAGCTTTTATTGTATCAACAAACCATGCAGTTAGTTCATCAATTCAGAAATTAAATAATAGGAAATTAGAACAATCTACAAAGAGATATCATGTTTTACATGAGCATTTAAATGGATATGAACAAGTGAGCATAGAGTCTTTAAAAAAGTTAGTAGAAGAAGAATATCCTGATGGACTGACTGTACATAACTATGAAGAATGGTTTGGAACTTTACATTCTGTATTATTCGATTTACATGATCGTACAATGAAGATTTGTTTCGGATCACCACTTTTAAACGACTGGTACTCATTGAAAGTTGGAGGAAGTATGCCGTTTTCTGAGGTGAACGTGAACTTTAAAAATAAAACTTATACTGACTTTTGGAGGGAAGATAAGAATGAATTGATGCCTAAAAGATAAATGAGATAAGATGATAATGAAGAGAGTGCATTTACACTGGAGGGATTACCAATGCTAAAAGTTATGTTACCATTTATTCTTATCTTTTTTCTTGTCATTGCGATGTATATTGCTTATCAAAAGAGAAAAAAAACCGGGATAAAAGGATTGAAAAGTGCGTTAACTTCTATTTGCTTCTTTTCACTCGCAATTTTAAATATGTTTGCATATTGGTTTCACTTTGGCGGTGCTTTTACTTGGTTATTTTCAATTGTATTATTGCTAGTTGGTGCATATTTTACTAAATATATTCCAATATCTAAAAAGGTACATTAAAATCTATAAGAGTTTAATATAATGTTTACTTTGTTTTGAAAAGAGATTATTCTACTAGATCGTTGTGAAACGGTTTCATAGGATAATCTCTTTTTTTTAGTTTTGGAAAGAACTTACTGTGCTTTTTAGTTGTTCAATAAATTCTTGAGTTGCAGCACACATATATTTATCTTTTCTATAAATTAACCCTATTTCAATTGTTGGAGTAGGGTTTTCTATTTTAATAGCTTGAATGTTATTATTTTGTAAAAAGTCTATATATGGTTTGGGTAACACTGTAATTCCCATTCCTTTGGAAACCATTTGGATTAAAGATTCCATCGTGCTAATTTCTAAAATTGGTCTTGGTTTAAAGTTGAATTTTTGACAATAAGATGTAATTAGTTCGGTTAAAAAGAAATTTTTAGGTAAAAGAATTAAAGGATAGTTCTGTAATTCAGCAATAGATACATGATTACGTTCAGCTAATCGATGACCAGTGGGCACGACTAATGTAAGATCGCTTTTGTATAGAGGTATAGAGATAATCTCTTTATCTTGCACCGGGAGAAATGTAATTCCAATATGTAGTTCGTTTTGTAATAATTTTTCACGAATATCTCCTGTACGAAGCCCTAATACAGAAAGCTCTATATTGGGATATAAATTATTGAAATTTAAAATAGTTAGTGGTAGTAAATAATTTACGACGGTTAACAAAGCCCCTATTGTTAAGGAACCTTGCTGTAATCCGTTTAGGTCTTGAATAGCTGAACGAGCTTGTTCGACTTCATGAAAAATGGTTTTACTATGTGATAATAAAATCTTCCCTGCTTCAGTTAAAGATATTTTTTTACCAATTCGATCGAAAAGTGGCATTCCTAGTTCATGCTCTAATGCACGTATTTGTTGACTTAGAGAAGGCTGTGAAATATTTAATTTCTCAGCTGCTTTTGTGAAATGTAATTCTTTTGAAACAGCTAAAAAGTATTCAAGTTGTCGTAATTCGATTGGAATCACCTCAAGTATAATAATAGGTTATACCTATCATTATTATATAAATAATTGAATTGAACAATGATTTTAGAGGTTTTATAATCATCTTTATATAACAGAGAGGGTTGTAAAAATTAATTGAGAGAAAATACATGTAACACCTTTGAAGGAGGAAATAGAATGGCTAATGAATATCAATTATTATCTTTAAATATAGGGTTACCAAAAGAGGTTACATACGGCGGAAAGGTAGTTCATACAGGCATAAATAAGAAACAAGTAAAGGAACCGGTATATTTATCCTTTGTAAAATTTAATGGGGATGGACAAGCTGACTTAGTTCATCATGGAGGAGTAGATAAAGCAGTTTGTGTTTATACTGGTGATCACTATCCATACTGGGAAAAAGAATTGAATCAAGATCTTGTATATGGGGCTTTCGGAGAAAATGTAACAGTTAGTGGTATGAGCGAAGAGGATGTTTGTATTGGTGATACGTTTGAGCTAGGACAGGCAATCGTACAGGTAACACAACCAAGGCAACCTTGTTTTAAATTAGCAAAAAAATATAATATTCCAAAGTTACCACTATATTTTCAAGAAACAGGATATACAGGATTTTATTTTCGTGTATTAAAAGAAGGATGGGTATCATCAGTCGACACCTTAAAAAGACTACAGTCTGATCCAAAAGGTGTTTCAGTAGCATTCGCTAACCGTATTATGCACAAGGAAAAACAAAATATTGAAGGGGTAAAAAGAATATTAGAAGTAAATGCACTTTCAAATAGTTGGAGAAAGTCTTTTGAAAAGCGTATAAGTGGAGAAGAAATTAATACGAAGGAAAGACTTGAAGGGATAAAAGAATAAAAATATTTTATTATAAATAGTGTATTTCTATTAGTAAAAGCTAATTAGAAAGCGCTATTTTTATAAAATAAACTAATTAATATCCGAAAATCTTAATATTTTTTTATTCGACTTATTTTCAAATACTCAAAACATAAAATTAATTAGACTTTTTTTTTATGTTTTATGATAGTATATTGATTGGTAAGACCTCTATTTTTAAGAGTAGGTCATATAAGTATATCTAATTTAATGGAATTTAACATTTGGAGGTACAACATGGGGAATGTTGAAAAATTGGCAAGTCTTCTAATAGAAGAACCGAAAAGAGAGCAGTTATTTCCTTTATTTGAAGAAGTGTTTGGAATTGCAACTCAAACATTAAATGATTTTTCGGATAAAGGATATTGGGATGATACATATAAAGCTTTATCATTTTTACAAGAAGGTAAAGTGATTGCAAATGTTTCGGCATTTTCACTCCCATTATTAATTAATGGTGAAAAAATAAATGCAGCGGGTATTCAATCAGTAATGACACACCCTAATTTCCGTAGACAAGGGCTAATGACACAATTAATGAGTAAAATGATAGAGGAAATCGATAAGAAATGTGAATGTGCATTATTGTTTACGGAAAAACCTGAACTATATACAGCATTTGGATTTGAAGTTGTGCAGGAATATTTGATGACTATACCATATGATAAAAATATTAATAATAACGATTCACTACTTAAAAAGTTAGATTTCTATAATATAGAGAATAGACAGTTAATACATGAAACTATTGATAGTAGCCAAAGACTTTCAAATAGTTTTTCAACTTTAAACTTCCATCCTTCATTTTATTTGAATATGTATGATTCAGAATGGAATGAGAAACTGTATTATTCAGAGAAACTAGATGCTTTAATCGTTTATGAAGTAGACAATGAAAAGTTGAAATTATTTGGAGTATTTGCGCCAGTACTTCCGGTTTTAGATGAATTATGTGGAGAAATCAATGAAAGGTTTACGGAAATCGAATTTTATTTTTCTCCGGATCAATTAGGGGTTGAGGATGTACAGTTTACAGAATTACAGTCTAGCAAGTATTTAATGGTTCGAAGTGATAAAGAGTTAGATTTTAAAGGTTATAAATTCCCAGTATTAGCGGAGTTTTAAATGTCTATATAAATGCTTTGTTATGGAGGAGCTATGAATATATCGTATATACCAGAAAGTATTGAGCAACTCACTATAATGAATGTACCTGAATACTATAAAATTAATGACAATCATGCGTTTATTGTCCGTTCGAAAGCAGAAACCGATTTTTGGCTTAAAACACATTATGGTTTTGAAGTAATGAATGGTCATGTATTTTATAATGAGATGATGACAGACTTTCAAGCTGAAGTTCAGTTACGTATGAATCCAAATTCAAAATTCGATCAAGCAGGTCTTTTTGTTATGATTTCGGAGAACTGTTGGCTGAAAACTTCATTAGAATATATTCCAGATGGTCCATCTCACTTAGGTGCTGTCGTAACGAATAATGGATATTCTGACTGGTCAACGCAAGATTATCCAACTGAAGCAGCTAAGCAACAACTTCGTTTTCGCATTATTCGAAAACGCGGTGATTATACAATATATGTGAAAAAGAGCCATCAATGGGAACAAATAAGAATCGCTCATTTAATGGAGGATATAGGGAATGAGCCTATTAAAATAGGTTTTTACACGTGTAGTCCTTCTAAAAATAAGGGATTTGAGACTGAGTTTTTAAATTTTACAATTGAAGAAATATAGATGAAAAAACCGTATTCTTTTTATTAAGAATGCGGTTTTTGTATTTACATAATATAAAGCATATGTATTGACCAGAAAGTCATTAATACTTATCATTTAATAATGTTAAATATTAATTTACATAATATAATAGAAGTAATGAAGAAATTGCAAAAAATATCGCTTAAATAAGGAGGGATATGAATTATTCAGTGGTAATTTCATAGGAAAAGGAGATTATGTATGAAATCATTTCGTAAGTTATTACAGTATTTAAAACCATACATGTTCTTCGCTATTATTGGACCGCTATTTATGGTACTTGAGGTTGCGATGGACTTAATTCAACCGACTATTATGCAACATATCATTGATGTTGGGATTGCAAATCGGGATTTAAATTATGTAATAAAAATGGGGCTTCTTATGATAGGAGCAGCAGCACTCGGTTTAGTTGGAGGGCTTGGGTGTATGATGTATTCTACAAAAGCAGCTGTTAATTTCGCTACAGACATACGAAAAGATGTGTTTGCGACAATAGAAACATTTTCTAGTAATAATCGTGATTCATTTGGAACAGGTAAATTATTAACGATTGTGACGAATGATATCACTTCCATCCAATCGGCAATGACAATGACATTACGTGTTCTCGTTCGTGGTCCGCTGTTGTTTATTGGAAGTATAATTATTGTTTTTGTAACAGCGCGAGAGTTATTTCCAATATTACTTGTAGTTATTCCAATTTTATTACTTGCGATTATTTTAATTGCAAGCAAAGCAAGTGGTACATTTAAAAAGGTGCAAGAGGCATTAGACAAAGTCAATACAAAGTTACAAGAAAATTTATCTGGTGTGCGTGTTATAAAAGCGTATGTAAGACAAAAATATGAAATCGCTCAATTTGGAAATGTAAATACAAATTTAACGAAGATAAATATTCGAGCTGTGCAGCTTATTTCTTTAATGATGCCAATCATTATGCTAGTTGTAAGTGGCGGGATTGTCGCAACATTATGGATTGGTGGGGAAAAAGTATTCAATGGAACGCTTCAAGTAGGAGCGATTTTGGCATTTATTAATTACTTGAATATCATTTTAATGTCACTTATGTCGATTAGCATGGTATTTATTCAAATTGCGCGAGCTTTTCCATCTGCGGATCGTGTACAGCAAGTGTTAAATACAGAGGTTGATATTATAAGCGGAGCGAATGCGATCGAACCTGAGAAAATCGAGGGGAATATTCAATTTAAAAATGTTAGTTATAGCTATACGAAAAATAATGAATACGTTTTAAAAGATATTTCGTTTAGCATACAAAAAGGTGAAAAAGTAGGGATTATTGGATCGACTGGAAGTGGTAAATCTACCTTAGCGAAGCTGTTACCACGTCTATATGATGTTGATCAAGGTGAAATATGTATAGATGGAATAGATGTTAAAACATATGATTTGCAAAAACTCCGTGCTTCAATAGGGTTTGTACCTCAGAAGGCTTTGTTGTTCTCAGGTAGTATAGAAGAGAATTTACGTTATGGTAAAGAAGATGCAACACATGATGAGCTGGAAGTAGCAGCTGCATCAGCTTGTGCGACTGAGTTTATCAATAAGCTGGGAGAATCTTATCAATATAATTTAACACAAGGTGCGACAAATTTATCAGGTGGACAAAAACAACGTCTATCAATTGCAAGGGCACTTGTGAGAAAACCACCGATTCTCATATTAGATGATTCTACATCAGCAGTTGATGCGAAATCAGAGGCTACTATTCAAACAGCTTTAAAAACAAAATATAAAGGCACAACGACTTTATTAATTGCGTCCAAAATTTCTTCCATAATGGATGCGGATAAAATACTTGTATTAGATAATGGTGAATTAGTTGGCAATGGTACACATGAACAATTATTAGAACAAAGTGAGGTTTATCAGGAAATTTATCTTTCCCAAGGTGGTAATTTGCATAAAGAAGGTGGGGAAGAACATGCGTAATTTTCAAGGGCAATTTGCTAATAAAGGTGGACGAAACACGCCAAAGATGGGGAAAGCTAAAAATGCTCAAGGAACTGTAATGCGGATATGGAACTATATGGGCTATCAAAAAGCTGCTCTTATGTTTGTTATATTTCTAGTCGTTGTTACTACTTTACTTGGATTATTAGGTCCCTATTTTATGGGAGTCATTATAGATCAATATATTGTACCGAAAGATTTAAGTGGTACAGCAAGAATGTGTATGTTACTTATCGCGATTTACGGTGTAACTGTACTTTTAACATGGTTACAAACATTTGTCATGATTAACGTTGCATTAAAAACAATTCAAAAAATAAGACAAGATATTTTTGAGAAAATCCAAACGCTTTCTTTACGGTTCTTTGATGTGCGTTCTCAAGGTGATTTAATGAGCCGGGTGACAAATGATATAGATAATTTGAATCAAGCTTTGACACAAAGTGTTGTACAAATTATTTCATCAGCGTTAACTTTTATAGGTGTAACGATTGCGATGTTCGCTTTAAATTGGATTTTAGCAATTGTAACTTTAATTACAGTACCTATTATGTTTTACGTTACAAAAAAACTAGTTGCATATAGTGGTAAAAACTTTGCGAAGCGTCAAAAAGATTTAGGTGAATTAAATGGATTTATTGAGGAAGCAATTACAGGTGCGGATGTTACGACGTTGTACGGAAAAGAAAAAGAAACTGTACAAAATTTCAATAAAATTAATGAACAGCTAAGAGTTTCAGCTACGAAGGCTGATACATTTTCAGCTTTTATTTTTCCAAGTATGAACTTTATTAATAACTTAGGTATGGGGCTTGTCATTGGGACTGGATCAGTTATGGTCTTAAACGGAATGACAACAGTAGGTGTTATTGCAGCTTTTATTAATTATTCTCGTCAATTCTCAAGACCGTTAAGTCAATTTGCGACTTTAATGAATACAATTCAAGCGGCAGTTGCTGGTGGAGAACGTGTTTTTGAGATTATGGATGAGGTACCAGAAATTCAAAATAAAAAAGACGCATTTGTTGTACAAAATTTACAAGGGCATGTTGCACTTGAGAATGTTTCATTTGGCTATGCAGAGAATAAAACGATTTTAAAAGAAGTGAGTCTTAAAGCGCAGCCAGGAGAGACAATTGCTTTAGTTGGTCCGACTGGATCAGGGAAAACAACAATCATTAATTTGTTAACTCGCTTTTATGATATACAGCAAGGACAAATTCATATTGATGAAAAAGATATAAAAGATTATGATATTAATTCTTTACGAAGTAAAATAGGAGTAGTTTTACAGGATACGTATTTATTTGCTGGTTCGATTATGGATAATATCCGTTATGGACGCTTAGATGCTACTGATGAAGAAGTCATCACTGCGGCTAAGGCAGCATCTGCACATACTTTTATTAAGCATTTGCCAAATCAATATGAAACAGAAATTGCTTCAGAAGGATCGAATTTAAGTCAAGGACAAAAACAACTTCTTGCGATTGCACGAGCAATTTTAGCAGATGCAGATATATTAATTCTCGATGAAGCGACATCTAATATTGACACAAGAACAGAATTACAAATACAAGCAGGACTAAATAATTTAATGAGAGGTCGCACAAGTTTTGTGATCGCTCATCGACTTAAAACAATTGAAAAAGCAGATCAAATCCTTGTTATAAAGGATGGAAGAATTTTAGAAAGAGGGGATCACGAATCTCTTATGAAAGATAAAGGATTCTATTTTGATTTGTATACGAGTCAGTTTAAAATATAGTAAAAGCATTGATATGTTGCGGTTTCTCTTGAGAGGAGAAACCGCATTTTTTATATTTATAAATATTACTATTCAAATAGTTTTTCACTACATGTTTTAACAGTATCCTCCTGCATTCCAGGCAAAACATGTGAATAGCGATTTAATGTTATGAACATATGTTTATAACTGAAGTGTTCACTTACAGTCTTTGGATGTATACCTTGTTTCAAAAGTAGCGTAGCATGTGTATAACGTAAATCATAAAATTGAACCTTAAAAATTGGAATTTAAATAAAAAGAGCACTGTTAAAAGCGCTCTGAGACAAACCATATATTTAGAGAGGAATCAAGATAATATATGGATATTGTGTGAGAATGTTGTAGGTTTTAATTAAAAATAAAGCACACATATAAGTGTGCTTTTATGAACGCTTTAGATTTGTATGACTATATAGTCATACAATAAAATATGCTTGTTTGATATAAATGTGTGTAAAATCTATAAAAAGATATTGTGTATAAGGAACATATTAAATGTTAATTAGCCAAGTCTTTTGTTTTTATCCTGTTATTTGCCGGGCAGTAAGACCCCCACCTCAAAATTTAGTGGAAGCAAAGAAGTTAGGTGGGGGCTGGACTGCC
The DNA here is from genome assembly GCF_051916495.1 of Bacillus cereus group sp. MYBK216-1. Classification (NCBI taxonomy): domain Bacteria; kingdom Bacillati; phylum Bacillota; class Bacilli; order Caryophanales; family Bacillaceae; genus Bacillus; species Bacillus cereus group sp. MYBK216-1. The sequence continues at coordinate 512,995 of NZ_JBQAGT010000002.1, forward strand.
CGTAAAAGCCCGATTGGTGAGAGCTCATTAAAGTTTCACTTTATTAACGAATTTGCGCAACTGTTAACGCTGCAGAACGAATATCTACTGTACCTATTACTTCAACGGGGACAATTTGAATTAAATCACCAGGGTTTAAGTTAATTAGAATGACACCACTTGATACATCGACTTCACCAGTTCCGATAATATTAGAACGGACTGCGGTTCCGGATCCTGCAATAACATTAGTCGATGAATTTAATGTCAAGAAAAAGCGTGCTGCTTCCGGGGCTACTGGAACGTTATCAAGGCTAATCGTTAATGTATAGCTAATTTGATAAATACCAGCTACCTGAATTTTAATACCAGTTCCAGTACTAATTGTATCATTGATTACAGGGACAGTAATGTTAGGATTTGGGCCTGTACTAGGTAATAGTAGTGGTGTAAATAATGTTGCAAATTGAGGTGAAGTAGCATTGAAGGCAAAACCTAGGGCAGGTAGTGTACTAGATGCTTGTGCTTCACAATTAAAATTAGCGAATTTACGAATGGATGAGCGCATATTTTCACTCCTTTCTTGTATTTAGATTTCGTGAGTATTAACTTCACATTTTGGACAAGCATAATACAATATATGAAAATTTATAGTAGATAGTGCATAAGCGTTACTATTACGGATAAAGCTATGAATAATAATAAATACTATATGGAAAAAGCAGTTAGCTAATTTAGCTAACTGCTTAGTAGGTTCTCCAAGAGCAAATAGACGAAAAATTATTGCGCTATATAAAAGATCACTATAGATAAGTGCTCTTTTTGAGAGTGAGTATAAATTTCTATCATTCTATCTAGTATATGCACTGTATTATGTAGTTGCTACTAAAATTGATATGAACTTTTAAAATTAGAGGTTTCTTTTAATGAAACCTCTAAAAAGACAACTAAAGTTACGTTATAGTAAATTCAATTGCGATAGGAGTGCCTCCATCTAGGACAGCTCCTCCTACAATAGTAGCAGCTGTAGTAGTTACACCAGTAATAGTATCACCTGTTTGAATAACACCATTAATATAAAGTGTTAAAAAGGCATATGAAGCAGGGAATGTTGTTACAGCACCAGTGTCATCAGTGAAGTCTGTGTTAGCAAAAGTTAAATCTGCTCCAGCAGCAGTTCCTGTTGCTGCTGTACTTACAAATCGTCTTCCAGCTATAAAAGGTTTAACGATAGGCATTTATATTCACCCCTTTTTGAGAATTAACTCAGACAAGTTTTTTTGAAAGTTTTGTCCTGTATCGTATATTATGCTGTGCTTCTACTAAGAGATACGGCTTGTATACTAGTAAATAAATATAATTATTATGCGTTTTACAAGTTAGATTCTTATAAGTAATTAAGTGATTAAGGTTGGATTTTGTATATGGTACGTTCAGGTTAAAAAAGAGCTCTTTTAGAAAGAGCTCTTCATCAAATTATTATCTTAGTGTTGGAGGGAAACTGGCGGCCTCAGTGACAGATGGTAGAAATAATTTACGTGGTATTGTAATAAATTCAAGCGCAATTTGCTTTGGATAAAAAAATATTTGAGTTAAATCTAGAGCATGTATTAATAGTATCATGAAGCTTGTAAGAATTATAAAACTACCCCAAAAGAAACTTTTTGAAGTATTGCGAAAATCTTTTATTAAAGAAAAGAATGAAAAAATGCGGTAACAATGAGAATTAAAAATTTATACTTATCAGACATTGTGATCCTCCTAAAGAACAGTAATTTATATTATAACGTATCTTTTTTCTATAATTATAAAAAGATTTTCAAATGCCTATGTTGTAGACTTATTGTTTTCATTTTGCATACAATCGTATAATATTAAATTGAATAATATTGAAGAGCTTTATTAAGCTAGCGTCACAAAACAAAATTAATATTATAAAGTGAGAAACATTCTAGTTTATTTCGTAGTCCCAATCCATAAATTAGAACTACGAAATGGATTATTAATAAAAACATTTTAAGATTATTATAATAATGATGTGGTGTATACAGAAAAGAGGATGAAAAAAAGCATCCAGAATGAGTTGATAGCTAGTGGATAACAATTGAAATAGCACTGAAAACTAATAAAACAGCCATAATGATGTTAAATAATTGATTATGTTTTAATAAAAGTTTTTGAAACATGGAACCAAAAAGGCTCCAACTAAATGTACTCAGTAAACCGACTATACCTAGAAATAATGAGAAAAGTAGAAAACTTGAATATGAATTGTAGTAAGGGAGTATAAAAGTAGAGACTACTGTGAGTCCGAATAATATTCCTTTAGGGTTAAAAAATTGAAGGAAAATACCCACTGTAAATAAGTTTTTATTATTTTTTTCATTGTGATCTGCACCGCCTTTACTAGTGATTATTTTAAAGGCTAAATATAGCATATACGTGACACCTAAAATTTTTAAAGGAAATTCAATTATAGGGACAATATTAATTAATACAATATTAAAGAAACTACATAAAGAAGTGAGGATGAAAAAACCGAATGCTACTCCAAAGCAAAAGTTTATGCTTCTCTTTAATCCATGTTGATTTGCGTATGTCATAGCTAAGAAATTGTTAGGACCAGGTGTGAAGCTACTTATAAATACAAATAACAAAAAAGAAAATATAGGCATTTCAACCTCCTTATTTTTTGTGTGTTATAATGACCAAAAAGAACAATATAACGTTTTTTATTATACATAACGGTCGTTATATTGTATACAGTGTAGGAGTGTTTTTTATGGAAGAAATTCAACTTATTCTGGCAAAAAATTTAAAATCAATACGTGAAAAAGAAAAATTAAGTTTAGAAAAGGTCTCTCAATTAACAGGTGTAAGTAAAACAATGATTGGACAAATAGAAAGAGGAGATTCAAGCCCGACAATAACGACAATATGGAAAATTGCTAATGGTTTGAAAGTATCCTTTACCTCTTTAATCAATAATCCAAAGCCTGATACGAAAGTAGTTTTACGAAATGATGTTCAAGTATTGTCTGAAGACAATGGGAAATATAAGGTGTATCCCTCATTTCCTTTCCAAGATGATAGGAACTTTGAAATCTATATGGTTGAAATTGATACAGAAGGGAAATTAAGTTCAGAAGCGCATAAAGAAGGAACAGAGGAGTTTATAACAGTATTTGAAGGGGAATTGACAATTGACATAAATGATTGTCAATATACGTTAAATAATGGGGACTCAATTCGCTTTAAGGCGGATAGACCGCATACTTATACTAACTCAGGAAGAACATTAACTCGGTTAAGTATGACTATTTATTATCCAGCTTTATAAGCTGGCAATAATATGAAGAGTAAAAGTGTATTGTTAAAACCATCTATAAGAGATGGTTTTATTTTTTTGAATATAAAAAAAGACACTCAATTGAGTGTCAATATAGTATTGCTCTCGCGTATAGGATTGGAGATGTTCCTCAAATACATATTGAGATGGTCTGTAAAAAAGAAACAATCTTCATCTTTAATGTAACATCGACATGGGGGAAGTGTAAATTGATAATATATATACGGAAAATTTAGTATAGATGTTTTCTACTATGGATATAGTACAATTTACTTTTATTACGTAATTACTATCGTAATATTTACCAATTGAGTATTTAGGTTGTTTATTATAAAAAGAATGAATCATTTTTTAATCAATTCGTATAATTGTAAGAGAGGCACCTGTTGATCCACCTCCAACTAAATTCACGACAGATAATATACCAAATAATTGTAGTGAAATTGTATTACCAACATTTAAATTAGTAATTAAATTATTACTATAATTTGAAGTTGATAAAGCGGGAGAAAAAATAGAGCCAGGAATTGGCGTAGAAGCGTTTAATAGTAGTCTAGTTCCAGCAAGTAGAGCGGTTGTCGTATTAACTTGATAGGTTAAATGATATCTTCCAGTTACAGGAATTGTAAATACGTCATTTGAAGCGTTAACTGTAAAATTACCAAGACTTTGGTTATTTGAAAGTGGAATGTTTGTTCCTCCTAATATGACTGAAACAGGACCACCTGATGTATTATTAGCGAACATAGAGTTGGTTGTAACGATAGACCCAGTACTGCCGGTAGGCCCAGTACTCCCAGTAGACCCAGTAGACCCAGTAGATCCAGTACTGCCGGTAGGCCCAGTACTGCCGGTAGATCCAGTATTCCCGGTAGGCCCCGTAGGTCCAGTAAGCCTGTAAGGGAAAATAATGTCAAGAGCCATTGATATTAATTCCTTTTTTCTAATTTCATTATTATCTTGAATATAAATCACCTCAACTTTTTAAATAAGAATGTTATAGATTTAGTACTTTTTAAATAGAATGATTAATTTATTATATTAATTAAAGCGGTTATAGCAACGGTAAAATGTTTAATATATGTAATAATTCTTTGGGAAGAAAAAAGAGAATAGTTATAAATTTTTTCTTTAATGATAGGGTCATAATGATGTGTATGAATTAAAAAACATGTGGAATGAGGTATTAAATTGAAACGCAATGACAATTTATCATTGAATAAGGGGATGATAGGACCAGAAAATATTGGACCTACCTTTCCGATTCTTCCACCAATTTATATTCCAACCGGAGAAACAGGACCGACTGGACCAACAGGGATAACAGGCCCAACCGGAATAACAGGAGCAACCGGAGAAACGGGGCCGACCGGAATAACAGGCCCAACCGGAGAAACGGGGCCGACCGGAATAACAGGCCCAACCGGAGAAACGGGGCCGACCGGAATAACAGGAGCAACCGGAGCAACAGGCCCAACCGGAATAACAGGTCCAACTGGAGAAACGGGACCGACTGGAATAACAGGCCCAACCGGAGAAACGGGGCCGACCGGAATAACAGGCCCAATCGGAGAAACGGGGCCGACCGGAATAACAGGAGCAACAGGCCCAACCGGAATAACGGGGCCGACCGGAGAAACAGGCCCAATTGGAATAACAGGTCCAACCGGAGAAACAGGACCGACTGGAATAACAGGCCCAACCGGAGCAACAGGTCCTACTGGGGGTATCGGTCCTATAACCACAACCAATTTGTTATATTACACTTTTGCAGATGGAGAGAAACTTATATATACAGATGCTGACGGGATACCTCAATATGGTACAACGAATATTTTGTCTCCTAGTGAAGTTTCTTATATTAATTTGTTTGTTAACGGAATACTACAACCACAACCATTATATGAAGTGAGTACTGGTAAATTAACTTTATTGGATACGCAACCACCATCGCAAGGATCTTCAATTATATTACAATTTATCATTATTAATTAAAAGGACAGATCCTTAATGAAAAGGAATCTGTCCTTTTTTGTTTTATATTTAAATAGTTAAAATTAAGTGAAGGTACATTCAATTTCTAGCTGTCATAAATGGTTGAATGATAGGAATTTTAACTTCAATCCTTTCCACAGTGTATTGGAATAAAATATAAAATGAATTTTTCAATATATTATATGAGAGTCCTCTATAATACAAACGGCTTCATGTTTAAAAAGAGAACACAATCTTAGTAAAGAAATAATGTATATTTATATAAAAAAATGGCACTGTTAATTGTTGAGTATATTCAAATTAATATGTGTATTTAAACCTAAGAGATAAACGTGGAAAAATAAAATAAACCCGTAAGTTTAGGTATTTAATCTAAGCAGTCAATTATTAAAAACATATAATTAATATGTGAGTCATGAACATAATTAAATAACGTTTTTAAGTTTAATTATATTTCATGTTTCCTATTTTAAGTCAATATATAACATGTTTTTTTACAACTTTATGATCCTTATAATAGGAAAAACTCAAATATAAAACAAGTAAGGAGGACATAAATGACAAACAATAATTGTTTTGGTCATAACCACTGCAATAATCCGATTGTTTTCACTCCAGATTGTTGTAATAATCCACAAACAGTTCCAATTACTAGTGAGCAATTAGGTAGATTAATTACTTTACTAAACTCTTTAATAGCGGCTATTGCAGCGTTTTTTGCAAACCCAAGTGATGCAAACAGATTAGCTTTACTCAATTTGTTTACTCAACTATTGAACTTACTAAATGAATTAGCACCTTCTCCAGAAGGGAATTTCTTAAAACAATTAATTCAAAGTATTATCAATTTACTACAATCTCCTAACCCAGATTTAGGTCAATTGCTTTCTTTATTACAACAATTCTATAGTGCTCTTGCACCATTCTTCTTCTCTTTAATTATTGACCCTGCAAGTTTACAACTTTTATTAAACTTATTAACTCAATTAATTGGTGCTACTCCAGGAGGAGGAGCAACAGGCCCAACAGGTCCAACAGGTCCAGGAGGAGGAGCAACAGGCCCAACAGGTCCAACAGGTCCAGGAGGAGGAGCAACAGGCCCAACAGGTCCAACAGGTCCAACGGGAGACACAGGTCTAGCAGGAGCAACGGGAGCAACAGGTCCAACAGGAGATACTGGAGCAGCAGGCCCAACAGGTCCAACGGGAGACACAGGTCTAGCAGGAGCAACGGGTCCAACCGGAGCAACAGGCCCGACAGGAGCAACAGGTCTAGCAGGAGCAACAGGCCCGACAGGAGCAACAGGTCTAACGGGAGCAACTGGTGCAACGGGAGCAACTGGTGGCGGAGCTATTATTCCATTCGCTTCAGGTACAACACCAGCTCTGTTAGTTAATGCGGCATTAGCTAATACAGGAACTCTTCTTGGATTTGGATTTAGTCAGCCTGGCATAGCTCCAGGTGTGGGAGGAACTCTCACAATACTACCAGGTGTTGTAGGTGATTATGCATTTGTAGCACCACGTGATGGAATTATCACGTCATTAGCAGGATTCTTTAGTGCAACAGCGGCGTTAGCTCCATTAGCACCTGTTCAAATTCAGATGCAAATATTTATCGCACCTGCTGCAAGTAATACGTTTACACCAGTAGCGCCACCTCTATTATTAACACCAGCATTACCAGCAATAGCAATTGGTACTACAGCAACAGGAATCCAAGCTTATAATGTTCCAGTAGTTGCTGGGGATAAAATATTAGTATATGTTTCATTAACAGGAGCTAGTCCAATAGCTGCAGTTGCCGGATTTGTAAGCGCAGGTCTTAATATCGTCTAATTTGTTACAATGTTAATAGGAAATTAAACAGGGGTTCGTATATAGTCCTTCCTAATAAATTTAGGAAGGACTATATTTTTGGGGGAAATATGTAATAAATTAAATGAACAATTACTCTTTGTTAAGTTCGTATAAAAAAGTATAATTTCCCCTTTCTTATTTAAGGAATAAATTATGTAACTTAAAAAATTTCAATCAGCAAAAAAAGATGAATTCTTTTAAAAAAGAATTCATCCATAAAATAAACTATTTATTTTTATTGCAGTTACATCCTTTTTTCTTTACATAGCCTTGCTGAGTTAAGTCTCTTTGCGATTGGGAATTGGAAGATTGCGAATTGGAAGATTGAGAGGATGCTGAAGAGCTACTATTTTTATTATAAGAGTAGTTTTTTCGATAGTTATAATTACTCATAGTACTATCACCTCCAATTTAATATATAAATATTATATGTATGTACACTATCAATTGTTACTATTATTAATAGGAAGAGAAGATACAATAAAAAATCTCCTCGGTATTTTCCTAGGAGATAAATGATGATTCTTTTGAAAAATTATAAATTAATAACCCCAGTAAAGAGGAAAGTAATAAGAGTCTTGGCAATACGGATTATGTTGTTGAGCGGGGGGCTGGGGTGGATAATTTTTCATTTCGCGGTTTTGATTACAGTTTGCCGGAGGGCCAATTACAGCAGTTGATTGGATAGGAGAAACCGCTTGTTTCCATTGTTGTTCATTGAGACAATAAGTATGGGCCATCATATGAGCAGGAGTTAATCTTAAAATGTCAGAACCGAAAATAACTTCTGGCGTTGGGGCATTGAAAATAGCTAATAAATGAGTATTATCTGCTGTAGCAATTTCATAATGCCACCATGCTTGTGGAATGTTGGCAACTTGCCTGGGTTTTATCGGTAAGTTTAATATTTGATTCGTAAATGGATTAAGTAAAGAAACAACAGCAGACCCTGAAATACAATAAACAAGTTCAGCTGCATTTTGATGAATATGTGGCTCTACAACATTTCCTGTACTTAAATAAATATCTAATAATGAAGTATTTTCTAAAGTATTTAATTGTTTAATACCAAGTACATTTATATAATTTTTGGCATCTTTCCGAAAAAAATTACTTTTATTTACATCATAAGTAAAATTGGTTGAGGGGGAGGTATAGTCGATGTTGGCAGTCAATTGTATTACCCGCCTTTCTATAGGTAAGTTAGGTTACAAAATTAGGATATGTGTCTAGTCTTTGTTTTGTGCTGTTGTCGGTAGCTTAATAAATTCACTTATTCCATAAAGAATAAGGTGTTAAGACTAAACTATATTCGTATTCCCATTCATACTTTGGATTGATGGAAAAAAGTAATGAAAATGTTAATTTAAAATTACATCAATCATTTATAAGGAGTGAATGTTCATGTCATTTAGTGAAATGATTAGAAATGAAGTACTCAGCTGGGCGGGTGTTTCTGAAAAACCGCATCGATTTGGTGGTATTGAAATAAATTATGGTAAGAAAGAACTTGGGCATCTTCATGGTGATAAATTAGCTGATTTACCATTTCCGAAGTTAAAGAGAGATGAATTAGTGAAGCAAGGATTGGTAAAACCACATCACGTATTACCTGAATCAGGATGGATCAGTTATTATTTAAAGAGTGAAGAGGATATTCCATTTGCAATTGAGTTATTTCGTATGCAATATGATCGAATTAAAAAGTAATGAAATAAAGTAGGGTAATAAAAATTTATTTTTATGTCACATCCCTCCTTAATCGTTCGTCTTGTATGTAGAACGATTGAGGAGGGATTTTATTATGGATACATTTGATATAGCAATTGTTGGCGGTGGGCTTGCTGGATTAACAGCATCTATATATTTAGCGAAAGCTGGAAGGAAAGTGATTGTATTAGAAAAGTCTAGTCAATTCGGTGGCCGAGGGATGACTATAAATAAAAATGGAATCTGCATGAATCTTGGTGCACATGCTTTATATAGAGGCGGGACAGCGTTTATAACTTGTAATGAGCTCGGTATGAATCTTCCAGGTGGAATACCATCTACAAAAGCACATGGAATATGGAAAGGGGATATATTCACTATCCCAACAGATTTTTACTCAATTTTATCAACACCACTACTTTCTTGGTCTGCAAAAGTACAATTCTCACGTCTTATGATGCGTTTAGGAAATTTAGATGTAGGAGAAGTTCCGAAAATGAGTCTAACTACATGGGCAGAAAATGAAATAAAAGATCCAATGGTTCGCAATATATTTTATGCGCTATGCCGGACAACAACATATACGTTTGCTCCTACAATACAATTAGCATCATCTGTACTAAAGCAAATACAGCTTTCTATAAAAGAGGGGGTGCTTTATGTAGATGGTGGTTGGGAGACGATAATAACAAAATTAAGAGCTATAGCGAATGATATTGGGGTACAGTTTTTGGCTAAAAAGCATGTTGTGGAAATTGAGCATTCCGAAGATAAACAAAGAATACATTGTGTTGATCATGAGGTTTTTGAAGTAGGCACAGTTATCGTGACGACTCCGCCGAAAGAAGCTTGTAAAATAATAAAAGGTGCAGAAGGAACAAGTTTGCATAGATGGAGTGAACAATCGGTACCGGTTACTGTTGCTGCATTAGATATTGGCTTGAGACAATTACCCAATCCTACACATCAATTTGTATTAGGATTAGATCAACCTATATTTTTCACAAATCAATCGAGAGCAGCTAAATTAAGTGAAGATGGATCAATTGCAGTGAGTCTAATTAAGTACCATAATCCTGTGCTAGAGATGAATCATATTCATGAAGATAAAGAACAATTGGAAAGTACGATGGAGTTGTTACATCCAAATTGGAAAAGAGAAGTTGTTGCACAGCAATATTTACCGAAAATAACAGTAGTACATGATTTTCCTCATATTGACCGTGTTGAAAAACCGGGCCCTAATATACCTGAAATGCCAGGTGTTTATGTTGCAGGAGATTGGGCAGGGCATGATGAAATATTAGCTGATGCTGCGGTAGCAAGCGGGAAACGTGCAGCGTTACACATTTTAAAGCAATATGAAAGTGAGGCAGTTCATCATGGAAACGGAGCAGTTATATGAAGCGTATCAACCATTATTATTTTCGTTAGCATACAGAATCCTTGGGAGTGTTATGGATGCTGAGGATATCGTTCAAGATGTATTTATCTCGCTAAATAATATAGAAGATCCTCAATCTATAGAAAATATGAAAGCATATTTATGTAAGATGGCGACAAATCGTTCAATTGATAAATTACGATCGGCAGCGCATAAGCGTAACGTGTATGTAGGGATGTGGTTACCAGAGCCAATTGTAGAAGAGAGTGATGAGCCATCAAAGTCTTTTATAATGAAAGAATCCCTTTCCACCGCATATTTATTACTTTTACAACAGTTATCTGAGGTAGAAAGGATTGTTTTCATATTAAGAGAGGTTTTCAGTTATGAATACGAAGAAATAGCTTCAATTGTTGATAAGAGTAGTGTGAACTGCAGGAAGATCTTTCAACGTGCTCGAAAAAGCATGTTGGAGAAACCGAAGCAATCAAAATTAAGCACGGAGAAAATGGCTTCTTATGTTGAAAAGTTTGTATCATCATTACAGTGTGGGGATGCGGAAGGTATGTTAGAAGTATTAAAAACAGATGCTATACTCAAAGCTGATGGTGGCGGTAAAGTTACGACTGCGATCAATCCGATTTATTCTGCAGATCGAATTATACGTTTGTTCTTTGGGATTGCACAACGATTGACAGAAGAGTACACTGTTGATTTCAAAATGGTAAATGGTATACCAGGAGTTATAGTTACAATAAATAATAAAGTAACGTATGTTCTTTCGTTTGCATTTGAGGATGAGAAGATTTCAAATATTTATATGATGGTTAATCCTGAAAAACTTATGCATTTAAATGTAAAAATATAAAAAAGCGCATTTCTTCAGAAATGCGTTTTTTATTATTTTTCTAACATTTCAAGAGGTACATCTTTTTCGCCGGCTACCTCAAATTTAATTTCCCCGTCTTCTTCATAAATACGTGTAATAATCGGTATAGTAATCATTAATTTTTTATGCTGCTTTCGTTTTCGAGCAGCATCTAAGCTAATAACGTTCATTTGTAAGCATCCTTTCTTCTGGAAATATATAAACAAAGAAAATGCGTCCGAAAAGGGCGCTTAATTGAATTTGAAATACCGATTCATTTAAATGGGGTTTATATAATTTAATAACTGCAATTTTAATATGAAATAATATGAATGGAATAATTGCACGTAGAAATTAACTTTACCAAAAAACGAAACAATATGCTATAAAAAATTATAAATCTTTGTCATATAACAGGAAAAAGGTTTTTGTTTCGCATATAATAAAAAGTAGACGGGCAGCAAGAGCTTTTTTCATCATATTGCTTGGAAAGGCGATGAAAAGAATGGATACAGTAGATTCATTATTATTGCAACTTGAACAATATGGAGAAGAGCATGATCGAAATAAAAAAACAAGGGAAGAAAAATTACGGAATGTTTCTCGTGAGATGGGGCAATTTTTATCAATTTTAGTAAAAGGGTGTAATGCAAAAAACATCTTAGAAATTGGAACTTCTAATGGTTATTCTACATTGTGGTTAGCTAATGCAGTAGAAGAAACAAATGGAAATGTAACAACTGTAGAGCTTTCTTCAGAACGAGTTGGAGAGGCACTTGTCAATTTTGAAAAGGCAAACCTGTTACAAAGAATCGATATTCATAATCAAGAAGCAGGGGCATTTTTAGATTCACAATTAGATCATTCATTTGATTTTATTTTCCTAGATTCAGAGCGCACGCAATACATGTGGTGGTTTGAGCATATAAAACGTATGTTACAACCAAAAGGTTTTCTTGTTGTTGATAATGCAACTTCTCATGCGAGTGAATTAGATGAGTTTATAAAAATGATTGAAGAAGATGATACGTTTGAAACGGTGTTATTAGCGTTTCAAAAGGGAGCATTTGTAGCTCGCAAAAATAAATAGAAGTGAGTGTAATAGAATTATCACATTGAAAACGGGTGAATGTCAAAAGATTGAGTGTAGCACGATTAAAAGAACATAAATTATTTAGGAAATATATGAAGAATCCGCCTTCAGCATGTAGTTCTCTAGGTCTTAAGTCTGAGGAAAATTATGTTGATTACAGGTATACTTATAGTAAGAAACAGGGAATGACTGCATAAACAGACATTTCTAAAAAAATCGATTTCAAGCAGTCAGAATGTATATGAAATACGATATAATTGATGAAATATAGTGCATATAAATTCGCACATATAAATAAAGGAGCGATTTTGTTGACTGAACTCGAGAAAAAAGAACCTGTATCCATTGTGAAAGATAATAATGTAGAAGTAGTAGTTGATACAGTTATAAAAGATGAAGAATTAGAGGAACTAAATAAAGAAGCTGATCTTTATGTACAAAAGTTAAATAGCGAGCAAAATACAGATTTATCAAAAGTATTGTCTCAGCTAGGAGATTTAGGGGATAAAGAGCAACAAGCAGCAGGACAAACGTTATCAGCTTTAAAACGCCCTGTAACAGCGATGATGAATGGGAAAAATGAAGAAATTCCAAATACATTGTTAGAATTACGAAAAGTGGTATCAGAGCTTGATCCCAATTCACTTAAAGCAAGTGGTATGAAGAAAATAATGTTTAAAGTATTCAAGAAAAATCCACTTGAAACATACGTGCATAAATACCAATCTATAGATAAACAAATCGAGGAAATTATTAGATCCCTTCTAATTGGCCGTGATAACTTACAAGAGGATACAGTTGGTCTTGAAATGTTAAAAGAACAATCGCACGATAAAATTCATGCGCTTGATAAACAAGTATACTTAGGGAAAAAGCTTGCTGGCATGCTTGAAGCTGAGAAACAAAACCCAGAGCGTCAAAGAGATATTCCGTTAATTAACGATGCGTTAGAAAAGATACTTGTACGTACACGTAATATGCAGCAAGCGAAAAGTGTATTATTACAATCGATAGCTTCTGTAGACATCATTAAGAAAAATAACGAAAAGTTAACAGAGGCAATACGAAATGCAATTACGATGACGCAAAACGTTGTAACAGTTTCAGCTGCTATTCAGCTAGCATTAACGAATCAACGTAAAACAATTGACGCTGTAAATGCGACGAATGAAGCAATTGAATCGATGGTATTAAGTAATTCTCAAGCGTTAAAACAAAATACAGAAGAGACGACGAAATTGCTTGAAAATCCCGCTATTAGCATGGATAAATTACGTGAATCATTCCAAAATGTGTTCGCTGCAATTGAAGCATCTGAAAAATCGTCAGAACGTATTATCGAGTCAAGTAAGAAGTTCGTTATTGAACTAGACACATTTAATGATGAGATGAAGCAGAAACTCATTCAGCGTCCAAGGAAATAACGGATTATTAGAGGAGGTGAACAAATGAGTTTCATTCAAACAGTACTATTACTACTCGGTACATTGCTTTTAATAGCATTTACTGTTGTTGTTTTAGTCGTATATTTCGGACGGAAGTTGTATTTTTCATGGGCGAAGCCATATAAAAGAGCGCAAGATTCTTTAGATAAGTTATCAAACAAATCAATACCGTTTCTACAAGAATTTACACAACATCCACTGTTTTATCGCTGGATTCGCACTGAAGGAAAGAAAGAACAAAATACATTAAATACTCTATTTTGTGCATCAGGTCAACGTACGAGAGAACAAGTCTTCTCGATGTTACCGAAAGAAAAGCAGAAAAAAGTGCATGTAATGGCAAAAACTACGAAAAAGTTTACGAATGAAGATATCGATGTGGCTGCGATGAAAGTGAAAGATTTCTTAAGACAAGAAACACAACAAACTGTAAAACCGACAGACTTATCATTTTACAAATTGTATTTTTATGACCGTTATCCAGACGCATTAAATACAATTCAAGCGTATAAACGCTCAATAAATCCTTCATTACAAAGAACGGTTGATGATATTACAATTTCAGTATTGAATGCACTTCCGTACTATCAAGAGCAACGCATGTTTGAACAACAACATAAACTTGAAACGTTCTTAATGAAAGATTTAACGGCCATGTTATCGTTGGTAGTACAATTACCACCTTCACAAAGACCAGAGAAGGAAGAAGAATTGAAAATCTACTTGGAAAATTTCCAAAAAGAAATGGAAGTAGTAGAGCGAGATATTCGCGACTCAATTGATCACGATTTAAATGTGAAGATGAGAGCAGCGACTGAGAAGTTTAAGAATAAATAGAAGAGATCGCCTAAAAAGTTGAATGTTTCAGCTTTTAGGCGTTTTTTTTGTGAGTTGAGAGAGTGTAATCTTTTGTGAAATTGTATATACAAACGTTAATAAGTGGTAAAATATAGAGTGTTTTTTTATACTTTGTGTAAACAATTATTATAAAAGGGGTATGATATTGTGCTAATTGAGTTAGTCATACTATTTGTAATTCTATTTTTATTTCTTGGCTACCCTATTAGTAAAGCATGGGATAGTTTCCAATTGAAGAAGGAGAATTCCTCAAGTATACTAAAGTTCGAGCCACAGGAAATATTATCAATAGGTTTGAGTTATTTTATCTTTGGTTTAGGTATTATGTGGAATGCAAATGATGTAAGAGCAGGAATACCATTACATAAATTCGAAAAGAACGGAATGATGTCTGATCAATATGCTTCTTTAGCACATGACCACATTGCGATAGTAGTTCTTTTAGTTATTTTAGGTGGAGTTTCGTATTGGAGATTAACAACAGGCTTAATAAAACTTTCACCAATATTTTATATTTTTTATAGTACTTTAATGATAGTAAACATTGTATATACATTCATCTATATTACTCATACAGGCTCTGCTTTTTATACGG
The DNA here is from genome assembly GCF_051916495.1 of Bacillus cereus group sp. MYBK216-1. Lineage (NCBI taxonomy): Bacteria > Bacillati > Bacillota > Bacilli > Caryophanales > Bacillaceae > Bacillus > Bacillus cereus group sp. MYBK216-1. Next base: position 528,130 of record NZ_JBQAGT010000002.1, read on the forward strand.
AATTAGGAGGATTGAGATACATTCCAGTCTTTTGTATTCAAGTTGGAATGCTTGCATTTAGTCTATTATTCTTAGCTAAATTAAGAAATACATTAGGTTATTTCATACAATCTCAGAATGAGAAAGATTATACGCAGAGCAACAGAATTATATTATTGCTGTATCGCATTTCTTTTGGATATCAAAAAATGGCTACAGTCTGGATGATAAGTTTATTTCCTGTCTTGTTAATTGTTCAATTTATTTTAATACTGTTTGGCCAAAAACCAGATAGTTTTATAAGAGTGTTTATGGAAACAAGTAGTTTTAATTATTCTAAGATTCCCGCCCCAAGTCCTCAAATTGTCTCCGGGGATGGGCATTATTTATGTACAGTTTCTGTGAAAGGTCATAAAAACATCGTTAAGCCATTACGAGCAGGAATTAGGCATGGGGAAAGAATTACAGTTAATCGACAGTTATTAATTGCGAACGCTTTTGAAAATGTAATTGAGGAGCGGGTACCAAAATGTCATAAAGTTATTCGTAATTTTTATGATAAATACGGTTATCCAATTAGTAAACATATTAATACGAAATGGTCGGCTGATTTTGTTTATATTTTAATGAAGCCACTAGAATGGTTCTTCTTATTTGTACTTTACACAGTAGATAAAAACCCTGAGAATAGAATTCATATTCAATATAGTGAACTACGAAAATAAAAGTAAGAGCCCGCATTCAAAAAAATGCGGGCTCTTACTTTTATTTTGCTTGAATAGTAGATTTACTAGAAGCCACACTTTCATTATGCAATCGATCAACTGCAGTTACGACATACGTATACGTTTCTCCAGAAATAGCGGTTTTATCTACATAAATTTCTCCAAGTTTTGTTTTTCTTACAGTAGTAAGTAAATTTTTGGGGTTTTGTATATCTACTTCATTTTTCCCATTCGTGCGGTAAATAGCGTAATAAGCAGAATCATTATCTCTATTGTCAATGATACCGATTGCAATACCTTCATTTCTTGGAATGGCACCTTTTAAAGTCGGTTGTTTTGGTGGATCATGATCAAGCCAAGGCATAGGTGGGATTAATGCAGGATATTTATATATGTCTTTTGAGAGTCGATCTTTAACTCCAAGTGGATTGTTATTAATATCTTTTAAGCTAAAATGCATACTACCTTTTATTTCAGGATATAGCCGGTTTAATGCAATTTGTCTCGGATATTCTTCTGGATCAGACCAAGCAGGGACGGAGTTATTATTAATTTTATAGGCCGCTTGACCGATGTATAGGTGAATCGGTTTGTTATTTGTTTCTTTAACCCACCAATCTACTAATATGTCATATGCAGCTGGGGTGAAACCTATATTCCAATATATTTGCGGTGTAATGTAGTCAATATATCCTTTTTGTATCCACTCACGTGTGTCAGCATAAAGGTCATCATAGTTTCTTTGGCCTGCGGTTGTGTTAGAGCCAGTCGGATCGTCAGCTATATTTCGCCATACGCCGAACGGACTAATGCCAAACTTTACATATGATTTTTCTTGTTTTATAGCAGTATTTAAATCTTTTACAAGTTCATTTACATTGTTACGTCGCCAATCTTCTATATTTGTAAATCTACCGTTATTATATGTTTCGTACGTTTTCTGATCTGGAAATTCTTCACCGGCTACTTTATATGGGTAAAAATAATCATCCATATGCAGCGCATCAATATCGTAATTTTGTACGATTTCTAAAGCACCTTCTGTTATAAATTTTTTCACTTCCGGAATACCAGGATTGTAATATAACTTTCCACCATAAGGTACAACCCAATCGGGATGTTGCCTTGCAGGATGATTATTTGATAATCGATTTATATCGGTATGATTCATCGTTATTCGGTATGGGTTAATCCAAGCGTGGAATTCTATATTTCTTTTATGAGTTTCTTCAATCATAAATGCGAGCGGGTCATAACCAGGATCTTTTCCTTGTGTCCCCGTAATGTATTCAGACCAAGGACCGTAATTTGAAGGATAGAAAGCATCAGCAGTTGGTTTAATTTGTACAACAACTGTATTCATACCAGTGCTTTTTACATCGTCTAATAATCGTATAAATTCTTGTTTCTGTTTTTCAATGGGTAAGCCAGTTTTTGAGGGCCAATCAATATTCAGAACAGATGCAATCCATACAGCACGTAATTCGTGTTTTTTGTATGCAGTATTTACTTCAGCATAAGTAGAGTGAGGGGGAATGAAAGAGAAAGGGATGAACAAGATGACGATACAACATATCATTAATAAACGTTTAACGATCATTTATACGCCTCCTATCATATGATTAGTTAAAATAATATCTGAGGCGAGGTTGACCTTGCAATAGAGAAAATTACATATTGAAACATTAATTTAATAGGGGAAATATTTATAATGAAATTTACTTTCATTATAAATAAATTCATTTACTACTTCATATGCTTGTTAGTAAAGTGAAACTTCCTTTCATTTGAAGGGTAATAAATTATAAGTATAGGAGGATTAACAAATGAAAGTTTTGTTCGTCTGTTCTGGAGGAATGTCCAGTGCAATTGTTGTAAACGCTTTAAAAAAAGAAGCGGAGAAAAATGGTGTGAACATGGAAGTGCATGCAATTGGAACGAATGAGGTAGAGGAAGAAGTAAAGAATGGTTGGGATGTTGTAATGGTTGCACCACAAGTTAGACACCGATTTGACTCTGTAAAAAAATTTGCAGAAGAGGAGTCTATTCCGTGTGGTATCATTCCGCCGCAAGCATATACGCCGCTTGGTGGAGCGACTTTATTAAAGACTGTAAATGATTTAATTCGTTAGGGGGAACCGTTATGAATAAGTTTGTCACGTTTCTTGATAAAAACTTATCTGGACCGATGGCAAGACTTTCTGAACAGAGACATTTACAAGCAATCCGTGATGGAGTTATTTCAGCATTACCATTTATCATCGTAGGAAGTTTCTTTTTAATCGTAGCATTTCCACCATTACCGAAAGATAGTTTCATATCCGTTTGGGCATTAAAGAATCAAACAAGTATATTAATACCATATCGTTTAACTATGTTTATTATGTCTTTATATATAGCATTTGGAATAGGATATAATTTAGCGAAGAGTTATAAGTTAGATGCTTTATCGGGAGCTCAGCTTGCAGTATGTTCACTACTTTTAACATTAACTCCTGAATTAATTGATAAAAAAGGATTCATGCTTCCGATGACAAATCTCGGAGGGCATGGACTATTTGTGACTATGATTGTTTCTATTTTATCAGTTGAGATTTTAAGGTTTTGTAAGAAGAACAACGTAACGATTAAAATGCCAGAACAAGTACCACCGTCAGTATCGCGTTCGTTTGAAGCACTTATACCTGCAGCATTCGTTATTATTATAATGAGTCTAGTAACTGTCGTTTTTAGCATTGATTTACACCATGTTGTTGATAAATTAGCAGCACCATTAGTAAAAGCTGGGGATAGTTACTTCGGTGTAATTATTCCAGTGTTTTTAATTACGTTTTTTTGGTCATTTGGAATCCATGGTGTGTCGGTTGTTGGAACTGTTGCTCGGCCATTATGGGAAGTATATCTAGGGAAAAATGGTGAAGCAGTTGCTAGTGGAGCAGATCAGTTGCCATTTATTTCACCAGAGCCGTTATATCAATGGTTTATATGGATTGGCGGTTCTGGTGCGACGTTAGGGCTTGTATTAGCTATGATTGTATTTGGTCGATCGAAATATTCGAAAGCATTATCAAGAACTTGTATTGTTCCGGGTATTTTTAATATTAATGAACCAGTCATATTCGGACTACCGATTGTACTAAATCCAATTTTAATTATCCCATTTATCATTACACCACTTGTAACAGCAACTGTTGCATATTCAGCAACTGCGATGGGATTTGTAACACCAACGCATATTATGCCGCCATGGACACTACCTGCTCCAATTGGTGCATATTTAGCAACAGGTGGAGATTGGCGTGCGATTGTATTAGTTTTTATAAATATAGCAATATCGTTCCTTATTTATTTACCATTCTTTAAAATGTACGACAAAAATATGCTTGAAATTGAAAAAAATGGTGACGGGGAATCTGTTAATCCTTAATCTGCACGCTGTTATTTTGAGTGATAGACTTTTTGTCTATCACTTCTTTCACATTAAAACTAGAAAGGGGGAAATAGAATGAATATAAAATTTAGTTATAAAGGCGTATTTTTATTATTATTTGGAGTGATTTGTGCAAATTTACTTTTTGTCCCTTTATTAGGCATGCTAAACCTATCACAAATGCATAGTATATGGCTCGTTACAAGTATTGCGGCAAGCGTTTTGCTTACGGTAGTTGTTTCTTTCATTGATGGATCGTTTGCATCGAAAGCTCAGTTGTTTTTTAGATTTATATTGTTTTCGATTGGTTGTACGTTCGTTACTTACATGCTTGTTTTTTAGTAAATAGGAGGTCATGCACGTTATGTATATTGCAGGGATAATGTCTGGTACTTCATTAGATGGAATAGATGTAGCGCTCGTTCATATAGAAGGAAGTGGTGTAGATTCTAAAATCGAACTCATCCATTTTACTACTGTTCCATTTTGTAATGATATGAAAAATGAGATCCAACAAGCGTTATCAATTGAAACTTCGAATGTCCAACTTATATGTAGTTTAAATTTTAAACTTGGTTTATTCTTCGCCAATGCTGTAAAGGAAGTTTGTAAAGAGGCCAATTTTCCTTTGAGACAATTAGATTTAGTAGGCTCTCACGGACAAACGATTTATCATCAGCCAAAGCAAGAAGGGAATATTATTTCTTCAACATTGCAAATTGGGGAACCAGCAGTAATAGCATATGAAACGAACACGACGGTTATCTCGAATTTCCGAACGATGGACATGGCGGCAGGGGGACAAGGTGCACCACTTGTACCATATTCAGAGATTATTTTATATCGGCATCAAACTAAAAATAGACTACTACAAAATATTGGTGGGATTAGTAATGTTACAGTGGTTCCAAGTAAACGAAGTAAAGAGAGTGTTATTGCTTTCGATACTGGACCAGGCAACATGGTAATCGATGAAGTATGTCAAAGATTATTTCATGTACCATATGATCAAAATGGTTGGATTGCAAAGCAGGGGGTAGTTGTAGATGAAATTTTAACATACTGTATGAACCATCCATTTTTGAACATAAAACCACCAAAATCAACAGGTAGAGAACAGTTTGGAGAAGCGTTTGTGACTGAATTATTGAATCGATTTAAAAAGCATAGTAAAGAAAATATATTGGCAACTGTCACGATGTTTACAGCATGTTCAATTGTTCATCATTATAAGGCGTTTATTTTGCCGTATTATGAAATTGATGAGGTGATTTTAGGTGGTGGTGGAAGTTATAATAATACACTTGTTGAAATGTTACGGAATGGATTAAGAGAAGAGAAATGTAGCATATGTATACAAGAAGATATTGGTCATTCTTCAGCAGCGAAAGAAGCAATTGCATTTGCTATTTTAGCAAACGAAACGTATCATCGTAATCCGAGTAATGTGCCGAGCGCAACAGGTGCTAAGAATTCCGTAATTTTAGGGAATATAACATTCCCTCCATACGCAGATGAAAATGAGGCGAACATATGAAGTATATGATTGGAGTAGATGGCGGGGGAACGAAGACCGAGGCAATTGCATTTGATAAAGACGGAAATGAACTTGTAAGAGCTACCAGTGGTTTTGGAAACATATTAATAGATTTTGAAGAAGCTCTTGTGCATATTATGGAAGCAATTAATCAATGCCAGAAGAGTTTAATAAATGGGCATTGCATTTGTGTTTGTTTAGGATTAGCTGGTATAAGCGGAGCGAATACAAATGAATTAACATTACGTTTAAAAAAGAAATATGGAACAAAAATTGAAATTTTTAATGATGCAATGATCGCACATGCAGCTGCTTTAAAAGGTAAGGATGGAATATTAACTATAGGTGGTACAGGTGCAATTTGTATCGGAAAGAAAGAAGAAGTATATCAGTATAGCGGTGGATGGGGACATATTTTAGGAGATGAGGGGAGCGGATATTGGATTGCATTACAAGCTTTAAAGAAAATGGCAATTCAGTTCGATCAAGGAATCAGTCTTTGTCCATTGAGTTTGAATATTCAAAGGCAGTTTCAACTTTTGACACCGTCTCATATAAAAAGCTTAGTATATACTTCTTCTAAAGATAAAATTGCAGCAATCGCGCCATTAGTTATTCAGGAAGCGAGAAATGGCAATGATGATGCGCATGAAATTATGATGCAAGCTGGAAAGGAATTAGCAAGGATTACAGTAAATGTTTATAACAAGTTGAACTTTAAGTACTCAACGCCAATTGCAGTAAGTGGCAGTATATTGCGTTTAGTTCCTGAAATATTTGCTGTATTTCAGAAATGCTGTGAAGAAAGTATGAAAGAAATTAGATTCGTAGCACAAGCAGAAATGGCAGTGAAAGGAACATATTATTTAATGAGGGATATATATTTTAAAAAATAGTGTATGAGAATTTTTGTATGATTTGTAAAAATATGATGTTAAAATGTATAAAGGGATGTATGTTAAAAACGTACAATATACGTAGTAATTGAATATTGTATATGTATTCCCATGTAGAAAGTGAATGATTACATGATTAATAGTATGCAGTTTTTATATTTGGTGGCTTCTTATTTAATTGGAAACATATTGACCGCTTATATAGTAACAAAATTGAGACATAACGTTGATATTAGGGATGAAGGAAGCGGAAATCCTGGCGCAAGAAATATGGGGCGCGTATATGGAAAAAGGTATTTCATCGCTACATTTTTAGGTGATGCGATTAAAGGGGCAATAGTTGTTGCTGTAGCAAAATCTCTTTTTAAAGATCCTACATTCGTAATGTTAACATTATTGGCCGTTATTATTGGACATATTTACCCAGTTTTATTTAAAGGCAAGGGCGGTAAAGGTATTTCAACATTTATAGGAGGACTAATCGCATTTGATTATTTGATAGCGCTTACCCTCTTAGGCATTTTTATTGTATTTTATTTAATATTTAAAGGGTTTACGAAGCCAGGACTAATTACGATTGCTTGTTTACCAATTTGTATGATTCTTTATTCTTATTCTATTGTTACCACTATATTAAGTGGAATGATTATTGTACTTATTCTATATGTAAATCGAGAATAAAATGAATGTTTAATAAGTGGAGATAATCTCCACTTATCATTTTTTATTAAATAGATAAAGGAGATAAGGCATGGGGTTAATTTATAAAGTTGCTGATCAAGATTGGGAATTTGAAAGTATACATAAATTAAATTATAAAACTTTTGTGGAAGAGATACCACAACATGAAGAAACGAAAGACCGGTTTCGTATAGATCGGTTTCATAAAGAAAATACATATTTAATTTGTTTAGATGAGGATAGATTAGTAGGTATGGTCGCAGTGCGGGGAAAACGACCATTCTCGTTAGATTATAAAATCTCAAATTTAGATGTTTATTTGCAAGAGCATGGAGAAAAAGTGTATGAAATTCGTTTACTTTCAGTAGAACGTGAATATAGAAATGGAAGAGCGTTGTTAGGATTAATTCGTTTTCTACATCGTTATTTGCTTCTAAACGGATATGAATTAGCACTCATTTCTGCAACAACACGTGAACTAGCTTTATATAAGCAAATGGGATTCAAATCTTTCCATACGTTAGTTGGTACAGAAGAAGCAACCTTCCAGCCAATGTATGTTACTCCTGCTATGTTTGAAGAGTCGAGTGTTGGGGGGATTATGACGAAAGAATATACGTTTTTACCTGGTCCAGTAGATATTGAAGAGAATGTTCGAAAGGCATTTTCTACGCGGCCTATTTCGCATCGATCTAAGTCATTTCAAGTGACAATGGACAATGCGAAAAAACGGTTACTTCACATGACAAAAGCAAAACATGTACAGCTTATGTTAGGAACAGGGACGTTAGCAAATGATGCGATTGCTTTACAGTTACGTTCTTTAAAAGGGAAAGGACTAATATTAACAAATGGAGAATTTGGAAATAGATTAGTTGGACATGCAAAACGAGCTTGGTTACATTTTGATACGTATAAAAAAGAAATGGGAGAACCGTTTATTTATAACGAATTAGAAGAAATAATAACAACTGGAAATTATGAATGGCTTTGGTTTGTTCATCATGAAACATCTACTGGAATGTTAAACGATTTAGACGAGTTAAATACTCTTTGTAACGAGAATCAAATGAAACTATGTGTAGATTGTATAAGTTCAATTGGAGCAATACCATTAGACCTGAAAGATGTGTATTTTGCAAGTGGTGTTAGCGGTAAAGCGATTAAATCATATACCGGAATTTCTTTCGTTTTTCATAACCACATTGTAAAAATAAACGAGGCTGTGCCGGCCTATATGGACATTGGCATGTATGAAGAAAATGAAAGCATTCCATACTCACAATCATGGAATTTAATTTACGCATTGCAAGAAGCGTTGAAGAGATTTGAAGATGAAAAGGCATTTGTAAAAATTAAAGAGACATACGATTATGTTGAAGAAGTTATTACTGATATGGGGTTAAAGCTTGTTTCACCTAAAGAACATGCCGCGCCAATTATACTTACTATTGTATTGAGCGAAGATCATTCTTCTAAAGTAGTAGGCGATGCGTTAGCATTACAAGGATACATTGTTCATTATGAGTCATCTTATTTGCAAAAGAATAATTGGATTCAAATTGCATGTTTAAATCATTATAAAGAACGCGATATGAAGAGGATGTTAAATTGTTTGCAAATGTGTTTATTTTAGAGTGGGGTACATATATAAAGACTTTTTCTTTTCGTATAAAGGAGCTAAGACTTACGAAAACTTAGGAATAGAACATTGGAAGAGGTGTAAGTATGATAACTAGAAAACTACCATTACATATAGACGATATTAAAAAAGCTCACAAAATTCTAGATAGAAATGCTCGTAAAACGCCATTAGTAAAATCGTTTTACTTGACTAGTAAAACGGGCGGAGAAATTCATTTGAAATTAGAAAATATGCAATTAACGGGTTCTTTTAAATTTCGTGGCGCATTTAATAAAATGTCGCGGCTCACGGATCAAGAAAAAGAAAGAGGTGTAATTGCATGTTCAGCAGGTAATCATGCACAAGGAGTTGCATTATCTGCTCATTTACTCGGTATTAAGAGTAAAATTGTTATGCCAATTTCTGCACCGCAGGCGAAAGTTGAAGCAACTAAAGGATATGGATCTGAAGTAATTTTACATGGTGAAACCTTTGATGATGCAAAGGCAAAATGTGAAGAAATTATAAGGGAAACAGGTGAAACATACTTACATCCATATGATGATGTAGAGGTAATGGCTGGTCAAGGTACAATTGGATTAGATATTCTTGATGATATGTGGGATGTAGATACTGTCATTGTACCAATAGGTGGAGGCGGAATTATTTCTGGTATTTCTGTAGCATTGAAATCTTTTAATCCATCCATTAATATAATTGGTGTCCAAGCAGATAATGTTCACGGAATGAAGGCATCTTACGATAAAGGCGCAATCGTAGAACATTATGAGGCGCCTACTATTGCAGATGGTTGTGCAGTTAAAATACCAGGCGAATTAACATTTGAAATTGTAAAAGAATTAGTAGATGATATTGTAACTGTATCAGAAAAAGAGCTGGAAGTAGCGATGAAAGATTTATTACAACGTGGGAAAGCTGTTGTAGAAGGTGCAGGTGCGTTAGCAACTGCTGCACTTCTTGCAGGAAAAGTTGATAGCTATACAAAAGGAAAAAAGGTAGTAGCAGTTATATCTGGTGGGAACGTGGACTTACAGCGCATATCGAGTGTATGTGAGCACTTTTTTGTTGCTAATGAAGTAAAATAGTTTTATGAAAGAAGAGCTAAGAGAAATAATCTTAGCTCTTACTTTTTGTCTACCGTTTACTGTAAGTAGCGATAAACTTGCGGAATTTTCCGTTTAATTAATTGTATTATTTAAGCGCCAATTTTTGCACATATCTTTAATGTTACAATAATTATTTCAATATTGTCGAAACGTAAGCAGAAATTTAATATAATAGTCTTAATGTGCTAATGAGCGGTGAGGAGGGCAGGTCATGAATAAAGAAGAACAGGTCATGAACGGTTTCAGGGAATTATATAATAAGCTGGTTTGGCTTAATAAAGATAAGATGGAAGAAGGTCTTAAAGGGTTTAAGTCTTCTGAAGTCCACTGTATTGAATATATTGAAAACAATGCAGATTCTAACGTGACACAACTCGCAGAGGCTTTTTATGTGACTCGTGGTGCTATAAGTAGAATGACTAAGAAGCTCATACAAAAAGGCCTTGTTGAAAGCTACCAAAAGTCAGAAAATAAGAAAGAAATTTATTTTAGGCTCACCGAACAAGGGAAAGAAATTTATAAAATCCATGAAGATCTGCACAAAGAGTTTCAAGAGCGGGATAAAGCTGTATTTGAGCAAGTAACTGAAGAAGAATTCAACAGTATAATTAGCTTTGTGGAAAAGTATAGTAGACATTTGGATGCAGAAATAAAGAAACAAGGTATACATATTAAATCGTAATACATTTTAATAATAAAGTGAAACTTTAATCAGTGGGGTTTTCTTCATCTCCACTGATTATCAGCCCTCACCAATCGGGCTTTTACGGGCAGCCTTACTCTAATGAGAATAGGCTGCTTTTTTATTATTTTATTTTTGTTGACTAATCAACAAAACAGAGTTATTATTTTGTTGACAAAGCAACAAAATCTTTAGGAGAGAAGTTAAATGTCTATATTTAGATCGAAAAATGAAAGGGGAACTGAAAAAAGCATAGATAAACATGCTTTACTATTCGGACTTATTTCTGTATTTCTTTGTGGTATAGGTTTCAGTATCATCATGCCTGTAGTCCCATTCTTAGTACAGCCATATACAAGTAATCCGGAAGAACAAGCATTAGTTGTTACACTACTAACTTCCGTATATGCGGCCTGCGTGTTTTTAGCTGCACCAGTACTCGGAGCTTTAAGCGATAAGTATGGCCGTCGTCCACTACTTTTAATATGCTTATTTGGTTCTGCAATTGGGTACTTAGTTTTTGGAATAGGAGGAGCTTTATGGGTACTATTTGCTGGACGCATAATAGAAGGAATAACAGGCGGGAGCATAAGTACTATCTTCGCATATTTTGCAGACATCATTCCAAAAGAACAGAGAACGAAATATTTTGGATGGGTGAGTGCAGTTGTAGGTGCGGGAACTATCATTGGCCCAACCATTGGGGGGATACTTGCCAAGTTTGGTGATACTGTACCTATATATTTTGGTGCAATCATAACGCTAATAAATGTTGTATATGGGATCAAATATATGCCTGAGAGCCTTGAAAAAAATAATAGGTTGAAAGAGATTACTTTTGTAAGGTTAAATCCTTTTGTACAGCTAGCAAACATACTTTCCATGAAAAATTTAAAGTGGTTACTTGTCTCAGCGTTTTTACTTTGGATACCTAACGGATCTTTACAAGCAATTTTCACGCAATTTACAATGGATACTTTCAGTTGGAAACCTGCATTAATCGGACTTATGTTTTCAATTTTGGGCTTTCAAGACATTGTTTCACAAAGTTTTATAATGCCAAAGCTTTTGATCAAGCTTAGTGATAAACAAATAGCAATTCTTGGGATGGTTTCGGAGATTATAGGATACAGTTTTATTGCGGCATCAGCTTTGTTTTCACTCTATCCACTACTTATCGTTGGGACGCTGATGTATGGTTTTGGGGATTCAATTTTCGGACCTTCATTCAACGGGATGCTTTCAAAGTCTGTCAGTTCTAGTGAACAAGGAAGGATTCAAGGTGGAAGCCAATCTATTCAAGCTTTAGCAAGAATGATTGGTCCTATTCTTGGAGGACAAATCTATGTATCACTTGGTCATACCGCACCTGCTTTTATGGGTATGATTCTTATAGTAGCGGCAATAGCAGTTTTGTATAAGGGGACACATGCAACTGTATAACAGATAGATATAAGAACAAATAAAAGGGAGTCAGAACTTAGGAACAAGTGCTGACGCCTTATTTGTTTACGGTTTGAGAGCTAAGAGAAATACTTTTGTTTAGGGATTTATTCTGCTATGCTCTCATGGTGAAGGGGAATATTCAGTGAGGTGGAACTATCATTAATTACAGTTAGCTTTATTTGAAAGTAAAAAGGTAGGTAAATGACTAGATAATTTCATTATGCTTGTGCTGAAGTAAATAATGATTCCATCTTTACTTTGCTCTTTTCTCGAATTTCAGCATCTGCGTGACTCATAACGTATTTATGCGCTACAGCGATTGCTAAAACATCATCTAATAAGCCAATCCCAATAATAGCAGCTATATCTGGAATGAAATCGATTGTTAATACGTAATAAGATAAAGCGGCTAATATTATGAATTTCGCCTTAGTAGGTAATTCTTTCTTTTTCATTGTGTAGAATAAAATAATACTTTCATATACGCTAGATTTACCGAGGTTTACAGAGCTTTTTTTGAACTTTTTCCAAAGTGTCTGTTTCTCCATATAAACACTCCTTTTACAAAATATAGATTTTTTAAAAGGATGGACAAAGAAGTGAGAGATTAATCAATTTTATTGTTTTTCTTAATTATATATTTCCATAAAAATAGGGGATTAACTGTTTAAAATAATATAATGTGGATTATACAATGATTCACATTGTTCCGTTACATAGTATATATATTGTAAAATGTATGTGGATGATTTAGTTATTATTATGCATTTTATAAGCGGTATGGGGGAAGAAAAATGAAAATAATAGAACTACCAATTGAATTCGAATTTAACGGGCAAAAACAATGTGTTTATCCAAGTTTAATTATAGTACATAATGAATTAACATTAGTCGATACAGGATATACAAGTTTTTTACCTTTAATTGAAAATGCAATATTAAAACCTGGATATGAGATGAAAAACTTAAAAAATATAATTATTACTCATTATGATGATGATCATCTAGGGGCTTTATATGATTTCAAAGTGAAATATCCTCACATTAATATTATTGCTAGTGAAATTGAATCTAACTATATTAGTGGTGATATAAAATCAGAGAGGTTAGTTCAAGCTGAAGAAATGTTAGAACGTATGCCAAATGAAGAAAAAGAATTTGGTAAATGGTTTATACAACAGTTAAAAAATATAAAACATATTTCCGTCGATGAAAAAGTGCATGATGGTCAAATGATTTTGAATAATGAATGTCAAATAGTAGCGACGCCAGGACATACTTCGGGGCATATTTCATTATATTTTCCGAATTTAGATTGTGTAATTACGGGAGATGCGGCTGTTCAAGAGAATAGTGAGTTAGTAATAGCTAATCCGAATTTTTGTTTAGATATAGAAAAAGCGAAACAGTCTTTAAATAGGATTAAAAGTTTTAAAGCAGCAGAGTATTATTGCTATCATGGAGGAAAGCTTACTGTATAAACTAATGAAAACCGGTCTTTCCTAAATCGAAAAGATCGGTTTTTTAGTTCATATATTTTGCGATTTCGAGCAAATCAGTAACATTATATTTCGGTAAAATTGAAATATATATGTAAAGAAGAATATATAATTTGAGCAAGGGGATAGGGGGAAGAAGATGGGTTCGTTATTTGATGTAATAGCAAATGTTATTTTGTTTTACCCTCGAAGTGACATGAAATTAAAACATCATATCGCAAAATTAAGTGAATTAGAGTGGTTTCGAAATCTACATGAAGATTCGAAGTATACAAGTTTAATTTGGAGTAATAGAAAAATTAAGAAGTATATTTTGAATTCAGCAAATATGGAAGTACTAATAAAATCAGAGAAAAAGCAAAAAGAATTTGTCCATCTAGTACAAGATGAATATAAAAAAAGAAGATAAGAATTTTTTTATTTTTCATATTTAGCGAAACAAATGGTACAATGAAAGCTAATGTGAAAAATAAGGAAAAGAAGTGGTCTATTTGAAAAACTTTTTAGAATTAGGAATTAGTGAAACTTTTAATCATACATTACGTGAAAATGGAATTACAGAAGCAACACCAATTCAAGAGAAGGCAATTCCTGTTATTCTGTCAGGCAAAGATATTATTGGGCAGGCGAAAACAGGAACGGGTAAAACGTTAGCATTCGTGTTACCGATTTTAGAAAAAATCGATCCAGCGTCTAGTGATGTTCAGGCTTTAATTGTTGCACCAACAAGGGAACTAGCACTGCAAATTACAACTGAAATTAAAAAAATGCTTGTTCAAAGAGAAGATATTAATGTACTAGCGATATATGGTGGACAAGATGTTGCGCAACAGTTGAGAAAATTAAAAGGTAATACACATATTGTTGTAGCAACACCGGGACGATTATTAGATCATATACGCCGTGAAACAATTGATTTAAGTAATCTTTCAACAATTGTATTAGATGAAGCGGATCAAATGCTTTATTTTGGTTTCTTATATGATATTGAAGATATTTTAGATGAGACACCAGGTAGTAAACAAACGATGTTATTCTCAGCAACGATGCCAAAAGATATTAAAAAATTGGCGAAGCGTTATATGGATGAACCGCAAATGATTCAAGTACAAAGTGAAGAAGTAACGGTTGATACAATTGAGCAGCGTGTCATTGAGACGACAGACCGTGCAAAGCCAGATGCACTTCGTTTTGTTATGGATCGTGATCAGCCATTTTTAGCTGTTATTTTCTGCCGTACAAAACTTAGAGTAAGTAAACTTTATGATAATTTAAAAGGACTAGGTTATAATTGTGCTGAACTTCATGGTGATATACCTCAAGCGAAACGTGAAAGAGTTATGAAGAGTTTCCGCGAAGCTAAAATTCAGTACTTAATCGCAACGGATGTAGCAGCTCGTGGACTTGATGTAGATGGTGTAACGCACGTATTTAACTTTGATATCCCTGAAGATGTAGAAAGTTATATTCACCGCATTGGCCGAACAGGACGTGCAGGTGGATCAGGTCTTGCAATTACGTTCGTTGCAGCGAAAGATGAAAAACATTTAGAAGAAATTGAAAAAACGCTTGGTGCACCAATACAAAGAGAAATAATTGAACAACCAAAGATAAAACATGTTGATGAAAATGGAAAACCGGTACCAAAGCCGGCTCCGAAGAAATCAGGTCAAAATCGTCAAAGAGATAGCCGCGAAGGTTCAAGAAGTGATTCAAGACGTGATTCCAGAAATAGCTCAAGAAGTGGTTCAAGAAATAGTTCTAGAAATAGTTCTAGAAATGAAAATAACCGATCATTTAATAAGCCAAGTAATAAAAAAGGTAGTACAAAGCAAGGTCAGCAAAGGCGTGGTCGTTAAATAGTTATAATTGTAAAAGAGTCGCAAAATATTGTGGCTCTTTTTTTGTTTGTATACAACAAGGATGATGGCAAGAAAAAACAAAAATTTCATTCACCGTATTTGAAATTTATAAAGGAAATTTTATAGTCCAAAACCATTAGAGCAAGGATATTACTATCATTCAGCAGAACACTTTGATTAAAAGAAAAGGTATTGAAGCGAGCGAGTATTTTCATTACACATTCCGCAATTATCGAAATAGAACAAGAGAAGTTTATGAAGGATTAAACTCGTATTGGTGTACGATTGTTGGAAACTGGAAAACTAATTTGTTAGTTTTGATCGATGAGGAACTCGAGAAGCACCACTGCCATCCTTATGGGGAAATTGCTTATGACGATGAAGGTAATGTAGTGATAATATGCGAAATAAGAAAAAAGGACTAGCAGTCGTACCTGCCGTCCTTTAATAGGAGAAAAAGTAATCTTGTTTAGAACTACGCATAAACAGAAAATCTGCTTGTAATTAGTTTTACCCTAAATATACATGTCTATACAAAAAAGGGATAAGTAAAAGATACTTATCCCCGGAAGGGAAATCCCAAGCACCAAAATGGCTCGTATTGGTCTGCAGGTTCAAAAGTAGTATATGTAAAACGAAAAATCTCATACAAAAAGCAGACAACGATTTTGGTTGTCTGCCAGTGAGCTCAATGAGTTAGCTAATTGTGATAATTTGCATCCCCATTGCGAGAAGAGTGAAGCTGCTAGTTCAAACAGCTTGTTGGTATTATTTTCGATTTCTTAAAAAATATACAGAGAAAGCAGATAAGTGAAGAACCTACCTGCTTTTGCTGTAACAAAAGATAAGAGGTATTAGCCGTGGACACGGCGGCTTGAAAATAGTATGTATTTTTATTTAAAAAATATTCAAGGGGTGAAGAAACATGGAATGTTTAATAAAGGTGTTTGTTTTATTAATCAGTTAATTAATAAAACAAAATAGTTATTTGGGAGAAAGGGAAAATGAATATGAGATGAATTGAAGCTGTTGAAGAATTACTTGAAGTGATGAAAGAATGCTTTTGGAACGGAACATCTTTAAAGGGGAAGCTAATGATTTTAATATTGTATCTTGGCTGATTGAAAAAGCGACGCGTAAAACAAAATAAAGATTTCATTTTGTAGCAATGGAGAATAGATATGTGTACTTATTGGGGGAAAGTAGATAAAGAGTTCTTTAAGAGGCAAGAACCGGAACAAAATAAAAGAGCGGCTAGCAAAAGCTAACTGCTCAATACTCAATACAAGGAGATACAGAGAAGACTACTTTAAATGAATGTTGGCATACAGCCTACATACAGTATTGACCGAATGTTTATTTTAAATTCAATTTATTTAAAGTAAACATCCCAACAGATAAAATGGTTGCGCCTGCTACAGAACCTAGCCAGTCTCTCCAACCTAATGTATTTAAAGATGCATCTGTTAAATCCGTAATTAAGAAGATAGCAAACATTAATACACCAAATGTTAAGCATCCCCAAAATGTTTGCAAATATTTAATCATCTTCTTTCGGAATTTGCTCATATAAATCACCCTTATTAATAATTTATATTTTTATAAATAAATTATCGCATGTGCAAAAATTAAAAGTGCGAAATATGCAATATTACATATTGGAACTCAACAAAATACTCCATTGATAAGTACATAGATCGAACGGAGGGGAACCGTATCGTATGAATCAATTGTCATTTTTTGAAGTCATCGATGTAAAGGAGATGCGCTGACTTGTGGTGAAGGAGCTGAAAAACTACAAAGTGTTGTGCGTCTGGATAAAGAATCGAGAAAAATAGGATCAAGCGGAGGGCATCGTTCTTTTCCTAAAATGAAAGGTGACGATAAGAAACATGAGATACGTTTTAAACAAATTGAGCGGACGTTAAAAAATAAAAATTTATAAAGGAAATGGAAAGTATGGTGTTGTATATGTACGGTAATAGGAAACTTTTTGCAAACTAAACATATAATTTTAATAGACCGACAGTCGGTCGGGTGGGAAGGAGAACTTGAATGCGAATTGTAAAGGAGTATGAGGAGCGTAGAAAGGAAATTTTAGAAACAGCTGAGCTTTTGTTTCTTACGAAAGGTTATACGAAAACAACCGTGAATGATATTTTAAAAGAAATTGGTATAGCAAAGGGGACGTTTTATCATTATTTTAAGTCGAAGGAGGAAGTAATGGATGAAATCATTATGAGGATTATTAAAGAGGATGTCACTAAGGCGAAAAGGATTGTCTCCAATCCCGATATCCCCGTTTTAGATAAGTTATTTAAAATTTTAATGGAACAATCACCAAAATCAGGAGATGTAAAAGAAAAAATGATCCAACAATTCCATCAACCAAATAATGCAGAAATGCATCAGAAAAGTTTAGTGCAATCCATTATACATTTATCTCCTGTATTAACGGAAGTTTTAGAGCAAGGAATAGAAGAAGGCATATTTTATACTCCATACCCACAAGAAACAATTGAATTATTACTCTCTTCAGCACAAGTCATATTTGATGATGGTTTATTCCAGTGGAAAACGGAAGAAATGATGAGAAGAGCTAAGGCTTATATTAAAATGATGGAAGTATCTGTTGGAGCGAAAGAAGGGTCCTTTAATTATATGATCGAGGTTTTAATGAAACAGAAATAGCTTTTTTCTGTTTGGGTATTATAGACCGGCAGTCGGTCTATGCTAAATGAAGGATGTGATGAGGATGCCAGCAAGTATTCAATCTTCCTTGAAAGATTTTCACTTAATGGTAAGTGGTCAAATTATTACTATTTTAGGTTCAACACTATTACGTTTTGCACTGTCTTTATATGTGCTAGATATAACAGGACGTGCCGATATATTTGCAGGGTTATATGCCGTAACGAGTATCCCGTTTTTGTTAGCTCCTCTTGGCGGAGCGATAGCAGATCGTTTCAACCGCCGTAATGTAATGGTCATTTTGGATTTTATAAACGCTGCTATTGTATTAAGTTTTATAGTTTTGTTATTAACTGAATCGATATCTATTTTATTGATTGGAACAATTATGTTTTTACTAGCAGTCGTTAGTGCAATGTACGCACCAGTTGTTATGGCAAGTATTCCGCAATTAGTTCCAGAGAAAAAGTTAGAACAAGCAAACGGTATCATAAATGGTGTGCAAGCATTATCTAATATAGTTGCTCCTGTATTAGGAGGAATATTGTATGGCATAATTGGTTTGAAAATGCTCGTAATAACAAGTTGTCTTGCTTTCTTTTTATCTGCGATTTTAGAAATGTTTATTACAATGCCATTTATAAAAAGAATACAGGAAGGCCATATCGTACCTACACTTGTAAAAGATATGAAAGAAGGTTTTCTTTATGTTTTAAAGCAACCTTTTATTTTGAAGGCTATGTTACTTGCAGCTTTACTAAACTTAATTTTGACACCGTTATTTGTTGTCGGAGGACCTATTATGTTACGAGTAACTATGCAGAGTAGCGATATGATGTATGGAATTGGAATGGGATTAATTGATTTTGCAACCATATTAGGGGCATTGTCAATCGGTTTCTTTGCTAAAAAGTTACAGATGAAAAGATTATATAATTGGATGTTTATCATAGCTTTATTAGTAATACCAGTGGCACTATCAGTTACACCGTTTACTCTTAATTTAGGATACTATCCACCATTTATCCTCTTTATATTTTCTTCTCTTCTAATCGCAATGATTATGACAATTGTATCCATCTATGTGATTACTGTAGTCCAAAAGAAAACACCAAATGAAAATCTAGGAAAAGTAATGGGAATTATAACAGCGGTATCTCAATGTATGGCACCAATTGGGCAAGTCGTATATGGTTTTATGTTTGAAGGATTCAGTACGAAAATTTATTTACCTATATTAGCTATTAGTTTCATAATGATAATAATAGCGGTGGTGACGAAGAAAATATTAAGAAATGAAGGGAACTAGCTTCATATGCTTAGAGTATTAGCGAAACCCAATCCTAATCAATTCTTCATCATTTATTTCAATTACGAATCTATATTCTTTGTCTAATAGCCAGTAATAAAAACTGACTGCATCAACGTCAACTAGTGATTGGAATACTTTATCAAGATTTGTACTTACTACAGGGATTTCATAGTTATCCCATATTATAAAAATCTGTTCGTCAAAATCTAGTTGGTTTGCTCTAATAAGGGAAATTAGTTGTTCTTTGTTCGAAGCTATGAATTGATTATCTATCTGTTCCCAATATATTCTTCCCGAGACAGTTATAGGAAATGAATTCATTAAAATAGTAGCAATCTGCTGGCTTTTTTCTTGGGAGAAAATGAGAGTTTCGTTTCCTAGGGATTCAAGGCATTCACTAAACAAAGGGTTTGTGTCATTGTTGTTTTTGGTTTTCAGTGCTCTTAACTTTTGTCGCAATTTCCATTGTCTTGACGATCTATCATCCATTTTTAACATTCCTTATACAATTATTTAAGAATGAGTATAGCATATAAGGGAAGTCTTTATGAAAAGGAACTTTTTAAATATAAATTAAACAAAAGCGTTATTTGAAAAAAAAGCCTTTTAAGGAAAGATAAGAGGCCATCAAAAAATATAACAACATAAAAAAATATATTATGTTTATACAATTTGAAAAGTTGATGGAAATAATAAAATGTATAAAATTCTTATAAAAAAAGCCCTAGGATTAGGGGATCTAGGGCTTCCTCTGTTGGTATATCTCACACGACATTATAAAAAGAAAAGAACTTAATGAAGATAACACATGAATGTTTCGTAAATGTATCAAAAAAAGTGAACAAAAGCGTTATTTTAAGGAGCATGATATATCATCAAGGGCTTTATAAATATAACTATACATTCGGTAAAAGAGATATCTTGGATTGTATTTTTGTTTCCAGTTCATAATAAGTCCCCCTTATACAAATAGTTTAATTATATTATACAGTTATTAATGCGAATGTTAAGAAACCTTGATATGAATTAAGGTGAATTTAAACAAGTTACAACGAACAGTGGACCTAAGGGATAGAAGAGAAAATAAAGGATGTTTGTCTTCGGCATAAATTACGATATGGATATCGAAGAGTGACCGCAACTCTTCGGAAAATGGGGCTGTGTGTAAATCATAAAAAAGTATTATGAATCATGAGGCAAAATCAGATTCTCTCAAAAGTTGGTCGAAAGAAAAAGAAATATATCAGTGGTGCGGAGCCAGTAGTAGCCCCTCATCGATTGGAACGCCAATTCGATGCATCCGCACCAAATGAAAGGTGGTTTAGGTATTTTGATAGGTGTCCCGTTTTAGGGGTTCACTTCAAAATGTAGGAGTTTTTTCTTTGTTTGAAAGTTCAAAAAGATATATAATAATTTTCTGACTATTAATTTATGGAGGGGTGTTAATGAAAAGTGAAACGTTACACACACAAGAAGACATTTTAAAAATGCTTGATTCATTATTAAGACCTGCAGAACCATTTTGGAATGAGTTTTATGAGAATAGAGAAAAGGATATTCCGTTTTTTGAAAATGTTCCAGATGAGAATCTAGTTTCGTATATACAAAAAGAGAGAGTTTCAAAAGGGAAAGTATTAGAACTTGGATGTGGTCCAGGTAGAAATGCCATTTATTTAGCGACTCAAGAATTTGATGTAACAGCAGTGGATTTATC
The DNA here is from genome assembly GCF_051916495.1 of Bacillus cereus group sp. MYBK216-1. NCBI lineage: Bacteria > Bacillati > Bacillota > Bacilli > Caryophanales > Bacillaceae > Bacillus > Bacillus cereus group sp. MYBK216-1. The sequence goes on from NZ_JBQAGT010000002.1 coordinate 549,335, forward strand.
TGTAGAAGGCATTAATTGGGCTAAAGAAAGGGCATTGGCAAAAGAGGTAGCAATTCATTTTATTTGTGATTCAATTTTTAATTTAGAGGTTCAAAACGAATTTGATTTTGTATACGATTCGGGCTGTTTGCATCACATTCCACCGCATAGAAGAATAAATTATGTGGATTTAATTAAAAACTCATTAAAATCGGGTGGTTATTTCGGATTAACATGTTTTGCGGCAGGTGATTTAGATGAGCGAAATGGATCGGAAATAACAGATTGGGACGTATATAGAGGGTGGAGTCTACAAGGGGGTCTTGCATACTCGGAAGAAAAGTTAAGAGAGATATTTAAAGAATTTGAGGTAATTGAGATTAGAAGAATGAAACAAATGAAACAACCGAAAGAAATGTTTGGAGAATCATTTCTTTGGACAGCATTATTTAAGAAGAAATAATAAAGTAGATAATTGACAAACTCATCGTTTTTATAGACAATATATTAAAAGGAACGTACGTTTGGTTTTGTTGGCGTATGTTTTACATAAATACATAACAAGGGGCTGTCTCCATATGAGTAACGCAAATCAAAAAATTACTACGTTTTTAATGTTTGAGGGCAAAGCTGAGGAAGCAATGAATTTTTATACGTCACTATTTGATCAATCAGAAATTGTAAGTATTTCTCGCTACGATGAAAATGGACCTGGTAAAGAGGGAACTGTAATTCATGCAACTTTTACGCTAAATGGCCAAGAGTTTATGTGTATTGATAGTTATGTAAATCATAATTTTACATTCACTCCAGCTATGTCTCTTTATGTAACTTGTGAGACAGAAGAAGAAATTGAAACGGTCTTTCATAAACTAGCGCAGGATGGAGCGATTCTTATGCCTTTAGGTTCTTATCCGTTTAGTAAAAAGTTTGGCTGGTTAAATGATAAGTATGGTGTATCTTGGCAGTTAACTCTTGCTGAATAAAAAAGAAAAAGCGTAGCTTATTTGTTTGTAAAAGATGTTCATCTTGTATGGAATGAAGTTTCTAGGGTTTTAAAGAATAAGGGTATTCTTATTGCTGGATTTACAAATCCGTTACTATGGATTTTTGATGATAACCAAGAGCAAAAAGGTATTCTTGATGTTAAACATTCAATTCCTTCATCAACATTGGATTATTTACCAGAGGATGAAGTTCAAGATTACATCGATTCAAATCAAACAATAGAATATGCGCATACTTTAGAAGACCAAATCCAAGGCCAAATTGAAGCTGGTTTTGCTATAACAGGTTTTTATGAGGATGATTTTGGTGGAACAAGGATATTAGATAAGCATATTAAAACATTTATTGCGACAAAAGCTATAAAGTTAAAGATGGATTAAGAATTTTTGCTTGTCGCACGGGGCGTTAGTCGAAGAACGCTCTTAAAATAGAAAAGGATGGTGCTTTCCATCCTTTTCCTTATGTATTTTGAGTGTCGAAACTATTCTGAAAACAAGTTTTACACTACCAATTGTATAATTAGGTTATACTTTTATATTAAGAATTTTGCTGACCAAATCTTTTCCCGAGTTTAGCTAACAATTCAGGTTGATCGCTTTGGCTCATTATAACTTCAATAAAGATAAGGTGATTCTTATTAAAAGTTATATTTGTTAAGACTTCTGCTAATTCTGATTCATTTTCTACTTTAAATGTTAGACTTTTTTCTTCTGCCCCAAATACCATTGATAGTTTATTGTAATCCCACATTTGTATATCATTATAAGGTTGGTTTTGGCCGTGAATGGCACGTTCAACAGTGTATCCGTTGTTATTGATTAAAAATATAATCGGTTTTAAATTTGACGTAGTATAGTTGATAACTCTTGGGCAGTTACTTGGAAAGAACCGTCACCAATAATTAAAATGTTGAGCCGTGATAAATTGGCGACCTGTGTACCAAGTAGAGCGGGCAGTGTATATCCGATAGATCCCCATAACGGTTGTCCTACATATGCAGTGTTATTAGGTAGAGGGATAGCAGCACTACCAAAGAAAGGTGTTCCTTGCTCTACAATTAAGATGTCGTTTTCTTGTAAGAAATGGTACATTTGCTGCCAAAAACGTTTTTGTGTGACCATTTGTGATTTGGGATTGAACTCTTCAGTAAAAAGAGATGATTTTAGAATAAATGGCTTAACGTCAAGAGTATCTTTATTACGATGCTCAATTGAATCACTTAAATGTTGTAAAATATCCTGCATTACAACTGGACCGTATTTTTTATCTATAATTTTCACAGCGTAGGGATGGATTTCTATAACTTGTTCTTTTGTAAAACCTTGTGTGAAGCCGCCTGTAATAGTATCAGTTAACTTCACACCAATACTAATAATACAATCCACTTTAAATTTTCATGTGGTACTACATCATCTAAAAAGCAAGATTATAATCACCAGGAACCCCGAATGTATGTTCAATTCCTAAGTCGTGTAGTCTATCCAATAAATATGTACTTACAGTATATTGTTTTTTCAAATGAATCACCTCCTAATTATGCAATGAATGTTTCAATAGACTAAACAAGTTCTAATGCGTTGATTAAAATATTCATTACTAGATTGTGGTATAATTTACATACAGGGGGAAAGTAGATGACACAACATAAAGAAGAACAGATGAATGAGGCATTAGCATTATTTTATTTTGCATATAAAACATTTACTGAAAAGCCAGATGAAATTATAAAAGAATATGGCATTCAACGAGTACATCATCGAATTTTATTTTTTATCGCACGTTTTCCAAGGATAAGTGTAAATGAGTTATTATCACTATTAGAAATAAGCAAACAAGCTCTTCACGGGCCGCTACGTCAACTTGTGGAAAAGGGCTTAATTGAGAGTAATGAAGCTATGCATGATCGCCGTGTGAAACAGTTGTCTTTAACAGAACAAGGTGCAGATTTAGAGAAAAAACTGAGTGATGTACAAAGACAACAAATGGGTGCTATTTTTTCAAAATTTGGTGAATCATGTGAGGACAATTGGCACCAAGTTATGAATGAAATGGCAAATAGCCGATCAGGTTTTGATGCTTGGATATCGAAACGGGAAATACCAGTCGATCAAAAATAATGAAAAAACTTCTGTTTTTATCGTTTGAAAAAGAACAAATTTTATCCATACATTTGGCAACTATCGTTTGGTCATAGAATGAATGGATAAAAAGATACATTACTAGATACTTTATACGTGTACGCAATGGAACAATAAAATTCACATTTCCGAAAGGGGAATTTTAATGATAAAACTTGTACTTATTCGTCACGGGCAAAGTTTATGGAATCTTGAAAATCGCTTTACTGGATGGACAGATGTTGATCTATCAGAGAATGGATTAAGTGAAGCGAGAGAAGCAGGAGCAATATTAAAGAAAAACGGATATACTTTTGATGTGGCTTATACATCTGTATTAAAACGCGCAATTCGGACGTTATGGATTGTACTTCATGAGATGGATCTTACTTGGGTCCCAATACATAAATCTTGGAAGCTAAATGAAAGACATTATGGTGCATTGCAAGGGTTGAATAAAGATGAAACTGCTCAAAAATATGGTGAAGCGCAAGTTCATATTTGGAGAAGAAGTGTTAATGTAAGACCACCGGCTCTTACTGAAGACGATTCTCGATATGAAGCGACCGATCCAAGATATAAAACACTCAAAAAAGGTGAATTTCCGTTAACTGAATGTTTAGAGGATACGGAGAAGAGAGTACTTGCTTATTGGCATTCAGAAATTGCGCCGACATTAAAAAGTGGTAATAAAGTAATTATTTCATCACACGGTAACACAATTCGCTCGCTAGTAAAATACTTAGACAACCTTTCAAATGATGGTGTAGTTTCATTAAATATTCCAACTAGCATTCCGCTTGTTTATGAATTAGACGAAAACTTACGTCCGATTCGTCATTATTATTTAAGTATGGATGGAGAAGTACCTGAAGGCGAAATTCCGAAACATATTTCTTTTTAATACGAAAATTTGAAATGAATGCTTGTCTACATATACAATATAGACTCATGGTAAAGTAAAATTTTAATCAGTGGGGGGCTTACTGCCCACAAATAGCAGGATAAAAGACGTGGCACCTTCTAATATATATGCAATGTAGCTAAATTTAGAAGCTTGTCCACGTCTTTTGTCATAAAGAGAGCAGCTTGCGCATGTAATGGTATCGTGAGTAGTTTTTGAATGGAGGGTGATGTGATTAATGATCTCTAACATTCGAATTGGCTTATTTGTTTTAGCGATTGTCTTTGTAGTCCTTGTTTTCTTTTATTGGAAAAATGAGGAGTTGTACGAGGAGAAAAAGCAACGTATTAGAAAGACTTGGTATGGTTTGTTTATCATATCTGTCACCGTGTATTTCATGATAAAAGGAATCGATTTAACCCTTTGGAAGAATCTTTTAATGTTTACTGCAATGGTTATTTTTGTTGATATTGCATTCATTTTAACACCTAATATTTCAGAAATATGGGGTGCCAAATTTAGCGATATTGGCAAGACAGTTCAATCAATCAAACGATCATTAATTGCATCTAAAGCGAGAGGAGAAATATACACGACAATTATTCAAAATGTTAATCCATCAGTTTTCGGTACGATGGAATGGCATACGGAAGAGGAATATACAAAGAGCTTAAATGCATTTTTAGATTCATACGGGGAAAAGATTGGCGCGAAAATTGTTGTTTTTGAAGCCGCGAAGGAATTAAATACAAACTTTCGTGGTATTCGCTCGCAATTTAGTATTATCGTTCCGTTAGAACATATCGAGCAATTGAATGAGCAGAAAGCGGTACAAGTAGAAAATGTCGGGATCATACCAGCAAAAATAGTAAGTGACGTTTTCATTGTTATTGATGGAAAGAAAAATAACCTGCAAGATCGGGATTTTGAAAATGTATATAATTTAACAATACATCATAGTTATTTTAGTAAATAAGGACAGAATCTTTTTCTGTCCTTATCTTCTATACATAAATTAAAAACAAAATCCGACAAAGTTGAATAAAATTGGACAATCATTCCTACACTAGCATGTAGAGGTGATTGTAGTGGTAAAAAATTATGACAATGATTTTTTTAAAGAAGGTAACGAAGATACAACAGATTTCTCTTTAATAAAAGGGGATACGTTGCAGCAAGTAGAAGAATTAGAAGAAGAATTAAAAAGAAAATTATAAGTGTACACTCTTTCTACATTTGCTATATAATATAAATAAAAGGTTGTATCTTTTTGAAAAGGGGGAGAAGAGATGGCTGAAGTCAATGTGCAAAAGTCTTCGTTTTTTAAAGAAAAAAAAGAAGAATCCAATACAGATTTCTCTCTTGTGAAAGGTGCATTAACGGAGAATATAAATCGGTTAGAGAAACTGATGAATAATAGTAGTTCAAAATATATACAGGTGAAAAGAACAAAAGAAAATGCATAGAGCATTTTCTTTTGTTTTTTTATTTAATAGTAAACTTATCTTTTACTTTATTAGGTAAATCTGTTTTCTGAATTTCTTCATAAGACTTTACTTCAATTGATGATATTTCATTTTTGCTATTATCATCTTGATCTACATAGAGGCGTAAAAACGCGTCTTCATTTAATTTATGGTCGTTTTCTTTTTTTGTACTTCTAAATGTAATTTGTTTTTTGACGCCATCTTCATCATATGCGGGCAGCGTATAGTTTCGTAAGTTTCTACCATCTACTTTTTCGATATTTCCTTCGCCTTTTATCTGCATGTAATATACATCTTTACCAATTCTATTTAGTGACGCTCTCTCACAGCTAATAGTAAAACTAGAAAATAATAAACATAGTGTAATAATTGTTAAAAACTTTTTCATTTTCTTTATCTCCTTCAAAGTGTGTCTTTAAAAAATATACGTCTATTATTTAATAAGAAAAATCGATATAGCTTACAACGCCCTTACAATGTTGTAAGAGTGTTGTACATAAAATGAACAATAAAAGTAAAAAGAAAGGTAAAATAATGAATCATGGTATAATGATATGAGACTTACATATTATTTTGCCATTTGGAGAGGAGCTTGAAAAATGTATTCTACATTAGAACAATTAACAAAGCACCCTGTATTTTATCATTTTGCAGAAATTTCAAAGATTCCTAGAGGATCAGGTAATGAAAAGGAAATTAGTGATTATTTAGTGGGCTTTGCAAAAGAGCGTAATTTAGAAGTTATTCAAGATGAAGCATTCAATGTCATTATTAAAAAAGAAGCAACAGCTGGTTATGAAAATGTACCAGCTATTATTATTCAAGGTCATATGGATATGGTTTGCGAAAAAAATCAAGCAACAGTACATGATTTTGAAAAAGATCCGATTCAATTACGAATCATTGGGGACATGTTATATGCAAATCAAACAACATTAGGTGCTGATAATGGTATTGCAGTTGCGTATGCATTAGCTTTATTAGATTCAAAAGAAATTCCGCATCCAGCACTTGAAGTCGTTATCACTACTGAAGAAGAAACGACAATGGGCGGGGCTTTTGCTATTGATCCAAATCATTTTGAAGGAAAGATATTTATAAATATTGATTCTGAAGAAGATCATAAATTACTTGTAAGTAGTGCAGGTGGTGCGAAAGCTGTTGAAACAATTCAAGTAATTTGGGATGAAACGCCAGCGAATATGGATGCATACCGTCTATATGTTGGTGGTCTAAAAGGCGGCCATTCTGGTATGGAAATTGATAAACAACGCGGTAATGCGAACAAAGTATTAGGACGAGTATTACGTGATTTATCAGTACATACGGAGTTTTACATAAGTGAAGTTCACGGCGGATTAAAAACGAATGCAATTCCGCGTGAAAGTGTAGCTACAATTTTAATTCGTACAGAAGATGTAGGACAAGTAGAAGAAAAACTAGAATCATGGACACGTGTATTACAAGAAGAAATGCGTGCTGTTGATCCAGATGTTCATGTTACACTGACAAAATTGGATAAAAAAGTTGAAAAAGTATTTGCTAAAGAGACACAAAAGCAGCTTATTTCATCATTATTCTTAATTCCGAATGGCATTCAAAGTATGAGCATGGATATTAAAGGTCTTGTAGAAAGCTCAACAAATTTAGGCGTTATTGAAACGTTGCAAGATGAAATTAAATTACGTAACGAAGTGCGAAGTTCTGTAAGTAGTTTAAAACAACATGTTGCAGAAGAAATCAAATATATTGCTGAATTAGTTGGTGCTACATTTGAAATAGAGTCAGAGTATCCAGAATGGCCATACAATCCAAACTCACAAATTCGTAATTTATTTGAAAAAGTACATCAAGAAAAATACAATAAAGAAATTGAAATCTTCGCTGTACATGCGGGAATTGAGTGTAGCGCATTCGTTCAAAAGATGCCTGAATTAGATGCAATTTCATTCGGACCAGACATCTTTAACGTCCACACTCCAGATGAACATATCAGTATCTCTTCTGTAGTGAATAACTGGGGATTCTTCGTTGATGTAATGAAGGGTACGAAAGAATTAGCTAAGTAATAACGACGAAATAAAAAGGAGCCTATAAAAATTTATAGGCTCCTTTTTTGTATTGGAATTTATCCCGCTATTTGCCGGGCAGCTCGATTGGTTTAACTAATAATCAGTAGGGGATGAATAAAACCACTACGGATTAAAGTTTCACTTTATGAGAAGTCGTTTTTCGTTAGTATGTAATATTAAGCTTGAACAATTAATAAGGATGAATTGTTGATGTTTTTTAGTACTGATGAAGGGGTGGAGAAATGAAGGGAAGAAAACATTTTATCGTTATTATGTTTTTATTGTTCTTTATATTTAGTTTTGTTGGTGTTGAGAAAATAATAGCAGAAGAAGTTGAATTTTCAGGAACAACAGCTCCATTGAATGTAAATGTTAGAGAGGCAAAAAGTTTGAATGCAAATATTGTAGATATGATTCCTGGAAATACAAAAGTATCTTTTAAAGGATGGGAGTATGGTGAAGCGGTTAAAGATTACTGGACAGGAAATTTAGATAATCGTTGGTTTTATTATTTTAAAGATGGAAAAAAAGTATATGTAACGTCAGCGTATATTAATGGAAATCCTCCAAGTACACCAAAAGACCGTAAATTATCTGTACCTAACATATTACAAGAAAGATCAAATTGGTGTTGGGCAGGCACTTCGGTTTCAGTTTTAAATTATTTTGGGAAAACTCCTTCACAAGATCAGTACGTTAGGTATGTTAAGGGTGGATCATATAATAATCCTGCAACTTCACGTGAAATACAATATGGATTATCAAGATATGGGGTTAGCTCAGCTATAAGTTCTGGAGCAAAATCGTATGATTGGTTCAAAAGTCAAATTAATAGTAATCAGCCGATGATTGCACTCATTATGTGGCAAAATGGAGCTAACATCGGACACTTTCTAGTACTTGATGGATTTTATAAAGGGACAAATGGAACAGATTATATAACGTACATGGACCCTTGGTATGGTGATCATTATAATCATAATTTCAGTACGTTCCATAACAATAATAATTTTTGGTGGAGTGAAACTGTTTATAATATCCATGCAAACTAATAATATTAAAAGCGGGGGTTCATAAATGGGAAAACTACTTAAGCTTGTGATACCGTGCATGTGCTTAATGACCGTTATTATTTTCGCTAGTAAAATTAGTTATGCATCAAAAAATAAAAGTGAATCAGTACAATCGATCGCATTAAAAGATTATCAATATAGTAAGGGAAGTTCTTCTGAAAATTTAAGTTTTGAAAAAATAACAACATCTCCATTTTCGTTACCAATCTATGAAACAATTTCAGCACAGCAAATTTTAAATAGCTTTGAATTTAAGCATTTACTATTACCAACAAATGAAAAGCTATGGTTTATTATGAAGGGTGAGCAGCCAGAAGGACTAATTGTTGCGAATGATATTGAACCGATTCGAACGGGCGGAGAAAATAAAAGTAAAGATTTATATGGATTATATAAAGCAATAAAAAATAATACAAATGAAACAAAAGATATTAGTTATTTCGAATTTGAAGGGCAAGGAATATTGGTAGTAAATCAAAATAATGATCAAGAAATATACCTTAGTAAAGGTGCCGCTGCCATATTAAAACTTCCTGCTGGTCAAAAAGTATTGAGCAGTGAAGTAATACAGAAAATGAAAGAGAGAATTGTAACTGGTTTTGAATAGTGAGAATGTCTGATTTTTTTTTGTTTATACAAGGTTGAATAGGGAACAGGATTAATGGTAGCATTAGGGCATCTTTACTGTTTGAAACCTAGTAGTGTATATAAAAAGGTTAGAGAAGTTAATTCTCTAACCTTTTTATATTAATGTCTGAAATTTAAAAAGTGATGGAGTAAACCAAATAATAAAAGTATGTCTGCTCTTATATTTTTATTTGCAATTTAAACTCGTTATATTCCGCTATCTATTGTACAACCTTTTTACATAGTTGAATTTTTTTATTTGAAAATAAGGGTGCATCTATAAAACCATAATGATAAACTAAAATACCTAATTCCACTCTAGAATTAATATGCCATTTTTCTTTAATATGATTAATTATCGTTGAAATTCTTCGAGGGGTAACATATATTTTTTTGGAAATTTCTGCATCTGTATATCCTTTTGCTACATAAATAGCCACTTCTAACTCTCTTTCGGTCAACATTCTTTTCATAAAATACGCTCCTTCGAAATTATTTATATAAAAATCAAAAGAAACTATTAAAAGAAATAAAGGTGAAAAATCATATTTATTTTAATCCGGCTATTTGCGGGTAGTAAGACTTCCACCTCAAAATTTAGATGTGGCAAAGAAGTCGGACTCCCTGTAAAAGCCTGCCTGGAGTGGACTAATAATCAGTGGGGGGATAAAACTCCCCTTAATTATTAGTGAACCATATTTTAATAATTTCTCGTATTGTGATACAAGTTTGTAAAAGAAACTATAAATCCATATAATTAGTAATTATAACTATATTAATTTTACATTACATTAAAAGTTGGAAAATATTCTTATACTCATAAAGTGTTACATTTGAGGGAGGAAATATGGAATTCTACAATCTTGGTATTATTATTAAAGAACTTAGAAAGAAAAAAAACATGTCACAATCTGAATTATGTCATGGAATATGTTCACAAAGTCAAATTAGTAAGATAGAAAAAGGTATTATTTATCCATCTAGCATATTGTTGTATCAATTATCTGAAAGACTTGGTATTGATCCAAATTATATATTTGCACTAACTAAAAATAAAAAAATAAAATATATTGAAAATGTAAAATGTGTAATGAGAGATTGTGTGAAACAAAAAGAATATAATGAGCTTTACGAAATAGTGAAAAAAGAGAAAAACGAAAATAATTTCCAATCAAAAGAAGATAAACAATTTCTATTATGGCATGAAGCGATTGCTATATATTATGTAAATGGAGCAACAATTAATGCTTTTGACATTTTAAATAGAGCACTAAAACAAACTTTAAGTAGTAGTAACTTTTTATCAGAGAAAGAAATAAGCATAATGAATTCAATCGCTATAATACATGCAGAAAATGAAGAGTATGAGAAAAGCATAAATATATTAAAACAAAGTTTAATTAATTTTAATAAGATAGAATTCCCTAGAGAAAAAGAAATCAAATTAAGACTCATTCATACGTTAACAAAATGTTTACACCTTGCAAATCAATATGAAGAAGCGATAAAGTATAGTGAAATAGGTATAAAATTAGCCATAAATATGAATACTTTATACTTATTAGGTGAATTATTCTTTGAAAAAGGTGCAATTTTATTAAAAGTTCAGCACTCTAATGAAGTTGGTTTAACATACATAAAAAAGGCATTATTTATATTTGAACTAACAGAGAGAAAACAATATATAAAAATGATCAAGGAAAAATATATTAAAAATCAAAAATAAACGAGAAAGAATTCTAACATAAACTATTCCTAATTGTTATTTATTCCTAAAAAAGTACTGTAATACGAACTATTCCTAATTGTTGTTTATTGCTAAAATAAATACCGTAATATTAGATAAATATAAAGGGTGGCATTTTATGAAATCAAGAGGAATTACTCGTAAAGCAGATAGTATGGGGCGTATTGTTATTCCAATGGAAATAAGACGGAGTTTAGGAATTGTAGAAAAAGATTCTCTTGAAATGTTTATAGAAGAGGAGCAGATTATTTTACGAAAATATCAATCTCCAAGAGCTTGTGCACTTACAGGAGATATTTCAGACAGCAATATTTCGTTAGCGAATGGGAAGATTATCGTAAGTCCAAACGGTATGGAACTGTTAATAAAGAAGTTACAGCAATATCTTTTAAAGTAAAAGGTAAGTAAGAACTTTAAAATAGAATATACTTGGAAAAAGTTCTCTATTCATTTAGGGGGCTTTTTTATTGTTATCAATAAAATTGAGAGGCCGTAGTTGGTTCAATGAAATACGGATTACCTTATGAATAGTCTGACTATTTTTTATAAAAAAACTATTTATTTACATTTTTTTGTTTCGTGTTATATTTTTAGTGTTAACATAGTTGTATTGAAAATTCTGATTTTAAAATTAGGAAAGCTTTAGAAAATGAAATACTCTTAATTGAATTGAAAATCATATAAACATAGTTTGAAAGTAAAGTATGAAAATGAATCAGATTTTCAAATTAAATTTGCCAAATCAATGGAGGTTCGTGGGGGAAATGTAACTAAGAAGAAATCTCTTATACTCCACGTTTTTTATTTGTAAATCGGTAATTCTAATAGCTCTGACGAAAAGTAAAGGAGTAAAAAAGAAGTGGATAGTTTGTTTAATAGAAGATAGGGTGTAAAAAATAAAACAACGGAGGTTTTATAATGAATAAAGGAATACTGCAGATTACGGAAATTGAAGAAATTACTATTCCTAATGTATTGAATGATAAAATGAAGAGTTTGATAGACAATGAATTGAAAACCCATAATCCCTATACTTGTGATCAAGAAATAGCAGCATATTTTTCAAAAGAGTGGCTTACTTGTTTGATTGAATACTCAATGGAAACTCCGAATTCAGATATAAAAAAACTACTACATATGATAAAAGTAGCGAATTGTGGTGGGAACGTACCGCCTACTCTTATTAAAAATACTCCATGTGATCCTATGGAAACCCTATTACCTGGAGAAAATCGCAAAGGTTTTAATTATGGTGAAGACGAAAACGATAGAATGAAAAAATATTTTTATGCAGAATGGGTGACATGGCTTTTTGCCACACTTTTTAATTATGATGCTTTAATTCATCCATCCGAACATGCAGGGAAAAATAGATTTCATCTCATTTCCCCTTTAAACAACGATGAAGTTTTGCGAAATGTCGGTGCAAGCACCGGTGGCGGGAACTTTTATCAACATAACGATGCCACAGTGTATACAGATATGAAAGACCAGTCAGATATTGAAGCGAGATTGAATACATTCAATACGAATTTAGAAATTGTATCAAATAGACTTAATAAATCCGTGGAACGAATAGTGTCTGAAATTACTTGTGGCAAATTTACTAGAGTTGATGCTCTTTTATTAAAAGGAGTGTTAAATTTAAAAACTCAAACTCATATTGGAACCCCAAAATTACTTCAAAAGCATCTTGAAGAAAATCACTTCAGTAAAGATGACATATTGGCGATAAGTAAAATGCCTATTGCTCATATCGCAGGAATGGCTGATGGTGAAATATCTGGATTTGTAGGGGAAATAAACCAAATTATATTTTTGGATGATAATGGCGATATTATTGCAACTTGTTTAAATGGAGCAGAAAATAGATTGATTTATGTGGGAGAAAGTGAAGAAGAAAAATTGAAATTTGACATGTTTTTAGAACTCTTACGAACAACGCCTACTTATAAGGTTCCACTTACATCTGAAGATTTATTACTTATACCAAATTCATACTATGGTAAACAAACAAATGTAACTCATGGTAGGGAAAGATTATCTGAGGAAGAATATAAAATCCCGATTGGAAATAATAAATACGGAAGAAGAATTGTTTGCAGGCAATACGTTTCCAGCCGATTACGTGATCAGAAAGAAAGTTACTTTACAGATTTAATTAACTAGTTTAAAGAGAGGAGGGATGATGGGGAGGTTTGGGGTATAATAGCTCAAGCCTTCCCATATTCTTTGTATGGATTTTACTATTGAATTACTCATACTACTATTTTTAGTAGCTGTATTAGCAGGATGGATAGATACGATTGCTGGAGGCGGTGGTATGATAACTATCCCGATAATGTTATTAGTAGGTATGTCTCCTTCTGTAGCGATAGCAACTAATAAACTGCAAGGGAGTAGCGGAACTCTCATGGCAACAGTGTTTTTTATTAAGAAGAAAGAAATTAATCTTAAAGAAATGCGTTTGTCCATCTTAATGACCTTTTTTGGATCAGTTTTCGGTGGATGGCTTGTTTTACAGATACGAGCAGAATATCTAATTATGATATTACCTTTTTTACTTGTTTTTATTGGCATTTATTTTCTATTATCTCCAAATATAGCAAACGAAGATCGACCGAGAAAAATAAGTATGTTGTTGTTTGCGTTAACAGTGGCTCCGTTACTGGGATTTTATGATGGTTTCTTCGGCCCAGGAACAGGTAGTTTAATTGCTTTAGCATTCATTCTTTTATATGGATATAGTGCTACACGGGCGACTGCAAATGCTAAGATTTTGAACTTTACAAGTAATTTCGCTGCTTTGTTGTATTTTATTATTTTTGGCCAAATCGATTGGACAATTGGATTGATTATGATGCTTGGTCAAATAATAGGATCATATATTGGGGCGAAGATGGTGCTTACAAAAGGGACGGCATTAATACGACCAATAGTGGTTATTGTTTGCTTTGTCATGGCAATTAAGATTTTTTTACAAAATATGAACTAAATGTAATCAATATATTATTTGTATCAAAGTTAGAGTGTTTTCATGTTCCTATTGCAGTATTACGCTATTTAAGATGTGTTCAAAATTACACAATTTGACTAGTGTAATGTATTGCGTTATGCTTTTTCTAGTATAAAAGAAAGGCTTGAAGATAATGATTCGTCGTTTGAGAAAGCTAAAAAATGTAGCAGTCGTAGTAAGCTTCTAAGTAAATAGCAATATATATAATACTTAGAAGCGAGGAATAAAGTTATGAAGTATCCATTATTTAATCATTGGTCAGAAACAAAGTATATAAAAGATATAGTAACAAATCCACTCATTGAAGTAGGAGAGTACTCCTATTATTCAGGCTATTATAGTCATCAAAATTTTGAAGATGGATGTGTAAGGTATTTGTGGGGAGATGCTAAGTCCCAAGCACTGTTCAATCCAATTGAACAGATGGGATGGCACCTTGACAAACTCATTATTGGGAATTATGTTTGCATTGCAAGTGGGGTAGTCATTTTAATGGGTGGTAATCATAATCATCACTCAGAATGGATTACAGTATATCCATTCGCTGAGCAAATTAAACAATCATATGAACCTAAGGGAGATACAGTCATTAAAAGTGATGCTTGGATTGGAATGAATGCTATAATAATGCCTGGCGTTACTATTGGTGAAGGCGCAATTGTTGCTGCAGGATCTGTCGTAAGTAAAGATGTTCCGCCATATACAATAGTTGGTGGAAATCCCGCTAAGGAAATAAAGAAACGATTCACTGATATAGAGATAAATATGTTAATGGAAATGCGTTGGTTTGATTGGGATAGGAAATTGATTAAGAAGGCAATTCCGCTGTTATCTAGTCCATCCATCGAATCATTATTTGCTTTTTATAAAAATGAAGTGAAAAATAAATAAATCAGTTAGAAAAACTACATCCAGTATAGGGTGTGGTTTTTTATTTTTTGTAAATGTGGAACAAACGTATTATTTAGATTGTCTATTAACTGTAATCCTAAAAAATATGAAAGTGCAAATCATTTTGAAAAATATAAGGGGATTAAAAATAAGGATATGTGTGGGAATAAAAAGTATTAGCGCACCTAAAAGTTTCGGATGAGATGGTCTATATGAAAGCGATTCTAACGTTTTATATGTATATACAATTTGAGAACACTGTCTATTTTTTTGCGGGATTATGTTGGAATAACGCTTTTTTTGAGTACAAAGAAATTGGAGGTAACAGAAGTGAAAGGTATGTTTTGCAAGAGATTTATTGCAATAGTAACAGTACTTACAATATTTTGTAGCATGGTCGTTACAATTGGAAAAGCAGCAGCGGAAACAGTTCCTGCTATAGACGTTGAAGCAGGATCAGCAATTTTAATAGAAGCAAATTCCGGAAAAATTTTATATGAAAAAAATGCAGATGAATCATTGGCAATTGCTAGTATGACAAAAATGATGAGCGAATACTTAGTTCATGAAGCGGTGGATAAAGGAAAACTTAAATGGGATCAAAAAGTTAAAATCTCTGAATATGCACATAAGATTTCGCAAGATCGTTCACTATCAAATGTTCCATTAGAAAATGGTGGCTCTTATACGGTAAAAGAGTTATATGAGGCAATGGCAATTTACTCTGCAAATGGTGCAACAATTGCTTTAGTTGAAGAGATTGCTGGTAAAGAGGTGAATTTTGTAAAAATGATGAACGATAAGTCAAAAGAGTTTGGTATGAAAGATTATAAGTTTGTAAACTCTACCGGCTTAACAAATCAAGATTTAAAAGGATATCACCTAGAAGGGACAACTCTAGACGAGAAAAATAAAATGTCTGCAAGGGATTGTGCAATTTTAGCACAACGTCTTATTCAAGATTTCCCTCAAATATTAAATACAGCAAAAATTCCTAAAAAAACATTTCAAGAGGGTGGTAAATATCCAATTGATATGGCGAACTTTAACTGGATGTTAAAAGGTTTAATTAAGCAATATGAAGGTGTAGATGGTTTGAAAACAGGAACGACTCCAGAAGCGGGAGATTGTTTCACTGGTACAGTAGAAAGAAATGGTATGCGTCTAATTTCTGTAGTGATAAAAGCAAAATCTCATACGGCACGTTTTGATGAAACAAAGAAATTATACGATTATGGATTTGCGAATTTTAAAGTGAAGAATGTCTACGGAAAAGATTCAGTAATAAAAGGACATGAAACAGTTCGAGTGGCAAATGCAAAAGACAAAGATGTAGTAGTTCAAACGAAGCAAGCTGTTTCACTTCCAATGCCGAAGGGCAATAAAGACATTTATAAAAAAGAATTTAAAGTATCCAATATGGAACAAGAAGCGCCTATTCAAGAGGGGGTAACTATTAGTAAAGTGATTATCTCTCCTAGAGATAATACAGATTCTGGTTTCTTATCAGGTAAATCATTACAAATAGACCTTGTAACAAAATCTGATGTCGAACAAGCAAATTGGTTTACACGTTTTATGCGTAAAACTGGATCTTTTTTTAGTGGTATGTGGGATAGTGCGATTGATATGGTAAAAAGCTAATTTTATAGGGTACAATTAAATATTAGTTTGAAACAAAAGGTTTCAAAGCACTATAGATTCTTATGTGGATAGCTTGGAATGTCAGGGTGTATTTTTTTCTTCTTACTTTGTGCATTGCAATGACAATACTTTTTTCTATAGTTTCGTATCATTTAATCGAAAAGAAATGTATCAACTGGGCAAAACAAAGAACAACAAATTTTTTGAAAAAAGTATAATTCCTGGGGAGATCTTATTTCTTTATTAAATATACGAATCTGACCGATTCCTAAGTATACTTGGGAATCGGTCAATTTTGGATTATAAATGTAAATATAGTAAAGTGGAATATAATTGAAATCGAAAACCACTTAGAAATAACAATTACGGTGTGAGCTATTGTATAGTATAGATATATTTAAAAATAAAGGGGGAATACATATGTGGAAGCGATTTGTAGCAATTGGTGATAGTTTTACAGAGGGGATAGGGGATGAAGTTGAGGGAATCGCATTAAAAAGCTGGGTAGATCATTTTGTTCAACTGTGTGAAGAAGATATAGAATATGCCAATTTTGCAAAGCGTGGGTTAGTAACTAAAGAAATTCGCTTGCAGCAATTGGAAAAGGCGTTAACTTTTAATCCAAATTTGGTTAGTCTCATTGCAGGGGCAAACGATGTTTTAAAAGGACGTTGGAATCATGATGCATATAAGAACGATATGGAATTTATGATAGATACATTAAGTAAAGCAGGGGCTGATATTATTATAGCAAACCTTCCTGATTTTACAGTTAGGCTTCCTTTTGCTTCTGAAAAAAAACAAGTAATAAAAGAACAATTATTAGAGGCAAATGAAGTTATACATTCACTGAGCAGAGAGTATAAGCTTCATCATGTTGATTTTTGGAATCATCATTTAGTTAATGACAATACGCTTTGGTCTAAGGATTTAATTCATCCAAACTCAAAAGGATATGTAAAAGTTGCTGAATTGATTTTTAGTAGTTTGCCTGTACAGAAGACAAAATAATAGTTTGTAATTTAACAAATATGATATTAATTGTATTTAAGCTATGTTTTTTAATAAATGGAAAGAACTAAACATTTAGCAAACAAAGCGTATCTACGATATATTTCTAAAGTAGTGTACAAATACAGAATTACAAGAAAAGATCACCTACGGAAATAGGTGATCTTTAAACATTCTTATACCTAAATTAATATATTAGATTACTAAATAAATTCGTACTACATAAAAATTAAGTTCTTTTATAGAAAAACTGATGATACATTAGCGTAAAATATATTATATCTTACAAGAGATTCATAACAACATTATATAATAATATAGTCAAATTATATTTTAGGGATTTATCCCGATTGTGTATAATGTGTAATTTTTTGAAGCAGTAATGTCTAATAGATTAAATAGGTAGTAAATGTATAGGTTCAATACTATATGATTCAATCTTTGTTATGAGTGCATTAGTAATTGTTAGTATTATATTTTTAATATCTATTTTAGTTATTGGAATTAATTTGAATAGAAAATATGTAGGATAGAGAAAGGTACATATACTTTAATGTATATGTATCTTTTTATTTAGTAGGATTTATAGTCTCTATAAACTATTATGTTAATAAAATTAAAAAACTTTATTCTTAATATCCCTATGGTTAAAGCTATCTATAAAATGAAAATATAACTAAATAATAGTTTTGTTATGATTTGTGGATTTGGTTTTTTATCCGAATTTTCTGATTCAAATATTTCAACTTTATGAATATAGTAGGTGAAATATTTGTGTGATAGTATTTGAGATAGAAAAAAGCCAACTTTAAAAAGGATGTGAATTGAATGTGCAAACAACTGTAAATGGTTATATTAAGGTAATGTTTAACTAAGGTAAAGGTCTATTTTGTAACAGTTGATATAAAGACGAAGAAATAGGTGCAATCTTATTTATCAGACTATTTAAAATATGAGAAACCTTGAGATTAGTCTAGGTTTTGACGAAGTTAAATTCTAGGTGAAATCTTTATAATGATTAATTAGGTTTAATAAAGGGGTACCTTATACGCAAAGGTGTTTATATTAGTAACCTAAGGAGCTTGCTTTTATGAAAACTACTGATTCAAAAGGCCTATTAGGAAATAGGGTTTATTTACAAGTTTTCTCTGCTTATTCATTGCTTATGCTTGGTGTTTTTATTGATATGTTAGCGATTATGACTATAGTTGGATTTGAATGGGAAGTAGATCCTACTATGATTGGATTGATTCCTGTTGCATACGCACTTCCAGGAATTATTTTTGGCTCATGGGCAGGTGTTATTGCAGATCGTTTTAGAAAAATTCCAATTATGATGTTCTGTAATCTAATGGTTGGTCTAATAACGATTGCTCTTTTATTTGTACAAGATATCCACTGGCTCTTAGTAGCATTAATGATTCGTTCCATTTTTATTGTTTTCTATTATCCTGCACAGCAAACACTAACAAGACAGATTGTATCCCCGGATTTGCTTACTAAAGCAGTAAGTATCAACGGAATAGTAGAGCAGGGTACCAAAATAGTAGGCCCGCTTATAGGGGGGATGTTGCTGAGTTGGTTTCAACCAGAGTTCTGCCTCATTATAAGAGCTATAAGTTGTTTATTAGCTACCTTAGTTCTGATACCCACAATAAAATTTAAAGAAACTATATCGAAAGAATTTGTTGAAAAGCAAAAACAAAGTACTTGGACCGCTTGGGTACAAGGATGGAGTTATGTGTTATCTAATCGGATAATATTATCAACTATGATTTTCGTTACAATAGCCATGGCAGTATTACAATTAGTAGACTCACAATTTCCAACTTTATTTAAGAGCTTATTCCCACATGATAAAAGTAAAATGGGATATATCATTTCTATTATTGGTCTTGGCGGAATACTTGGTGCATTACTAACTCAGAAATTAAAACAATTTCAATATGGCTGGGTAGTATGTGGAGGTATGGTTTTAATGGGAATTGGTTTTGGCGGGATCGGTTTGATAACGCCCAGTACGGTCTTCGTTTTGGCCTACTTAATTAGTTTTATCGCTGGTATTGGAAGTGGGCTGATGCTTGTATCTAATCAAGTCATTTTACAAATAGAATCCGATCAAGATCAAGTAGGAAGAGTATTTGGTATTCAAAGCAGTTTAACAAACGCAGTTCTAATTATTTCTCCTGCTATGAGTGGCCCATTAGTGCATTTGTTTGGAGTAACTCAACTCTATGTTTATGGAGGGGTTGGGCTTGTTATTATTGGAGTAATTGGAGTTTCACTGCAGAAATATTTATGGGCTAAACATAAACACGAACCTATAAGAGCAAATAATTTTTGAAGGGGAGATTTTTATGACCAATGAGGAATGTTATCCATTAAGCCATCCGCAGCGAAGAATATGGTATACAGAAGTTATTCATTCTGATAAAGGAATATGTAATTTAAGATTTTTATTTAAACTTCATCGGAAAATGAATTATTCAAAATTAAACCAAGTTGTGAATCGCGTTATCAGTGAAAATGACGGTCTGTGCATTAGGTTAAAAGAAAATGGGCATCAGGAACCAAAACAATATTTTATTAAACATGAAGAACAAGAATTTGAGTTTTTTGATTTCAGTAATGTGGAGAATACAAATTTGCTTGAGGAATGGATTGAGCAGAAAACAAAAGAAACGTTTACATTATTTAATTCAAATTTATACTATTTCGCTTTAATAAAATTAAACGATAATGAATGTGCAGTCTTTGGAAATGTTCATCATATTATTATGGATGGTTTATCAATTCAAATATTTACTGAGCAAATTGCAAAATATTATTATGAAATGCATAACGAGAATGAGGAAGGCGAAATTAAAAATTCATATGTTCAATTCCTGACTAATGAACAAACATACTTGAATAGTAGTCGCTTTCAAAAAGATCAAAAATTCTGGTTAGAGGAATTTAAAACACTGCCATCTGTGACTGGATTGAAGCCCTATAATACGTACCAAGTTAGTACCAAAGCATCACGTGAGACATTTATATTAACGGAGCATTTGAAGAGAAAGATAGAAAAATTTTCTGAAGATTACAAAATTAGTTTATACACTTTTTTTGTTGCTGCTTTCTCGTTGTCCATGTATCGGTGGACTTTATCGCTTGATATTGGTTTAGGAATGGCTTACGGCAACCGTATGACTAAAATGGAACGAAAATTGATTGGAATGATGGTGAGTACAGTTCCTTTAAGAATGGATATTGATCCAGAAGAAGAAGTACTTTCATTTATTAGTAGGGTGTCCAGAAAACAAAGCAAATTATTGAGACACCAGAAATATCCATTTGATTTGTTGTTAAAGCAGATTAATAAAGAGAATAATAGTAATGTGAGACTTTTCGGAACTACGATTGATTATAGGGATCGCGATGAAAGTGGTGACTCACTATGGATTCCAAACCATGAAGAGGTACAAGATTTTGCAGTGCATATTGAAAATCTAATTGATATTGACTCTTTACATGTACATATTGATTATCGTGAGGAGCTATTTTCTAAGGAAGAGATAAAACGGTTTTTTAACGTGATGTTAGCGATAATGGAAAACACTTTTGAAAAACCAAAGCAGAAGGTAGCTGAAATCGAAATCATTTCTGATGAAGATAAAAGAAAAAGTTTAGTTGAGTTCAACAATCCTAAGCTGGATTTCCCATCTCAAGTAACTATTCATGAATTGTTCGAACGGCAAGCGTTGAACTATCCAAGCGATATTGCAGTTACGTATGGCAAAGAAAAAGTTACTTATAGGGAGCTTAATGAACGCGCAAATCAGTTAGCTCATTATTTGCAGAAAAAGGGAGTAAGACCTGATACTTTAGTTGGACTGTGTGTTGAACGTTCCCTCGAAATGATTGTAGGTATTTTAGGAATTTTGAAGGCTGGTGGGGCTTATGTTCCACTTGATCCAACATATCCAGAGCAGCGACTTCAATATATTCTAGAAGATGCTAGCATTCAGTTATTCGTAACGCAAGAAAGTTTAAAAGAATTGAAATGTTTACCAGAAAATGTTAAGTCGATTTTCCTGGATCGTGATCAAGATGAGATTGGGAAAGAAAGTAAGACTTTGCCTGTTTCTGATGTCGGTCCCAAAAATCTGGCATATGTAATCTATACTTCGGGATCAACGGGAAATCCAAAGGGCGTTATGATAGAGCATCACAATGTCATTCGGTTATTTAAATCGACGGATTGTTGGTATCAATTTAATGAAAAAGATACTTGGACGCTTTTTCATTCGTATGCATTTGATTTCTCAGTATGGGAAATTTGGGGAGCATTATTATATGGTGGAAAATTAGTTGTTGTTCCGTACTGGATTAGTCGATCACCTAAGGATTTTTATCAATTATTGGTGGAGGAAGAAGTCACAGTTCTAAATCAGACACCTTCCGCATTTCGACAATTAATACGAGTGTGTGAACAAGAAGATAAGAATAAAAATTTGCAGCTGCGTTACGTAATATTTGGCGGAGAAGCGTTAGAACCTATTAGCTTGTTACCGTGGTTTAAAAGGTATGGGGAGAAAAAACCACAGTTAATTAATATGTATGGAATTACAGAAACTACAGTTCATGTTACATATTATCCAATTACTTTAGATGATGTGCAGCATGCTTCAAGAAGTAATATTGGAAAGCGGATTCCCGATTTAGAAGTGTATATACTAGATGCTTATCAACAACCTGTTCCTATAGGTGTTGATGGTGAACTTTATATTGGTGGAGCAGGATTGGCACGTGGGTATTTAAATAGACCTGAATTAACAGCAGAGCGTTTTATATCTCATCCATTTAGTAGTGATCCGAAAGCAAGATTATACCGGACAGGAGACTTAGCGAGGTATTTGCCAGATGGGAATCTAGATTATCGTGGAAGAATTGATCATCAGGTTAAAATACGTGGTTTCAGAATTGAGATTGGGGAAATTGAGTCTACTTTACATACATATGCATATGTAAAAGAGGCAGTTGTAATTGTAAGAGAAGATCAGCCGGGTGATAAAAGATTAGTAGCATATGTTGTAGGAGATGGAAATGTAGATGCGTGGAGAGAGTATCTTAAAGCGAAACTACCAAGTTATATGGTTCCTGCGGGATTTGTGGCGATGGAAGCTATTCCACTTACAGCTAACGGTAAAGTTGATCGTGAGGCCTTACCTATGCCGGAGAAAAAGCAGATTAATAGTGAATGTGTTGGCCCTCGGAATAGTAACGAACAGATACTAACTACCATTTGGAAGAGAGTATTAGGTGTTAAAAAGGTGGGAATCTATGATAATTTCTTTGAAATTGGTGGCGACTCAATTCTCAGTATTCAAATCATATCTCAAGCAAGTCAAGTGGGGTTAAAACTTACTCCAAAGCAAATGTTTGAATGCCCAACTATCGCTGAGCTGGCACAAGTGGCTATAGAAACGCAGGGAGTACAAGCGGAGCAGGGAATTGTGATAGGTGATGTGCCTCTTACTCCAATTCAGTGCTGGTTCTTCGAGCAAGAACATCCACATACAGAGCATTGGAATCAATCAATGCTTTTAAGAGTAAAAGAAAGATTGGATGTGAAGTTACTAGAGGGAGCGATATTAAATTTACTGAAACATCATGATGCTTTACGTTTCCGGTACGAACAGTTACCAAACGGAACGTGGAGGCAGAGAAATGAAGGGACTGATGAGCTGTCAGTACTCCATGTTGTAAAACGGAATCAAGTTAATGAAAAAGAGTGGAATAAAATAATACAAGAAGAGATGAATATTCATCAAGCTAGTTTCAATTTAATTACTGGTCCGTTAATGAAAGTAGTGTACTTTGAAGATAACTTGACTGAAAATGATCGAATATTCTGGGTGATACATCATTTAGTAGTAGATGGAGTGTCATGGAGGATTCTATTGGAAGATTTACAGGTGGTATATAACCAGATGAAACAAGGTCAAGAAATTCGCTTACCTGCGAAAAGTACATCTTTTAAAGAATGGTCTGAACGACTTCAGACATACAGTGATTCGGGTATTTCAAAAGAAGTAAAGGATTATTGGAATGAACAAGTAGAAAAAGAAACGATGAAAATTCCAATGGACTATCCAATACAAGAAACGACAGAAGAATCGATGGATCAAGTGACGAGGACTTTAGGAATAGAAGAAACACAAGCATTGTTTCACGAAGTTCTAGTCACTCATAAGACAAGGATTGATGAGGTACTATTAACGGCATTAGGACAAGCTATCGTCGATTGTACAAATCAGCAAACCGTTTCTATTCATCTAGAAGGACACGGGAGAGAAGAGATGATTGAAGGTATTGATTTATCAAGGACAGTGGGCTGGTTCACGAGTATTTATCCCGTTCATCTCAATTTTCAAGGAACTCAGACACCTATTGAAGGGTTAAAGGCAGTCAAAGAGCAATTGCGTCGAATCCCAAATCGCGGAGTTGACTATGGTATTTTACGTTACTTGAATAAAGGATTACTTCCGTTTTATCAGCAAAAGCCTTCAATAAGCTTTAACTATTTGGGCCAATTTGATCAGGTGTTTTCAAGGGACTCTTTGTTTATGCAAGAGACAGGATTTACATTTTTAGATCATGCTCCAGATTCCAAACCATCTCATCTAATTGATGTTATCGGAATGGTGAAAGATGAAAAGTTACATTTTATTTGGATGTATAGTAGGGAACAGTTTTCTAAATTAAAAATTCAAGTGATAGCAGATGGTATGTTGAGGCATCTTCGTCAACTTATAAATAAACCAACAACAGAGTCTGCTTTTACGGTATCAGATTTTGCTGATGCAGAGGATCTTACGGAAGAAAGCTTGAGCCAAGTATTACTTAAATTAACAAAGAAGAGGGTGTAAAAATGGGAGACGTTATTGATATATATGGTTTATCACCTTTGCAAAAAGGAATACTGTTTCATACTTTATACGATCAAGATGATGAACATTCTTTTTCCTATATTGTACAAGTAGGTTTCTTGCTCGGGGGGCAATTGGATGTTGATACTTTTGAAAAGGCTTGGGAATATGTTATTAATCGACATGAGGTTTTACGTTCAGTATTTGTATGGGAGGAAGTAGAAAAGCCACTACAAGCGGTTTACCAACGTCTTCCTTTTACTATTCATCAAGAGGATTGGAGCACCTATCCACATGAGGAAAGGGTGAAGAAATTACAACAGTTTTTGAATGTAGATCGTAGAAAAGGATTTTTATTGGATGAAGCACCATTGATGAGAGTCACTGCGATTAAAGAAGCAAAAGAGGAAACGAGAATTATTTGGACACATCATCATATTTTGCTAGATGGATGGAGTGTATCATTGGTCTTTAGTGAAGTGATGGAAGTTTATCTCAAGATGATAAAGGGAGAATTATTGACTCTTCCTAAATCTCTTCCTTATAAAAAATATATCCAGTGGATAAATAAACAAGATCAAAGTCAAGCAGAGGAATTTTGGAAAGAAGAATTAAAAGGGTACTATGCACCTACGCCATTAGCAATGGAAAGAAAGGATCAAGGACAAGAGAAGGGCTATGGAGAGTGTGTTTATCAAGTATCTGAGAAACTTACTGAGAAGTTACAAGAGTGGGTACGAAATAGTCGATTAACGTTGAATACGTTAGTACAAGGTGCATGGGCTTATTTGATGAGTAGGTATAGCGGTGACAGTGACGTCGTATTTGGCGTAACTAGCGCTGGACGTCCTACTGATTTAATGGGAGCAGAGAATATGGTGGGGCTATTTATTAACACATTACCTACCAGAATTCGATTAACGGATAATACATCAGTAGTAGATTGGCTTCGTAAAATACAAATGAAAGAAATGGAACGAAGACAGTATGAGTATAATTCGTTGATAGATATTCAAGGCTGGAGTGAGGTTCCGCGAAATAGCTCCTTATTTCATACCTTGTATGTGTTTGAAAATTATCCAATTCAAGGTGAGAGAAATGATGATTTAAGATTACTAGATGTTACAAGCACGGAACAAACAAATTATCCTTTAACACTCATTGTAATGCCCGGTAAGAAAATTACTTTAAAGTTGATGTATGATCGAAGCTATTTTAATGAAGAAACAATAAATCTGATTCAGAATCACTTATTGCAAATATTAATTCAGATGACGAAGAGCCTAGATTCAAAACTATTTGAAATTACTCATTTAACAGAAGAAGAACAGATACAGTTACTAGAGGAATGGAATCATACTCAATTTAATTATTCGGCTGAAGGCATGATTCATACGATGTTTGAGGAGCAAGTTAAAAAAACACCGGAAGCAATCGCGGCTAGTTACGAAAATGAACAAATTACCTATAAAGAGTTGGAGAAGCGTGCAAATCAGCTAGCTCATTATCTACAAAAGCATGGTGTAGGCCCAGAGTCTCTAGTTGGGGTATATATGGAACGTTCATTACAAATGATGATAGCGTTATTAGGTATTCTAAAATCAGGAGCAGCGTATGTTCCACTTGACCCTACTTATCCAGAAAGTCGACTTCGATATATATTAGAGGATGCTGGAATCGAAGTACTAGTGACGGAAGAAAATTCTAAAAATTTGTTTGTATCTGAAAAAATAGAAACGATTTGTATGAATAAAGATTACACTGCAATTGAAAAAGAAGAATCAACCCCATGCATAAGTGGTGTAACAGGAGAAAATTTAGCGTATGTTATGTATACTTCAGGATCTACAGGGAATCCAAAGGGAGTAATGATTGAGCATCATTCAGTAATTAATTATCTAGAATGGATGCAACATAAATATCCGCTTTCTGAAAAGGATGTGGTCTTGCAGAAAACGCCATTCTCATTTGATGTCTCTGTTTGGGAATTGTTTTGGGGCATTCACGTTGGTGCAAGTGTATCTTTCTTACCTCCAGGTGGAGAAAAAGATCCTTCTATTATAGCTGAAGTGATTAAACAACATCAGGTTACTATAGTTCAATTTGTACCTTCGATGTTATCTGTTTTCTTAGATCACTTCAATCATATTGAATTGAACATGAATTGTTCCTCTGTACGCCATGTATTTTCTGGTGGAGAAGAACTAAGTTCAGGGTTAGTTAGACGATTTCAGCAGAAATGGAATTATAGTGGACAAGTGAAATTAACCAACTTTTATGGACCAACTGAAGCCACTATTTATGTGAATGCATTTGATATCCAGCCTAATCAAGAATTTGTTTCTATTGGGCAGCCAATACAGAACACGCAATTATATGTATTAGACCAAAACCAACGCTTGCAATCAATAGGAACTGAGGGTGAGTTATATATTGGTGGTGCTGGTTTAGCGCGTGGATACTTAAATCGTCAGAATCTTACTGCTGAAAAATTCATTTCGCACCCATTTCGATTGGGGGAACGACTATATAGAACAGGAGATTCAGTAAGATATCTAACTGATGGAAATATAGAATTTATAGGTAGAATGGATCATCAAGTCAAAATGCGTGGTTTTAGGATTGAATTAGGAGAAATTGAAGCAACTTTAGAAAAATGTTCGTTTATTAAAGAGGCTGTCGTATTAGTTAGAGAAGATCGTCCAGGTGATCAACGATTGGTTGCATATGTAATAAGCGATGGAAATACCGAGGAGTGGAGAGAGTATTTACAAAACCAATTACCGAATCATATGATTCCAGCGCACTATATAGAGTTAGAACACTTCCCGCTTACTCCGAATGGGAAAATTGACCGAAAGGCCTTGCCAGCACCTGATGAGCAAGCTATTGAAGATTTAAATGTGCTACCTCGGACGCCATCGGAAGAGCTTATTGCCTCGGTTTGGAGTCAAGTGTTAGGAACAGAAAATATTGGCATTCAAGATTCCTTCTTTGAACGTGGTGGGCACTCTCTACTTGCTACTCAAATCGTCTCTAGATTGCAAGAACTGTTCCAAATTAAAATTCCATTACGTGAACTTTTCAAGCACGATACAGTGGAAGCATTGG
Organism: Bacillus cereus group sp. MYBK216-1; assembly: GCF_051916495.1. Taxonomy (NCBI): domain Bacteria; kingdom Bacillati; phylum Bacillota; class Bacilli; order Caryophanales; family Bacillaceae; genus Bacillus; species Bacillus cereus group sp. MYBK216-1. The sequence continues at coordinate 576,936 of NZ_JBQAGT010000002.1, forward strand.
CGAAACGAGTGGATCAGTTACGAAAAGAAGATAAAAAACGAGAGGTTGCTCCTCTTGTACCTATGAAACGAGAAGAAGTTATCCCACTTTCCTATGCGCAGAAACGTCTATGGTTTATTGATCAATTAATGCCAAATAGTGCTATGTACAATATTCATGCAGCGTGTCGCTTAACAGGTAAATGGTCAATTGAAGCATTGGAGGTCGGATGGAATCAATTGTTGGAGCGTCATGAATCATTAAGGACGACAATTCTAGAACGAGAGGGTGAACCTTTTCAACAAGTTCAATCTCCTGTGTTCAGACATATTCCTCAAACGAATCTAACAGATCTTTCCTTGGAAGATAGGGAAAGAGAAATGAAACGCCTTATTCAAAACGAGGCGGAGGAACCATTTCATTTTGGACAAGGTCCTCTGATTCGAACACGAATATTGAAAGTGGACAGGGAAGAATGGGTTCTCATTTGTACGATGCATCATATTATTTCAGATGGATGGTCAATGGGAATCTTACTTGAAGAATGGATGGCTTTTTATGAAGGAGCACTAACCGGAAAACCAGTGGAATTGAAGGAGTTATCTATCCAATATGCAGATTTTGTTATGTGGCAGAAGGAATGGCAAAAAGAGGAGAGTTTGAATCAGCATCTTCAATATTGGAAGGAAGAATTATCTGGGGAACTACCGGTTTTACAATTACCGATGGATCGTCCTCGACCTGCAGTTCAAACCCATCGTGGTGCAAGTCAGTCCTTAATAGTGGCGAATTCCTTACAGAAAAAGCTCAAAGATTTAAGTTTGCAAGAAGGATGCACTTTATTTATGACATTGATGGCAGCGTATCAAAGCTTCCTTTCTCGTTATACAGGACAGGACGACATTATAGTTGGAAGCCCAATCGCTAATCGAAATGTGAAAGAGATTGAGGGATTAATAGGATTCTTTGCAAATACGTTAGTTTATCGAGCTGATTTCAGTGAAAATCCGACGTTCCAAGAACTTTTGTCGCAGGTAAGAAAAAAAGCGCTAAAAGCATACGAGCATCAGGACATCCCATTTGAGAAAGTGGTAGAATCCGTAAAACCTGAACGGAATACAAGTCATTCACCAATATTTCAAACTATGTTTACTTTACAGAATATGAAACAAGAATTTCTTCAGCTATCTGAAAGACAAATGGAACTCATGGAAAGCCATGCTTCTGTTGCCAAATTTGATTTGAGTTTATTTGCTTCTGAGACGGAAGAAGGATTATCACTAACCTTTGAATATAATACTGATTTGTTTAATGATACAACCATTGAACGTATGACAAGTCATTTTAAACATTGGTTAAATCAAATTGTCTCTCATCCAAAATGTGTCCTATCAGAACTGAATATGTTATCGAAAGTAGAATATAAGCAACTACTAGAGGAATGGAATAAATCGCGTGTTATAGATATGGAAGAAAGTACGATTCATACAATGTTTGAAGAACAAGTGGAAAAAACACCAGAAGCAATTGCAGTAGTGTGCGAAGATGAAGAACTAACATATCGAGAGTTGGACGAACGCTCGAATCAGTTGGCACATTATTTACAAAAAAATGGTGTAACATGCGAATCATTAGTTGGGATTTGCGTTACACGTTCATCCGAGATGATTGTCGGTCTCTTAGGGATTATGAAGGCAGGAGGAGCATATGTCCCAATTGATCCAACGTATCCGGAAAGTCGACTGCAGTACATTTTAGAAGATGCTCAAATAAAGGTACTGGTGACACAGGAAAAGTTACAACAAAAAATGGTTATACCTACATTCGTCAACGTCATTTGTATTGATCGTAATCGAGCAGAAATAGAACAAGAAGTTACTACGGTATGCACGAGTGAAGCGACGGGTGATAACTTAGCTTATATTATCTATACTTCAGGTTCCACGGGAAATCCAAAGGGAGTAATGATTGAGCACAGAAATACAGTAACAATGATTCATTGGGCGCATCATACGTATTCTCGAAAGGAATTAGCGGGAGTATTAGCTTCAACTTCACTATCTTTTGATTTATCCGTTTTTGAAGTATTTGTTCCCTTAACGATGGGTGGTAAGGTGATTGTCGCTGAAAATGCTCTACATCTAGACAAGTTCTCTACCAAAGGTGTGACTTTGGTTAATACTGTGCCATCGGCAGCAAAGGAACTGGTTCGAGCAAAAACAATTCCTTCTTCAGTAAAGGTAATGAATTTGGCTGGAGAACCGTTACCATATCCGCTTGTTCAAGATTTATACGAGAGAAGTACGATTGAGAAGGTGTTCAACTTATATGGACCGTCTGAAGATACTACGTATTCCACGTATATGGAATTAGAAAAGGGTGTCATGCATAGGGTACCACCAATTGGTAAACCAATCTTCAATACAGAAGTATATGTATTGAGTGCTGAACAAAAAATGGTTCCAATTGGTGTAGTTGGTGAGTTGTACATTGGTGGATCAGGGTTAGCACGTGGATATTTAAAACGCCCTGACTTAACGAAAAATCGATTTATAACGCATCCGTTTAAAGAAGACGAGCGAGTATACCGGACTGGAGATCTAGTAAGGTATTTGCCGGATGGAAATTTGGAGTATGTTGGACGAATTGATCATCAGGTGAAAATTCGTGGGTTCCGGATTGAACTAGGAGAAATCGAAGCGGTATTACAAAAGCATACATTAGTTAACGAAGCTATTGTGATGGTGCGGGAAGATTATCCTGGCGATCCACGTTTGATTGCCTATGTTGTAGGAGACGGGGATGCTCAAAAGTGGCGTGATTATCTCAAGGAACAACTACCAAACTATATGATTCCATCCTATTTTGTTGGATTAAATGCATTTCCACTCACTCCTAATGGGAAAATTGATAGGAAGGCTTTACCAGCACCAGAGAAGCAGGAGATAGCAAGTTGTTATATTGCTCCTCGTACGTCTACGGAAAAAACAATTGTTTCGATATGGCATGAAGTTTTAGGTATGGAAAACATCGGAATTCAAGATTCGTTTTTTGAAATTGGTGGACATTCATTACTTGCTACGCAAGCTGTTTCCAATCTTAAAGAGGCTTTTGGAATCGAGATACCATTGCATGATTTATTTATATTTCATACGGTGCAGCAATTGGCAGAACAGATTGATCAATTGCTCGATAACAAAAATCAAGAAATGCAGAATGATAGTAAGGAGAATGTAAGTCTTCAAGACTATATTCAAAAAGAAGCAGAAGTCAGTAATGATGAAGAATTACTAGAACTGCTTAAGCAATTAGAAGAGCTATCAGAGGAAGAAGCACATGGGATATTCGAGAGTAATTTGATTGAGGAAGGGGTAAAAAAATGAGAAGTGATTTACTTGCAAAGCTGAGTTCACTTTCTCCTGAGAAGAGAGCATGGCTTCAGAAGCAAATGCAAAAAAAGGAGAATAAAGAAGCACTCCCGTTGTCTTATGCACAACAACGTTTGTGGTTTATGGACAGATTTAACCCAAACAGTTCTTTATATAATATTCCAACAGTATGGCATCTAAAAGGAAATTGGATACCTGAAGCATTAGAGAAGGGATTCAATCGACTCATTGAACGTCATGAATCATTACGAACTGTTTTTAAAGAAATAGGAGAACAGCCTGTGCAACAAATTGTCGAATTCCTTCCTAGAGCATTACCTGTAAGGGATTACTCTCAACTTCCTCTAGAAGTAAAAGAAAAAGAGGTAAATAGTTTAATTGCGAGCGAAGCGCAAGAACCATTTGATTTAATGAATGGTCCTTTAATTCGTAATCAGCTTGTTCAATTAGAGAAGGATGAATGGTTATTACTGTGTACGATGCATCATATTATTTCTGATGCTTGGTCCATTGGTATATTCATGAATGAATGCCTTGCTTTCTATGAAGAAGAAACGGGTGGAAATCCTGCTAAATTAAGTTCATTATCTATTCAATATGCAGACTTTGCGAAGTGGCAAAAGGGGTGGTTGCAAGGTGATGTGCTAAATCGTCAGCTTACGTATTGGCAGGAAGAATTGTCTGGTGAGCTTCCTATCTTACAACTGCCAGTGGATCGACCTCGACCGGTTAAGCAGACTTACTCTGGGGCTGCGCATCACGTGATTTTTCCTTATAAATTGCTCAGTCAATTGAAGGATATAAGCCGACAAGAAGGATCCACTTTATTTATGACTTTAATGGCCGCATACCAGAGCTTTCTTGCTCGTTATACGGGACAAAAAGATATTCTAGTTGGTAGCCCGATTGCAAATCGGAACCATAAGGGAGTAGAAGGATTAATTGGTTTCTTTGTTAATACGTTGGTTTATCGATCAGATTTGAGTGGCACCCCTACCTTTCGGGAGATTTTGAACCAAACAAAGAAAAAAGCGTTAAAAGCTTACGAATATCAAGATATACCATTTGAAAAAGTGGTAGAAGCTGTGCAACCTGAACGAAGCATGAGTCATTCCCCTATATTTCAGACCATGTTTACGCTACAGAATATAAAACAAGAACGACTAGATTTGCCTGATAGAAGTATTGAAATGGTAGAAAGTAATATGTCTATTGCTAAATTTGATTTGAGCTTAACTGCCTATGAAGTGGAAGAAGGTCTATTCGTCTCATTTGAATACAACACGGATTTATTTGATAGTAGTACCATTGCACGTATGGCAGGACATTTTGAGAACTGGCTAAATGAAATCACGTATCATCCAGATGAATCATATACAAAGCTGTCAATGTTATCGGATACTGAGCAAAAACAACTCCTAGAAGAATGGAATGATACGGACGTAGTTTATGGTCATGATTGTATGATTCATGAGCTATTTGAGCAGCAAGTTGCACGGACACCTGACGCAGTGGCGGTAGTTTATGAGGGTGGAAAGCTAACGTATCAAGAACTAAATGAAAAATCGAATCAATTGGCACATTTTCTACAAAAACGAGGTATCGGACCTGAATCATTGGTTGGTATATGTATTGAACGTTCTCCTGATATGATTATCGGTCTCTTTGGGATTTTGAAGGCAGGTGGGGCTTATGTCCCACTGGACCCAAGTTATCCTGAAAACCGCCTGAGATATATTTTGGAGAATTCACAAATTCAAGTGCTGTTAACAAAAGAGGCACTACAGGACTGGTTACCTAAAGATATTCAAGCAATTTGTTTAGACCGGGATCAAGTGATGATTTCTAAAGAGAGTAATTTAGCTCCGGTAAGTGGAGTAACAGCAAATAACTTAGCCTATATTATATACACTTCGGGTTCGACGGGAAATCCAAAGGGGGTAATGATTGAACATCATTCCGTTATCAACCGCCTACAGTGGATGCAGAAAAAATACCCATTGTCCGAGGAGGATACAATCCTACAAAAGACACCGTTTTCATTTGATGTTTCTGTATGGGAATTATTTTGGTGGTCATTTGTAGGAGCACGTGTTTGTTTACTTCCACCAGGAGGAGAGAAAGATCCTGCGGTGATTGAGGAGTATATTGAACGATATCGCGTGTCCACCATACACTTTGTTCCGTCGATGTTATCTACTTTCTTAGATTATATGGAACTATATAATTCGAAAAGGGATGTATCGTCTTTAATTCAAGTTTTTACTAGTGGAGAAGCGTTAAACACTGAGCATGTTCGCCGGTTTAAGGGGATCTTTTACAATGTTCAGCAAACAAAGTTAATTAACTTGTATGGTCCTACTGAAGCGACTGTGGATGTGACTTATTACAATTGTGATTTAGAAAAAGAAGCAATGATTATTCCGATTGGTCGTCCAATTGATAATACAGAGTTGTATGTGTTAGATCAATATCAACAAGTAGTCCCGATTGGTGTGGCAGGGGAACTTTACCTTGGAGGAGTAGGATTGGCACGTGGCTACTTCAATCGACCGGATTTAACTACTGAACGTTTTATTCCGCATCCTTTTAAGGACGGGGAACGATTATATCGAACGGGTGACTTGGTGAGATATATGAATGATCGTAACTTAGAATATATTGGAAGAATAGATAACCAAGTTAAAATTAGAGGATTCCGAATTGAATTGGGAGAAATTGAAGCAGCTTTACATGATCACTCATCTGTAAAAGAGGCAGTCGTGTTGGTGAAGGAAGAACGACCAGGAGATAAGCAGTTAGTAGCTTATGTAGTGGGTGAAGGGGATGCTGGAGAATGGCGTGAATATCTCAAGAAGCAATTACCACATTATATGGTTCCGGCATACTTTTTCCAAATTGAAGGTATGCCACTCACTCCAAATGGTAAAGTGAATCGGAAAGCATTATTGGAATTAGAAGAACAGTTCATAAGTGAAGATATTACTTCATCACGAACACCAGTGGAGGAGCTCATCGTTTCCGTTTGGAGCCAAGTGTTAGGAATAAAAAATATTAGTGTTCAGGATTCCTTTTTTGAAATCGGTGGTCATTCACTACTAGCTACTCAAGTAGTGTCACGATTACAGAGAATTTTTCAAATCGAATTACCAGTACGTGAACTATTTGAATATACAACGGTGGAGTCACTGGCAAAGCGATTAGAACAGTTACGTAAAGGAGATAAAAAACGAGAGATTCCGCCACTAATACCAATGAAACGAGGAGAAGCTATTCCACTATCTTATGCCCAACAACGTTTATGGTTTATTGATCAATTTACACCTAATAGTGCCCTTTACAATATGCCAATGGTATGCCGTCTTACAGGGAATTGGCTACTTGAAGCATTGGAAACGGGATGGAATCAACTAATAGAACGTCATGAATCACTGCGGACGGTCTTTCAAGAGGTGAATGGTCAACCCGTACAGCAAATTGAACCGTATGCTTTTCAATCAATTCCGAAAACGGATTTAACTATGCTTTCTTCTGAAGATCAAGAAGAAGAAGTTAAACGTTTAATTCAACAAGAAACAGAAGTACCATTTGATTTAACAGAGGGTCCATTAATCAGGACAAGTATTTTGCACGTGGGAGAGGAAGAATGGATACTCCTTTGTACTCTACATCATATCATTTCAGATGGATGGTCAATGGGAATCCTACTTGAAGAATGGATGGCATTTTATGAGAAAGCAACGGATGGAAAGGTAGCGGAACTTGAACCATTACCGGTTCAATATGCCGACTTTGCTCAGTGGCAAAAGGGATGGCTAAAGGAGGAGGTGCTTGATCAACAACTCCAATATTGGAGGGAAGAATTGTCTGGGGAGCTTCCTGTACTCCAACTTCCTGTGGATCGCCCGCGTCCCGCAATACAAACACATCACGGGTCGACATACACTCTGGTTCTGCCAAGCACGCTACATGATAAATTGAATGAACTTAGTCGAAAAGAAGGGGCTACACTCTTCATGACGCTTTTAGCTGCATATCAAAGTTTTCTATCTCGTTATACGGGACAAGAAGATATTCTGGTCGGAAGCCCAATTGCGAATCGGAATTATAGAGAAATTGAAGGACTAATTGGTTTCTTCGTTAACACGCTGGTTTATCGAGCTAATTTGAGTGGTAGACCGACATTTCAAGATGTACTGTATCAGGTTCGTCAAAAGGCATTGAAGGCGTATGAATATCAAGATATTCCATTTGAAAAAATTGTAGAAGTTGTGCAACCGGAGCGAAGTACAAGTCATTCGCCAATTTTCCAGACTATGTTCATCTTGCAAAATATGAAACAAGAGTTACCGGTGTTATCTAGTAGAAGTATTGAAATGATAGAAAGCCATAGTCCAATTGCAAAGTTTGATTTAAGTGTAATGGCAGTTGAGACGGAAGAGGGATTACTTTTTACTTTTGAGTACAATAAGGATTTATTCAATGCTACTACTATTGAACGGATGGCAGGACACTTTGAGAAATGGCTACATGAAGTTTCTCATCGCCCACAAAATCCGTTGCATGACCTGAGCATGCTATCAGAAACCGAGCGTACTTTGTTATTAGAAACATGGAATGACACTGTAATGGAAATGTCTCATCAGGGTCTTATTTGCGACAAATTTGAGGAGCAAGTAGCAAGGCGTCCTGATGCGATTGCGGTAGTTGATCAAACAAAACAGTGGACTTATGGTGAATTGGATACACAAGCAAATCAGTTGGCAAATGTTTTACAGCGAAAGGGAGTAGCTCCAGAGTCAGTGGTAGGGGTTTATCTTCCGAGATCAGCTGAGCTGATGGTAAGTTTACTAGGCATTTTAAAAGCTGGTGGAGCTTATGTCGTTTTAGATCCGTTGTATCCAAAATCAAGGTTAGAATACATGATTGAAGATGCAGGAATTCAATTTGTAGTGACGGCGGAAGGACAAGACGGACATTTCGCACACGTCGAAATGGTGAGGTTAGAAGAATTAACGGTGGAAAGCGTAATCGCACCTACACGTCAAATAAATCCAGAGAACTTAGCCTATATTGTTTATACCTCTGGTTCTACAGGAAAACCGAAGGGTGTAATGGTTGAATATCGCTCATTAATGAATATGGTTTCTTGGCATCAGGAAGTTTATCATATTTCAGCAGAGGATCGTGCGACTCAGATTGCAGGGGTTGCTTTTGATTCGGCTGTCCAGGAGATTTGGCCGTATCTAACTGCTGGCGCAGCGCTCTACTTGTCAACAGAGGAACTGAGAATTAATCCAGAAGCACTAAGGGACTGGCTCATTGATTCACGAATAACAGCTAGCTTTGCACCTACGCCTATTCTGGAAAGACTCTTGAAATTATCTTGGCCAGATAAAACGGATCTTCGTTTTATCATTACTGGTGGGGATCAATTAACGCAGTATCCATCTAACGATATTCCTTTTGCGGTAATTAATCAGTATGGTCCATCGGAGAATACCGTTGTTACCACAGATTGTTATGTACCTGTAGGAGTGACAACAGGTACGCCATCGATTGGTCGACCGATTGCGAATACAGAAGTTTATGTGTTAGATTCTCATCTTCAGCTAGTACCAACTGGTGTAATTGGAGATCTCTATATCGGAGGGAAGAGTCTTGCACGTGGATATGCTAATCGTCCGGATCTTACAAAGGAAAAATTTATTCCACATCCTTTCAAGTCAGGAGAACGTCTCTATTATACAGGAGACAAAGCAAGTTATCTTTCTGATGGTAATCTCCAGTTCCATGGACGTATAGATGACCAAGTGAAAATTCGTGGTTTCCGGATTGAATTGGGAGAAATAGAAGCTGTTTTGCAGGCGCATTCTTCTGTGAAAGAAGCTGTTGTATTGGTGCGAGAGGATAATCAAGGTGATAAGAGATTAGTAGCTTATGTAGTTGGTGAAGGAAGTGTCCATGAATGGCGAGAACATCTACAAACACATTTACCTAATTACATGGTTCCAACAAACTTTATTGAGATGGAATTTTTACCACTTACACCGAATGGAAAACTTGATTTGAAGGCATTGCCTATACTTAGTGAACAATCCGCTGAAAATACTGTATACCCAAGAACTCCGCTGGAAGAACTTATTGCTTCAGTGTGGAGTCAAGTGCTAGGAATAAGAGACATTGATGTTCAGGATTCTTTCTTTGAGCTCGGTGGTCACTCTCTACTTGCTACACAAGTGGTCTCACGCTTACAGGAAGTCTTTCAAATCAAATTGCCAGTACGTGAACTGTTCGAATATTCAACGGTCGAGGCATTATCGAAACGAATAGATCAGTTACGTAAGGGGAGCGAAAAACGAGAAATTCCACCATTGATGCCGATGGAACGAGGGGGAAATATTCCACTGTCTTATGCCCAACAGCGCTTATGGTTTATTGAACAATTTGCACCTAATAGTGCACTTTATAATATGCCGATGGTATGCCGGCTTACAGGGAATTGGTTACCTGAGGCATTGGAGTTGGGATGGAATCAGTTGATAGAGCGTCATGAATCTTTGCGGACTGTATTTTATGAAGAGGATGGCCATCCTGTGCAGCAGATTCAAACGTACGTTTTCCGTCCGCTTCTGCAAATGGACTTAAATAAGCTTTCATTAGAGGAGCGAGAAAGAAAGTTGGAGCAATGGATTCAAACTGAAGTCGAATCTCCATTTGATTTAGAACAAGGGCCATTATTCCGTGGGAAACTCATAAGAATTTCAGAAGAAGAATGGGTTCTTCTGTGTAATATGCATCATATTATCTCGGATGGGTGGTCGATGGAAATCTTGCTTCAAGAATGGATGGCATTTTATGAGAATGCGATTGGTGAAAAACAAGCAGAGCTGGAACCACTACAAGTTCAATATGCCGATTTTGCTCAGTGGCAAAGAGACTGGTTGAAAGATGAAGTACTATATCAACAGCTTGCATATTGGAAGGAAGAATTATCTGGTGAGTTACCAGTCTTAATGTTGCCAATGGATCGTCCGCGTCCGCCAGTGCAAACCCATCATGGATTAACTCATAATGTTTTGTTGTCACGCTCATTACTGGATAAATTAAACGAACTAAGTCGTCAAGAAGGGGCCACACTTTTCATGACCTTATTGGCATCGTATCAAAGTTTCCTTGCTCGTTATACGGGACAAACGGATATTATTGTTGGTAGCCCAATTGCAAATCGAAATTATCGAGAAATTGAGGGGCTGATTGGTTTCTTTGTCAACACTTTGGTTTATCGAGCTGATTTAAGTAATGCACCGGCATTTCAAGAGTTGTTGTCTCAAGTGCGGATAAAAGCATTGAAGGCGTATGAGTATCAAGATGTTCCGTTTGAGAAAATTGTAGAGGTTATCCAACCTGAACGAAATACAAGCCATTCCCCGATTTTTCAAACCATGTTTACTTTGCAAAATACGGGACAGAAGCTACCAGAATTACATGGAAGAAATATAGAAGTAATGGAAAGTAATGCTCCGATCACTAAGTTTGATTTAAGTTTAACTGCTGCAGAAGTGGAAGAGGGTTTATTACTTACTTTTGTTTATAGAACTGATTTATTTGACAGCTTAACTATTGAATCCATGGCTGAACATTTTGGGAACTGGTTGAATGTAATCGTGGAGAATCCTGATAAATCATTAGCTAAGTTGCCTATATTATCAGGATTACAGCAAAAACAGTTGGAGGAGTGGAATAATAATAATGTAGCATATCCACAGGAAAGTACGATTCATCAGCTGTTTGAAGAGCAAGTAAATCGTACACCTGATGCGGTAGCAGTGGTAGATGAAAAACAGCAGTTAACATATCGAGAGCTGAATGAAAAAGCTAATCAATTGGCCCACTATCTTCAGCAATGTGGGATTGGGACTGAATCATTAGTTGGAATTTGCTTTGAGCGTTCAGTTGAGATAATTGTTAGTATTATGGGGATCTGGAAGGCTGGAGCAGCATATGTTCCATTGGACCCATCATATCCAGAAAGTCGCCTACGATATATTTTGGAGGACACTGAAATTCAAGTATTAGTTACGAATGAGTCATTGGAAGGCTGGATACCCAAAGAAGTCAAGGCAGTTTGTCTAGATAGGGATCAGGCAATGATTTCAAAAGAAAGCATTCTTTCACCAAAATGTGAAGTAACAGGAGAAAACCTAGCGTATGTTATCTATACTTCGGGATCGACGGGGAATCCAAAGGGTGTCTTGATACAGCATCATTCTGTACTAAACTTGTCGCATGGTTTACAAAAAGAGGTTTTCGAACATGAGATACCATCTAACATGCATGTCGGTTTAAATGCGTCAATTGCCTTTGATGCATCTATTCAGCAATTACAAATGCTGCTTTATGGTTCAAGTTTGTATATTATTCCGAATGAAGTACGAAGTGATCCGGAACAGTTTGTAGCTTATATTAGGGAGAACAAGTTAGCAATCTTTGATATAACGCCTTCAATGCTTCAATTACTTATAGATGCCGGATTGTTAGAAACGTACGATGGCGTTCATGTTCCAAGTAAGGTATTGGTTGGCGGCGAAGCAATTATGCCGTCATTATGGGAACAGCTAGTAGAGACTGATAAAATGGAGTTTTATAATGTATATGGTCCTACAGAATGTACGGTTGATGCAACATGCTATCATATTAAAAAAGATAGTAAGAGAGTAACAATTGGGCGTCCATTGCCTAACATCCAAACTTATGTATTAGATAGAAATAGGTTGCCAGTTCCAGTTGGTGTGATGGGGGAACTTTATATCGGAGGAGCAGGTCTAGCAAGGGGGTACTTGAATCGTCCAGAGTTAACATCCGAACGATTTATTTCTCATCCATTCAAAGAAGGCGAGAGGTTATATAGAACAGGTGATCTTGTGAGATATCTTCCTGATGGTAATATAGCCTACTTAGGAAGAATAGATAATCAAGTGAAGATTAGAGGATTTCGAATTGAACTTGGAGAGATTGAGTCGACCTTACAGGAGCATTACTTAGTAAAAGAGGCAGTTGTAATGGTTAGGGAAAATCAGTCGGGAGATAAGAGGCTGGTAGCTTATGTAGTGGGCGAAGGCAGTTTAGAAGAATGGCGAGAGTATCTTAAAACAAAACTGCCAATCCATATGATACCTTCCTACTTTGTCGAAATGAAAGAATTACCGCTAACCATAAATGGAAAGGTTGATCGGAAATCGTTACCTATACCAGATTATCAAGGAACAAAAGAAGGATACGTGGCCCCAAGAAATGAACGTGAACATAGGCTTTCTATCATTTGGGAACGTGTGCTAGGTTCAAAACGTATTGGTATGAATGATAACTTCTTTGAAATTGGTGGGGATTCAATTCTTAGCATTCAGATTGTCTCGCGCGCGAAGCAAGTTGGTTTACAATTGACACCAAAACAAATATTTGAACACCAAACGATTGCTGAGTTGGCGCAAGTAGTCAAAGAAGAACAAGGTGTACAAGCTGAACAGGGAATTATAACTGGAGAGACGATACTTACACCTATTCAGCAAAGGTTTTTTGCACAAAATCATCCTAACCCACATCATTGGAATCAATCCATGTTCTTTAGAACGAAAGAGAAATTGGACATAGGATCACTGGAAAAGGCGGCAGGTAACCTTCTACTTCATCATGATGCTCTGCGTTTAAGATATGAACGTTTGCCTAATGGGGTTTGGAAACAGTGGAATGAAGGAATAGAAGAACAATTGATGCTTACTGTCATTTCATTAGACGAAGTGCCGGAAGCTGATTGGCATCAGGTTATTCAAAAAGAGATTAATGTTGCACAAGAAAGTTTGAATTTACATGATGGTCCGCTAATGAGAATGGTGTATTTTGATGAAGGTGAGCACGCTGGCCGATTATTTTGGACAATTCATCATTTAGCCGTGGATGGTGTTTCTTGGCGAATTTTATTGGAAGATTTGCAAACAGCATATACGCAAGTAGTCCAAGGGCAGAAAATTCAATTACCTATGAAGAGTACATCTTTTAAAGAATGGTCGGAGAAATTACATCATTACGCTGAAACTGGACTATCAAAAGAAGTGCTACATTACTGGGAGGAGCAGGCTGAACAAGACGTAGTTAAATTGCCGGTAGATGGTACTATAAGTAATCCAGTAAGCGCAGTAACTGAGGAAATTACTGTGGTGTTAAATGAGAATGAGACCCGTATGTTATTGCAAGAGACTTTAAGCACTCACCGTGTCCAAATCAATGAAGTATTATTAGCAGCATTAGTACAAGCTACGGCAGCATGTACGGGGCAGCCGATATTGAGCGTAGATTTAGAGGGACATGGTCGAGAAGAGATTATTGAAGATGTTGATTTATCGAGAACTGTGGGATGGTTTACAAGTATTTACCCAGTTCATTTAAATATTACTAGTGCTAATACGCCAATTGAAGCATTAAAAGCAGTTAAAGAACAAGTTCGCAAAATTCCTAATAAGGGTGTTGATTATGGGGTGTTGCGTTACATGAACGCAACAATGTGTGAGCAATTAAGCTCCCAATATACACCGTCTATTAGTTTTAACTATCTTGGACAATTTGACCAAATGTTTTCTAGCGATGCAATGTTTATTCCGGAGAACGAATTTAAGCGTTTAGATCATGCAGCCGGTTCCAAGCGATCGCATGTAATTGATGTAATTGGGGTTGTAACGGATGGAAAACTTCAGTTCACTTGGGTATACAATGTTGGACAATTTGCCAAATCAACGATTCAAAGTATTGCACAGAATATGCTATATCAACTGAGTACATTGATTCAATTTTCAGACAGAGAATCTGCACTGACCATTTCGGATTTTGCAATGGCTAATCTTAGCCAAGAAGGTTTGACAAATGTACTAAACAAAATGCATCGCGGAAAGAACAATCAGATTACTGATTTATATCCACTATCACCTTTGCAAGAAGGTATGATTTTCCACACATTGCATGACCAAGGGGATGAACATGTTGCACCGTATATAGTGCAATTGAGTTTTATGATTCGAGGAAAAATGAATATTCCTACATTTGAGCAGGCGTGGAAATCTGTAATTCAGCGGCATGAAATTTTTCGTACAGCATTTGTATGGGACGAAATTGAAGAACCTGTACAAGTGGTGTATGAAAATATCCCATTTAAAGTGAACAAAGAAGACTGGCGTACAATGACAAGTGAAGAGATAGAGGAAAAAAGAAAAGTCTTTTTGGCATTAGATCGAAAACAAGCCTTCCAATTTGATGAAGCACCATTGATGCGGGTAACAGTCATTCAAGAAGGTGAGGAAGAATATCGGATTGTTTGGACCCATCACCATATTTTACTGGATGGATGGAGTTTACCATTAGTATTTAATGAATTACTTACAGTCTATCAGAAGAGAATGAATGGAGAAGCTGTGAAGTTACCTAAGTCCTCACCATATAAGAAATATATCCAATGGTTAAGAGAGCAAGATAAGGAGCAGGCGGAACAATTCTGGAGAGAGAAGCTAAAAGGTTTTACTGCGCCAACTTTGCTGGGCTTAGAAAATAAAGAGGAAGAAAAAGGTTACACAGAGAAGGTTACGTATTTATCAGAAGAGCAGACTCAAGCGTTACAAGGATGGGCGAAACGCAATAAACTTACTTTGAGTACAGTAATTCAAGGTGCATGGGCATATCTCATGAGCCGATATAGTGGAGAAAATGACATTGTTTTTGGTGTAACAAGCTCAGGGCGTTCTACGGAGATTATTGATGTTGAAAACATCGTAGGTCCTTTCATTACAACGTCACCGACGCGAATTCAATTGGTGGATGATATAAAATTAATAGATTGGTTGCAGAAGATACAAGAGGAAGAGATAGAAAGAAGACAATATGAGTATGCTTCTTTGACAGAGATTCAGGGGTGGAGTGAAGTTCCTAGAGGAATACCGCTGTTCAATAGTTTATATGTGTTTGAAAATTATCCAGTGAAAGAGGAGTCTTCAGAAAATCTGGAAATTGGTGAATTGGAAGGGGTAGAACAAACCCACTACCCATTAGGGTTAGCTGTAGTTCCAGGAATCCAGTTATCGTTAAAGTTAATGTATGACCGTAGTAAGTTTAATAGAGTAACCATTGAACGAATGCTGGGTCATTTACACCAAGTGTTAATGCAAATGCTCAAAAACATTGATCAAAATCTATCGGAGCTAGTATATATTACGGAAGCTGAACAAAGAAAGCTATTGGAAGAATGGAATAATAATACTATATTCTATCCACGTGAGAATGCAATCCATCAACTATTCGAAGAGCAAGTAAATCGTACGCCTGACGCGTTGGCAGTGGTAGATGAAAAACAGCAACTAACATATCGGGAGCTGAATGAAAGAGCTAATCAATTAGCCCATCATTTACAGAAATGTGGAATTGGGACAGAGTCATTAGTTGGCCTTTGCTTTGAGCGTTCAGTTGAGATGGTTGTTGGTCTAATGGGAATTTGGAAGGCCGGAGCAGCCTATGTTCCATTAGATCCATCGAATCCGGAAAGCCGCCTACAATATATTTTAGAAGACACGGGAATTAGAGTGTTAGTTACAAATGAGGTATTACTAGGATGGATACCTAAAGACATTAAGACAGTTTGCCTAGATAGGGACCAAGCAATGCTTTCTCAAGAAAGCAAACTTTCACCAATATGTGAGGTAACAGGGGAAAACTTAGCGTATGTTATCTATACTTCTGGTTCGACAGGGAATCCAAAGGGGGCTTTAGTACAGCACCATTCTGTAATAAACCTATCCTATGGTTTACAAAAAGAAGTTTTCTCACATGAGATACCTAGTAATATGCGCGTCGGTTTGAATGCGTCAATTGCCTTTGATGTATCTATTCAGCAATTACAAATGCTGCTTTATGGTTCAAGTTTATATATTATTCCAAGTGAAGTTCGCACTAATCCAGAACAATTTGTGTCCTATATTAGGGAGAATAAATTGGAAATGTTTGATATGACACCTTCATTACTTCAATTACTAATAGATGGAGGATTGCTAGAAATAAGTGCTGATGTTCATGTACCAAGTAAGATATTAGTCGGTGGTGAAGCAATCATGCCGTCATTATGGGAACAGCTAGTAGAGACCGAAAAAATTGATTTTTATAACGTATACGGTCCTACAGAATGTACGGTTGATGCAACATGCTATCATATCAAAAAAGATAGTAAGAGAGTTACAATTGGACGTCCGTTGCCGAACGTGCAAACTTATGTATTGGATAAAAATTTGTTACCTGTTCCAGTTGGTGTAACAGGTGAGCTATATATTGGTGGTGCAGGTATAGCGCGAGGATACTTGAATCGTCCAGAATTAACAGCAGAGCGATTCATCTGTCATCCATTTAATGAAGAAGAGCGTTTATATCGTACGGGAGATTTGGTTCGTTATTTACCTGATGGTAATTTAGATTACTTGAGAAGAATTGATAATCAAGTGAAAATTAGGGGCTTTCGTATTGAACTTGAAGAGATTGAAGCGAGTATAGAGAGGCATCCATTGGTAAAAGAAGCAGTAGTTTTGGTGACAGAGGATAAATTAGGAGAGCAGAGATTGGTTGCTTATGTAGTTGGAGATGGTAGTATGCATGAGTGGCGTGAGTATCTCAAGACACAAGTACCAAATTATATGGTTCCCGCACACTTTATAAAGGTAGACGAGATTCCTCTTACACCGAATGGAAAAGTTGATCGAAAGGCATTGAACAGTTTAACAATTCAAAGAGAAAATAATTTGTCTACACCAATCATTCCAAGGGATGAAATTGAATATCAGTTGATTAAAATCTGGCAGGATGTGTTACAGATAGAAGATGTCTATGTAAATGATGATTTCTTTAATAGAGGGGGACATTCTCTCCTTGTAATTAAATTGATTTCAAAAATTAAGGAGAAGTTTGGAAAAGAGATTAAGGTGTCTACATTGATTAAGAATCCAACATTGGAAGGAATCGCATGCCTTATTCGTGATAAGCATGATATGACGAAATCAGTAGCAGGGCTAGTTCCACTACAAGAATCAGAAAAAAGACCTTTCTTCTGTGTTCATCCGTTTATGGGGAATGTATTCTGTTACATTCAACTAGCAAGATTACTTAAGAACCATTGTTCATTTTATGGTTTACAGAATCCTCTTATAGAAAAGGGAGAAATTGATGAATTGACCTTGCCGGAAGTAATTCAACTTTACATTGAAGAAATCAAACGTGTTCAGCCAGAAGGCCCATATCGTCTTGGAGGATGGTCTTTAGGCGGTGCAATTGCTTATGAAATCGCAACTGTGTTAAAGAATCAAGGTGAGGAAGTTGAGTTGTTGGTACTCATGGATACTAAAGTACCTTCAAAGCAGGACTATAAAACGAGTGAGGATATGCTCTCATATATATCTAAGCATTTCATTCCTAGAGATCTTACTGAGCAGGAAGGAGGCCTCGTCCATCAACAAGATATGCTTGTGGAGCGATTAATTATTGAAGGCGTACTCCCACCTGATGCAGATCTTATGAATTTGAAGCAAGTTATCAATGCTCATAGGAAATGCCTGAACATAATGGCAGAGCATGACTTGATACCATACTTTGGGGAAGTTATCTACTTTAGTGCTGAGGAGGGAAAAGAGTTGTTTACAGATTGGGGACCTTTATTAAAAGGAAGAGTAAATAAGTATTCTGTCCCTGGATCACATGAAGAAATAGTGAGCTCCCCGGCAGTTGAAAAGATAGCTAAGTACCTATTAAATGAATTTGAAGGGATAAAAGAGAAATCCATTTTATTAACGGAAAAGTAGAGAGTATAAAAGATGCAACGCAATGAACGAAAAGGGTAGACCAATACCTGCATATCAAGTGCAGGGAATAATGAATATATTAAGAGCATTACTTTTTAAGGGGATAATGTAAAAAGTAATTGGTAAAGACGTAGAAATCTTTATGAGTTATTCATAGTATGATGTAAATACTATGAAATCTTTGTAATAGAAGCGAATGCCTGATGATATTACTGAGGGAAGGTGCATATTTTCATTGATATGTAAATATGCACCTTTTCTATTGTATTTGCAATTTAATAAAGTTAATTTGAATTTATGTAACGCACATATATGAAGCCATCCTTTAAAAAAAGGAAGTGATTTATCATACACATTCAAGCTGTGAAAATACCAAAGAATATTGAAAGTCATTTGTTTAAGCAACTTAGTAACTTGGTTTCAAATGAGAAGAAAGAACGAATGAAGCGTTTATTAAACTCATGCTAATAGAACTTTGATAGGGGATTTACTAATCCAATCTCTAATCTGCCAAAAGTATAAAATTAATAATGAAGAAATTAGATTTATATATAATGAGTATGGAAAACCTTTTGTTGAAAATTTTTCTGACTTTCATTTTAATCTGTCACATTCAGGAGAATGGGTGGTTTGTACTACTGCTAATTTTAATGTGGGTATTGATATAGAAAAGGTTTCAGAGATAGAGGCTCTTAAATTAGCAAATGAATTTTTTTCAGAGGAAGAATTTTATGATATATCTAATATAAATTCTGATGAACAAATTAATTATTTTTATGATTTATGGACATTAAAAGAAAGTTATATAAAAACGATTGGAAAAGGGCTTTATATCCCGTTAAATTCATTCTCTATAAAAAAAGAGTCACCAACTTTAATTTCATATAAGTATATACCTCAAAACTTTTACTTTAGACAATATAACATTGAGCCAAATTATAAGATATCTGCTTGTGCAACAAGGGATGAATTTCCGCAAGAGATAATAATTAAAGACATTTATGCAATTTGCCAAAATATATACAAATTTGAAAGTAAGGAGAAAATCAATGCAGAAGACTAAACTTTTTTGCTTTCCACATGCTGGGGGATCTGCGTTTAGTTACGCAAAATGGAAAAATCACTTTAATCCATATATTGAGGTAGTCCCGATAGAGTTAGCTGGTAGAGGATATAGAATTGAAGAAAACTTGTACCAAAGTATGGAAGAGGCAGTAAATGATGTCTACAATAAAATAGTTATGCAGATAGATGATTCGCCCTACATTCTATTCGGGCATAGCATGGGAAGTTTGATTGCCTATGAAGTAGCAAGAAAAATAAAAGATTCTAAAAACGTATCGCCTGAATTTCTTGTTTTGTCCGGTAGAAATCATCCAAATAGTAAAATAAAAAATATCCGACATAATCTTTCTAATGAGCAATTTAAAAGAGAAGTTATTGCAATGGGAGGTACACCATCCGGGGTACTTCAATCAGAAGAATTAATGGAGATTTTTCTCCCAATTCTAAGAGCAGATTTTAAAATTGTCGAGACATATATTCATGACAATAATATACAACCATGTGATATTGATTTTCTTATATTTAATGGGGAAAATGATGAATTTACTACATATGATCAAGTAATAAAATGGGAGCAATATACAAGTAGAACGTGTACTCTTCATTCTTTTGAAGGTAATCATTTCTTTCTAAATGAAAATATTGAAGAAATAGCAAAGAGTATTATAAGAAAGTTAGATTCTAAAAGATTATCAAATAGTTTTTAGAGGTTTTCTTTCATCATCAGACAGTCGTTGGATAACTGGTGAGTTAATTGATGTAAGGGGTGGATCTTGCTTATAATGCTAATTGTAAGTATTATTTACTTTAAAATCAAAACTTTCTCAATTTAATGTTGAGAAAGTTTTGGTTTTTATTATTCTAGTAGTAATCACTTTTTAAAGTTATAGAAATTTAAAAATAAAGTATTGTATACATGTAAGTATGATTAAAAATGAAAAGTTGTAAATGCTAAATTTAATTAAATACGCCTTACTCTCTTTAACATTGGCCTGAATGAATAGTTTATAGGAGATTACACTGGCTAAAGATGCGATAATTGTTCCAAGCCCTCCAATATTTACTCCTAGTAATAAAGCTTTCCAATCAGAAGTAAAGTTTGATAGAAGAATTGAAGTAGGAAAATTGCTAATCAATTGACTCAAAAATATGGAACTAAAGAAGACTGAAGTATCTCCTCTTAAATTAGCGCGAGCAAAGGTCCCCAGCGCATCAGAATGAGAAATGTTTCCAATAAAAATAAAAAAACAGACAAAGGTTATTAGAAGAAAGTAATCAATCTTTAATAGTAAGTTTCTATCTAACGTAAAAGCTGCCATCAATGTAACTATTAGCGCAATGTAATAATTAATGAAACCAAAAATAGATGCAATGATAGTGATAAGTATCAAAATCCAGATGGTAGCTTTTTTTCGATTCTTCACGGTAATAACAGGTAGTTCTATTTTTAAATCTGTTTTTTGAAGTTTTTGAGTAAATATAAACAACAAACTAATTCCAAGTACAGCTAAAAGCAGGATTGAACCTAAAAATGGGATGAGCTTAATTCCATAGTAAGAATATAGATATAAATTTTGTGGGTTTCCCATAGGCATCAAGCTACTACCGATGTTTGCCGCAATTGTCTGCAGGATGATTGTATCCATCATGTTCATTTGTGTTTTTTTACTAATGACAAGTGTTATTGGTACAAAAGTGAGGAGAGCAACATCATTTGTTACAAACATGGAGCAAATAAAGCATAACAAAATTAGAATAATAGATATTGACCTGCTGTTATTGCATTTATTTAAAATCGCAACGGCAAGTTTGTCTAATATCTTTAGTTGTTCCAAGGCCTTAATGGCCACCATTAGATTAAATAAGCTAATTAACACTTCAAAGTTAATATATTCGACCTTTGGCGAATGTATGAAGCAGCTTACAATTGCTAGTATCAGTGAAATGGTAAGTACTAAATCCTTTTTTAAAAATTCGAATTTCATAAGGAGTCTTTTTTTATTTTGAACGAATACTATTTCTTTCACAATACACCACCTGTAATCTATGTTAGTAAATATACGTTTTTTGGGATAACTCGATATTGCTAGAAAAGAGGATGTCATAAGGTCCTAAATAAGAGTTTTGTAATGTTTCATCCCTTCAACAAAATCCTTTTTTTCTTAGTGTCTTTCATGTTGCAAATATGTGCAATATAGACGAATCAAACTAGGGGGATTAATTGAGAAAACAAATGTTTTTTGTATGATACCATAAATAAATTAAATGTTTTATTTTTTAAATATTCTTATAATATCCCGTTGATTCTTGATTTCAAATACTTTATATGAACTTCTAAAAGAGAAAAAATATGCATGTTTTTATGAAGAAAATAGAGGCTTGTCAAAGGTTAGGTAGAACAGCATCCGCGATGTTTGGATACTGTATAAAATTCACAAAATCTCACTGTTTTTTAGATGAAAAATCTTAAAATATTTTTTTGTTTTTATAAAAATCTGTACTTTTTCGTAACATTCTGTACTTTTAATTATAAATTAAAGACAAGCTTCTCTTAGTTGAAGATTGAAAGCGCTTTATAGATTTTTCGTGAAGTTTTTATCTAGCCTATTTTTGAGATTAGTAGTGAGAAAGGAGATATTTCCATGTTCTTGAGAAAATTAACAAAAAACCACTTAATCACTATTGATTATTATGATTTAAATGTAAATCACCGGTAAACGAAACAAACGTAATAGTACAACAACAATAGTGGATAAGAATATTAGTTTTGCAGAAAGGGATAGAGCATCGTGTGTATAATCGATAATTTTTTTGAAAATTTGGGTTTTTAGGTGCATGTTGCGATGTTTGCTTAAACAGGCCAATTCTATTCATATAGAAAATTTTTATCCTTGTTGTATTTGAATATGAATGAGGTATTTATGCCACGGAATATAGGTGATTTTATATAGATTATGATAGATAAATTTTTGGTATGGAGTGATAATATGGAAAGATTTTTTGTAGAGTTAGTCGGATCAACAAATGATTTTTTATGGTCTAAATTGTTAATTATTATGCTTGTTATTTGCGGAATTTATTTTACATTTAAATTGAATTTTGTACAGTTTCGAATGTTAAAAGAGATGGTCCGTGTATTAATGGAGGGAAAAAGTGGTTCTAAAGATCAAATCTCTCCTTTTCAAGCGTTTTGTATTGGTATGGCAGCTCGCGTTGGAACAGGGAATATTACAGGAATTGCGATTGCGATTGCATTAGGAGGTCCTGGAGCTGTATTTTGGATGTGGATTATTTCTATTATTAGCTCGGCATCCAGTTTTGTTGAAAGCACATTAGCACAGATATATAAAGTAAAAGATAAAACTGGTTTCCGCGGTGGGCCATCCTATTATATGGAAAAAGGGTTAAATAAACGTTGGATGGGAGTATTATTCTCTATTTTAATTACAATTACTTTCGGTCTTGTATTCAATTCAGTACAATCAAATACAGTTACAATTGCTTTTCAAAATTCATTTGGTACAGATCGTTTAACAGTTGGGATAATCATGGCCATTGCTTTCGCCGCGATTATCTTTGGTGGTGTACAACGTATTGCAAAAATGGCTGAATACAAGGTGGTATTTTTAGCGGTATTATACATTGGAGTTGCATTATTTGTTGTAGTTACCAACATATCAAAAATGCCGGAAGTTCTTTCTCTTATTGTTCAAAACGCATTTGGTTTTAAACAAATAGCAGGAGGTTCAATTGGTGCAGCACTTATGAATGGAGTTAAACGTGGTTTATTTTCAAATGAAGCTGGTATGGGAAGTGCACCAAACGTTGCTGCAACAGCAACAACAAGTCATCCGGTGAAACAAGGACTGATTCAAGCATTTGGTGTATTAACCGATACACTGATCATTTGTACTAGTACTGCCTTTATTATTTTGCTGTCTGATGCATATAAACAACCGGGGTTAAATGGTATTGCACTTACACAAGCAGCATTAAGTGAACACATCGGTTCTTGGGCATCGGGTTGTCTTGCTATCTTTGTCTTTTTATTTGGATTTGGTGCGTTAATTGGCAACTATTATTATGGTGAAACAAATATTCGCTTCTTACATACAAGTAAAGTGTGGTTAATGACATACAGAATAAGTGTGTTGGCTATGATTGTATTTGGTTCTGTTGCAAAGGTTCAAATTGTATGGGATTTAGCGGACTTATTTATGGGATTTATGGTTATTATTAATTTAATTGCTATTACCTTACTTTCAAAAGTAGCATTTGCGGCGTTACAAGATTATATAAACCAGAAAAAAACTGGTAAAGATCCTGTTTTTTATAAAGAAAGCATTAAAGGACTTGAAAATGTTGAATGTTGGGATAGTTATGAGGAAACTTCAAAAAAGAAAAGTGTGTAATAAGAAAGATATTCAGACTGCAATGTGTCTGAATATCTTTCTTGGTTCTAGTGCAAATATTATTGATGATATTAAAGAAAAAATTATTCTATATAAAGTTAATAGTACGGGGGAATATTGTTAAATGATAAAGGATTCTATCGTTCAAATTGAGGGTCAAGAAAAAGTTTGCTTAGATCAATGGGTAGCTCATTATCGAACGTATGCAGCTAAGGGACGAAGCGCCAGTTATATTCCCGCTCTGGGGGAAATAAATGTATCGCAGTTAGGGATTTGTATAGTAAAGCCAGATGGAACAATGATAAAGTCAGGAGATTGGGAGGTACCTTTCACATTACAAAGTATATCAAAAGTAATCGGGTTTATAGCCGTTTGTTTAAGTCGTGGTATTTCTTATGTATTAGAACGAGTTGACGTAGAGCCAACTGGAGATGCCTTCAATTCGATTATTCGTTTAGAGATACATAAACCAGGAAAACCTTTTAATCCTATGATTAATGCTGGAGCGATTACGATAGCTTCACTTTTGCCAGGGATATCGGTGAAAGAAAAATTAGAATCTCTATACGTATTAATTGAAAAAATGATAGAGAAGCGTCCTGCTATTAATGAAATAGTATTTCAATCAGAATGGGAAACGGCTCATCGTAATAGAGCTTTAGCATACTATTTAAAGGAGAATGGTTTTCTAGAATCAGATGTGGAGGAGACACTAGAGGTTTACCTAAAACAATGTTCAATTGAAATAAATACAGAAGATATTGCCTTAATAGGGCTTATACTAGCACATGATGGATATCATCCTATTCGCAAAGAACAAGTGCTCCCTAAAGAAGTAGCTAGGTTAACAAAAGCTTTAATGCTTACTTGTGGAATGTACAATGCTTCCGGGAAATTTGCTGCTTTTATTGGATTACCAGCTAAGAGTGGGGTATCCGGCGGAATTATGACACTTGTTCCCTCAAAATCTAGGAAGGATTTATCGTTTCAAGATGGATGTGGTATTGGTATTTACGGACCAGCCATTGATGAATATGGGAATAGTTTACCAGGAGTTATGTTGTTAGAACATATTGCAAAAGAATGGGATTTGAGTATATTTTAAAAAGGAGCACAAATATTTTGGTGTTAGAGCGAGTCCAAAAGTGTTCAGGCCATATATTGTGTCTGAACATTTTTGAGTTATAAAGTATCTTTCTAAAGTAGAAGACTGTAATGAATACTCACAATCTGTAATACTTTCGTTTATATCTTATTTATTAGTTTTTGAAAAAAATAGAGTAAGTGTTGTATTAATACAAATAGGTTTGTATACTGACTGTTAGGCGAAAGTGGGAAGTGATTATTTTGAATCTTAGTAATTTAGTAAAAAAAGACATCTATATTCTTGTTTTAATGATACTTACAGTACCCTTAGTAGGTGAAATAAAGTCATTTCCCTTAAACGAAACATTTAGAATGAGCTTTGGTGCACCGACATTTTTCTTTTTTTTGTTATTGTTTCGACGAGTTCCAGCATTTTTACCGGGTTTTTTAACAGCAATAGTCGTTGTAGTATTTCGTATGTCAATGGATGTAATAATAAAGGGAAATATGGATTGGTTAGCCGCTTTTCATACTCACTATCCTAGTTTTTTCTTTTATTTTACGTATTCGTATCTCTTTCATTTAGCAAAAATTAAACGTTTTTATCATCAACCACTAATGATCGGTTTGATTGGTTGCGTTATTGAAATATTGTCAGACTGTGTGGAATTAATGATTCAATATTTCGTATTAAAAACATCGATCACATCCGAGGCAATAAATGAGATCGTTGTTATCGCATGTTCCCATAGTTTTATAGTTCTAAGCTTTTTCAATATGATGAAATTGTATGAAGCGCAATCAAGGGAGAGACACATAAAGAAACAAAATGAACATATGCTTATGCTCATTTCTAATTTATATGAAGATGCTGTTCATTTAAAAAAAACATTACAAGATACTGAGAATATAACAAAAAAATCCTATGATTTATATAAAACCTTAGACTCTTTTGAGCATAAACAGATGGATTTTCAGTTTCAGGATTTAAGGCAACAGGCATTACAAATTGCTGGTGAGGTGCATGACGTTAAAAAGGATAATCAACGTATTTTTGCGGGACTTTCAAAACTAATTTCTGATGAAAGTTTTACAGATTATATGTCTGTACATGAACTAGTAAACATCATTATACGGGCAAATACGAAATATGCACGGTTGCTAGAGAAAGACATCCAATTTGTATATAAAATTGATGGTGTGCATCCTCATTATCATATTTATACAATCCTATCTATTGTAAATAATATCGTGACAAACGCTGTAGAGGCTATCCAAAGTATGGGAACTATTATAATTGACATTAATAAAGACCATCATTTCGTTGAATTTCGAATAGGAGATAACGGTCCAGGTATTTCTTCAAAATATAAAGATTCAATTTTTGAGCCTGGTTTTACTTCTAAATATGATGGTTTAGGCAATCCATCGACAGGCATCGGACTATCGTATGTTAAAGAAATGGTCGAACAACTTGAAGGTGATGTTACGCTTGAGGACAGAACCGAAGGAAGAGGATCAATTTTTATAATTAGATTAGGGATTGATCATATAATTTCGAAAGGGTGATTCTATGTATTTTTATATAGTAGATGATGAAAAAGCGGTTCGTTCAATGTTGGCTCAAATTATCGAGGATGAAGATCTTGGAGAGGTTATAGGAGAAGCTGAGGATGGTTTATCTTTAGAGCAATACATGCCGATCCTTAAAAATATAGACATTTTATTTATTGATTTGTTAATGCCCATTCAAGATGGAATAAAAACAATTCGTCAAATAAAGCCTTCGTTTAAAGGGAAAATCATCATGGTCTCTCAAGTAGAATCAAAAGAATTAATTGCTGAAGCTTATTCGCTTGGCGTTGAATACTATATTATTAAGCCAATTAACCGGATTGAAGTATTAACAGTTGTCCGGAAAGTCATTGAAAGAATTCGTTTGGAAAAATCGATAAAAAACATTCAAGAATCGCTTAATACGGTACTAAAATTGGATAGTAATTCAAGTGCGCAAGAAAAATACCGTAATGAAAAACATTTAAATACTTTTAATCATTTTCAAAATTCCATTCATTTTCTTTTGTCGGAATTAGGAATAGCCAGTGAAAATGGAAGTAAAGATTTAATGGATATGCTAGATTATTTATATAAATATGAACAAGATAACACGTTGGAACAAGGTTTTCCCTCACTAAAAGAGATTTTTATGAATTTAGCTCAAAAAAAACTTGGGGATTCAGCTGAAGATACCGAATTAAAAAGGTTCATAGAAGCTTCCAAACAACGGATTCGGAGAGCAATTTATCAATCATTAAACCATTTAGCATCTCTTGGACTTACTGATTTTTTAAACCCGAAGTTCGAAAATTATGCTTCTAGATTTTTTGATTTTACTACCGTAAGGAGAAAGATGACAGAATTGAATAATGAACCAACAGTACCTGCTCGTATTGATACGAAAAAATTCATTCAAGTTCTTTATTTTGAAGCAAAACGAATACACTTGGAATTAAGATGATAAACTCTTGCTCATTATCATTTTCAATTAATAGATTGATAGTTGTTTTCATGTTATTTGTTTTATATAGTTTTTCTAAGAGAGTATTTTCCTTTCTTTCATATCATTTTTAAAATCAGAAAATTCCGTATCGATTTGGTAGAAATGTACTAACTTGGAACAAAAGAATATGTATTTCTTACACATTAATATTCATTTAAAAACGAGTATTTCCAAAATAAAATATAACTACATAGTAAGTTGAATTTAAAAAAAGATGCTATCTTCTAGCATCTTTTTTTCTTTTAGAGAAAATATCATTCATACTTATATTATTTGAAATTCAAATGCAGGCATACAAATGAAGGAATAGGAGATAATATTTAACAAATTATAATTAAAAATGGTATTTTAGGTCAGAAATGTTTTTATACTAACTAGGTTATTGGTACTAAATAAGTATAATGTCTCGCTTTTCTGCTCTTTAATCTTATCGTTATTTTTTATTAAGTACATATCGTTCTTTAGAAATTTCAATCCTAACAGAGTATATAAATTGGGTGATAAACATGTGGAACATAATTACTTCTTATTTTCCAGATTGGAAAGTCTTTGTACAAGCTTTTATTTTGTTTTTAATTCCGTATACTATCTCAAGATTTTTTCATTGGGTTCGTATGACAGAGAAAGAGTGGGAAGAATGAGTTGGTGGAAGTCCAGAGACAAACAAGTGAAGAAAAATAATATTCAAAGTAAAACGAAACAAGAGTATAAACCTTCTCAAAATGCAACCGTTCATTTCACAAACGATTTTGCCTCTAACTTAGAACTTATAAAGCAACAGATCGGACATAATTCTGATGTTCGCTTTCGGAAGTTTAATATTGGACGCACAGATATTCAAGCTGGGATCATTTTTGTTGATGGTCTATCAGATAAAGAGATCATTGACAAACATATTATGAAATTACTAATGGATGATTTTTCTGACGAATATAAAAATGAATCTTCTTATGTGGAGGGGACTGTTTCAAAAGAATATATTAAAAATAAAGTTCTTACAATTAGTGAAGTAGCAGAAGTCCATTACATAAAAGATGTGATATCCAAAGTATTGATAGGTTCAACAGCTCTTTTAATTGATGGTTTAGCAGATGTGTTTATTCTTGGTACAACAAAAGCAAATAAACGAAACATGGAAGAACCAGTATCAGAGGCATTAGTCAGAGGGCCACGGGTTGGTTTTACTGAAGTATTAAGTGATAATACCTCACTTTTGCGACGGCATTGTGCAGATGAGAACTTATCATTAGTAAAGCTACCAGTAGGAGAACGTGCAAAGAAAGAATTAGTTGTCGCATTTATTAAAGATCTTGCTAGTACAGAATTGGTGGAAGAAATAAAAAACAGAATTCAGAAAATTGACATAGACAGTGTACTCGAATCTGGTTATATAGAGCAACTCATTGAAGATAATTATCTCAGTCCTTTCCCGCAGATTCAAAATACAGAACGACCTGATCGTGTTATTAGTGCTTTGATGGAAGGCCGAGTAGCTATTTTGTTAGATGGAACACCATTTGTTTTAATTGCTCCAGTTACATTTAGTATGCTGCTGCAATCACCAGAAGATTATTATGAAAGGTGGCTTCCTGGTACGCTTCTCCGCTTATTACGCTTCATGACAGCGTTTGTTTCATTATTTGCTCCAGCACTGTATATTTCTTTTATTTCATTTCATCCAGGATTAATTCCCACCAAGCTAGCTATTTCTATTATCGGATCGCGAGAAGGAGTTCCTTTTCCCGCTTTAATCGAAGCGTTGATTATGGAAGTAGCCATCGAAGTTTTACGAGAAGCAGGTTTACGTCTGCCTAAACCGATTGGACCTGCAATGGGAATTGTGGGCGGTTTAATAATTGGTCAGGCTGCCGTAGAAGCAGGAATCGTTAGCCCAATAATGGTTATCGTTGTTGCGGTAACAGCTATTTCTTCTTTTACTATCCCACAATATAGTGTGGGAATTACGTTACGCATTCTTCGTTTTGTAGCTATGTTTTGTGCTGCGATATTTGGATTGTATGGAGTTATTCTCTTCTTTCTTTTACTTTGCAGTCATTTAGTGAAACTGAAAAGTTTTGGCGTTCCTTATACTAGCCCTGCTGTTCCGTATCGATTTAGTGACTGGAAAGATTTTATGGTTCGCATGCCATTAAAAATAATGAGACGTAGACCAAAAATAATGCATACTAAAAAAACTATCCGCAAAAAGTAGCTGATGACGAAAGGAAGTGGCCTTCAGTGATTACTAAATCCCAAGACCGAATAACAACTTCGCAAGCAGTTGTTATTATTGTAAATTACATACTCGGAACAGGAATCCTCACTCTGCCCAGAGCATCTGTGGAAAAAGTGAAAACACCAGATGTATGGCTAAGTGTGATATTAGGTGGAATACTCGCAATGGTTTCAGGAGTAATCATGGTCAAATTAAGTCAAGGATTCCCAGAAAAAACCTTTTATCAATACAGTCAAGAAATTGTAGGGAAATGGATAGGCAGGTTGCTTAGTTTTCTTATTATAGGTTATTTTCTTACAACCTCAGCTTTTCAAATTCGTTCAATGGCAGAAGTAATAAGCTTTTTTTTGCTCGAAGGAACTCCTACATGGGCTATTATTATGCCTTTTATGTGGATAGGTCTTTATTTGATTATGAGTGGTATTAACTCAATTGCACGGATGTTTGAAATAATATTCCCTATTACTGTTTTTATTTTTTTAGTCATTTCCTTTATGAGTATCGGAATATTTGAGATAGATAATCTCCGTCCCGTATTGGGTTTTGGGATTAAACCAGTGTTAGATGGGATAAAAACAACGTCTCTCGCATATACAGGTCCTGAAATTATGTTAATTCTTTTGGTGTTTATGGAACAACGAAATAAAGCAGTAAAAGCTATTTTAGTTGGAATTTCTATTCCGTTAATCTTTTATGTAATAACTGTTGTAATGGTCATCGGTGCATTATCAATTGATGGGGTTGTAACAAGAACATGGCCGACAATTGACCTTATGCGCAGTTTTGAAATTTCTGGTTTGATATTTGAACGTTTTGAATCTTTACTACTTGTAATATGGATTATGCAAATATTTGCTACCTATACGATTAGTTACTATGCAGCTGCATTAGGATTAGCCCAACTCTTTAAAAAGAGTATTCATCCATTTATTTTTGCTTTGATTCCAATCATTTACATCATTGCTATGACTTCGAAAAATATAAATCATTTGCTTAAATTGGGGGATATGCTCGGTAATGCTGCTATATTTTTATTTGGTTTACTGCCACTGCTCCTTCTTATTATTAAGCGATTAAAAGGAGGAATAGTGTGAAAACGAAATTTAATTATATGCGGTTCTATTTGGTTTTGTTATCGATGCTTGTGCTCCTATTTTTAACAGGATGTTGGAGCAGTAAAGAAGTAGAAGAGTTGAGTTTAACTGCAGGTATAGCACTAGATAAAGGGAAGGATTCAACAATTGAGAAAGAGGATGAGGAAGGAGGATATCCTAAAAGAAATCTTATAACAGCTACTTATCAAATTGTTAGTTCGCAAGCACAAAGTAAAGGAAACGGACAACAAAAACGGTATATAAATGTTTCTGAGACCGGTGATTCCATTCATCAAATTGTTCGGGAGCTTTCATTGAAAAGAGAGAGCGAAATGTTCAGCCCGCATTTAAAAAACATTGTTATTAGTGATAGTCTTGTACGTACATACAGTTTAGAACAATTACTTGAACAGTATCTCCGTGACAATGAAGTTCGGCTGAGCTCTATGATCTTAATTAGCAAGGGGCTAGCGAAGGAGGTACTGGAATCAAACAAAAAAGGAGAAATCCCAGCATTTCGTTTGTCTGGAATTGCAGATAATAGAAATAGAACAACAAGGATTTTGGCTCCTGTATCGCTCGCTAAATTAGAAGGAAAGATGCGGTCAGGGTCCAGTTTTCTTTTGCAAAATGTAATCTCGATGAATGGGGAAACAAAATTTGCAGGAGCTGCTGTAATTAAAGGGAAGACAAAAAAATTGATGGGCTTTTTAAATGAACAGGAATTGGAAGGAGTAGTATGGATAAACGGAAAAAGGAATGGTGGTGTGATAAAAACTTTTGATAAAGAATCAAAGAAACTCATTATATACGAAATAAAGTCAATAAAAAGCAAAATCATACCACATGTTAACGGAAATAATATTTCCTTTGATGTAAACATTGAATCAGAAGGACGTTTGTCTGAAAATTGGGTGCAACCAGGAAAAGATTTTGAAAATGAATTTTTAAAAAGGGAAGAAAACGCTATTGAAAATGAAGTAAAGCACTTAGTACATCATGTTACAAAAAAAATACAAAAAGAATATCAAGTCGATATTGCGGGTTTTGGCAACCAATTAAGAATTAAACACCCGAGAACATGGGAGGAAGTCAAAAAAGATTGGGATCGAACATTTAGTAAGGTACCGATTAAATATCATATAAATGTAACTATACAAGATTATGGAGCGTCAAGTTTAAAACGGTGAGACGTCTTAATTGACCTTATATTTACACAAAAACAAAAAGTTACAAAAATTTTAATTTGAAAATTTTTGTAACTTTTTGTTTTTTTATGTCCTTCTTATTATAGATTAAAGAAATGATTTTACCCTATACATTTCTTTTACGTTATAAAAGTAGATCACAATAGTTACTATTGGCGTTTTATTTAACGTTAGGAAAGAGGAATCGTTATATGTCTTGAATAGGAGGGAGTTTGAAGTGCAAGCGAAAGCAGTGCAAATAAAAGAAATCTATCAAGAAATATTAGACGGTAAAAGAAGTAGGTTTCCACCGAATACATGGAAAGAAGATAGCAATAGAGAGCTATCTAAAAGGATTACAAAATATTTAATTGAAACAATTTTAAAATAGAAATTAACAAAGTCTTAAAAGGAGAGAGTTTAAATGATGATTGTTCTTCAGGTAGTTTTAGCAATTTTTATTGTAGTAGGGGGATTCATAAAAATTTTTCGTATATCTTTTCAGGTGGAACATTGGCAACAATATCAATATCCATTATGGTTTATGTCTATAATTGGTTTTATTGAAATTATTGGAGCAATAGGTATAATCGGTGGTATTTGGAATCAATACTTAGCGCTAGGAGCAAATATATTATTAGCAGTTCTCATGGTCGGAGCCATTCATGCTCATATTTTTCGAGCAAAACAATCTATTTTAATGATAATTCCTGCATTACTTTGTTTCATACTATCTACGGCGATAATTATTTGGAACTTAAATACATTTTCTTAAGCGTAACTATAAATTTTGAAAATAAGTAATTATTAGAGGAATATGTAAGCTCTATTTAAAATGGTGAATAGTTAAAGAATATTAATTCCGAAAAATCATCACCATTTTACTCTTGTTTTTAATAGTTCTATGAATAGAAAGTCTCTACATTTTTTAAATGCATGCTTGTAAAGTACATACAAAAGTGTAGCTCATTATAGGAAGGAGAATTTTTAAATTCTATTGATAAACCCAGTAATTGTAATAGCCCTAACTTAGAATAATAATTTCAAAATCAATAAAGTTTAGAATAAAAGGAGCAAGATCAAATTATTATGAATAAACAAATAGGATTTATCGGATGTGGAAACATGGGTATTGCTATGATAGGTGGGATGATTAATAAAAATATAGTGTCTCCAAATCAAATAATTTGTTCAGATTTAAACGTCAGCAATTTAAAAAATGCTAGTGATAAATATGGCATAACTATAA
This sequence comes from Bacillus cereus group sp. MYBK216-1, assembly GCF_051916495.1. Classification (NCBI taxonomy): domain Bacteria; kingdom Bacillati; phylum Bacillota; class Bacilli; order Caryophanales; family Bacillaceae; genus Bacillus; species Bacillus cereus group sp. MYBK216-1. Next base: position 610,066 of record NZ_JBQAGT010000002.1, read on the forward strand.
CTACTAACAATAATGAAGTCGCTAACAGTGCTGACATTTTAATTTTATCAATTAAACCAGACCTATACACATCGGTAATTAACCAAATAAAAGACCAAATAAAAGATGATGTAATTGTTGTAACTATTGCTGCAGGAAAAAGTATTAAGAGCACTGAGAATGAATTTGATAGAAAGTTAAAGGTTATTAGGGTAATGCCTAATACACCGGTACTTGTTGGGGAAGGAATGTCTGCATTATCTTTTAATGAAATGGTTACAGAAAAAGATATAAAAGAGGTACTAAATATATTTAATATTTTCGGCCAGACGGAGGTCGTAAATGAAAAACTAATGGATGTTGTTACATCTATTAGTGGTTCTTCTCCAGCATATGTGTATATGTTTATAGAAGCCATGGCAGATGCTGCTGTACTTGACGGTATGCCGAGAAAACAAGCTTATAAATTTGCGGCTCAGGCTGTATTAGGTTCTGCAAAAATGGTATTGGCAACGGGAATACATCCAGGTGAATTGAAGGATATGGTTTGTTCTCCAGGTGGAACGACGATAGAAGCTGTAGCAACACTAGAAGAAAAAGGTTTAAGAACAGCTATCATTTCAGCTATGAAACGTTGTACGAAAAAATCTATGGAAATGTCTCGTTTAACTAGTAAGTGAGAGGCTTTGTTTAGGCGTAACTTCACATCCATTAATGTAAGTAGTTATTTAAATTGAAAATTTGTTGCTATTCTCTTATAGGGAGCGGGGGCATACATTGCCTTCCGCAACGGTGCTCTAGGATGGAATTAAATAGATTAATATATAAATTATAGGGAAAATAAAAAGTGTATACAAATGTATAATCGGAGGAGTTGTTATGTCAAATAAAGTTCCTACTTCCTTTATCATTATTATAGGATTGATGCTGTTTGCATTGTTTTTTGGAGCAGGAAATTTAATTTTTCCACCTATGCTTGGTCAAATGGCTGGAAATAATGTATGGATAGCCAATGCAGGCTTTTTAGTTACTGGAGTTGGTTTACCATTGTTAGCAATAACAGCATTTGTTTTTTCAGGTGAAAATGATTTGCAATCTTTAGCTAGTCGTGTGCATCCGGTGTTTGGTATTGTATTTACGACCGTTCTCTATCTAGCGATTGGCCCCTTTTACGCCATCCCTAGATCTGGTAATGTATCGTTTGAAATTGGAATTAAACCTTTTTTATCACATGATGCAGGTCCTGTTGCCTTAACTGTATTTACAATCTTATTTTTTACAGTTACATGCTTGTTATCCCTTAATCCTACAAAGATTATTGGCATAGTTGGGAAAATTTTGACTCCTATCAAATTGACTGTTATTGGGATGCTCGTAGTTGTGACTTTTATTCATCCAATTGGAAGAATTCAAGCGCCTATTGAATTGTATGCATCAGATTCATTTTTTAAAGGTTTTCAAGAAGGATATTTAACATTAGATGCCCTTGGAGCTTTTGTTTTCGGAATCATTATCGTGAATGCAATTAGAGAAAAAGGGGCTACGACTAAAAAGCAGCTTATGATTGTTTGTGTAAAAGCAACGGCTATTGCTGCTACACTCTTAGCTCTTATTTATACTGCCCTTTCCTATATGGGCGCTTCTAGTGTAGAAAAACTAGGTCGTTTAAATAATGGGGCTGAAGTTTTAGAAAAAGTTTCGGACTATTACTTTGGTTCGTATGGTGCAATTTTCTTAGGTGTAATGATTATAGTAGCATGTTTAATTACAAGCGTAGGACTTATCACTGCTTGTTCTTCTTTTTTTCATAAATTATTTCCAAAAATTTCTTACAAAAAACTTGCTATTATTTTGTCTGTTTTCAGTATACTAGTTGCGAATATAGGGTTAACACAATTAATTAAGATTTCAATCCCTGTATTAATAACTATGTATCCAATTGCTATTACCTTAATATTCCTAATATTTTTACACTCTGTATTCAATGGTAGATTTGAAGTATATCAAGGGAGTTTGATATTGACATTTATTTTTAGTTCGTTAGATGGATTAAAAGCTGCTGGAATAGAAAGTGAAATAATACATAATTTTCTTGAACATTTTCTTCCTTTATATAGTGTAGGTTTAGGGTGGGGGGTTCCGGCTATTATAGGCGGTGTATGTGGGTATATTGTTAGTGTATTACGGAAGAAAAATAACTTAAGTTCTAGTGAAACTCAATTAAATAAATAAATTATTTTTGTTTATCATACCATTATCGAACATACAAAACTAATTATCTCTTTGGAATGACAAAATCTTTTATTTATATCTTTGGAGGTAAATTGAATGAGTTATAACACATTATAGCTGATGTTTGTTGAACAGTGGAGGAAAGAGAAAAAATAGAATGTTACAAATTTATTTAACGTAAAAGAAATATTATAAGACTATGTAATAACTAAGTAAATTTATATACAACAATAATGAGAAGAGCAAACCTTATTTTAAAGGGGATACAGAGAATATGAGTAAGTTATTAAAAAAGAAATCCGTTACACAATTGTTAGAGCATAATCAAAGCAAGACCTTAACGAAAACATTAGGAGCATTTGATTTAATTATGTTAGGGGTAGGCTCAATAATTGGAACGGGCGTTCTTGTGTTAACTGGATTAGTAGCAGCAAGAGATGCTGGTCCAGCAGTTATTTTTTCATTTGTACTTGCAGCAATTATATGCGGATTTATAGCATTATGTTACGCAGAAATTGCTTCCACACTCCCGGCATCTGGTAGTGTATATACATACTCATATGCAACAATTGGTGAGTTTGTTGCTCATCTAGTAGGTTGGTCTTTACTGTTAATATATATCGTGGCAACAGCGGCTGTCGCTGCTGGATGGACAGGCTATTTCCACAATTTAATAAAAGGATTTGGATTAGAGATACCTAAAGCTCTAGTAACGATCCCTTCACATGGTGGTATTGTAAATCTACCAGCAGTAATCATTACATTGATATTAGCATGGATGTTATCCCGTGGTACGAGGGAAAGTAAACGAATCAATAATATAATGGTATTGATTAAAATTGGTATGATTTTATTGTTTATTACAGTTGGTATATTCTATGTAAAACCAATGAACTGGGTACCAATTGCACCATACGGTTTAAGTGGGGTTTTTACGGGTGGAGCAGCTATTTTATTCGCTTTCACGGGTTTTGATATATTAGCAACTTCAGCAGAAGAAGTAAAAGATCCGAAACGTAATCTTCCCATCGGTATTATTGCATCATTAATCATATGTACAATTATTTATGTTATGGTATGCATTGTTATGACAGGAATGGTTTCCTATAAAGAATTAAATGTTCCTGAGGCAATGGCTTATGTAATGGAAGTGGTAGGACAAGGAAAAGTCGCTGGTGCAATTGCTGCAGGTGCTGTAATTGGCCTTATGGCTGTTATTTTTTCAAATATGTATGCGGCAACACGAGTTTTCTTTGCAATGAGTCGTGATGGATTGTTACCGAAATCATTTGCGAAAGTTAATAAGAAAACTGGAGCACCCACTTTTATAACTGGATTGTCAGGAATAGGGAGTTCTATAATAGCTGGGTTTATTGATTTGAAAGAATTGGTTAATTTAGTTAATATCGGTAGTTTGGTGACGTTTGCGTTAGTTTGTCTATCAGTTATTATTCTCCGTAAATCACACCCAAATTTAAAACGTGGATTTATGGTACCTTTTGTACCTGTATTACCAAGCGTTTCAATTGTTTGTTGTGTGTTTTTAATGCTAAATTTACCGTTAAGAACATGGATGTACTTTAGTATTTGGATTACTATTGGGGCAGTCATATATTTCTTTTATTCGATAAAACACAGTAATTTAAATGAGGAAACGATCTCGAAATTACATGATAAAATTGCGAGATAATAACGAGAGAAAATTGTATTAATAATCATATTGATAGTTGAGTAACATAGAAGCAGTTTTTTGATATTTAGCAAGAAATAAAATGAAAAATCCTAGGACAGCTGAGTGCCTTTTTTAGAAACCTTGCCTGTTTTTCATGATTTAAAACTAATAAGGAGAGGAAAGTATGAGTGAATTGCATTTTATGAGTCTAGAAGAACTGGATAATGAATTAGAAAAAGATGACAGTGGTATTTATTTTATTAGAGATTATAATGACAATATTATTTATATAGGTAAGGCTTTTAGTATAAAAAGTAGAGTATTAGCTCATTTTAATAGTTATTCCAATATTAAGGAATATGTACATTTATTTAATAAAGTAGCGTATCTTATTGAAGATAGTTTGTTAAAACGCTCATTGTTACAAGTTACTTATATGATTAAATATAAACCAGTATTAAACAAAGAAGTCCAAAAAGAATTCCCAGAGTTATATACTCAATACATTAAGCAAACAAATAAAAAATCCATGTTGTTAGAAATGGATGAAGCTAAAGAAAAAAGGAATGAGTTAAAGAATAGATTAGTAAAATTAGTAGGCGGAAAAACTATGTTTTATGACATAATTTCTCTGTTAAACAATGGATATAACTATCATGTTCTCGCAAAAGTATTGAGCATAGAACTTCAAACTTTAATTATAATGAAAGAACACCGAAACAAATTTCCGATACCACATAATTATAAGAGGACAATAAAGCATCAAGATATAATGTATGCTTTATCTGGAAAAAAGAATTTAAGTACTTCAAGGTTAAACACTTAACTTTAAAGTAGTAAATTCGTTGCTTTTGTAGCTTTTATTGTTATATTGAAATGCAATGTACATTTGTGTTTCAAATTCAATTGGTAGAATAAGGGGAGGGAAAGGGTTCCCATAAAAGTACTAGAAGAAATTAGGTTACTCATGCGTAAATAGCATAATTAGGCACATGTTATTTATAAATATTCAAAGATACGAAAGTAATACAAATGAAATTCTTATTTCTGCTACTACAAGTACTATTGAGCAAATGAAGTATGAAATTGCTTTTGAACTAGGAGTCACACTGGGACCTGATACATCACATCATCTGCAAATGGTTCGGATCGGTGGAGAGATTACAAAACGCTTAGTTCGAATGGCTGAAAAATAGTTAACAGGTCAATATAGATTACACTAAGAAAATAATCCGTATATATACGGATTATTTTCCTTTAATTTACAAAAAACAAATTTCGAAATCGAAAAGACCTCTCAGATTCCTTTGTAACAATCTTTTTTAGTTATGTTAATGACATAGGTATCTAAAGGTGATAAATTCGGTATGAACGATGTATGAGCCCTTAAAAGTATTTTGGTGTTATTTGCAATTTTAATTCTATAATACTTAAGCTGATATAATAAAATGTTTTATGTCTAAATCGATATAAAATAATAATTATTAAGTGATATTTCTTTTTTTATAGAATAAGTAAAAACTGATACTGTAGTAATTACTGTTTTGAGATCAATTTACTGTGTACCTTAATTATTGAAGTTTTTTGTTGATTAACAACTATTGTATTTGGAAATTAATAATAAGTTTATCCCGCTATTTGCCGGGCAGTAAGACCCCGATTGGTATGGGCTAATAATCAGTGGGGGATGAACAAAACCCCCACTGATTAAAGTTTCACTTTATGTGATACGGTAATAAAACTAGCTAGTTTGCTATTCTTAGTATTTGTAAAGTCTATATATTTTTTCCTCTTTTGTGGAAAGTAAAACTAATGTTACGACCAGTAATATAGTGTCATTTTTTGAATATTCCATTCGTTTTTTATTTTTAGTTGATGAAAAGACCTTTCTCTCAATTAAATGTTTAATTGAGTACTTGAATTTCCTCTACCTTGTATTTTTCAAAGCATAGTGCTTCAAAAATAGCCGTATCGCTTTCATCTGTTTCCAATTTCACAACTTCTTTATTATCTTTTTCTAAAATTTGGAGCAAAATAGTTTTTCAGTTTCACATTTAAATTAGCAGTATTTATTTTTTGAATTCAATTTGTATAAATGATTGAATTGGAACTTTGACTGTTATTTCTTGCGGTGGTACAGTATCTCCTGTAACTTTCGCTGCATTTTAAACCTTTTTCCAGCTTGGTCCTCGCATTGACTACCACTGTATTTTGTAGTACTTCACTGTTTTCTCAAGTTCAATAATTATATCTTGTAGAATTAAGAAAAGAACTTAGTGTATTTCATTTACTTATCTACTCTGATATTTAGATGCTAACTACAATTAAATAATATATGATTTTTATAAAAAAGATATAGTAATATTTTGTTGTGAATTGTACTAATTTGATATTTTATAGTATTATTTGTCATGAATTATATCTAACAGAATATATTTTATGGATCTATAAAGGAGAATGTAATGAATACTTCTATCGATATACAACACTTGTGTGATCTTGCACATAAAGCATTTAATGCCCCTGTACATATTTTATCTGCAGACAGAAAAATTTTATATCATTCTACATCTGATAATGTTTGTAGTCCTTTTTATTCTTCAAAAGAAGAACATCTTAGTGATATTTATCAAGAAAACGATCCCTTTAACTTGCCACTTTTCCGAAGTAACAACTATCTTGAAAATTTTGTTCTAATTCATATAGAAAATCATGATGATATTAAAGGGACTATTATAATCGGTCCTACTATACATCCAAAAGATTCAGATGATATGATCATAAAATTTCAGAAAGAATTTAAATCAAATGATAACATTCAAGAAAGACTTGCCTATTATCAGTGTTTATCTGAGATTAAAAAAACTACATTAATTGATATGGGAATTTTATTACATTACATGATTTTCAATGAAAAGTTAGATGTAGATATTGTCTTGGAAAAAAATAGAGTACTAGAGGAAATTCCTAATAAAAATGTGAAACCTGATTTATATATTTTAAAACGCCGACAAAACAAACCTAAAACGCACAATATGGCATTAGTAAATGATTTCTTTTCGACTATTAAAGAAGGAAATAAAAAAAAGTTAATACAGTATATGTATGCGGTTTCGCAAGAAGATGTTGAACTTATGCTAATAGAGGATCCGCTCAGGAATCAAAAAAACCTTGGAATTATTGCGATTACCTTAGCCACTCGATATGCAATAGAAGGAAACCTGCCACCAGATATTGCTTTTGCTCATAGTATTTTATATATACAAACCCTAGAACAATTAGATAATGTAGAATCTGTAAAGCGATTGTCAGGGGACGCTTTACGTACCTTTGCAGATCGTGTGAAAGAATACAATGCAAAAAAGTATTCTTACGCGGTTACTACATGTATAAAACATATTAATAAAAATGTTTACGATGGAATATCTCTGAATGAACTTGCTAATCAATTAGAAATTACGCCTACTTATCTGTCTAAACTATTTAAAAAAGAAATGGGAATCACTTTCAGCGAATATATTCAAAGGGAACGAGTGGAAGAAGCAAAAAAATTATTAACACTTACTACTTATTCTTTATCAGATATCTGTGCTTGGCTTAATTTTAATGACCAAAGTTATTTTATAAGAGTTTTCAAAAAAAATACTAGTATGACTCCTAGGCAGTACCGTGAAAAATATACAGTAATATAAGCTTGTTATCTGCTGTCTCCAATGTAAAGACTTAAACATGGGTATAAGTATCCTAAAAAATAAAAATTCACTAACCATTATTTTGCTAAAGGAAACAAAAAGATAGAAGGCTGCAAAGTGTTTCAAGGAGGCTTTGCAGCTTTTTTGTAATTTAGAACCTACGTTTATAACGAAGATAAGTTTATAGATTAATATCTTCATATTAGATATTTAATAATGATGATATCAGGATGTTTTTTAAAAAAATCAACAATATAACATATATTACTAAATATATCTACATTTTATGCAATTATACATAACTAAATAAAGGTAAAAAAGTATAAAAAAACCTATTATATTATTCTATAAGTATTTTTTCTAAAATAAAATTTCTTGGTTGAGCTAAAATAGTTATTTTTAACCGTATACACATTAATTTGTAATCATTACAATTACAGAAATGAAATTTACGAATAACTATATTTATATAATTTTTTTGGTTCATATTTTTATTTAACAGTAAATTATCGAGCATAATCGACAAAATTTTTCTATTTACGCATTGAAAATTTAATGTTTTAATGAACAACATAACTGGTATGACCAGACAGAAAGGAGAAGGTTACGCTAATAGGAATTATAGTGAAGTTATAAGTAACATTATGTCTTTAATAATTTTCTGAATAGTAAATTTATTTACAAGAGGTCAAGAATCAAATTGGTAATAAACGTGTTCTAAGTTTCTGCATAACAAAAGTGAAGTTATTCCGCAATAAAAGTATAAGCAATGTACAGTATAATTTCACCTTTTGTTGTCTAGTAAGGAGTTTGCTGACAAAACTAAGAGGGATATTATCAAATTAAAATTAAACAATGTTATGACAAGATTAACTGTAAGCATTGGTTTATTGATCCTCACGATTCTGTAAGTTAAACCGCAACTTTAGGAAAGAATTAATAATTTACTACTCATAAGGTGCCTGATTCAAATATAGTTAATAAATTTTTGTTATTTATATTTAAAAAAATAGAGTATCGAAATGAGAGATAAATAAAATCCTTACATCCTATTAGAAGTAAAAAACAACGATATTAACGTATCTGAAAGATTTCTCCTTCTTATCCAGTTTACAAAGAGAGCGGTCGTACAAGTTATATGAATTAAGTTATAAAAACAATGGTAAAGGAGTGTACGGAATGAAAACTAAAATAATGACAGGATTATTAGTCACATCCATTGTAACTGGAGCAACTATTCCTATCAATACTCTCGCAACACCAATCGTTCAAGCGGAAACTCAACAGGAAGGCATGGATATTTCCTCTTCATTACGAAAATTAGGTGCGCAATCTAAATTAATCCAAACGTATATTGATCAATCTTTAATGAGTCCTAATGTACAGCTAGAGGAAGTCCCAGCTTTAAATACCAATCAATTCCTAATCAAACAAGATATGAAGGAATGGTCATCGGAACTCTATCCACAGTTAATTCTATTAAATTCAAAAAGTAAAGGGTTTGTAACAAAATTTAAAAGTTATTACCCGGCATTAAAATCGTTTGTAGACAATAAAGAAGATAGAGAAGGGTTTTCGGATAGACTTGAAGTACTTCAAGAAATGGCTATGACGAATCAAGAAAATGCGCAACGACAAATCAATGAATTAACAGATCTTAAATTACAGCTTGATAAAAAATTAAAAGATTTTGATACTAATGTGGCAACTGCGCAAGGCATACTAAGTACAGATGGAACAGGAAAAATAGATCAGTTAAAAAATGAAATATTAAATACCAAAAAAGCAATTCAAAATGATTTACAGCAAATTGCATTAATACCAGGGGCTTTAAATGAACAGGGATTTGCTATATTCAAAGAAGTTTATAGTCTTTCAAAAGAAATTATTGAACCAGCTGCGCAAGCAGGGGTGGCAGCGTATAACAAAGGAAAAGAAATTAACAACTCTATTCTAGAAGCTGAGAAAAAAGCAGTGCAAGAAGCAACAGAGCAAGGTAAAACTGCTCTAGAGATTGAATCAGCAAAAAGAGCAGCTCGTGAAGCAATTGAGAAAAGCAAACAAGGTGAAATAGCAGCCGCAGCCGCAGCAAAAACACAAGAGTATGACCTGATGAAGGTCATTGATACCGAAAAGATTAAGAAAACATTTGGCGTTTTTGCTGAAGTAAATAAATTAACAGCAGAACAGCGAGCATATTTAGATGATTTAGAGAAACAAAATCAAAAAATATATGATTTAACAACGAAATTATCAATAGCTGATTTACAAAAATCAATGCTTCTTCTTACACAAAATGATTTGCATACGTTTGCAAATCAAGTAGATTTAGAACTTGATCTACTAAAGCGCTATAAAGAAGATTTAAATCTAATAAAAAATAGCATTACAAAATTATCTACTAATGTTGATACAACTAACGAGCAGTCTCAAAAAGATACATTAAGACAATTAAAAAATGTAATAAGTTACCTTGAAGAGCAAGTATATAAATTTTGATATTACGTTTTTGGAAATCTATAAAGAGTATAAGTATTTAGCGAAAGAAGGAGAATAGTCATGAAAAAATTTCCATTCAAAGTACTAACTTTAGCTACATTAGCAACTGTTATAACTGCTACTACCGGTAACACTATTCATGCATTTGCACAAGAAACGACCGCTCAAGAACAAAAAGTAGGCAATTATGCATTAGGCCCCGAAGGACTGAAGAAAGCATTAGCTGAAACAGGGTCTCATATTCTAGTAATGGATTTATACGCAAAAACAATGATTAAGCAACCAAATGTAAATTTATCTAATATCGATTTAGGCTCAGAGGGGGGAGAGTTGCTCAAAAATATTCACCTTAATCAAGAGCTGTCACGAATCAATGCAAATTACTGGTTAGATACAGCGAAGCCACAGATTCAAAAAACTGCTCGTAATATTGTAAATTACGATGAACAATTTCAAAATTATTACGACACATTAGTAGAAACTGTACAAAAGAAAGATAAGGCAGGTCTAAAAGAGGGTATAAATGATTTAATTACTACAATCAATACAAATTCAAAAGAAGTTACAGATGTGATTAAGATGCTACAAGACTTCAAAGGGAAACTATATCAAAATTCTACAGATTTTAAAAATAATGTTGGTGGTCCAGATGGGAAAGGTGGATTAACTGCAATATTAGCAGGTCAACAGGCAACGATTCCACAACTTCAAGCTGAAATTGAGCAACTTCGTTCTACTCAGAAAAAACATTTTGATGATGTATTAGCATGGTCAATTGGTGGTGGATTGGGAGCAGCTATTTTAGTTATTGCAGCTATTGGAGGAGCGGTAGTTATTGTTGTAACTGGCGGTACAGCAACACCGGCTGTTGTTGGTGGACTCTCGGCTCTTGGTGCAGCTGGTATCGGTCTAGGAACTGCGGCTGGTGTCACAGCATCTAAGCATATGGACTCCTATAATGAAATTTCTAACAAAATCGGAGAATTAAGTATGAAAGCAGATCGTGCTAATCAAGCAGTTCTTTCGCTTACTAACGCGAAAGAAACATTGGCATATCTATATCAGACTGTAGATCAAGCGATATTGTCTCTAACAAATATTCAAAAGCAATGGAATACAATGGGCGCAAATTATACAGATTTACTGGATAATATCGATTCTATGCAAGACCACAAATTCTCTTTAATACCAGATGATTTAAAAGCCGCTAAAGAAAGTTGGAATGATATTCATAAAGATGCAGAATTCATTTCAAAAGATATTGCTTTTAAACAGGAGTAGAACTGAAATTTAAAACCTAAATTGGAGGAAAATGAAATGATAAAAAAAATCCCTTACAAATTACTCGCTGTATCGACGCTATTAACTATTACAACCGCAAATGTAGTTTCACCAGTAACAACTTTTGCAAGTGAAATTGAACAAACGAACAATGGAGATACGGCTCTTTCTGCAAATGAAGCGAGAATGAAAGAGACCTTGCAAAAGGCTGGATTATTTGCAAAATCTATGAATGCCTATTCTTATATGTTAATTAAGAACCCTGATGTGAATTTTGAGGGAATTACCATTAATGGATATGTAGATTTACCTGGTAGAATCGTGCAAGATCAAAAGAATGCAAGGGCACATGCTGTTACTTGGGATACGAAAGTAAAAAAACAGCTTTTAGATACATTGAATGGTATTGTTGAATACGATACAACATTTGACAATTATTATGAAACAATGATTGAGGCGATTAATACAGGGGATGGAGAAACTTTAAAAGAAGGGATTACAGATTTGCGAGGTGAAATTCAACAAAATCAAAAGTATGCACAACAACTAATAGAAGAATTAACTAAATTAAGAGACTCTATTGGACACGATGTTAGAGCATTTGGAAGTAATAAAGAGCTCTTGCAGTCAATTTTAAAAAATCAAGGTGCAGATGTTGATGCCGATCAAAAGCGTCTAGAAGAAGTATTAGGATCAGTAAACTATTATAAACAATTAGAATCTGATGGGTTTAATGTAATGAAGGGTGCTATTTTGGGTCTACCAATAATTGGCGGTATTATAGTGGGAGTAGCAAGGGATAATTTAGGTAAGTTAGAGCCTTTATTAGCAGAATTACGTCAGACCGTGGATTATAAAGTAACCTTAAATCGTGTAGTTGGAGTTGCTTACAGTAATATTAATGAAATGCACAAGGCGCTTGATGATGCTATTAACGCTCTTACTTATATGTCCACACAGTGGCATGATTTAGATTCTCAATATTCGGGCGTTCTAGGGCATATTGAGAATGCAGCTCAAAAAGCCGATCAAAATAAATTTAAATTCTTAAAACCTAATTTAAATGCAGCGAAAGACAGTTGGAAAACATTACGAACAGATGCAGTTACATTAAAAGAAGGAATAAAGGAATTAAAAGTGGAAACTGTTACTCCACAAAAATAGGGAAATATTAATTCTGTTGTAAAGTGAACTAAAACATAGAAAGTCTATGATTACACTGTTAAACAGAAAAGTAATAATTGATAAATCCTTATATAACAGAAAGGCGGAGTCTCATTAAAGACTTCGCCTTTCAATTATATATAAGTATGATTCTAATAAAAGAATAACCTTGTAGTTTAATTGCTTTTTTTAAATTTGCAACAGAATCGGTTAATTTGAAGCTGATTATATACATTTTCTTTAATACTTAATGATTTGAAGACTGCTAAAGAAAGTTCAAACGATACTGATAAAAGAGGTAGAACTTATTTTGAAAGACATCGCTTTTTAATAAGATTAGAACTTGAAACCATACCCTATATAGGAGGAATACGAAATGATGAAAAAAATCCCTAATAAACTACTCGCTGTATCAGCGTTTTTAACTATAACAACTACTTATGCAGTCATACCACTAGAAACTTTTGCAATTGAAATTGAACAAACGAACACTGAAAATATGTCTCTTTCAGCAAATGAAGAACAGATGAAAAAAGCTTTGCAAGATGCTGGTTTATTTGCAAAAGCTATGAATGAATATTCTTATTTGCTAATTAATAATCCAGATGTGAGTTTTGAAGGAATAACTATTAATGGAAATGCAGATTTACCTAGTAAAATTGTACAAGATCAAAAGAATGCAAGAGCACATGCTGTGACATGGAATACACAAGTAAAAAAACATCTTTTTGATACATTGACAGGCATTATAGAATACGATACAAAATTTGAAAATCATTATGAAACATTAGTAGAGGCGATCAATACTGGAAATGGAGATACTTTAAAAAAAGGGATTACAGATTTACAAGGAGGAATTCAACAAAATCAAAAGTCTGCAAAAGCATTAATAGAAGAATTAATTCAATTAAAAAATGCTATTGGAGAAGATGTTAGAACATTTGGAAGTCATAAAGAGACATTGCAATCGATTTTAAAAAACCAAGGTGCTGATGTGGAGGCTGACCAAAAGCGTCTAGAGGACCTTTTAGGACAAGTAAAATATCAGAAAGACATAGAATCTAAGGGATTAGACATGGTGAAAATCCCCTTTATTCCAACCTTGATTGCTGGTGGCATAATGATAGGTGATGCAAGAGGTAAGTTAGGTTGGCTAGAACCTGAATTAGCAAAATTGCGTCAGACTGTAGATTATAAAATAACATTGAATCGTGTAGTTGGAGTTGCGTTTCATAATATTAGTGATATGCATAGTATGCTTGATAGTGCTATCACTGCTCTTACTTATATGTCTACGCAATGGGAGGATTTAGATTCTCAATATTCGGGTGTACTGGGACATATTAGTAAAGCTGATCAAAAAGCTGATCAAAATAAATATAAATTCTTAACCCCTAGCTTGAATGCAGCGAAAAACAGTTGGAAAACATTAAAAACAGATGTTGTCACTTTGCAAGAAGGGATAAAAATTGCAGAGAAAAAAGAACAGGATTTTTTGAATCAGCTTCGTCCATCAAACGTTTTCTACTTTTATAAAAAAATTCATAACGCATACACTTTTGAAATAAAGACTGGAACAAATGCGCCAAATGCGTCTTATAAAGTTATGAATTTAACTAAAAACACTGTTCATAATATGTGGAGTGGAGGGGCTAATACTAACATGTGGGCTGATTGGCTTTCATTCAATCCAAATGATGAATTTGCGGTAGTAGCAGTAGTGGATGGTAAGGAATATGTTGTGTATAAAGACAAAGTACAAAATATAATGAACTGAATCTGAAAGTAAGGAAGTAATTGGAGCTGGAGAATAAACTAGACACCAAGTTAATTGAAAAATCTCCTTATATCCTAGAATATTTTGCTCAAGAAAAAGAATTTGTTCAGCGAAAAAGTAAATATTGAACCAAGGAGTTAGTTGTATTATGTGTATGGTTTTACCGAAATGTTTCAAGTACATTACTCATACAATTATGTAGTTATCCTGAAGCATCTACAGGTGTTCTTATCGACCTTGAAGAACTACTTAGCTTCCTAAGTGGAGTGACTTTATGCAAAATTAAGTGAACGTTTTTGTACATAGATTAGTTGACATTTATATAGATTTTTTCCATTTTCAAAGATAGTTTTGTTTTTTATGTTATTTTTCAAAAATTACTGTTGAAGTTTCTATATTCATGACTCAGCATATAATCATTGTTTGATGAAATGACATACCACGTCCCTTAGAGTTTCATACGTATTACGATAACTTAAAGAAAAAAGATAATAGTAGTCAACGGTTACTATTATCTTTTTTGAACTATTTTTCATTAAAATATCTCATCTGCTGTGCTCCTTATTTACTTTTCCAGATTTTATCCTAGTTTAAAATTTATGCATTTGAACTGTTTATACAATTTGTAGGATTTTTAGCTTTTTTGTCGAATACACTTAATTCAAGGAGGGACATTACATGATTATTAAAGATTATTTCATCAACCTTTCTATTTTTTCTTTATTAGTTAGCGCAGCAATATTTATTCAAGTGTTTACAATTAATTCTAGTCGATATTTCGAAAAGCTCTATGGAGGGATTATTGCAGTTACGTTAATGTTCTTTTCTTTTCCATACATGGGATTTTCCTACGATCTTCGAGTTGTTCCTCTTATTCTATCTTTTATTTACTTTGGTCGTATTGCTGGTTGGATTACGTTAATTAGCATAATTGTAATGCGTATCTTTTACACTGGAGGGTATTGGGAACCTCCTGTGATTGCTTATTTAGGTATGGGGATTCTATTTTCTACCTTTAAAACTTATTTTAAAAAACTACGTCCTTTTAAAAGTGCATCGTTATATTTTTCTGTTTTTATTGGAATAAAGTGGTTAGTTGGCGTATTATTTAATACTACATTACTTTACACAGGAGGCCTATTATATATAGCGTTAGGACTTTTAATTGGGCTATTCCTTATGGAAGCCTACCAGAGATTGTATTATTTAACACAGGACTTATCTAAAATGAATCGAGAATTAAAAAAATCGAAGCAAGAACTTGCAGATACCGTACATGAGCTTCAAGGAGGAATTTTTAAATTTAAAAAAGTGGATAAGCACTTTATACACACTTTATGTGATGGACAGTTTTATTATCAAAACGGATTTTATTCTGAACAGGTGGTAGGAAAAAGCTTACGTACTATTGATGCTTCTATTGTTCCTCCACATTTAGTTCCACAATTGATGAAGTACTATCTTCAGGCATGGGAAGGAAAAGAAATTATATTTGAATTACCTTGGCCAAATGATAAAACTATTATTCTTATTGCGCTTAGGCCAATTAAACGAAATGGACAAGTTATTGAAGTTGTTGGTTCTACAGTTGATATAACCGAAAGGAAAAAGGTAGAATCAGAATTAAGCGCTACCAAAGAATTATTGGAATCATTTATAAAGCACAATCTAGATGCTATTACCATTTCTGATCGAGAAGGGCATATTTTACAAGCCAATAAAGCTTATGAAAAGATATTTGGGTGGTCATCACAAGAAATCATAGGTAAGAGATTACCTTGTGTACCAGATTTTTTAATGGAAGAATCGCTCGAAAATATTCAGAAAATTCTAACAGTTGAATCTGTGTTTACTAAATTAGAAACTGTTAGACAAAGGAGCGATGGGAGTCTTCTTGATGTTAGTCTGACAGTTTCTCCTATACTAGATGTAAGAGGAAATGTGATAGCTTTATCAGCAATATGTAGAGACATCTCTGAAAGAAAACAAGCAGAAAGAGAACGGCATCGATTACACCGGCAATTAAGAGATAGTGAAATGAAGTACCGTGCACTAATCGAACAAGCAACTGATGCGGTATATGTAGTAGAGCTGAATGAAGATAATGCTCCAAGTCGATTTATTGAGGTGAACCCTGTTGGGTGTAGAAGATTTGGATATAGTAGAGAAGAGTTGCTCTCATTATCATTTTCAAATATAGTACCACAAGATTCTCAAATGATCGTAAGGCTATTAGAAAAAATTAAAAAGGGACAAACTTCCTTCACTTTGCAAGATGAATATGTTTTTCCAACAGGAAAAGTAATAACAACTGAGTTTAGTGTTCGTGTTTTTAACTTAAATGGTAAAAAGGTTTTCCTAAGTATTTCTCGTGATATCACTGAACGGCTAAAAACAGAAGAATTATTACGAAAATCTGAAAAACTTGCTGTTGTAGGACAATTAGCGACTGCAATGGCTCATGAGATTAATAATCCATTAACTGCAATGAAAGGGTTCATGCAATTACTAAAATCAACAGAAAATGAGAATAATCAGGGTTATATTAATATAGTATCATCAGAGATTGAGCGTATAGAGAGCATTACAACTGAATTTATGGCGGTAGCCAAACCACAGGTGGTAAAAATACAACATAATGACATTAGTGTGCTAATGGATCAAGTTTTAATGCTACTACAACCTCAAGCAATGATGCATAATATAAAATTTAGAATCGATCTTAACCCTGGTATTCCATTGATTTCATGTGAAGGAAATCAATTAAAACAAGTATTTGTTAATATATTAAAAAATGCAATTGAATCTATGCCGATGGGAGGAGAAATTCTCATTCAATTAAATATACTTGATAATAATCAAGTAAGCATTCGTTTTATCGACGAAGGGTGTGGGATTCCAAAAGAACGTATACCATACCTCGGAGAACCTTTTTATAGTATTAAAGAAGAGGGGATTGGCTTAGGGTTAATGATCTGTTATAAAATCATTGAAACACATCAGGGAAAGATATTTATTGAGAGTGAAATGAATAAGGGGACTATAGTTGAAGTCACTCTCCCTATTTGTACACTTCAAAATTAAGATATTCTCTTACTGAAATTTTTTAAGAAACCATACAGAATGTAATGCTAATGTTACTTAATGAAATAATAAAGAGAAGAACACTGGTAAATGTACCCTATAGAATAGACACTTGAAAAAGCCTGTTATAAAAACATCCTTTCTTTAGAACCAAAAGAAAGGATGTTTTTAATATTGTAATTTTTCTTGGGGACATTTCAAATTTTTACTCGTAATACATTTTTTAACTAATTTTGGTTAAGTTAGTTAAAAAGGTATTATTTTTAATGAGCATATTGACATATAAATATCCCTCATTTTTAAAATAGAAATTTCTAAAAACTATATATAGGTTCTTTTTGAAAGGAAGGGTATTATCAATTGAAACCACATGAAAAAGTACCTGTTCACTCTATAAAATCTTTGCAGGAATTAATGCAATTACTAAAAAAATCTAAAGATTTTATAACGTTGGAGATCGCTTCAAACAAATCCTCTATAGTCATTTCATATTTTAGAACCTTAATCGATGTAAATATATTTCATGAAGAGGTTTTAACTTATATAAAAGAGAAGAGCTTCGATTCATTACAAGATATTCGGTCTGTCTTACCCTTTGAAAATTCAAAAATAACAAATCAAATGGAAGATATTCAGGATAGTATTTTAAACGGCTATATACTTATTCAGTTCGATACAGATAAATTAAATGGCTTGTTAATTAATGTGGCAAAGAAAGAAAAAAGAGATATTACAAAAGCTGAAATTGAATACAATATTGTGGGTCCATAAATCGCGTTTGTTGAAGATTTAGATGTAAACTTAAATTTAGTACGTAGAAAGCTTCCAACACCTTATTTACAAATGAAGGAATTGAAAGTAGGCGCGCTATCTAACACAACCGTTGCGATTGTATATATTGAGGGAATTGTAAATGATCAAAATCTACAAGAAATTATAAAACGGGTGAGTCTAATAAAAACAGACCACGTTTTGGATAGCACGTATTTGATTCAGTTAATTGCAGACAACCCGAATTCTATATTCCCTCAATTTTTGAATACAGAACGTCCGGACCGTGTGGCAGCTGTATTAGCAGAAGGGAAAATTGCACTTTTTGTAGATGGCTCGCCTTATGCTATCACTCTTCCAACAACATTAATTGACTTTTTTTCTACGACAGAAGATTACACCATGCCTTGGATTATGGCCTCATTTTTTCGACTGTTAAGGATTTTTGCTTTTATCTTTTCTGTTTTAACGACTCCATTATATGTTTCGATCTTAACATATCATTATGAGCTAATTCCAAAAGAACTTCTTGAAACGTTGATTATATCGAGAAGTAAAGTACCTTTTCCTCCAGTCATTGAAGCACTTTTTTTAGAAATAACGATTGAATTACTGAGAGAAGCGGGGACACGTTTACCAACTAAAGTGGGTCTAACTGTCGGTATAGTAGGGGGTATTGTTATTGGACAAGCATCGGTAGAGGCAAGTCTTACAAGTAACGTACTTATTATCATTGTTGCACTTTCAGCTCTTAGTTCATTTACAGCACCAATATATCGAATTGGTAATACAATTCGAGTAATTCGTTTTCCTTTTATAATAGCTGCACACCTGTTGGGCTTATTAGGAATTGTTTTAACAAGTTCTTTACTTTTAGCACGCTTATTACGTACAGAATCATTAAGACGTCCTTATTTGTTTCCTTTTTATCCTACACGCCCTACAGATTGGAAAGACAGCATTATCCGTTTGCCAATCTCAGCGATGTTCCGACGCCCAATTTTTTCAAGATCTAAACAGCGTTTTCGTTTTAATCCAGAAGAGGTAGAGAAAAATAAAATCAAATCACGAAATGATTTTGATGATTGAAATTAACAGGGAGGAGCATTATGAAACAGGTCCCAATTGAGTATCAAGTCTCTCCATATATGGTGTTTTTTTTAATTATTACTATACAGATGGGGGTTGGTATGCTTGGTTTTGAAAGGATTAGTGCAAAATTAGTTGGAAATGATGCGTGGATTAGTACGCTACTTTTTGGAATATCTGTTAATCTTATGATTTGGATCATATATCAGATTTTAAATCAGGGTAATGGAGACATCATTGCAATCAATCAAGACGTACTTGGAAAATGGATTGGTGGATTGTTCAACTTCATTTTTTTATCCTATATTGTATTGTTAGGTGCAACAACACTACATACTTATATCGAAGTAGTACATGTTTGGATGTTTCCTTCCATTTCATCTTGGGTTATAGCTGGGGCTTTTTTAGGCTTATGTTATTACATTGTGACTGGAGGATTTCGTGTAGTTGCCGGAATTGGCTTCTTTGGAATCGTTATCCCAAGCATTCTAATCTTCACATTTTTTTATCCTTTGCAGTATGCAGATTTTCGAAATTTATTTCCAATTGCACAGCATTCATTCCTAGAAATTATGAAAGGAATGAAAGGAAATATGTTTAGTTTTTTTGGATTTGAAATGTTATTGTTGTACTACCCATTTATTAAAAAGGCAAGAAAGTCTCAAAAATATGCGCACTATGCAAATTTAGTAACGACTATTGTCTACACATACCTTATGATTTTAACTCTTGCGTTTTTTAGTGAAAAACAACTCGCGAGCGCGATATGGGCATATTTAAGTATGATTAAAATTATACAATTTCCCTTTATAGAGCGGTTTGAATACATTATTGTTTCTGTTTGGGCTTTTTTTATATTACCTAACGTTTCCTTTACATTGTGGGGAGTAAGTCGTGGTATAAAAGAGGCGCTGGGGATAAAGCAAAAATATGTTTTGCCAGTTATCATCGTATTCATCTTCGTTTTATCATTTTTCTTGAATAACCGTAATAAAATTAACTTATTAAATACTTGGACAGGTCAAATTGGCTTTATATATATATATGTATACTTACCTGTACTATGGCTAATTCAAACCGCCAAAATAAAGTTAAGGAGATAAACATGAAGCGATGGATACTTTTCATTATAGTAAGTGTCTTCTTAATAGGTTGTGCTAAAACGAAAATTGTGGATGACATTGATTTAGTTCAAGTTGCGGCATATGATACTGAAGCAGAAGGTAAGCTAAAAGGAACCTTTGCGATTTCAGCTTATAAAGGAGGGGGGGAAGGTGAAACGAAAATCTATTCAGCATCAGGCCAGACTGGTAGAGAAGTTCTTGCAAGAGCATCCGAAAAATCTTCTGGACCTCTAGAGTTGGGTCAATTGCGTGTGATTATATTTAATGAAAAAATAATTGAAAAGGGAATGCAGGAAATTTTAGAGACTTTGAACCGAAATCCTAGTGTAGGAAATGCAATTTATTTAGCAATTACAAATGTAAAAGGGGAATCACTATTAAAGGGGAACTATTCTAAAGAAAAAGAAATTTCTTCCTATCTATCCTCTTTACTGGAGCAAAATATGGACAACGGAACGCAGCCAAAAACAAATTTTTTTATGTTTTTAAACCAACTTAATGATGATGCGAGAGATTCATATTTACCGATGATATCTAAAAAAGGTAACGTGTTGGAGTTAAATGGAATAGCACTTTTTAAAAGATGTAAAATGGTTGATAAAGTGAACCCTAAAGATTTATTTGTATTTAAATTGTTGACAGATAATTTTAAACAAGGTACATACCAATTCAAATTACCTGGTTCTTCAAATACTTACGCCACGATAGAGAATATAAAAGCTAGAACAAAATATAAGATGGAGGGGAATAGTAAGCATCCATTCGTAAATGCTCATATTCAAGTTAAAGCTGAAATTCAAGAATTTACAAAAACAAAAAATCTAGATAATCCTAAAGAAATAAAAAAATTAGAAAAAATTATGGAAACAGAAATAGAAAAAAAGGCAACTACATTGATAAAGAGATTTATTAAAAAAGACACAGATCCTATAGGACTTAGGAAGCTTGGTAGAACTCACGTAAGAAAATGGAACAGTCAAGAATGGGAAGAATCCTATAAACATTTACGTTTTCGTGTAACAGCTGATGTAACAGTAACCCAATCTGGTGTTACAGAATAAATAAATCAAATAAGATATGGAAAATTTCAATAAAAAAATATAGTCTCGCAGGAGATTAGGGAGAAGAGAAACTATTAACAAAGTATTTCATAAACATTAAGATGCTTTGTTAATAGTTTTTATACTTTTATAGCCAATATCACCTATGGTAAACATTAGCATTCCATCACGTATAACTTCATAAGCTTTAGATTGATGACAATGTATGACGTCCCCAGGAAGCTATCTTATTTGTTGGACATACATAAAATGTTACTCCACTGTCTTTCAAATATATGTTTATTGTATAAAAGACACATGCCGAAATGGAACTGAAATGAATGATAATTAATAAAGCATATAACTCTCGTATCTATCCAAATAAAACACAAGCAACTGTAATTGTAATACTATATGGGAACATTATTAAATTTGAACGATATTAACAGAAATTTGTTGATAATTAGTTAAAAAAGTATTGTACGATTAAATGTAGTATGTTACATTTTTGTTACAAATTCATTACTCAGTGTTAAAAATATTTCTGTTTTGTTTCTTGTAATTTCTGTATTGTTACAAAAAACTATAGATGTTTTTATGTGTATAGGAGTGTGTGTAGTAAAGAGTCTGAGTAAAAATACGTGCACACTTTAAATTTCCTTTCTGTCTGAATGAAGAAGACTACCAACTAATTAAGGGGGTTAAAGTAACAACTTTAAATACAATGTGCTTCCTTTCCCACACACAATTTAGTACATATTTAAAGTACAGCCTAGTTGCTACACAGACTCTTGTACATATAAACATTAAGGTGAAATAGAGATAAGGATTTATTACATAATAAGCATTACTTAGCTAAACGTAAAAATATTATCTGTGCATTTTTATGAAATGTTAAAATGCCTAGATGATATTTTTTGAAGATTTCTTGGATATGTTTATGAATAACAATTTCTAATACTTAATGATTCTCTACAACTAAAATATCCGATAATTTATGTAATTGGATTTACAAGGTGTATGTACATTCACTTATATAGGGAAAATGAGGTTTTTTATATGAAGTATAGTTATAAAGTGTTTATATTTATTTGGAAAATTATTTTATTGTTTTTTCTACTTTATTATGGTTACAGTGAAATTTCCGAAACTGAGCAAGTGCCAGTCATAACAATCAAAAAATAGAAGTAAAAAATATTGAGAAAACCAAATGAGATAAAAGCAGATACAGTAGAAAGACTACTACAGGAAGTAATTAATCGTACGAAGTTAGATGAAATATTGGAAAGAAAAACTTTAATGGAAAATAGGTTGATTGCTGCTTGGGGAGAAAATTATAAATTTCATAATCGGTATAAAGATATTCATGAATTATTCAGAGGTTACCATTTACACTACCTTAGGAAAAAAAGGATGTGTTAACGAGACACCCTTTATATTTAAGTAACGATTCAAGCCAATAGATTACATAAAACCAGAGCGGATTATGTATCGTCTTATTCGAACTACAAGAAACCATGAACGAACAAGTAAAGCGGGACTTACAGCAAACTGTAATGGTGAACCAGGAGGGGACGCATGGGTGTGGTGTTCAATTTGTCATGAAGAACATCCCGTTCTTTTCTGATATGTTTCAATATGATCAAGGAAACCCCTATCATTCCTTACCATTATGTCAGCACACATATATGGTATACGCTCATTTAACAGAGAATTATGTAGGGGAAGATTTATTTCTTCTGCAAAGTGCTGCAGCACTCCATGATACAGGTAAACCGTTTGCTGTGTATTTAAAAAGCTCAAAGGGTACTATTCGTATTACGGTCATGAATAGTACCCTTTGAGCTTGCCACTTTTTAATGGAACTTGGTTTCGAGTGGGAGTTTATTGAGAAAGTATTAATGATTACAGAGTTTCATATGAAGGTGTTACATGGGGGGAAAGAGGCAGCACGTGAAATCTATCATTACTGCGGTGATGAGATGATTACGAAATTATATTTTTTCCGAGATGCAGATGCATTTGCGAAGTAGAGAGGTGAAAAAAAGCTTGTAAAATATCCACGAATATTGCACGTTCCTTGGTCGATAGGGGTACGATAAGGGTAACAAGTGATGACCGTGTTCTACAAAATATGGACGTATTTGAAACTCAAGATGTGGTCGCACTAGAAAAGTTAGATGGTGAAAATACATTCCTTTATAAAGATGCTATTCATGCAAGGTCGTTATCAAGTGATCATCACCCATCGAGAACATGGGTAAAAACGTTACAAGGAAGTCTGGGATATAGAATTCCAGAAAGACGAGCTCTCTAAGAAAGCAAAAGAAAAACTAGGTGTAAAATAATCAGTTATTTGTGATGGTGGATTCTCCTAGGTGGAGGGTTTACCGTTTTTTATTATATGTTACGTTGTAGTTTTTATATAAAGCATATTGAAAAGATAGGTTAATTCTTCTGGAATGATATCTCCATAATTAATAACTTGTACAATAACTTTTCAATTATCACTAAATCCATTCATATCAACAAATTGTCCCACATATCCCTTTGTAGCAATATCTTTTAAAGTAGGCTAAAAAATACCCTTTATTTTATCTTTATCTTATCTTTACCTTATCTTTAAATTTTTATATTAAACTTGAAACCTTAAAGTATTGATGTATAAGTCTAAAAGGGCGGGAGATAGATGTTCATTACATAGTTTATGTATAACCAATTACCTTTGAAAAAATTGAATTTCTTATACGAGGAGGAATATATGAAGGATACAAGTAAAAAACAAATTATAAAAGTGTTCCTTATTAGTATTTTAGGTTTAGGAACAATACTTGGAATGCTATATTTTAATCATAAAACCAATATTCAACAAAATAAAGCGCTAGCCACCGAAAAACGTGTATTGCAATATGAGTCTACCTTAAAAAAAGAATTAGAAAAATATAATTTAGGAGAGAAAACACCAATTTTATTAGGAATTATGTATCAAGAGAGTAGAGGTGAGGGAAACGACCCTATGCAGTCATCCGAATCACTTGGATTAAAGCCAAATGAAATTCAAGAGACAAGCTTGAGCATTAAACAAGGGGTAAAGCACTTTGCTAAAATGTACAAGTATGGAACGGAAAAAGATGTTAGCATGGATACAATTATTCAAAGCTATAATATGGGGCCAGGGTATATTGATTTTATTGCTAGTCAAGAAATTAAACAACACTCGGAGGATTCGGCCAAAAAATTTTCTAAGATGAAAGTTGATCAAAATCCAGCAATGTACACTTGTGGTGGAAATAAAAATAATTTTAGGTATCCATATTGTTATGGTGATTTCAAATATGCCACAAAGGTAAATGAAAAAACAAAACTTATTGAAGAACTTCTTCAAAATGTACATAGCTCTTCTAAATAAGTTGCAGAATGAAATATAATGATACCGTCAGTTATTAACAATAATAGCTAAGAAAAAACTATTTTATTTATTAATTCACATAATTTTCAAAAATAAATTCTGTAGATGTTAATATTTGTTATATAATATATTTGTCAAAGCATTACCCTTGAAGTTTCTACGGTCAATCTGTAAGATAGTTTGTTTGTCCCTTATATTCACCTTAAACTAAAAAGAACTTGTAGAGATTCCTACAAGTTCTTTTTGTTTTAAGGGTTAAATGTGGGTTTCAAATATAATTGTAATTTTTTGAGGGGGGAAAGTAAATGTTTATAAAAACAGAAAGATTATTGATACGAAAATTTGAGTTCAAAGATTGGCCAGCTGTTCATGAGTATACATCAGATATCAATGTTATGAAGTACATACCTGAAGGGGTTTTTACTGAAGAAAATACAAGAAACTTTGTGAATGAAAACATTGGTGAAAACGCTAAGAACTTTCCTGTAGTATTAATAGATAGGGATATTCTGATTGGTCATATAGTTTTTCATAAATATTTTGGTGAGCATACTTATGAGATTGGTTGGGTGTTCAATTCAAAATACTTCAATAAAGGATATGCTTCTGAAGCAGCACAAGCTACACTGAAATATGGCTTTAAGGAAATGAAATTACATAGGATTATAGCTACATGTCAGCCACAAAATATTCCATCATATCGAGTGATGGAGAAGATTGGAATGAGAAGGGAAGGTTATTTTAGGAAGTGTATACCACATGGGAATGAATGGTGGGATGAATATTATTACGCTATTTTAGAAGAAGAGTAGTGTTTCAGAATGCATTATTTAAATTGACACTCTTATTCCTAAAGAGGCAAGTTTGACTATCTTTCGTGGGGATTCTTGCTACTAAAGGCGAAGTCTATTTCCGGTATCGCTGACGTGCAAAACTTTGTATAATCTGATCTTATCTCTAAATCACAACTGTTACCCCATCATCATCAAGTTAAAGTTTCATTTTATTTTGCTAACTTGATGGTGATGTGACGTAACCTTAATTATTTAAAAATTTTAAAAAGTCCCCTTAATCATGTTAAAGGGACCTTGATCACGCAAATGATCTGTAAATCAATTTATTTTTGATAGACAGATCATTTGTATGATAATTTTTATAAATAATTGCTAAATAGTGAATTTACATAAATGCTTTTAGAAGTTCTTGAATTAATGGGATAGCTCCACCTATAAATTTTAAAACTGCCATTGCGATTTCCATATTATTCTCTCCTCTTTTTTCGTATTAAGATGTGATAAATCTTTATAACATTATTATAGTAAGCGCTTACAATTAAAACAATGCATTTTCGTATGCAATATTGCATATTTATACATTAGATCTCTATTATTCATTTTTTAATGGTACTATAGCGAGGTGAGAGTCTTTAAAGGTTCTCCTTAATAGGAGGAAATATGGAAAGAGTGCAAGCGATTTACAGTAATCAAAAATTTAAGAGTTGGGTTAAACAGGTATTAGCTGTAGGAGGAATAATAGGGTGCTGCTATTTGGTGTTATATGTTTTCTGTTTCTTAGTTATCATGTAAATGTCATACAACTAAACTAGTAGAGTCTTGCCTAGAGAGGTAAGGCTCTTTTATTGTAGTATCTGGAGATGAGCAAACTAGATACAATACCTCTCAGGTTTTTCAGATCACTTTGCATGGTTCCTTGTTTAGAACACTAATCACTATCATTGAAACTAAATAAACGTCTTTTAAAAGTTTCAATTTATATTGAAAACAGAATTCTATTGATAAAAAATATGTTTTTACTAGATACATATTAAAAAGACAAGCATAAATTATATTAGACTTTGGTAAAGTCTTTTTGATTTTGAAAAGGATTTAATTCTTACTTATAGATTTGATTCCTTTTTATATACCATAATCCTTATATTGATACATAAATATAATATAGTAATAATCATTTAAAAGCAAGAATTTTAGTAGCGGTACGTTCACACATCCATCAACTTAAGATTTTAAAGTAGCTCTTAAACAAAAAATTCTTTTTTTAATTGATTAATAGTAAACAAGAAAGGTTGGCAAATTAACAACTAAGAGATTTCTTCAGGTAAGCTAATAAGGAGTTATTACAGAACAGTGCAGTAGATTTTGCATTAACGGCTGAGGATGCAAAAAAGGCCCTTGAAAGAAAAGGGGAATATATGAAAGCTCTACAGCTTACAAGGTGAAAAAGAAACTCATTTTAAAACTGTTTTTAACATTTTATTCTTGTACCGGAAAAACATGGGATGTTAAGGGTGGTAGTTTACATTTAATGAGGGATAAGCAAAAATAATTGTTAACAATATTAAGTGCAGCATCTTAATTGTAAAATCTTTTATATCCCTACCTTTGATTTTATTGAGTTTAGCATCTATGATCTAAATATCACAGAAGGTAGTTTTCTTTTATACTTCTATATCTTTCCCTTCTGCTACTACTGTATCTCGCCACAACACAAGTAGTTTTCTAAATTCAGAGGTCTCAATTTTACATTGGTTATTTGGAGCACTCATAAATAAGTTAATAGCACTGGTGTAATTAGGTTCAATGTAGACTGCTGCTACGTTCCCTTCTATTTCATATTGCGGAACTTTTTGGTCTACTACATTATCTAAAATTTGTATATACTCATCTGCTTCATCATCTAAAATATCTTCCAAGAAATGAGAAATTATAGAAATTTCTTTTGGCAAACGTATTCTTAATCCGCCAAGTCCATCACGATAAAATTCGTATGTATATTTCATTTTTTACCTCCTAGTATAAACAGGATATGCTGTTATTATCTCATTATTTTGTATAATCATTTCTACTTTAAATCCGTGGGATGTTTGTCCTACATATCTAACTGTATCGACTTGAATCTTATTATCGTATGCTTCTTTGATAGAATCAAGTATCTGTACCCTATCCCAATCCTTAGGGAAAAATGAAGAAAGCGCATTTTTTGTTTCTCTTGAATTAATATTTCCTTTTGTTCTTCTAATTTATAAGAAAGGCTTCTTTCAATTTGTTGAGTGTCTAATTGTATATTGGTAAAAAAGCGAAAGAGTTCTTTATCACCATGCCATGTTTCTAAAATACGATGAAAAAAGCGATGGCTGCGTATTTTTAATTCTTGAAAGTCTGCTTCTGCTTGTTCTTGTATTTGTATTGCGCGTTGATTTTGGTATTGTTCCTCGGATAGATTCATTAGATTTCGACTCAAGACCTTCATTTTTTGTTCTATTTCTTGATTCATTTTTTCCGCCTACCTTTTTGCTTATATATAAGTTAATAGAAGGGATAAAGGAAAAATTCTTAAAAAAGCTAAAAATTCTTCTGTAATTCGTTGTCCATTCGTTCAAACTCTGTTGCTACAGACTGTATATTGTCAATGGATTGCTGAAAGGCAGCAAGAAATTGTCTAGTTAATTCTAAGGCTTGTTGGTTTGCTTCCTGTGCTTTGGAATTAACGGTTAAAGTTGTACGCGTTGCGTGCGTTATTGATTTACCTGTTGCATTTTGAATTGCGTCAGAAGCTGATCTCATTTGAGTAGCAATTTGTTCAGCTTTTAGAACATTACTTTGAAAGATTGCCATTATAATATAACTCCTTACTTCAATATGTTTTTTAATAGTAAAAAGAAAGGGCTATGTATTTTATTATGTTTAATATTAAATTAGCAGTATTTTCATATGTTTTAAAACATAGCCTTATATTAATTTGTTTATCCATAAAATGGAATACGATATTGATTATACCAATAAATCACTAGATTTATTTAGGCTAATTTTAGCTTTCATACAAAATAATTCATTTTATAATGAATTATTTTGTAGCCTAGAAGGATAGTAGAGCTGTGGAAATACAAAAATTAATGAAAGAGTTTGAAATAGCCCCTAACTCTGCTGTTGCAGCAATTCACAAAATCAGAATAGAGTTATTGGAGAGCAGTATAAAAATAAATCAACCAAGGAATGGAACTTGAGTAAATAACAGAGCATATAAGAGGGAAAGTATGAAGATTTGGCAATAAAACTTTCTGATTTATACATAAGTCAATTATAAATCAATGCAAATATTATGCATTTTTGTAAAATAAATTCATTGACACTTGTGTATATAAGTAACTATACTCGTTACATCAAATTGAATGAGTGATAATACGATTTTATTTTTATTACAAACATGTAAATATAAAAATAGAAAATCTCAATTTGATAAATACAATGGTAGAGGTGTTTATTTTAATGAAGCACAAATTAATTGCAACAGGTATCCTTGCAGGAGCTATATTATCCTATTCTTCTAATATTTTAGCAGATACTCATAAATTCCCTGATGTTCCTGCCTGGGCTGATAAATCTGTTAATTATTTAGTTAATAAACAGGTATTGAATGGTTATCCAGATGGAACTTTTGGTTCAAATGACTCATTAGACAGAGCTTCGGCTACAAAAATTATGACAAAAGTTTTAGGGATACAAATTGATCCTAATGCAAAACCATCTTTTACAGATTCACAAAACCACTGGGCTACTCCTTATATTGCTGCTGCTGAAAAAGCCGGTATTGTTAAAGGGGAAGGTAATGGAATCTTCAATCCATCCGGAAAAGTAACTCGCGCTGCTATGGCTACGATGCTAGTAAATGCATATAAACTACAAAGCACACCAAATCATAACGAGCAGGTTAAATTTGAAGATTTAAAAGGGCATTGGGGAGAAAAATATGCTAATATTTTAATCGGTTTGAAAATTTCTAATGGTACTGAGAACGGTTGGCAACCAAATAGATTTATAACACGTGCGGAAGCTGCTCAACTTACTGCAAAAACAGATATGTTACAACAAAATTTAAACGATGAAAAAGAGGTTATTACTGCTACGTCATATGAAGATCTAAATTTAACAGTAGCTTCGAAAATTACAGCTCAAGAGATTGATAGTTTTATTGCAAAATATCATTCAGATAGTCCCTTAGTTGGACATGGGCAAGATTTTATCAATGCGCAAAATCAATATGGCGTGAGTGCTCATTATTTAGCGGCGCATGCGATTTTAGAATCTGGATACGGAAAATCAGAAATCGCATATCAAAAACATAATTTATTCGGTCTACGTGCATATGATGGAGATCCGTTTAAATATGCGAAATATTTACCAAGCTACGGCGATAGTATTGCTTATAACGCTAATTATGTACGAGAAAGATATTTAGAAGAAAGTGGTATGTATTATAACGGGCCAACATTAACTGGCATGAACGTGAAATATGCATCAGATAAAGGCTGGGCTAAAAAAATTGCGGGTATTATGGAACGTATTAAACCGTTTCGTGCAGAAGACTATACATATGCAAAAAAATTACCAAAGAATGCTGAAACATTAGATGTCGACGCGTTATCTAATGAAATTCCGTATAAAATGTATGCAAACGGTTCAAGCTCAAATGTTGTATCATCAGCTACTTACTATCAGGTACCTTATCCATTTAATTTAAAAATTAAAAGTAGACCAGATGTAGCTGTCGAGGAGAATAAAGTTGGTACAGTAACTCCTGGAACAACCATCTTTATTTATCGTGAAGATCCAAATGGATGGGTAGAATTCTCTTTTGAAGCGAATGGAGAAAAATACTGGACATTAAAAAATAAATTAAGTATGTAATTAAAAAGATATATTTCACTACTTTTAATCTCATATAATTATGAGACAAGTTTTTTACTTTCTTACAATAAAGTTATGTATACAAGAAAAGTTAGAGAATTATTTTCTCTAACTTTTCTTTGCTAGTATTTGAAATTAAAAAGATGGTGGGGTTACTCCAAATATAACAGTGACTTTGTTTAAAGAAGTGTTTTCCCATTTATGTTTTGCATAAGGTGGAATTTTAACGCTATCACCTGTATTGAGAAGTAAAACCTCATCATTTAGATGTAGTTTTACTTGTCCTTCCATAATAAATGCTATTTCTTCCCCTTTATGCGCCACAGGCTGCATAGATGAAGCAGTTTGAGGTAACAGATTCATTAGAGCCAATTCTAGTGATCCATCTAGATTAGGAGATAATAGCTCATACGAAACATTGCCGCTTTCAGGAAAAGTTATTTTTTTCCTTTGGTTAGCTCTTACAACTAATTCTTCTGTATTGGTATCCTCTAAGAAAAAATTAAACAATGGAATATTTAATGCTACAGAAATTAATTTTAGTGTTTGTAATGATGGATTTGTGATTCCTTTCTCAATCTGACTTAACATGGAAGGTGTTATATCAGCTAACTCTGCTAAACGTTTACTGGTTAATCCGGCACCTTTTCTAAATGCCATAATTTTTTGACCAACATTAATATTGTTCATATATGTAACCCCCTTTAAATAAGTAATAAAATTAAATTTTAATTAATTTTATTTACTTATACTTAATATATTGTTAATATATACTTAATTATAATAAAGTATGATTAATTTTAAAACATCATATATACATATGTCAGCAGCTGCTTCTCGTTTGAATAATACATATGCAAATAAAAGTTGCTGAATCTCATCCTCTATTTGTATATCTACTATGTGGAGTAGGATATGGTGATGTTTATTGTATGAAGATCATGTACATGTATTTTTTGCTGTAATTCCCCATTCTTCGTATATGCTATTAGGTATGATGACCGGATTATTTGATGGTATTTCCATAAAAGATTCTGAATGAAAAGAATTCTAATAAGTAAAGAACAACTTAAGAGTAAACATCAATGCTGTATTATAAAATTTTTAAGGAAGTGAAAATATTATGAAATCAGCTTTAAATAGTATTATGATCTCCTTGATTCTTGCAGTAGGAGGGATCATTGCGTTTTTGTTTAATTTAATGGGAAATCAAGATTGGGTCTTGAATTGGGTAGGGGTATTGCTGGCATATCTATCTTTAAGTATTTTAATAGATTTATATAATGAAATTGTGAATTATAAAACATTTTCTAAAATACTAAAAAGAACTTTGTTTATTTCCTTTAATGTTACAGTATTAGGAATAATAATAGGGATAACATACCAACTATTAGGAAAGTGGAATCTTACTATAATGATGTATTATTGGTTGATAATCTTATTACTACATTTAATTACTGTAATAACATTGGTCGTCCTGGTATTTGTAAATCGAAATGATAAAAATTATAGCTTACTATATAAATTTATTATACTTTTAAACATTTTCCTTACCTTAGGACCAGTATTATATCCTGTGGTTCTAACTATTATAGGAAATGGCATGAACGCTAGTGCAGGCCACTAACTTTCACCTAAATAGATTATTAAAACGATTAGTCCAAAAGTGAGTTTGGTTAAGCTAATGAATCTATAAGCAAATAGAATAATAAAAATAACAACATAAAGTGGGATAATAAGATAGGAAGAGAATTATAATATGAAAATTAAGCTTAAGAAAAAGAGAATTATAAGTGTATTGTTGTCTATTACATTAGTAGCAATAGGATATTACATGTTTCAATCTATTACGAATCCTAAGCTGGTAAACGCGGAAGAGGCAAGTAGTGTTCAACAAGTGAGCAGTCTACCTAAAAATGAATTGAAAAAATCCATACCTAATCGTTTTGATGGTAAAGAAAGAAAAGTTGCATATTTAACTTTTGATGATGGACCAGGAAAATATACAGCTAATCTATTAGATGTATTAAAGAAAAATGATGTGAAAGCAACATTCTTTTTAATTGGCGATAATGTGAAAAGGTTCTCAGATTTAGTGAAACGAGAGCATGTAGAGAACCATTATGTGGGCATGCATAGTATGACACATAATTTTAAAAAGCTATATACCAATCAGGAATATGTGAAGGAAATGAAAGAGGATCAATCTTTAATTAGAAATGTTATTGGAAACTCCCCGAAATTAACACGCCCACCATATGGATCAATGCCTGGATTAAATGAATCACTTCGAAATGAGGTGGTCGGAAATAATTTAAAAGTATGGGATTGGACAATTGATTCTCTAGATTGGAAATACAATAAATTACCTGTGGATGTAGCAGCCGCAAAAATTGTTCAAAATGTCTTAGCAGGTGCGACGTCTTCAAAGGAAATTGTTTTAATGCACGATATTCATCCACAATCTGTTGCGGCTGTTCCAGCAATTATAAAAGGATTAAAAGAAAAAGGGTATGAATTTGAAGCTTATGATGAGAACAATCATCTTCCAATAAACTTCTGGCATGATAGCCGGATATAAAAGTATTATCTGGTATCATTAAACAGAAATTGCAGATCTAGTCTGGAAAGATATGTTTGTTCGTCTGGAAAAATATTAGTTTGAAGTGAAGAAGTCCTACGAAGAAATAGTAACAGAAGCGGTATTAAATCATAATTGGTTCCATTTCAACAGGCTCCAAATCCGACAGTAATTTTGTTCTGTTTATTTATGAGGTAACGGAAGGGAATTTAGAAGAACTTGCTACAATTGCTCATTAGTATACATACAATCACGGCATTGTAGAAGAAATAGGATAACAGAAGAACACATACGGTTCTAAATTAATATTACGTGTGTTTTTATACATACATTCCTCATTTAAATGTATATGTTGAATATATAGATATATAGTGATATAATGTGAATTAGAAACTCGCGTGTTTCAAATACAACATTTTTATCTTCTTGATGACCTCTTATCTTTCCGTAAGAGGTCTTTTTTTATGCCTCCTTATTGCATAGCCGTTAAAATACTATGAAAAGATACTAGAGACTACTACACTATGACATTCATGTTGAAATCTTATCAAACGTTATCTCACTTGTATGCATTAGGACTAGGCTGGAGACTTTGGAATAGAGAGGATGTAATTTCATGGTGTGATAGGTTGATCGAAGCAACTGATTACCCACCATATGAAATTATAGAGATATCCTTAATGTCTAAAGAAAAACGGATATATATAGAATCGGCTTTACTATCATATAGCCGCATAGTTGATGAAAAACACTCGGTAAACATCCTTCTTTCAGTCTTAAATGAAAAGTTAGTAGCTCAGAAATGGAATGTAAAACAAGCTCTTACCTGCTCCACTCGTTTACTAGTAAACAGTGGCCTGTATTGGGATGAGGAATATTTTAATTTATACAGTCTGGATGATAGCTATGATATAGTACAGAAAGGGCTCCATTTTAATAAAGAAGATGTGATTTCTGCTTATATCGATACATTAGGTGCTTTTCGCGTCCATTTTAACGAGTTTGAAGATCTCTATTTACAAGTCATGAAACAGAAGTGGCAAGTGTAGAAGGCAGGAAAAGGAATCATTGAATCGTAAGAGTTACTTCCTGTATTTATCACCAAATTTATCTAGCTAAGACAAATCTGTCTTGGCTAGATAAATTTTTGTCTCTTAATAACTTAATTCTATCATCTTTAATTTTTCCGACAGCAAGCAAAGCTAGCGGTTTTTATGCATAATCAGACGCTTGTAAAGGAGAATCACTATATAAATTTTTACCAGAGAGTAATTTATTTAACTAGTAGAAAAAGGAAGGGGCCTATTTGGCTCCTTCCTTTTTCTCATACATAAAGCTTGTTGACAACTTATGAAATAATAGCATTCATCGCTATTAAAATATAGCACTAAAAGCAATTAAGCGGATATGTAATTATACATATCCGCTTAATTACATGGATGGGAACAAAACTATTTATCTCTTCCGGTATGGAAACAAATAGATTTAGGTTTACTTAGGGTAAGAGGACCTGATCACTGATTGATGGTTAAACCATATTTCTACATATCTGAAACAAATTATTTTATTGGATTGTATGTTAATAGGGTGAGGGCTTTATAAAAGTTAGATTGTTCCTTGGTTTCATGCTCTTGATTTTACTTGAAGTACGCATTGGAAAACTACACTTAGCATCATTAATACAGAAACCGATAAGATTATAAAGACAAAATTATTTTCAGATTTAATTACCCCGGTTCATGTAACGAATGATGGGAAAGTATTGATAGGGCATACATGTTTCCAGAATAAGAATGGAGAGAGAACAAGAAATATGTTTTCTCCATCACCAGGGTATGTTTCTGTTCTTGATGGAGAATCGTTAAATGTGTTAGGTACAATAGAAGGAGATTTACTCCCAATTATAATGCGTTCTTTTACGGACGTAACGGTTAGATACGTTTCTAACCTTAGATCAAGGACAATAAGTATATTAGATTTAGTTGATTATAAGAATGTTCATACCATTAAAGTTAATCCAGGAGATCGAAATGCAGATCCTTCTGTAAATCAAGGAGCTCACGGTATAGCATATATAGAAAGATAAAATAAGAAAACACTATACTTTCTGTAGAAACTGACAGAAAGTATAGTGTTTTTTTGTATCTATTGATTACTGATGAATTCCAATTAGGTCTATTTTTTGTAAATATGGAACAATGTCATTACTTACACTGTCTATTAAGCGTTAAAACATTTTTTATTAAATAAATTAAGAAAGGAATCATCATTTTTAACTAAGGGAGAGATTGAATTGAAAAAATTATGGATGCTGCTTTTCGTTTGTTTCGCGGTTATGTTGGTAGGATGTAATAAAAACGAACCGCCAAAACAAGCATTTGAAGAATATATTAATTTATGGAATGATAGAAAATTTGCAAATATGTATGATCAATTATCAGATCATGCTCAAAAATCGATTTCTAAAAAAGAATTCACAGAAAAATATCAAAAAATCTATGAGGGGATTGGAGCTAAGAATTTAAAAGTTAAAATGAAAGGAGAGAATACAAAAGATAAAGAGCTTTTTCTTTTTGAAGTTAAGATGGATACGGATGTAGGACCAGTTTCATTCATCCATGAAGCAAAACTTGTGAAAGATAAAGAATCTTGGAAAATAGATTGGACACCGGACTTCATTTTTCCAGGAATGAAAAAAGATTACAAAGTACGTATGCAAGTAGAGCAAGGAAAACGCGGAGAAATATATGATCGAAATGGAAAAGGGCTTGCAACGAATGGTAAAGCGACTGAGGTTGGAATTATTCCAGAGAAACTAGGCGAAACAGCAGCGCAAACGAAAGAAATAGTAGCACAATTACTTGATATGTCTATAGAAGGGGTCGAACAAAAGCTCACAGCGAAATGGATAAAACCAGACTCCTTTGTACCAATTGGAATTTTAAAAGAGGGAACCAGACAGAATGATTATATTGAATTAGAAGGAGTTTCATCTCGCCCAGTAAATATTCGTACGTATCCATTAGGTGAAGCAGCGGCACACTTAACTGGATATATAGGAAAGGTGAATGCGGAGGAGTTAAAATCACTTCAAAAACAAGGTTATCAAGCAGATGATTTAGTAGGTAAGACCGGTTTAGAGAAAGTGTTAGAAAATAAATTGCGTGGTGAAAAGGGTGGACGCGTATTTATAGAAGATGAGAAGGGGAAAGAGATTAAAAACGTAGCAAAAAAAGAAGCAAAAGAAGGAGAAACTGTTACGTTAACAATTGATGCTGCAATTCAAGAAAAAATCTTTAATGAGATGAAAACTGAAGCAGGATCTAGTGCAGCGGTCAACCCTAAAACGGGTGAAACAATCGCACTTGTAAGTAGCCCTGCTTATAATCCCAATATAATAGTTAGAGGAGCATCGAAAGCCCAACGAGAAGCATGGAGTAACGATTTGAAACTACCAATGATGAATCGCTTCACGCAAGCATTTGTACCAGGTTCCGTATTTAAAACGATTACAGGTGCAATTGGTTTGGAAACAAAAACAATAAATCCAAAGGAAGAATTTAAAATTCAAGGATTGAAGTGGACAAAAGATTCATCTTGGGGAAATTACTATGTCACGCGTGTAAAGGATGCAAGTCCAATTAATTTTGAGAAGGCAATGAAGTACTCTGATAATATTTATTTTGCTCAACAAGCTTTGAAAATGGGAAAAGATCAGTATGTAAATGAATTTAAAAAGTACGGATTTCATGAAAAATTACCAATCGAATACGAATTTCCTATTTCAATCATTGCAAAAGATGGGATAAAAAACGATATTCAACTAGCAGACACGGGCTATGGACAAGGACAAGTATTAATGACGCCACTTCATTTAGCATTAACATATGCACCGATTGTGAATGAAGGGAATATTCCGTGGCCACACCTTTTAAAAGAAGTAAAAGTAGCGGGGAATTGGAAAGAAAATGTGATTTCTAAAAAGAATCAAGAGATATTAAAGAGTGCATTAATCAAAGTCATTAATGACCCTGATGGCGCGGGGAGAATTGCAAAGGTTGATGGTGTTACGCTTGCTGGTAAAACCGGTACGGCAGAACTGAAAGAGTCTAAAGAAGCAGACGGAAAAGAACTGGGATGGTTCGCAGCTTTCGATGCAAATGCGCCAGACATGATTGTTACCATGATGATTGAAGGTGTAAAAGGAAGAGGAGGAAGTAACGTTCCAGGTGAAAAAGTAAAACATGTATTTCAGAAATAAAACTTAATTATAAGGTGAATTTTTTTCACTACATTTATCCCGCTATTTGCCCGTAAAAGCCCGATTGTTGAGGGCGGATTAAAGTTTCACTTTATTATATGTTTGCTTAACTCAAAGATATAAGTTGGGGAAAATATAGAACAATTAAATTTCAAAAAAGCATTCTTTCTAATCGAGAATGCTTTTTTGCTGCGACTATAGAAAATTGATACCTTATCTTTATTTTCATTTCTGAAAAGTTGGCATTGCTAATGGTAAATAGAAGAGTATAGTAAATTGAAATGGACAAGTAGATTGTTACGTTAAATTCAAAAAAATAGATTTTCATGAGTGGATTTTTATCATTGTATGCTTTACTTGTTTTTTAGTAGTATTATTCTACCTGAAAAAAGATAAACAATGGAACAAATGAAACTTGTATCTTGTCTATATATTGAAACCATAATAAAAGTGAGGGCAGTTTTATGTTTATTCAAATAAGTTTGAGGTGTGGAAATGGAACAGACGTTTATTGAAAAGTGTAATCATGATGAGCTGGACTATGTTATAAAAGACTATTGGCAAGATGTATGGAATTATTCATTTATTATTACGAAAGATCCACACTTATCAGATGATATCACGCAAGATGTATTTATAAAGGTGTTTAAAAATTGGAATTCATTTCGAAAGGAGTCATCTATTAAAACGTGGATATTAAAAATCACAAGAAATACGGCAATAAACTATTTGAAATCCTCCTATTTTAAAAGGATATCTTTAATAGGATTTTTTAGTGACGATAAGCAATCCCTGTCAGCAGAACAAGAATTTTTTAAGCAAGAAGAAATGAATGATGTGTGGAAGGTTGTATTAGAACTACCTAAAAAGCACCGTGAAATAATTATATTGGACGCAAAATATGAATTATCTTATGAAGAAATGGCTGAAACATTAGGAGTATCCATTGGAACTGTAAAATCGAGATTAAGTAGAGCGAGAAGTAAGGTTTCAAAATTAATAGGGGAGGGTAGTAGTGATGAACAATAAACAAAATCCTGACTGGTATAGAAAAATAAAAAAAGGGCCAATGGAGAATCGTAAAGATGAAGAAGAATTTATTTCTAAAATAAAGCAGTCTATATATGAAAATAATGAAGTGGATTTTGTAAAACATAAAAGACCATTTCGTAAAAAAGCATTACCTATTGTAGTTGTTTTGGTTTGTACGATGTTATTTTTCATTGTTCAACAACCTTGGCTTGATGATAATAAATCGCCGGTACAAAGTAGTACTCAAATTAAGCCTAAAACAAAAGATGAGTCTGCTCAAGATTCATCATTAAAACAATTTATGAATGAACTATATCAAAGTACGAACTCAAAAAATGAAAATGAATTGTACAAAGCGTTAAATGATGAAGTTCTATTTAAAGAGAAGAGTTATAAGAAGGATGAACTGAAGTTTGATGAAGATATCTTTCATGAGTTGCAAGTCGCCCTTACAATGGGAGGAGAGTTTGCCAAAGATACAAAGCAAGTATATAAAGTACCAAGTGGATTGACAGAAAGTAATCAACCAAACCAAGCGCATTTTATATATGCGACTGTTACTGGAAATAAAACAAAAATTTTAGCTGAACCAAAGCGAGAATCACAAGTTTTATATGAAGTATCTAATGAAATGGTAAAAGCTTGGATTCCAGAAAAAGTACAGAATAATGGATATATAAAAGTTTCGACAATTAACGGTAATACTGGATATGTACAGAAAGAGTACGTTTTAACTGATATTAAATATTCATTTACATTCGAAAAGAATAATGAAGGTATATGGAAAATAATAAATATAAATTCTATATGGTAAAAGAGGAAGGTTCACTTAAATGAACCTTCCTCTTTGTTTTTATTGTCTTTTTGAAGAGTATTCCAGTACTCTAAAATTTCTGATGTAACGAGAGCGGCAATGTTTTTTTCTGAATTACTACCAAGGATAACGACAGAAACGGCAATTTGTGGATCTTCCGTAGGAGCATACGCAATGAAAAGAGAGTGATTTATCATTCTTGCTTGCTCATTTGGAAAACCTGTAATACCTGTTTTACCTGCGACGTCAAAGGGCAACTTTTTAATTTCCTCTATATTTTGACTCATCCCACCTTGCACGACACTCCAAAAGTTCATCGGGTAACGATTTGAACTTTCTAAAATGGGTTTAAACTTTTTGGTTTCCTTACCATCTTGACCAATAATCGCACTTACGATTTGAGGTTTATATTTGTCGCCTTTACTTGCCAAAGTTGCTGCATATTGAGCGAGTTGAAGAGGAGTATGCACTTCATTTCCTCCCCAAGAGGCATTTAATAATGCTGAAATCCCATTTTCAAATTTATTAGATGGATGGAATTCATATTGTCCGTCTTCTTCAAAGGGTAAATCAATCCCAGTTTTAGAACGTAGGCCGAATTGCATTAAATAATCTGTCCATATATGTGCCACTTTTTCTATATTTCCATTATTTTGGTTGAATAAGGGCAGAGCTACTTTTGCTGTCATAAATGTGTTAGATGAATTAATGATAGCCTGCCTCGGTGTAATCTCCCCTGTTGGTGTTTCAGGCGCATTCGTAATGTTATTTTGATTATCATACTGAAAAGTACCTTTATCTAAATAAGTATCTTCTGGTTGAAAAAGCTTTTCGTTTAATCCAATTAAAATAGTAAGTGGTTTTATAGTAGAAGCCATATTTACATAAGATTCACCATACTTTAATTTTTGAATTGCTTTATTTTGCGAAAGAGATTTAATGTTTTCTTTTCTAGAAGATACATGTGTATTTAATATATTTGGATCAAAAACTACCGAGTTGGCCATAGTTAAAATTGCGCCAGTTTTTGCATCGCTCACTATAGCATAACCAGCTTTAGCATCAGGTGTTTTCTTAATTTGAGATTTTAATGCTTCTTCTGCCTTTTGCTGCAACTCAGAGTCTAAAGCTAGCCGCACGTCTTTTCCTTTTTGTACTTTTTGAATGTTCCATAAGAACTTTTTATTATTCAATTTAAAAATAAGAGTTTTGCCTGGTTTTCCTTTTAAATCATTTTCATATTGTAGCTCAATCCCGTTTTTTCCAACAGCCATATGCTTTGAATTAAGGTCATTTTCTACATACCCAATTACTTGTGAACCAATTTCGTGTTTAGGGTAATATCGAATCCATTCATCTTTAATTATTACATTATTGGGTTTGTTTTTGTTTATGAATGCAAGTTCATTCTCATTTATATCAGAGTATAACGGTATATCATTCATAGTCTGCTTTTTACAAGATTGTTGTAATTGAGATTTTATGTTCTCTGTAGAAATATCATGTTGAAACTCGCTTGAAAATTGGTTGAAAAAAGCTAATGTGTTTGATGTATCTTGTTTCGATAGCTTTTCATCATTAGAAGTGCAATATAGAGACTTAACTTTCTTATTTGTAGCGAGCATTACACCATTTTTATCAAAAATCTTTCCTCTTTCAGCTGAAGAAGTTGCGATAGTAATTGAAATGAAGTTGATTTTTAATAAAATCAGTAAAATCAAACCTACAATAGAAAGAATCGCAAAAAATCTCCATCTTCTTGTATGTAACATATAACCCTCCCTTATGTAGCCTATTTCATCTTATATTTAATTATTTTTTTTGTAAATGTGGAACAACTTTATTGTTTAGGTTGTCTATTAAGTATTACAGCATGAAGAAAGGAATAATTAGCATGAAAATTTACTAGCAAGTTTATATGTAAGATTAATAAGAGTCATTATACAGTTTAGCACTTCTAATGTAAGTGGCAAAAAAAATAGAGAGAAAACAAGAAGGGAGAGTTATTAATTCCGTAGCTAAACGAAAAGGAATGGTTGCTTACAAGGATTAAGCAAAAAATTGAGGCGATATTTATAACCGATTATCGGTATCTAATATATAAGGAATGCTTTTAGTATTTGTAGCAATTCCTGAAAGGATTAAATGGAGGATTTATGAAAGAACAAAAAGGCAAGAAGCAGAAGACATATATATCTATTCGATTAAATATAATGTTCCTTTGCATATTTGTACTATTCTCAGCTATTATTATGCAGCTAGGAAAGGTACAAATCGTTGAGGGAGAGGCTTATAAGAACCAAGTGGAAAGTAGTCAAAATGCAATAACTAGTATTCCAGTTCCACGTGGACAAATTTTAGATCGAGAAGGGAAAACAGTTGTTAATAATAAATCTCTTCGCACAATTACGTATACAAGGGTGAAGGGAATTACGAGTGAAGATACTTTAAAAACAGCAAAAGACTTGGCGAAAGTACTTGAAATGCCTGAACAAGATATAAATAAATTAACAGATATCGATAAAAAAGATTTTTGGATGCAGTTGAATTCGAAACGTGCGGAGGCAAAGATTACTAAGAAAGATATAGAAAAGTTTAAAGAAAAGGGTATAGAGGGAAAAGAGTTAGATAAAAAAATAGAAGACTTAAGACGAGGTCGTGTTACAGAGGTAGAATTAGCAGAATTAACAGCACAAGATTTAAAGGTGTTAGCTATTAAAAGTAAAATGAGTTCAGGTTATCAACTAACACCACAAATCATTAAAAAAGATGTAACAGATGAAGAGTATGCGCGGATAAGCGAAAATCTTGCGGATTTTCCAGGAGTAGATGCAACTGTTGATTGGGAACGTAATTATGTAAACGGTAATTTATTTCGTTCTGTATTAGGAAATATTACGAGTAGTGAAGAAGGATTACCGAAAGAAAATTTAGATTCTTATTTAGTACGTGGATATAACCGTAATGATCGTGTTGGAAAAAGTTATATTGAACAACGATATGAAGATGTATTACACGGCACAAAAGAAGAAGTGAAAAATATTACTGATAAATCAGGAAACATTGTTAACACAGAAATAATCTCTAAAGGAAAAAGTGGTAATAGTTTAACATTAACGATTGATATGGAATTACAAAAGAAAGTTGAAGAAAGTATAGAGAAAAACTTGAGAGCTTTTAAGAGTTCAGAGCCACTGCTCGATCGAGCTTTTGTTGTCATGACGAATCCAAATAACGGACAAATTTTATCAATGGCAGGCAAAAAGATTGTAGAAAAAGAAGGGAAAATAGAGGTTGAGGATTTGGCATTAGGAAACATGACAACTTCGTATGAGCTAGGGTCAGCTGTAAAAGGTGCTACTTTATTAACTGGATATGAGACAGGGGCAATACATCCAGGAGATCAATTTTATGACGCACCGATGAAATTTAAAGGTACACAAGTTAAGAAATCGTGGAATG
This sequence comes from Bacillus cereus group sp. MYBK216-1, assembly GCF_051916495.1. Taxonomy (NCBI): domain Bacteria; kingdom Bacillati; phylum Bacillota; class Bacilli; order Caryophanales; family Bacillaceae; genus Bacillus; species Bacillus cereus group sp. MYBK216-1. Next base: position 652,731 of record NZ_JBQAGT010000002.1, read on the forward strand.
TATCCGGATTTGGTAATATTAATGATTTACGGGCTTTACAAGTATCTTCGAATGTATACATGTTCCAGACAGCTTTAAAAATTGCGGGAGTCAATTACGTACCAAATGGCTCATTAGATATTAAACAAGGAGCATTTGATACGATGCGCTATTATTTCAAGCAATTTGGTTTAGGTGTCCCAACAGGTATTGATTTACCGAATGAAATAATTGGACAAACGAGAAAAGTAGATAGTCAACCTGGTTTTTTACTAGATTTTTCTATCGGTCAGTATGATACGTATACGCCGTTGCAATTAGCGCAATATATTTCAACGATTGCGAATGGTGGTTATAGAATGCAACCTCAAATTGTACAAGAAATACGAGAACAATCAATAAAAGAAGAGGTTGGCAAAGTTATACGTTCCATAGAGCCTGTCGTATTAAATCGAATTGATATGAAGAAAGAACATATTGATCGTATAAAAGAAGGGTTTAGATGGGTATTCCAAGAAGGTGATGGAACTGGCGTGAAATATTTCAAAAACGCGCCATATAAACCAGCAGGAAAGACAGGAACAGCCCAAACTGTATATGGTGGAGATGACCCGATTGGCAGAAATGCAAAAGGAGAACGTATGGAATGTTACAACTTAACGTTAGTTGGATATGCTCCATATGATAATCCAGAAGTAGCATTTTCCGTAGTAGTTCCATGGCTTCATGATGATAAAAATGGAATTAATTCTATAATTGGAAAGGAAGTTTTAGATGTATACTTTGATTTGAAACAGCAACGCATACATGCTGAATCTACTAGTACAGGTAGTTCTAAGCAAAATTAGAATACTTTTCTCAGGGAAGAGAACCTGTTTATATAAAGCCATTTATAAGTAAAAAAATGAAATATGAAATAAGAGATAGTGGCGATCATAGCTACTATCTCTTATTTTGTTAATAACTCTCATACTAGCTATAAATTTTTTTCAGTTTATGGAACAAATTTGGTTCGGTGATTGTCTATTATGTGTACGTATAAAAAGGTGCTAAAAATTTGGAAGGAATGATGATTTTGAAAAATAAGAGGATGCTAAAAATAGGAATATGCGTTGGTATATTAGGTTTAAGTATTACAAGCCTAGAAGCTTTTACAGGAGAGTCACTGCAAGTTGAAGCGAAAGAAAAGACTGGACAAGTGAAACATAAAAATCAGGCAACGCATAAAGAGTTCTCTCAACTTGAGAAAAAATTTGATGCTCGATTAGGTGTATATGTGATTGATACTGGTACAAATCAAACAATCTCTTATCGACCTAACGAAAGATTTGCCTTCGCATCAACTTACAAGGCTTTAGCCGCGGGAGTATTACTACAGCAAAACTCAATTGATTCATTAAATGAAGTAATCACATATACGAAAGAAGACTTAGTGGATTATTCACCTGTTACAGAGAAACATGTAGATACTGGAATGAAACTAGGAGAAATTGCTGAGGCAGCTGTTCGTTCAAGCGATAATACTGCAGGGAACATTTTATTTAATAAAATAGGAGGACCGAAAGGATATGAAAAAGCGCTTAGGCATATGGGGGATCGGATTACTATGTCTGATCGCTTTGAAACAGAATTAAACGAAGCTATTCCAGGAGACATTCGTGACACTAGTACAGCGAAAGCTATTGCTACGAATCTTAAAGCTTTTACGGTCGGAAATGCACTTCCAGCTGAAAAACGTAAAATTCTTACAGAGTGGATGAAAGGAAATGCTACAGGGGACAAACTTATTCGTGCAGGCGTACCAACTGACTGGGTAGTTGGAGATAAATCAGGTGCTGGTAGTTACGGGACAAGAAATGATATTGCTATCGTTTGGCCTCCAAATAGAGCACCAATTATCATCGCAATTTTATCTAGTAAAGATGAGAAAGAGGCAACCTATGATAATCAACTCATTGCAGAGGCAACTAAAGTTATAGTTAAGGCTCTTAGGTAATAGTATTTTAGTTTTCGCATTTTTAACATGAAAGTATTAAAAGTATAAAGTTAGAAAACGACTCTTTTCTTGTGATAAGAGTCGTTTTTGTATTCTTATTATTAAAAAGGTAAAAGTAAAAATATAACGAATATATATGACATATCTCATACGAAATTTCATGTACTGTATTATTTTATTAATTTAAATAAATTTCAAGAAAGTATAATATAATTCAGTTAGCATATAGAAGTGTTTGATGAGAATGTAAAGGAGAAAATATGAAAAAGAAAATTAATAGAATTGTAATGATTATTTGTATATTAGTAGGTTTTACAATCTTTTTATATTTACAGAACAATTTAATAAGTATAACTGAGGTTAAAATAACCTCTAGTAAAATACCATCCTCTTTTAAAGGGTATAAAATTCTACAAATTTCAGACTTACACAATAAAAAATTTGGCGATAATCAAGATGTGTTAATTCAAAAAATAAAAAGTATAGACCCAGATATTATTGCGATTACGGGTGATTTAATTGACAGTAAATCATACGATGCAGAAGTTAGTATGCAATTAATACGAGAAATGGTAAAGAAGTATCCTGTATATTTTGTGACAGGAAACCATGAACAATGGTCTGGAAAGTATAACAGTTTAGAAAAAGAGTTGAAGAAATATGGTGTCAATATTTTAAGAAATGAACATGTAGGTATTCGAAAGGGTGAGCAAGAAATAAACTTGCTAGGTATTGATGATCCAGAGTTTGGTACTGGAAACCGTGATGAAGGAAATATTATAATAGATGAAATTAAAAAAGCAAAAATTGAAATGCAGCCAGAGAGATATAATGTATTATTATCCCATAGGCCTGAATTTATAAAGGAATATACGAATGAGAGGTTGGATTTGGTTTTATCGGGACATGCTCATGGAGGGCAAGTTAGATTGCCATTTATCGGTGGATTAGTTGCTCCAAATCAAGGTGTTTTACCTAAATATACAGCAGGTTTATATGTAGAACAAAATACATCAATGGTAGTGAGTAGAGGATTAGGAAATAGTATCATTCCGCAAAGAATTTTGAATAGGCCAGAGATTGTAGTCGTGCAGTTAAATTAAGCTGTACGATTTTTTATACAAAAGTGAGTAAAGAGATTTTATGTATTTTGCAGGAGTTAACATTACAATTTTGTTAAAAATTTTCTACGTTACATAAAGTAACAAAATTTGACCCTGATTGTTTGTTATAGTGTAAATAATCAAAAAACTTAAAAATTGTCGAGTGAAAATTGTGATAAGTAATTCATGTAAAAAACTTAAAGGGGTGTACACATGCATAAAGAATATGAAATTGAAGAATACACGGCGATTGAGGAACAAATACATTATTATTGTAAATGTTTATTAGTAAGTCATCCTGATCAAATAATAAAGTATTTAGAAAAAAGATTAGAAAAATATGCAGAAACATTACAATATGCACATTTATATCCTGACACAGTTATTTTACCGTTACAGCAATTAGTTATTGAATATTCTTTAGATGTTGCTAGAATTCGGAAGTATATGAATTTAAAAACGTAAAGTGAAATTTATAGTTTAAATGAAACAGAGTCGGCTTTAGGAAATGAAATTCTAATGTCGACTCTGTTTCATTGTTTAATATCGTTGATTGAACATACATACTAATCAATGAAGTTTGACATATAATTAAGCAAGGGTAAAATAAAAGTGAGTACTCACTCATTTCATTGGAAAAGGAGGATGAAACGTGCAACAACCTTCAATTATTTTACGGACTGTATCAAAAAGTTTTGGAAAAAAAGAAGTGTTACACAATCTTTCATTGCAAGTTGAAAAAGCAGAAATTTTTGGTTTTGTTGGACCTTCTGGATCGGGGAAAACAACGCTCATTAAAATGATTGCAGGTATTAATGAGGCAACGAAAGGTGAAGTGCTTGTTAATAATACTAATATGCCTAATTTAAATGAAATGAAAAGAATTGGTTATATGGCCCAAGCGGATGCATTATACGAAGAATTGTCAGCATATGAAAATGCAGATTTTATAGCAACGATGTATGGACTAAAGGGAAAACGTAAAAAGACAAGAATTGCACAGGTTTTTGAACTTGTACAATTGTCACAGTATATGAAAAAGCAAGTACAACAATTTTCAGGTGGAATGAAAAAACGCTTATCATTAGCGATAGCACTCCTTCACGAACCAGAAATATTAATTTTAGATGAGCCTACAGTGGGGATAGATCCACTTCTTAGAAAAACAATTTGGGAAAAATTTTATGACCTTAAAAAGAAAGGTACAACGATTATTGTAACGACGCACATTATGGATGAAGCTGAATTTTGTGAGCGTCTAGGGTTAATTAGAGAAGGGAAACTAGTTGCGGTTGGAACAACTGAAGAATTGAAAAAACGCGTGTCATCTGGACGGATTGAAGATGTCTTTTTGCTGGAAGAGGTGGCTCCGTCATGAGAGTTACTGGTGTAATCATTCGTATTATTCGTCAATTTTTTCGAGATAAGCGTTCGTTAGCAATGATGTTTGGAGCACCGATGTTATTACTTTGGCTTTTGTCACTAGTGTTTACACAGAAAGACTATGTACCGCAAATTGCTGTTGTTGATATGCCCGCTCAAATAGTAAAAGTGATGAAAAATCAAGAAGCGTCAATTTATGAATACAGTAAGGAAAAGGCGATTTCTGAGTTGGAAAAACAAAAGGTAGATGCAGTATTTCGTATAGAGAATGGAAAAATGAAACTTCTGTTGGAAGGTAGTGATTCGTCAAAAAATCGTGCTGTACTTCAAGTATTGCAAAAAAGCACAGAGAAGAATGATGTATCGATTATGAAACCTGAAGTAAATTATTTACATGGCTCTAAAGACTTTACGATGTTTGATGGGCTTGGTCCTGTATTAATTGGTTTCTTTACATTTTTCTTTGTATTTATATTATCAGGTGTATCTTTCGTAAGAGAACGTTTAAGTGGTACGCTAGAAAGGTTATTATCCACCCCAGTAAGAAGATGGGAAATAGTCGCAGGTTATATTATTGGTTTTGGATTCTTTGCCTTTATACAATCCATTATTATCGTAAGCTTTTCCGTTTATATTTTAGATTTATACGTAGCTGGCTCCATATGGCTAACGCTACTTATTACATGTATGCTCTCTTTAACTGCACTAACATTAGGTACGTTTTTATCGACATACGCAAATAATGAATTTCAAATGATTCAATTTATACCGCTTGTTATTGTGCCACAAATCTTCTTTTCTGGATTATTTCCAATGGAATCTATGAACAAGTGGCTACAAATGTTAGGGAAAGCATTTCCACTCACATACGGCGCTGACGCAATAAGACAAGTGATGATTCGGAATCAAGGGTTTACAGAGATTGCATTAGATCTTACTGTGTTATTACTTTTTTCACTATTATTTGCAGTAGGAAATGTATTTGCTTTAAAGAAACATCGCAAAATATAATAATGACAAAAAGGAGCTTTATAAATGCAGAAAGATTGGCTGGAGGAATTAATAGCTGCAACTAATACGGATAAACGAAATGAACGTCAAATGCGAATATTAGAGGCGGCTGTTGATATGTTTGGAGAAAAAGGATACGCTTCAACTTCAACAAGTGAAATTGCAAAGCGTGCTGGTGTAGCGGAGGGAACCATCTTCCGCTACTATAAGACGAAAAAAGATTTATTACTAGCGGTCGTAATGCCAACTTTAACTAAGTTCGCTGCACCATTTTTCGTACAAACCTTTGCAAAAGAAATATTTAAATCGGAGTATGAATCGTATGAAGGACTTTTAAGGGTTGTAATTCATAATAGATTTAAATTTGCTCAAAAACACTTTCCTATGATAAAAATATTAATTCAAGAAGTACCATTTCAACCAGAACTGAAAAATGAAATACAGCAATTAGTAGAAACAGAACTGTTTTCACATTTCAAAAAGTTGATTGTGAAATTTCAAGAAGAAGGGGAAATAATTGAGATACCACCATCTTCCGTATTACGTCTTACTTTATCAGCTGTATTAGGTTTATTATTAACACGATTTTTATTATTGCCTGAAGAAAAATGGGATGATGAAGCGGAAATTGAAAATACGATTCAATTTATATTGTATGGATTAACTCCACGAATTTAATCGTTGAAGTGTGAATTACATACATTACTTTTAAGTGAAAATAAATCGCCTTTAAAAAGGCGATTTATTTTCATTATATATTTTTGATAAATAAGTACTTGTTTAATAAAAACATTCTAAATCAGCGTGTTTCTTTGTCTCTTCTTCTAAGACCTAATAATCCTGCTAGTCCTAATAAACCAAGCCAAGCCCAATTATTATTTCTATCACGATTATCATTTAAATCATTTGTTGTATTTACATTTCGAGTTCTCACATCATTATTAACTCTGTCTAAATTATTGTCATTTACTCGAGTTGAAATATCAGTGTTATTAACTCTGTTCATATTATTTCCATCGTATTCAGCTTGCGCAGATGTACCTAAAAACATAATAGATAGTGCTAAAACACTTAAGGTTGATGATAATTTCTTTTTCATAACAATCCCTCCTTTCTTAATAATTAAGTTCTCCGAAGCATGTGTGTATTATTCATTTCACAATATCTAAACCCTCATTAAATAGAGCGCACATTTATAGAAAATAGAGTTGAATGATTGTTAATATTTCATTGGATATATATTTCTCATAAAAATAAATGCATCAAACTTTGCTTAAAATGTTAATCTTAGTACAATTTATATTATACGGACTAGCAATAAGGAGGTAATGAGATGCGACAATTTGCAAAACCTACAATCGTCGTAAGTAAATGTTTAGAATTTGATGCTTGTCGTTATAATGGAGAGATGATTCCAGATGTAACAATACGAAATTTGCAGCCATTTGTTACATTTATACCTGTTTGTCCAGAAGTCGAGATTGGATTGGGGACTCCTCGAGAAACGATACGAATTGTAGAAGAAAATGGTGAGAATAGACTTGTGCAACCGTCGACACGAGAAGATGTAACTGAAAAAATGGAACAGTTTTCAAATGACTTTTTACAAACGATACCGGATGTGGATGGTTTTATTTTAAAGAATCGTTCGCCAAGTTGTGGTACGCGCGATGTGAAAATTTATTCTGGTTTTGAAAAAGCACCAGCAAAGGGAAAAGGATCAGGCTTATTTGGCGGAGCAGTAATAAAAAAATTTTCGCATCTTCCTATTGAAGAGGAAGGCAGATTGTCGAATTTTATTATTAGAGAGCATTTCTTTACAAGGCTATTTACAATCGCATATTACAAAATGATTAAACATAATAAAAATATGAAAGACCTTGTATCGTTTCAGTCGGACAATAAATATTTATTTATGGCATATAATCAGGTGAAACAAAAGGAATTAGGGCGTATAATTGCAAATCACAAAAATGAAAAGATTGAAGTGGTATTTGAAAACTATGAGAAGACTTTATATGAATTATTTATGCGCACACCCCGTTATACATCGAATGTAAATGTATGCGAGCACATTTTTGGATATTTTAAAACAAAGCTAAAAAAACAAGAAAAAGATCATTTTATAGAACTGTTACAAAAGTATGCAGAAAAGAAAATACCACTTAGTAGTTTACTTACAATTTTAAAATCATGGGCCATTCGATTTGATGAGAAGTATTTATTAAGACAGACGTATTTCGAACCATATCCTGAAGCATTAGTAGAAATTTCTGATTCAGGAAAAGGTAGAGATTATTAAACAATAAATTACATAATTCGACACAAAATCTCCTATGTTGTTGTAGAACAATGTAGGAATTTTTTTGTGCATTAGTACAGAATCTGTTTTAAAATTAAGTTATGACAGAATTATAGCAATTGTCTAACTAATACTTTTGTCTTTTAAGTTGTTATGTTTGTAGTAGAAACTCGCACGCTGTCGAAACTCAATATTCGATAAGGGGTGTGTAGCGGAATGGAATTTACTCTAACTCGCGAAAAACAAATGATTAAAGAAATGGTACGTGACTTTGCTGAAAAGGAAATCGCACCGAAAGCTGTATATTATGACAAAACTGCAGAGTTTCCATATGAAACATTTCAAAAAATGGGCGAACTAGGATTACTAGGCATCCCATTCCCAGAAGAGTATGGAGGTTCAGGTGGCGATACGGTATCGTATGCGTTAGCAGTTGAAGAAATTGGTCGCGCTTGTGGTGGCACCGGTTTAAGCTATGCTGCAACAATTTCATTAGGTGCTTCTCCAATTTATTATTTCGGTACAGAAGAACAAAAACAAAAGTATTTAGTTCCAATGGCGTCAGGAAAAACATTAGGTGCCTTCGGATTAACGGAGCCGAATGCTGGATCAGATGCAGGTGGTACTCAAACGAAAGCGGTATTAGATGGTGATGAGTATGTAATCAGTGGTGAGAAGTGTTGGATTACAAACGCAGAGTATGCAAATACCATTATTGTAACCGCTGTCAATGGTATTGAAGAGAATGGTAGAAAACGCATTTCAGCATTTATCGTACCTACTACTAGTGAAGGATTAACGATTTCTAGTCCTTACGATAAAATGGGCGTTCGCGCTTCTAATACTTGTGAAATCGTACTTGATGGTGTTCGTGTACCGAAAGAAAATATTCTTGGTGATGTAAATAAAGGTTTTAAACAATTTTTATATACACTTGATGGAGGACGTATTTCAATCGCAGCATTGGCAGTTGGTATTGCGCAATCAGCCTTTGAACGTGCATTGCAATATGCGAAAGAACGTCAACAATTTGGAAAGTCAATTTCTAATTTCCAAGCAATTCAATTTAAATTGGCTGATATGGCGACTGAAGTAGAGTTAGCTCGTAATTTAGTACATAAAGCAGCTTGGTTAAAAGATAACGATAAACCTTTCGGCAAAGAAGCGGCAATGGCAAAACTATTTGCATCGGAAGCGGCAAGCCGTATTGCGAATCAAGCAGTACAGATTCATGGTGGATATGGGTATATGCGTGAATATGAAGTTGAACGACATATTCGTGATGCGAAACTATTAGAAATTGGTGAAGGAACTTCTGAAATTCAACGTCTCGTAATTGCTAGACATTTAGGATGTAGATAAAAGGGAGGAATCACTATGTTTCAAAAAATATTAATTGCGAATCGTGGAGAAATCGCTGTTCGTATTATGAAAACTTGTCAAAAACTAGGCATCCGTACTGTTGCTATTTATTCTGAAGCAGATGAAAATGCCCTTCATGTGAAAATGGCAAATGAAGCTTACTTAGTAGGTGGACCGCGTGTTCAAGAAAGCTATTTAAACCTTGAAAAAATTATTGAAATAGCTAAGAAGACAAATGCAGAAGCAATTCATCCGGGTTATGGTTTATTATCAGAGAATCCGTCTTTTCCGGTTCGCTGCAAAGAAGAAGGAATCGTATTTATCGGTCCTTCAGAAGAAATTATTACGAAGATGGGAAGTAAAATTGAATCACGTATCGCAATGCAAGCAGCAGATGTCCCAGTAGTCCCAGGTATTACTACAAATATTGAAACTGCTGAAGAAGCAATTGAAATTGCAAAACAAATTGGTTATCCATTAATGCTTAAGGCATCCGCAGGTGGCGGAGGCATTGGTATGCAGTTGATGGAAACTGAGCAAACGCTCACCAAAGCGTTTGAAAGTAATAAAACAAGAGCGCAAAACTTTTTTGGTAACGGAGAAATGTATTTAGAGCGATATATAGCAGACGCGCATCATATTGAAATTCAGCTTTTAGCAGATACACATGGTAACACAGTGTATTTATGGGAGCGTGAATGTTCGGTACAGCGCCGAAATCAAAAAGTAATCGAAGAAGCACCCTCACCATTTTTAGATGAAGGTACACGAAGAGCGATGGGAGAAGTTGCTGTACAAGCTGCCAAAGCACTTGGCTATACAAATGCAGGTACAGTTGAGTTTCTTGTAGATGATCAGAAAAATTTCTATTTCTTAGAAATGAATACGAGATTACAAGTAGAGCATCCAGTGACAGAAGAAATTACGGGATTAGACCTTGTAGAACAGCAACTCCTTATCGCAAGTGGAGAGAAACTATCATTTACTCAGGATGATGTAAAACGTAGTGGTCATGCCATTGAAGCTCGTATTTATGCAGAGGATCCGAAAACATTCTTCCCATCACCTGGGAAAATTACAGATTTAACATTACCGTCAAATGTACGGATTGATCACTTCTTAGAAAATCATGTAACGATTACACCTTTCTATGATCCAATGATTGCGAAAGTCATTGCACATGGCGAGACTCGTGAAGAAGCAATTTCGAAATTACATGATGCTCTAGAAGAATTAAAAGTAGAAGGTATTAAAACGAATACTCCAATGCTACTGCAAGTTTTGGAAGACGAAGTGTTCAAAGAGGGTATTTATACAACGGGTTTTGTAACGAAACAGCTCGTTAAAAAATAAGATTTAACAATTTTAAGGGGGAAAAATGATGACGAAAGTATACGCATCGATGGCAGGAAACGTTTGGAAGATTGTTGTAGGAGTAGGGGACACAGTAGAGGAAGAGCAGGATGTCGTCATTTTGGAATCTATGAAAATGGAAATTCCAATCATTTCAGAGGAAGCCGGTACAGTTATGAAAATTAATGTGCAAGAAGGCGATTTTGTAAATGAAGGAGATGTATTATTAGAAATTGAATAGGGAGATATAGGGGGAAGCGAATTGAAACTACCTAATTTTGCTGTCATTAAAGAAGTAGGACCACGTGATGGCTTACAAAATGAAAAAAAGATTGTTGGCACAAAAGATAAAGTAAAATGGATTCAACTACTTACAGAAGCAGGATTGTCGTATGTTGAAGTTTCCTCATTCGTTCACCCAAAATGGGTCCCAGCATTAGCGGATGCAAATGATGTGTTTTCTGAGCTGAAAAGGGATCCCAATGTTACATATGCTGCGCTTGTTCCGAACCAAAATGGTTTGGAACGAGCTTTTTTGCAAAATGTAGATGAGGTGAATGTTTTTTTATCAGCAAGTGAATCTCATAATAAAAGTAATATTAATAAATCGATTAAAGAAGCATTAGTTGTAATTGAAGATATAACAAAACAGGCATTATTCGAAGGGAAAAAGGTAAGAGGTTATATTTCTACTGTATTTGGATGTCCTTATGAAGGGGATATAAGTCTCGCAGCAGTTGACGAATTATGTAATCAGCTATTTTCATACGGCATTTATGAAGTATCTCTTGGTGATACGATTGGTGTAGCAAATCCGTTACAAGTAGAGCAAGTATTAGAACATTTATTAAAGAAATATGATGCTTCACAGTTTGCAATGCACTTCCATAATACGTATGGAATGGCTCTGGCGAATGTAGTTAAGTCATTAGAATATGGTATTACAACATTTGATAGTTCTTGTGGTGGTCTTGGTGGATGTCCATATGCACCAGGAGCATCAGGTAATGTTGCAACTGATGACTTAGTTCATATGCTCCATAAGTTAGGGGTACAAACGAATATTGATGAAGAGAAGTTATTGAGAGCGAGTCAATTTATTCAAAGTAAATTAAATATCCAATTACCGAGTCATGTGTATAGAGCGCTTCAACATAAAACGATAAGTAGGTGAGAAGATGCTACAATTACAAAACATTTCAGTTGATTACGTAACACCACACGTTGTAAAGATTTCATTAAATCGTGAAAGACAAGCAAACTCATTATCTTTAGCGTTATTAGAAGAGTTGCAAAACATACTAACTCAAATAAGTGAAGAGTCAAATACTCGTGTAGTTATTTTAACAGGGGCTGGTGAAAAAGCATTTTGTGCCGGAGCTGATTTAAAAGAACGTGCTGGCATGAATGAAGAACAAGTTCGCCATGCTGTTAGTATGATTCGCACTACTATGGAAATGGTTGAACAATTACCACAGCCAGTTATTGCTGCTATAAATGGAATTGCACTTGGTGGTGGTACGGAATTAAGTTTAGCTTGTGATTTTAGAATTGCTTCAGACACTGCAAGTCTTGGTCTTACTGAAACGACACTTGCAATTATACCAGGAGCAGGTGGTACACAGCGCTTACCGAGATTAATTGGTGTTGGTAGAGCGAAAGAATTAATTTATACAGGTAGACGTATTTCAGCGCAAGAAGCGAAAGAATATGGTTTAGTAGAATTCGTTGTACCAGCTAATTTACTTGAAGAGAAAGCGATTGAAATAGCAGAGAAAATTGCTAGTAATGGACCTATTGCTGTTCGATTAGCAAAAGAGGCAATTTCAAACGGTATTCAAGTTGATTTACATACCGGATTACAAATGGAAAAACAAGCGTATGAAGGTGTAATCCATACGAAAGATCGAATAGAAGGATTACAGGCATTCAAAGAAAAACGCAAACCGATGTATAAGGGGGAGTAAATATGTTAGACCAAAAACAACAATCTAATTCATTTGAAGAACGAGTTGAAACAATTAAACAAGGCGGGGCACCGAAATATCATGAGCAAAATAAAGCAAAAGGAAAATTATTCGTTCGAGATCGTTTAGCGCTTCTATTTGATAATGGCGAATATGTAGAAGATGCATTATTTGCTAACTGTGAACAAACAGGCTTACCTGCGGACGGCGTTGTAACGGCAACGGGTAAAATACATGGTCGTACTGCGTGTGTAATGGCCAATGATTCTACTGTAAAAGCTGGATCATGGGGATCACGCACAGTTGAAAAGATTTTACGTATTCAAGAAACAGCTGAAAAACTACGTGTTCCGTTATTTTATTTAGTCGACTCTGCTGGAGCGCGTATTACAGATCAAGTAGAAATGTTCCCAGGGCGCCGCGGTGCAGGAAGAATCTTCTATAATCAAGTGAAGTTATCAGGTAAAGTTCCTCAAGTATGCTTATTATTTGGACCTTCTGCAGCTGGTGGTGCGTATATTCCAGCCTTTTGTGACGTTGTAATGATGGTAGAAGGAAATGCATCTATGTATTTAGGATCTCCTCGTATGGCTGAGATGGTTATCGGTGAGAAGGTAACGTTAGAAGAGATGGGCGGAGCTCGTATGCATTGCTCTGTATCAGGATGCGGAGATGTTTTATGTAAGACCGAAGAAGATGCAATTACACAAGCAAGACAATATATTTCATATTTTCCAAACAACTACTTAGAGAAGACTCCATTGGTTACACCTCAAGAACCGAAACAATTCGAAAAAACATTAGAACAAATCATTCCAGAAAATCAAAATGCGCCTTTCAATATGAAAGATCTCATTAATAGAGTTATTGATGAAGGTTCTTTCTATGAAGTGAAAAAATTATTTGCTCAAGAACTAATTACAGGCTTAGCACGTATTGATGGTAAGCCAGTTGGTATTATTGCAAATCAACCGCGTATGAAAGGCGGCGTATTATTCCACGATTCAGCTGATAAAGCTGCTAAGTTTATTAATTTATGCGATGCATATCATATTCCATTATTATTCCTTGCAGATGTACCTGGATTTATGATTGGTACAAAAGTAGAGCGTGCCGGTATTATTCGCCACGGTGCAAAAATGATTTCTGCAATGAGTGAAGCAACTGTACCTAAGATTTCTATCGTTGTTCGTAAAGCATATGGCGCTGGTTTATATGCGATGGCAGGTCCAGCATTTGAACCAGATTGCTGCTTGGCATTACCGACAGCCTCTATTGCAGTAATGGGTCCAGAAGCTGCGGTTAATGCTGTATTTGCAAATAAAATTGCAGCTTTACCAGAAGAAGAGCGTGCTAGCTTCATTGCTGAAAAACGTGAAGAGTATAAGAAAGATATTGATATATACCACTTAGCATCAGAGATGGTGATTGATGGTATTGTTCATCCAAACAATTTACGTGAAGAGTTAAAAGGACGTTTCGAAATGTATATGAGTAAATATCAAGTATTCACGGATCGTAAACATCCTGTATATCCAGTTTAAAAGCCCTATTTAGGGCTTTCTTGCTCAAAAAGTTAAGGAGGGGAAAACATTGAAACAAGCAGTTTGGTTTCCAACAGAAGAGTACAAGGGAAAAACACGTTTATATGGTTGGATGAAATCATTGGGATATGAAGACTATGAAACTTTTTATAATAAATCTATTGAGGAAACAGCTTGGTTTTGGGGAGAGGCAGAAAAAGCAGTGGGCTATCAATGGATGAAACCTTATACAGAAGTGTTAGATTTAGAAAATGGTACACCGTTTGCACAGTGGTATAATGGCGGAACATGTAACGTTGTAGAATCAGCTTTATCCCGCTGGCTTGCGGATGAAGAGACGAGAATACAGCCAGCACTTCAGTACGAAGGGGAAAATGGAACTTCAAAATCATTTACATATGAAGAGCTTGACAACTGGGTAAGCCGTGTTGCAAATGGTTTGAAACACGCGGGTATTGAGAAAGGTGACCGTGTAACAATTTATATGCCAATGATTCCAGAAACCGTTGTTGCGATGCTAGCTGTAATGAAAATCGGAGCAATTATTTCACCAATATTCTCAGGCTTTGCGTCTGATGCAGTTATGACACGTGTGCAAGCGGCAGGTTCAAAAATGATTATTACCGCAGAAGGATTTTCACGCCGAGGTAAAATTGTTTCTTTAAAAGATGAAGTAGATAAAGCTTGTGAACATTGCCCAACTGTTGAAAAAGTTGTTATCGTTCGTCATGCAGGGAATGATTTTACACCACATAACTATGACTTTTCGTGGAGTACGCTAGAAAAAGAAAAACCATTCATACATGCAGAGGAAATGCAAAGTGATGATCCATTAATGCTCATTTATACATCAGGAACGACTGGTAAGCCGAAAGGAACAGTACACACGCATGCAGGATTTCCTTTGAAAGCAGCTTTTGATGCAGGATTTGGAATGAATATTAAACAAGGTGATCGTGTATTATGGGTAACTGATATGGGCTGGATGATGGGGCCGTTTCTATTATTCGGTTCACTCATTAATGGAGCAACGATGGTTATGTACGAAGGTGTTCCAGACTTCCCAGAAGCAGACCGGTTATGGGAGACAGTTGATAAATATGAGATTACTCATTTAGGTATTTCGCCAACGTTAATCCGAGCATTAATGGCAAAAGGTGATGAGTATGTCAATAAACATTCTTTAAAGAGTTTGGAAGTATTCGCATCAACAGGAGAACCTTGGAATCCTAATCCATGGATGTGGCTGTTTGAAACAGTTGGAAAAGGAAATGTCCCAATCTGTAACTACTCAGGTGGAACTGAAATCTCTGGTGGGATTTTCGGTAATGTTCTTATTAAGCCAATAGCACCGATTAGTTTTAACGCATCTTTACCAGGAATGGCAGCTGTCGTACTGGATGATCAAGGTAAACCAATTCGAGATGAAGTCGGAGAATTATGCTTAGAGAAACCTTGGGTAGGTATGACGAAAAGCTTCTGGGAAGATGATGAACGTTACGTAAACACATATTGGTCGCGTTTTGAAAATAAATGGGTCCACGGTGACTGGGTCATTTACGATGGTGAACAATATATTATCACAGGGCGTTCAGACGATACGTTAAATATTGCAGGTAAACGTATTGGACCTGCTGAATATGAATCTATTCTTGTGAAACATAACGATGTAATTGAAGCTGCTGCAATTGGTGTATCTGACGAAGTAAAAGGTGAAGTTTGTCATTGTTTTGTAGTATTAAGAGATCATGTAACATTCACAGAAGAATTAAAGAAAGAATTAATGAGTTTAGTAAACTCTCATATTGGAAAAGCGTTGTGTCCTAAAGACATCCACGTTGTAGAAGATTTACCGAAAACACGTAACTCTAAAGTAATGCGCCGTGTTATTAAAGCAGCTTACTTAGGAAAAGAATTAGGTGATTTGTCTTCACTTGTAAATCCTGAAGTAGTTCCGTTTATTCAGGGGTTACAGTCTAGTAAATTATAAAATTAGAAAGGAGCTCTATATAAATAGAGCTCCTTTTTTATGTTTATAAAAAGAAAAAAGTGAATTTGATGAAGAAGAAAAATTTTACTATTAGTGTTAAGTATGTTTTTTAGTTTTAATCAAAATACGATATTATGGAATGTCTATTCAATGGAGAAATACTATTTTACAACAACAAGGTGATGACAAAGCGTGACTGCTTATATGTCTGTTTAAACCTTTACGTGTTAATATATAAAAAGCTGACTATACTCAGTCAGCTTTTTATATATTACATTCTAGTATTTATCTCGCTATTTGTCAGGCAGTAATGCCCCCACCTAAAAATTCAGCGAAAGCAAGGAAGTAGGTGAGGGGTCAACTTTCCGGAAAAGTCCGATTGGTTCCAAAAGACATATTCTTTCCTTTAAGTTGACATTAAGAATATTACCAATTTTTTCTTTTACAATGGCAACAAATAAAGAAACATTTACAACGACACTTATTTCGTTTAGAACTCCAATCATCATCACGATGAC
This sequence comes from Bacillus cereus group sp. MYBK216-1, assembly GCF_051916495.1. Lineage (NCBI taxonomy): Bacteria > Bacillati > Bacillota > Bacilli > Caryophanales > Bacillaceae > Bacillus > Bacillus cereus group sp. MYBK216-1. The sequence continues at coordinate 669,239 of NZ_JBQAGT010000002.1, forward strand.
ACTTTTCTTTAGATTTCCACCAATCATCATTACAATGTTTTTCCTGAGAACTCCAATCGTCATCACGATGACACTTTTCTTTAGATTTCCACCAATCATCATTACAATGTTTTTCCTGAGAACTCCAATCGTCATCACAATGACACTTTTCTTTAGATTTCCACCAATCGTCATCACAATGACACTTTTCTTTAGATTTCCACCAATCGTCATCACAATGACACTTTTCTTTAGATTTCCACCAATCATCATTACAATGCTTTTTCTGAGAACTCCAATCATCATCACAATGACGCTTTTCTTTAGATTTCCACCAATCATCACAACAATGCTTTTTCTGAGAACTCCAGCAATCATTTTTCCAGGACATTCATTTCTACCTCCTTTCAATAGTGTTCATATTATTCTATGTTTTAATAAAAAAATGGCTTGTTTATTAACCTACTATTTTATTTTTATATGATAGAGTGTTTTCTACTCGGTATAGAGTTCATACAAACTATGCTAATTTTTAAGAGATAGTGGAGGGAACTACTACTAGTTATGGTATTTTTCAATAAACATTTGTTGAAGAAAATGTTCTGATTACAAATAATATCTTATTTTCAAGTACGTTTTTTAAAATGTATATTTTACGATAACAAAGGAAAAATCCATGAATAAAGTCTATGTATATATGAGTTAATGGGAAAATCTAGTGTGTTTTTAAGAGGCGTCTTATTTAAAAGAAAAAAGATTTATTTTAAAAAGTGGTGTCTAAACATTAAATGAAGTAGGACTAAACTCACCTGCCCTAATTAAACAAGCTTTTAATTAGGGCAGGTCTGTTTTTATAATGAATAATGAAAAGAAAGTTTGGTACAATTGTTTGTTTTTTTCTTTTTATGTGTTTGCCTCGTACCCTTTTAAGCTAATGGACATACTTTACTAATAGAAAGGATTAGGAGGTGAGGTATTGGGTTCTCGATTTAATAATTGTAAAAAGAAATGTACATGTAAACAAGATGATTGTTGGGAAGTATTCGAAGAGTGTAAAAAAGAACAGCATGAGAAATGTGATAATTCTTGTGTACAAGGAATTAGAGATGAACTTAAGAAATTAATTAATCGAACAGTTCAAATTAATACAGAGGGACGTACTTATGTAGGTACTGTCTCGTCTGTAAGTTGTGATGTAGTTAGGCTTGCGGCTATTCCTGGATCGGTTGCAGTAATTATTTCCATTTGCAAAATTGAAGCAATTTTCCCACCTGTTACAACGGTTACTGCTGACTTTGATTTTAATGGTATTGATGTAGCAAACAAAGCATAATTATGCTGCTTTTTTGTAAAGCCATTCACATGAATGGCTTTATTTTAATTTCATATAAAAGGAGAATATATTCTTTATATAGAAATAAGTTTGAGGTTATAAAGCATGATGTACGAAAGGAGCAAGGAAGTGATTAAACTAGAAACCTTTAAAAAATCTGATTTTAAACAATTAATAAATTGGATTAATTCCGAAGAATTTCTAATACAATGGTCAGGTAATGCCTTCACATTTCCTTTAGACGAACAGCAATTAGAGAAGTATATAGAAAGTGCAAATACATTCGCTTTCAAAGTGGTAGATGAAGAGACTTCAGACGTTATTGGTCATATTTCGCTTGGGCAAATAGATAATATTAACAAGTCCGCTAGAATTGGAAAAGTATTAGTTGGTAATACGAAGATGAGAGGACGTTCTATAGGAAAACATATGATGAAAGAAGTACTTCATATTGCTTTTGACAAATTAAAACTACATAGAGTAACTCTTGGTGTTTATGATTTTAATACGTCGGCTATTTCATGTTACGAAAAAATAGGATTTGTAAAAGAAGGATTATTAAGAGAGTCGAAAAAAGTAGGGGAAACGTATTGGAATTTATGGGAAATGAGTATGTTAGAATATGAATGGAAGAAGTAGTAATAATAGTGATTTATAATTATATTATGTTAACAAAAGGGGATTGGTGGATATAGTGGATAATAAAACAAAAATTATTTCAGTTGCAGCTGTTTCAGGGGAGAGCTAGTATATTAAAACTGAGAAAGAAACCATTTTTGAAAAAGGCCCACCTGCATTGTTTCTGAGGAATAAGAGGACGAGCCCTAATTAAACGAAACTGAATGAATCTGTAAAAATTGTAACTAAAGTATGCATCAACAAGGTATTGAAAGGGATGAATAGTAAACTTTACAGATTATTCCATATATAACAAAACTGGTTAGCTTCTGATTTAAGCGCTACTAAATAATTATTATTAATAGAGTTATTCGTATACATTCTGTTCTTTTGGATGTTAAGTACCGTATAATTCACATCGTTTCGTTCATTTGAAAATGTTGATTCATTTAATAGTGTAAGTGTCGAGTTAATGTTGTATTTATCAATTCGCTCTTTTTTTCCTTTAAAAAACAGTTTGATAAGATGTGGCTCATTATTAATGAATAAGCCAAGTTCAGGCGATGAACGGACGATTAAATCATCTGATTTCCAATATGATTTACCTGGATCAAACCAAGAGATTTCTTTATTTTTAATGAATTTTTTGTATTGCTTTATGACATCAATGTAGTTTTGTTTTTTTTTCTGATCAACCGTTTGTACTAATGTTTCAAAACATTCAAAAGGTAGTTTGTTTTGATGAAATTTAATAACAGTTTCTCGTAATTGTTTCCAGTAATCAAAAGCTGGTTGATATTCAGGTTGGGATTTTAGATTTTTTATAAAGGTTGTTTTAGCTGTACTACCTTTCAGTGTGAAGTCTAAAAATTGTGTAAGCCCTACTTTAATTTCTGTCATATTACATCACCCTTCCAAACATTATTCATTTAATAATAGACGAAAAACCCTACACTTTTAAAGAAATGAGCTAGATGCTAGAAAACCTAATGTCCATGCACAATAGATACGGGAAAGCCAATCCGTAAGTATAAATGATGGACCATCCAATTGAAGATAAATTAGATAATGGTTACCAGGTGATAGGTTATTAATATAATCGGATAGTGAGGCGAGTTTAAAAGATAACAATATAGATTATTTAGCTTGGATTTGAGAAAAAAGTGCATGGGAATAAAGAGGGATATAGGGAAATGAGCCCTCATCAAAAAATATAAGTTGGTATCAGTATACCGTAGAGAATGAGTGTATAGAACATACAAGTAAAAGTATTGGCTAGCATACTTAAAATAAGCCGTATAAAGAGTTAATCATTGTGTGCTTTGATTATATAATGTCGCGAAATAAATAGTGTGAAGGACAGCTATCTTAGCAAGTGTTTCATGTAACGTTCATATACTTTAATTTTTTATAATTAATTAAATTTGAATTTTGTTTGTTGTTAAGAAAAGGTGAGAAGAAAATAAAAAAAGAGGGCTAATGCCCTCTTTTTCTTTTAATTTGGTAATTAATCACAGATTGGTATCCCAAGCACTCTTAGAGCTAATGCTACTTGAAGGGAAATCTCTAATCTAGCAATTTCAATACCAGCTACTGAAAGAACTAAAAAAGGTTGCCCGTTTACAAATACAACGCAACTATCCATAGTTAAGCCTCCTTTCTAGTAATCTACTATAGTATATGGATAGAACTTTAATATGTAATAGTTAAATTGTTGGATTTAATAGAATTAATAGATTAACCCATTTATACTAAACAAAAGAACACAACGAACGGAAACAGAGATGGATGTATGCCTCGAAAAACATAGGTTTTAAGACATGTAATGAGATATAAAATTCATCATATTGGTCAGCTATCTATATGGGCGAGGGAGTTAAACTTGCAATTTGTTTCAGCAAATTTGATTGGACGAGGATGATAGAATTAAAAACCGACTTGCATCTCAAACGCAAGTCGGTTTTTATATATAAGAAGATTTCTTAATTGAAATCTTCGGATTTTTTTTGACGTATATGTAAAAACATTAAAATTGTAATTATAAAGAAAACCAATAATGTTTGTATGATCAAATTTTTAAACTGAAGCAAAACTGCCCAAGATGTAACAGCATCTTTAAACGCTTGGAGTGCAGAGCACGAGGAAGGATCAAAACCATACTGTAGTAACTTTTTTGTTTCAATAAATGAAATGTTTTCTTCATCTGCATCTAATATTACTGAAATTAGTCTAGTGTCTCCTAGTTTTGCTGTACTGACAAAACTATAATTACCGTTAGTTGAAAAACTAGTTTGTAAGCCATCAACACCTTGAAGTTTAATGTTTTCATTAAGGGAATATATCATTTTATTCGTATTGAAAACCTGGGAATCTTTGAAGGTAAATTGGTAAGAGGTTAGTTTCGTAATATTCAATACATCTGGAAAATCTTTTACTAATCGTGCTGCTAGTTTAGCTGCATCTATTGCTGTTGTAGTTGATTGTTTATTTGTATCATTATTAATTCCAGTAGAGTTTAGAAATGGAGATGGTTGTAATAACTTTAGTTCTTTTGCTTTTTTATTCATTAATATTGTAAAGTTATCTTCATTTCCAGCAATGTGTTCTGCTAGAGCGAGTGCAGAACGATTATTCCCTGCCAGTAGCAATGCATGAAGTAAATCACGAACCGTTGTTTTATCATTCGATGTTACTTGTATAGGGCTTGTTTCTACTCGGAAAACTTCGTTACTTATTTGTACGAAGTCATCTAACTGTATTTTTCTATCATTTAGTTGCTCCAATACGATATATTCTGTCATTAATTTAGATAAAGCAGCTGATTGTACTGGAGTTTCTTCATTTTTTTTATAAACAATTTCACCTGAATTAGCATTTATTAAAATAGCTGATTTAGCTTGAATAATGGGACCATTTACATAAAGATAAAAATATAAAACGATAAGTGCAGTAATAAAAAAAGATAATAATAAAATAGCGAATTTCTTTAAGAATTGCATAAGCGATCCTCCTATTATGACATCAATACTAGTATTGTAAAAAGGAATGCTTAATTAGGAAGAAAGAAAAGGTAAAGAATTTCTAAAGAATTATAAAGGATTATTAAATTTTGGGTGTTAATGGAAAAAGTTCAATTTCTTGTATGATAAGAAATTGAACTTTTTATTTATAATATTAACATTTGTATGGGAGTAGTTTTACAGTGAATGTTGTTTTTTCATCATCACTATATACTTCAATTGTTCCTTTATGCAATTCGACTATACTTTTTGCAATCGCTAATCCAAGTCCAGATCCACCAGTGTTTGTAGAACGAGATTTCTCAACGCGATAAAAACGTTCAAAAATATAAGGTAAATCCGTACTAGGAATAGGTTGTCCATAATTTGTTATATCAATTGTAATCATATTATTGCTTTCATAAGCAGTAAGGTCGATATAGCGACCTTCGCTTCCATAAGCGATAGCGTTTATAATAAGATTTTCAAACACACGCACTAATTTGTCACCATCAGCTAATACCATGAGCTTTTGAGATGAGAAAGAAGGTCGACATTCTATATTTGCTTCTTGAAATTGTATACGGAATTGAACAGTTAATTGCCCAAGTAATTCTACTATGTCAATAGGGACAGAATACAAGCTTAATTCTTTATTTTGAACACGTGTATATTCGAACAAGTCATTCATTAATGCATTAAGACGAGTGACTTTATCGTAAATGACTTGAATATAGTATCGCAATTCCACTTCATCTCTATAATTATCATGATGGATTAAATTTACGTATCCAACTATAGAAGTAAGGGGAGTACGTAAGTCATGTGATACATTTGTAATAAGTTCACTTTTTGCTTGTTCTGCTTGTCTTTCTTCATCAATGGAGACTTTTAATTGTTCAACAATTTCATTGACCCCGATTGCTAATTCTTCTAGATAATTATGATTTACAATAGAAACTTTATGATTGAAGTTTCCATTTGCAATATAACGAATTTCTTCTATCATTTTTTTAATACAAGTTTCATAATAAAGTTTTTTCTCGTGACGATAAAAAATGTAAAGATAGGATGAAAAGATAGAAAATAAAAACAAATAAGATACAATCATCATCCATAAAGATTCTTTAATCCCTTTATACTTTTCATAACCAAAAATTCGAATGAATTCTTTACCAAGTTCGGTTAGAGTAAGTGAACTCTCAATTACACTCGTAACGAGGCGATAAATAATTAATTCAGTAATAGGCGTGAGTGTGATAGCTAATAAGAGCCAAAAAATAAGTTTCCATTTAGGGATATCTTTTAATATATCAAATGCTTCATTTCTCAATTTTATAGCCAACTCCCCAAACAGTGTGAATAAATTTTTCTCCATTTATTACTGTTTCAAGTTTATCCCGTAAGTTGCTAATATGAACCATTACAGTCTTATTTGAACCGTAACCATCTTCATTCCAAACGCGTTCAAAAATTTCTTCTGAACTAAATACTCTTCCTGTATTACTTGCAAGTAAATATAAAATATCGAACTCAATAGAGGTTAGTTTAATATACTCTCCATTTACTTTAACAGTATGATTATGTTTGTGTATTTCAACAGAGCGAATACGAATAATACCATCTTCATTCTTTTGCGAAGTAGCGTTTTGGAAAGAGGATCTTCGTAATAAAGCTTTCACTCTTGCTACTAATTCTAATGGATTGAATGGCTTGATCATATAATCATCGGCACCTGTCATAAGACCTAATATTTTATCCATATCTTCTGCTTTTGCACTAAGCATTAGAATTGGTACAGTATTATTTTCACGCACTTCCTGACAAACTTCTAATCCGTTTCGCTTTGGCATCATAATATCCAAAATCATAAGGTCAACTTCATATGTAGAAACCTTTTGCAATGCTTCATCGCCATCATAAGCTTTATAAATGTTATAGCCTTCATTTCGCAAATAAACAGCAAGTAATTCAACAATTTCTTTATCATCATCAATAATTAATATGTTTTTATTCATTGTGTAGTTCCTTTCCTTACAAATCATCAACATTACTATAATATCAAACATTTATGTACTTGTAGTGACGATTCTGTATAAAATTTCATGTAACGTATTAAAAAGGAGTAAAAAGATTAATAACGAATATAAAATAACGAGGATATTTATATTCTATATTATACTGAAAGTTAGTTGTGAGGGGGATTTGTTATGCTGTATGACGATATATATTCATTTACTGCAACGGGAAAAATAGAAAATGATATTCAAGTTTTTTTACTAAAATATAATAAAGAGTTTACATATAAACATTCAATTTGTGTGGCAAATGTGGCAAAAAAGATTGCAGAAAAGTTTCACGTAGATAAAGAAAAAGCAGCAATTGCAGGATATTTACATGATATTAGTGGCATTTTTCCGAACGAGGAGCGGATTGCAGTTGCTGAAGAATTTGGGATAGAAATAGTGGAAGCAGAAAGAAAGTTTCCTATGATCATTCATCAAAAACTATCGAGAGTAATCGCAAAAGAAATATTTAAAGTAGAAGATGAAGAGATTTTAAATGCAATTTGTTGCCACACAACGTTGCGTAAACATGCAACGAAGATGGATTTAGTATTATTTGTTGCAGATAAAATAGAATGGGATCAAAAAGGGACACCACCATATTTAATAAAAATAAAAAAAGGATTGGGAAAATCTTTGGAAAAAGCAGCTTTTGTATATATTTCATATTTGTGGGAAAGGAAAGATATATTGAAAGTTATACATCCATGGCTAGAAGAAGCATATTGGGATTTAAAAGGAATTGTACAGTAGAAAGGACAAGGAAATGCAATTAAAAGAATATATGAATCAAACATTTCCAGGAGTTACATTAGTACCCTACTTATATTCTTAATGGGAAAATCATTTACATTTTGATTTTGGAAAAGATAAATATCAAATTGTAGAAGGAACCGACAATTTAAATACGGAATACTTTTCTCAACTATATACATATAATAAATTCTTATTTGAAGACATATTTTCAAAAGAAGATGTAGTGTTTATAGTGACAAATGTTTATAGATTTAAAAAGGAAAATATAAAAACTCCACAGAAAATAAATGTATACAATAAATATATTAAGAAAAGAGATTTAAGATTTCATATAAGATAAGAAACGTTACCGTTTTTATTTGAAGATGAAGAAGCAGATTTATATTGTACATATCATTTTTCTTTACAATGCCTTGCGGAACATATTAAATATGAATCGCTTATACAAGTTGTTAATCATGAGGATTTCTTTGATCTATATCCTCGATTTGGACGAAAAAAAGAAATTTCTTATCCAGATGTATTTCTCATAAATGCAACGAAAGATATTGTCATGTTTATGTATGATGATAGAGGATGTGAAGTAATTGCGAAGAATAAAGAAATAATACGAGATTTATATAAGAAATACAAAGAATGGATTCCAGATTATGAACGAGAAAGTATAGATAACTTATTTAAATGACAATAGGGGAAGTGAAGTGTGTAATGAAACGTATTGCAATTGTATCTGCATGGGAACCAGAACTGACGTATTTGCATCAACATTATCCAAGTGAACGTGTTGAAAAAAGAGCTGCTTGGGAATTTCATTTTCATACTATTAATGAGCTGGAAATTATATCAGTTGTTACTGGTGTTGGTAAAGTAAGCTGCGCTAGTTGTGTACAATTGTTAATTAGTGAGTTTCAGCCAGATGAGTTGTTTATGACAGGAATATGCGGAAGTTTATCAAACAAGGTGAAAAACGGTCATATTGTAGTCGCACTAAACGCAATACAACATGATGTTACTGCTGCTGGTTCAGGGGAAGATGTTTTTAATTTATATAACGGTAGAACAGCACCTATTGAAACAACAAAATCACTTGTAAGAAGAATAAAAAAAATACGATCGTATGATCCGATCCATTTCGGTACATTTTTATCAGGAGATCAACGTATTCGTAGTTCGGAAATGAGATATTTACTCCATACCGTATATGGAGCATTAGCAGTTGATCAAGAATTAGCAGCTTTCGCCTATGTATGCCAAATAAATAAAAAACCATTTCTCTGTTTAAAAGCTGCTTCAGATCAAGCAAATGATAAAACGAAAGAAGAACAAAAAATCTTTAAAATGCTAGCATGTGAAAGAGCATGTGAGCATTTAATTGCTTTTTTACGTGTTTATGAGATTAATGTAGTAAATAATAGATAGTTTGTTATAAAACAAATTAAGAGTGAGTTATATGTAGGGAAATGTCCGTTCATTTCAAATAAAGAGCTGAAATTTATAATAGATGGAATATATTATATGGGTACATGTTTAGTTTAATACAAGCAATTGGAGGGCAATTTTATATGATTCAATATAAAAGGTGTAGTGATGTAAATATTGATTTAGTATATGTCGATAATGACTTAAAAGGCTCTCTATGCGTAAATGAACAAGGTAAAATTAGTTTTATTTTCGTAGACAAAGGTTATAGAAATATTGGTGTTGGGATGAAATTATTACAAGTAGCAAGAGAAGAATTAAATTTATCAAGTTTATCAATTGGGTTTCCTAACAATAATTTATTGGAGGGTTTTTTAAAGAAATGTGGATTTGAAAAGAATTCTTTAGCGCAATATGAAATGTATTTATTACTCTAAGAGCGGAAAGATTTATTCTTTTCGTTTTTTATTTAGCCGTTATGTTGGTAAATGCTCCGCAATTATAATTTGTAATGAGAGGGATTTTGTTTATCCTTAAGTTATTTTTTTAATTGTCAATTTTATGCTAATAATTTTCTTTGTATAATATTCTAATTTTATGTAGAATAGATACGATGGGAGGGGATGAAATGAATAATGGATTAAAGTTTAAGATTTTTGAATTGCATTGTCTCGTTCAAAAGACTTATTCTGATATTAAAATAGCATGTGATATTGCTATTTATCAAGAAAACACTTCTAAATATTTAATTTCATTAGGATTTTTAAATAAATCATATATGACTTATATAGAAGCAAAAAGATTCTATCGTGAAAATGAAGAACTTGTAAGTGTAGAATTTGATAATTTCTTTGATATGTATGATAAATTAGAAAATGAATTAAAACAAGTTATTTCAACTGAAGATAAAAATCCTTCATTGCTACATAGCAGACTTGATCAGTTTCAGCAGAAAGTTGAAAATATAAATGACCTAATAAAAGTATTGCAAAATGCTCGTTAATGAATGCTTTTTTCTTTTTTGTATAGAAATTATGTATTAAAAACATTTTAGGGATATTACATATTGAAGAGGTGGCTTTTGTAGATTACAAAAGTCATCTTTTTATGTTAGGAATAGATTGTATACATTTTAGCAGTTTCATATAAATAATAGAAATTTATACGAGGTAAATATCATGGGAAATAAAAAAGAAATAGCTATAGTTGCATTAACAACAGGATTCGTTTTAACAAGTGTAACACCATATGGAGTAGGTCATGCAGAGGAACCTGGTCAAATGCAAGTTGAAATTCAAGAGGATTCGTTCCGTACAGGTGATCTTACACAACCATCAAAAAAGGCGCCAGAGAATGTAGTGAAAGATGCACTTAAGGAAAATACAGAGCATGCTTTGTCTCCAAAACAAGTTAGTGCAGAAACAGGAGTAGATTACAAGGTTCTTCAAAAACGTGGTTCTTATGATGGAACTACACTTGTGCGCATGCAACAAATATATGAAGGAAAAGAAGTGTATGGCCACCAGTTGACTGCTCACGTAGATAAAAAAGGTATTATTAAAAGCATTTCAGGAGCTAGCGCACAAAATTTAACACAAGAAGATTTAAAGAAACCTATTAATTTATCAAAAGAAGAAGCGAAACAATATATTTATAAAAAGTACGGAAACGACATTAAATTTATTTCTGAACCAGAAGTTAAGGCGGTTATTTTTGTTGATGAAAATCATGGGCAGGCTAGCAATGCATATCAAGTTACATTTGCTGCTACAACACCAAATTATGTATCTGGAACTTATTTAGTGAATGCTCATAATGGCGATATGTTAAAAGATATGGTACAAGAATCAAGTTTGAAAATAAGTGAAGAGTATGTTGAATCCGTTAAGGAAAATAAAACTAGCAATTTCACATCATTAACTGGAACAGGAAAAGATGATTTAGGCGTAACTCGTACATTTGGTATTTCTAAACAGACCAGTGGGAATTATGCGCTTGCTGATTACACAAGAGGGCAAGGAATTGAGACATATGATGTAAATTATAGAGATATTACAAATGAAGAAAGTTATTATCCTGGCATACTAGCAACTAGCGCTTCAACAACATTTAATGATCCAAAGGCGGTAAGCGCTCATTTCTTAGCAACAAAGGTATATGATTTTTATAAAGAAAAATATAATCGTAATAGTTTTGATAATAAAGGAAAAAAAGTAGTTTCAGTGGTACATGCATGGGATTCTGGAGGGACAAATGATCCTGAAAATTGGGAGAATGCATTTAGTACTAATATTAATAACATTAGTATGCTTTTATATGGAGATCCTATGGTAAAAGCGTTCGATATAGCCGGTCATGAATTTACACATGCAGTTACATCAAGTGAATCTAACCTTGAATTTTCAGGAGAATCTGGGGCAATTAACGAGGCATTATCGGATATTATGGGAACGGCTATAGAGAAATACATAAATAATAGGGAATTTAACTGGACAATAGGAGAACAAACTGGATCGATTTTTCGTAATATGAAAAATCCAACTGCAATTAATTTTTCAGAAGGACTACCGTATCCCGATGATTATAGTAAATATAATGATTTAAATGGAGAGGATTATGGAGGCGTTCATTTTAACTCAAGTATTATTAATAAAGTTGCGTATTTAATTGCACAAGGCGGTACTCATAACGGTGTAAATGTAAATGGTATTGGTGAAGATAAAATGTTTGATATTTTCTATTATGCAAATACTGATGAATTGAACATGACTTCTAATTTCTCTGAATTGAAATTGGCATGCCTTAAAGTTGCAACTAATAAATATGGAACGAACTCAATTGAAGTTCAAGCAGTCCAAAATGCTTTTGATGCGGCAAAAATTCCAGGAACAGTGAAAGAAAACGAAAAAACAGCAGAAAATCAAGCTCCAGAGTTAACTGTGCCGTTTACCATTACACTACGTGTAGGTGATACGTTTGATCCAATGAGAAATGTAAAAGCTGTTGATAAAGAAGATGGTGATTTAACAAATAAAGTAAAGCATAAAGGCGATGTAGATACTTCAAAACCAGGTACATACATTGTGGAATACTTGGTTGTTGATTCCCAAGGGAGAACTACAACGGCTAGACAGACTGTAATTGTAGAGGGAAATGGAGAAATATTAGATTTAGAACCTAAATTAACAGTGCCTGTTGGAGCGACAATGCATGTAGGAGATTCATTCGATCCAATGATAAAAGTAAAAGCTATTGATAAAGAAGACGGCGATCTTACTTCTAAAGTAAAAGTTGATGGTGGAGTAGATACATCTAAAGTCGGTACTTACGTATTAACGTACACGGTTACAGATTCTAAAGGTCATGAAGTAACGGCGAAACAAACTGTAACGGTTAAAGTTAGAGAAGAAGTTACAAATGAAAAACCAATACTAAAAGTACCTGCTACAACTTCAATTACTGAGGGTGATCAATTTGATCCGTTGGTAGGGGTATCAGCTACTGATAAAGAGGACGGTGACCTTACTTCTAAAGTAGCGTATGAAGGAACTATAGATACAACTAAAGCTGGTACTTATGAAATAATATATAGTGTCAAAGATTCCATGGGTAATGACGTAAATACAAAACAAAAAGTATTAGTGAAAGATAAAGAAACTAGCAAAGCTAATGGCCTTGCTAATAAGGCAAATAAGAGTAATATCTCAAACAACAGTAATAGCGATAAAAAAGAGTATACATATAAGGAGCTTCCAAAGACGGGTGTAAGTACAAATAACAGTGCAGCAATCGGCATATTGATGATTATTACAGGCACAGTACTCACTTTTGTTCGCAAATTTAGAAAGATACAAAAATAATAGTAGGGATTATTCGTTTGAAGAAAAGAGTTCATTATTCAGAAGAAATAAAGTAGAAAGTAAGTAAAACAAAATATGGATTTTTTACTTAATAAGATTTTAGTAGTTAAGCGGTGCATTTGGCTTCTATAAAAATTTGTAGTTGGATCATGTTCTGTCTACAAAACTACATTACATAAAAAACACGTTACTATTCTCATTAAAATAAAAGAATAGTAACGTGTTTTTTGGTTTGGAAAAAGCATAAATCCTATAGTTCATGAATCTGGGAGTGCTTCTAATCTGCCATTGATGAGTTACTGAAAACATTTTGTTTTAATGGAAGTTTCACTCTAAATGACAACATGAGATTTTCGATATTTACCAGGTGTTTCATTGGTGAATTTTTTGAAAATTTTAGTGAAATAACTTTGATCGCTAAAATTAAGCGAAGCGCATATGTCTGATAAGGGATAGGTGGTGAAAGTTAATAATTTCTTTGCTTCTTCGACTCGTTCACGTTGAATGTACTCAATTAATGAAATACCGACCTCTTTTTTAAATAATATAGATAAATAATCTGAATTCACATTTGCAAATTTAGCAAGTTGTTTAACAGATATTGGATTGTAAATATTTTTAAAAATATAGTTTTTGCAAATAGCAATAGTCTGTGAATGTTGCTGTGTTTTTTGTGCCTTTACACGGTCTGCAAAGGTGCAAAAAGCATTTTTTAATAAATCCCAAACAGATTCTTTGTCTTTTAAATCTTCTGTTCTTTGAATATGTAAATCATAAATTTTGTAAGCAATCCCAGATGGAAGTCCCCCTTTTATCGCATATCTAGTAGCGAGCGTGATGGATGAAATACAAATGTTTTTATGACGTCTTAATTGATGGAATGAAGATAAAGATGAAAGAGTCTCTTGTTGGAATTCGTAATAATATTTGAGTACGGTTTCTTTATCCCCGTTTTCTATAGACCCAAGTAGTTGCTGCTCTATATATAAATTATGATAAACAGATTTGTCTTTTTGCATTGAAATATATACATCTTCGTTTAAAATTCTGCTATGACTTATATGAACTGAGTCACTGTTATTTGAAAAGGTGCTTACATCTGAATTTTTTTTATAGAGAATGTTATAAAACAATATTGCTATATTTACAAAGAAATTTTGATCTTTCACTGACAATGAAAAATAACGGTCTCTTGTTCTTTTATAATTCGGAATAAAATTAAGGTTACTATCCACTTTACTTGTAGAAAAATTTACATGTGCCATGGGCCCAATAATAATAGTACCGTTCACCATATAATCACTCTTTATGTGAATTAAAATGAAGTGCCCTAGATGTTCGTGAGTTCTGAAGATGGGAGAATTATATGTATCATTTCTTTGAAAAAGCATATGTAACTGTTCTATTTTTGATGTATACAACGAATGTGAATCATTTTTTGATTTAAATTTTAAAAGAATATTGTTGTTACAATCTAAAAAACAAACTGGAATTTCGAAAGATTGGAAAAACATATTGCAAATGTACTCTATCTCAACTAGACTGAGCTTTTTAGTCATATTCTTCCTCCTTACAGTTATGCGTGATAGTTGAATAATTATATATTCCTTTTTTCATAAGTAGAAACGGAAAATCTTTATCAATAAAAAATATAAATAAAAGTTATAAACTTCTAAGAATAATACCATAATTTAACATGAATAGCACATATTATTTGAATATACAGGTAATAGTTTTGGACAGTAGCGTAAAATATGAATCGTCACACTTATTTGTTGGTTATTACTTATATGTATCAAAAAAGGATTAAGATTGGATTTTAAATAGGGATAGGAAGGGAGAAATGAATGGATTGACAGTAAGTGATTAGTCGAAATTAGCAGTGAAAGCTATTATGTAACAATGTAATAAGTCTTGAAGTAGAGATATGAGGGTAATTCAGGGGAGAAAATTACATATATCATGCAGAGAGACAACGTAATAATAGAAGATAAGAAAAGTGAATAAGTGATTGTAAACAATGGATTGTTGGACGACTATGTTTTATGTTATTGGTTTAAATCTGATACTTGGCACACTATTGCTTGTAAGAAGGTAATAGTAATAAAGAAATTTTTAAAATGATAGAAGTAGTAAAGGGGATAAGAGAAATGAAAAAAATATTTAGTGTGCTTTTAGTGTTATTCTTAACATTTTCTACATGGTCTAGTGTATTAGTAAAGGCAGACTCACCATCTAAAGGTACTTTAACGATTCATAAGTATGAACAAGAAAAAGATGGAGCGCAGGGACTAGAAGGTAATGGTTCTGCAAATCAAGAGGTGCCAAAAGATGTGAAACCATTAAAAGGTGTAACGTTTGAAGTGAAAAGGGTTGCTTCTTTTGAAAAAATTTCAAACGATGGGAAAATCGTAAAAGAAGACGTGAAACCTGTAATGGGAGCCACTCCAAATCAAGTAGTAACAGATGATAACGGACAAGCTGTATTAAAAGATCTTCCGCTAGGACGTTATGAGGTGAAAGAAGTGGCAGGACCTCCACATGTTAATCTAAACCCCAATACGTATACAGTGGATATCCCATTAACGAATAAAGAGGGTAAGGTGCTAAACTATGATGTTCACATGTATCCCAAAAATGAGATTAAACGTGGTGCAGTGGATTTAGTAAAAACTGGTGTAAATGAAAAAGTATTAGCAGGTGCAGTATTCTCTTTATTTAAAAAAGATGGTACAGAAGTGAAAAAAGAGTTAGTAACAGATGCTAATGGTCATATTCGCGTGCAAGGATTGGAGTATGGTGAATACTATTTCCAAGAAACAAAAGCTCCGAAGGGCTACGTAATAGATCCAACTAAACGTGAGTTTTTTGTTAAGAATTCCGGAACAATTAATGAAGATGGAACTATTACTTCTGGTACAGTAGTTAAATTAGAAGTGAAAAACTATGAAGAAGCAACTATTGATAAAAAGATTAACGCAAAATTGGAAGCGTTACCAATAAATCCGCTAACTAATTATAATTATGATATTAAAACATTAATTCCTGAAGACATTAAGGAATACAAAAAATATGTGGTAACAGATACTTTGGACAATCGTTTAGTGATTCAAGGAAAGCCAATCGTGAAAATTGATGGAGCAGAAGTAAATGCAAACTTTGTTGAGCTAGCTATAGAAGGTCAAAAAGTAACAGCTACAGTAAAAGATTTCACAAAATTAGATGGTAAAAAAGAATTTCATTTGCAAATTAAATCCCAAGTAAAAGAAGGGGTACCATCTGGTTCGGAAATTTTAAATACAGCAAAAATTGATTTTACAAATAAAAATGATGTAATGGGAGAAAAGGAGTCTAAACCTGTAGTTGTTGTTCCAACAACTGGAATAATTGAGTTAACAAAAATTGATGGTGCTAATAAGAATAAATTAAAAGGTGCAGAGTTTGTACTTAAAGATCATAATGGAAAAATAGTTGTCGTAGCAGGAAAAGAAGTAACAGGTGTATCTGATGAGCATGGTGTTATTAAATGGTCTAACATTCCATATGGAGATTATCAAATTTTTGAAACGAAAGCACCGACATATACAAAAGAAGATGGTACAAAAGCTTCTTATCAATTATTAAAAGACCCTATTGATGTAAAGATTAGCGAAAATAATCAAACGGTTAAATTAACGATAGAAAATAATAAAAGTGGATGGATTCTTCCGGTAACGGGTGGTATAGGAACGACTCTTTTTACTGTAATAGGCCTTACTTTAATGCTTACAGCGGCACTTGTTTTCTTTAGAAAAAAATTTGCTAGAAATTAAGATTTTAGGAACATGTAACTATATGAAAAGGGGAGAAGCAAAATGCTTTCCTCTTTTCGATATTTAAGCATATACAGAGGTGGAAATATGAAACGAAATCTTGTTTTGGGGGGTATTTTTTTATTTGGATTAGGTATTTTTTTATATCCTACTATTAGTAATTGGTTGGCGACCCGTGCACATTATTCTGAGATTAGCTCTTACGATAAGAAGATTAAAGCGCTACAAAAGAAAGAAGTCGAACGTAGGGAAAAAGAAGCAGCCGAATATAATAAACAAGTTCAAACTTCCATGAAAACATTTACAGATCCATTTTCTGAAAAAAAAAGTAATCATCAAGCGTATGCTGATGCGTTAAATTTAGGAGATGTAATGGGGTATATTGAAATATCGAAAATTAATATAAAACTGCCAATCTATCAAGGGACCTCTGAGGAAGTATTGAGCCGCGGGATAGGTCATTTAGATTTTTCTTCGCTCCCGGTAGGTGGAGAAAATACCCACACTATTTTAACAGGGCATCGTGGTTTACCATCAGCAAAATTATTTACAGATTTAGATAAGTTGAGTGAAGGAGATCTTTTTTTTATTCATTCTTTAGACAAAGTTCTTGCTTATAAAGTAAATCAAATTAAAGTAGTGTCACCACATGAAACGGACGATCTACAAATTGTAGAAAATAAAGATTATACAACTTTAATTACGTGTACGCCTTATGGAGTAAACACCAATAGATTGCTAGTTCGAGGTGAGCGTGTGGAGTTAAACGAGAAAGAAAAACAAAAAGTGAGTACAGAGATATTTATATTTAATAAGTGGGCTGTAATAGTTACAATCCTATTGTTATGTGTGCTTCTAGTCGTAATTTATAAGAAAAAGTTAACTCGATAGAATGTATTTATCCTGCATTAATGGGAAGTGGGACCGGAAATTCAAAGATAAGTAAAGACGGTATATAGGGGATGAAGTAAATCATCATTAATAAAAATTCATTTTATTCGACTATAGAAAAAAACGGTAAAGGTGGGAACAAAGGAATTGAGGCTACGATTAAAGCTGGTAAGTATTCATTTTATTGTTTTGTTAATGTTAAGTGTAAGTTTTGTCGTATATGTACCAAAAGAAGCATATGGATCCACGACTACCTTAGAAGGTCTAGGAGATATATCGCGTTATAATGCTGTTGTCTTTGGTAACCATAAAGCAATAGGTGGCGACATTGAAGGAGCAATTGCAGTTCAAGGTGATATGGATGCATCGGGGTATACGATTGTAGGTGCAGCAGCAGGAACATCTAATATAGTAGGTGAAAAATGGGTTGATGAGAGATATCCGTCCTTGTTATTGTCTGGAAAACTAAAAAAATCAAGAGAAGAATCTTTTATCATTCAAAACGGAATAGTCGTAATGACAAAAGAGAGTGATCCAGATCGCATCATACAACCTTCTTATGATCGTATCGTTTATAAAGAAAAACTAGAAATTGACGCGAAATTTAATGAATTTCGCAATATAGTGAACCAAGTTAGTAAAAATGCAGGTCAATATAAAACGAATGCCCCAATTCCAAATATGAGTCATGGAATCGGAAAAGATATAAACAATCCTAATATTTATGTTTCATCAGAATTGACAGAGAAAATCAATGTAGATATAAGAGATGTATTTTTGCCCAATGCTAAGGACAAAGATTTTATTGTAATGTATTCAGATGCAATAGAGGTTACATTTAAAAATGGGTCTATTCTATATGACACGAACAATATTGGAAAGGCTACAGATATAGTTCCTACATCACAACCATATTCGCCTAATTCCCCGTTTACTGAGCTATATGGGAAAATGATTTGGGTTTTTCCAAATGCGAAAAAAATTACAACAGAGGGATATGGTGTCGTTGGGAGTGTGTTTGCTCCCAATGCTGTATTAGAAACAAAAGGCGGTTCGATTAATGGACAAGCATTTGTCGGTGCGGTACAACAAACTGGTGGATTTGAATTTCACAATTTTAAATTTAACTGGCAACATTGGAACAAGCCTAGTACAGGAAAAGTGAAAATAAAAAAAGTTGATAGTAATAATGATAATAAAAAATTGGCGGGAGCAAAGTTTAAAATTGAAGATTTAAATGAGAAAATAGTTGGAGAACTAATAACAAATGAAGAAGGAGAAGTGATATCAAAAGACTTACCAATAGGAAACTATACCTTAGTGGAAGTAGAAGCGCCTAAAGGTTATGAATTATTAAAGGATAAAATAACTGTAAAAGTAGAAAAAGATGCAGTAGCAGAAATTAAAATAGGAAATAAGAAATTGCCCGATCCAATGGGGAAAATGAAGTTAGTGAAAGTAGATACGGGAGATAAAAATAAAAAGCTAGCAGGCGCAAAGTTTCATATAGAAGATTCAAATAAAAAAGTAGTTGGGGAGTTAGTAACAGATGAAAAAGGAGAAGTAATATCAAAAGACTTACCAATAGGAAACTATACCCTAGTGGAAATAGAGGCACCTAAAGGCTATGAATTAGTAAAAGATAAAATAGCTGTAAAAATAGGAAAAGATACAGTAGTAGAAATTAAAATAGAAAATAAGAAATTGCCAGATCCGACTGGGCAATTTGAAATTGAAAAAGTTGATGATAAGGATAGTGAATTAAAGCTAAAAGGCGCTGTATTTCAAGTGTTAGATAAAGAAGGGAAAGAAGTTAGTAGATTAATAACGGATGAAAAAGGAAAGGTAATTTCCAACCAATTAGCAATTGGAAAGTATACGATTAAAGAAATAAAAGCACCGAACGGATACATGTTACTTAGGGATCCAATAGAAATAGAAATTACAGAAGCAGTAAAGACACAAAAAATAACAGTGAAAAATGCGAAGAATAATTGGGTAATTCCTAATACTGGTGGGAGCGGAACAACAATTTTTTACGTAATTGGTATTATGCTAATGTTTGGTGTGCTATATTTCTGTAAGAAAAATCGTATATTATGAACTAATTTTATAGAGTTAGACAGATCGTTGCGTTAGAGAGTTTTAGGGCATGAGTTCGGTATTGTACTGGACTCATGGTACTACATTTGTTGAAGGAGGAAGGATAATAGTAAACATAGAATATATTAATGAATTAAAATGTTTAAGAGGTGAACATGGTGGCAATAAAACAAGACGAAATTAAAGTAGTTGTCGGAGCTGGAGTGTTTAATAATAATCCAGGCTGGATTCAAACGCAAGAAGATGAACTTAACTTACTAGATAAAGCTACGTGGGAAGAAAGATTTGAATACAACTCTATTTCAGCTATTTTAGCTGAGCATGTATGGGAACACCTTACTTTTGAAGAAGGTGTAAGAGCAGCTGAAATCTGTTATGAATTTTTAAAACCATCTGGTCATATTCGGTGCGGAGTCCCTGATGCATTCTTTCAGGATGAGGTATATCAAAATATAGTTCAAATAGGGGGACCCGGTCCAAAAGATCATCCAGCAGCAAGTCATAAAATCGTTCATAATTATAAAACATTAACGAAAATGTTTGAAACTGCTGGATTCGAGGTAGTTTTACTTGAATATTGTGATGAAAGTGGTCGGTTTTATTACAACGAATGGGATGCAAACGACGGTGTTATTTTCCGTTCGAAAAGGTATGATTCTAGAAATAAAGGCGATAAACTTGGTTTTCCATCGCTAATTGTCGATGCGATTAAGCGCTAATCATTCAACAAAAAAAGGAGTTAATTCTATGATTTCATAAGTCGCAAATGCGGCTTTTTTATTTGTACGTAAATCTATATTTAATTTTCAATACTATATAACTCGATTTAGAAAATATTTAAGTTTTTCTCAGCGTCATTCACTTTAAATTAACACTTCGTTGACATAAATATTTATTTTATATTTATATTCGTGTAAAACGAAACGGGAACATATATTCTGTATAAGGGGGCAATCAAAATGATAGCTGAAATTGGGAAACTAACTGATGGATATATTGTAAAATTTGAACGCGAATTTCCATATACGGTAGAGGAAGTTTGGTCTGTATTAACAGAAAACAGTAAGCTGAAAAAATGGATGTCCAATTTACAGATTGAAAGCCTTAAAACTGGTGGAATAATAAAGTTCGACATGATGGACGGTTCATTCATAAATATTGATATTTTAGAGTGTCAACTAAACTCAGTACTTGAATTTACTTGGGATAAAGACCGTGTCCGATTTGAAATACATAAAGAGGAAAATAGTACTCTTTTATTCCTTAAAGAGTACATTAATGAATTAACAGATCATACACCGAGAGATATAGCTGGTTGGCATATTTGTTTAAATCTTTTTTCTTGCGTTTTAGAAGGAGAAGAGAAAGAATTTTCTAAAGATGAATGGCAACAATGGTTTGAAATATACAAGGGTAAGATTCATGAAGTTAGAGGGTAATTACATAATAGGTAATATTCATTATGTAATTATTATATTGCAAATATGTTTTTAATGAGAAATAAGAATAGAGGTTCATATGAAGGTAAATCAATTGATTGCTAGTCGCGATCGAATCAATAAGTGAATTTTTATAACCTAAAGAAGGAAGAGGATATAAAAGTAAATAAAGAAATATAATTCAAACGTTATAAACAGTTGACCCTCACACAATGTCATTGTTTAAAATAAAGTTGAGCTTCAAAGTAGATGTAACTTATAGGAGGAAATCATGTTTAAAATAGGGGATTTTTCAAAACTATCTTCCATTAGTATACGAATGTTGAGACACTACGATAAAGTGGAATTACTACAACCAGTAAAAGTCGATGAGCAGAGTGGATATCGATTTTATTCAGCAGACCAATTAAAAAAAGTAAATCAAATTCAAACGTTAAAAGCTATGGGGTTTAATATTGCTACCATCAAAGAAATAATAGAATGCGATAATATAGATACCATAAAAGAGCAATTTTTTAATCGTAGTGCTCAAATTAAAGAAGACATGAATAATCTCCAAAAACAATTACGTCTCCTCGAAGACTCAATGAAAACGATGAGAGAGGATGTTGTTGAGATGAATTATCATGTTTCCATAAAAGAAATTCCAGAAAGAACTGTAGCTAGTGTTAGAAAGATTATTCCATCGTATAATTGCGAAGGTGATTTATGGAGTATATTAATGCAAGAAATTCAAATGAAAAATATTAGTATTGCCCATCCGAGTTATAGTATTGCGGTTTTCCATGATCGTGAATACAAAGAAAATGATGTAGATATAGAAATACAGCTAAGTATTCTTGGTAAGCACGAAAATACAAAAGACGTTACATTTAAAAATATGAAATCAACCAATGTAGCTTCTATAACAGTTAATGGAAGTTATGAACAGATGACAGCTGTAAATGAGGCTGCAGCAAAATGGATTGAGACAGAGGGTTACAAATTAGCAGGCCCGATGTTTAATATTTATCATGTGAGCCCAGCAATGGAATCCGATCCTAATAAGTGGGTTACAGAAGTTTGTTATCCAATAAACAAATAAGTAATAAAAAAAGGCATGTTTTATGCCTTTTTTATTTTATTAATATCTCGAAATATATAAATCTTAATCTTTACAGTTTTCGTATCGGACTATATAAGGCAATAAAGACTTCAATTATTTTAGTAAAAGCAGCTAAAGCAAATATAAATACAGGATTGTAGGCTGAAATAATTCCACCTACTAATGCCCCCAATGGCATAGATAATCGTGTAAGTACACGAGAAAAACCTAAAACACGTCCTTGCAAATTGGATGGAACAGTTTCCTGCCGAATTGATGTAACAATCGTATTCCATGTGATATTACATGTCATCGCGATTCCGAAAGCAATTCCGGGAGCAAGCCAATATGTACTCCACAAAGCAAATGTTAACCCAAGCGCTCCTAAAAATAGGAGTAAAGGAATAAGTACACCACGTCGAAATTTCTTTTCTAAAGGAACGGCAATTAAGCTTCCTAAAAGCCCACCTATTCCTATTAAAGTATAATTTTAGCCACTTTGTGCGGAGGTAAGATTTAATGTCGATAATAAATAATACATAAGTACACCTAAAACAGCACTTGCTCCAAAGTTACCTACCATAGCTTGAAGTGACAAAGCTATATTTAACCGATCATTTTTGAGCCATTTAAAACCATCAAACAAATCATTTAGTACATTTTGCAATGTTTTTTTATCAGTATTCTTTTTATTTAAGTTTTTTATAGAAGGTAATATAATCACAGCAATTAATGTAGCAATAAATGAAAGAACATTAATCCAAAGTACTTGAAAGCCGCCAATAAAAGATATGAAAAGCCCAGCTATGATTGGACCAAACAAACTAGCCAATTGATTAACCATTTGATATAAAGAATTAGCCTTCGTTAATGATGCACCTGCGATGTGTGGAATGACTGTAACAGTTGTTACATCAAAAAGCATGGACATAACTGCTAAGATAAAAGTAATTACGTATAAATGCCAGACTTCTAATAGATGTAATGCATGTAAAATTGGTACGAAACTTACTAAAATAATATTGGTAATATCCGCCATCCAAAGTAACTTTTTTCTATCATATCGATCAACTAGTACACCAACTAAAGGGCCAAATAAAACGATTGGCAATACGTTAACAGCAAATAAAGAACTCATAATTACAGCTGAACCAGTTAATTGATAGGCAATCCAAGGCAGTGCAAAAGTATATAGTGAATCCCCGATTCGTGAAATGAGTAAACCAAAAATAAAAATCTTGTATTCTTTTGAAAAAGTTGTCTTGATAGTTAATCTTCGTTCTTGTACAAATTTCACAATTGTATGACCTCCCTTTTTTATAGAGGAACTTGAAAATAATCCGTCCAATACGTATTAAATATAGAATTCTGTAAGAAGTTGTTGAATCCTACTTTATAATATTGATTTTATATAAAATTGTAGGGAATAGAAATTAGGGCGGTTTTTATGCGAGGAGGCGGAATGATTCGAGAACAAAAGGGGTTGCTGGATAAAGAGTTAATCTTACGACCTTTTCCACAACTTTTGTTTTAGCAGAACTAATAAAAGAGAATCCTATATTACTTCAGCGATGTTTAAATTAGCAACAAAAGCCACTGTAATAAGGGGCTTTTGTTGCTAATAATTTAATGATATGTGTACCCTCCATCTGGAAATAATACATTACCCGTAGTAAAACTATTTTGCATTAAATATAGAACAGTATGTGCAATTTCATTATTATGGCCAGGCCTTTTTACAAGAGAAAGAGATTTATAAGATTCATAAGCATTATCAAGAAATACCACCTAAAGTAGAATATAGCTTAACTGAACATGGAAAAACAGTCAGTACTGTTTTGGATAGTATTTGTAGTTGGGGAAGAAGACATTTAGAACATATAGTTAAAGATAAACTATAAAATTATTATGTAAACCAAATGTAGTGCGAAGTTAAATGTTGTTTTAATAATTTTTATTTTATAATATATAATTAAACAGTGTTGTAGGTTATATTACATATTTAATTTATTTTTACAAAGGGGAAGTAATAAGATGAACGAATTAGAGTATAAAAGCTTCTATGATAAAGTAGGAAGATTAAATGGATGGGATTTTAGCAAAATAAAATGTGAAACTGTAGGAGATACATGGGACTTTTATAGTGAGGTAAAAGAAAGGTGTAAACCATCACATATTTTACTTGATGTTGGTACAGGCGGAGGAGAAAATGTACTTAACATAGCATCTTCGGCTAAATTGTTAATTGGAATTGATAATTCTAACGGCATGATTGAAACGGCACATTCTAACTTGAAAAAATCAGGTGTACAAAATGTTGAGTTTCTTCAAATGGGTTCTGAAGCTTTAACATTTCCGCATGCCCATTTTGATATTGCTTCAAGTTGTCATGCTCCGTTTCTAGCATCTGAGTTAGCAAAAGTAATGAAAAAGGGTGCCTTTTTCTTAACACAACAAGTAAGTGAGAATGATAAATTAAACCTGAAAGAAGCATTTGGCAGAGGACAATGCTTAGGTGAACGAGATGGCACTTTAAAAGAAAAGTATATGGATGAACTTATTAGTGCAGGATTTGATCTCGTGCAAGTACGCGAATATGATGTTACTGATTATTACAGTACGCCTGAAGATCTTATTTTCTTATTAAAACATACACCTATTATTCCTAGATTTGGAGAAGAGGAAGAGGATTTTACTATTTTACAAAAGTTCATTGAAACGAATAGTTCTGAAAAAGGGATTCGTACAAATTCAAAAAGATTTATGATTATCGCTGTTAAATTATAATATATTTTAGTGTAAAAGCTGCTTTTCATTTAAAGAAAAGCAGCTTTTTGTGTGGAAAAGAATGCAGGAAATGAAGGTTTTGAAACGTTACTATATTAACAATGAAAAATTAAACGTACATATTACTGAATGGGGGAATAAGGATAAACCTGTTATTTTTTGTTTACATGGATTAGGAAGTACGAGTTTAAGTTTTATAGAAATTGCTGAGGAATTAAAAGAAGAGTATAGATTTATCTCCGTTGATGCACCTGGACATGGTAAAACACCGCCCTTTGAAAGAACGGAAGATTATGAGATGCCCAATTTAGCAAATTGGTTAAATGAAATAATAAATGAATTGAGAATCGAACACTTTTATTTTCTATCACATTCATGGGGAAGTTTTGTAGCGTTATTTTATTTGTTACATCATCCAGAAAAAGTACAAGGAAGTATTCTTATTGATGGTGGATATCAAACAAAAAGGCTTCAAGAAGAAACGTTGGGAGAAGAAATTGCTTATTATAAAAAGGACTTTGATGAATACGTTTTTAATAATTGGGACGAATTTTTCAAAAGTGAAAAAGAAGCTTATACTAGGTGGTCTTCATTGTTAGAAGTTGCTGTAAAGGACCTAGGGGTCGAAATGGATAATAAAGTATGGTGGCATGCCAGGGGGAATACAGCTAGTAATATAATAAGAGGTATGCATAAAGATGAAACGATAGATATATATGAGAAGCTGCCGGCTAATATTGTATTACTTCGAGCTACAGTTCCACAAGTTTGGGCGGATTATAGAGATAAGACAGTAAATGTTTTCAAAGAGAAAACGGACAGTATAGTAAAAGTAATTCCTGATACTACACACATGTTGCACGGGGATAAACCAGAAATTGTTATAGTAGAAATAAAAAATAATTGGAGCTAACATATTCATACTAAAGTTGTAGTTTCTATATAAAAAATCCACCCTTCCGTTTGATTTTATCTATTTATAAGTGTAATACAATACGAATAGATAATAAGAAATGAGGGGGAATGTAAAGTGATTACACATATATCAGATATAAAACTACAAACGGTTTCCATAGAAGGGGTAAAACAAGTTTATAAGGACATATTATCTTTTCCAATAAAAAAAGAAACAGCATCCTTCATTCAATTTGAAGTAACACCTTATACAACAATTAGCTTTCAAGAAGTGTATGAACCAATTGTACCTGCACATTTTGCTTTTGAAATCCCATATTCAAAATTTCATGAAACAGCAAGATGGCTTGAGGAGTCTGGATTACTCATTGCGAAATGGAAAGATGGTCATATAATTGATGAAGAGGATGGTCGATTCAATTTATACTTTAAAGACGGAGATGGAAATCTTCTTGAAATTATTGCACATAGTTATGTTAAAGAGGATGTATTAGTACCACACTCACCTTTAAACATTTTATACGTACGGGAAATTGGTCTTCCTGTTAAAAGTGTACCTATTTTTAGAGAATGGCTGAAATTAAATTTAAATATGAAAACGATGGAAGAAGGGGATATTTTCAGCTTTGTTATAGGTGGCACTGCATATATCGTCGCGACTTGGTGGCAGAGACCTTGGATTCCAATCGCGATGAAAGCTTTACCACCGAAAGTGCACGTTTCTTTTGGAACACCGGATCCCGCATTTTTACAGCGAATCCAAATTAACTTTAAGAAAAATAATGTTCCATTTGAATGTAAACATAATGAAGTGTCATTTATTGAGCAGGGATATACATTTTCTATTGTGTATATACCAGAGTTTCATTCAGATATTCCTAAACAAATAAACTTACCGCTTTCTATATAGTTATAGAAAGCGGTAAGTTTATTTTGTTTTAAGGAAAATTAAAGTCTAGTTATTATGTTGATTTAACATTTGAGCTATTCCTTGACCAAATGACCAATTCTCCATCGGTGTCTCGTGTAGTGTAATGAAAACATCAGCAGTAGAGATTTGTAGAATATTAGCTGTACTAGTGGCTATAGCTTTATATAAATCTTTTTTTTGATTAATTGTTCTTCCAGGTCCACATGTAATAGAAACATAAATCATATTATTGGATCGTTTTAATGAACCTTCTAAAAGATAAGATGAATTATAAAAAAGTTGATGAGAAGGATAAGGTAAAAACATTTGAAAATAATCATTTTCAGGAATATTGAAATGTTCAATTAACGAATGGTGAATTTGATTGCTTACATTTTTTAATAACTTATTATCGGATAATTTTTCAGGATGATAAACGGTGACAAATGGCATAATAGAGGACTCCTTTCCTTTTGATTTCATTTTACTTCCAATGTTTCCATTTGTATAATTGAAAATATATTAACTAATTATTAATAAAATCGATGAAGATGGTGTATGAAATGGAAATGAAAGAGTTACTTACATTTAAAAAAATTATTGAAGAAGGAACGTTTTCACAAGCTGCTAAACAATTAAACTATGCACAATCAACAGTAACAACACATATGAAAAAGCTGGAAAATGAAATTGGTTTTCTGTTATTTGAAAGAGGATGGGATGCAAGATTAACAGAAGAAGGAAAACTTTTTGCAGAGGAAGTAGAAAACTTAGTAACACATTGGGAATATTCAATAACTCAAGCACAACGTATTAGTAATGAAGAGAAAGGGAGTTTGAGAATAGGCCTATTAGAATCCGTTGCTAAAAGGTTAATACCGATAATATTAAAGTTTTTAAATGCTGAAAAACCATACATACATTGTGATTTTGTAGTGGGAAATACAGCACTTTTATCAGAAATGATAGAACATAATAAGATTGATTTTGCGGTGTGCGGAAATAATGAAAATAAATCAAAGGTACAATTCACCCCAATATGTGATGAACAGATTGAATTTATAGTGAATAATCCCAAGCATCCTTTGTTACAAAAAGAATCCGTTGAAGCATTTGATATTATAGATTATCCAGTTATTGTAGGAGAAAGTAATTGTTATTCCTATCAATCTGTAAGTTCTTTCTTGGTAGAAAACAATTTATCTTTTAAAAGAATTTACAATTGTAGTGCTTTAAACCTCATTCCAGAAATGCTTTTTGAAAATGCGATAGGAATTATCCCGAAAGGTACAATTTTGAATGAAGAAATACTATCTTTTAAGATTAAGGACTTTAATTCTAAAATCCCGATTGGTATATTAATTTCTACTAAAAATAACAATTATTTAAGTCAAACGAAACAAAAC
This sequence comes from Bacillus cereus group sp. MYBK216-1, assembly GCF_051916495.1. Lineage (NCBI taxonomy): Bacteria > Bacillati > Bacillota > Bacilli > Caryophanales > Bacillaceae > Bacillus > Bacillus cereus group sp. MYBK216-1. The sequence continues at coordinate 697,616 of NZ_JBQAGT010000002.1, forward strand.
ATTATCAACATCATTAAAGTCGCCCTATAATTATGCTAAAAAATTATAGGGCTGTTTTCGATGCGTACTTTTCTTTTAGCATTTCAAAGATTTTTGTAATAATAGGATTTATGTGAGTAGAAGGATTTCCTAACATTGCAGTGAATTTAAAATAGGGGTGTAGAATACTATATGGTTTAAGGAGGGTGAAACTTGAACTTAGGTGAGCCAATGGCTAAAGGAAATACAGCGGAAATTTATCTGTATGATAATAAGATTGTGAAGTTATTTAAAGAATATCTTCCAGGTACAGAGTCTATGAATGAAGCAAAAAAACAAAAATATGCTTATTCATGCGGGCTGCCAGTTCCAAACGTATTTGAAGTGACAAAGATACACGATAGACAGGCAATTATTATGGAATATGTAAAAGGAGAGAACATTGGTAATCTCCTGCTTAATAATTTGAATGAGGCAGAGCGTTATATCGGCCTTTGTGTTAATGAGCAAAAAAAGATCCATGCTATACGTGTGAATACAGATGAAATGGAGTTAATGAGGAAAAGGTTAGAGCGTCAAATTAAATCTGTACAAAAATTGGATGAAAGCAAAAAGAAGAATATATTACAAAAATTAGATTCTATTACATTTAATTTTAGGCTATGTCATGGAGATTTCCATCCATTTAATTTGATTTTGAGTAAGGAAGAGAAAGTGAAAGTTATAGATTGGGTAGATGCTAGTTCAGGTGATATTCGCTCAGATGTATTTCGAACATACTTGTTGTACTCACAATCTTCGGTAGAATTAGCTGAAATGTATTTACATATATATTGCAGTCGTACCGTCTTATCAAGAGATGAAGTTTTTCAATGGGCTCCTATTATTATTGCAGCTAGATTTTCTGAAAAAGTATCACCGCAAAATGAAGTGTATTTGAAAAGATTATTGAATCAGTATTTATAAGTCATAAAAAAGGTTGTCAGCTAATTAATAAATGCTGTTGTTTAACCAAAGTTTCCTTGTAGTTAAACAACAGCGTTCTTAAATATTGATATAGGTATTCTTATTTTCGATCTTCATCCTATAAAGGTTCATAATCCGTACTTGTTCCTCCGTTAATTCTTCTTTATCCCAATACATATGCATTAAGCTATATTCAAAAATCTCCTTTAATTTAATAAATAATGGAAACTTGTCTATCATCTCTTTTGGTAGTTCATTTTCCTCTTGGTAGCCTTCAAATAGTGCTTTTGTAATAGAATGTTCATAGTCAATGATATTCCCATTTCCAGCAAATGAATATTCTATCGCACTATAAATAGGAACGGCTAAATCGAATATGTAAAAATGTTTTTGGAATGAATCCAAGAGAATACCAACGAACAACATGCCTATTCAATCATTTGTTAAACTCAATATAAATAAAGAAGGGGAGTTCAAAATGAATATTTCTAGAAAATTAGAGGTTGAACAGTTACGTAATAAGAATAGTGAGCTATTTGATAAAGATGTACTTAACATATTGAATGGTCAAATGATGTATGAAGAATTTAAAACGGAGGAGCTAATGGGTGAGTCTGATTATGCTCCATTTAACGAGGCCATGTGTGTAAATAGCGCTACTGCACAAGTTTTTGATGAAGAGTTTATTAAAATAAGAGCAGAAGGTCATAACAGTTCAGTCGAAAATTATGCAAAAAAAGTTATAGATCCGTTAGAAAATCTATTTGCGAAAAAGTATAAATGTATTGTTTTATGGTTCGGTGAAGATATGTTTTGCCAAATGAATCTACTTACTTTACTTTCATACCTTGAGCAGTCGTGCTATGAAGGGAAAGTATACTTAAATAGTTTCAGGGAGGATGAATTTAAAGTAAATCAAATTGAACTTGAATTGGGGGATAATTCTACTATATACAATGAAGTATTAGTAAACCATAAAAAGACTTATCATAAAGTACCACCTGTAATGTATCAAGCTATAGATTTATATTTAGAAATGCTAAAAGAAGATAATATCGTAATGAAATTCATCTCTAAAAATAAAGGTTTATCAAATCAAGAATTATTAACAAAGTTGTTTTATCTTTTTCCAACAATCGGATATGGTGATACTCAGTACATAGAATTGATAAATAAAATAAAGAAGAAAGCTGAACCTAAAATATAGGAACAGCTTACTTCTTACAATTGTTCAAGTGACTCTAATTCGTCCTCTACAAATAACATTAGTTCTTTAATCGTTTCTCCAGAAAAATCAAAACGAATTCCAGCGGCTTCATATATTTCCGGTAAAGATTTAGAGCTACCTAATGATAAAGCTTTTTTATAATTTTCTATTGCTTGTTTAGGATTTTCTTTATATTGTTTATACATTTGCAACGCACCAAGCTGTGCAATAGCATATTCGATGTAATAGAATGGTATTTCGAATATGTGTAATACAGGTAACCAGCCAGTTGCGATCCAATTTTCATACCCTTCGATATTTACGACGTTTGATTGGTAAGTGTTATGTAATTCTAAATATTTTTCGTTTCTTTCCTTAGCAGTATGATTAGGATTTTCATACATCCAATGCTGGAATTGATCAACGATAAGCATTGGGGGTAAATATTTAACAATATCTTTAAAGAAATCTAATTTTGCTTTTATAAATTCTTCACTATTATCATAAAATGTACCCCAATATTCCATCGAAAATAATTCCATCGTCATGCTAGCGAGTTCAGCTGATTCAGAAGGGATTTCTAAATATTTTTGTAGCTCTAACTGCTTCATACATTCATTATGAATACTATGACCCATTTCATGGAGAAAAATAGTAACATCATCATGTGTATGATTGAGATTCATGAAAATGAAAGATAATCGAGAAGCAGGCAAATATTCGCAAAATCCTCCTGGCGCTTTTCCTTTACGACTTTCTAAATCTAAGCAATTATTTTCATGCATACGATTCAGTAGTATAGAAAATTCAGGGTCTAGTTTATGTAAAATATAAGAACTCTTTTCGATTAATTCACTCGCGTCTTCAATTGGTTTTAATGCTTTTTGATTTGGTGCGGTTGCTTTTAAATCCCATGGACGAAGACTATCTACTTGAAGTTCAGATTTTTTCTCATTAAATATTTTATCGATAAGTGGTACTACGTATTTACGAATAGATTCAGCAAGCTCATAGCAATCATCAGGCGTATAATCAAAACGTTCATGTTTTTTAAACATATAATCACGATAATTATCTAATTGAATATTTTTAGCCTTTTGATGACGGATTGCGATTAATTCATTTAATATATGTTGTAATGTATCTTCAACAGATAAGAATGTTGCAGAAATGAGCGTTTTTGCTTTTTTTCGTATATGACGATCTGGATCTTGTAAGTAAGACTGTAGTTCAGTAACTGTTTTTTCTTCACCGTCCCATTGTGCAGTTAAACCACCTGTAATTTCGAAGTACTCGGTTACTAGTTTATCTTCAGTTATCTCTAAATCAATGTTCTTTTCACAAAATAATGTTTGCGCATTCTTAATTCTTTTGTCTAGTAAGCTATACTTTTTTACATCAAGTTCCATTCGAAAAGGTGACTCTAAATATTTATTATCAAATGAATTTTGATAACGTTTCAAAAGAGGGCGTACATATTGTTGATCATATTCAAAAGTATCTTTTATTTTTTTATTATTTGTATTACATTGAAACGCGATATAGTGCGATGTTAATTGTTCTTCAATTTCCCAAATGACTGTAGATTGTTTTTTTAACCAGTTTTCAAGCTCTAGCTTTGAAGAAATCTCTTTATTTAATAAAGTAAAAAGAGTCTTTTCTAATTCTAGAACGTTACTAATATCAATTGTATTTAAGCGCTGCATGACATATCCCTCACTTTTTATTTACTTAAGGAAGTATTCTTCTTCTTTACTACAATCCCTTTTTTTACTAAGAAGTTTGTGCCCACTACTCCAAGAACAATCAAAATTGTTCCGATGATGTGATAGTATGCGATTTGTTCATGTAAGAATACAACACCCGCGATAATTGTAATAAGTGTAGATAAATTGCTAAAAACACTTATTTTAGCTGCTTCAATATAAGATAAGGAATAGTTTAATAGCAATGCCGTCAGCAAGGACGATAGTAACCCTAAATATAAAATTGAGATAAGAAATGTTCCATTCGTAAAAGGTTTAAAGTATACCGTTATTGTACCTTTACTTATATGGCTGGCGATTGCGATTAAATTAAAGCTAATAAAACCGATTACTGTCATAGTGTAAGTTAAATCCATTAGTTTGAATTTCTTCGTCATTTTTCGAGCTAACACATTATAGAAAGCAGATGATAATGCCGATAGCAAAATAAGAATAACACCTATGAAACTAGTTTCATGAGTTCCTATACCATTCATGATAAATATATAAATGACACCAATGACAGAAATGAGTACAGAGATTTTTTGCCATGTATTTGTATACTCTTTTAAAAAATAGGAAGCTAACATCATTGTAAATATAGGAATCGCCGCTTGTATAATTCCCGCCTCAGAGGAACTTGTATACAATAAGCCAAAAGCTTGAAAAGCAAAAAAAAGTGCTGGATAAAAAAACGCAATTGGTAAAAGAGAAAGTATGTTTTTTAATGATATATTTAACTTTACGAATCCAAAAATAATCGGAATATTTGCTGCTATGAAAGCAACTGTAAAACGATGAGCCAGAGTATCAAGAGGGCTTGTAATGGTTAGTGTTAGTTTCACGAATAAAAAGGAAAATCCAATAATAAATGAATAGAGTAAAGCTGATAAATATGCCTTTGTTGTAAGTTTCATAATTTCACCTCATAGTAACTGATTTTTTACTGGCCAGTATACGTACATATTAATCTTTCTGATCTAGTGCTACAATGTGAATAAATACAAACTGTACCGGTACAAAATAAACGTAAGAGGTGTCATAATGTATAAGTATTTACATGTTTTAAATGATTTAGAAAACATGATTCAATATGGAGAGATAAAAGAAGGAAAGAAATTACCGTCTATACGGTCACTCGTTATGCAATATAAGTGTAATAAGGCAACAGTTATACGTGCACTTCACGAATTAGAAAAGCGTCATATTATTTATTCCGTGCCTCAGAGTGGATACTACGTTGTTAAAAAATCAGGGAGTACCATAGAAAGTAACGAGATAATTGACTTTGCCTCTTCAGCACCAGATCCAGATGTTTTTCCATATTTAGATTTTCAACATTGTATTAATAAAGCCATTGATACATATAAAAATGACTTGTTCGTATATGGGACGCCAAAAGGTTTACCGTCTTTAATTCCGGTCATTCAAAAACAATTAGCAAATTATCAAGTCTTCACTAAAGAAGAAAATATTTTTATAACGTCAGGTGTACAGCAGGCGCTAGCAATATTAACTTCTATACCATTTCCAAATGAAAATGAAACGATATTAATTGAACAACCAACATATCATCTATATATTGAATATCTAGAAATAAACCAAATTCCTGTAATTGGTATTAAACGTACGAATGAAGGGATTGACTTAAATGAGTTGGAACGTATTTTTCGAACAGGTAAAATAAAATTCTTTTATACAATACCAAGATATCATCATCCGCTTGGAACTTCTTATTCTAAAGATGAGAAAGAAAAAATCGTATTATTGGCTAAGAAATATAATGTATTTATAGTGGAAGATGATTACTTAGCAGATTTAGAAACGGATTCGAAAGCTGATCCGTTATATAGCTTGAATCATAATAATCATGTCATATATTTGAAAAGTTATTCGAAGATTATTTTTCCAGGTTTACGAGTTGGTGTAGCAGTTATTCCACCGATTATTGCGAATGCTTTTTATACATATAAAAAAATTTTAGATATTGATAGCCCAATGATATCTCAAGCTGCTTTAGAAATTTATATAAAGAGTGGCATGTTTGAACGTCATAAAAATAAAATTAAATCTTCCTATCACGATAGATCTAAAAAATTAGCAGAAACACTAGAAAGAACTCATAGTGAAAACCCACTTTTATTCACATATAAAAAGCATAATACAATTGGAATTCATACTTGTTTAAAATTACATAAAACGAGTATTTCAGAAATGTTTTTCCAAAGACTAAGTGAAAAACAAATAAGTATTGATACAATTGATAAAAATTATGTGAGAGGTTTTCCGCAAGAAAGACTATTAAAGTTAAACGTATCGAATGTAAAGGAAGATAGGATTGAAGAAGGAATTCGTAAAATAATAGAGGAAATCAAACAATTGGAACATATAACCTTCCAATTTAAAAAAGAAAAAAATGAATAAGTAGCTTTGTTGTGAGACGCAAAATAATTCTTTTGTTTGTGTGTATCGCTATAATAATTGAATTTATTTTTGTAACTGAATATTATAATAAGGATGATAATTATAATCCTTCAAAGATACATGGCACGATTTATTAGAAGATAATTCCTAAAGCCAATGCCTTAATTAAGGTTATGGCGGGTGTAAACCAATTAGAACGTGATCTGATCCGTACGTGGAAACATAAAGGGATTGAGCTGAATAAGAAAGAAGGAAAATTTAAAGGTCGGTTAAAGAAATACCATAAAAATCATGCAGGGATGAATTATGCAGTAAAGCTTTATGAAGAGGTAGATATGAATGTAAATGAAATTTGTGAAATTACAAATGTGTCTAGGGCCTCATTATTTAGAAAGCTATCGGAAAGGAACAGTTGATGAGTTATACTAAAAATCAGAAATATATAATAAGGGATAAATTCCATAGAGAGGTGGAATTACATGCCTAAAATTGATAATATGTTAGCGATTCTATGGATGCTTCGCTCAGATAAAAAAATTACTGCAAAACAAATTTCAGAAAAGTTAGAGATGAATATAAGGACTGTGTATCGTTATATTGATACAATTTCAACAAGTGGTGTACCTATAATTTCAGAACCAGGACATAACGGTGGATACACGTTATTAAATAATTTTATTGAGGCTCCTCTTTTTTTTGATTTTGAAGAGCAAACTTCACTATTTCACGCTGCTGTTTTTGCAGAAGAAGCCGGATATTATGGAGGTGAAGCATTAAATAGGGCCATTTCAAAACTAAGTAAATACTCAAATCAAGAGCAGGAAGCAAAGATAAACCGACATTTAAGTAGTCTAGAAGTAATAAGTCGATTTAGTTCATCCTCTATGGAACATTTTTTGAAGGAGTTGGAGCAGGCCGTAACTGATGGGTATTCAGTAAAAATTCTTTATTATAAAAGTGGGAAAAAGCAATTAAATTATAGATTGGTCGATCCGTACAGAATTATCTATTGGAATAATAAGTGGTATGTGATTGGATTTTGTCATCTTAGGAATGATATCCGTAGTTTTAGGGTAGATCGAATTGAAAATTTAATGCTAACCGAAAATAAGTTTAACCGGCCAGAAAATTTTTCAGCACGTGACTTTTTTATAAAAAATCTTCTTCCAACTATAGAAGATAAGGAAGGGATTATTTCTTTGGTTATTAGTGGGGATAAAAGTGTATTGGCTGATATTTGCCAACATTGGTTTTTAGGACATTATTTACAAGTGCGAACTTCAAATCAAGCAGTTTTTCTTCTTGAAAAAGATATGATACATACATATGTACCTTATTTACTTTTACCGTACAATAAATCTATTAAAGTTATTGAGCCAATAAGTCTTAAGAAAAGACTTATTGAAGTTCTGTCGGAATTAATAAAATTTCATGAAGTATGATAACTTCCCTGACGTTAACTGTCAGGGAAGTTATATTATAATATCCATATCAATTGTGATTGGAGTGATATGGGATACAAACAAAAAAAGTTTTTCTATATGTATTTAATACAATGTCGGACTGGGAATATGGATATTTAATTACCGAACTAAATTCAGGAAGATATTTTAAAAAAGATTTAGTACCTTTAAAAGTAATTACAGTAGGAGCTAATAAAGAAATGATTACTACTATGGGGGGACTGAGCATAAAACCAGATATTTCCCTTGATGAATGTACTCTTGAGAGTAAAGATCTTTTAATTTTACCAGGAGGGACTACTTGGAGTGAAGAAATTCATCAATCTATTTTAGAAAGAATTGGCCAAGCTTTAAAGATTGGCACTATTGTTGCTGCAATTTGTGGTGCAACTGATGCCCTAGCGAATATGGGATACTTGGATACTAGAAAGCATACAAGTAATAACTTAGAATATACTAAAATGGTATGTCCTAACTATAAAGGAGAAAAGTTTTATGAGTTGGTATCTGCGGTATCTGATGCAAATTTAGTTACTGCATCAGGGATAGCTCCTCTGGAATTTGCAATGGAGGTACTGAAAAAATTAGATGTATTTGCACCAGATACATTACATTCATGGTATAACCTAAATAAAACTCACAAACCTGAATACTTCTTCCAGTTAATGAATTCAATAAATTGCTGAACTAAAAAATCAACTAAGCAGATTTATATTTGTTTAAAAAATAACCATGCTCTAGACAATGTCAAAGCATGGTTATTGAATATAACTTAAAAATGGGTATAAAGTAATGAAAATTCCTTAACGTTGTATATTCGTATCTTCCTGACGTTACCTCTATAAAAGGAAATATGATAACAATCATATACCGAAAGTGATAGAACTGAGTTATAAAAAGTAGAAGAAAAGTGTTATGTTAATACTTTTTAGAGCACCCAATTGTTGAGTGCTCTTTTTGTTTAGGACATAATTGTTTCAAATGGAAATAAACTACCAATAGATGATATCTTTAAAGTATAGCATTTATTTTGAATGGGAGTTATTGGTTTACTCGCTTGTTATTTCTTAAAATACTATGTAGGTGTTGAGCATGTGGATGTTGTTGAGCCAAATAAAAATAGAAGAGAATTTGCAAAGAAGTTTGGTGCGAAAAACCTCTTTGATTCAGAAAAACAAATAATAGAAACATATAATTACGGTTTGGAATGTTCTGCTACAAATAGAGGGTTTCACACATTACAAAAGGCTATTAATAGTAATAGAGCGATATGTATTCTTTCTGATGGTAATATAGAAGACTTAACATTAACCGCCGAATTTTATCGAAAAGAATTGAAAATCATTGGTTCAAGTGATGGATATGGTTACCAAAAACATGCAGATTGGTTTTTTAGTCAAATAGAACAGACGCCATGGATAGAAGAGATTTTTCAATATGAAATTCATTATACTGCACTTGAAAAATGTTTTGAGGAATTAAGTCAAGGAATAATTACTCCTTTAAAAGTATTTGTCTCATATGAATAAAATGACAACGTACTTGTCACGTAGCTTACATATATTTTGTCATTAATATGATAATAAAACGAGGAGTAGCATGTACGTGTTAATTTTTAATAGGCACAACGGGTTGTTGCTCTTTCATTATGTACAAATCGTATATTATCTTTCTCAATGTACATATTAAGTAAAGTATTTAATATCACGTACATAAAAGGCGGGGTAATATGGATGGAAATAAGAAAAATGAAGAATTGAGTAAATTTAAGAAACAATGGTTTAATGAAGATAATCAACCAGTAGCTGGTATAGAGCTAGCTTTACCGCCTGATATAGGCAGCATGTTAGACTTGAAATCAGTTGATGATAAAAGTGGAGAAAGTAATAATGAATAAGTTTAATCTATAAGCATCCATTTGGGTGCTTTTGTTTTTTTGACAATAGAAAATAGATCATCAAATTCTTATTGAAAAAAGGTGGATCTAAATAGATCCATTTTCTATATATGTAAGTTTTAATTTTCACCAAAAAGTTTAAAGTGCATCTAGAATGCTAATAACATTTACCATTAAAGGATTGGGCTATTATGCATATTATTGTTGAAAGCATTACTTTAATTCTCACTGGGATTCTTGCATTAAAAATGACAGGTAGTAAATCTGTTAGCCAAATGACAAGAGTTGAAATCATTATAGTAGTATCAATTGCGCGTATTATTGTAGAGCCTGTATTAAGTAGGAAAGTAGTCCCATCTATATTCGCGGCCATCATATTTGCAAGCATACTACTTATCATTCATTTCTTTGAATTGAAATCAAGGGAGGTGGAACAATTTCTAAATGGAAGTAGCATTGGCTTTTTTTATTTTCTACAAGCGTAAGGATTAATAAAATAGGGTGGATTTTAAACCAGTCATTATAATAGATATAGACTTATAATTATGCTATATTCAATGGACCTAAAGTGAATGTGGTAAAAAATTAATTTGGCATAGGTAGCCGCAGTGTAAAAGTTGATAAGTTTTTAATGTGATACTAAAAATGAGATGAAAACAAGGAGATAGAAACATAATGGAATTTTGGGAATCAAGTTTTATTGAGAAACAAACAATGTGGGGATTTGAACCTACAGAATCTGCAATTTTGACAAAAGATTTTTTTCTAGAAAAGAACATTAAGGACATATTAGTTCCCGGTATTGGATATGGTAGAAACGCAAAGGTATTTATCGAAAATAGTATAAATGTAACAGGTATTGAAATTTCGAAAACAGCGATCGATTTAGCAAGAGAAAACGGACTAGAAGATGTTAGTATGTATCACGGTTCAGTAAACGAAATGCCTTTTGATAATAAACTGTATGATGGGATATTTAGTCATGCACTTCTTCATTTGTTGAATGGACAGGAAAGAGAAAAATTTATTGAAGATTGTTATAATCAGTTAAAACCAGGTGGATATATGGTTTTTACAACTGTTTCTAAAAAAGCTCCCATGTACGGAAAAGGAAAACAGTTGGATAAAGATTATTATGAGATAATGGAAGGTGTAAAAATGTTCTTCTATGATTCTGAATCTATAAAAAAAGATTTTAATCAATATGGATTAGTACAAGTTTCGGAAATTGATGAACCAAATAAGAACATAGTAAATAAACCTTCAATCAATTTCTTAATGATAAAATGTAAGAAAGAACGATAACTAAAAGTTATTAAGAATGATTAAAGATGTTTATATATTGACTATGCACAAATAAAAAGGACAAGCATATAATATAAATACCTTTTAACTTTAAGTAACCTTAACTTTCGTTAATAGGGTATCTCAAAATCCCCAAAAGAGCACTTGCGGAAACAAGTGCTCTTTTATTTTTTTGTTTCATAAATATTTATACTTGCAAATTTCGTGCAATAAAAATAAATCTGAGAGAAATAACCATATCTTTATTATACGATTATTTCTGAACTACAAACGTTATAGCATTTGTTTTTAATTGAATGTGTCTTTCATTACGAACTATATTATAAGCTAATTCTTTTATTTCAACTTTTACTTCTTTCCATCCTTTATAAATGCTTTTTAATAGACGTATCATTTCTTCGGTTGGGAGATTAATTTCAATTAAAGCTTTTACTTCTTCATTCGTTTTTAAAACAATTTCTTGTATGTTAGAGTTAATAATTAAACAATTAATACCGCCGTTTTTTGTCCCTTGTTTCATAGAATGGAGCACTTTTTTAAAAGCTTCTTTTGATTTAACATGCTCTAAACTTGATACTGCAACGATATAATCATAAGCGTTAGAGTCAATATGATAGTTTTCAATTTCTGCTTGTTCTGTTTTTATAACCTCGAATACATCATGTTCTTTACTATAAATTTTTAGCTTTGTTAAAGCGGAATCAAGTAAATCAACACATGTAACAGTGCCATTATAATTTTTTATTATTTGTGCAATTGGAATGCTATTTCTACCGACGCCAGATCCAAGGTCAAGTACTTGTAATTTGTTTTGCCCTTCAAAGTAGTTCATTAAGTCCATAACTGTTTTAACCGGTTTATAAAGCCAAGAGCCAGCTTCAAACAATTTATATTGTTCATAGCAAAGATCGTGATATTTCTTTTCTTCTTGTCTTATGTAATCGATACGGTTCATATTGTTTCAGTTCCAATATTTTTATTACAAAATGAATAGGTGGGGCAGCCTTTAACATTTGTTTGAATTCGAAAAATACCACCAGCATGTGGATACTCTTTTAATTCGTCATCAGTCATTCTTGTTCTTGCTGTGGTGATATATAAATCTGTTAAATTAGGTCCTCCAAATGTACATGATGTTACATATAACGCAGGAATTGGAATGCTTAATATTTGTTCTCCAGTAGATGGATTCCATCTAGTTATTTTTGAACCTCCCCAATGTGCAATCCATAAACAACCTTCTTCGTCAATTGTCATACCATCAGGTAGACCATCATTTTCAGAGAAAATGATTACATCACTTGGATTATGAATTTCTCCAGTACGTATATTATATTGATAGCGAACCACTTTTTTAGTAGGTGTATCTATAAAGTAAAAGTATGTATGATCAGGTGACCAAGCAATTCCATTTGATGTATTTACATGTGAAACTTTTTTCTCTACACTTAAATTATGATGTAAACAATACAAGGAACCTACAGCATTCATACCGTATGTATCTGTAGAACCTGCCCAGAAACGACCAGCTGGATCACATTTTCCATCATTGAAACGATTTTCTATTAAATGTGGTTCAGGGTCAAAAATATGTGTCAGTTTTTCGGTATTTACATTAATAGAATAAAAGCCTTTTTCCATAGCTAAGAGTAGTACATCCTCTAAATATGGAAAAACACAGCCAATTTTTTGATTGAGTGCAATTACTCGGTTCGTATTAGCGGTAGGATTGTATATGCATAATTTTCTCTCCATAATATCAACCCAATATAAAAGTTGCTTTTTTTCATTCCAACATGGTCCTTCAGCTAAACTTGCTTTAGCATCTAAAACTAATTCTATATCACTGAACAAGATGTTCACCTCGCGTTATAAGATATTAATATAATTCGATAAGAATAGAGGTAAACCTTTTAGTCAGAGGATATTAAGATTTATACTGTAGAAAAATGACCTTCTCACAAGTGATTAAAAAAGTGTATAAACAAGGAGAGGAAAATGCATATGATGTTTTACGAAATTGTTTGCTTTTCTTGTAAAAATATATTTCGTGTTTACGAAGGTAGTGAAAAATATAAGCGATTTAAAGAAAAACCAAAAGGGGTATATTGTTGTGATGAGTGTAGTCACAAAATTCAATTAGAAGCGATAAAGAATTTTTTTAGGTAATTAAACTAAAATTCCGGAAATCATAACTTAATTTTTATTTTAGAAGATTTTTTAAGAATAATGTCTAAATATAGAATGTAAATAAAGATGAAGTATACACAAAACAATTCGTTTAATCGATAAGTATATATTATGAAAATTGAGTTATAAAAAAAACGGCAAGCTAGAATTCGCTTGCCGTTTTTTTATAGTTTTGTATGTATTTGTATACCTTTTGCTTTTTCTTTTTCGTTCTTTACGCGTACAATTAAATTATAAGATCCAGATTTTGGTGCTTCAAAAGAAAGTAAACCTTCTTTTTGAGAAGTGACTTCTTCTTCGTAAATGACCTTATCGTCTTTAGTGATTTGTAATAAAATTGTACCCTCTTCAACGGTTGCATCAAAAGGGAATTGTACATTTCCTTGTTCAGTTTTGATCGTTTGTACATCGTAATACCCTTTCAGGGAGCCAATGTTTAAAGTTGTTTCGCCGTTTTTTTGAACCTTGGTGACTTTTACTGCTGTATTACCACATGCGCTTAATAATACAACAAGAGTTAGAATGAGAAATAAACGTAGTAATTTCATAGTGATCCCCTTTTTATCATTATAAAATTTTTCCAATGCGTAAATTAGTTTATCATTTTTTTATAAACAAATATATATATTAAAACTAAAAGTTGTTATTTAGTGATAATCTCTTATATACCATTTGGTTTCTATTAGTCTAAGAAACTTCAGTACATGTTGAATATTCAATTAATAAAATGTTATAGGAGTTAAATATTTTATCTTACTATTAGATTACTTGAATAAAAAGAAAACACCGAAAGTATATATAAAAGCAGGTACTTTCAGTGTTTTCTTTTTTACTATCGTGAATACATTTTCGGACATTCATCACCACTTGGTTCATAAAAACAATGGCTTTTAAACTGTCCTACAAATGGCTGGTTATACCATTCAGGTGAACAAGCTCCAACTGGACGGAAATACCAAAGTGCCCATCGTGCGGGCCAGCGCCATTCACCTTGCAAAACTTTTCGTGCGATTTCTTTTTCTGATTCACGAGCGCGTTGGTAAAAATACCCGTATTGTACTGCTTCGAATCCGCCGGGGCTTTGATATACAGCGTCGCGTACGGTACGGAGTTGTTTGAAATCTAAGCAATCACAAAATACACGGTTTACTACAACGCATCCAACTAACTCCTCACCTTGGCGACCTTCGCCTTCAGCTTCAGCACGAATTAAACGAGCTAGTAAATCAACATCACTTTCGTTGTATGGAATAAGGGGCATAGCAATACCACCTTTCTGTTATAGTAAAGATTGTATGTTATAAAACAATCTGCGTGCTTTTTTACATAAAAATAATATTAACTTTAAGAGGAGCTTGTATAAAAAAAGCTAATTAGTAATAGTAGATAAATATAAAAGGGAGAGGTATTATGTATCGAATTCATAAAGACCATATCATTTACTCAATGTCACCAGATAATCAGCCTTGTATCGAAGTAGAAATAGGGAGTCGTCTTGTATTTGAAACATATGATTGCTTTGAAAATCAAATTGATTCTGAAGATGTTGCGTTTCAAGAATTAGATTGGAACCGAATTAATCCAGCGACTGGTCCAGTATTTATTAATGGTGCAGAACCTGGTGATATATTAGTCGTAACGATTGAAAAAATTAAAATTGCAGAGCAGGGCGTTTTAACTACAGGTGCAAACCTTGGTGTAATGGGGGATGAGTTAAATGAAAATACAGTGAAAATTGTCCCAATACATAACGAACATGTTTTGTTTTCAAGTGAACTACAAATCCCGATTAATCCAATGATTGGTGTTATTGGTACTGCGCCGAAAGAAGAGAGCATTTCATGTGGCACCCCGCATGATCATGGTGGAAATATGGATTGTAAAGAGATAAAAGAAGGGACGACATTGCTATTACCTGTAAATGTTCCTGGTGCTCTATTAGCATTAGGCGATTTACACGCAGCGATGGGGGATGGTGAAATTGGTGTTAGTGGTGTAGAGGTTGCTGGTGAGGTAACTGTAACAGTTCAAATTATAAAAGAAAAGAAATGGCCGTTACCAATGGCTATTCAAAAAGAAAAAATGATGACGATTGCTTCAGAGAAATTGTTAGATGATGCAGCAAGTCGTGCTGTACATAATATGGTGACATTTTTACATGAAGAATTAGCAATGTCTAAAGCTGATGCAACTCTTTTATTATCGGCAGCAGGTAATTTAAAAGTTTGCCAAGTTGTGGACCCGTTGAAAACGGCGCGTATGGAATTAGGGATGGATTATGTGGAGAAACTAGGATTTACTTTTAGTAAATTTCATATTAAATAGATAAGGGACGAAAAAGGATACTTTTGTATAAAAGCATCCTTTTTTTAATTTACGGATTTTGTGAAAAGAGGTAGTATTTATTTTATATAAGTATATTTGAGATTGTGCATTAAAAAGGAGTTCAATAATGGTCAAAATTATGATTGTAGAAGACGATATGAAAATTGCAGAACTATTATCAACATATGTTGCGAAATATGGTTATCAAGGAGTTATTGTATCGGACTTTCAAAATGTATTAGACATTTTTTTAGATGAACAACCAGAGTTAGTTTTATTAGATATTAATTTACCGAGTTTTGATGGTTACTTTTGGTGTCGTCAAATTCGTGGTGTTTCTACATGTCCGATACTATTCATTTCGGCTCGTGAAGGTACGATGGATCAAGTTATGGCGTTAGAAAACGGTGGCGATGATTTTATTCCGAAGCCTTTTCATTATGAAGTTGTAGTGGCGAAAATTCGTAGTCATTTAAGACGTGCATATGGAGATTATGCACCGAAACTAGAAGAGCGAATGATTGAGCAACAAGGCCTTTGTTTATATCCTGAAAGACTTGTATTGAAACTTAGAAACGAAGAGATTGATATAACGAGAAACGAAGCTATTTTATTAGAGACATTAATGAAAAATTATCCGCGTGTTGTGAGTAGGGAAGTGTTGTTAAATAAATTATGGGATAGCGAATCTTATGTTGATGATAATACATTAAGTGTAAATACAACACGTGTGCGTAAAAAGTTACAAACGTTACATATAGAAGGTGCGATTGAAACGATTCGTAGTGTTGGATATAGATTGCATATTACTTGGGATACTGGTATAGAAAAATGATAAGGTTGTTTATACGTGATCATATACCACTTATTTGCTTTACTATAATTCAACTACTAGCTATATTTCTCGTATATTGGTTTGATGGGCATAATCACATTACAACGGCGTTATATGCAATGTTTCTAGGGGTTTTCTTTATGGGAAGTTATTTAGTGTTTCGTTATTTTACACATCGTTCTTTTTATGAGCGCTTAGCAAACCCGATGCAATCTTTGGATGAATCTGTTCAAAAATCTGATTTTGCAGCTGTATCGGCTGCTCTTCAAGAACTAGTTGAGGTGCAATATCGACATTATCAAAATCAGCTGCAAATGCAAGAGAGAAAAAATAATGACCATTTAACCTTTATGAATCAGTGGATCCATCAAATGAAAACACCTTTATCTGTAATAGAATTAATTACACAGGATGAAGTAGATTCACGTTTTGAAAGTATAAATGAGGAAACTGATCGATTAAAAAAGGGATTAGAAATGGCTCTGTATGTCGCACGTTTAGAAGCATTTACACAAGATTTTTATGTAGAAAGAGTACAACTACATAAAATAGTGAATGATTCGGTACATGAGCATAAACGGTTCTTTATCCGGAATTTTGTATATCCAGAGCTTGAAATTGATAAAGGCATTACTGTAGAAAGTGATGTGAAATGGTTACAATTTTTAATTGGGCAAATACTATCGAATGCGATTAAATATTCATCAGGAAGTAGAGAAAAGATTAAAGTGAAAGCTTGTAAGGAAGGTAATACCGTTATACTTGAAATTGCT
This sequence comes from Bacillus cereus group sp. MYBK216-1, assembly GCF_051916495.1. Taxonomy (NCBI): domain Bacteria; kingdom Bacillati; phylum Bacillota; class Bacilli; order Caryophanales; family Bacillaceae; genus Bacillus; species Bacillus cereus group sp. MYBK216-1. Next base: position 714,725 of record NZ_JBQAGT010000002.1, read on the forward strand.
GATAATGGCGTAGGTATACCGAAGCAAGATTTACCAAGAGTCTTCAAACCTTTCTTTACAGGAGAAAACGGTAGAGGTTTTAAAGAATCAACAGGAATGGGGCTATATCTTGTATATGAAATTACAAAACAATTAGGTCATAGTGTAGAGATTCATTCAGAAGTTGATAAAGGTACGGCAGTACGAGTAATATTTTTTAATGTGTAAAAATTGATCAAGGCTAAAGAACTTTGGAGATAAGTTTTTTAGCCTTGTTTTGTATTTTTTTTTAAGTTTTCATATGAATAAACGATACAAATTAGTAAAAATTAAAGATACGAGCACATGAAATTGTAGAAATGAAAAATAATGGTTTTTGTAGTACAAATAATAATATTTACGCATACAGTATTATCATGGTACAATATGGTTACTAATGACGGAAAGGAATGATGGGTGGACGATGATTAACTAATCTTATTTTTAAATGTTGAAATTCAATAAATTTCAATTTCTAAAAAATAGGATTAGTCTGCCCAATTTCCATAGAACGGTATTGCTATTTATGTTACGTAATAGCTTATTTGGGTGTAAATATTTTAACGACTAATCCTGCCAAATTTATTTGGGAGGATTTTTTTATTCTCCCTTAATGAAAGGGATCGGTATTATGAAAGAACTATTAAAATTAAATGATGTTTATGTTGAAATAAAAGAAAATATGTTGTTAGAGAAAATGAATGTGACAGTAAAACAAGGGGATGTTATCGGATTAATTGGTAAAAACGGTGCTGGTAAATCAACGTTACTTCAATTAATAAATGGAAAGATTGAGCCTTCAAAAGGGATTGTTGAATGGCAGCAAATGAATATGACAACCGCATATGTTGAGCAAGAAATAGAATCTTTTATTAGTAATGATGTAATTGCAAAAGAAGCAGAACTTCTTGCGAAATGGGGCGTGCCAACGAACGATTTTCATACTTTAAGTGGTGGTGAAAAGCTGAAAATTCGATTAGCAAAAGGATTTGCTGAAAATCCTAATGTCTTAATATTAGACGAACCGACAAATCATTTAGATGAGATCAGTACGGGATTTCTCATTAAACAAATAAAAAACATGAAAGGTACAGTTATTGTTGTATCGCATGATCGATATTTTTTAGATGTTGTCGCAACAAAAATATGGTCAATTGAGGACAAAAAATTAATTGAGCATAGTGGTAATTATACGAGCTACATGAAAGCACATGAGCAAAGAAGGAAGTCGCAGCAGCGTGAATATGAAAAGCAGCAAAAAAAGATAGAACAAGTAGAAACACATATAAAAGAATTGAGTTCATGGTCACAAAAGGCACACGCGCAGTCTACAAAACAAGAAGGTGTGAAAGAATTCTATCGTGTAAAAGCGAAGCGAATGGATGCACAAGTGAAGTCAAAACGAAAACGACTTGAAAAAGAGCTGGAGAAAGCGAAAGTAGAACGTGTGAAAGAAGAGTATTCAGTTGAGTTTTCTATTCAAGCGAACAAAAAAGTAGGAAAACGTTTTTTAGAAGTGAAGCAATTAAAAAAAGACTTTCATGGGAAAGTATTATTTGAAAACGTTAATTTTACAATTCAGCACGGTGAGAAAGTTGCGATTGTTGGACCAAACGGTAGTGGGAAAACAACATTACTGAAGATGATTATGGGAACGGAAACTGCTGAAGGAGAAATATGGATTTCACCTTCAGCAAACATCGGCTATTTAACACAAGAAGTTTTTGATTTACCGCTTGATAAAACACCAGAAAATTTATTTTTTAAAGAGACGTTTGAAGAAAGAGGAAAAGTCCAAAATTTAATGAAACATTTAGGATTCCAAGCGTCTCAATGGAAAGAGCCGATTGAGCATATGAGTATGGGAGAAAGAGTAAAGTGTAAGCTAATGGCTTATATTTTAGATGAAAAAGATGTACTCATTTTAGACGAACCGACGAATCACTTGGATCTACCTTCACGTGAACAACTTGAAAATACATTAGCTGAGTATAACGGAACATTAGTAATTGTATCTCACGATCGATATTTTCTGGAGAAAACAACTAACACAAAACTCGTGTTTTCAAACAATACGATACAAAAGCAGCTAGAAGAACCTACTAAAACAAGAGATGATATTGAAGAGCTACGTTTAACGTTAGAAACAGAGAGACAAGAAGTATTAGGAAAATTAAGCTTTTTAACTTCTAAAGACAAAGAATATAAAGCACTGGATGAACGGTTTATGGAACTTACGAAGCAGATTAAGGAGCTATAACGTAAGTAAGGGGGATTAACATGGGAGAAGAGAGATTCACTAAGTTATTTAAAATAGATTGTAGAGATATATACTTGCAAGAGTTTACTGTCAAAGATGCAGAGAGTATTTATAAAATAGCAAATCAACCGGAAATAGCAAAATTTTTACCAGACTGGAAATCAACGAAAGAACAAAGGGTGGATTGGATTGCAGATTATGAAATACCAGCAAACAAAGCATTTCTTGATGCAGTGAAAACTACGAATAACATAGATAATCATATGTTAAAGCTAGGAATATTTAAGAAAGCTACAAATCAACTCATTGGATGGTGCTGCACAGGTATGAAAGAAGAACTCGCTTCACCAAACAGAGAGATAATGTATGCTATCTCAAATGAATATCAAAATCATGGCCATGCTACAAAAGCGACTAAAGGTTTAATTGACTATTTGTTTAAAGAAACAAATTTAAATGTCCTTAACGCAATTGCTTTAATTAACAATGTAGCATCAAATAAAGTTATTGAAAAATGCGGGTTTATTTATAAGAGCCAACAGAGGATAGAAAATCAAATATATAATCATTATATATTGAGAAAATCTGAGTGGATAAAAATATAACGTTTGGTAGTAAAAGACCGATAGCAATCGGTCTTTTCTCATTTATATAATAAAGATTTATTATACATTATATTTCCTACTACTATACAATTATTATAAGATAGTTATGCGTTAATTTTAGTTTGAAATAATTATGTTGTCAGTTTTTTTAGAAATCTTACAAGCGTGTAAGGTAAATGAAAGATGAATCAATATGAGCTGTAAGATAATTCATTTACACTTTATAGTGAGTAGTGGAAATGAAGGGAGAATATACATGGAAATTTTACAGGCTAAAAGTATTAGTAAAGTATATAAAGGGAAAGTACCTTATAAAGCATTAGTAGATATTGATTTATCAATTCAAGAAGGTGAATTTGTAGGAATTATGGGTCCATCAGGTAGTGGGAAAACAACGTTATTAAATATGGTATCTACTATTGATTCTCCATCATCGGGAGAAATATTTATTAATGGCACAAATCCTTTTCAATTATCATCAGAAGAATTAGCGTTATTCCGCAGAAAACAATTAGGATTTGTTTTTCAATCATTTAATCTTCTTAGCACACTTACTGTAAAAGAAAACATCGTATTGCCGATGACTTTAGATGGTGTTTCCGTGCAAGAAATGAACAAGCGATTGGAAGAGATTGCAGAGAAGTTAAATATTACAGATATATTGAATAAAAGAACGTTTGAAATATCAGGGGGACAAGCTCAAAGAACAGCAATCGCTCGTGCGATCGTTCATAAGCCGCAATTGTTACTTGCAGATGAACCAACAGGGAATTTAGACTCTAAATCTTCAAATGATGTAATGGAGATGCTTGATACTCTAAATAAAGAAGAAAAAGCAACGATGATGTTAGTTACACATGATCCGTATGCAGCGAGCTTTTGCAGCCGAGTAATCTTTATTAAAGATGGTCAACTATATAACGAAATTTATTGTGGTGAAAGTAGGCAAACTTTTTATCAAAAGATTATGGATGTCCTTTCTTTGTTAGGAGGGAAAAGGCATGACTTTTCGTCAGTTCGCATTTAATAATATTTTTCGCAATAAGCGTACATATGCTGCCCATTTTTTAAGTAGTGCATTTTCTATTATGATTTTCTTTACGTATGCTATTTTATTATTTCATCCTGATTTACAAGGTGAGTTGAAATCGACAAGTGCAACAATAAGTGCATTTGGTACATTGGGATTTTCAGTTTCGCAAGGATTGATTTTTGTATTTTCATTTTTCTTCATTTTATATTCAGTTAGTTCGTTTTTAAAAACGCGTAAGAAAGAATTTGGCGTTTTATTGATGCAAGGTATGTCAATGAGACAGCTTAAGAAATTATTATTAATTGAAAATATGTTGATTGGACTTGGTTCAATTTGTATAGGGATTTTCATTGGACTCATATTTTCTAAACTAGTCTTATTGATAAGTGCAAGTGTATTAATGATTAATAATGGTTTACCTTTTTATATACCAGTGCGGGCTGTATTATTAACAGTTATCACATTTCTTTTCTTGTTTTTAATTGTTTCATTATTTACATTTAAAATGATAAAAGTAACGGAACTTGTGGAACTTATTCGAGCAGAGGAAAAGCCAAAACCTGAACCGAAATCTTCAGTTTTATTATCGCTACTTTCTTTAATTAGTATAGGGTATGGATATTTTTCAGTATTTCGCTTCATACCAAGTACCAATTTTATTACGCTTGGAATAGGTGTGCTCCTAGTAATTATAGGAACGTACTTTTTATATACACAGTGTAGCGTGTATATATTGCGCCTTGCTAAAAGGAGGGACTCTTTCTTTTTAAAGAGAACAAATATATTAACATTTTCTGAATTAATTTACCGTATGAAAGATAATGCAACGATGTTTTTTATAGTATCTATTGTTTCAGCAGTTGCATTTACAGCAATTGGTACAACAGCCGCAATTGGAAATAGGGATTTGGTAAGGATGACAAATCCCTATACATTTTTGTATGGAAGTCTTGAAAATGACAAAGTATTGAATAAAAATCTTTCTATTATAAAAAAGCACCTTTCTGATGCTAATATTCCGTATCGAATGGCTTCATCTTCATATATATACACAGAAAATGGCGTAAATGTAATGAAGTTAAGTGAATACAACGATCTTGCTAAAGCACTAGGTTATCAACAAGAAACAATTGAAAAAGAAGATGAAATTTTATTAATTCCTGGAGTCGTATCACAAAAACAAGAATTTAAAAATGGCGAGTATAAAAAGAATATAGAAGTCATTCAAGGTGACTGGACAAAGACATTTCATGTGAAAAAAGCTGTAGAAAATTTAGTTTTACCACACGATTCTAGAACTATTTATATCGCTGTTCAAGATCAGGTATATGATGGAATGCCTCTTACTAGTGACCCAGTTAATAAAGAAATTCCATATCGTACTTACGGATTTGTTGTAGATGATTGGATAAAAACGAAAGAGATTTCCAATCAATTAAAGAGTATATTCGATAAAGATCTTAGGGACAGAGATTTCTACTTTGAAGCTTTAACATTAAACTTGTTGGAAGCAAAGCAAAAGAATGGTTTATTACTTATGGTAAGTATTTTAGTCGGAATTGTCTTCTTTACATTCGCTGCTAGTTTTATTTATTTCCGATTATATACAGATTTGGATCGCGATCAGCAGCAATATAAAATGATTTCGAAAATGGGATTAAGTAAAGGTGAGTTAAAAAAAGTTGTAACGAGACAGTTATTATTAATGTTCTTTTTACCAATTGTCGTTGCAGTGATTCATACTGTAGTCGCTTATATAGCATTACAGCAATTAGTCGATTTTTCTATCATAAATAGCTCTATCGTTATTTTAATTTCATTTATATGTATACAAGTTTTATATTTCTTTATAACCCGTTGGCGTTATCTGCAAAAGCTTTATAAGGTTATGGAGCAATAGAATTTATTAGCTTGTAAGACTACAATAAAGTATGTAGAAAAATGAACTGTATGATGAAAGGAAACGAGATGAAAAGAACTTTAACTATTTTTATGTTAACGATACTACTATTAATAAGTTTTAGTGCATGTTCTAAAAAGGAGAATCCATTTCCTGCAAACGGTGTATTAATTATTGGAGATGAAAATAATATTTCACCAATTATTAATCGTTATCAGGAAATTACGAAAGAAAATGAAGTATTTTCTGTGAAAAAAGGGGAAGTTGGAAATGGAAATGTCTTAATTTTAAATGAATCTACAGCACAAGCATTGATTAAAGAAAAACTTTTTCGAAAACAAGATAATGGCTCCAATTATATTATAGATACGTTACCGAAATTCCCAAAAGAAGGAGCACTATTATTTACAAGTGAAGCCGATAAGACTATGAAAAGTATTAAAATAGGAGGGGAAGAGATTCCTGTTACATACAATAGTGATGCTTGGATAGGCAACAATCGTAAATATTCAACGGAATGGTATATGATTATAGCAAAAAATAGTGTGTATAAAGAAATAAAGGCAAATGAAATGAAAATGCATCTTCTTCATTTGAAAAAATCTCTAGGTGACGAAAAACCTAAAATGTCAACAGATAATACATTGATTAATGAAAATGTCAAAGTAAAAAAGTTAATTAAAGGTTTGGAAGGAGAAGTATCTTTTCAATTCGTAACGATTGGCGAAAAACCTTAAAAAAGAGTTCGAAGTTGATAAAAATTTCATCAGTTTCGAACTCTTTTTAGTTTATAGACAAATCAATTATTATGCTTTACATTACTTCATTTAATCGAGTTTCGTTTGTTTCCTCAATCCCATTTGAATTTTGAACTGAATTATTTTGGGCTTCTTTTTCTTTACGAGCCTTTTGTAGCATTTCAAGGATGATCCATAAAGGAACACCTTTATCCTTTAACATCTTCCATAAATCTAATTCATTAAATTTATGCTCAGGCTGTTTCATTTCTTTTTCAGATGAACGAATATCAAACTTGATAGGATCATTTACTTTCTTACTTTCAAGTTTACTAGAAGAGATAATATTATGCTCAAGAGTAGATGGAGTTATTTTAGTAGGTTGAGATAATGTATGAATATTTGATCCGATTTGCATGCTTTTTCCTCCTTTTCAAGCAATGAGATTAGTTTTCTTATGATTTTTAAATCTTTTTAACATGAGGAAACTATATCTAATTATAAATCCTAATAAATAGATTTACAAGTTATATTGTAAAAAGTAAATATTTACTTGAATTAATATTTATCAACATTTGTATATGTTTTCTATATATACAACGTATATAAAATACTTTACATTATGTTTAAGTTGTTAAATTATTCTGTTAATTTTTTAAAAAGAAAAATGTAAACGTTTTATTAGGGGGAGAAAGTATGGGGAAGTTATTTTTAAAAATATGTTTTTTTGCATTAGTGACCGTATGTTCATTCGCAGCGAAAATATCATACGCTGAAGAGAGGCAGCAAAATAATTATCCTATCATATTGGTGAATGGATTTGCTGGATGGGGTAGAGAAGAAATGCTTGGCGTAAAATATTGGGGTGGTGTTTATGATATACAGGAAGATTTGAAACGAAATGGTTATACGGTACATACCGCAGCTGTTGGACCTGTTTCTAGTAACTGGGATCGTGCATGTGAATTGTATGCACAAATTAGCGGTGGGACAGTAGACTATGGTGCAGTACATGCTGAGAAACATGGACATAATCGTTTTGGCAGAACTTATAGTGGTTTTGCGCCGAATTGGAGTGAAACAAATAAAGTTCATTTAGTTGGACATAGCATGGGTGGACAAACGATTAGAACATTAGTACAGCTATTAAAAGAAGGGAGTTTTGAAGAAAAGAATTATGTGAAAAACGACCCAGACACCAAAATATCACCACTATTTGAAGGCGGAAAATCATATGTTCATAGTGTTACAACATTAGCAACCCCTCACAACGGTACAACACTTGCGGATGGTAGTCTTCTACTGCCGTTTGTTAAAGATTTACTCATTACAGCTGCAAGCTTTGGGGGAAACAATAATTTATCATTATATGATTTTAAATTGGATCAATGGGGTATAAAGAAGAATGCTGGAGAGTCCTTTTTCCAATATAGTAATCGTATTCTAAATAGTTCACTTTGGAAAAATACAAAAGATATAAGTCAATGGGATTTAAGTACAGATGGTGCAAAGGAGTTAAATAATTGGGTAAAGACGCAACCAGATGTGTATTATTTATCCTATAGTGGACATGCATCACAAGCAGCACCTATAACAGGTTTACATTTGCCTCATATAACGATGAATAAAGTGTTAATGGGAAATGCATTTTTCTTAGGTTCTTATGCGAGATATGAAGAAAACCGTCCGCTAGTTGATACTTCTTGGTGGCAAAATGATGGTGTAGTAAATACAAATTCTATGATTGCACCATCTTCTAATGTTACTGTAAATAATAATGAGTCATTACAGATTGGAAAATGGAATCATATCGAAACGAAAGCGAATTGGGACCATCTCGACATGGTAGGGTTAAGTGTTTCAGACTCGATAGGTTTTTCTAGCATTCAAGAGTTTTATAGAACAATTGCTGAAAAGCTATCACGTTTACCGAAATAGGTAATAATAAAGCGCTCTCGATGGAATTCGAGAGCGCTTTATATTATATTGAAAGAGGGATTTGGTAGAAAAATATGGGGGGATATTATGAAAATTCAAGTTGTATTATCAGGATACGGAACAGTAGGCAGAGAGTTTATAAAATTATTAAATGAAAAATATTCATATATATATGAAACATATGGGATTCAATTAGTTGTAAGTGGCGTATTAGGGAGAAATATTGCAATACATAATGAAGACGGCTTATCACTTCATCATTTATTAATGTATGGTGGCGGTACCGCTGCAATTGAAAAATATTTAGAGTATCATCCGAAGGAACGTGCAACAACTAGCATAAGTGGTACTGTATTGGTAGAATCAACAGTTACAAATCTTAAAGATGGAAATCCAGGGAAACAATATATGAAACAAGCGATTGAGAAACAGATGGATATAGTAGCAATTTCTAAAGGTGCGCTCGTTACAAACTGGAGAGAAATAAATGAAGCAGCAAGAGGCGCAAATGTACGAATTCGATATAGCGGTGCAACAGCCGCTGCACTACCGACACTAGATATCGGACAATTTAGTTTAGCTGGTTGTAGTATTGAAAAAATAGAAGGAATATTAAATGGAACAACTAATTATATTCTTACGAAAATGTATGAGGAAGATATGACATTTGAAGAAGCACTGAAAGAAGCACAAAATAAAGGAATTGCTGAGACAAACCCTATATTAGATATAAGTGGTTCAGATAGTGCGTGTAAATTGTTACTTTTGACAAACCGCTTAATGGAAACAGATAAAACACTTACTGATATACATATAAAAGGAATCGAGCACGTTACAAAACAGCAAATTCGAAATGCTAAGGAACAACATAAAATTATTAAATTAATAGCATCAACATATAAGGATGAGGGTGGCAATATCAATTTAAATGTTGAACCGTGCGAAATAGAAAAAAAACATCCGTTAGCAAAAGTAAATGGAACTGAAAAAGGAATTACGTTCTTTACAGATACGATGGGACAAGTTACTACAATTGGTGGGGCTTCTAATCCAAGAGGCGCTGCAGCTGCAGCTTTAAAAGATGTAATTAACTTATATCGAAAAGATTTGTAAGACCGTACCGCCCTTTATAAAAAATACATATGTCGTGGACCTTTTGAGAATGAAATAAATATGCAAAAATGATTGCAGGGGGGAAGAAATTGTTTAAGGATTTTAAAGTTGTTAAAGATCGTCCCGTTTATATTCAATTGAAAGATTATTTGAAGAAGATGATTATGAAAGGGCATTTGCTCGGGGATCAAAAAATTCCATCAACAAGAGAACTAAGTGAATTACTAAGCGTGAGTAGAAACACTGTACTCGCTGCTTATGCAGATTTAGAGCAAGAAGGACTCATTTATGCAGTTAAAGGAAAAGGGAACTTTGTTGCGAAGGTGGATATATCTAACACTTCGTCTGTTGAAATAGATTGGAAAAATAAACTTAATACAGTGACCGCATTAGCGGATGAATTAGATTTAATGAAACATGGTGTTCGTTGGGAAAAAGGAATGATTGTTTTTAATAGTATAGCCCCGGATGAGAAGCTATTTGATGTTGAAAATTTCAAAAGAGCTTTTCTTACTCGTATGTCCATTGAAGGGGACATCGTATTGAACTACGGATATGCAAAGGGATATAGACCGTTAATGAATTATTTACTTCATTACATGGAAATGAAAGGTGTAGACATTTCAAATAAAGATATTCTAATTACAAATGGATTTACAGAAGGATTGGATATTGTACTCTCTTCTTTATCAAAAAAATCCGGTCGTGTCATTTGTGAGAATCCAACTCACCACGCTGCACTTAAGCTTTTCCGTTTACATGGACTTGAAGTTCATGGGATTGATATGCATGAGGATGGTATTGATACGAATGAAGTTGAAAAAAGTTTGCGTGAAAAAGATTTTGATTTTGCTTATTTAATTCCTTCTTATCATAATCCAACTGGTATTGTTACGAGTTCAGAGAAAAGAACGGAATTGATGAGGTTATTCTCAAAATACAACGTTCCTATTATAGAGGACGGATTTAATGAAGAACTACGTTATTCAGGTTCACATTTAGCTCCATTATTAACTTTTGCTGGAGCTGGCAATAATGTGATTTATATTAGTAGCTTTTCAAAGGTACTTTTCCCTGGTTTACGTGTAGGCTGGATTATTGCAGATAAAGAGCTGATTCATTATTTAGAAAGCGTAAAAAGAGCAAGAACGATTCACACATCTACGCTAGATCAAGCTGTTCTGTTTCAATATTTACATGAGGGATATTTTGAAAAATATTTAAAAAAGGCAAGATCTGTTTATAAGAAAAAATATGAGTTAGCTGTCGGGACATGTAACCAGTACATTCCTTTTAAAAGAATGACTGGAGATGGTGGACTTCATTTATTTATAGAGCTAGAAGAGCATATGAACGCCCGCACACTTTTACAAAAGTGTTATGAGAAAGGCGTTACGTTTTCACCTGGAGATGTTTTTTACTCTGATGGAGAAGGAGCGAACACTTTCCGATTAGGATTTTCGCGCTTGAAAGAAGAAGAAATAGTTCGGGGAATTAAAATAATTGGTGATACATTAAAAAATGAAATTTGGAGTTGAGAAAATGAAAATCGGTGTTATTATGGGCGGGGTATCGTCTGAAAAACAAGTTTCAATTATGACGGGGAATGAAATGATTGCTCATTTAGATAAAAATAAGTATGAAATAGTTCCAATTACATTAAATGAAAAAGTGGATTTAATTGAAAAAGCGAAAGACATTGACTTTGCGTTGCTCGCGTTACACGGAAAATACGGAGAAGATGGGACAGTTCAAGGAACACTGGAGAGTTTAGGGATTCCTTATAGCGGAAGTAATATGTTATCTAGCAGTATATGTATGGATAAAAATATTTCGAAAAAGATTTTACGTTATGAAGGTGTAGAAACACCAGATTGGATTGAACTTACAAAAATGGAGGATCTAAATCTTGATGAGTTAGATAAGTTAGGATTTCCATTAGTAGTAAAACCAAACTCTGGCGGATCGAGTGTCGGAGTGAAAATCGTTTATAATAAAAATGAATTGATCTCAATGCTAGAAACTGTATTCGAATGGGATTCTGAAGTAGTAATTGAGAAGTATATAAAAGGTGATGAAATTACATGTTCAATTCTGGATGGAAAACAGTTACCTATAGTTTCAATTCGACATGCAGCCGAGTTCTTTGACTACAATGCAAAATATGATGATACTAGTACAGTTGAGGAAGTTATTGAACTTCCAGCAGAAATTAATGAACGTGTAAATAAAGCGTCACTTGCTTGTTATAAAGCATTAAAATGTAGTGTTTATGCAAGAGTTGATATGATGGTGAAGGACGGAATTCCATATGTAATGGAAATTAATACATTACCAGGGATGACACAATCAAGTTTATTGCCAAAAAGTGCAGAAGCAGCGGGAATTAGTTATAGCAAACTATTAGATATGATTATTGAAACATCATTAAAAGTTAGAAAAGAAGAAGGGTTTTAAGGGAATCATATAACGAATTCTTTTGATAGTTTCACGAAGTATGCTATGATGAATACATTATAAAAACAAAATATTTATCCACTAGGGGGGCCTTTTATAGGCTGAGATCAAATGTGATTTTGAGACTCTTAGTACCTGATCTGGTTAATGCCAGCGTAGGGAAGTGGGAAAGACGTTGCTATTTAATGAGTAAATAAATACTGTCAATTTCACTTTCTTTACGCCTGTAAAGAAAGTTTTTTTATTTTACAGCTTTAATAATTGTGGATAAATACTTATATTTTATACATTATTGGAGGGATTTAAATGACTTTTTCACAATCATTACGTAAAGAAGTAGATTCAATTTGGGAAGCGAGTTTTAACCATCCCTTTGTAAAAAAACTTGGTGAAGGAACGTTAGATTTAGCTAGTTTTCGCTATTATGTGCTTCAAGATTCATATTATTTGAGTCATTTTGCTAGAGTGCAAACTTTAGGAGCTGCAAAAGCTCTTGAATTAGAGACGACAGCTCGTATGGCACACCATGCTCAAAATACATATGAGGCCGAGTTATCTTTACATGAGAATTTTGCTAAAAAGCTAGGGATAACAAAAGAAGAAAAAGATAATTTTATTCCTGCGCCAACTGCATATGCGTATACTTCACATATGTATCGTGCTGCCTATGAAGGACATTTAGGAGATATCATTGCAGCAATTTTACCTTGTTATTGGTTGTATTATGAAATTGGCGAACGCTTAAAAGAGTGTCAGCCGGAAGAGCCAATTTATAACGAATGGATTTCTGCTTATGGATCTGATTGGTTCCGTACGCTAGTTGAAGAACAAATTACACGTTTAGATACTATCGCTGAAAAAGTAACAGAGGCAGACCGTAAGCGTATGAAACAGCATTTTATTATTAGCAGTCAATATGAATATTCATTTTGGGAAATGGCTTATACATTAGAAAAGTGGCCAGTGGATACAGACGTAAAAGACGTAATTGGATAAAGAATAGAAGTAATGTTATAGATAGGTATGGATCATACCTATCTATATATTTTTTCTTGTTAAATTTGCGTAAAGTCATTAGTGCTACGGATATGGCGAAATAGAATATCGATAAGTTAGCTCATTTAATTGTCTACGAATTAACTGGATAAAATTCTGTCACACTTATTTTACAATCAAAGAACGTAAAGATTGGTGGTATGAAGTTAAATAAGAAAAGAAACCGGCTCTGTTAATTGTAACGGATTTACTTTTTCTTTACGGGAATTTCTAAATCATCATGGAATGCTGTTCATACAATATGCAAATATGCATATTGTATCTTTTTGAGTTCTTTATGTGTTAAAATTAAATATAGGGATATGGAAATATAAAGAAGCAAAAGCAGGAATATCCAATGAATTTTGAGAGGTGTTATATGTTTACAAATAAGAAATTAATTCGATTTGGTTTATCTTTGTTTGTGTTTTTAGGGATAATTAATTTTACAATAAGCTATTTCCAAACATATCTTGAAACAGCAGCAGATATCAAATGGGTAATTCCAGAAATTTGGAAAACTATTTTGCTAGATGTTCCTCAAGGTATACTTGTCCTTTTAGGCGCAATTGCTTTATATGATTTCACAAAAGAGGCATCACAAAAAGACGCATCAATCTAAGTGTGTCTTTTTTGATTAGCAATTTCATAGAGAGCTTTGCTGGAGAAATAGAAAAAAAAGCCCTAATCAGGGCTTTTTTTTGTAGAAATTTCTTAACCATCATAGAAACCGGTTACTAGGAGGTGTTGGCATTTATAGTACAGAAAAATCTAAGCGGCAGACGGAAATATATAGGAAATGGCACCATAATTATTGAGAAATTAATTGAACTTAGTAAGTATAAAGATATGAAACTAGAATTTATATTTTTTAATTTTTATTTATCCCACCAATCGGGCTGTCCGTAAAAGCCCGATTGGTGAGGACTAATTAAAGTTTCACTTTATCAATTAAAAAACATTAGTTTTATATATGTACGTGCCAACAAAGAATATAGCCATTATTAATGGATATATTCAATCATTCAAGTGAAAGAGTAACAATAAGATATATAGGTGTAATCAAGATGTGATGGATAAAGCAATGACTAGATTTAAAATCTAATCATTGCTTTTTTTATGGTTTTACTATCAAATATCTGTCTAGATTAGCGATTGATTTCTTCTAGCTAATGAATTTATTACAACTTTGTAAGGTTAATGTAATGTTAATCGATAGTAAATGAAGATGCTTGAGTGTAATTTAAATAAGATTAAAAAGTACTGTTTATCTATAAAATAATTGGGTAAATAATATGTAATTAGGAAGTGTATGAATATGATTGAACTAAAATCTATTATCCATTCGTATAAACTAAAGAGAAAAATAGCTAAAGATTTATACGGAAAAAGAGATGAATTGACACTATTATTAAATGAATTTAATAATATGAAATGTACAGTAACATCTGAAAAGAAGAAAAACAATATATTATCTCGTTTGCAACTAATTTATCAAAATATGAAATTAGATAAGCAGTACCCTCTAGCAGTTGCTTTTGATAGTAAATTATTGGAGCGGTTAGAAAAAGAATCTCTACATACTATTGAGGATGGTGTAACATGTCTACATTTAATGTTAGATATGAATTATGAGAAAATAAAACAATATGGGTCGAGTACAAGTAGGTCATTTGTTCCATTATCGCAGTCTTCTATTTGTCTTGCTGATTGTATTTGTTTAACAGGATTTGTAGTAGGTTTACTAGGAGCAATTTCATTTGGAGGATTCATGTTATCTATATGTTCAATTACATAAAGGTTAATATTTGTAAAAAGGGCACCGATTTAAGGTGTTCTTTTTTGTTTTTCTGTAAAGTTATTGTAAATGATAAGTACAATACATCACATAAAATGTATAATTTAAATGTATTGAAATATAAATATACAGAGGTGTTGTAAATGATAATTACTTTAAATTTTTAAAAGAGTTGTTTTGATAAAATTTTATTTATATAAACAGTTTTTACTTTTCTTTTAAATACTTGGTTTGAATGGATTAGATTAAGTAACTATTGTTCTAGCATTTTGATAATCAAGACAACTACAGAAAGGAAGGAATCATTTTATGAAAAAATTAAGGCTGTTAACATTTGAAAATATAGTAGAACCCCTTTTAAATGAAGAGGTATCATTTATATACTTTCCTATTGAATGGCTTGACATCGTAGAGATACATTATAAGACGTTTTTATTAACGAGTAAGTTGAAACGTTTAAATGAAAGATTGTATGATATGTTTTCCGATATATTGTTTATTCAGCATAATCCGTACGTATTAAATGAAAATACACCATGGATTGTATCGAAAGAACCTATTAAACAAGAGCAGCTCGATTATATTTTTCAAAGTTGGTATGAGATTATTCATGATTGGAAGCCAAATAGATTAGTAGAGCCACCAAAATATGAATGGCAATCCGATTTGATTTCTAATTTGCCAGTACTACATGATAATGAAACGTATTCTAAGTGGGTGCCCGCTTTAATCTCACATATTTTTTGTGAGCGCCCTATATATTTAGAAAATACAAATGAAGAAGAAATCTATTTTTCTCCTCTTAGATCACAAAATATTTGTGAGGCGATGTCAGGACCGATAAAAGATGAAAAAACAGAAGATTTTTTCTCCTATGTATATCGATTCGAATGCATAACCCGCGGTGGTGAGAACGCTCCATTATTAAATATTTCAATAGGGATCCGGAGATTTTATCAAGAATATAATCATCCAGATATTCCTTTACTTTTAAGACGGAAACGAGGCATGATATTGATTTCTACCTCAGAGTTTGCGTCAAATAATAAAAAAATCCGGTTTGTAAAGCTAAAAATACAACAAGCTACAACCGGTATGAAATGGATTAAGATATTTAGAAATTTAAAAGATGATTTTCAAATAGGGGGAGAGGTGGATTTAGACCATATTCTCCAATATCCGAAAGATTATATTGTAGGAGAAAATAAAAGGGTGTTATTTCCATACAATGAGAGAATTTATAAAGTTCAAGGTACTAAAATAGAACCGGGTATAAAGGTAAAGGAAAGAGAGTATTTATTTAAAGAATTTCAGCGTAAATTCTCTTATTTCACAATACTTCCAGAATGTAAAAAGATAGCAACAAATAACAAAAATGAATTATTTCCTTTATTTGCACCAAAAGGATTAGAGACATTAACATTAGAAGTTTGGTCTGAAAATATAGCGCTGGAAATAGAACAAGCATTACTTGAGAGTGAAATTGTTTTGACTAAAGTTGGTGAAAATTCTTATGTATTGAATACAGATTTTCCAGTGTTATTAAAGATTGTGAGATATAATATTGAAAAGGTGTTACAAAATCCATATAAAATGCAATATTGCCAAAAATATAAAACAAATCTTGTAGATGATGTTAAGAAAGCTGTCTATGCTACCGCGGGTAAGCGCAGTGATGCGACATTAGCATTAATCGCAATGAAAAATTGTGATGGACGCGAAAAAATTGATCCAAAACAAATCATTAGAGAGGGATTTGCACGAACAAACCGTATTTCAACATTTATTAATTTATTTATAGGCCAAAGTGTATCTCGTAAAACAATTGTAAATAGTATTTTTAGTCTATTAGAACAAAAAGGATTTTTGAAGCGTAGTTGGAATAAGATAAATTTACCTTGTACATATGTTAGTTTATCAATTGAACGAATATCGAAATTTGATTTCTTACCTATTTTTTCAAAAATAAAAGGAAAAGAAATTTTATATAAATTATATGGGAATACAGAGTGGCAAACGATTGATTACGTAATATTAAATATAAATAAACATAATGCATTTTTACCACAACCATCAAAGAGAAATGATATGGGGGCTCTTTTTAAACAATATGTTTTCGAAACATTAATGGAAATTGTACAATATGCAAAAGAACAAAATGAACAAGTTTACTTCATTGTAGATGCAAATTTGAGAAAATATTGGATAAAAGAGTTACAAAATAAAGAAATTAATACAGATATTTTACCTGATATTGTTCCAGAGGTGTTAAAGGTTCCAAATTTAAATATTATTAGAATAAATACAGGTTTTGATGTACCAAGTTACGGTGTAATAGTACGCGATGATGCTCTAGATAGCATTGGCTTATATGCAGATCAAAAAGGGATGTATTATAGCACTGGTGAATATTCACTTAATTGTAGTGGGACTTTTCATCGATATATACTTGAAATTCTACCATTAGGTGTAAAACCTGTAGAAAGGGATTATATCGCTAAAATGATACATTACATGTGCTGTAATTCTAGTATGATTTCGAAAAAGAATGTACACATGACATATTCCATGCATATGGAAAAGGTAATAAAGAGTTATATTACTGACATAGACGCAAGAGAGTTCAAAGAATTTGATGATGAATTGGATGTAGATGTAGTAAAAGTAGAAAAGTAAGATTCAATTACACTACTTTAAATACTAGTAAACAAATCCTGCTCGTTATATCGATTAGGATTTGTCATTTTTTTATGTAAATAAGGATATCCTTTGTCAAGTATCTTTTCGTTTACATATTTACTTTATGTGCAGACAGGATTAATATGTTTTTTAGAAATACAAAAACTATATCATATGGAAAAACGATTTTTATTAATTGAAAAAATTTGAAAGGAATGGGGAATTGTGAAGAAATTAGATGTGCTCTTAATGCTATTGAGCGTCCTCTTTCCAATTGCAGGACTTATAAAGCAAATCCCTCTAGAACAATCTATATATATTGGAGGACTTTTATTTTTTACTAGTTTCGGTAGTTATTTTGCTAAAAAGATGTATTCACGTATATGTAGCTGGATAGCGTATGCGCCATTTATAACATTACTTTTAGTTATTTGGCATCAGGATATTTCAACAAGCTCAATCATAGCAAATGCGAAAATTGCAGCATGTGTCGCGTTAATACCATGTTTATTCCGTTTTCGTACATATGGACTTACTTTGGGCTTATTCTCATTATGGGCCGCTTTACTATGGGATATAAAAGAAGTACAGTCGTTAGTCATACTTGAACGCATAACGAGTTTAATGACAAGCCATTATGTATATATATTACTATTAATTGGAGGACTTGTAATAGGAGGATTACTTGCGATGTTCATTCACCGCAAAGAGAAAGATAATAATAAAGAAAATATAAATCTACTTGGACCAAAAAAGAAACGCAAAAGATTATCATTTAAGATTCGTCTTCCAAGATTACCGAAATTAAAGATGAAACTATTTAAGTTTGGTGGGAAAGAATCCAAAAGTAAAATGCCAGAAAAGATAAATGAGCATAAGTACGAAGGACCAGTTGCAACATATGAAATGACAGAGCAAATAGATCCATACAAAGAAAATGCAGTTCAAGGTCAAACAAGGATGGAACGCCGAAGAAATAGGTATAATGCATAATGAAGTTTAATAACCCCGTAATGACTTATCTTAATATTGATAAATCATTACGGTTTTTTTATGTAATGAAATGAAAGTTGCTATTGCGGAGAGGAATAGCATATTTTATAGATAGGAACTAAAATAAGGGGAGGATAAAATGCTTATCATTACATATATATCTGCTTGTATATTATTCTTAGTTAGCTTTTTACATGTATATTGGGCTTTCGGAGGTAATTGGGGGACAAATAGTGTTATTCCAACTAAATCAGGGGAAAAGGCGTTTACACCTCGCGCCGGAATGACAATGTTCATTGCATTATTATTAAGTATGATAGCAATAATTTTGTTGCAACAAGCAAAAATTGTTCATTTTGCAGTTCCTAATTTTATTATTCAAGTCGGTTCCTAGATTTGTATGATCATCTTTTCTATTAGAGTAATTGGTGAGTTTAATTATTTTGGTATCTTTAAACGACAAAAAAATACGCACTTTGCTAGAATGGATACCTGTTTATATATTCCACTTTGTGCATTGTTATCTTTATCTTTCTTATTAGCAATAACTTTGTGAGTAAATAATAGTAGTTTCTTTTCTCAAAATACATGTAAACGTGAGAAATCTAAGAGTAAATAAAAGGATGTAAGCGCCTTCTTGTCGAAATGTAAATTATTATGAAAGGCGGTGACACTATGAAGTATGTAAAAGTTAGTATGAATGGTGGAAGTGAACACAAATTCTCAATGACTTTAGATCGGTTTGAAGAACTTATTACTACAGAGAATGGGATATTAGAAAATAAATTAGTATGTATTGAAAATGTAATGATTAATCCTACTAATATATCTTCTGTAGTTGAAAAAATTGGTGTACCGGCTAAGTTTATGGAAGCTTAAAATCGTTAGATAAAAAACATCCATTGAGGATGTTTTTTAATTTATAAATATGAAATTGTACAGTGAATATTTGAGTAGATTTTTTAGTAATGACTATGCATATATTAAGTACCTGAACATGGTGCTTAATACATGCACGAAATAATAAGTATAAGCATATATTATGTAGTAGGACAAGATCTTTGTGTCCTACTTAATACTCAGAAAAAACCTCTAATCACATAAGAGCATCCAATTGCAGGGTGCTCTTATTTTTTATAAAAATCTACTACGAGCCTTATTTTATAGTAGGATGCAATAATAAAAGGCTATTTTGAAATATTGTTCTTTAGCCTTTAATTTTAAATTTATCTTTAACGTTAATAAATATTAAAAATAATATGATAGCAGAAATTAAGTTAGATAAGTAGAAATTTTGATGAAACAATAGTTCAAAGATGACATCGAAAGTAACGAATAAAGCAATAGTAGGTAGTATGCAAATAAATATAAATCTCCAATTTTTTAAGTAATGTTTATAATTTGTAAGTACTTTATCCATAAATATAGCTCCTATATTTTTGTTTTTATATAATTATACATTTAGATACAAGGATTTTCAAAGTAAAAATATTTAGCAATTCAAAAATATAAGGAGAGCTTTTGTTGAAAATCCAGATTGCTGTAGCAATGTGAATTTGACTTTAAAGAACTATACTAAAATGATACACTATAATCTACGTTATTTTTGAAATGAATAGAGGGATTTGTGTGATAGATAAAATTAAAAATGCTGTAGGGGATATGTACGAAGATGAGGCTAAAGATTTACTTCAAAGTATTCTCATACAGTTAAACTTATTAGAAGAAAACTATAGTGAAGATACAATTAAAAATTTGATGGATATTCCGAAACAATTAACGAGTAATCCTACTTATAAAAGGAATGTAATAGAAAGTACGCACGTACATATTGCTTTTGATGATTCAACGGCTGGTTGCTTAAAATATATGTTAAGCCAAGAAGAGTTATATGAAGAGAGTGTTGTTGCTTTTTCTGAATTCTTTTCAATTGGACCGATATATAAGTTGCATACGAATGAGGGGCAACTAGCAAGACAGAAGTGGTTAATAAATAATTTAACTGCTTATGATAGTTATTTTGTAGAAGAATATTTATCAAGATTTATAGCAACTATAGAAGAACTACATACTATTCCTGTTGAAACGCCTATTACAATTTGGAAGGCTGATAATGCACATGAACATGTAGGCCTAAGTTTTGTAATAGCACAATTAAAGAATAAGAAAAACATTCGAGTTGTTAATACGTCTGAAGCAAGTAGAGAAATATTAAAACAAGAGTATGATATTCGTGGAACGGGAGAATTACCACCTGAAAGTTTAGCTTTATTCCAAAAAAGTTTTATAAAGTTACCTTATTTAACTGAAGAGAAGCGAATGAAGTTTGAACATGAGTGGGATAGATTATCGGAAAGCATAGAATGTTTAAGAGTGTGGAAAGAAAATGAAGTGCATTCTGTACAAGAAGATTATTTTGATCAATTTATAATTGAATGCGCGAAAAGTGTGGGTGCTGATCGAGAGTTCCTCAAAGCTCCTAGAGTAATTGGTGAAGCACTTGGTCTTGTTGAACAATTGGTTGGAGATACTTTCTTAGAATATCGCTTGAAACAATTAATTAAACAAGAAGTATTTGAATTTGAAGGTACGTTAGATGAAATGCGTTTTTATAGTGTGAAGTTAAGGAAATAATAAACACATTCAACTTAAAAAGCTCGTATTTTTAATAATACGAGCTTTTTAAGTTGAATTTGGGCTATACATAAGCTTCCCAGCGAGGGCATATCACATATGAATGGTAAAGGTAATGAATGAAAAGAAGGTGATTTGTTAATATGTATAATCAACAAAATTATCCATATGATCAAGCGATGTATTACAATACACAAAACTACGGGTATGAACCTACAAATGAAGTGAGAGATATTGAACAAGAAGATTACAGACCAGATGATGCGGAAGATGCTCCAACGTCACCACCACCGTCACAAGCGCCGTCGTTACCGTCTACATTTGCTTCTCCAGCACAACCAGGTAATATGAAATCATGGATGTGTAACTGTCTAGGAAGATGGGGCTATTTACGCTTACATCGTCCTGGTCCTTTCGGAAGGGATTTATGGTTCTTCCCGACTGAAGTGAGAAGAAATGGAGTGTCAGGTTACACGTGGCAAGGTGGTCGTCGTCGTAAAGTAAGTTATCGCTATCAACAAATTAGTAATTTTATGTGCTTCGCATAAAGAGAAGTGAGAGAGTGAAACGATTTTACTCTCTCACTTTTTTATTTTTCAATATACGAAGTAAGATTTTGATTAAAAATTTACAATTTTCACGTTTTTATTAGAGTATAATGCATATGTTGGGTTGGTTTTCAAAAACAAATGAGAGTGAGGGAATACAATGTCAATGAAAAACAAAGTTGGACTAAAAATAGAGGATGGCATTAATTTAGCTTCAGCTCAATTTAAAGAAGATGCGTATGAAATTTATAAAGAATCTAGAAAAATGCAACCTATCTTATTTGTGAATAAAACTGAACTAGGAGCGGAATGGCTTGTCACAAGATATGAAGATGCCTTGCCGCTTTTAAAAGACAGTCGCTTAAAAAAAGATCCAGCCAATATATTTCCTCAAGATGCATTGAATGTGTTTCTTACGGTTGACAATAGTGATTATTTAACTACTCATATGTTAAATTCAGATCCACCTAACCATAATCGTCTACGATCACTCGTACAAAAAGCTTTTACACCGAAGATGATCACGCAATTGGAAGGAAGAATACAGGATATTGCAGATGGTTTGTTAAATGAAGTCGAGCGAAAGGGTTCATTAAATCTTGTTGATGATTATTCGTTCCCTTTACCTATCATTGTAATAAGTGAAATGCTCGGTATTCCAAAAGAAGATCAAGCGAAATTTAGAATTTGGTCTCATGCTGTCATTGCTTACCCAGAAACACCAGAAGAAATAAGAGAAACTGAAAAGCAACTATCTGAGTTTATTACATATCTTCATTATTTAGTTGATATTAAAAGAAAAGAGCCAAAAGAAGACTTGGTGAGTGCTTTAATACTTGCAGAGAGTGAAGGGCATAAACTTAGCGCTCGGGAACTATATTCAATGATAATGCTATTAATTGTAGCAGGACACGAGACGACAGTGAATTTAATTACAAATACGGTATTAGCACTTCTTGAAAATCCAAATCAATTACAGTTATTAAAAGAAAACCCAAAATTAATTGATGCTGCTATTGAGGAAGGATTACGATATTATTCTCCAGTTGAGGTTACAACTTCAAGATGGGCAGCGGAGCCATTTCAAATTCACGACCGAACAATCGAAAAAGGAGATATGGTTGTCATTGCCTTAGCTTCTGCAAACCGTGATGAAACTGTATTTGAAAACCCAGAAGTATTCGAGATTACTCGGGAAAATAATCGTCATATTGCCTTTGGTCATGGTAGTCATTTCTGCTTAGGTGCCCCACTTGCTAGGTTGGAAGCAAAGATTGCTATTACTACTTTGTTTAATCGAATGCCTGAACTACAAATAAAAGGGAATCGTGAAGAAATTAAATGGCAAGGTAACTATTTAATGCGTTCTTTAGAGGAATTACCTTTAACTTTCTAGAATAGTTAAAAGGAGACATGCATACATCGAAAATGATTTACATAGAGTATGTATGTATTATTTAAATTCGAAACGGAAGGGTGAAGACATCCCGATGATCAACTAATTCTATTTATAAGAGATCTTCGTTAAAAAACGAAATATTCTTCTGAATAGGGTTAGTCTGTACATTTATAGAAAAGGGATGTATTTCGCTCTGCGAATATATAGTCTTTTTATATGATTTGTGCTGCCTCCTGTTCAGAACATGAAATAGGAGGCTTTTTTATGTCGACAAATGTAGTAACGAAACAAAACAATGGGGTATCACAAGTATTAAAAAATCGGTTTGTTCAAGGGATTTTAGCATCAGCATTATTTTTACAAATAGGAATATGGGTTCGAAACTTTGCGGTATTACTATATGTAATGGAAATGACAAAAGGTGATGCTTTTGCTATTTCGATGATTTCAGTTGCTGAATTCGCTCCAATTTTTATTTTTTCATTTATTGGCGGTACTTTTGCTGATAGGTGGAAGCCAAAGAAGACAATGATATGGTGTGAAACGTTAAGTTCCATTTCAGTATTCGCTGTATTAATTACGCTTATGTTTGGAACGTGGAAAATTGTGTTTTTTGTGACACTCATCTCTGCAATCCTTTCACAGTTTTCACAACCATCTGGAATGAAGTTGTTTAAACAACATTTATCAACGGAACAAATTCAATTAGCAATGTCTATATATCAAACGATATTTGCAATATTTATGGTATTAGGACCAATCCTAGGGACATTTATCTTTCATAGTTTTGGAATTTATATTTCAATCATCATAACAGGTATCTCGTTTTTACTTGCGGCAGTTGTATTGTTATTTCTTCCAAAAGATCTTGAAAACGACGTAGAAAAGAAAGATATCACTCTGTTGCAGGAGATGAAGGATGGTATTAAGTATGTCAAAAAGAAAAAAGCATTAACTTTGCTAGGGCTTTGTTTTATGGCTGCAGGACTAGGTATAGGATTAATTCAGCCATTAGGTATATTTATTGTGACTGAGCAGTTAGGGTTATCAAAAGAGAGTTTACAGTGGCTATTAACAGTAAATGGTGCAGGAATGATTGTTGGCGGAGCATTAGCGATGGTATTTGCGAAAAACGTTGCTCCGCAAAAGATGTTAATTATCGGTATGCTTGGTCAAGCAATTGGTATTGGCATTATAGGATATTCTACAAATTTATGGGTGACACTTACAGCGCAGCTTTTTAGTGGTTTAGCTCTTCCTTGTATCCAAATTGGTATTAATACGCTTATTATTCAAAATAGCGATACTGATTTTATAGGTCGTGTAAATGGTATTTTAAGTCCGCTTTTTACTGGTTCAATGGTGGTAACGATGAGTATTGCCGGTTCTTTAAAAGAGATGTTTTCATTAAGTATGATGTATGAAGGGACGGCTTTACTTTTTATAATTGGATTATTGTTTATTTTACCTATATACAATTTAAAGCCAGTAATAGTGGTGGAAAGTGAAATAAGTGGTAAAGGAAGTGCTGTACAAAATGAATCCTAATCCAAATGTTAAATACCCTATTGAAGGGAATCAAAACGTTCAATTTATAAAAAATACAATAACAAAACCTAATATACTTGTTGGTGACTATTCTTATTATGATACGAAAGATGGAGAAACATTTGAAGATCGAGTATTACATCATTATGAATTTCTAGGGGATTGCCTTACAATTGGAAAATTTTGTAGTATTGCATCTGGAATTAACTTTATTATGAACGGAGCGAATCATCGAATGGATGGATTTTCAGCATATCCATTTAATATATTTGGAAATGGGTGGGAGAAGTATACACCTAGTTTGTCTGATTTACCTTATAAAGGTGATACAGTTATAGGAAATGACGTTTGGATTGGTATGGATACAACAATTATGCCCGGAATAAAAATAGGGGATGGTGCAATCATTGCAGCTAAATCTGTTGTGACTAGAGACGTTGCACCATATACAATTGTTGGTGGAAACCCTGCAAATAAAATAAAAGAGAGATTTTCAAATGAAATAATCCAAGAATTATTGCAAATTCAATGGTGGCATTTTGACATTGAAAAAATAACTGAAAATATTGATGCTATTGTCCGAGGAGATATTGAACCATTAAGAAAGCTAAAAAGGGAATAAAAAATGAATGACAAATAGTATCATACCTCCGAATTTTGTTAATGATAATAGAACAAGGAGGTGTGATACTATGGCACAAGACGTTTTATGTGAAGTAAACAACTGTAAATTTTGGGCAAACGGTAATAAATGTAGTGCAGAGGCAATTTACGTAGTAAGTCATAAAGGTAAACATGCATCTACAACGGAAGAAACAGATTGCAAAACATTTGATCCAGAAGTGTAATTTCTTTAAGGGTAGCCAAATCGTGGTTGCCCTTTTATTAATCATAGTATTGATAATAAATATCATTTTCATTCATTGTTTTTAACTTTTCTTGTTATTTTTTCATATTTTTTTCATAAGTGATGTAATCCAACTCAATTCATGTTCAATTCGTGATTTACTAAATTCAATGACTTCAGTAATAAAAGATGAGGTGACATCTAGAGTCTGAATAGCAGTAAGCTGATTATGTAGTACGTTTTGACGTACAGTCAAAATCTCTTTTCTATCCTCATAGTCAAGTTTTTCAAATAGCGCAATACGAACTAGAAATTCTGTATTGTTTGTCGCAAGTTTTTCAGGAAACTCTCGTAACATTTCAGAAAAAATTTCTTCTCCTGTTTCTGTTATATCGTACATATTTCGGTTTGGTTTTCCGACTTGTTTATGTATTTTTTTCGTTATAGCACCCATATTTTCAAAGCGCCGAAGGGCAGGGTAAAGCATGTTGTGATTTAACTCAAAATTCTCACCTAAACGATTTTGAACATTTTTTTTGATTTCATATCCATGTTTTGGTCCTGTCGTTAATTCTGCTAGCAGTAAAATGTCAACGTACATAAAACTCCCCCTTATATATTTCTCAAGTTCTCTAATGAAAACTCTCCTTTTGTATATGTTAAAATAACATATGATAGTTTATACAACTTTGAACTGCCGACCTATCACTTTTATTGTAAAAGAAAAGGGAGGAAAGAACTATGGCTTCACCTGAAAATGTTATTTTAGTTCATGAAATTTCAAAGCTGAAAACAAAAGAAGAGTTACGGAATCCATATGAATGGTATCGTTTGATGAGGGATAATCACCCAGTTCATTATGATGAAGAGCAGGATGTATGGAATGTTTTTTTATACGATGATGTAAATCGTGTTTTATCAGATTATCGCTTATTTTCAAGTAGAAGGGAGCGCAGACAATTCTCAATTCCTCCTTTAGAAACTAGAATAAATATAAACTCTACAGATCCACCAGAACATCGCAATGTACGTTCCATTGTTTCTAAGGCATTTACTCCAAGAAGTTTAGGACAGTGGAAACCTCGAATACAGGCTATCGCAGATGAACTTGTACAACATATCGAAAAATGTAGTGAAGTTAATATCGTTGAACAGTTTGCTGCACCTTTACCTGTTACCGTTATTTCTGATTTATTAGGAGTCCCAACAACAGATCGTAAAAAAATTAAAGAATGGTCTGATATTTTATTTATGCCGTATAGTAAAGAAAAGTTTAATGATCTGGATGCCGAGAAAGGGATAGCATTAAATGAATTCAAAGCATACCTTCTACCGATTGTTCAGAAAAAGAGATATCATTTAACCGATGATATCATATCTGATTTAATTCGAGCTGAATATGAAGGCGAAAGATTAACCGATGAGGAAATTGTAACCTTTTCATTAGGTTTACTAGCGGCTGGGAATGAAACCACTACAAATTTAATTATTAATAGCTTTTATTGCTTTTTAGTAGATTCACCTGGAATTTATGAAGAGTTAAGAAAAGAACCTAACTTAATTTCAAAAGCGATTGAGGAAGTATTACGCTATCGCTTTCCTGTTACATTGGCCCGGAGGATTACAGAGGATACAAATATATTTGGTCCTTTAATGAAAAAGGATCAGATGATTGTTGCGTGGGTTAGTGCAGCGAATTTAGATGAGAAAAAATTTTCACAAGCCTCTCAATTTAATGTACATCGAACAGGAAATGAAAAACATTTAACCTTTGGGAAAGGTCCTCACTTTTGCTTAGGAGCACCACTTGCACGTTTAGAAGCTGAGATTGCATTAACTACCTTTATAAATGCTTTTGAAAAAATAGAGCTATCTCCATCTTTCTGTTTAGAAACATGTATATTAGAAAATGAACAAACATTAAAATACTTACCTATTCGATTGAAAGCCAAATAAAAATCATAACAAGGTGCATACATTTGCATCTTGTTTTTTTGTTTCTCAATTGTGAGTTTTCGAAAATTACCTTAATATGGAATTATATAAAGCGTAGAGGAGGATTCTTATGTTGACTTGTAATGGAAGTAAATCATTTCAAAAGTTTATTAAAGGTGTTACAGATCTTATGGAAAACAGTTTATTTGAAGAAGAAATAGTGTGTGGCATTGAAAAATTATTAGAAGAACTTTTAGAAAAGAAAACATGGCTTCCGTTAGATAAACAGAAGGCCAATTTGACTCAATATGCACGACATTTATTGTATGAAGATCCGCTCAAACGTTTTGAAGTACTAGCTCTCGTATGGAAAGATGGACAATCTACACCTTTACATGATCATGACGGCACATGGGGAGTAGAAGGCGTATTTTCAGGAAGGATAATGGTGCAGAACTTTATACAAACGAAACAACTTGGAAATTCACTTGTTTATTTAACACATACAGGAAATCTTTATTTGGGAGAAGGAGAAACTGATAAAGTAATTCCACCAGCGGATTGTCATATTCTTGAAATCAGCAAAAATGAAAGCGTTATTACGATTCATGTCTATGGAAAACGGTTAGAAAAGTTTAAAGTATATATCCCAACTGAAGAAAAAAATGTGTACATGTGTGAGACAAAATACATTAGTTATAATTCATAGTTTAAAATCCGAAGCTTTTTTAAAAAGAAAAGCTTTGGATTTTATTTTTAATTATTTCTTGACCTGAAACGCTTTTCATAAATTATAAATAAGAAGTACCTCACGAGGGTTGTATGAAAACGATACCTAATAATTAATTAAAACTCGTGTATTTATAGAAAGTGGTGAAGAAATAATGAAATTAATCGCAATTGATTTAGATGGAACTCTTCTTTCGGGGAATAAAATGATAAGTAAAGAAAATGCAGAAGCAATTCGAACATGTCAAGAAGCTGGTCATGTTGTAGCAATTTGTACAGGACGTTCTATTGTTGACATTGAGCGATTATTGTTAGAAGTTGATTTAGAGTGTCCAATCATTGCGGAAAATGGCGCCCTTATATATAAAGATAAAAAAATGATGAAGAGATATCCAATTCAAAATATGCAGGCACTTGAAATTGTAGAATATCTTGAAGAGAATGGTTTATATTATCAGCTTTATACTGATAAAGGTGTGTATGTGCCGGATTATGGAGTAGAGAGTGTACGTAATGAAATTGAGTATGTGAAGAATTCAAAAGAAAATTTCGACTTGAAAGAGTTAGAAACAATCGCAGCATTATATCTTGAGCATACAGCGTTTCATAGTGCGGAAAGTTGTAAACCAATTGTAGAAACAGATATATATGTGCATAAACTATTACCATTTTCTTATGATATTGAGAAATTAAAAAAACTAAAAGAAACATTTCTTCATAATACAGATTTAGCAATTACATCTTCATATTGGCACAATTTAGAGATTAATCATCGAGATGCTCAAAAAGGGAATGGATTATATACTTTAGCAGAACATCTTAATATTTCGGTTGAAAACACTGTAGCGATAGGTGATGGGCTAAACGATGTTTCTATGATGGAAAAAGCAAACATATCAATTGCAATGGGGAATGCAGTTGAAGAAATAAAAGCAATGTGCAAATACGAAACGTTATCAAATGAAGAACATGGTGTGGCACATGCTTTATATAAATATGTAATGTAATTAAAAAAGAAAAAAGAATCCAAATGGATTCTTTTTTCTTTTTATTAGGGGTAAGGTATTCTATGAGATTCATAGAAGCCTTATTACATTTTATTATATAGAATATATTGGAATAAATGTTTATATTTTTCATAAAAATTGTGAATATTTTATGAACTTTATATTTATTGCATGTTTATACCGCTATTAGTGACACGTATGACTCTCAAGTGAAAATTCAGTGAATATAAGGATGAATTCAAGTTACCTAGACAATAAGTGAGGAATCAACGAAATATATACTAATTAAAGGTATATTCAGTATATATATTCTTTTCTTATTTTAATTGAAAAATAAAATTTGTTCGAATAATTATTCTACAGCTATATACCTACACTAGCTTTCTTCGTATAATGGAGAAGTATGAATTTTACATTTGTATTAATTTTACATATTGAGGTGAAAAAGGAATGAATTCGCGGCTAATGGAACTTATTGATGTGAGTACAATAGAAACCATGGCAGAACAATTTTATAAATTAACTAACATATCACATCAACTTCTTGATGCTGAAAAAGAGTGTGTTTTTTCATTCGGAATGAATGAGATGAAAAAGAGTAAACTTCCAAAGATTGAAATCCCCATTTTCTTATACAATCAACATTTAGGATCTTTTGTTGTATGGTCCAAAAAAAGTGAAATTTTCAGTTGTCAAAAATACTTTGAAATGCTCTCGAATTTAATTTTAGATGGTGCAATAAAAATATTTCAAAGTAAAAATACAACGTTGCTTTCTCGGAAAGAGGAGGAACTACATACGATTTTACAAAACATGCCTGTTATGGTCGATGCGCTTGATTATAATGGAGATTTTGTTTTGTGGAATCGAGAATGTGAAATTGTAACCGGTTATACCGCTGAAGAAATAATTGGAAATCCCAATGCACTGCAATTATTGTATCCTAATCATAATTATCGCCATCAAATACAAAAGAAATTTTTAACTTGTGGAAAAAATTTCAGAGATTGGGAAATGCACTTAACATGTAAAAATGGTGAAATCAAAACAATAATGTGGTCGAATATATCAGAACAGTTTCCTGTAACAGGATATAGTTATTGGGCTGTTGGTGTAGATATTACCCATTTAAAAGCGATAGAAGAGCAGTTAAAACAACAAACATCTGAACTGGAATTAATTTTTAAAGCTTTACCGGATTTATGTTTCTTAACAGAAGATGATGGTACAATCATAGATTACAAGGCAGGATCTCCTACAAAGTTTTACGTACCCGCAGAAGCTTTTATGGGAAAAAAGTTTTACGAAGTATTACCATCTTCAGTAGCACAGCAGTTTCAGGAAGCCATTAATCAAGTGAAGGAAAAAGGAACGAATGTAATTGTAGAATATCCACTCACACTTAATGGAAGTATTGATTTCTTTGAAGCGAGGTGCTTACCATTATTACATGATAAAATTATGATTATTGTACGCGACATTACAGAGCGAAAAAAGACAGAAGAATTGTTAAACAAATCAGATACACTTGCAGCAATTGGTCAATTAGCAGCTGGCGTGGCTCATGAAGTAAGAAATCCTTTAACTGTAATTAAAGGTTTTATACAGTTATTCCAAATTAATAAAGAAGATCAAGAAAGATATTTTGATCTTATGCTTTCTGAAATTGAAAGGATAGAAGCAATCCTACAAGAATTTCTATCAATTGCTAAAACAGATGAGATAAATACAGAAAAGAAAAATATTTATCAAATTTTTAAAAATGTCGTATCGTTAATGAATACAAAAGCAATTATGACAAATATTCAAGTTGAACTATTTACGGATGACAAAGATATAATTATTGAATGCTCAGAAAATCAATTGAAACAAGTATTTATTAATATTTTGCAAAATTCAATCGAAGCTATGCCAAATGGTGGGGAAATTTCAATTCACATAAAAGAAATAAATGATGATGGTGTCATCATTCATGTAATAGATGAAGGAATAGGAATACCTGAAGAAAGAATTAAGAGATTAGGTGAACCTTTTTATAGTACGAAAGAAAAAGGGACTGGTATTGGATTAATGTTAAGTTATAAAATTATTGAAAGTCATCAAGGGACAATTAGTATCATGAGCGAGGTTGGTGTCGGGACAACAGTAACTATTCACTTACCGAAAGTACTAAGTAAACAATCTCTTTCTAATTGTGACGACAAATGTATAACGATACCCACTAGTAGTAATTCTTAAATGAATTAATACCCAATAACAAAGCGATTAGTGAAAACTAAGCTTTTTGTTATTGGGTATTTTTTATATTTAATTTAGTAAACTTTACCTTTTCTTTACCTTTGTTTTAATTTCTATTAAGTTTTAAACATTATATTAATATTTGTACAAAGCAATGTATAGAAATTGTACATTACTTTTAATATAGAAATGTGATTATTATTTGGAATATTGTAAGGAGGAGATTATGACAAGGTGAAAAAGCAAGAGAAGAAAAGTGGGAGAGTAGTACCTCTCCGGTTAAATATTTTATTCCTTTGTGTATTTTTATTATTTTCTGGCATTATTATTCAGTTAGGGAAAGTACAAATTTTTGATGGAGAAACATATAAAAATGAAGTAGAGAAGAGAGAAAATACAACCGTGGGTCTTTCTGTACCACGTGGGAAAATATTTGATCGTGAAGGAAATCCAGTAGTTGATAATAAGTCTTTACGTACAATTACATATACAAAGGTGAAAGGTGTAAAACAAGAAGAAATATTAAAATCAGCAAGACAACTTGCAGATATTATTGAAATGCCACAAGAAGATATAGATAAGTTAACGGAGACTGATAAGAAAGACTTTTGGATGCAATTAAATCCAGAACTTACTCAAGACTTAGTATCAAAAAAAGAAATAGATAAGTTCCGAGATAAGGATATTACCGGAAAAGAGCTAGACAAAAAAATAGAAGATTTAAAAAGGAAGCGCGTTACAGATAAAAATCTTCAAGAATTAACGGCTAAAGATATAGAAGTGTTAGCTATTAAAAGCAAAATGAACTCAGGTTTTCAAATGGCACCTCAAATTATTAAAAAGAACGTTAGTGAACAGGAATATGCGGTGATTAGTGAAAATTTAGCGAACCTTCCAGGGGTAGATGCATCAGTTGATTGGGAGAGAATCTATGTAAATGATGGGTTATTCCGTTCTGTCCTTGGTAACGTTTCAAATGCTGATGAAGGATTGCCACGTGAAAGATTAGATTATTATTTAGTGCGTGATTATAGCCGAAATGATAGGGTCGGCAAAAGTTATATAGAACAGCAATACGAAGATGTACTTCATGGTACAAAAAAAGAAGTAAGAAGCATTGCTGATAAACAAGGAAATACTATTAGAACGGAAACTGTTACTGAAGGGAAAAGCGGTAAAAATTTAACTTTAACAATAGATATGGAATTGCAAAAAAAAGTAGAGGAGAGTATAGAAAAAATATTAAAACAATATAAAGGATCAGAATCAATGTTAGACCGTGCTTTCGTAGTGATGATGAATCCAAAAAATGGCCAAGTATTATCAATGGCTGGGAAAAAGCTTGTAGAAAAAGACGGGAAAATGGAAGTAGAAGATTATGCTTTAGGCACGCTGACTAGTTCTTATGAGCTTGGATCAACGGTTAAAGGTGCGACGGTGTTAACAGGGTTTGAAACAAATGCAATAACTCCTGGAACACATTTTTATGATGCACCTATGAAGTTTAAAGGAACTAAGGAGAAGAAGTCTTGGAAAAATTTTGGTGATATAGACGATCTAAGAGCGTTACAAGTTTCTTCAAACGTTTATATGTTTAATATAGCATTAAAAATTGCTGGCGTGGATTATGTGAAAAATAGTTCACTAGATATTAAACAAGAATATTTTGATAAAATGAGGTATTATTTCAGGCAATTTGGACTAGGCGTACAAACTGGTATTGATTTACCAAATGAAACTGCAGGACAAATTGGAAGAAAAGATAATCAGCCTGGTTTCTTATTAGATTATTCTATTGGACAATATGATACGTATACACCACTTCAGCTTGCACAATATATTTCCACTATCGCAAATGGAGGGTATCGAATGAAACCACAAATTGTTCAAGAGATTAGAGAACAAACCGTTCAAAAAGATGAGGTTGGTAAAGTAGTACAATCAATAGAACCCGTTGTTTTAAATAGAATTGATATGAAACAAGAATATATTAATCAAGTAAAAGAAGGATTTAGAAAAGTATTTCAAGAAGGAGATGGAACGGGAGTAAGAGCGTTCCAAAAAGCACCATATAAACCAGCTGGTAAAACAGGGACCGCACAAACTGTATATGGTGGAGAAAATGATATTGGGCGAAATGAGAAAGGCGACCGTAGAGAATGTTATAATTTAACATTAGCTGGATATGCGCCATATGATGATCCAGAAGTAGCATTTTCTGTTGTAGTACCGTGGGTTAAAAATGATAAATCAGGCATTAACTCCGATATTGGAAAAGAAGTTTTAGATGCTTATTTTGATTTGAAAAATAAGCGATTAACTGGTGAAGCGCCAAAA
This sequence comes from Bacillus cereus group sp. MYBK216-1, assembly GCF_051916495.1. NCBI lineage: Bacteria > Bacillati > Bacillota > Bacilli > Caryophanales > Bacillaceae > Bacillus > Bacillus cereus group sp. MYBK216-1. The sequence continues at coordinate 748,513 of NZ_JBQAGT010000002.1, forward strand.
ACAGATGACTCTAAAGAGAATTAAAATGGACGAAACGTCTCTAGCATTCATGTGAACTAGAGGCGTTTTTATCTGGGAATAGATTAGAAATGAGGTATATATGAAGCTGTTTATTCTAAAATATTGGAGGAACATAGGTAGCTACATCATAATAATAATTGAGATTATATTTATTAATAACTCTTTTTTTATTTTAATGAGCTAAAATAATTCTATTAACGATTCACGTTTTGTAAAATAAATCATATATTGATAGCATAGACAAGCAGAAAAGCTTGTTCTAACCTCACAGAACACTCCTTATCACGGTTAGGCATCTACATAGGTAGATGCCTTTTTTTATGTTGATGACTGAAAATTATTTATCAACATAATGTTGCAAGCACATTAGGACTATTAGGGGACGATTACATGTACAAATAACAGTATGCTTAATTAAAATAGTGAAATGTAAGGAGTGAGGAATAAGTGCTAAATATTTTAGTAGTTAATTTTCCAGCAGAGGGACATGTAAACCCTACATTAAATTTAGTAAAAGCCTTTACTGAACGAGGGGATAATGTACATTATATTACAACGGCAAACTTTAAGGGTAGAATTGAAGATTTAGGAGCTACTGTACATACTCATCCGGATCTATTAAAGGGGATTTCTATTGATGCTGAAACCTCATCTGGGTTAAATGCTTTCTTTCATGTGCATGTTCAAACTTCTTTATATATATTAGAAATTACGAAACAATTAAGTGAAAGCATAAATTTTGATTTCGTAATTTATGATATATTTGGTGCGGGAGAGTTAGTAAAGGAGTATTTAAAAGTTCCAGGTGTAGTGTCCTCACCTATATTTTTAATTCCTTCAGAGTTTTTGAAGACATTACCTTTTCATCCAAATGCAGATATACCATTCCAACCAGAGAAGATCTCTGAAAAATTATTAAACCAGATGGAACATGAATTTGGAGTAAAACCAAACAATAATCTTCAATTTATGAATAATAAGGGTGATGTTTGTCTCGTATACACAAGTCGTTATTTCCAACCTAATAGCGAATCATTCGAAGAAAATAACATTTTTATTGGACCGAGTATTTCAAAGCGTAAAACAAATATAAAGTTTCCATTGGAATCACTTAAAGAAAAGAAAGTTATTTATATTTCAATGGGAACACTGCTTGAAGGACTCGAACCATTCTTTAATACTTGTATTGATACTTTTTCAGATTTTGATGGGATAGTTGTAATGGCAATTGGTGATAGAAATGATATTTCTAAAATTAAGAAAGCACCAGATAATTTTATAATTGCTCCATACGTACCTCAATCAGAAATATTAAATGAAGCAGATGTTTTTATTACACATGGTGGTATGAATAGCGTACACGATGCCATTCATTATAATGTCCCATTTGTAATAATACCGCATGATAAAGACCAGCCAATGATAGCGCAAAGATTAACTGAGCTTGAAGCGGCACATAGACTATTGAAAGAACATGTTAATGTGCACACTTTAAAAGAGTCCGTAACAGATGTTCTTTCAAATGAAAAGTATAAACATGGTATAAGAAAACTTAATGATAGCTTTTTAGAATGTGGTGGTTCAAAAGAAGCAATTGCAGTTATTGAATCTCTTTTAAATAAAGTAAAACTTTAATCGATAGGGATTTTACTACCCATAAATAGCGGGATAAATAGTCGTAACTGTATACAAGCATAGAGGTTCTCACCTTTATGCTTGTATATTCTTATCCAGCAAATTGTACAGCAGTATTTGCATGTAAAAAAGCAGTATCAAAAATGGGAACAGTGAGATCATTTTGGGAGATGAGTAAAGGTATTTCAGTACAGCCTAATAATATACCTTCAGCGCCGTTTTGAATTAATGATTTTGTAATTTGTAATAGCTTTTCTTTAGATGTTTCTGAAATGATCCCTCTACTTAATTCATCTAATATGACATGGTGGATAAAAGTTCTTTCCTCGTCATTTGGGATAATTGTCTCAATGTTATATTTCGCTAATCGTGATTTATAGAAATCTTGCTCCATCGTTTGTTTTGTTCCTAATAGTCCGATACGTTTTATATTCTGTTCTACCATTTCTTTAGCACTTACATCACCAATGTGAAGAAGCGGGATAGATATTGCTTGTTCTACTTCCTCGGCAAATAGATGTACGGTATTTGAACACATTAATAAACATTCAGCCCCAGATTTTTCAACTTTCTTTGCAACTGTAACTAGTTCATTTTTCACTTCTTCATATTGATGGTTTTGTAATAAAGTAGTTACTTCACCAAAGTCCATACTATATAAAACTAACTTTGCATTTTGATCGTATTGAGAGAGTGTAAGTGTATTAATATGTTTATAGTATAATGATGTAGATTCCCAACTTAATCCTCCAATCAAACCAATAACTTTCATAATGCATTCCTCCCGAAACGATTTTGAATTTATTATTTCATAATTCCGATAAGAATACAATGATTTAAATGATCTATTTAACAAAAAATAAAAATAGTAAGAAAATTGTTGAATTTTACATTCTTTAGTGCCATAATACGAATTACAAATTAATACTTATCCAGAGAGGTGGAGGGAACGGCCCTAAGAAACCTCAGCAACCCCTATGCAATTTTATAGGAAGGTGCTAATTCCGCAGAGAACACGATGTGTTTTTTGAAAGATAAGAGGATTCTTGAACATGAAAGAAAATGACCTCTTATGTAAGAGGTCATTTTTTTGTTGTATAGAAAGGGAGTGTCGATGCATAATTCATTTTTAAATTAAATATAGAGTAATAAAAGTTGACTAATATGAGAGGGGAATTGTCATGAACAAATTATCAACAAAGTTAGTAGTAGCAATCGGTATTGGAGCAGCATTATACGGGATATTAGGGCTTTGGGGATTTTCTATTGCACCGAATACATTTATTAAACCAGCATTAGCTATATTAACTGTTTTTGGAGCATTATTTGGTCCAGTGGCAGGACTGTTAATCGGACTTATCGGTCATACCGTAACAGATACGATTGCTGGATGGGGGATTTGGTGGGGCTGGGTTATTAGTTCAGGAATTATTGGTTTTTCAATGGGGCTTATTCAAAGAAGAGTTGGTTTTAGTGTGAAAAACGGGTCGTTTAACAAGGGGGATATTTCTTATTTAGCAATTACTGGGCTAGTTGGTATTGTCATTGCTATTATATTTGCTGGGGCATTCGATATTATTGTGATGGGAGAACCATTTGACAAAATTGTTATACAAGTATTAGGCGCAACAATTTCCGATGTCATCGTTTTCTTAGTACTTGGATTGCCACTTACAATTGGTTTGGCGAAATCCAATAAGAAACATACACATTTAAAAATTGAAAAGTAGGGATGTTAACATGCAACCAATTATTTCGTTTGAACAATTCACCTTTCAATATTGGCATGCTGCGCAGCCTACTTTAAGTGATATTACCTTTCATATATACCCTGGGGAAAAAGTGCTAATTGCTGGACGAAGTGGTTCAGGCAAGTCGACATTAGCTCATTGTATAAATGGGCTAATCCCATTTTCTTACGAAGGGACTAGTACAGGTAACGTTTTAATTGCCGGTAAAGACCCGAGGGAAGGAAGTATTTTTGAACAAAGTAAACAGGTAGGAACAATTTTGCAAGATCAAGATGCTCAATTTATTGGTCTGACAGTAGAAGAAGATGTAGCTTTTTATTTAGAAAATGAATGTGTAAAGCAAGATGATATGAAAAAGATTGTTTCGGACTCATTAAGAAAGGTGAAGATGCATACGTTTCATAAACAAAGTCCACATGAATTATCAGGAGGTCAAAAGCAAACAGTTTCCCTTGCTGGTTTATTAACAACAAATGCGGATATATTATTGTTCGATGAACCGTTAGCAAACTTAGATCCACTAAGCGCCATACATACGATAGAACTTATGAAAGATATACATGAACAATATAATAAAACGATTGTTATTATCGAACATAGGATAGAAGAAATTTTAAAACTGGATTTAGACAAAGTTATATTAATTGATGAAGGTAAAGTCATTGCGATAGGAACACCAAAAGAAATCTTAGCGTCAAATATATTACCACGTATCGGCTTAAGAGAGCCTATTTACATCGAAGCATTAAAGAGATTACATTTTGATAGTAATAATGACGTAATATATCCAATGGAAAACCTTCAAAAAGAAAAGGTAAGCAACGTTATAAAAGAGTGGATGGAGAAACAAGTCATATTAAAAGGGAATACTAAAAACAAGGAATTACTTAAAGTGGAGAATTTATCATTTTCATACTCTAATAAACAAAAAGTATTAGAAAATGTAAACCTTTCAATATATGAAGGAGAAATTGTGGCACTGTTAGGACATAATGGAGCAGGGAAATCAACATTAGCTCATAGTCTTATAGGCATAAACAAAATGAAAAATGGGAAAATCTTGTTAAAAGGTGAAGATATTAGTTCTTGGTCTATTCGTAAACGTGGGGAAATCATATCTTACGTGATGCAAAATCCAAATCATATGATTACACAGCCTACTGTTTTTGAAGAAGTTTCATTTACATTAACATTACATAATTTTTCTAAGGAAGAAATTAAGAATAGAGTAGAAGGAACTTTAAAAATTTGTGGTTTATATCCATTTCGTAATTGGCCAATTCAAGCACTAAGCTATGGGCAAAAAAAGAGATTAACAATCGCATCTGTATTAACAACAAATCCTAAACTTATCATATTAGATGAACCGACAGCGGGACAAGATTATTATCACTATAAACAATTTATGTCTTTTATTAAAAACCTAGCTAAAAAGGGTATTTCATTTGTTTTTATCACTCATGATATGAATCTCGTACTAGAATATGCAGACCGTGCAGTAGTTCTACATGAAGGGAAAATTATTGCGGATAATACAGTGTTTGATGTATTAGGCGATCAAGAAACGTTACAAAGAGCCAACTTAAGAGAGAGTTCTTTAACCAAGCTTGTTAAATTTAGTGGGATTGCATGTCCAGAAAAATTTATGGAGCTTTATTTAGACAGTAATAGGAGGGAGGAAGGTGCATAGTACATATTTTCATCGTATGGATGGGGTAGTGAAATTGTTTTTATTTATTTTTTGTATGACGCTTACTTTTTTGTTTTTTGATTTTCGGGTGTTGCTAATATTATTTATTATTGGGTGTATCGGGCTCAGCATTGCTAAAATTCCATTTCGTAAAATTTTAATTGTTTTTAGTGTCATATTTACATTTAGTTTATTAAACTCTGTCATGATTTTATTGATTACACCAACTCATGGATCTGAATTAACTGAATCATATACCGTGTTTTTACATGTTGGATATGCAACGATTACATATGAAACATTATTTTATGCAGCTACACTTTCATTAAAGTATTTTACGTTATTACCATTTACACTTCTTTTTATTTACACGACAGATCCAAGTGAATTTGTAAGTAACTTAAGTAAACTGGGTATTCATTATAAGATTACTTATGCAATAAATATTGCACTACGTTATATTCCTGACATCCAGTCTGAGTATAAAATTATTAAACACGCGCAAGAAGCGAGAGGAGTGGCTTTTGAAAAAGGAGAAGCAAGTTTATGGGTTCGTATGAAGAACCGTGTTTTAATTTTCTGGCCACTAATCATTCATTCTCTAGAAAGAATAGATACGGTTTCAAATGCAATGGATTTAAGAGGATTTGGAAAGAAGGATAAACGTACATGGTTTTATACAAGTAAGGCGAAACGTGAAGATTTCATCGCTTTATTTGCCGGTATTTTCATATTTATTGTTGCGGTATATTTAAAATTAAACGTATTTCAAAACTTTTGGTATCCATTTTAAAGCACTCTTTAAACGAGTGTTTTTACTTATTTTTATGTAGACATGCTCAAAAAAGGGATATACACATAATGTATAATACGAACCAGTTAAAATGATCAACTACCTATTAGTTTTCAAACCAAAAGGAGGAGAAAATATGAGTTACGGTGGTTCTTGTGGTTTTGGTGGAGGTTTCGCTTTATTAGTTGTGTTATTCATTCTATTAATAATTGTAGGATGCAGCTGCTGGGGCGGAGGATACTAATTTTTAATTAGTCTTCACAAATGTAAACTAAAAAAACATTGAAGATACTTATGTATCGAAACAAATAAAAAAGGAGCGACTATGCTCCTTTTTTATTTGTTTTAATGTGTATTCTTACTATATTTCGGGAACGTAATCGTTAAAGTCGTTCCTTTACTAACGATACTTCTGATTTTTAAACTTCCATGCATCGTCTCAATAATCTTAACAGCAACCATTGTACCTAAACCAGTTCCTTTTGTTTTTGTACTAAAATACGGTTCACCGAATCGATGTATTTGCTCCTGTGACATTCCAACTCCGCTATCTTCAATTCGTATTTCAACTTTACTATTATTGATGGATGAGGAAATATTTAAGGTACCACCATTAGGCATTGCTTCAATACTATTTTTTATTAAGTTTAAAAAACATTGTTGAAAGTGCTGTTTATTACCAACAATGGTTGCCTCAGAAAAATCCTGTGTAATATGTATCGTATTCATATTACACAATGGCAATATCATATTAATAACTCGATTTAACTCTTGTTTTACTGAAATTTGATCTAATTTTTCTGGAGCAGGTTTGGCAAACGTTAAGTAATCATCGATAATTTCTTGGGCACGATTTAACTCTTCAAGTATATGTTTAATATATTCGTCTCTTGATTCGGGAGTTAAATTTGGTGTTTTTAAAAGCTGTGTAAATCCTTTTACAACCGTTAAGGGATTCCTTACTTCGTGCGATATACTTGCAGCGAGTTGGCTAACAATCTCCATTTTTTCCATTTTAATTAATTTTGAGCGCATTAATACAGCATCTTTAATAACTTCATTTATATAAACAATAAATAACATTAAAGTAGTCGGTAATACCATGAAATAAATAATATACAAATTATTCACTTCAAAATCTGATAAGGTTAATACAATTAAAGTTGTAAATATTGCTAGGAAAAAGGTTAAAAGCATGGAAAAAGCTACTTTAAGTTTTCTATTATATGTATTAAATTTTGAAGATGCGAGTGCTGTAACGGTGAACATTATTCCGTAAACAACAACTGTCAACATGTTAAAGCCATAAAATAAAAATCTCGTAATTAATAAAATTGCAAACAATATGATACCGACAGGGAATCCACCATAAAGCGTACCTATTATGACCGGAATTTGTCTTAAATCATGAATACAACTTTCATCCATATAGATAGGGTATCGCATACATAAAATAAGCGGGATACTAGAACAAAGGGTGATCAGTAGTATTTTATATTTCTTTAAATAGTGCCGGCTATCATATATGAAATAAAAAACAAATATACTACATAAAATGTATAGAAGATTATTTAACACGTTTTGATTAATATAAACAAAGTCCATAATATTTGCCTCGTTATTCTGAATTTCCTTTTCATATGTATTATACATGATAACATGTGTTAAGGTGAATAAACCTTGTTAATAGAAGATTTATTTGGATTTTGGTTATAAAATGCAAACATTAGCTAGCCAAAGCTACTTTTACCAAAAATTTTTTACTGGTTCTTCCTCCGTCCAAGTCTGGATGGAGCTTTTTTCTTTTTTGGTAACTCAACAAAATTAGCAGGATTTCTAGAAATAATATTTTGTTTAACTGCTAGATTTAAAGCTGTTTTTAGTATTCGATGCAATTATTTGAAATACCATTATCTAGTGTTAATTTATAGCATTTTTGAATGTGCATAACATTTAATTTATGAAGTGCAATTATTCCTATACTAGGTATAACATAGTGGGTTATATTGCTATTATAAGAAACTTTTCTATACTCACCCTTTTAATTTCTAACCACTGAACCATATAGTCTTTTAAACTAAGCTTAGTCGGCTCCACAAAAGCCCCTTCATTTAACTCCTTAATCTTTTTCGGCTTCTTTTTCCTATCTCTGGATCACGACCAATATTAATAAAGATACGGTACTTATTTCCTCTTTTTCGAATATGTCCTTCCGCTTAAAACACTCCTTCATTTTATTTTGAGCCATGGTGTATAAGTCTTGTTTTAATTTTACTGCTATGAAAATTACATAGTTGGACATATGAGAGATGGATATATTTTACCATATTTAGATTGTTATTAAGGAATAAAAAAAGAGCCATAAGGCCTCTTTTTTGCTGTGTTCATGGAAAAAATTGAAAACGTTTGATAAATAGCTGCAAAAGTACAACATGTGGTTGCTAAAACACTAGCTAACCATCTTGAAGCATGAGTTTTTAACAGTAAGATATAAACTAATCCAAAAGTAACCAAGCGGAGGTTTGTTGATTCTTATTAGGATTAATTTGTTTTTTTGAGATTGATTGTTGTGGTGTTAAATTTGGGACACTCCCCATTTTAAAACCTCCATTACTTATGTATAGAATTTAAATTGTTTAAAAGTATTATATATGCTAAATAGATAATTTTAAACCTATCTGGATAAAGAGAGGTTTATAAAATTTAAATAAAATTCTTATTTGAACAGAAAAAAAGCGTCCGGGAAAGCGCTCTTTGACTAAGACTCAGATCAAGTGAAAATGTAGCAGTAATTTATTTTATATATGTTTCTAGGATATGCGCAAATTTCAAATGATATAGTTATTTTACTATAGAAAAATAAGTGACTCAGTAATTGTGTCAGCCGAGTCACCCAGTACTATCGATCCAGATAATATTCTTTTTTATATGTAGTTATAGCGAGTTCTTAGAGGCTAACTCAAAACCGCAGTTAAAGAACAAAGAAATTTATTTTAGAGAGTTTTAGAATTTGTTATGTTAATGCTACAACAGCAAGAGTTAAGCCCAACGTATTTAATGTATTAGAATATGGTCCTACATTAACAGTAAGAGTACTTGTTATACCTAAAGGTGTAGTGAAAATAGCGGGTGCTGATACAGAAGTGAATCCTGCAGTATATCCCAGAGAAGTACCAGAGCCAATAATTGGGTTATTATTAAGATACATAGTGATACCTGCCGAATTACCTCCTGGTTGAATGATAACTTGCACTTCATAGATTGCCAAATAGGTTCTTCCACCTTCAAGTAAAACAGTTGTTGGTGGTGTGAATGAGATTGCCGTACCATTAGAATTTACCACGGTATCTAATGGAATCGCAGAATTTACAGAGACTATTGATGGGGTAGTCTGAACAACATTTAAACTGTTAGCCGTGGGGGATGGACAAGTGCAAGATTTGTGAATGTTTGAGTTATTATCATTTTGGTAATTCACAAATAATCAAGCTCCTTTGCGTAAGATAATTTTTTATCCTATATAAAACGTAGCTTTTTTGTATCTAAGTTATTTTTAATAAGTCTTTAAAGATAAGTCAAATATTGGTGGTCAGTCAACTCTTAAAAGTATTTGATATTCTGGGATTTCAAAGTGTATCTGATAAATATATATGAAATTTTTTTAAGGACATTACCTTAAGTTCGGAAACATAATAAAATAGTTATTTTGTTAAATAAAAAAACATGCACAAAAATTGTGCATGTTTAAAAAAAGTTATGTCTTGTCTATGTAAATATATGCTTAACTAATATATACCGTATGTATGTTTGAGCAAAATGGTTATTTATTAACAAATATAAAGAGCGCTTTTTAAGGTGCTCCATGAACAAGCCTAATATTGAAAAAGAATCTCACATGATATTTTATGTATGTTCTTAATACATGTGCAGATTTTTCTTTTGTGCAACGAAGCAGCCAGTTAATAAAACTAACTGCTTGTTGTACAAAAGAAACGTTGCGCTTACAGAAATAGTTTGTAACATTAAGTTACAAAAATAGTATGAACAGAGTTAAAAATGTTATTCAGAAGTGAAAGAAAAAAATAAAAAAGAGCACCATGCATTGAAGTGCTCTATAAGATAGGCGGTAACACTTTGAGCTGGATGTTTAGGTTAAAATTATATGTCGTAGAAATAAGACCTAAAATTTATTTTCAACTCAATAGAAAAGAGCAGCTAGCAAAGGCTAACTGCATTGAGAACATTATAACCATTAATTTAAGCAGTACATATAGTGTGGACAAAAACATCAAGTTTATGTAACAAAAATTAAAATCGAACAGTTATTGCAAATAACTGTTTGATTTGATACAACCTGGGTAAGAAGCAGATTGTATTTTGATTAGTATTAGGGAAAGTATTAAATTTTATTTAGTTCGTTAACAAAATCCTTATTTAAAAATTAAAGAGCGCCTTGGGAGAAAGGCGCTCCATGACCAAGATGTTTAAATGATTAATAATAAGATGATCATGATTATTGTATGTACATTTCTAATGAATGTGAAGTCTTTAAATGCATTCAAAAAGAGCACGTATATACATGCTCTTTGACAAGAAAGGTAGATTTTTTATGAGTGGATTCCCCCATCCAATAACATATGCTTGTCCAGTTAAAAGATGAAAGGGTTTAATGAAATCTTTAATTGGTAGAAAGGGATTAGTTTAGTTTTGATTCTGCTAATCCCCAACTAATTATAAAAAGTAAGCCGAATATGAGAGCGTAAATAATACAGGAAATTATTAAACTAGCTATAGCGACTTTTTTGTGATGAGCCTTTTGGAGCAAAAACAGCTAAAACAATTGAGACAGGTATTAAAAAGAGTATATAAATGTTTGCAAGCATTGATAATAAACCAAAAAATACGATTAAAGTTAATAAAAATGAAGTGATTCCAAAGTATTTCCTCATTACTTTAGCCTTTCTTGGAAAAAATAAATAATACAGATTATACCATAAATGAATAAGATTGAAGTGAAATTTTAACAAAAACGCTATTTTAATAAGAGTTGGTTCTCACTCAAAAGCAAGGGTTGCATAGGGAGTTCCAAAATGTTCTTTTTAGATGTATTAATGGTTAGGGAAACATAAATCTGGGAATAAAACTTGATATTCTGGGATTAATCGAAGGTCAACAGTTGTACTTGCAAAGAATTTATATTTTGTTTCTAATTCAGCTAGTGTAACTAGGTGATGCGTACCTAAGCCCTTCTGTATGCTATGTTTAGAAAGGGTTGGGCCAATTTGTAATTTTCGATTTTTCATAGCTGTGTTCCATGGACTGTAAAAGAATTTTAAAACGAAAGCAGGGTACATGTAAACGATAAATGAATGATTTGACCAATGCCTTCCGGCTATATAGTTACCATGCGAATAATTGTGGATTAGTCTACCTCCGTAGTAAGGGGCAGGTGGAGTAGGATCGAGTATTCTCCCATGATAACGCTGTTTGACAAGGGGAATTCCGTATCTCGGATTGGAATAACCATGAGTAGGGTCATCTACCATCAGAATAGTCCTAATAGCATACATGTTTTTCCTTAAAGTGACGAGAGATGAGAAAAAGGCTTCCTTATCAAAACAGCAAAGAAATTCAGTAGTATTTAAAACCATTTTCCACCCCTTAATTTCTTTTTCTATTTCCATTATCTCTTTATCAACTAATATAGCATCAAACTCTAATACTTTTGAATCTCGGATTTCCCAATGAGGCGCAAATAATTTACATATTTCTACTGAACGATCAGTAGATCCTCGATTAATAAGAATACCGTGATCAAATAGTTTTGTGTGGTGCATTAGCCACCATGGGAGTAGATACTCTTCATTGTAAAAATGGGAAATTAAAGTTGTCTTAATAAAAACCCCTCCTTATAAACATGGATAAAATAATTCTTGCTCTAGTATAATGCTTATCCTAGTAAATACATATGTCTTGAGTATATTTGAGCAAAATGTTTATTTACAAATAAAAAGAGCGCTTTGGGAGGAAGGTGCTTTATAACCAAGTCTTTTTTTTGAAAAAAGGTTCACATCATATTGTATGTATGTTTCTTAGATAGGTGTAGTTTTATACAAAAATCTTTATTTTATAACAAGAAAAAAGAGTACATGTTTATATGTGCTCTAAGATATTCTTTTTAATATCTGTACAAGTGTTTCATTAGCGCAACAATATTAGTAAAGCTACGGTCAAAAAAGATGGATTTAAATGAAAACGTTATTTTGGGGAAGTTGAGCAATGGAGTTAAAGGAGTATGCCATTTATAAGGGAAATCTAAATGGCTAATATGTACTAAAACAATACAAGAGTGCGCTCAACATTTGAGCGTACTTCCTAAGAAAATCCTCTTTTATAAAATAACGGATAATAGAAAGAAAGTGACTAGTAGAAAGCAAGCTCATAATTATTTAACTGTTATGCTGTTAGGCGAGGTCTAATATGAAAATTTTATTTGCATCTAATTTGTTTCCCGGCTCATAAGATATTAATAGGCAAAAAACGAAATAAAGGATGAAAGGGGAAATAACAGTAAATGAGTTTACAAGAGCTGCTAATATCAAGAACAAATACAGCGGTGGTCATGAAATCAGGAAATGATTCAACAGCATTTATTGGAGGGAACCCTTTTAAAACAATTAATGGTGCGATTACAGCGATTAATACTACAGGAGCTACAGGGATTACAATTTTTGTGTTTCCTGGAATTTATGACGAAAAGGTAGTTATCCCTAATGGAAATTCATTACGAGGAATTAGTCTATGGACAGTAATAATTCGTCAACAGAATGCAACATCAAATACTACTGTACTCACAATGGGAGAAAATACAAGAGTAGAAGATATTACGGTATTAGGAACCTCTTCTATCCATGTGGATTTAACAGGGATTGCTTTTCCTGGAACAACATCACAAACTTCTAGATTAAGAACAGCAGTTATAACTGTGGATAATTCTACAGCATCAACAAGTGGGACTTCAAATGTTTATGGAATTCATTCTTTTGGAACAGGAATTCCAGATGAAAGTATAAGTACTGTAAGAGCAACAACGATAACAGTAAAATCAGCCGGTTTAGGGAATAAAAGAGCCATATTGGTTAATACAAATTCACATAATTTTCATTGCCGTGATGTTAATTTAACCACTACTAGTTCAGTTGGAGCAGGATCTTATATTGGGGCAGAAGTAAATCGAATAGGAGCACAATTAAGTTTGCGTTTAGCGTCGATTCAAGGCACTACAGCGGATATATCACAATCAGCTGGAACATTGATTTTAAGTTCAGCGAATCTTATAAATTCTAACGCTAATAATTTGGGCTTTTCTACAGTTTTACAGCCTACTACAATTATTTGGGCAGATCCGTCGGGTCTACCAACTGGAGGGACTCGTTTTTATAGACCAGGAACAGCGGCTGTTTCAAATACAGAAGTATTTATCCGATTAAGTCAAAAATCTGTTATAAAATCACTATCGGTACGTGCTCGAGTTGGCCCTGGAGGGACAAATATTGATACTTGGACTATTCGAAAAAATGGTGTGGATACACCTCTTGTAGTTTCATTAACTGGTGCCCAGACTTCTAATATAACTAATAATATTTCAACAACATTCCAAGCGGGGGATAGTATCTCGTTAAAAGTAACAGTTTCTACGCTAAGCGCGATAGCAGATACAGTAATACAAGTTGATATTTTCTGAAAGTTAACAAATGAATTGTTGTGTTAATGCAAGGGTAAGTAATGAAACTTATTTCTTTTAAAAATACATCTATATAAGTGAAGCGTTTAAGAGGAATTCTATAAGTTGATAATCTTTGTATCACAATGTAAAAGAAATTTATTTAAACATGAAAAATTAATAAAAACTTCATTTTTTTAGAGAAATGGTGTGATTAAGTATGGGCATTGAATACGGAATGTTTGTATAAAAAAAGAGTAGACTTTAACCTACATATAAAAGTACTGGAATTTTTCTAAAGGAAGGAATATCTGAAATATAAATATAATTGAGGGGAGTGAAATAATAATGGAAACTAGTACTTTTTTAGGGCTGTTCTGGGGATGGATGACGGTTATCGTATCAGGAATACTTTTCGTCCGTCCATCGGTGCTACGTGATTTGAAAAAATTAGTGGTTGAAGACAGAGGGTTTGGTATTATGTATGGTTTTCTATCAATTTTCCTAGGATTAGGTACTGTAATTCTACATAATGTATGGGTATTCAACTGGAAGGGATTCCTAACAGTTATTGCATGGCTTGCATTATTAAAGGGAATTTATATAATTGCATATCCTGAACCTTCCAAGAAAACAGACTTTGAAGTAAGGATACTTTCAACACGTATAGTACTCGCTATCATTGGTGCTTTGGCTTTATGGATGCTTATAGTAATCTATATAAAATAATCTTTTTTTAATAAATAAAAGAGCCTGATGTGAGAGAAAAGGCCTTTTCAAAAATTGTATATGAGGAAAATCAATGTCAATAGTTTAATACCAATAAATTAGAATTAATTCCAGGTATTAAGTATTGAGAAATAAAATTGAACGCAACAAATTGGTTAACTTTATGAGCTAACCAATTGTTACACAAAAGAAAATTAGGCCCTATAAGTAATAGATGTGTAACTTAAAGTTACAGTTATAGTGTAAGCGAGATTGAAAATGTTATACGAAAGTAATTCTGTTTAAAAGTTTTATTTTGTCATAAATAAAAGAGCAGTTAGCCCAGCCTAACTGCTCGATACAGAGGTAATAGTCTAGCTACATAGATATTATATGCTGAGTTATTGATTTTATTTGTGTAAAACACAAAAAAGAGCAGCTAGCAAAACCTAGCCGCTCTAAACAGTGATGTGTCTCTAGATGTAGTTGTAGTATAAACAGAACGTTGAGTTTTATTCATGGGGAGATAGAAATTGGCTTGAAAATAGAATATAGTCCGGCTAGGAAACTAGAGGACACAAATAAAAACCTTTAACTTCCGCTAAAGATAATTATGTTAATGATCTAGTGATGGCAGTTCACGTAAGGACAAAAAGAGGAACGTATATAAATAGAGTTGTAGAAATAGAAAGAGTGGATTCCTTGTGAGAGAGTAGGGATCCACTCTTTTCTTACCACTGATAAAGAGACACTATATCTGACTTACATAAATATCCCATTTATTCAAATTTGTCCTTGCTAATGGTACAATTATATTCATGGAGGGATATTATGGTAAGTTTTTATGTAACACTGTTTCTTATATTTGGTACTGCGATATTTTTATTTTTCTTGTCTGGTTCATCAAAAATTAAGGCTAAAAACCTATCATTGATAATGATCTGTTTAGGGATAAATCTACTCACAAGTCCAATGGCTTTATTTATAGGTGTGATGGCAACAGACTCTCCATATAGCACTACGCTTGATTTTTTTGGAGGATTTCTCTTTATTCAGGGAATACCGCTCCTCCTCCTACTTGCAGCTTTTTTGAAGTTTGCAATAGCAAAGAAAACAAAACAAGTATAGTATAAACTCTATATTTCTTTTAATAATTTAGGGTTATATCTTTTCTGCGTTAGCTGCTTTTAACCACGCTTCGTAAAATGCTGTAACTGATGCATAACGTTCTGCACGATTTTTATTTACAGCACGATACGCTACCTCATATAATTCCTTACTTGCTTCCCATTTTATAAAAGAACGATCTTTTTCACCGCCTAAAAGTGAGAAAGCCATTGCTCCCATATTAAATACATTTGTTCTTTCATCGATTGTTGCGTTTAATTCAAATTCCTCTGGTGACATAAAACGGGAGGAACCCCATAGCCGGCCCACTTTATTTATGTAAGGTTTCTTACTGTATAAATCTATATCACAAATTTTTGTTTCGTTTGTATTAAAATTATATAAAATACTACCGTCATAAAAATCTATTGCTACATAGTTTTTCTTTTCTACATAAGTATGGAAAGAAAAAATGGAATGTAAGGAATGAATTCGTTCTATAGCAGATAAATGTCTAAATTTATAAAATGGAGAGTTTGGATTTTTATATTTCTCAGGAGGTGGGAAACTCCAATGCGAATGAAGACATTCACCATCAAACCAATCGAAAATTAATACATATCCAGATTGAACTGGAAAATGATCAATTAGTCTTATGAGCGATTCATGCTTTAAATCTTCATAGATAGTAACTGAATTTTTTAGCCTTTTAATAGCGTGACCCGTTGTTCCTTCAAATGCAATTGTTTGTGCTCCTGCGTATTTAATAAATTTCTTATGCCCATCTTTTTCTACACCAAAACTTATATTACCTGAGTCTTGCTGGTCAAAAACTGCAAATACGGTCCCTAATTTAATAAGCCAATCAAAATTATGATATTCTTTTAATTGGAATGTTACGTTATTTAACTGAATTTCCACGGAATTTTCTTTCATATATTACCTCACATTTAATATAATTAAGTTGTACATTCCACTATTCGACATATTTTATGGAAATCCTATGCTAATAATATAAAAATTTATAAATATAATGATAAACACTTATAAAGAGGTGAATACAATGGATCAACAAATTGTTATTAAAGCATATCAAAAAGACTGGGTTGAAGAGTATATAAAAGAAAAAGAGAAATTCTGTTCCTTGTTAGGACAAGAAATAATTGCCGTTGAACATATAGGAAGCTCAGCAGTAGAAGGATTAGGAGCTAAACCTCTTATTGATATGATGATTGGCGTAACAGACTTACAAATTACTGAAAACTGGATTGAAGTTCTATCGGAAATTGGATATGAGTATGTTCCAAAAGATGCAACGAATTGGCGTTTTTTTAGAAAGGGAAAATGGAGAGCGGGTACTCATCATTTGCATATTTATATTTATAATAGTGATGAGTGGAGAAACAATATTTTATTTCGTGACTTTCTAATAAGCCATGAATGGGCACGTAAAGAATATAGAGAATTAAAAGAGAGGCTTGCTATTACATATGCTTTTGATCGTGTTTCATATACAAAGGCAAAAGCGCCGTTTATTCGAAAAATATTAGAATTGGCTAGAACTCAATGAATTTATAGATTCCTATCTAACTAGTTTTGAAACCCCTTCCTATACTTTTTATAGGGAGGGGGATTTTTTCATGTCAAAATATATAATTTCTAATTATTGGAGGCAAACTATTTTATTTATTTTGATATTTCTAGTACATTGGAAATATTAAGGGGGAATTAAGCAATGAAAGCTATTGTACATCAATATGAAAAAGGATTAGAGGGATTAGAATATAAATTTCTACCTGAGATAAGTCCTAATGCAGGTGAAGTAAAAGTCAAGTTAAAAGCTGCAGGATTAAATCATAGGGATTTATTTATTATAAATAATAGAAAAGAAATGGATCTACCATTAGTAATAGGGTCAGATGGATCAGGAATTGTTACAGAAATAGGAGAAGGAGTTTCAAATATTACACTACATAC
Source organism: Bacillus cereus group sp. MYBK216-1 (assembly GCF_051916495.1). Lineage (NCBI taxonomy): Bacteria > Bacillati > Bacillota > Bacilli > Caryophanales > Bacillaceae > Bacillus > Bacillus cereus group sp. MYBK216-1. The sequence goes on from NZ_JBQAGT010000002.1 coordinate 765,918, forward strand.
AGAAGTTATTATTAATCCTAGTATTGGATGGGAACATGCTACTGAAGTACCAGAGTTACCGGAAGTGCTAGGTGGACCGAAAGGTGGAACGTTTGCTGAATATGTAATTGTACCGGCTGAAAATGTAGTAGAAAAGCCGGCATATCTTACTTGGGAAGAATCAGGTGTTTTATCTTTATCCGCACTAACTGCATATAGAGCACTTTTTACAAAGGGTAGATTGAAGTGCGGTGAACATGTTTTAATTCCGGGAATAGGCGGTGGTGTTGCTACATTTGCCATGTTATTCGCGAAAGCAATTGGTGCTAAAGTGAGTGTTACCTCAAGGGTAGAGAATAAAAGGGAACATGCTGAAAAATATGGTGCAGATATTTCTTTTAATAGTACCGGAAATTGGGAAGAGAGCTTACAAGGTAAAAAAGTAGATTTAATAATAGATAGTATAGGCCCGGCAACTTTCTTGAAATATTTTGATGTATTAAAACCAAATGGAAGAATCGTGAATTTTGGTGCAAGCTCAGGAGATACAATTGAATTACCATTACGCGCATTATTTTATAATCAAATTGATATTATGGGAACATCCATGGGTAGCCGTGAGGAATTTAATGAGATGATAAAGTTTATTGAAAAATATCAAATTAAACCAATTATTGATAAGGTTTACTCGTTAGAAGAAGCAATTCGAGCACTAAGCCGTATGGAACATGGGGAACAATTCGGAAATATTGTACTTCAAATGAATTAAAAAATATGATTTTACAATTAGTATATTTAAATGAATATGTTATGTATTTCAAACATGAAAAAATACGAACCGCCTTATTATAAAGGCTTACCGGTTTTATACATAAATAGCGTATAAAATTTGTTTTATAATTGTCGCATGAGTAATAGTAAAATGAGAATTAGATGAAAAAAGTTTAAGCCTATTTTCATAATGGTATTGTATACTGTGTAAATCAAGAACACTTGTATGTAAGGAGAGAGTTTAATGAATTACACAGTATTTCAGTGGTTTAATAATTTTGCTGATTCATCCAAACTATTAGATACGTTAATGATTGCTATTACAAATAGCGCTGCATACGTAGCCGTTCTATTTATGTTTATCTTATGGTTTAATAATGGAAAGAAAGAGAAGGCAATTAGAAAACAATATACAGTTTTATATACGACGCTTTCGGTTATTATTGCATTAGTAGTAAATGTTCTTATACACGCGGTATATTACCATCCGCGCCCGTTCGTATCACATGATGTACACCAATTAGTACCACACGCAGCAGATTCATCATTCGTTAGTGATCATTCTGTACTTGTATTTTCAATCGCCTTCGTATTTATTCTTAGAGGAGAAAAACTGAAATATATCGCGCTATTATGGGCAGTACTAGTCGGTATATCACGTATGTACGTAGGTGTTCATTATCCTTTAGATATACTTGGTGCAGCATTCTTAACACTTATTACGAGCGCTTTAGTAATGCAAAGTACACGTATGTTTGAACCAATAGCGAAACTTGTATTCAAAATGTATGCATTAGTAGCGAGACGAATTCCTTTCTTAGCGAAATATAACCATATCGCATAATTTTCCTATAAAAAATTCCCCTTTGGACATCCAGAGGGGAATTTTTTATAGGAAATACGAAAAGAGTTTAGAGTGCTCTGTAATCAAGTTGTACTAATTAATATTCTGAAATTTCACGCACCATATTTACAATATATAAAATAATGACGCAAAATAACAACAGTTAGTTTTGCATTGTTTTAAAGGAATTAAAAAGAAAACTTCGAAACATATAGTATCGCAAACAAAAACTACAAATTTTAAAACGGATCTTCGTACGAATCCATTCCAAAAGAGAGGAGATAAGTATGCAAAAACTCCAAACGAATAAAGGCGCTCGATATATGATGATTGCTTTTATTGTTTTGTTTCTTATTATGATTTTGCGTATATTCTATATTCAGGCAGTAGGAGTCGTGCATAATGTGAATGTAAAGGATCTCGCGAATGAACAACATAATAAAAAAGGTGTTTTAGAAGCGAATCGTGGCACTATCTATGATCAAACCGGAAAGGTGTTAGTACAAGATTCTACAACGTATCGAGTTGTTGTGAATTTAAAAGGAAAAGATAAAGTGAAAAATAAAGATGAAACCGCACAACAATTAGCCGATGCGCTTGAAATTGATAAAGAAGAAGTATTAAAAAACTTTCATGAAGGGCGTACGCAAGTTGAAATTGGGAAAATTGGTCGGAACTTATCTAGGGAAAAGAAGGAAAAAATTAATGATTTAAAAATACCAGGTGTATCTTTTATGTCGGAAAAAGCAAGAGTGTATCCGAATGAAGACTTTGCATCCTATATACTTGGTTTTGCTAGACCAGATGATAAAGGGAATACGGAAGGGAAGTTTGGGCTTGAAAAGAGTTTGGATAAATATTTGCGCTCTACAAACGGGAATATAGAATATGTGGGTACACGAAGGGGAATTCCGCTTACAAATGATATAGGTAAAGTAGAACCAGCTAAAAATGGGAATAACGTATATTTAACGCTTGATAAACAAATTAATAGTTTTTTAGAAGAAGCGATGAACAAAGCGCAAGAACATTATGATCCTTCTATGTTAATTGGCATTATTGCTGATCCAAAAACAGGAAAGGTTTTAGCGATGTCTAGTAAACCTAGTTACAATCCTAATGTAGGTGATATCGAATACTTTTTAAATGACCCGATTGCAAATGCATATGAACCAGGTTCAACAATGAAAGTTTTTACGTTAGCAGCTGCCATTAATGAAGGTGTATATAACGGAAAAGAATATTTTCAATCTGGAAAATATTCCGTTGGTTCCTCTGATATAAAAGACCATAATGGTGGATTTGGATGGGGATCAATTACATTTGATGAAGGTTTTGAAAGGTCATCAAACGTAGCTTTTTCTATTTTAGAAGATCAGTTACTGAAACCAAATAAATTTAAGCAATATATGAATAAATTTGGATTCAATCAAAAAACAGGAATAGATTTACCTGGAGAAAGTAAAAATACTTTATTATTAAATACGCAAATTCAACAGGTTACAACTTCTTTCGGTCAAGGTTCTACAGTAACTCCAATTCAATTAATCCAGGCGGCTACTGCTATAGCAAATGAAGGGAAAATGATGCAACCATATATTGTTGATAAAGTTGTAAATCCAACAAACAAAGAAGTTATTATGGAAAATCAACCGAAAGAAATTGGGAATCCGATAAAAAAAGAAACAGCGGACAAGGTTAGAAGCTTAATGGAGCGTGTTATAACATCTTCAAAAGGAACTGGTACAATGTATAAAGTGGATGGTTATCCAATTGGAGGTAAGACAGGAACAGCACAAATACCGAATCCTGAAAACGGCCGATATATGGAAGGGAAAGAGAATTACATTTTCTCCTTTTTAGGAATGGCTCCAATTGATGATCCGGAGTTAATCGTATACTTAGCTATTAAGCAGCCAAAGTTAAAAGGAGATGAGTATGGAGCTCAGCCTCTTGCTGAAATATTTAAACCTGTTATAAAAAACAGCCTTGAATATTTAAAGGTGAAACCGTATACAGACAAACAAATAGCTGATGCAACGAAGCAATCTCAACTAAAAGTACAAAATTATGTAAATCAATCGATGGGTACAACAGAGAAAAGTGTAGAAAAAGAGAAGCTACAGCCGGTAATTTTAGGAGAAGGAAAAATAATAAAACAATATCCACAGTCTGGCGAGGTAATGAGTGAAGGTGATCGTATATTTTTATTAGGGAATAACGCACAAATGCCAAATGTAAAAGGTTGGTCCATGCGTGATGTTATGTATTTCTCTAAGCTTTTGAAATTAGATTTGAAAACTTCTGGTACAGGTTATGTAACGAGCCAAAGTATTGAAAAAGGACAAGATTTACAAGAAGGAGATACACTAGAACTAGAATTAGAACCGCCGTTACAACCGTTAACAGAGGCGAATACGAATTAATTCAAACTTGTTGAAGAACCTATATCCAATAGGTTCTTTTTTAAAAATTTATGAGTAATTTCACGCACCGTATTTTTTAAGAAAATAATAAATAAGATTTTTAACAGTTACTAAAACAAAAAAACTTACATATATTGAAATTAGAACGATTGTTCAATTTTTTTATATTAAACGACAGAAGGAGTCTACATTGAATAAAAGACGATATGATAGCGATTTAGCCAAAGAAATAATAGCAGAGAAAGCGATAGAGTTATTTTCCTTAAAAGGGTATACAAGGACCTCAATTGATAACATTGCGAAAGCCTCTGGTTATAGTAAAGGACATATATATTATCATTATAAAAATAAAGAAGAATTATTTGTTTATTTAGCTAAAGACAGTATGAGAAACTGGCACGATAAATGGAAAATAGTAGAAAAACAGTATGTAAATTCCACTGGGAAATTATATGGAATGGCTAAATTTGTACTTTATAATTACAAAACGCCGTTATTAAGGGCAGGGCAAGAGCTTGCCTCTGATCCGAGCACGAATCCTTCTACAGTAAGACAGCTTTATGGTTTAGCTGCTATCCCTTTAAAGGCATATCATAAAATTTTGGATGAAGGTATACAAAGTGGCGAATTTTATATAGAAAATGTTGAGGACTCCAGTCTTTTATTAGCTTCATGGCTTGGTGGTTTATGTCAATTCATTCATTCAATTGAAACAGAGAAATTAGAAGCTTTATTTGATAAAACCATTACAATTTTTTTACTCTCTATTACAAACAAACATGTGTAGCGTTACAAGCGAATTAGAACGATTGTTCAAATTCTTACACTCGTCCGTTTTCATTATATGTATAAACAACAGGAGGTTATTTATATGGATGAGCAAAGAGTCGCAATTATAACTGGCGGCGCTTCTGGTATTGGTAAAGCTTTAGCCATTCAATTAGCAAATAAAGATATATTTGTAATTATCGCTGATATTAATGAAGTCTGTGGCCAGAACCTTGTGAATAATATAAAAAATAATAATCAACTAGCTAGGTTCGAATATTTAGATGTTACTAACGCTGAATCCGTAGAAAAACTTATTATAAAAATAGTTAGTGAGTTTGGTAGAATTGATTATATGTTTAATAATGCAGGAATTGCTATGTATGGAGAAGTATACGATATGTCTTTGGGTGATTGGAAACATATTATTGAAATAAATTTATTAGGAGTAATTTACGGAACACAATTGGCTTACCAATTCATGAAAAAACAAGGATTTGGTCATATCATTAATACTGCTTCTGCAACTGGTTTAGGACCAGCTCCCCTTTGTACCGCGTATGCAACAACCAAACATGCTATCGTAGGTTTAACAACTTCATTACATTATGAGGCGGAAGAATACGGTGTAAATGTAAGTGTGCTTTGTCCAACTTTTGTAGATACACCCATATTTGAAAAATCAATTGCAATTAATATGAATAAGAATCAAATTATAAAACAACTAAAAACAAATAAGCCAATTTCAGCTGACAAGTTTGCTGAAATTGCACTGAAAGCTATTCATAAAAATAAATTAGTAATTTGTCCAATGCCATTAAAAAAAACGATGGACGTATTCTTTACTTTATTTCCTTATCTTCATAAAAAGCTAATGCGTTTCGTATGTCGAATTGGTCGTAAAGCAAAAATGACGAAAATATAAATATCTGATTATTTTTTATTTACAGTTAAAAATAATTGTGATAATATGGGAAAAATCAAATGCAGTGAAGAGAAGAGTAAATAAAATGAATTTTTCACAGAGAGCTCCATTTAGCTGAAAAGGAGTAAAAATTCTTTATTGAACCAAGCCTCTGAGCAGCGCATCGGAACCTATTATTAGGGGATGGTGTGACGGGAGCTCCCGTTATAGAGCTATGGTATAAGCATGAGTTAGAATGCAGTACCTGATAAGGTTAATATGGTGACATATTAACAAACTAGGGTGGCACCGCGATGATAAATCTCGTCCCTAAGATTAAAAGTCTTGGGGGTGGGATTTTTTTATTGTTGTAAAACAATTTGGAAAGCGGGGGCCAAAAAATGAAAAACTTACTTAAAGATTGGAAATATCCTTTATTACTATTGTCCGGAGTTGGTATTGCGAATTTAGGGGCATGGATTTACTTAATAGCACTGAATGTACTTGTCTATCATATGGGCGGCTCAGCCTTAGCTGTTGCTGCTTTATATGTAATAAAACCATTAGCCACTTTATTTACAAACGCTTGGTCTGGGAGTATGATTGATCGTTTAAATAAACGGAAATTAATGATTCACCTCGATATATATCGTGCGTTATTTATCGCTATTTTACCTTTACTTCCGTCACTTTGGATTGTTTATGTATTTGTATTCTTTATAAGTATGGCCAGTGCAATTTATGAGCCAACTGCTATGACGTATATGAAGAAATTAATTCCGGTAGAACAAAGACAACGTTTCAACTCATTACGTAGTTTAATAGGATCTGGTGCATTTTTAATTGGTCCGGCGATAGCAGGGATTTTATTAATTGCGAGTACACCAGAGTTTGCTATATATATAAATGCTATAGCATTTCTCTTATCAGGATTCATTACATTACTTTTACCTAATCTTGATAAGAAAAAAGATTCGGATACAACTAGTAATACATTATCCCTTACAGTATTAATAAAAGATTGGAACACTGTTATAAATTTTAGTAGAAAACATGTGTATGTCGTATGTGTGTATTTCTTATTTCAAAGTATGTTCGTATTAGCGACTGCTACTGATTCACTTGAACTATCGTTTGCGAAAGAGGTATTACTACTAACAGATAGTGAATACGGTTTTCTAGTTAGTATAGCTGGTGCAGGATTTATTTTAGGTGCCATAACAAATACAATTTTATCAAAGAAATTAGCACCTTCATTTCTAATTGGAATAGGATCATTATTTATTGCAATTGGTTATTTAATTTATGCTTTTTCAAATGTATTTTTAATAGCTGCTATTGGATTCTTTATTTTATCTTTTTCAATGGCATATGCAAATACAGGATTTTATACATTTTACCAAAATAATATCCCTGTTCATATGATGGGACGGATTGGGAGTATATATGGACTTGTTATTGCGATAGTAACAATCTTTATTACAATATTATCTGGTGTTGTGACTCAGTTCATTTCTATACAACTTGTAATTATTGTAGGTTCATTGATTATGTTATTTATTACTGTCGTCTTGTGTGTGTTTACTTTATTCCCATCACAATCTAAGTTGTATTCTACTGAATCAATAAAGTGAAACTTTAATCAGGGGGCATCCCCCACTGATTATCAGCCCTCACCAATCGGGCTTTTACGGGCAGCAGGGTCCCCACTTAACTTCTTTGCTTTCGCTGAATTTTGAGATGGGGGTCTTACTGCCCACAAATAGCGGGATAAATTCGAAATGAACTTTGTGTTCTCATTAACAATTTATCGTATTTAATAAAAGGGTTCTTTCCCCTTTATATGGAAAAATCAATAAGGGGAAAGAACAATACCGAAAGATAAGGGTGGTTGTCGTGATAAAAACAAAAGATGAAATTGATAAAATTGTAAAAGAAATACAAAAGAAAATAAATTTCTCAGGGGTAGTTTTAGTACAAAAAGAAAAAGACTTAGTCTATGAAAAAGCTTTGGGTTACGCAAACCAAAGTGAATGTATAAACAATACGATACAAACAAGATTTGGCATTGCCTCAGGATGTAAAATTTTCACTGCAATTGGCATCTGTCAACTTGTTGAAAAAGGTTTTATTTCTTTTCATACAAAATTAAAAGATTGTCTAGAGATAAAATTTTCAAACTTCGATGAAGATATTACAATACATCAACTACTAATGCATAGCGCTGGTATACCAGATTATTTTGATGAAAGTATTATGGATAACTTCGAAGATCTTTGGAAACAAACACCTATGTATCTATTAAAGAGCTTAAAAGACTTTTTACCATTATTCCAAAAAAGTAATATGATGTTTGCACCTGGAACTAAGTTTCACTACAACAATGCAGGTTTTATCATACTTGGATTAATAATAGAAGAACAGACGGGACTTAAATTTACGGAGTATATAGAAAAGAACATTTTTAATTCGATTGGCATGAATGATTCTGGCTATTTTTCGTTAGATAGATTACCAAGACATACAGCTCTAGGATATATAAAGGACGAAACCAACCAAAATTGGAGAACAAACGCCTACTCTATACCGATAAAAGGAGGAGCTGATGGAGGTGCATATGTTACTGCACCAGACATGCTGAAATTTTGGGCGGCCCTATTTAATAATGAAATTTTAGGAAAGGAATATACAAAATTACTTTTAACTCCCCACATTCAAGTAAATGATAAACAGTCGTACGGATATGGAATATGGATTGAAACACAAGAAAACAACATTTTTAAATACCATGTTATGGGTTATGACCCAGGCGTGAGTTTTCGCTCGGCTGTATATCCAGACTTAGGCATTACATTGGTTATTGTTTCAAATAAATGTTCAGGGCCTGAAAAATTATTGACAGAAATCGAAAGAGCTTTTTAATTATATGGATATAAAAGAAGAGATACGAAAACAATTTAAACGGGTTTATGACTGTTTCTGTTTTGAAAAGTATTTTAGTTAATGAGTAACCCTTTATTTAGTAAATAAAGGGTTTTTGTAATTCTGCACAATTACATATGATTATATGGATTTTTAAATTAAAAAACATTACTATATAGTTGTAAATTATAACTATTAATTTATATGAAAGGATGTGTTAGTAATTTGTATATGATCAACGGTAGTTTGTTTATTATTTTAGGGGTTATTTGTTATTTAATTGTACGTGGAATATTAATTGTTACCAAAAATAAAAAACATGTGATTTGGTGGAAAGAAATAATAAGTTTTTTATTCGTGGTCTACATTTGCATGGTTGTTGCAGTAACTTTATTCCCTTTACCAATCGGTTTTCCTTCTAATCTTGAAAATTTGAATCGCTCGGTCAATATAATACCATTTGCATCAATTATTAAAGACATCAATCAAATTGGTAGTGCTTATGATGGAGATGCCCTATTTATGATTGGTCTAATTGTAAGAAATGTAGGCGGAAATATTTTATTATTAATGCCTTTAGGATTTTTAGCACCAATCCTATGGGATAAATATAAGAAATTCAAAAATACAATTTTATTAGGATTTTCTATATCAGCTAGTATTGAATTGTTACAATTAATTCAGTCTTTATTTAGTGGAGTGGGACGTATTACTGATATTGATGATGTGATCTGTAATGTTCTAGGTTCTATTTTTGGATATTGTATTTATAAAATACTTTTAAAACTATCTACTAAATTCAATATTCGAAAGTCAGAAAAAAATGATGGTAGTAATCTGGAATTTATTAATAAATGACATTGAAAATAAATTCATCCTGTGTTTAACGACACTGTGAACGGTAATACTAATTAACATTGAACTTTTACAACAAGGGATGATAATATGATATACATTTACACAGATTTTGGTGGAACACATACTACCTCACTAGCTGCAGCGTATCATTTAAATAAACTACCAACGGATCGCAAATTAACGAAAGAAGAAATTTTGAATGTAGATTACTTTAATAAATTGAAAACAGAAGATATGGGAAAAATTATTTTTCATGGGATCGATGAACATGGTCATCCTGTATATACGATTGGATGCGGCGCATCAAAAGTTGTTGTACCTGCGATGAAGCATTTAGGAGAAATCTTGCAAAAACATTATCAAAGTCATGAAAAAATTATTTTTTCTAATACATCACCAACCGTACCTTTACCAATGACTTTCGGTGGGCTGTTTTCTAGAAGGTTCCATATCGACTTTATTGGTGTACCGTTACTCGTATGGGGAGCAAAAATTTGCTGTGATAATATACAAAGGCTTGTTAGTTATACTAAAGAAGCTGGCCGATTAACGAATGATTATGTTGTAATTTTAGATAATGAAACCTTTAAATAGTATATGATAAGAAGAAAATCGAGCAAATTCCTTGATTTTCTTTTTTATTTGTGAAATAGACAAGAAATAGTCACAATTAATATGCATCTACTATAGCCAAAACAATAAAGTCCTGTTACTATTACAGGGATATTCTCTTTTCGTAACATAAATATATAGAAAAGTCAGAAAAGAGGAATTGAATTAAGGGAGGAACAACATGAAGCGTGTTGCTTGGATTACTGATAGTACAACTGCGAGTTTTAAAACAGAAGGAGATAACTTTGTTATCCCAATTGAAGTTATTATTGATGGTGTGTCGTACAAAGATTGTGAAGAAGGTGTGCGTGAGCGCGTTTATAACGCTTTGAACGAAGGTAAAACTGTCACTACATCACAGCCTAACATAGGGGAAATGGTAGAGTTATTTTCGAAATGCAAAGAAGAATATGAAGAGGGATTTGCAGTTGCTATTAGCGGAAAAGTAAGTGGAACCTATCAAAATATGAAGTTAGCTGCAGAAATGGCAGGTTTTCCGTTGACGGTATTAGACAGTGAAACAACAAGTTATCCAATGGATGAACTAATTAGAAAAGCGAAATCGTTATACAATGATGGTATGACTTTACAAGATATACACAAAACATTAGTAGATGAAAAAAGAAGACCTTTTCATGTATTTCCAAAGAGTTTAAAAGGTCTATATGCAAGTGGCCGTGTAAAGGGTATTCAATTTTTACTTGGAAGTTTATTAAGTGTCAACTTAATATTAGAAGTAAAAGGTGGAGAGCTTTTACTTGAAAAGAAAGTTCGTAAAATCCAAAAATGTCGAGAATATATTAAAAATGAACTTGAAAAAGAATTACCAAAAGTACTTCACATGTTCCATGCTAACGATAAAGCTGGAGCTGAAGAATGGATTGCAGATATTAGACAAGCATTCCCTGAAATGAATTTCAAATTATATCCATTACCAATTTCATTTGCGGTTCATGCAGGTGAAGGTACAATTGCAATTAGTTATTAAAGTAAAACCCGTGAATAATTCACGGGTTTTTTCATAGTGTCGGGAAAGACCTTATTATACTATAAGGTCTTTTGTACCTCTTAAAATGGCTTGAATAGCATTTATTTGAGATCATTAGGTAGTTAGAGATTGATGACTATCTTTAACGAAAAAAGTTGAAGTCATATTTTTTAATGTCAATAAATCAGAATCTTCTTTCTTTTATTTCTACAGTTACAATCTATTTACATATAATATTATTAGGATTATATTGACACTGAAAGAGAAAACAATAGATGGAAGGGGATGTTTTTTATGTTTAAAAAAGCAGCACTAGGGATTTCATCGTTAGCAATCACAGCGTTCGTCGGATTAGGAATGGCAACAGAAGCTTCAGCTGGACCAGCAGCACCACTTACTTCACTAAACGTCGTACAAGTAGAATCTGAGCTAGGCGGGGTAGAAACAATTAATCAGAACAGCTTCAGCACATCGCGTAACCACGGGGGAAAATATTTATATATTACAACGAAAGAAATGGGCTATGGCCAAAACCCATTTGCTAAAATGAATGGTTCTAATGTAAAAAGCATTGATTCCACTATAATTGGGGGAAGACCAATCGTTGGCTGGTATTATAAATGGGATGCTTCTGGACACCAACAAGGAACCTTTGAGTACCAAAAGACATCTATAAATGCACCATTTAATACAATGCGTACGTCAATTTATATCCAATAATTTTGAAAGCGTTCGCACATATAGAATAGTAAAAAAGGTACTTTTAGGAGTACCTTTTTTTGATTTGAATCACGTTCATCTATATTTATAATCCCGATTCCACAGCAAGAATGCTTCCCATAAAACAAAATCCTAAACGTCTATAAAATTGATATGAACGCGTAGTACAAGTCCTCTACAATAAAAGTACGTAACCTTAAATATTTTCAACTCAATGAAAAAGGAGTAGCTAAACTTATATAAGTTTAGCTTAATGGGTATGTGGCGGAACCCTAAAATTAATTACAACTTTTTCATAGTATAAATAATTTTGCATAGGGCGATGAAAGGATTTCTTAAAATAATAAAGAAGTATGTATAAACAAATATATAAATGGTTGTGATTAGGATGAAAATCAGTAAGTTTGCAGAAGTAAATAATGTAAGTATAGATACGATTAGACATTATATGGACCTTGGACTTGTTATTCCTGAGAAAAAAGGAAGTCACTATTTTTTTGACGAGTATTGTCAAAAGGATATAGAACTTATATTAGAGTACAAATGGCTAGGGTTTAGCTTGAATGAAATTAAAGAACTGTTTCTTTATAAAAATTTAGGGAAATCTTTAGACTATGAAAAGGATATTTTTTATCAGTCTTTATTTAAAGTAAAATATGAAAAGATTGAACAAGAAATAAAGACCTTAGAGGAACGAAAAGATAAATTAAAGGAAGCGTTACATAATTTATCTATAGAAACTGAAATTTCGAGTTCAATTTTAGGGGTAGATTTAAAAGTACTCCATTTATTTAAATGTGTTAAGTGTAACGGAAATTTAATTCTTGAAGATGGCTTTATCAATAAAAATCAAATTATTGAGGGAAAGTTAATTTGTAATTGTGGTGAAGAATACGCGATTATTTCAGGGGTTTTAACAGCTGACAACTCATTGAAAGCGTATGAAAAGACATCACTTGAATATTCTATTTCGGATTATATCCATGAAACTGATACTGCTTTTTTGGAAAATGTTCAAAGAGGAGGAGAATGGGCGAAAAAGAAACTAATGCAACTAGATTTAAATGAAAAAATACTACTTGATTTAGGATCTGGTATTGGGTTCTTTTTACGAAATATTTATGAAGAACTACCAGAAGAGTGTTTATATATTGCTGTTGATCGAGATTTGAATAAACTTTTACTTTTAAAAGATTTAATTGAGAGAAGAAATGCGAAAAGAAATATTGTATTTATTTGTGCCGATTTTCTAAACATACCTATTCAGAGTAATTCTGTTGATATTGTAATCGATCAATCAGGTACAAGTAATTATAGTTTTGAACATGAGGAGTTTTTATTGCACGAATTAAATTCCCTTTTTAAACACAATTGTTATTTATTAAGTTCATTTATTTTATTTAATAAATTTAGTATAAATAGCCAAATTGTACCTAGACTCCGAGGGAATTTTACATCTGCAAAAGTAACGAAAGAAATCCAAAATTTACAGTTTCAATCGATTGATGAAAGTACTTCAAATTATTTAAAACGAGGCGGAAAGTACGAGGATTTCTTTGTTCAAGGAGAAGAAATTTATACATATTCATTTTTCGGAAAAAGATGGGGCTAACTCCATCTTTTATTTATTTTTCCTTAAAACTTTTCAAATCGTACATATTGCTATTGGGTTGACCCAAGAACTTACAATGTACGTAATACAAAGTTATGCAGGGGGAAAAGTGATGGGAAGTTTACGATTACATATAGAAAATAAAAATAGAAACCAAGAACTAAGAAATATTTGTTTATATTCAATTGCAAAAACAGTATCACTATTCGGTAGCTCTATTTATAGTTTTGCATTAGGATTGTATGTTTTACAAATAACCGGATCTGCGTTGAATTTTGCGATTACGCTCATATTAGGAACGATTCCAATGATTGTTATGAATCCATTTGCTGGTGTCATTGCTGATAAGGTTGATAAAAAGAAACTCGTCGTTTGCATGGATGTACTAAGCGGGTGCTTATTAATAACTGTTTATATATTAAGCAACTATTATGGATTAAACTTATTCATTATTTATACTACTACCTTTCTTATGACAGTATTTACAACGTTTTTTGGAATAGGATTAGAGGCCGTAAAACCGAATATGGTTACTAAAGAACGGTTAATGAGTATTAATTCTATAAGTAAAATTATCGATTCTATATCTTTAATTTTAGGGCCTATGTTAGGGGGCATTGTTTTTGCAGTCTTTGATATGAAAACTTTTATAATTATTAACGGTATTTCATTTATCCTTTCGGCTATATCCATATTGTTTATAAACTTTAAATTGTGCGAGCAAAACATACATGAGGAATGTTCAATTAGAGAAATTAATTTTATTGAAGATATAAAGGAGGGATACTCTTACTTAATGGAGCGGAAAAGCTTAAAAAATACTTTTAGTATTTTAATTTCCCTTAATTTCTTTTTAGGCTTTGCTGTAACTGTTCCGTTGCCATACATTATTAACACAGTTCTCAATCTTAGTTCTAAGCAATTTGGTATGATTCAAGGGACATTTCCGATAGGTATGATAGTTGGTGCAATATTAGTAAAAAAGATAACTGATTGTTTTTCTTATTCTTATCTATTGAAAAAAATAAGTTTTATGTTGGCAATTTTTATGATAGTTTCAGGAATACCTGTTTTATTTAAATCTATTGTAGTAAATAATTTGGTATATGTTACTACGTATTGCATGATTATGTTCTTTTTAGGATTTATGATAGCACAAATTGATATTCCTTTAATGTATTTCATGCAAAATGAGATTCCTGAAGAATATAGAGGAAGAGTTCTTAGTATTGGATTAAGCATAGGTAAAATAATGCAGCCAATAGCACTTGCAATATCAGGACTATTATTAAATTACATGCCAGCCTATATGCTTCCCATTGCAGGGGGGATTGTATTTTTTATTTTGAATAAAATTTTAGCAAATAAGTTAAATTTAGAAATTCATTCAAAAGGGTATAGTGTTGAACATAATTAAATAATATCGAAATAGCGCAGGATGATGATCCTGCGCTTATCTATCGTAATTCAGCTGTTTTTCTAATGACAATTTTATCAATTTCATCTTCTTCATCACCGATAAATAACCCGCGTTCTTTTAAATATGCCTCAAAATATAAATCTGCTTCAGCGCGTTCGTCATATGGCTTTACAGAGAGAACGAAACCTAATTTGTTTTGTTCTTCTAAATGAGAAGTGGAGATGTAAGCCGGTACATTATGGCGTAAAAACAGTTCTTTAACCGGAATAATCATATCTTTCATTAATTTCGTTAGCATACCCATTTCAAACTCGAAATTAAAGCGATCTATACTAGATAAATCAGCGAATACTACACCGATAAAACCTGTATTAAATACTTCTTGATATTCTACATCTTTGTCATGGCCGCCGTAAAAATTCTTTTCGATCAAATAATTTACAAAATAAGCAACGCCATCACTTTGTTCAAATGGTTTCGTTGAAAGAACAAAGCCAATTTTCTTTTGTTTATGTAAATACACACATGACATGTATGCTGAAATGTTATGTTCTTTAAACAAAGCGCTTGTTGCTCCAGAGAGACCATCTAATACGTGATGAACAATTTGAAGTTTTTTACGAGCGAAATAATAGGATTTCTTTTGTAACTCCAATGTATCAATAAAGACAGAGCCGATAAAGCCTGTATTTGAAATAATAGGTGCTTGCTTTTTTCTTCCTCTGCGCTTTAATGAAGCCATTGTTAAAATCATCCCTTCATGTACGTTTAAAATAAAAAAGAACGTTTGTTCGTATATTTATATTTTACTATTAAAACGCTATAAAGTAAAGGGTTTTTAATGAAAATATAACAAAAAAGACACCTTATAAAAGGTGTCTTAAACACTGTAGGGAATAGGATTTACCCTAACTATTTATATTATGATACAGAAACAACCTCTTCTGTATCTTCTACATCTAAATGACAGTCCATAGTACGAACATCTTGATCTTCATGACTTCCGAAATAAATAGTAATTTTCATATGTATCGCTCCTTTATTCTAGGAATACCTAAAATAATTACTAGTAATGTTAATATTTATTATATACCACTTTTTTCATTCCGACAACGTTATATCATTTTTAATTATTTTAAACTATAGAGCACAATTTAAAGAGGTACTTTTTATAGAAAAAGGTAAATTTCTAATATGTTATATTTAATATAGAAGAATTCGAGTATTACTTTTTATGAAAAGGAGAACTATTGATGAATTATAAACAACTACTAATAGATAACTTTGCATATAAAACTTCATATGTTGCGCAATTTGTGACCGGAACGAGTATAAAAGAAACGAAAGATTATATTGCTGTTGATTGCGGATTACCTGCCGATACATTTAATATCATCACTCTACTAAACAATAATTTAACGGTAGGGATAGAGAAATTATATAAGGAGGTAGACTACTATAATCAAAAGAAATTTCCAATGAGTGTTTGGTTATGGGATGAGGAGCAAGAGCGGGATATAAAAAGCGAGTTAATTAAAATCGGTTTAAAAGAAGCGGAGCAAAATATCGCGATGGTAGCAGATTTAAAAACAATTTCTCCAACAATAAACATGCCAGTAAGTTTTACAATTCAACAAGCATCATCACCTGGACTAATAAAAAAATTTGGAAAAACGTTAGCTAATCTATTTGGCACATCAGAGGAAGGTATACATGTACAAGCATTCTATAATCAAATTTCTACTCTTGATTTATGGAACAGTGAGAATATGAAACTATTTTTAGGATTTTATGAAGGCGAAGTCGTAACTGTTGGTTCATTGATATGTTCAAAAGATAGTATTGGTATTTATGACATAGCAACGAAAGAAGAAATGAGAGGACGAGGATTCGGATCTATTATGTTCAATTTCCTTCTGCAAGAAGCACAAAAATTTAAAAATACGTATTGTGTATTACAAGCTTCACCCGATGGAATCAATATTTATAAAAAATCGGGATTTCAAGCTATCGGCAAAATGACTGTATTCGAAAATCGACATTTAATTAAGTAAATCATTCAAGTTAAATCGTCTTTATATAGGAGCTTATAAATCGTTATGAAAAAGATATATCTCGTTACAATAATTTGTGCCTTTATAGTAATAAGTATCTTTGTTTTTCAGAAAACAAATGAACATAAGTATACTAAGGCTATTAACCAATCAAATCATATAAAAAATATCGCACATAGAGGCGCTTCTGCGTATGCACCTGAACATACAATAGCAGCATATCAATTAGGACAACAAATGAATGGAGATTATATAGAAATTGATCTCCAAATGACAAAAGATGGACATTTAGTGGCTATGCATGATGAAACATTAAACCGTACAACGAATGGTACTGGGCTGGTGAAAGAGCATACATTAGAAGAAATAAAGCAACTAAATGCTGGCTCTTTTTTCAATGGAAAATATCCGAACTTAGCAAAGAAAGAATTTGAAAATGTTAAAGTCCCAACATTAACAGAAATTCTTGAAACGTTTGGGCATAACGCAAACTATTATATCGAAACAAAATCACCTGATGAATATCCAGGAATGGAAGGAAAATTATTAGAAATTATTAATCACTACGAAATACATGATAAAGTTATTATTCAATCGTTTAGTGAAGAAAGTCTACAAAAGATTCATAGCTTAAATAGTAATATATCCATAGTACAATTATTACCTTATAAAAAAGTAGTTCAATTAACAAAATTAGAGATAGAAAAGTATAAAATGTACTGCATAGGTCTTGGTATGAATTACAAATATATTGATTCAGATTATGTAAAGAAAATAAAGAAAAGCGGATTAGAAGTTCATCCATTTACAGTAGATAATGAAAATGATATGAAAAAGTTGCTTGCATGGGGAGTCGATGGAATGTTTACTAATTATCCAGATCATTTACATTCAATATTGGATTTGAAAAATCATGAATAAGTAGTGTTATTCATAAAGGGAAAATTTACACAACCTGTATACTAGGATTATCAATGCAAGAAGGCAGGTAGCATATAAAAAGAAAATACCAAAAACCGCAACTGGAAGACTTAGGTTGTGGTTTTTTTATTGCTTCCATTTCAGTTTACAAAGTTTGAAGCTAGAAGTGAAAACCTTTTCAGATGAATTGGCTTCTTATGTATTTGTACTTCGTGTCGTTCTAGGTATATGTACAACCCATGAGATGAATTTTGCATAGGATAATAGAAAAGGAGATGTTGCATATTGAAATACCACAATAGAAATGTAAGTAATCTGAATAAATTAGCGGATAATACGAAAGCTGCAGCTTTTAAGTGGTATCAGTACTGCATTAACAATGGTATTGAAGTGTTAATTTATGAAACAATCCGTACGGTCGAGCAACAACGTGAATATGTTCGTAAAGGAGCATCACAAACGATGCGCTCATATCACTTAGTAGGACAGGCATTAGATTTTGTTCCAATTCAGTCGAATGGTACAGAAGATTGGAATGGCTATAATAAAGAACCGTGGGCATCAGCAATTCGTTATGCTAAACAAATTGGCTTTGAATGGGGCGGTGACTGGAAAGGATTCGTGGATAGCCCGCATTTGCAATATAACTACAAAGGATATGGAACGGATACTTTTGGGAAAGGTGCTCAAAACGTAGTGACTTCTCCTCCATCGAATGATAGTGTAGGGGTTGCGTATATTAACGGTAGTAATGTAAATTTACGAAAAGGACCTGGTACTGGATACGGCGTTATTCGTCAATTAGGGAAAGGAGAGTCCTACAAAGTATTTGGAAAATCAAATGGCTGGTTAAATTTAGGTGGCGATCAGTGGATTTATAACGATCCATCATATATTCGTTATACGGGAGGGAATGTACCAACATCTTCACAATCATCAAACGATGGTGTAGGTGTAGTTACTATAATCGCTGATGTATTGCGTGTTCGTACCGGCCCAGGAACAAATTACGGCATTGTGAAAAACGTGTATCAAGGTGAAAAATATCAATCGTTTGGATATAAAGATGGTTGGTATAATGTTGGTGGAAATCAATGGGTTTCTGGTGAATATGTTACGTTTATAAAGTAAATATAAGAGCCGTCCTGTTGGGCGGCATTTTATTTTAAATATTCATAGGGCGAGCACTCATAATATCATTCGTGATACATAGAGTATAATTTTTCATTCTAATAATCAGAAAGTAATCAAAATGTAATTAATTTCAACTACGCTTTTTATATTTTTTTGATACACTGGCTACGAGGGGAATACCAATTAAGGTGGGTAAAAACCAAAACCATATTGGCGGAAGTAAATTTATAATAGGAATATGGATGCCGACATTTACTAAAAGTGCGGTGACTGCACCTATATAAGAACCTAACATACCTCTGATGTGGTGATGGAGCCAATTTTTCCAACGTTTTTTTCGTGCAAGGTATCCATAAATCGCAAATGAATAAGAGAAGATTGCTACATAAAATAAATATGCGACTTTATCCCAGTTGATAATGGATAATATTATTGCCGTAAGGGTAATGACAACATAGGATGCATGATATATTTCGCCCCATTCGGTATGTTTTCCTTTCTTCTTTTGGGCAACCATCGCTACAATACCAGTGATTAAGCATATTGTTCCAAATAGGATGTGTATGGTTAAAAGAATGTTAAAAATGCTCATAATAATTCCTCCTTTTTTATTTTTATAGTATTACAGTATAGGAGAAAAGTTGAAAAATATAGTTAGTTCGGCTTAATATATTGAAATAAAGGTACTCCTAGAACAAAATCCAATGATTGAAATGTTTTCTTAAATTTAGTGAGATGATTATTACGTTAAGTGAAGGAGAGACTTCTATGTTTACATCTATTACATATTTACAATCGGGCAATGACAAGCAACAAAAAATATATGATGTTTTGAATAACCTAAACATCATGGAGGATTTAGCTTTATATAATCCCGTTCTTTGTGGGACAATCCCGATAAGAATTGATACTCCTCAATCTGACTTAGATATTGTAATGGAAGTATATAACTTTGATGTTTTTGAGCAGGAAATGAGATCTTTATATGGTTCTTATGGAGGGTTCAACATTAAAAAGAAAAAAATTAAAGGTACTGAATCGATAAAGGTGAATTTTGAATTCGAAGGTTTTGAATTTGAATTATTTGCTCAACCTAAGCCAGTGCGTAATCAAAATGCATATAGACATATGATAGTGGAGCACATGTTATTAATGCAGCATCCCCATATAAGGGAAGAAGTTATTCGCTTAAAGGAACAAGGTTTAAAAACAGAACCTGCATTTGCTCAAGTATTAAATATTGACGGAGATCCTTATGAAAAACTTATTTTATTAGGGCAGGAAATGAAATTGTGGTAAATAAGATACGTAAAAAAATCCTCCAAAAACAAAAGAGGATTTTTTTATGCCGTTAACTTTCGAATTAATTCACTGAGCAATTTAACCCCGTAAGTCATTTGTTCTGGAGAAGCATATCCATATGATAAACGAATGTACTGATCTGATTCTTCTTCATAAATACGTCCCGGGTTTAAAAGAATTCCTTTTGATAGTGCCTCTGAAAATAGTTTTTTCATCGGAATGTTATGCACAACCTTTAGCCATATAAAAAATCCACCACTAGGAATATCCCACGATGCAACATCTGCACAATACTTATTTAAAGCTCGTATCATTATTTGTCTTCGTTCTTTCAGGTGAATTCTTACGTTTGCTACATGGTCTTCATAAAAACCTTCATTTATCCATTCAGCAGCTACTCTTTGAGATAAAGAGCTGGATCCATAGTCTGTTTGCATTTTTATATCTGACAATCTATCAATAACAGGTTCTGGTCCGATTATCCATCCAATTCTAAGTCCTGGGGTAAGTGTTTTAGAGAGACTACCAATATATAATACATGTCCATGTTTATCCATTGACTTTAAAGGAGCTGGTGGTGATTTATCAAGCCATAACTCTCGGTAAATATCATCCTCGATGATAGGCAATTGCTCTTTTTCACATATTTTTAATATTTCTTTTCTTCGCTCTTTGGACATCAATATCCCCGTTGGATTTTGAAAACAAGGGATTGAATATAAAATATTATTTTTTTGACTATACTTAATTCGTTTTAATAAGTCGTTAGGTAAAATACCTTGATTATCCATTGATATACCGGATAAATTTATATTTGCTGATTGAAAAACATGAAGTGAATATAAGTAAGAAGGTTGTTCAAGTAAAACAGTTGATTTTCTATGTAAAAGACCAATTGATATTAATTGTAATGCTTGGAGTGCACCAGAGACTATTAATATAGAACCCGGTGATGCATGTATTCCAAATGATTTTACATATTTGCTTATTGCTTCACGTAACGGATAAAAACCTTTTTGTTCTTCGTATCCAAAATAATCTAATTCCTCACTGACGTTTTTTATTATAGATTGCATAGTTTCAAGCGGGAAAAGATGAGGTGCAAGTTCACCTTTACTAAGATGAATAAGCGTTTTATTTGCTTCCGCTTCATTTATTTCTCGCACCATTAACTTACTTGGTTTATGAATACCGGCCTTTACATATTCACTCCAATCGGGCGGGGGATTAGTTGCTAATAATGACCATGTATTATTTGTTACAATTGTTCCTGCTCCGATTTGTCCTTGAATTAAACCATCTGCCATAAGTTCATCTAGCGCAGTTATTACAGTACTTCGATTTACATGAAATAATTTTGCTAACTGCCGCTGACTAGGGATTTTACTTCCAATTGGCCATTCTCCGTTTTCAATTTTTTCTTTTATATAGTCTATTATCTGCCAATATTTAGGCACTTTTTTATCGGTTGTCATATAAAAAACTCCCTCGTTTATTTAAAAGATTCAAAGTGGTTGGTTTTTCCGATAAATAACTGGTTGAAGACATTGTATCAACTATTAAATATGATGAAAAGAAATAATTGGTAATTTAAAAATGGTTGGTTTTTTAGGGAAGGAGAGAAAACATGCATAATAAAAAATGGGATTTACGCATTATATGTGCTCACGCTTTTACAATTCTTATATGGGGAACTGCTTTTCCAGCAATTCGTATGGGGCTTGAATCTTATACGCCTGAACACCTTACTTTACTACGTTTATTAATCGCCTCATTTATACTTTTGTTATTTTCATTTATATACAAACTACGACTACCGGATTTAAAGGATATCCCAGCATTTTTTATATTTGGTGCTTTAGGGTTTACTATTTATCACATCGCATTAAACTACGGCGAAAAAACAGTAAATGCTGGATCTGCAAGTTTAATTATTTCAGTCACTCCAATAGTGACGGCAATTCTTGCTTCTGTTTTTTTGAATGAAAAAATGAAATTAAATGGCTGGATCGGTGGTGTAATGAGTTTTGCAGGAATTGTCTTAATTTCACTTAGCCAAGGCGACGCTATTCAATTAAATAGCGGGGGATTATTTATATTATTAGCGGCGATTTCAGAAAGTCTATTTTTCGTTTTCCAAACATCTTACTTAAAAAAATATGGCTTCTTACCATTTACCATATATACAATTTTGTCTAGTACTGTATGTATGCTTATTTTCTTACCCGGAGTTTATCAAGAAATACTAGCAGCCCCTCTTGAAGTTAACTTGAGCGTTATATATTTAGGTGTCTTTCCAACAGTACTCCCGTATATTACATTGGCCTATATTATATCTCGTACTGGTGCTTCTGAAGCAACAAGTTCTCTATATTTAACGCCAATAACTGCGTGTTTCATTGCTTGGATATGGTTAGGAGAAGTGCCAACTTTAGTTTCAATAATTGGCGGAGGAATTACTATACTTGGAATTGTGATTGCTCATATACCAGTATTAAGAAAAGAAAAACATAGGAATTTAGCAAATAATCAATCCGTATAATGTAATTCAATAATGATTTTATAATACTTTTTTATATAGTTTCTTTCTTATGTTGATAAATATAATATTTTGTATTTCAGTTAAATATTGTATGTTACATTTTATGTAGTAAGCATTTTAAAAGGAGATGACAACATAATGAATGGAAAAAGAAAAATTTTCACATGTATTTCTATTATAGGAATCGGACTAGCTAGTTTTTCTAATTCTAGTTTCGCAGCAAATGTAACGGACAATTCAGTACAAAATTTTATTCCCATAGTTAATCAACAAGTAGCTGCTGCAAAGGAAATGAAACCATTTCCCCAGCAAGTTAATTATGCAGGCGTTATAAAACCGAATCATATTACACAAGAAAGCTTAAATGCTTCTGTAAGAAGCTACTACGATAATTGGAAAAAGAAATATTTGAAAAATGATTTATCTTCTTTACCTGGTGGTTATTATGTAAAAGGAGAGATTACAGGTGATGCGGATGGATTTAAGCCACTTGGAACTTCAGAAGGTCAAGGGTATGGGATGATAATTACAGTATTAATGGCTGGTTATGATTCGAATGCTCAAAAAATCTATGACGGTTTATTTAAAACAGCAAGAACTTTTAAAAGTTCTCAAAATCCTAATTTAATGGGATGGGTTGTCGCAGATAGTAAAAAAGCACAAGGTCATTTTGATTCTGCTACTGATGGGGATTTAGATATTGCGTATTCTCTTCTTCTTGCTCATAAGCAGTGGGGATCTAATGGAACAGTTAATTATTTGAAAGAAGCACAAGACATGATTACAAAAGGTATTAAAGCTAGTAATGTTACAAATAATAACCGACTAAATTTAGGAGATTGGGATTCTAAAAGTTCACTTGATACGAGACCATCTGATTGGATGATGTCACACCTTAGAGCATTTTATGAATTTACAGGTGATAAAACTTGGCTTACTGTTATTAATAATTTGTACGATGTTTATACGCAATTTAGTAATAAGTACTCTCCAAATACAGGACTTATTTCAGATTTCGTTGTAAAAAACCCACCACAACCCGCACCTAAAGACTTCTTAGATGAGTCAGAATATACAAATGCATATTATTACAATGCTAGTCGGGTACCATTGAGAATTGTAATGGACTATGCGATGTACGGCGAGAAAAGAAGTAAAGTCATTTCTGATAAAGTTTCTTCGTGGATTCAAAATAAAACGAATGGAAATCCTTCTAAAATTGTGGATGGTTATCAATTAAATGGATCTAATATTGGTAGTTATTCAACTGCTGTATTTGTTTCACCGTTTATTGCTGCAAGTATAACGAGTAGCAATAATCAAAAGTGGGTAAATAGTGGATGGGATTGGATGAAGAATAAGAGAGAAAGCTATTTTAGTGATAGTTACAATCTATTAACTATGCTTTTTATTACGGGAAATTGGTGGAAGCCTGTACCCGATGATAAAAAAACACAAAATCTAATAAATGATGAAATCTATGAAGGATACGATAAATAATCAAATTTGAGAATATTTACCTAAGAAAAGGAATTAGCATACGCTAGTTCCTTTTTATATCTTGTAAAACATTATCCATTTTAAGCTTTGCATATGTATACTTGCTTTTTTCATATAAATAGCTATTGATGACTCAATTTTTTTATGAGGGGAGAGTATTTCTTGGAAAAAGTATTATTTTTCGGAGACCCAGGTATTGATGACTCATTTGCCATTATGTATGGTTTACTGCATCCCGAAATTGAAATTGTCGGTATTGTAACTGGATACGGAAATGTTGAGCATATACATGCTGCACATAATGCAGCGTATATTTTACAGTTAGCAAATAGACAAGGCATTCCTGTCATTAGTGGTACAACAAAACCACTTACAGAAGAAATTACTACGTACTACCCTGAAATTCACGGAGCAGAAGGATTAGGTACTATCCATGTTCCAGAAAGCGTATTATCTATTCCAATATACAATTTTGGCAGTATTGCTGCGATTCTTATAAAGTACGGAAAAGATTTAACGATTGTTGCTGTAGGAAGATTTACCTCGTTAGCAATTGCTTTTAATTTATGGAATGATTTAATGCTAAATGTAAAAGCAATATATTTCATGGGTGGTGTTTTTTTAGAAGTAGGAAACGTTACGCCGTTAGCAGAGGCAAATGTGTATGGAGATCCTATAGCAAGTAAAATTGTTTTCCATCAAGCAAAGAATTTATTAATATTCCCTTTAAATGTAACAAACAAAGCTGTGTTAACACCAAATGTATTTAGCTATATTCAAGCTAATACAAAGAATCCATTTCATATGATAATGAAACCAATGTATGATTACTATTTATCTGCATACCAAAAACTTAATCCATCTATCGAAGGACCTTTGCTACATGATGTGGTTGCAATAAGTGGATTAGTAAATCCAAGTTTTTTTGAATTTGTGCATCGTACAGTAAATGTAGATACATACGGAGATACGAAAGGACAAACATTTGCTGATTTCCGCCCTAGCTCTATATCTGAAGGGGCCCATATAGCATTAGAAATAGATGAACAAAAATTCATTCAAGATTTTATAAAAATCATGTTATAAGTTGTTGTCGAAAAAGGGAATTATTTCAATGCGTTGAATATAAAAATACATCCCTCTAGATAAAGGAGCTTACAATATTGAATGTCCAGTTAAAGGTTGTTACGAGAGAAAATTGGAAAGAAGCATTAAAGCTACAAGTTAAAGAAAATCAGTTGAAATTTGTTCCATCCGTAGCAGTTTCGCTTGCTAAAGTATATATAAAACCAGATGGTGACAATGTAGAGTACATACCATTCGCTATATACGATGGTGACCTTATGGTTGGTTTTGTAATACATGCAGTTGTAAGAGAGACATCGGATATGTATTGGATTAACGGATTTATTATTGATCAATCGCAGCAAGGTAATGGTTATGGAAAAGCAGCCTTACAAGAAAGTATTAATATAATAAAAAATACGTTTAAGGCGTGTAAAGAAATTAGATTAACCGTACATAAAGATAATATCTCTGCAAAGAAACTATATGAACGATACAGTTTCAAATCATTAGAACAGGAGTATGATGGCGAGCAAGTATATCGTTTATTCGTTTAACTATTAGGAAGTAAAGGCGTGAAATGAAATATGCAATTTACTGAAGTGAAAATTGAAGTGTTCATTCCTGAAGAATATATTGAAACATTAAGGGATGAATTAAATAAAATTGGAGCATGTAAAACGGGCGAATATGACCATTGTTTTTCCTATAGTTCAGTGAAAGGATATTGGAGACCTTTAGACGAGGCATCTCCTTTTAATGGAGAAATTGGTCGAATATGCGAAGGGCAAGAATGTAAAGTTGAAATAAAGTGTAAACGAGAACTTGTAAAAGATGCTCTTGAAGTTATTAATGATATTCATCCGTATGAAACACCTATGATTTATATTATACCAATACTAAATGACTATTTTGAGCAACTATACATTGAATAATTAGGAGGAATATCAATTGAAAAGTAAATTTCATCATATTGTACGAGCAGTCATGATAAAAGATGAAAAATTATTAGTTGCTGAATATATTGGCCATCATTATTTTTTACCTGGTGGCCATGTTGAGATTGGAGAATCAGCAGAGAATGCATTAATAAGAGAGTTAAGAGAAGAACTTGGAGTAAACTGTAGTATACAACAATTTTTAGGAGTCATAGAAAATCAATGGCAAGATAAAGAAGTGCTTCATCATGAAATTAACCACATTTTTGAAGTAGAGTCACAAGATTTACATACGGACTTACCACCGAAATCTAGCGAGTCTCATTTAGCATTTCACTGGATAGATTATAATAAAGAATCCTTAAATGATTATGAAATCATGCCAATGCCTTTAGTGAAGGAATTACTTGAAAGAAAGTTAAGTGATGAACTACTAAATTGTTGGATTAGTAATTTTTAAATCACTTTATTTATAGTAAATACGTCCATCGAATGAATATAAAGAAAATAGGCTCAAAAACAAGGTACATCACCTAGTGTAAGTTCATATTTTGTTGATGTACGTATTTAGTCTATAGCCTTGTTTCAATCTTGTTTACAAAAATATATAAACTTTAACGTTTGGGCGGAATTTAAATTTATAAATGGAGGGGTTCGTAATGAATCAATTTCAACATGAACTACAAACATTAAACCTTAATGATTATCAAACTGGTAATGTTGTGTATTGGGATCAACAACAAAGTCAATATCCATACTATTACATTCAAGACGATGCACGTCGTTGCGGAGGATGCGGAGGTTGTGGTGGACGCTGTGGCGGTTGTGGCGGCGGTAGATGTGGTGGCTGTGGTGGACGTTGCGTAGGTTGCGCTGGTTGTTTTGGTTGCTTTAATTGCTGGAACTGGTGGATTATTTAAATATATTACATCATTAATATTTTATATGAAAGAAAGGTGTAAACATTGTTTATACTTTTCTTTCATGCTGTAATTTTCGAACGTATTAAGGGGGATTTATTTGTATACATACGATAAGTTGATTTCTTGGGTAGAAAATATTAAAGAAAAAAATCATAGTTCTGCTACAGCACTTTGTATTATAAAAAATAATAAAATCGTACTAGAGCATTATAGTGGTTACCACTCAAATATCTCTACAAGTAAAAAAGTAACCGCGTCATCACAATTCAACGTTGCTTCTGCGAGAAAAAGTTATTTAGGTTTAATGGTAGCATACGCACTTTACGAGGGGAAAATAAACTCTATTGATGATGAAGCGACAAAGTATTTTAAAGACTTTGATTCTGCATTGCTTGGTAAAACAACGATAAGACATTTAGTAACACATTCGCACGGATTAGAAGAAACGAATGACGGGACAATCATGGGCATATAGAGATATTAATGTAAGAATGATGACACGTCTTATTTACCAGCTATATAACAAAAGTGTTCCTGAATTGTTAAAGGAGCGTGTGTTTAAACCTGCTAATTTTCAAGAAACAGGTTGGAGAGTTCAGCGAGATGAAAATTTAGTTGACGTTGTTAATAATCCAAATGAAGACGCAATTAGTGAAATTGGTACAGTAGATGACGGTACTGAAAAAAATCTGTTTGTCTCAGCTAGAGAATTTGCTTATTGGGGTAATCTTCATTTAAATCAAGGTGTGATAAACGGTAAACAAATTGTTCCAAAAGAAGTTATAAAAATCGCTACGAGTTTGCAGAGTCCAACATTTATAAACAAAGAGCTACCACAAAATGGGGTGTTTTGGTTCGTCCAAAATGAACCTGCACAATTAAGTGAGCTTGGTGAACGTATTCCAAAAGGGTCGTATCAAATATTAGGGATTACTGGACCGACTATTTTAGTAATACCTGAATATAATGTAGTTGTTGCAAAAATGTATAACAAAAGATATAACTACGGCGGTGATAATTACTTATATTATTTACGTGAATTTAGCAATTTAGTCACTGATACATTTAGTAGCGGTAATAGGGCATAATTAATCCTATAACAAAAAGGAGTGATTGAAAGTGAAAGATAAAGTGAGCAAAAATAAAAAACAAAATATAAAAGATGTAAATACAGAGCAAAATGCAATTTACAGCGATCCTAAAGATGCAGCAAATATGCAAACTGTACCGCAGCCGAAGGATTTTGATGAAATCGAATATTAATTTTTCATCCGACTATATGATGAATGAAAAATACGTCTTAAGTCCCATCACATATAATAAATTATTTGATAACATATATACATAAGCATTTGAAAATGTCTTATCTTAACAAAGCTTTCTTTAGAAACATTCGATATAACCTGCAAAAAGGCACTTCTTTATGAAGTGTCTTTTTGTGTATATGAACTTAATTACCATTTTCCGTACAGTATCTTACAATTTATGATGGATATACTAACTGTGAAAATTCATGTCAAGATAAAAGAAGGGGACAGTTAGTATGAAACAAACTTCTATAAATCCGTTACTAATTGTTCTAGGTACAATCATTGTTCAAATTGGCCTTGGAACAATTTATACATGGAGTTTATTTAATCAACCCCTTGTAAGTAAGTTTGGATGGAATCTTAATTCAGTAGCGATAACTTTCTCCATAACAAGTTTTTCTTTATCATTCTCAACTTTATTTGCAGCAAAATTGCAGAAAAAATTAGGACTTCGGAAACTTATTGCTACTGCAGGAATTGTTTTAGGACTCGGCTTAATACTTAGTTCACAAGTTTCTTCCTTACCACTATTATATTTATTAGCTGGTGTCGTTGTTGGTTATGCGGATGGAACGGCTTATATTACATCACTATCTAATTTAATTAAATGGTTTCCAAATCGGAAAGGGCTTATTTCAGGTATATCTGTATCAGCATATGGAATGGGCAGCTTAATCTTTAGGTATATAAACGGAAATCTTATCGATAACCTTGGTGTATCACAAGCATTCTTATATTGGGGTATTATCGTGTTACTTTTAGTATTAATCGGATCGTTCTTCTTACGTGAGGCAATTGTAAGTAATGCTGTAACTGAAACATTACACAATGACTATACTCCGCGTGAAATGATGCGAACGAAACAAGTATATCTCCTATTTTTTATGTTATTCACCTCGTGTATGGGTGGTTTGTATTTAATAAGTATGGTAAAAGATATCGGCGTACAACTCGTTGGACTTAGCGCAGCAACCGCTGCAAACGCCGTTGCTATGATTGCAATCTTTAATACAGTAGGTAGAATCATTCTTGGGACGTTATCAGATAAAATCGGCCGCATGAAAATTGTCTCTGCAACGTTTATTATTATAGGTTTGTCAGTCTTTACTTTAAGTTTTATTCCGCTAAATTACGGAATCTATTTTGCTTGTGTAGCAAGTGTCGCCTTTTGCTTCGGCGGTAATATAACTATATTCCCAGCTATTGTCGGAGATTTCTTTGGATTAAAAAACCATAGTACAAATTATGGGATTGTCTACCAAGGTTTCGGATTTGGTGCGCTTGCAGGATCATTTATTGGAGCGATACTCGGGGGATTTCAACCAACTTTCATTATAATCGGTGTTTTAAGTGTTATTTCCTTTATTATTTCAATATTAATTCGTCCACCAAATGCAGAAAAGAAAAAGGAACTAAAACATTTACATCGGAAAGTAGCTTAATACTAAAAAGAGTCCTAATATAGGTCTCTTTTTTTGTGTAGAGAGAATAGAGTTATTTAATTTAAAATGAAATGATTTGAGAAGCAATAAAGTTGTTTATTTCTTAATGAACTAAGTAGCAGATACGTAGAATATTCATATTGTTTTATAAAGGAACTAACATGTTGTTAAAAAACATTTAGAAAATTACAGTTAACCAACTTTGTGATGGAACGTGCACTTCATTCATAGACCATTATTTTCTTATAAGTTTACAATGAAAGTAGTTGGCTTATATTGATTACAACCATAATTTCTTCTGTTGTGGCATTCGCTACAACAAATATTGATGACATTTTTATACTGCTTGTTTTATTTTCACAAGTAAGAACAGAAGTAATTAGGAAAGAAGGTAGAGCTGTCCGCGAAAAAGTTATGAGAAAAAAACTTTATATTGTTATTGGACAATATTTTGGGTTTAGTATGATTGTTTTTCTAAGTATCGTTGGGTCTTTAAGCTCTTTTTTCATTCCTGTTTCGTGGATTGGGTTATTAGGATTCGTGCCAATTTATATGGGGGTTAAAGGACTGTTGTCACTTCGTTCTTATAAAAGTAATGAAGTTATCGATAACGTTACTGGTTCATTATTTAAAGTAGCTTCAATTACATTAGCTAATGGAGCTGACAATATTTCGATTTATATACCAATGTTTGCTAGTCAAACTCTTGAAACAAATATCGTTACATTAGTTATCTTTTTTTTCATGATAGCGATATGGTGTTTTATTAGCTACAAATTGCTAAAAGCTCCTATACTAGCTAAAGTACTTGAGAAAAACTGTTATATTATTGTTCCAATTGTTCTAATTGGTTTAGGAATGTTCATTCTTTTTCGCAGTGATACAATTGGACTATTCTCCTAAGGTGTTGAAATAACGGAAGTTTTCATAAAAAAGAATTGAACAATTTTAATATTTTTTTGAGCAATTACATTCATTGAGATTAATTGGATTCTACACAACGTATATAAGTCTTATTACAGATGAAAGGTAGTAGGGCTTTTTTATTTTAGTGAAATGAAACAATTGTATTAGTCATCTACGACTATTATTTAGACAGGACATTAGAATTATGAAGTTGAATAGCTATCGTAAAAGGAGTGTGACACTTAAAATGAAAATAGTACAGCAGTGGGTACAAGAAGATAGTGATTACATAAGAGAGAAAGTGATTGAATACAATCAAAAATATCTTGCAGATGAAGAAAAAACCCCTTCAGAGAAGGTTAGTTTCATAGTAAGAAATGAAAAAGAAGAAATCGTAGGTGGGGTAACAGCAATAATTTTTTGGCACCATGTACACGTTGACTTTCTATGGGTTTCTGAAGAATATAGGCATGAAGGCTACGGAAGCAAGTTAATAAAACTTATTGAAGAATTTGCAATTGAAAAAGGGTGTAGGTTAATTAATTTAGATACTTTTAGTTTCCAAGCTCCTGATTTTTATAAGAAACATGGATATAAAGTAATTGGAGTAAGTGAAGATCATCCGAAAGGACATAATCATTATTATTTAGAAAAACGGTTAAAAAGTATATAGAATTTGTTAACGTTAGTATTTGAAATACAAATGCAATAAGGGCGAGGTTAATATTAATTTCAGTATTAATTGAATCAATTTTTATACTAAAACTGCAAGAACGTACTTTGGATAATCTTCCTAAGGTACGTTCTTTTTTTATATCAGTAGCCTATTCTTATTAACTCCAACAATAGTGGTAAAGGCAAGACTTAACTAACTTATATATATTAAAAGGAGTTAATGGTAGAATGAATAGAAGACAGAAAATTCCTTTTATTTAAAATAGAGGAGGTACATATGAAAAAAGTTAATGTTACATACGCGATTTTGTACGATAAAACTAATGAAAAGATCTTAATGGTAAAAAACACAGGGGAAAATGGTTCTTATTATACATTACCAGGTGGCGCAGTTAAACTAGGAGAAACATTAGAAGAAGCAGTAATTCGAGAAGTAAAAGAAGAAACAGGGTTACATATAAATGTAAACGGGATTTGTTCTATCAGCGAAGCCTTTTTTGAGGAAAGAGATCATCATGCAATTTTCTTTAATTTTCTAGGCGAAATAATCGGCGGAGAGACATATATATCAAGGCCAAAAGAAATCGAAGAGATTACTTGGATGGAATTACATATAGCAGCTCCATATTTACGCATACCAGAACATTTACTAGATTTATTACAAAAGAAAGAAACAGTACCTTATTTTTTTAACGGAACAATCGTTCATCAATCTTCATAAAAATATTATCTTATGTAAGGCGGGGAAAACATGGAGTTTATCGTTAATCACAAACAATTCACTCAATCACTTTCAGAAGTCAACAAAGCAATATCAACAAAATCTTTAATTCCTATATTATCTGGTATAAAAATAACTGCAGATCAATCTGGAATTACTTTAATTGCAAGTAACTCGAATATTTTTATTAAAAAATTCATTCCTGTTTCAATTGAAGACGAAAAAATTGCAACTATTTTAAAGGCAGGAACTATTGTTGTACCTGCAAAGTATTTCATTGAAATAATAAAGAAAATGCCAAGTGATATAGCAATAAAAAGTAAGAATGAGCAAATTATTAAGATACAATCAGAAGAAATCACATTAAGTTTAAATGGATTTCCTGCAGATGAGTTTCCGAATGTACCGCTTATAGATAATCATGCAGAAATCAAAGTAGAGACAGAGCAATTGATTGAAGTATTTAAACAAACAGTCTTTGCAGTAGCAAAAAATGAATCTAGACCTGTTCTTACTGGGGTGCATATAGAGTTATCTAATAATAAGTTCATTTGTGCTGCAACTGACTCACATAGACTAGCTATACGCGAAACATTGCTTTCCTCAGATGTAAAAGCAAATTGTATTGTACCAAGCGCAACCATTAGTGAACTTCTAAAATTAATGAACGGCAATTCGGAATTCGTATATATCTACCTTTCAGAGAGTCATATTATATTTACGCTCGGAACAACCACATTATATTCAAGACTAATTGAAGGGAAATATCCTAATATTTCTAACCTTATTCCAAATGACTTTAAAACGATTATTAACATAGATAGAAAAAAGATATTACAAGGTGTAGATCGATCAAGTTTATTAGCAAGTGAATGGGCCAATAACAATGTTAACTTAGAAATCATAAACGAATCTACAATTAAAATTTCTTCAAACGCTTCTCAAATTGGGCAAATATCCGAAACACAACAGATAGATGCGATTCAAGGTGAAAAACAATTAAATATATCTTTCGATGGGCGTTTTATGGTTGATGCTTTAAGAGCAATAAAAGAAGAAACGATTACTTTAAGCTTTGGCGGTTCTATGAGACCGATATTGATTGAAGCAGGAGAGCAATCTGCAGCAGTACATCTTATATCACCAGTAAGAGCTTATTAGGGATAGAGGAAGTGATTACTACATTATGTACAAGCAGACTTTTGTTTTATGAAATCATAAATTAATACATTATAAGAATGATGTATTAGTATAGCAAACAGTTTACTAAATCCTACATAATATAATTCAATCATAGACAAAGCAGCAATGGTAATCTGAAATACAAAGCAAAATAATAATAACCTAAATATAAAAGCCATAGATTAATCGATATGGGGTGAGTACGATGAAGAAAATAATTGTTTTACTCATTGGTATAGTTTTAATTATTTTTGCTTTTTATCAATACAACAAAAAAGACTATGCAGCTAAAAGTACTAACTTGTATGTAGAAAACTTTAAAGGGGAAAATGATTCAATAAAAATACAATCTGCTATTAATAAAGCAGAGTCTAGTAAAATTAAAACTGTATTGCTTGATGATAAAAAGTATAAAATCACGTCACCAATCATTGTTAAAAAAGGTGTGAAATTATTATTTGGTTATGGATCCCAATTTGTAGTTGAGGGAAACTTTAGAGTTTTAGAACTAGAGAAAAACGCATCCATTGAAGGAGCGTATATAGCTATTGACGATCCTAAATTTAACTCTGAAGTTATTTATTTAGACGGTAAAAATAAATATTATAACACTTGGAACAAAACACAAATAAAAGATATAAATATTATCAATTGGACGGAAACGAATAAAGGTACCGGAATTTCTTTATACTCTGCTGGAAAAGAAAATGAAATTTCGTTTGTTAACTTCGAAAATATTAAAGTTGTAGGAATGGAAACCGGACTGAAATTAGTAGCGAAAAAACCGAGCACCGGACAAGCTTGGATAAATGCCAATCGTTTTATGAACTTTTCTTTAGAAGACTGTGTAAATATGATTTATATGGATAGTCAAGTAACTACGCCAAATGAAATTAGTGGGAATCAATTTACAAACCTTCAAATACAGCCTTCAAATAAAACAAAAAGCGTTATACAGGTAAGTGGTCAACATAATGAATTTCATGGGATGGTGTGGGATTTAAATAAAATAAAACATGAAAACGAACTCATTGAACTGACTGATAAGAGTATGAATACAATGGTTGAAATGTCCAGTGTACCAGCAAATAGAGTATTAGATAGTGGGAGATCCAATATAGTAAAATAAGTTTAAATACAGAAAAAAGAGCGAATTCTTTATAAGAGGATTCGCTCTTTTTATGTTTTAAAATTAAATTTCCTTCCACCAAGCTGATAAAGGATAGTCTGTAGATTTTAACGTAATAGATTCGCCAATTTGTGGTGTTGTAATTTTCACTCCTAAACGGTTGGCTTCTTGTGTAACACGTTCTATCGGGTCACTCCATTCGTGTAATGCTAACGTAAAAGCACCCCAATGAATCGGAAGAAGTAATTCTCCTTTAACATCAATATGGGCTTGTACCGTTTCTTCAGGCAACATATGAATAGCAGACCACCTCGGATCATATTGTCCGCATTCCATTAATGTAAGATCGAATGGACCGTATTTATCACCAATTTCCTTAAAGTGAGGGGCATAACCGCTATCACCACTAAAGAAAATTTTAGTCTTTTGACCAAGAATAAGCCATGAACACCATAATGAACAATCTCTATCTGTCATACCACGTCCAGAGAAATGCCTTGCAGGCGCACATACTAACTTAATATTATCAAACGTAATTTCGTCCCACCAATTATGCTCACTAATTTTACTAGGTGAAACACCCCATTTAATAAGATATTGTGCAACTCCAGTTGGAACATAAAAGTGCTTTGCGCGATCTTTTAACTGCATAATACTTTTGTAATTCAAATGATCATAGTGATTATGAGAAATGATAATCGCATCAATTTCTTGAAGGTCATCACGTTCTAAAGAAAAAGCACCACTATAGCGTTTACTATTAAACAAAGGAAATGGGGAAGAGGCATCTCCAAACATAGGGTCTAATAATAGTTTTTTACCTTCTATTTTCAAAAGAGAAGCAGAATGGCCAAACCATGTAACACTCTCAAACGATTCATTATCTTTATTTGATAAAACGATAGGCAAATCCTTTATAGGACGCAGCTTTGATTTCATTTTAAAGTAATCCGTCATTAAACTTATAATATCTTTCGGTTTAAAACTCATATCAGTATGAATTTGATTTGTATATTTCTTATTCATCAGTTCTCCTTTTTACGATTAACAATTTACGTATGTGGTTATTGTAGCTATTTGTAGTTTAAACTATATCATTTTACCTTTCATCATAAATTCGTCAAATTCATTATTCGTATCTATAAAGTACAAATCGCAAAGTGGCAGCTAAAACAAATATTAAGTACATGTTGTAAATTGTTTTTATTTAGTAAATTCCTTCTTATACGCAACAAAGAACATACGTTTCGTTGTGTGTTATAGAAGAAAATATGTCTCTAATAAAAGAAAGGAAGGAGAGGATGTAAGTGCACATAGAGCGAAAAAAGAAATCAAAATGTAAACTATCAAAAGCTGAAATCATTCATATGTATGCAGAAGGGGAAAGTACTTCAGAAATCGCGATGCTTGCTAATGTTTCTGCAAGGTATATTCGTATGGTTCTAACAGACAACAACGTTCCAAGGCGCGCTATAGGGAGCTGGAAGAGAAAGTATGACATAAAAGAAGATTATTTTAAAACTTGGTCAAATAATATGGCTTATATTTTAGGATTTATAGCAGCAGATGGTGTTATACAGAAAGAAAATCAATACAACTATTTTCAAATTGGATTTATAAAGACAAAGATATTTATTTGCATAGAAAATATGAAGTGTTTCAGAAAGAAAGTCTGAGTTTAGATCAATTACAAGATTGAAAATTAAAACAAACTCAAACTGCCGTTAAGCAAAGAAAACAAAATTTCCTTGAAGAATATATGAAAAATAAATGTAATGCTACAACTTGTTCAAATTTAGAAATAAGCGAATCGGCTTTCAAACGTTGGCTAAAAAATGATAATTAATTTAAAAGAGATTATGAAAAGATTAAGTTAATTAAAGATAACTTATTAATTGAAATTGAAGCAATTGCTGTAGCAAACTAATTTTAAGAACTTATTCGTAATCATATCAATGCAATTCGTTTAATGCGTTCAGTTAAAACGAATTGCATTTTTTATTGTCTTAAATATAATTTATATCTGGAGACATTATCATCAACAACTCATAAAACAACAACAAATAAGCACACAATCGATTACACAGAATGAATCCGATGAAAAGGGAAGCGTAACAATCTAAACTAACATATAATAAGTTTATTACTTTTATCCAGTTAACATAATATATATTATAGGAAGTTATAGAAACAAATCGATTACAGGTATCAAAAACCAAGTAAACTATACTTAATGAGACGTAACAGAGATTTTTAGTGAGATTCACATGAAATCTTATCTAAACAAATTTCTTCAGTTTTTATCGTTTTTATTTGTTATAAATTCATCACAGCAAATCTTAATCAATAATCGCTTGAGATTTAACGAATCCAAATCATTTTTGATCGGCAAGAAATTTTTATACAGAAAAATTATTTCTATACAAAATATAAATTAGTGATTTTATTTTATGTTTTACTTAATGAATTGATTGCTATTTGCACACATTTTACAACTTTACATTATTTGTTGTTATTTCTGTTATTTAGGCTTGACTTTCATTACACTCATTGTTTTTTATTCTAGTTAACATAACGTTTATTTTTAATATAAAAAAATCTTCCCTTACCTTCAGGAAGATTTTTTGTTTGCTATTATTTTATTTATATCTTCTAGTAACAATCCCAATTGTAAATGACATTGGAAAAATCTAGATTTAACAGCTCTTCCTTACGTATAAAGAAATTAGCAACACCAGAATCTCCCCACATAATATTTAATGAATCGTCTGTATCGATTTGCAGCAATAATATGTCATGCTGTTGGTATTTTTCTTCCCATTCTCTCGGATCTGTCTGTGTGAAAAATGGATATCCGCCAATTTTATGTCCTTGATCTTTACATAAATCATCATACAGTTCGCCTAATTCTATATTATTTTCTTCATCAACAATTTCTTCCCAATCAATGTTATCACTAAAAATCATTTCAAATCGATAATCTCTTGGTGTTACTGGTTGATATGCCAACTCAAACTTTAGTTTTGCTGCTTCGGGTACGATAAAATTCTCTAAATCTAAAGTGTTTAAATAACTAAAATCAGTAATCACCTTAGTTAAATCCGCTGTGATTGTAGAATGATAAACAATTCGAAAGTCTTTTTGGCTTGTGGGATGATCAAAATCTGCTCCAAAAAGATCTTCTTCAGCACTTATGAAAAACTGTAACATTCCATGTTGAGGCATATGTTCAATGTTTGGTATTTCTTCAAGGTTTAACTGCGCAAGTAGCATCATAGGTTGTCCGTTTGAGTCTTTAGGATGCTCTTGATCTATAGGTAAATACGGATAACCACCAAACTTACTTTCAAAAAGGGTTGTCTCTGCTAATGTTCCAGACACTTTAACATACGGTTTCACACTTTCTTCTAAAATACTACGATACTGTTCTAGTTCTTTCGGAATTTGAAGTTGATACGTATTCTTCACTACATTTGCCTCCCTTTAGTAATGAATTGAAAATGCCTAACTTAATTATATAGCAAGCGATAGCTTAATTGAAAATCGTTAAAAATCCATTTTCACCCTCATTTTTTGCGCGCTTGGCGGACAAAGTAAATTATGCTCTAAAACCTTTTTATTGATAGTTCGAATTAATTCCGCTGCTTCTGCCGTATTTGTATTTTCTTTTAGCTTTTCTTTTAAATCATCAATTTCCTTTGAAAGCTCAATCCACCTAGGTAATACATGATTATTTTTCAAAGTTCTATACAGTTGCTTTTCAGGATTGTACGAAAGATCTTTATCTAGATTTAGAGGTTTCTCCTTACCAGGTAAATTATCAAAAGACCCTTTCTTTTTTGCTTCTTTTACGATAGAACTAATATGGTCCTCATACGTAAATGTCCAAACTTTCTCATCTTTTACTAAAATCTCTTGCTTTTTTAGTTTTTTATCTAGTTCTTCTTGATTCATAGAATCTCTCCTCTTTACATTTTATAGTAGCGTTTTTGTACGTTTCAATGCTTTCAATCCATCAAATAACTTTTCTCGCCACCAAATACCGTCATATCCGCCTTGAAACTCTTCATAAGTAATCTGGATACTCTTTTTCTTTTAAAGCTTTATACAGGCGTCTATTAGCCGTTAAAAGAGGTTTGTTTTCGAGTTCTCCTGCTGCAATATAAAAATGAGGTTGAGTCGCATTTAAATCTATAGATGAAATTTGATTTTCATAACCATCCTTTTTCCAATGCACGGATCCAGACATTGACAACACGTTTCCGAAAACATGTGGATTTTAAAGCGCTGCATAAAAAGCTGCTAGGTCACCAAGACTGAAACCAGCAATTGTTGTATGATTCCTTTCTTGATAAACGTGATACTTAGATTGAATCCACGGAAGTAATTCCTTTGTTAAAAATGTATTCATTTTATCGTTATAAGTTAGCTCTTCTAATCGATCAACAGGATCTATAGCAACAGCAATGCAAGATGGGATTTCTTTTTCGTAAATTAAATAATTAAGTGTTTTTTCAATTGAAAGGCTCTGAATGAATGAATGAATTCCCATCAAATACAATGAGAAGTTCTTGAAGATGTGAAGTGTGAGAATAATCATGAGGCGTATAAATATGAATTTTGCGTGTGTTATTTAAAATCGAACTATAAAAAGAATATGTTTCAATCTTTCCGGATGGATAATCCTTTGAAGGAAAACGACTGCTATATTGCACCTCCATTCCTATGTTTAACACAGACGCTTTATTGGTACCTTCTCCAAATGTATTTCGATTAAATTGGTCTATTTCGTACTGTTCACTACGCTTTATCCAATCATTTTCGAAAACATCGTTTACTGAAAAATAGTACGTTGAAATAAAACTCTTATCCGTCCTAAACGTTACATACCAAATATCTGTCTGTAACAATCGTTGTAATTGATTTACAGACAAATCCCAACCAGGAAAACTACCGAATACATAAACGTTTTCAGTGTTTTGATCCCCTAACCATATATACGTTATAAGCTTATACTGATTATCTGCAGGGCATTGTTCTATTAGTGGCGTGTGATTTGACTTTATTTCATGCAAAAAAGTATAAAGAGCTTTTTCGTTTCCATTCTTTAATTGATTTTTAAGCTTCTCTAACTTAGGACTGATTATTGTAGTCACCTCTCTTCCTCCTTTGTAGTATTCTATATGTAGTTTTTTTCATTAGAATCCCTATATAAAAGTAGTCGTAAGTTATTTGTTTAGCGAAGTTATTTATTAGAAAAATAATCAATTGCCTGAATAGAAAGTTCCAACGATTTTATTCTTCTTTCTAAAAGCGTTCTTTGAGGACTACCAAGCTTTGACTTAACGTAAATCTTTTCAATTGATGGAAGCAAACCAATCAGAACATTACGAGCTTCTGCTAAATCTTCCTGAGTATAATTATGAGTTTCTTGCTTCCAAACACTTTCTAACATAGCTAAGCCGATACTAGCTGCTTTGAGTCTTTTTTTCACTAAAGTAGTATTTGATCCTTTTTGAGTCATCTGTGATAAGGCATTTTCAAGTTTACTAATTGTTGACTGTAAAGATTTTATTGATTCTACTTTATCTATATTTGATACGTTTTTCATGTTAATGTTATCCCTTCTACGTTGCTAACTTGTTTTGTTTAATGTTCAATGAAATCCTTAAAAGCTTGATTTCACTCGAAATATTTTAACATAAATAACTAACTGTATTCGAGTTGGACAATAACTTAAAGCAAAACAGCTATTCCTCTCTCCTCCCCTGCATCATTCTATTATGTGTACTTCTTTCTTCTCGTTAGAATTCCTATATAAACTAGTTGTTAATATTGAATGTTTTATGAACAAAAAAACGTACAAGTAATGTAACCTGTACGTTTTCGCTTTTATTCAGTAAGGTAATAAAGTAATAGCTTCCTGGTCTTCTCATAACTTATGAAATCTCTATACAAAATGGGATAATTCACAATTTCTGTTTCTAGAAAACGATATTGCGGAAACCACTCAAAAAACGATTTTCTTAACCACTTTATTTGTTGAAACGTAATGTTCTGTTCGTTTCCATTTAGTATAGAATTTAAAGTAGCTGCTGTATGCATCCAATAATGATTAAAATCAGCGTTTATACAATCATCTTCGGTAAATTTACTTTTTAGGTCTCGTTGCAATTTTGCTGTAGCACGATAAGAAAACGGTTTATTCAGTAGACTATGCATTTTCTGCAATTCTTTAAAAATAATTCGTTTTCCTAACTTCAACTTTCTCCTCCTTTATTTCTCTATCCAATTTAATAAGTTTTCATAATGGTATTTAGCATCTGTATAGCCAAGATTATATAAATTAATGAGTTTTTCTTTATTTCTTTCTATTCCGCTTATTGGAAGTTGTACGCTAGGCTGAATGATATAAAAGTTATCTTTTTGTCCTATTTGATTCATATAAGATATTGTCTCATTATAAAAACGATAATGGTCTACTAAATTCTCTGCGATTTTTGGATATTTTCTATATAGAATTTTAACTAGTCCAGAAAATTTATTTCGCTGCTTCTCATATCCTTCTGGCTTTGTCATAATTACAACGTTCTTTTCATAACCATCAGTTTGAGCTTTTAAAACCGGTATAGGATCTATAATTCCTCCATCTAGCAATTTTCGATTATCATACTCTACAGCAGGCGCTATAAACGGCACTGAGCTGGATGCACGGATGATTTTTAAAATTTCATTTCCATGTTCTTTTTTATTATAATAAACAGCTTGTCCTGATTCGCAATCAGTCGTCCCTATAACAAATTGTTCATTACAGTTTAAGAAAGTTTGAAAATCAAATGGAACAATTTTATTAGGTACTTCATCAAATAAAAAGTCCATCCCAAATAATTCACGTTTTCGAATTAAGTTTCGGTAAGATATATACCTGTAATCTGATACTAGCTCTGTATTTACTTTCTTATTTCTCCCTTTTTGACGCGCCAAATAGGTTGCTCCCATACAGGCGCCAGCTGATACGCCGACTACATACGGAAAGAATAAGTTCTTTTCCATGAAATATTCGAGTACACCTGCAGTATATAAACCTTTCATTCCTCCGCCCTCTAATACTAAACCGGTATTCTTCATGCTATATCCCTCTGCTTCTTTTTTCTTAATTCCATATTAGCATAAGATTTTAAGATGAGGTTATATAAACTAATTACAACAATAACCAGAAACTACTAAAGTAAAGTCATAATATCTTTGAGAGTAACATGTTACAATATAAGTAATTCATTCCACATATATTAAAGGAGGAATTTAATATGGGGTTATTTAGCGGTATTTTAGGAAATGCATCAAATACGAGTTCTGAAAGTGTAGAACGTGATTTAGAGAAGATTATGCTAGACGATGAAAAAGTAGAGCATGCTTATAAATTAATTCGTGATCTAATCGTATTTACAAATCGTCGTCTTATTTTAGTAGATAAACAAGGAGTAACTGGCAAAAAAACAGAATACCATTCTATTCCTTATAAAAGTATTACACAATATAGCATCGAAACGGCTGGGCATTTTGATTTAGATGCAGAACTTAAAATTTGGGTGTCTAGTATGGAGGATCCAATTACGAAAGAATTTAAAGGTGACGATAGTATTTTAAGCATTCAAAAAGCGTTAGTAACCTTTACGACAAAGTAGTGGTTTTTGTATTTTTATTCATTTCAAAAAATACTAACCCGAGTATTTTGGAAGAATATACATTATTTTTGTATATTTAATCTTAAATAATGTAGAAAGGTAAAGCGTATTTTGTATGCTTTACCTTTCTTTTTTGTAATAAACAAGTGTAGTTTTATCATTTAATTTCTTTTTAGCTTCTGTTCTTTTATACTCCATCTTTTCATACAAAAAACAATTTTTCACTTCTTCTAAAATAGTAGCAAGTTTCCAGCTCGTTGCTTCAGGAAACATTTCCTCAATTAATGTAAGTACCTTTTGGGCAATTCCTTTTCCTTGATAACTCGGGTGAATAAACATTGGACTGATCCAAAATTTAGAGGGTGTTTCTTTTTGTGAAATGCATATCGCTCCAACAAGATTCATAGCCACTATTATTTTATAGAAGCCACCGTCTACATGATTTATTCTACAAATAGTTTTTTCGATAGTTTCATTTGCTGGATTTGTTTCATAGTCTTTATATTTATGTAATAAAGAGCTAAATGAGTCTATTTGCATTTGAAATATAACTTCTGCATCAGTTTCTGTCGCCTTCTCTAATATAATCTCCATGTTACCAATTTAGACGCTTTCTTAAAGAAGTAATATGAGCGGTATGGTGACGACCATGCCATGCGTATAGTCCTATTGCAACAGCAAGTTTTGTTTCACCAGTTTCAGGATGGTTAAATGTCTTTTCTAAATCTTCAATTTTTAGAGAATATAACAGGTTAACCCATCTTTTATGTAATGAATCTAGCATTACTAGTGAAACATCTACCGGTAATTTCGAATCGGGTAACTCTGCCCACTTCTCTTCTTTATACGGCTTAATAGTTGGATTCTTTTCTGTCAGTGCTAATTTAAAGCGTATGTAGCTATTCATATGGCTATCAACGACGTGATGAACTACTTGACGTACAGTCCAACCTCCAACGCGATATGGTGTATCTAACTGCTTCTGATCTAAATCTTTAAGTGCCTTTGTTAGTTCATTAGGTAAATCTTCAATTTCTTGAATCCATGTATCAATCATTTCTGCAGTTATAGGACGTTTGTATGTAAATTGGCCAATTGGATAACGTAAATCATTCATGAATAAGTCCTCCTTATTATAAGCGCGAAGTATTTCTCCAAATATAGTGTACAAACTTCACATGTTCTCCATGTAATTCTACAGATGTTACATCTGATTCGTTTTGATAAGAAGAAAATCCGCTTTTTTCTAGTACAATTTGTGATGCGAGATTATTAGTCGTTGTTTTAGCATGAACTTCAGTAATTTCATTATTTTTCGCTACATCTAAAATTAATTTTACGGCTGCTGTTGCAACTCCTTTTTTAGTAAATTTTTCTCCGACCCGATACCCTAGCGAACTAATTCGAGTTTCTGTATCTATATCTACTAAATTGATTCGTCCTACAATTTCTTTTTCTTCATTACGAATTAAATAAAAATAAGAATTTCCATCCACCTGTTCTATTAATAAATCGTCTAGTAGTTTTTGGAAATATTCAAATTCAAAATATTTTGAGCCACGATTTGGTACCATTGTTTCAAAAAAAGATTTATTCGTAAGTTCAAACGTATATAAATCCTTAGCATCTTGTTTCTTTAGTTGCTCTATGTATATTTCCATCCCGTATTCTCCTTCTTGATTTACTAAATGTTATACATTCTTTTTTAATCAATTATATTCCTGCTATTTCTTTCGATTAAGTAATACAGCTAGTAGCACTTTCGGATGAAAAAGATGAAATGGACTACGAATTAAATTCATCACTCGTACTAACCGAATATAAACATCAGAATTACTTGCAGATAGTCGATATATTTGTTTCGTATACCATAGCTGAAATTTTTGTTTTGTAGTTAATTCTCTCTTTAGTTGCGGGTGACGTGAAATTTCTGTTGTTGTCATATCCCAAGCGGTTTCTATTATAGTAGCTGCCTTTTTATAAAATTGTTGTGTAAATGTTTTATCAAGTTGTTTTCTATCTTGCAAAAGTAAT
Source organism: Bacillus cereus group sp. MYBK216-1 (assembly GCF_051916495.1). Lineage (NCBI taxonomy): Bacteria > Bacillati > Bacillota > Bacilli > Caryophanales > Bacillaceae > Bacillus > Bacillus cereus group sp. MYBK216-1. Next base: position 810,205 of record NZ_JBQAGT010000002.1, read on the forward strand.
TGCAATTGGTGAGCCTCCATAGCAGCAACTGAAATACCTTGGCCGAAAACGGGATCAAAACGACATTGCGCATCTCCAATAACTAATAATCCTTCTGGTACATTATTCACTAAATCAAATCGCCGGCGTACTTGATAAGGAATTTTGTATGTCTTTATATCAGTAATTCCCTCAGCCTTATTTAAGAAGTCTGTAACATTAGAAATTGATAGATTTTCAGCAAAATCATAAAACTCATCATCTGTTTGTGGTGCTTTCTCATTTGCGTATCCACTAAAAGTAACAAAATAACGATTATCTTCTATCGTTTGAATAAGAACGCCATAAGGGTTATCAGGGAAACTAGGAGACATTAGCATATTACAACAGTCTAACTCCTCATTTTCTTTAAGTTTGAACATTTTCGTTGCGTAAAATAAATCAATACGAACTTTCTCTTCTTGTACTTTAATTTCGTATTCTCGTAGCCACTCTATACTTTTTGAGCCAAATCCACTCGCATCAACTACAAGATCCGCATGAACTTCTTCTTGTGTGTTTGTCTCTAAATATTTAACTTTTACTCCACACACTTTGTTAAGCTTTGCATCTACCAATAACCCTTTAACCAATGTTTCATATTTAATAGTAATATTTGAAATTTGATGTATTCGTTTTTGAATATGCCATTCTAGCAAAGGACGACTTTGTTGAATCATATGTACTTCCCCTATGAACGGTTGTTTCCATAGACCGAATTGATGCCATTTCAAATCACGCGTAAAGTTGTTTATAATACTACCCCCTTCTATTAATTCATTCGTAATATTAGGAAACAATTCTTCAATTGCGTTTTCTCCACCTTTTAATAACACGTGAGGATGATTACTTTGTGGAACTCTTTTTCTCGAAGACTTTCCATCCCACCTTTCATCAGCTTCTATAATGATTACTTCTTTAAAAGAAGTTGATAATGCTTTTGCTGCAAACTTTCCTGCCATACTTCCACCAATAACGATAGCCTTATTAAACATATTTTCCCCCTTAATAAAAAGAGATCCTGCCTTGTATGAATGAAACAGGATCTTAAACTAATTAACTTCTTTATCATTATACTTAAAATACATCAGTAAATTGCAACATTAAAATTAAAATACCTAATCCCCATACGTAATACGCGAATACTTTTAAGGAGTGACGTTTTAAATATTGAATCATCCATGAAACGGCTATGTATCCAAAAAACGCTGCTGATAACGTTCCGACAATTAAAGATGTACTAGAAATAGATTCTGCTTTCCCTTGAAAAACGTCTACAAATTGCAAAATGATAGCTCCAACGATGGCTGGTGTCGATAGTAAAAAAGAAAAGTAAGCAGCAGTTTCACGGTCTAATTTTCTCCATAATGCAGCGACAATTGTCATTCCAGAACGGGAAATGGCTGGAAAAATAGCAGCAGCTTGAAATGAACCGATAATTAATGCGTCTTTATATGTTATGTCATCCATTTTTTTACGACCATTCTTTTGTTTATCTGCCATGTAGAGAAAGAATCCGGTCACTAAAAACTCCCAACCGATCGTGATTCCTGTTTTTGAAATATCTTCAAAGAAGTCTTTAAACAATAAACCAATTACAACTGCGGGTATTGTCCCAACGATAAGTAATAACATGAGCTTTGAAAATGGGTTTTTAATTAAATATATAAATTCTTTTTTGTAATAAATAAAAACCGCAAGTAAAGTCCCAATATGCAGCATCGTATCTAAAAATAAGCCAGCCTCATCTAATCGGAACAAATGCCTTCCTAAATAAAGATGTCCGGTACTACTGATTGGTAAAAATTCTGTTAAACCTTGAATTATACCTAGTATGAAAGCTTCTAACCAATTCATGATGGTCTCCTTTCTCTTTTGCTTGTACCAATATATGAGGGTTAAATTTTCGATATGAAAAAAACTATATTTCTCTATGAATTTACTTTTTATTTATGGATATATATGTAAAGAGGGTTAAGGAGGGTTATTATGTGGAAGCACACAAAATTCGGTAATGTATTACTTTGGGTGGGCCCTATCTTTGTATTTTTAGGACTATGTATGACAAATGTTATTTCAAATATTCCTTTCTTTGAGGGAAAACATAAAACGGTTGGTATTGTACTTATATTTATAGGTGTAATCTGTTTTGTTGCTGCTAATCATTTGAAAAAAGGAGAAAGATATGAAGAATAAATCTAAATAAAAAACAATCCTTGCATATTAGCTAGGATTGTTTTTTATTAATGTTGATTATTTGTAGAATACTTTATCAACGTTATATTTCGCTTTGTATTCATTAATGATATATGTTTCGTAAATTTCTCTTTCTGTTGGATCTTCTACGATACATGCATCAATGCGGTATACTTCATCACGGTGATTTTTAATTGGTGAAACATTATCTTCAAAATGCTTCTTAATACGTTGTCTAATTTTACGAGCTTTACCTACGAAAAGAAGTTCGTCATTAATATTGTAAAACATAAAAATGCCGCCTTTATCTCTAGGGAACAAGTGGAAATCGATAAATCCATTAATTGGAGTAACGATTGGCTCGTCTCCTTTAATAACTTGTTTACGTTCAGTAATTGAAACATCAGCTTCAGGAATATTAATTTTAATCAAGTTCATTCACGTCCTCTTTTATTATAAAGATAAATAATAGCATACATAAGTAAGAAAAGCTATGTTCAGAGGCATATTTCATTTTATAATTCAAATATTATAGGTGTATCATGTAAACTTTTCTTCCAAATCATATGATCACTGGATTCTCCCCAGTAATCTTTCAATACATAGTTAGGTTTTCCAAACTTTTTCGTCCATATACTTTGCGCATTTTTATATCCACTATCTAAACAATATTCTGTTATCCCTCTGCTAAGTAATGTAAGAAACATTGTATGTAGTAATAAACTCCCTATTCCCTTTCTTTGATACTCCGGAAGTATGAATACAGTTCCTATTTCATACAAATTTTTAAGTACACCACCTGTACAACTATTAATCAATGTACTTGCTGGACCGATTTCGATTGTTCCAATGATTTTATTGTTACTTGTATCAATTGCTAATAAAAAGTAACGACTTTCTCCGTTACTATCAAAATCACTTTTCAAATACTGCTTTTTTGAGTTAATTTCATTTTCTATGTCATCCAATAATTGTGACAATCCTTCATTTTTGTATGTATTCGTAATAACTATACGGAAAAATAAATATAGTTCATCTACATCATTCAAATTCGGTCGTCTAACTGCAACGTTAGTCATGAATTCAATCTCCAATCCTCATTATGCCATTGTTAATACAACACTTTATATAATCTATTCATCATTATTCTGCAAAAACCTGCATAAATCCAACAGTATAGAAAGCTCATTATAAATATTGATAAAATAATTTTTATATCCATAGTTGTATGAACAGCAGGACCAAGTACCGGAAAGTGGAAAACATCGAGAACGATCATAATACCTATAAGTAGACAAGTTGCTGAAAAAGAAACAATCCATATTCTCCTCTTTAATTTTAAAAAGGATACTCCTAAGGCTAGACCTAATAAGCCTGTAGTAAAAGGAAAGACAATTAGTTCACTGGGCTCAATAATAAATAATAGAAAAATAGTAAGAATATAAGAAAGTATTCCCTCACGAATAGAATAGAAAATAGCAAAAAAAATCGGTAATGTCGAAAACGGACTAATGAGCAAACCTATACCAGGAACTAAGTTCCCAGCTGCTTGAAACATGGTGGCTAATGCACTCATCAAAGCTGTAAGTACTAACTTATTCGCAAGGGACAATTTTCTTTTATGAACAAAGCTCGTATCATGTTCTATCATCAGTTGATACCAATAACGTACAAACCAATTCATTAAAATCCCCCCTAAAGATACCACATTCATTACTTTCTATATTATTCATACACTTATGGTTTATGAGTTGCTTTCTACTAGTTATAAATCACTATATAAAATAGATACTTATAGATTGAAGATTTTTAGGGGGACAAGTCAAGTTGTGCGTTTTGGAAGCAGAATAAACTCTTTATGTTTTTAAACTGAGAATTTATATCGTATCAAGGAATAATTTCAAAAATGGTACCTTTGTTAAAATCAGTTACTTTCATAGAACTGTAAACTCCTAAATATAATTTAGTTTGATTCGAATTTGTTCCTAAACTCATATAATAAGCTGCTTGCGTACCAAAATCATAATTGGTTTCAATAGCATAAAAGTCAGCATGTTTACCGTCTGTACCTGCTCTAGTATAGGCTAAAACACCCTTAATTGGAGACTGGGATTCTCCTTTCTTCGCAAGGTCAGTAAAAACAACGCTACCTGTTAAATTTGGAATTGCATTTCCCATATATGGCTGAACTCCTGTAAGTGAAGTTCCTCCAAACTTATCTGTTCTAGAATCTTTATGAAAATAACTAAGTAGAGGCAGAATACGCTTCACTGAGGTTTGTATTGTTTCATCATAATAAACCGTCGTTCTCTCATCCAAAGTCTGATTCTCAGAACAATGTCGTATAAAAGAAGTAGGTAAATCCCCTTCCCATCCTCGCCACCCAAAATTGATAAACCCATCTTGATTGGGAGTTAACCTCATAAAATGCATTTGAACAAGTTCTGTTACCGGTATAGGTTTATATTGAACAAATGAAAAAATAGACTCTACAATATCTTGTCCGACATTTCCGGCGTATTTGATATATTGATTATAAAACCTTTGAAATGAAATGCCGGTTATATTACGTACTCCTTTTGCAATTACTGTAAGTGTTTCTTGTATAGATAAAGGAAGTTCATTAAAGCGTGTAACTACAGGAGGGTTATTTATAAATGTATTTTTACTTACATCGATTTCAATTATTTTTCCTGCTATTTCTAAATCATCTTGGCTTAAATTAAATGGATCATAACCTGATCCACCATCTCCATTTGTAAAAACAAGTTTTCCAGTCTCAGGTGAAAAGTTTAAACTATTGACTCCGTTATGATTAAAAAATGGTCTTCTTACATTCAGTAATGTTCGTCGCTTTTGAGCTTGACCATTAGATTGTAAAGTCCATTCTTCCACTGTATCAATGTGATCATATTGCGTATTTCTATTAACCCACTTTAAATTTAACGTTTTAGGGTCACAAGGATTCGGTTTAAATTGTTCAGAAAGTGCACCTGGTCCTTGAGTTCCGGCTACTGAATAATGAAGATAAAATAACCCATTTTGATAAAATTGTGGATGGAACGCAAGTCCTAGCAATCCGCGTTCATCATAACCGCTACTAGAAACACCTTCTTCAAATGTACCTAATTTAATAATTAGGTGACGAATATCTAAAAATGTCTTTATAACTCCGTCCCCTATGTAAAAAATCTCTCCTAATTGAGTTGCGATAAATAGTCTTTCGGTCGATTCACCTGGAAGTATCGTTGTTTTCAATACAGTTGGTAAATTTACGTTATGAACAATGGGTCGTAAACTAACTTTAACTTTTGTCAATTAACTGTACACCCCTTTTTCTTCTTTTTTATAGAAGAATATGATTAGAGTAGTTCTGTTAGTATCAAATAAGTTTTATTCCTTTTTATTACAATTTTGTATATAATATAATTATAAATAATCTGGGGGACGAACTATGATAATCGTACTACAAATCATCTTACCACTAATTTTCGCAGTCTATTTATTTACCCTCTATCGTAAAAGGACGTATGGATCAGCTTCATTCCTTTTAGCAGTCATGATAGGAATTTTCAGTTTAGAGAATATTTTTCAGCATGCTAGTCTAACTGATCATGCTATTTATCCATATTGGGGCAGTTTGAAGGCTGTTGTTATCGTTTTATCAGTCGTATTTCTATTTAAAAAAGGTGGTTTAACAGGAAAATATTGATTTTTAATGCGTTACATATTTTCTTGTTAAATTGCTTTTATTTTATAAAAGAAGCAATATTTATGTGAAAACAAGAAGGGATGTGTTACATATGTCTATAAATATTATTTCAATAGTTTCTATCATAATATGGATTGTGTTAATTACAGAACTTATAAAACCTTCAAAAGAACAGAATGTACGAAAAATAGCAAATTTAGTAACTGCTGGTTCCGCATCAACACTTATTTTGACGGTTTCATTTATTCAAAATATCCCGTTTTGGAATTGATAGTGATATATATAACTAACAAAATATGTATAAATAAAAAGATTAGGATTTACTCCTAATCTTTTTATATTTTGAGGTAGCACCACACATCCATCAACTTAAGAATAAACACCACCAAAACAAAAAAAGCCCCAAATTTTTCTTGAAAATAAGTTGGGGCTTTTGAACCAGAAAAGTATATTTTTAACTATGAAAACTACGATAAATTTCTCCTTTTTCCTACTTGCTAAATTCAGCAAGTAAAATTTTTTTAAAAGGATTAGGACTGCCAATTCTACCCAAACTATTCCAATTGACGACCAACGTATGCTTGCCTCCAAGTTTACCTCCAACAAGAGTAGTAAACCCTAGAATGCCACCTGTGTGTCCCCATATCGAGACACCGCTTGGAAGCTTAGTTTCATAGATTCCAAGACCATATCCATCGATTCCTTCTTTTCCTGTAGGAACTGTAGTAAGCATTTGTTTTAGTTGCTGTTCTTTCAGTAATTTGCCGCCGAGCAAGTAAGAGAAGAATTTGTTTAAGTCTTCAGCCGTAGAAATCATATCTCCAGCAGAGCTAGCTGCACTTGGGTTATAATAAGTAACGTCTTTTAGCTCACTTGCTCCGTCTGGTTGGACATACCCACGGGCATGGTTAGTGCCTGGAATAACACTTGAGTTGCCTGGTAGGAATGTATTCGACAATTCAAGTGGTTCAATAATTCGATTTTCAACCTCTTCCGCATAGCTGTTTCCAGTTACTTTTTCAATAAGGATACCCAGTAATACGTATCCTGTGTTTGAATAAGACCAGCCCTTTCCTGGAGCAAAGTCTGGGGGAAGAGAGATCCCAATCTTCACTAACTCTTCAGCCGTATACGATTTTTTTGTATCCGTAAAATCAACGTCTTTTGACCTTGAGTATTCAGCGATACCACTTGTATGGTTCAATATCTCCCGGATAGTAATCTTGTTACCATCATATCCATTTCCTTGAATGACACCAGGCAACCAGTCTTCGATGTAGTCGTCTAGCTTCAGGCGATTCTCTCCAACTAATTGAAGTACAACTGTTGCGGTGAACGTCTTCGTCACACTCCCAATGCGAAAGCGAAAATCTGTTTTCATTGGTTTCTTGGTTCTCAGATCCGCTATTCCAGCGGCATACCCCCACGTTTTTCCACCCTCAGAAGTTTTAGCAAGTATCCCCGGGTATCCAAGTTGCAATGTATCCCGCATTGCTTGCTTGACGGAAGTACGATCTCGTTGCGTATTTGTTTGTAACGAACTAGATACATTTTGAGTGGGCTCTGCTTTTACAATTGAGGTTGGTGTTGTATATAACAGGGAACTTCCAGCTATTAAAAGGGCCAGACTTGCACATGTAATTTGACTACGTATTTTCATATGGCATTCTTCTCCTCTATTCATATTGTATAAGTGTTTGCTTACTGTTCCTTACTTCTTCCTGACAAGACCTAGGGAAAGACCCTCACGCATATAGATTAAAGCCCCAGTACAAAGGTATCTATCAATACCAACAATTTGAGCCATTTAAATCTCCATCCCTCCTATAACAAAATTATTCAAAGGTATGAAAGCATATTATGTACCCTTAGTTATTGTTAGTATTAACACAACATGAGACATAACCCTAACCCATATTTTACTTTATTTATCCATAATATGTATTGAGAAAGAATGTAAATTCGAATCCTTTCCGTAACCCAACTATTGATTGTTTTTTCACCTATTATAATTAGTTATTTTGAATTTCATAATAAAAAAACTGTAAAAAAATAACGATTCCCTTAACGTACAGGAAGCGGTTGAAAAATATGTCTATACGCACAATTTTCTTGTTTTGATATGGTGAACCCATCGCCATTAAGCTAAGGTTTTGAAGTACCCACTAAATGAAATTTTTCTTTCTCTACAGTTAGTTACTTTGAGAAGTCATCTCATTTTTTTGTTTTTGGGGTGTTTCTTTTTCTTAACTTGATGGATGTGGGGTCTCGCCACATCCATCAAGTTATCTAAATAAAATACCCTCTAAAAATTAAGAATATTCAAAATTAAAAATAGACATTTATTCACTTCGTTTGTTATAATTCAAACAAAATAAAAAATCGTTTACATTTTACATTTAACGATATCAAATTTACTGGAGGGGATAAAGATGAAAAAAGCACTTTACATCAATATAGGTGGAGAAGGACACTTAAATCCAACATTAGGATTAGTACAAGATTTAGTACAACGTGGAGACAACATTGTCTATTATTCATCAAATGATTTTGAAGAAAAAATCAAAAAAGCAGGTGCGCAATTCCGTCCCATCAATCAAGAGGCACAAAGAGAGCTTTCGGAAACTATGAATCTTATGACTTCCCATCCTCAAGAGTACTTATTACACTTCCTTCATGCTATGGAAAGAATTACTGATTCCATTTTTGAAGAAATCTCCAAAGAAACATACGATTACATCCTCTATGATGCACAGTCTTTACCTGGAAAATGGGTTGCTCACCATAGAGGTTTAGCATCTATTGCAACTTGGACCACGTTTGCTTTTTCACAAGAACTAAAAGAAAATATGAACCTGACAGGAACGTTTAGCCATGCTACAAGTATTTTTGCAATTAGAAGAAATAGCAAAAAGGAAACAATATTTAGAAGGAAAATATGAAGTATCCCTATCTGATAATTTTTTGCTTTGTCCGGGTTCAGGCGATTTGAATATTGTCTTTACTTCTCGCTATTTCCAAAGAAACAGCAAGGATTTTAAGGATGGCTATATTTTTATCGGTCCTTCCATTGCTGAAAATGAAACTCTAAATGATTTTTCGGTTGATGAATTAAAAGGAGAACGTGTGATTTATATTTCTATGGGAACCATAATTAATAATCAGCCTGAATTCTATCAAAAATGTTTCGTCGGTTTAAAAGATCTTAATGCGAAAGTAGTACTTAGTATAGGTAAACAATTAACAGTGGAGCAGCTAGGAGATATACCTGATAATTTTATTGTTGGTAACTATCTTCCACAATTAGATATACTGCGTCAAGCGGATGTATTTATTAGTCATTGTGGAATGAATAGCACAAGTGAATCACTTTATTTTGAAGTACCTCTAGTTATGCTCCCATTTATAAATGATCAGCATACGATTGCTGAGCGAGTATACGAACTTGGCGCAGGATTTATGTTAAATATCCAGCAATTATCGGCCGAGGATTTAAAACATGCCGTTAATGAAGTGTTGCAGCATTCGATTTACAAAGAGAATGCCAAAAAAATTAGTCAATCATTCCGTGAGGCAGGTGGTTATATCAAAGCTGTTGATGAGATTATTACATTTACTCGTTAATTCTGCTATGTATGGCACTCAAGGCCTATTAACTTAAGAATTTTATAACACCCTACAACAAGAATATAGAAGATAGAAGAAATGCTGGCAGTATCCCATACTCATCAAGATAAGAAATTAAATACCCCATTACTATCAATTCTTAAGTTGATAGTAATGGGATAGCACCACATACCCAGCAAGCTAAGGTCTTGAAATAACCCCTAAACAAAAATTTAAATTTTTCTACAGTAATTTATGTGAATTCAACTCGTTTTCAGGAACATATGTGGTCCTTTTATAATTTGAAGTTCTTTTTAAGCTTCTTATATTTTCTATACGAACGTCTAACAATGTTTAACATAAAATACGGTATTTTAACAGAGAAAGGCAATTTATAAATGAAAGGAAAATAAAAGGTGAAATATGCCTTTTCTAGATCCCTCCACTTACTATCTTCTTTTGTTTTTAAGAAATCAGATACATCGACTACATATCCCCTTCCTTTTTCCATCATCACATTTTTCCCGTGAACATCACAAGGAGTTAATCCTTGTTCCCTCGCATACTCTAAAGCTTTATTTATATCAAGGATCACCTGCTTAGGAATTTTAATCCCCTTATGAAGGGCATCGTATAAGGTAATTTCTTTTAAACGTTTCAATACTATGAAATTTTCCCCTATATATATAAGCTTTGAATAAGAAGGATGATCTCCAATTCTTCGGTATACTTCTGACTCTTTTTCAATTCCTTCTCCTTCTCGCACGTAAACTTTCACTACCCAATCTTTGTATTCTCTGTGCATGAATACTGCGGCATAATTACCTGTTCCTAAACACTTCCAAAGTCTAGGAATATCTTTAACTACTACAGGCTCGAATTCATCATCACTTCTTATACTTACCTCTTTTAATAATTCGTCATTTATCAATCCCACAAAACTATTTATACTCATCATTCCCACTCCGGTTTTGCTAAAAGGGGGCCCACCCACATTTTAACGAAAATATACACTAAGCGAATTTTAGCATAACATGCCAAATCTATATTACTCTATTTTATAATCTAAAACATTGTTTAGAAATGTAGCAAGGGTTTGTTAATGGTTCAATTCTTCTTTCACTACTATTTTTGTTAGCTAACACTTTTATTGTTTTAATAATCTTTTGTTTAATTCCCACAATGCTGTTTTGTTGCTATCCCATTTCAAAAACGTTACTGCTTCCTCAAAGCATAACCATTTATAATTAAAGTGTTCTTTAGATAATGATATGTTTTTTGTAGGAACTTTAACTCCAAAAGAAAATTCTTTTATTACATAAACCTCTTCTCCCCAAAGGAATCCTCTAACTACATCCTCTACTGGTAGTGAAGACACAGAATCTAATTGTATATATGGACATTCTCTTGTAATACCAGCCTCTTCAAACGCTTCCCGTTTTGCTGATTCAATAGGAATCTCACCGTCTTCTCCGCCACCAGCTATTCCTTGCCAATAACTATAATCACTTCGTTTGAAAATAGCATATTGAATGGAATTAGCAGTTTTTATATAAGGAAATATCAATACTTGATCTGGCGCTCTCATTGCTTAAGCTCCTCTCGAAAATAAGTTTTAAATAAATATAAACAAAGAGCCGACATCACAATTCTACATTATTAATGCAGGTTTATAATGTCGGCCTTCTATTTTTAAAGAATTTTATTTTTCATAAACAGGTTTACTCTTAACAGAGGAAAAACTGCTTATTCCCTGTCGAATGTGTTTAGCATGGTTTTTCCTAAATGTTAGCAGTACCCTATATTATTCAATTGCGCCAGCAACATCATAATCATTTAAATCTAACTCAATCGGTTGTCCCAGCGCTAATTTAGCAAGTTCCGCTCCTAAGTATGGACCAGCTGTTAAACCCGAAGCTCCTAATCCATTCGCAACGAGAATTCCTTCAAAGTTAGGTATTGGTCCGATAACAGGTAAGAATCCTGGTGTGAATGGTCTGAATCCAACTCTCGTTTCAAGCACTGTAGCATTTTCTAATCCAGGTGCAACTGCTAATGCCTTATGGAATACTTCATGTAAACCACCTGCTGTTACACGATGATCGAAACCAGTATTATTCTCATGTGTTGCACCAATTACGACATGCCCATTGTCAAACGTTAAAATATATTGATCGTTCGGTGGCATAACAACTGGCATATTTTCTGTTGCTGTATTCTCGATTTGCAGATGAACAATTTGTCCTTTTTGGAATGTAACTAAGAAATTAATTCCTAATGGATTCAAGATTTCGTTCGCCCATGCGCCTGCAGTTACAATAACCTTTTCCGCTAAAATTGTTTCATCGTTTACTGTAACTCCCGTAATATGATTTCCTTCACGGACTAATATAGCATCGCCTTTTATGAAAGTTGCACCATGTTTTTTCGCAGCACTTATTAATGCATTGCGTAATAATCTTCCATTTACTCGTGCAGCACCACTAATATGAACAGAACTATATTCGTCTGATAATGCTGGGAATAATTTTTTTGTTTCTTCAGCTGATAAGCGAGTGATTTCACCAATCTCTGGGGCATCTTCACGTCGTTTATAAGCTCGCACTTCCATTTGATCTAACTTTTTCTCGTCAGTATGTAAACTAATTGCACCTACACGATTATATCCTGTGTCAGTTTCACCGTCTTCTTCTAATTGCTGAATTAACGAAGAATAGTAACGTGCACCGCCTTTAACAATTTTATACCATGCTTTATTACGACGCTGTGATAGCCATGGACATACAATACCTGCTCCTGCATCAGTTGCTTGCCCTAATTGTTGGCGATCCACGATAGTAACATTCGCACCTGCCTTAGCAAGATGATAAGCAGTAGACGCTCCTAAAATTCCAGATCCAACTACAATATACGATTTCATTTCAAACACCTTTTCTCTTTTTGCTAATTATATAAATATAAGAACATTCCTTAGTATAATGGAAGGAATACTTTTTTCAATGTACTCATCACAATTAATTGTTGCAGCATTGTGACTTTCTTAGTCATTATTTTTTCTTTTTACGGAATAATTCAATTGTTTTATAGCCTTGTGAAAGGATTTCTATCATTTTCTCTAGACGTTTTTCACGTGTTTTTTCTTGTTTCACAGAAAAAAGATTACGTGCCCAATCTTTTTGGTATCCAGGCGTTAAACTTTGATAAAACTTAAGTTCATTCGGATGATTAGCTAATAATGCTTCAACATCTTTAATTCGATCTGCATAATCGGCAACACATTGACTCATAGCAGATGTTTTCGTTGTTTTTTTCTTCTCGCGTTTTAAACCTACAACAGTAAAGACTTCATCCATACTTACCATTCGTGCAAATTTAATATCGCTTTCTCCCACATAACCATCTTCTCCAACGTTTAATGCCGGAAACATCTCATCACGGTGAATAAACGTACTATAACGAGCATTACCTTTTTTCGGATATGCGAAGAACACGTAACCTTTTTCAATTAGTAATTCTTCATTACTAATAATAAAATTCGTTTGTTTCACCATTTCATCAAGCGTTTCTACAAATATAAAGATAGCATCGTGTTTTTTTGAGAATGCAGTTTCTTTACCTGTAAAAATGTCATAATTACTTGGTTCGTTAATAACGACCATATTTGTATACTTATTAAGTTTCAATTTATCAATAACTGACATATTAATCTTCCTTTACATTCAAAATTCATTGTACATACTTTTTCGTACTGTTCTAGTGTATTATATGTATTAAGAAAATCAAACTTTAAATCATATTATCCTGCTGCAAAAAAGCCGGTTTTTCATACATATGAAGAAGCTACGGAAATATTAAAAACATTAACTATACCGCAGTTTCCGAAACATATTAGACGAAAACCATTTACACCAAAAATAATAAAGATAGCCACTTCTGAATAAGTACCGGCTATCTTTATTATTCATAACTTAATAGCAAATAAAGTATATAAAAACTCTCTATATTGATCTTCTGTAATTTCACGCTTAGTTTTTTCCCCATGAATCATTTCAGTTAAACTTGTATTCGTTAATGAAATATGGCCGGAGTTCGTCAACTTAACTGCAATTGGTCCTTTATTAAAAATAGACTTCTCATCTTCTATCACTCTTCTTTGAACATCGTTTACTACTATCTCATCAATAATATGTTTATAAAAAGCATGACAAACTTTCCATTCTCCATCAGTATCTATTCTTTCTAAAACATAATTTCCTTTACTCGTATCTTTCCGTCTCACCCGGTACGAACCATTTTTTGAAGAAACAGACTCGCCAGTAAAAGGTACAGGAACTAGAGGTACTAACGAAGCTATACCTACATCAATTAAATACTGTACATTTTCATAAGTTAAAATAATTGTTATATGGCCATCCTCAAGTGCCCATGCACTTATATCATTTTTATAAACCGTACCCAATGCCAGTTGTACATCATAGCCACAGTCTTTTAAGAAATAGTAAAAAAGAGTATTTAATTCGTAGCAAAGTCCACCACGGGAACTAGTTAAAATTTTCTCCCGTAAGTTTTCCAGAGAGATTTGATTCGTATTTCGTGCTATAACATCTAAATTCTCAAATGGTATAGTGTGCGCAAACGAAAAGAGTATAGTAGGTAATTCTTCAAACTTTACTTCATTACGTTTTTTTAGATTTAATCTTGTGAAAAGCTGATCTTGTAAACTTGTCATAATTAGCACCCCTTAAAAATTTATAAGTTTAAATAATATATGCTGATTGTAAATTTTAAGGGGCACTGTAACAATGTACATTTCATTTAACTGTACCGGTACAAAAATTACGATTCACGAGTTAAATTAATAGAAGGCGTCATTACAAATATCTTTTCTGTAATTACTTCTTTTCGGGGCAAACCAAAAGCTACGAATATAAATTTAATAGTTTATCTATAGGCAAATTATTACTATCACTTAAATCAACAAAATATTGACGTTGCCACGTTTGGCTCTTTTTAGCTTGATTGCTAACGGTGGTATCCCAAACAGGATAAATTCTCATTGCCATTTTCCCTGTTTGATTTTGTGTTCTCAATATTTTTTCTTTAAGAAGAATCTCTTTAGGAAAAATAAATTGTCCTAGTTTATTATCAGCAATACAAGTGATTACTAATAAATCAGGAGCAGCTTCATAAGAGAAAGCTCTATTTCGCATATTTTCATCTTTCTCCCAAAAAGAAACAAATTGCCCAATTTTATTAGGAGTCAATTTTGATTTTCTAAAACGAATGGTTTTGTTATTTAAGTGGAATAAACATCCTGCATATTCTGCGTTTTGCTTTTCTTCTTTTAGATTCGTAATCATTAAATTGTTAGGTTTGTAAACTATATTGTTTAAATTTCGGATCGTATCATTAAAATTGTTCAAAAAAACTCCCCCTTTATTCATCTCTTAGTTTACCACAAACATCAGTTCTTCTATATCGTATATAATCATTAACTAAGTGAAATGGGGGAATTTAGCAGGATATAATTATTACTTTAATGTACTTAGTTTTTCAATTGCTTGTTGTTCAGTTGCTAAGTAAAAAATGTCATTCCCTTTATTACATTCATAAATAAAATCCTTTAAGCTTTTACTAGTATATATAGAGAAATCTCCAACAATAGCAATCTTTACCTTGTAGTTTATAAACTGTTGAAGGATATCGCCCGCAAGCCGTGTTTTTAGATCAAAGAAATCTTCACTTATTAAAGATTTATGGATAATAATATGTTTCGCATCTACCTCATATTGAACTGTTGCCATAGTATCTAATGCAGACTGAACATTCGATATTAATACCAATAGCCGCAATATTGATTCCATCGATTACTACTTTCTTTATTTCCATAGTCTCACCCCTTTATAATTTACACAGTATGAGTAAAATTGTTTTACAAAACTTCGTATTAATCATAGATTAAATTAGCCTCAGCTATTAAAATGGCCTCTATTTTTTGTTGTAAATATATATTTTTTTATTACTAATACGGTCAATGAAATTAATGATAGTTCCTCTTTTTTTATATTTTTGAATATATATATGGAATTACTTTTACTTGTTATAAAAATATTGTGGAGTAACATAACTTAACAAACTATCCAAAGTGTTAATCTCGGCATATGGTTGTATTTTGGTAGTATTCTTGATTTTCTGAGGGTTAAACCACACACCTTTTATATTTGCATTTTGAGGACCAGCAATATCCTTTTCTAAGTCATCTCCAACAAATAAAGTATTTTCCGGTTGTAAATTTAGCTTATTTAATGCTAGTTCGAATATACGTTTATCAGGTTTACTAAATCCCACTTCTTCAGAAATAATGATTGTTTCAAAATACCTATTTAAATTCGTGTTAAATATTTTAGCTTTTTGCCTCTGAGTTGAGCCATTTGTTATAATTCCAACTTTAAAGTGCTTCTTTATTTGATTTAAGAAATGAACAGTATTTTGGTCTATTGAAAAACATCTAGGGAAATTATTATTCCAAAAATCTTGGATGTAATTGCGTGGCAATCTATACTTCGGCGGGAATTCATCAAACAACGATTCTAAAACTATTGTTTTATCACACATGCCGTATTCCCTTTTATCGTATTCTTTGAAATTCTGTAACATGTTGCTTTTAGCCGCACCATCTACATTTTCATAACACTTTTCTAAAACAATTAAAAATAATGCCTCTACTGCTTTATCCCTATCAAGTAATGTATCATCTAAATCAAACAGCATCGCTTTATAACCCATCAAATAATTTCACAACCTTTCTCGCATGATTTAAATAATCCTTAGTTCACACCTTAAGCGTTTACTAAATTAGCAAAAAAACTCTAAAGTTTGTGACGTACACTCTATAATTTCGCTAACTTTTTTTATATTGAAATTCATTTCCGTTTCCCCTTCTAGTAAGTAGCGAAAGTATATGTTCACACAGTTTAAGAAATCACATACAGTTCCCAATATTATACATTAGTTTTTTAGAAATATAAATCGTTCAGCTTTTCATACGATAAGTTTTTTCAAGCATACAATTATTTTTTCATAAAAAGGAATATGGCTAATAATATTTTTTTGGAGAATACACATTCTTGAAAATGAAGCTAATACGTTAAACGTCCTATGAAGTTCCTATTGTATCTCCACATAAACTCCAGATAGTGCGGCTATAATGACTACCAGAGGTGATATTATGAAAAACTATCATATTCTCGTGGTAGAGGACGATCAAGAAATTCAGGAATTAATTAAACAATTTTTAATGACACAGCATTATACAGTGGTAGTCGCTTCAGATGGACTAGAGGGTATGACACAATTTAATAAGCAATCGTTTGATTTAATTCTTCTAGATGTCATGATGCCCAATCTTAATGGGTTTGAAGTTTCTAAAATGATTCGAAGTCAGTCAAATGTACCAATTATTATGCTAACTGCGTTGGAAGAAGAGGAAGATCAAATGAAAGGATTCGACCTTGGAATCGATGATTATATAACAAAGCCCTTTTCATTTCATGTTTTGATTAGACGAGTCGAAGCGGTACTTAGAAGAAGTTATGATAAAAATGTAAATAATCATTTGATATTTAAAGAAGTGCGTATTGATGTGGATGCATATAGAGTATATGTAAATGACGTTGAAATTATATTAACGACAAAAGAGTTTGAAATTCTACAACTACTATTTCAAAATGAGAGAAAAGTACTCACAAGAGAAAATAT
The DNA here is from genome assembly GCF_051916495.1 of Bacillus cereus group sp. MYBK216-1. Lineage (NCBI taxonomy): Bacteria > Bacillati > Bacillota > Bacilli > Caryophanales > Bacillaceae > Bacillus > Bacillus cereus group sp. MYBK216-1. Next base: position 827,495 of record NZ_JBQAGT010000002.1, read on the forward strand.
CGTTGAAAAGGTTTGGGGTTACGATTATTTTGGAGAAACACGAATAATTGATACACATATTAAAAACCTACGCAAAAAATTAGCTATCCCTTATATTAAAACAATAAAGGGTATTGGATATAAAATTGATGAATAGTATTGTGAAACTCATGAAAATGAAGCAAATTACTTATAAACTCTTTATGACTACATCTCTCATTTTATTATCCTTTGCAGTATTGATTTATTTAACTTTATACTTCTTTCTCCCTACATTTTATGAGCAATATAAAACAGATCAACTTCAAACAGGGATAAACGAAATCATTGATAAGTCTAAAAATCTTACGTTTCAAGATGCGATACCACTTTTTGATGAATACGCCAAAAAAAATAATGCGATGCTTTATCTTCAAAATAAAGAAGGAGTAATTATTTACTCTCCTTCATTTTCTTTTATTCAAAGTGGTACGCAAAAAACAGTAGTTACTAAAGCAACACGATTCGAGAATACAAGTACCCTTAGCAATTCATATAACGTTACGAAACCAATTCAATTCCAAGATGGTAGTTTAACGCTTATAGTCTTTGCTACATTTCAACCGATTGATGAAGCTTCACAAGTTTTAGTACGCTTTCTCCCCTATATTAGTATCATTGTGCTCGTTATTGGTATAGGAAGTGCTTATTTTTATTCCAGGTTTATTACAAAGCCACTTATTTATATTAATGAAGGTGCACAAAAGATGGCAAATTTAGATTTCTCCGAAAAAATTGAGGTTCGCTCTACAGATGAGTTAGGAGAATTATCTAATAGTTTGAATGACATGTCTATTAACTTGCAACAAGCTATGTTTGATTTAAAAAAAGCAAATGAACAATTAAAAAATGATATTGAAAAAGAAAGAGAAATAGAAACAAAACGAAGAGAGTTTTTTGCGATTGTAGCACATGAATTAAAGTCTCCTCTTACTGTAATGAAAGGATACTTAGAAGGAATGATATACAATATTGGCCCTTATCAAAATCGCAATCAATATTTAAAGAAAAATCATCAAATTATTGAAAGTATGGAACAATTAGTTCGTGAAATTTTAAGCGTATCGAAATTAGAACAACACACCTTCAAACTAAAAGTAGAGGAAGTTAATCCTTCAAAGTTAATAGGTACAATCACAAAAGATCTCGAATTTTTTGCTTCTCAAAAAAGCATCGAAATAATAAAAGAAATTGATTCTGACCTTTCTATTTATACCGATTGTGCTCTTTTAGAAAAAGCATGTAAAAATATTATTCACAATGCGGTTATGTATTCACCACATAATGAAAAAGTCTATATAAAGTTAATTGAGGATTCTAAACAAGGTCAAATCGAAATGAAAATTATAAATACAGGTGTCAATATTAAAGATGAAGAGATACAACAAATTTTCAAACCATTTTATCGAATTGAAAAATCAAGGAATCGAAATACTGGAGGAAATGGTTTAGGGCTATATATTGTTAAACAAATTCTTGAAACGCTAGATATAAAGTATTCAATAAAAAATATGGAACATAGTGTACAATTTTGCATGAGTATTCCATTATCTAAACATAAAAACAAACAAACTCTCCTTTAAATAGGACGAGTTTGTTTGTTTTTGTAGTAAGTATAAATTTATTAACAGGTTTTTCATGTAATGGACAAATGCTGCTTCTTAAATGGCGATTATCATAAGTAGTGACAAACCGTATTCAATTTACATATTTATCTTCTACTATAGCAGCAAAAAAACGACATTCCGCTTAGCAGCAAATTAGATTCTCTTATTTGAGATGCATTTCATCTATGAAACTGAAAAGGAAGATGAAAAATGTATATTTGCCTCCATTTTTCAGATTAATTTGGAATTCTTTTATGGTAAGCTATATGTAAAGATTAAATATAAAACATAAAGGATGATTCGTATGCAAATAAGACCACAAGTAAGTGAATATAACTCCTATTATGCAACGTATACCAACTTGGTATCAGACGGAAATATCATACATATTCTAGAACAACAAATGAAGGAAACGAATCTTTTATTAAAGGGAATTTCTGATAGTGAGGGACTTTTCCGGTATGCTCCTACTAAATGGAGTATAAAAGAAGTAATGGGTCATATAGCAGATACAGAACGGATTATGGCGTATCGATTACTATCAATCGCTCGAGGCGAGACAGCAGAACTTCCAGGCTATAATGATGATATGTATGTTCTTAGAGCTGCTTTTGATAAGCAATCTATGCAAGATCTTCTTGAGAATTTAATAGTTGTTCGCCAATCTACCCTGCATTTACTTAGAAGCTTAGATAAAGAAGCTTGGTCACAAAGAGGAAATGCGAATAATTCTGAAGTTACAGTTCGTGCATTAGCATACATCATTGCTGGTCATGAGCTTCATCATCTTCAAATTATAAAAGAACGTTACCTTGGTTCTAATTTATATCCAGCAACTTAATATATTTCAAGAAAAAGAGTCCTATTTATGTAGGGCTCTTTTTCAGTATTTATAACGGATTAGCGCTTAGAACCATGGCAATATTATTAAAACGGGAACAACAAACTATTTTAACATTCAGTACAGGGAGACCATTTTGATTATGGCTTGATTTTATTATAAATCAAATATAAGCTTTTGAAAGGTCTGAATCTTGAAAATTATGTCAATTAAAAAGCTACGATGTTTATATTAGATTTCATTTACGACCAACTTCTTCTTCCTTAAATACACTGCACGATCTGATTTTTTAGCAACCTCCTGTGAGTGCGTCACAACAATAATGCATTTATTCTCTTTATGTGCAAGTTCTTGAAATAGTTCTATTATATCCATTGCGGTTTCCTCGTCGAGGTTTCCTGTCGGCTCATCTGCAATCAGTAAATCAACATTACAAGATAGTGCTCGAGCAATTGCTACACGCTGTTGTTGACCACCACTTAGTTGCAGGACGTTTCGTTTCGCTTCAACTTCTGTGAGTCCTACCCTCTCTAATAATTGTAATGCTCTTGCTGTTTTATTTTGCACTTTAACACCTGTAATTTCCATTGCTGTTAAGACATTTTGAAGAGCTGTCATATAGGTTATCAAATTATAAGATTGGAAAATTACAGATACATTTTGATTACGGTATCGATCCAAACCAATTTTTCTAATATCTTTGCCATTATACAGTACATAACCATTTTTAGGGACATCCAGTCCACAACCTAAGCTCAGGGTTGTGGTTTTGCCAGATCCGGATGGTCCTAAAATCGTGTAGAAATGACCTTTTTGAAAAGAAAAGTTAACATTATCTAGTATCGCTACATTTTTTCCATTACTTTCATAATAATAATCCAAATTTTTAAACTGTAAAATCGTCTCCATATCGAGCCTCCTCATTCATCTTTTAAAAGAATTTGTTTTGGGTTTAAACGTAGAATAGATAATGCTGGAAGAAGTGTTGCTATTATAGCAATAGCTAGTCCAATTCCACCCATTTTCCCTACATCTTCTCCTGTTACACTTACATCAATTTTATCAATTGGATCTTCTTTTTGATTTTGTAGAGTACCACCAGGTCCAGCCATCATTACAGTACCATTTTGCGAGGTATTTGTTTCTTCGCCTGCAGTAGCAATTTCATTCGACAGTAAATTATCCCCGATATATTGAGAAACTTTAGCTCCTGTTGTTATGGATAATCCAAATGCTAAAATAGCGACACACACTACTTCTACTACGAATTGCGCCATTAGTTTCCACTTTTTCTCTCCAATAGACAATAGAATTCCCATTTCTTTACGACGTCCTTTAATTGATAGCATAATGATTAATCCTAAAATAATTGCACCTGCAATCGATACAATATAAATAATCATTTGAGAAGTCGAAGAGATATTTTCGATAGGACCAATCATTTGCTTGTACAATGAATCATGCGCATCTAATTTATAATAATTAAAATCAATATTAGATTTTTTTGCTTCTTTTTTAAATGCATCAATATATTGTGGATCATTCAAGAAATACACGACTTGAACACTACTTATACCTGGGTCTACTTCTAATTTTTTCATAGTTGAATGCGGCATATATAGTTTATTAGCTGGATCCATAATAGGAGGAGCCTGTTGCCCCATTGCTTGCTCATTTGTTTCGTAAATACCGATAATTTCAACCTCAAGGGTTTCCTTCTTATCCCCTGATTGCACTTTAACTTTGTCTCCTGCTTTCAAATTGTTTAATTCCGCTAATCGTTTTTCCATTAAAGCTACATTCTGATCCTTCATTTGCTCTGTAATTGGTTTTCCATCAATGATTTTACTTTTTCCGTTTTTAAAGCTTTCTTGTAATGCAGTCTTGCGAACTCCCTCAATCATAAAAGAAGCATTCATATCTATTTCTGTACCAGAGCTTGAACCGCCTCGCGCAGCCGCCATTCCCACTTTACCTTTTCCTTCTTCTTCTCCTTCTGAAGCTCCTACTAGTTTAAGCCCATCAGAAATACCGAAAGTGTTAGCTATGTAATTATAATCTTTTACATACTTGGACTTCGCTAATTGATCTGTTTCTTTTGCATCGAGCTGCGGCGGATTTGGCATTTCTCCAGTTTCCTTAGCTTTTTGACCTAATTTGTCGAAATCAAGACCTAAAGTAACATCTACACCAAGTTTTTTTCTTGCAGCATCCGCTGCTTTTTTTGATGCATTTTGAATTGTGAAACCTGAAAGAACCAAATTTGTAACAATTAGAAAAACTGCCATCAAAATTAATGATGTTCCTATCCTTTTTTTCATACTGAGAATTGCTCGTTTCATAAAATTCATTTTTTCTTACCTCCTTGATATCTTGTATTCTACATAGGTTATCTAGAGTTTATATGGAGCTAATCGGTAGTTTAACGAGAGATATAAGGAGTTTATGTGTAGTTATTCATTTACCTGTTCAAGAAAAACTAGAACACAAATTCAAAAACGCAGTCGTTGTTGAACATTGGTAAGAAGTAGTCAATTTAAGAGAATTATAGAAAAAGAGGCTAAGGCTTGATTTAATGTATGTAACATGAAAGATATATTTATTATATAATTTCTATACAATAAATATATAGAAGCTGATTGTGAATATCTATATGGGAATTGTAAGGTTCCTCATAGAAATTACATCTTTTAATAAGAAAAGAAGCAAGTAAACATTCTTTTATATGGATAAGAATATTAACTTGCTTCTTACATTTTAGTATAAACTATCTATTGTAAGCTTTATAATATAATATACAAATTCATCACCTATTTTTATAATTCAAGCACCTACTAGTAGGAAAAGAAAATATTTCCTACTTAATTTAAAACATAAATTTTGTTTATGTTTTAAACAATATGTATTTTGGAGGAGGTTAATTTGATTTTTTCAAAACTCATTGATCGGTACGCCTTATATGATTTACACAAAAAAAGAAGTGTAGCATTTCAGTTTACTTCCCTTTCTAACACTTCATTAAATATAAAGAACATAGAATCTTTTTATAAAGTAAAACCATCACATTTTCATTTTGACATTAAGCATTCAAAGCAGGAAAATGAATACATGGTTGGGCAATTCAACTATAAAAGTTCGGTTCAATCCGGTGATTCACGCAACGACTCTGTAACTGGGGAATTATTCTTACATAAAAATGAAAATGCACCTCATGTTATCTTTGTTCACGGTTGGAGAATGGATTCTAACGAACGTGTGAAAAACATATTCCACGATCATATGACCAGCCTGAAGTGGAATATGTATTATTTCACTCTACCCTATCATTTTGAAAGAAAACCCGATCAATCCTTATTCAGTGGAGAGTATATGGTAAGTGCAAATATTGAACGAACAGTACAAGCAACTAGACAAGCGGTAGCTGATTTACGAGCTTTGATTAAATGGATTAAAGCAAATAAAAAGGGGCCCCTGATTCTAATAGGAATTAGTTTAGGCGGATTTATTACTAACTTAACCTCTCTTGTTGAAGAAGAAATTGATATGTTAGCATCCATTTTCTATGCAAATCGACTTTCTTATTCTATTTGGAATACAACTCCAGGTAAATTTATTAGAGAAGACTTGGAACATCATGGTGTTACGTATGATGATTTAATAGATTATTGGAAAATCACTGAACCGAGTCAAGCATTGCCAAAAGTAAAAAAAGAAAATATTTTATTAATTTCAGGTAAGCATGATCTATATGTGCATTCTGAGGATACAGACTACTTGTGGGAATCTTGGGAAAGACCTCCACGATATATTTATAAATGTGGGCATGCCGGGATCGTTCTTAAACGTAAAAAAATTGCAACTGATACTATTGATTTTATTCAAAATCGATTGAACTCCCCGCCCTTATCCAATGTCATGCCTTAAATCGCGAGATTACTAAGTACAAAATCTTATACTTATATTGTTATATTTTTTACTAGTCACCTTTGTAAATCTTCGTCCCCTAGCCTTACACGATTGAAAATGAAATAAAATAAATAACTAAGGAACTAATTTACCATATAGAAAAACAATGCTCAGCATTTTCACCAGTGATCGCTGTATATGCAATATTACATACAAAAATCTTTATTTGTTACGTTATTAATTTAAAAATAAATTATTCATCCATTAATCTATACCCTCCGTGTTTACAGTTATGGATACCCTAATTACATATGAAAAGAGAGAAGAAACATTGGTTAGTTCTTCTCTCTTTGTTTATTTTTAAGATAACTATCTATAAAATTTTTCTAATGTACATAATTACAACGACATTAAAACACTTTGCTCTTAAATCCACTACTTGTATTACTGATTGCATGAAACTCCTTCTTGAGAAAGGTTTTAATTTCTGAATGTTCTGTTGACTGTTATAACATATCCAATTTACAATTTAATTGTGGTGTTCTTTCACAATTAAACTACTTAGAATACACTTCATTTATTTGAAAACAATTACAAATAGAGGTGCTAAAATGAAAACTAGAGTAAATCCAGAATTATTACAAGGGTTAGAGATGTTTCCGGATCTCGATTTACGCCCAGAAAATTTGCAATCAATCAGAGAAGGAATAGCTCAAATGAGACCACCTACCGTTGTTGATGACTCTCTTTCTTTAACAGATAAAGTCATTGTTGGGCCTGATGATAATCCGTTACCATTACGAATTTATCGTCCAAAATCAAATCATGAATCTTTACCTGTCTTATTATGGATACATGGTGGAGGTTATATCTTAGGGTCTATAGATGATAACGATGATACTTGTATGAGGTTTGCAAAAGAAGCTAGCTGTGTGGTCGTGTCTGTAGACTACCGCTTAGCGCCTGAATACCCTTACCCAGCACCAATTGAGGATTGTTATTCAGCTTTAAAATGGATTGCTGATAATGCAAAGTCATTAAACATTGATTCGAATCGAATTGGGGTTGCAGGAGTAAGCGCTGGCGGTGGACTAACAGCAGCATTATCATTATTAGCCCGAGATCGAAAATATCCTTCAATTTGTTTACAAATGCCACTATATCCAATGATTGATGACAGAAATGATACACCTTCAGCGAATGAAATTAAAGAGGGATTTGTTTGGAACCAAAAGGCAAATGAAGCTGGCTGGAAAATGTATTTAGGAGAAATGTATGGAACGGATCAAATCCCTGCCTATGCAGCACCTTCTCGAGCTGAGGATTATAGTGACTTACCGTATACTTACACATTTGTTGGTCAATTAGATCCATTCCGCAGCGAAACATTAACCTATGTAAGCAAACTAGCACAAGCTGGTGTTGATGTGGAGTTTCATTTATATCCAAATGCCTATCACTGGTTTGAAGGGTTAAATCCAAATGCCGATGTATCTATTTATGCTGTGAACGAAATAGTACAAGCAATAAAAACTGGTTTCAAACGAGTATCCAAGGTTGAGGCTTAATCCCATTACAAGAGAAACACTTATAAATAGTATATATGTATTTATCATTTAAATATAATAGCCGATTCTAAATAAGAATCGGCTATTATATTTAAAATCCGCCTAATATATCAAGGTTGAGAAACAGATATAAGATGTTTAGGCGATGTGTTTATTTCCTCTGCTAATGCTTTTATGTTCATCATGATTTGAAGTATTTCTTCTTTTGTTGTCCTTGGGTTGATAGAGCAAAGTCGAATTACTACTTTTTCTTTTAATTTAGTCGTACTTAGCATAGCAAATCCTCTTTGATTAATTTCTTCCACCAATTTTTTGTTTATTTCATGAATTGTATCTGTAGATGTTAGCTCACATGGAATATAACGAAAAGTAACAATTCCTAATTGGGCAGGTGTTACTACTTCCCAATCTTTTTCTTTCCTTAAAAACTCTTCAACTTGTTCAGCTAGCATAATGCCATGATCAATTGCCTCACGAAAAGCTGTAACTCCGAATGCTTTAAAAGAAAGCCATACCTTTAATGCTCTAAATCTACGGGAAAGTTCAATTCCACGCTCTCCAAAATTCACTTTTTCTTCTATATTAGTTTCCGTATCCCTAATATACTCTGGGATCATACGAAACGTTTCGCTTAAATATTGACTATTTCGAATGAGTACACAACCAACATCATAAGGCTGAAAAAGCCATTTGTGCGGGTCTAACGTTAAAGAATCAGCACGATGAATTCCACTTAATAACTCCCTTCCTTTTTCACTGAGAATTGCTGCAGCCCCATAAGCCCCATCCACGTGTAGCCATATATCTTCATCACCACATAGATCAGCCAATTCATCGAGGGAGTCCACCGCTCCGCAATTCGTTGTCCCTGCATTAGCAATAACACAGAATGGTTTTTTCCCTTTTAATCGATCTTCTTTTATTTGTTTTCTTAAAGTACTAACTGAAATTTTTAAATCTTCATCTGTCTCAATTCGGCAAATTTGGTGCTGTTTAAAACCTAATACTTTAAGTGCTCGATCTACAGAAAAATGAGTTTGGTTAGAAAAATAAACAATCGCATTTTCTATGTCATTATTCAGCTTGACCTGTCTCGCTACAGTAAGTGCAGTCAAATTAGCCATGGAACCGCCACTGACAAATAGTCCTTCAGCTGAATCAGGGAATCCTAGCATTGATTTTAACCAGTTAATTGTCGTTAATTCAATTTGTTCGGCACCTGCACCTACTATCCAAGCTGTAGGAAATACATTAAACCCACTTGCTAAAAAATCTGCTAATACACCAACATAATTATTAGGACCTGGCACAAAAGCCATAAAATGAGGATGATCCACATGAGTAATTTGATTAAACACATTGTTATTAAGAAAATGAAGTAATTCTTTTGGATTAGATCCGTTTTCCGGAATCGTTTCAATTAGCTTGTCTCTAAAAATATTACTATCAATCGTTTCTGAAACTGGTTTACTTTTTAAATGATTCATATGATCAACAATCAAGTCAACCGCTTGATATCCTAACTGACGCATCTCTTCGGCTGATAACTGCAAGTTTTTTGTCATTTGGTTTACTCCTATTCTATTTAAAAAGGCGAGTTCTTGCTCGCCTTTTCATTTTTTATAATTTGTAATCACCAATTGCTTGTATTGGATTTTGAAGAATCATGTTGATTAATCCATGGATGTGATTTAATATTCCCTGTATTTTCTCTGCTTCATATACGGTTTGATCAAATCCAAACTTTATTGTAAGCTTTTCTTCAGGGAAGCACATAATTCCATACTTTACATGTGGCTCATCAACAACTTCGTAATCCGTGATAGCAAAATTTCTGTTTTCATTTGAAGAAAAGATTGCTGGATTAGTTGGATAGTTTTCAAAAACCCAAAGATGGTCAGTCAACTCAGTTTTTAATTCACTTTGCTTTTGTATATCAACAAATGAATAGTATGCATACTCATTACATTTCAATGTCTCTAGTTGTACCTTTTGCAGGAAGTCCACAAAAGATTGCGTTTCTGTCCATGCTAATCGGATAGGCAAAACATTTGTGAACAGACCGAACATATTTTCAATTCCTTCTACTTCGGGAGGTCTGACTGATACTAGATTAGGCAATACTACTTCTCTCGTTCCGTTGAATTTGCCAAGCAATATTCCCCATACAGCTAGTAATGCCGTATTCATAGTTATATTATTTTTAGTTACAAATGTCTGTAACTGATCAGTCAAATCCTTGTCTAATGTTAAATCCATAAAAGTGAAGTTTAACCCTTCACTTTTAGATGGGACTTTCTTTTTAGGAATACTAATTTTCTGATTGTATCCTGATAAATAATCTTGCCAAAAATGACGTGCTTTCTCATGATCTTGTGCCAAAGTCCAGTCTATGAATGTTTCAAAAGGTTTTACCATAGGTAACTCCGCCATAGTTCCCGCATTTGTAGTTTCGTAGAGCTGGAATAATTCGTCTATCAAAATGCTGACGCTCCACCCATCACATAATAGATGATGGGAACTCCAAATTACCTTATGCTCATTATTACCTAGTTGGAATATACAGAGACGTGTCATAGGTTCATCATTTTTGAATCCTCGACTTAAATTTTCATTCATCCACTGTTTTAGGAATTCTTGCTGTTCTTGTTTCGTCATCTCAATCAAGTTTTTTATTTCTGAATTTATTTGAACATCATATAGAACAGCTTGCCAAGGTTTTGCTTGTTCATCTTGCACAATTATTGTTCTTAAAGAATCATGACGATCAACTAATTGTTTGAAACACTGAATAAAGAGTTTAATATCCAACTCCCCCTCAAGTGCCCAAATTGTTTGTTCAAAATATGCATTTGTATCAGGTTCATTCGTAGCATGTTCATAAATAACTTCTTGGAAAGGTGCTAACGGGTAAATACGTTCTATTTTTATATCCGGCATTTTTTCTTGTATTTTGGTAAGTGTTTGTTGATTAAGTTGTTTATCTTTAATATTTAGTAATGTAGCTTTATTATCGTTCATTATGTTTACATCATTTGTTTGTGAACTTGAAAAATGGTCTAGCTTTTTAACAAATTGAACCATGTCCCTTAATATAGGAAATGAAAATAGATTTTTTGGTTCAAGCTCAAATCCTTGTCGATACAGTCTGACGGACACTTGAATCGCTTTTATCGAATCTCCACCTAAGGCGAAGAAATGATCATTTACTCCAACTTGATCTATTTTGAGTACTTCTTGCCAAATACTAGTTAATATTTTTTCCATTTCAGTTTTTGGAGCAATAAATACTTCATTTGTTTGTTTCTCGGGAGCAGGGAGCGCTTTCCTATCTAATTTACCGTTTGGAGTCAAGGGTAATTGGTCCAAATAAACAAAATAAGAAGGAATCATGTAATCTGGCAAGTGATCTCGCAAATGCTTTCGTAGTTCTGTTGTACTAATATTTTGCTCAGTTACCACATATGCAACTAAAAATTTTATTCCGTTCTCATCTGTTTGATCAATTACGACAGCATGTTCGACTTGTTTATAAGTTAGAAGACAATGAGCGATTTCTTCTAACTCTACTCGATACCCTTGAATTTTTACTTGGTAATCTTGGCGGCCTAAAAATTCAATATATCCCTCAGAATGCATTTTTCCACAATCTCCTGTTTTGTATATAAGACCAAAATCAGGATGTGACACAAACGCTTCATTTGTTTTCTTTTCATCATTTAAATATCCTTTAGCAAGGCCCACTCCCCCGATATATAAATCTCCAATTACACCAACAGGGCACATTTTCTTTTCATAGTTCAACACAAAATACGTTTGGTTTGCCAAGGGCATCCCGTATGGAATACTATTCCAATGTGATTCCACCTGTTTGACCGGATAATAAATTGACCAAATCGATGCTTCTGTTGCCCCTCCTAGTGAAACTACTTCTGCAATCGGAAAATGTCGTTTTATTTTTTCTGGTAAAGAAAGCGGAATCCAATCTCCACTATGTAAAACTAAACGTAAAGAAGAATGTTCAAAATGAGAACCTACTTGATCCAATGCCAAATCCATGATTGCAGGCACTGTATTCCAAATTGTAATCCCTCTACGTTCGACAGTGCGGATTAATTCTTGCATGTCTCTCGGATCACGAATCATTACTAACATTGCACCTGTGCTTAAAGCTCCGAAAATATCGTATACAGATAGGTCAAAACACATGGAAGAGATACCAATAATACGATCATCTTCATTTACCTCATATTTTTGATTTATGTCTTGAATAGTATTTGTAACCGCTTGGTGAGTAATAATTACTCCTTTTGGTTTTCCTGTACTTCCTGAAGTGTATATAATATAGGCAATATCTTCTGGACCAGCAATAGAGGGCATATCTTCTGTTGTATAAAATGACAAATCATTTTCTTCATAAAGACTAGGTTCTAATAAAAGCTTGCATGAGCTATTTTTTAAAATATATGTTTGGCGATCTAAAGGATGATCGGGATCAATCGGAACATAAGCAGCACCTGCTTTTAAAATACCTAGCATATTAACAATTGTGTCAACTCGTCTTTTGGCTAAAAGACCCACTTTGTCACCAAGACCAATGCCCTGCTCTTTTAAGAAGTGGGCAATTTGATTGGAGCGTTTATGAAGTTCCGAGTATGTTAACCATTTTTGCTCAAATACCACCGCTACTTCATTCGGTGTACGTTTTACTTGGTCTGTAAATAATTGATACAGAGTAGTTGAAGGTATTTTTTCTGTTGTTTCATTGTATTGTTCAATTAAAGTTTGATCCGATTCTTTCATCTGCAAAGATGTTATATCGCTTTGTTTCACCAATTGTTCCAATAAGTTAACAAATTGGGAAAACATTGCTTCTATCACATCAATATCAAACAACTCTTCAACATAATTCCAGCTAATTAATAACTCTCCATTTTTTTCAATTACTACATTATCCAAATACACTTGTGGAGTCCGAGCATGAATATAGCGAAGAGAACCAAGTTGTTCCCAAGAGAAAGCACCTGCACCTGCTAACATCGAGGTGAAAACGATTGGCATAACTGCTTTTGGCGTCATTTGATGATATCGAGTAAAATCTCGAATAAAGTTAACTCCATCGTAATGACGATGTTCAAGGCCATCTAATAAAGTAGCTTGCGTTTCTTTTACTCTAGTAAAGAAAGTTTGCTCTGGTTTTACATCAACATCCAACAAAATAAGCGATGTGAAATCTCCTACAATCTGTTCTACTTCATCATGAACAGGATAACGGTTAAATACAGTCAAATTAATTGCTAATCGACGTTGATTACTCCAATATGCCAACACATCACCATATATTGTACAAAGTAGAGCGGAAGGCGTTACCTCTTTCTCTTGTGCTAACTTTCGTAGCTTTGTCCATTTTTCATTGTCCAGGATTTTTGTAAGTGATTGGAATTTAGGAGTAGCAATCTCTGCTGGATCCTTTTTTAACAGCAAAGAAGGTGCAAACGGAAAGTCAGGCAGCTTACTTGTCCAATAATCTTTTGCTGTTTTATATTCTTCGCTTTGTTCCATTTCATCATAGATAAACATATAATCTTGAAAATCAAAAGATAAAGATTCTAATTTTTGATTTGGTTTATAATAATAATGCAACAAATCCTGTCCAACAATGTTCATGCTTGCTCCGTCCATTAATAAAGCATCGTATCGAAAACATAATAAATACGTGTCTTCTTTTAAAAGAAAAGCTTTCAATTCAAACAAAGGCCATTTTCCCAAAGGGAATACATGGTTAGTCATTCGAGAACGCTCTTCTTGCAAGCGAGCATTTTGATTCCTATCATCTAAATCTATGAGACTCACTATTTCAATCTCGTAATCAGGAACGCTTTGTAATATTTGCTGTTTTCCCTCTGGTAAAATTACAGCTCGCAACATTGGATGACGATGAATTACCTTTTGAAAACTTTTTGAAAGACGATTGATATCCAATGCTGTTTCATATTCAAAATATGTTTGAGGTGAAATACCACTTAATTCAAACTGTGAATTCCTTCCTAACATATACGCTGTCTGAACTTCTGTTAAGGAAAATGGATTAGATAAATCTTTAACATGAGTTGGTCTACTTTCAAAGTTTTCCTCTTTATGCTCTAACTTTACACAACAACTCAGTTGAGCGATTGTAGGGTGTTTAAAAAAATCTGTTGTACTTATTTTTAAACCGTCTTTTCTTAATAAATTAATTACCTGAAGTGCTTTAATAGATTCTCCTTTTAATGCAAAAAAATTATCATGAATACCGATTCGCTCGATCTCCATAACTTTTTCCCATGCACGCACTAATTTTTGTTCAATTTCATTGCGCGGAGCAACGTATGGAATTGATACATAATCCGTTTGTGTTATATCCAACAATCTTTTTCTATCCACTTTTCCATTTGGATTCAATGGAATCTCTTCTACCTGAATCATTTTTTCAGGAATCATAAACTCAGGTAATTTATCACTTAAATATTTTCTGATTTCACCAAAAGACACCTTGTTATCCGATACATAGTAGGCAGCTAATAATTTCCTATTTCCATACACTTGATCAACAACGATAGCCTGATTTATTTCTGGATATTCCCTTAATTGAGTTTCGATTTCTCTTAATTCAATCCGATACCCCCGAATTTTCACTTGATGATCCATTCTACCTAAATATTCAAGTTCTCCATTAGGCAACCAACGAACGAGATCACCTGTATGATACATCATTTCCCCTGCCGCAAAAGGACTCGGTACAAATTTTTCATCTGTCAGTTTATTTTTACCAAGATACCCTCGTGCTACCGCTACGCCAGCAATGCAGAGTTCACCAGGAATTCCAAATGGTTTTAATTGGCCATACTTATTCAATATATAGGAATGATAATTCGGATTTGGTTTGCCAATCGTAACTTCTTTGGAAGTGCTCAAGTCTTTTACTGTTGCGCAAATGGTTGTTTCTGTGGGACCATAGATATTTAAAATTGTTGCTTCACTGATACAACGAATTTTTTCAACCAAATCAATGGAAAATGATTCTCCTGCTAATAAAATAGATTTTAAATCTTTTAGAAAATTTGCCCCTTCTGGATCACTCAAAATCACTTCCATTCGCGATGGCGTTGATTCCCATAAATCCACTTTATGTTTTTTGACCAAATGAGCCAATTCTTTTGTTGCAAACTGGTCCTCTGTAGCAATTACTACTTTTGAACCTTGCGTTAAAGGAAGACATATTTCTAACAAGGAAATATCAAAAGATACACTAGCAAGAAACAAGAATGATTGATTAGCTTTTACTTTTTCTCTCATTACATTTAAAAAATGAACTAGCGATTTTTGTTCTATCATTACCCCTTTTGGATTTCCTGTCGATCCTGATGTGTAAATAACATAAGCTAAATCATTAGGATTATGTTCTCGTACTAAATTACTTTCTTCACCTTGAAAAAGATATTCTTTATCAAGATACAGTACTTCACCTGCAAATTGTGGCAATACTTCCTCTGTTCGCTTACTAAGTAAATATTTTGCTTGACTATCTTGTAACATATATTCAATTCGTTCAGTTGGGTAGTTAGGGTCGATTGGTAAATACGCTGCTCCTGCTTTTAAAATCCCCATCATACCAATAATCATTTCTAATGACCGATCTACCATAACGCCAATAATACTTTCTTTTGAAACACCTTTACTTTGAAGAATAGAAGCCAATTGATTCGCTTTCTTATTCAATTCTCTATATGTCAAAGATTGATCATTACAAACAACAGCAATTTGATCTGGAGTTTTTAATACTTGCGCTTCAAACAAATCTTGAAATGATTGAAACAAGTCTATGCCTGTTTGAAAAGTATTCAATCCTTCTAACAACTCTTTTTCTCCTTCTGCAATAATACAAATATCTTTCAATGCCAAATTCGGATTTTGTGAAACTTGCTTTAAAACATAACAATACGAATTGGCAAACTGTTGCAAAGAAGAGAATGAACGGGACTTGCAAGAAATTTGAAATTCAAATTCATTATGTATTTCATTCCATTTTCTTCGTATCCATAGGACTAAATTATTCTCTGCGTATTCTTCTAGTGAATTTTCATTATGTAATCCTTCCATCCCGATTACAATTTGAAAAGGAGTTAAATTGTGTTTAACTAATAATTCAGAGAGCGGATACTCCTGATTTTCATACCCGAATAAAGTCGTTTGTTCAATCTCATTTACTAACTGTTTAAAGGTGTGATGCGGATGGATTTCACTTCCTAAAGGAATCAACTTATTAAGATTCTCACTTTGTTCAAGATTCTTTTCAATTATAGGAATACCAATAGTAATTCTTTCTTGATCTGTATAATGTGCCAAACAAACTCTTAAAGCGGCTTGAAACCAGCTAAATAATAATAAATCTTGAGACTTACTTATTTTTTGTATATTTTTACTAATTTCTACATTCACTATGACTTGAACGTACTCACAAGGTGTTTCTTTATTTAGTTGGTAATCGCTATTAAATACAGAAAAATCGAGAATCTCGGAAGATAATTGCTCCTTCCAAAACGCTTCTACTTCTTTATTTTCATGAATCGAACTTCGATCTTTAATGTGCATTTTTATCTTTATCCCCCTAATATTCATTTCTTCTACTCGTTAATTTTCAAGCCAACTTCAAGCCCATGGAGAAACACTTGATGGTTATCCAAACATAAAAATTGCTGAATCTCTTCAAATTTCATATGACCAACTGAACAAACCCCTAAATTTAATGTCTCAGCAACCATATTTAAGGTAGCAGTGATAATGCCTGACTCAATACAAGCAAATAAATATCCATCTGAACCGTATTTCGGAATGGAAGCGTTCGCATTATAAGCCAAATAAACTGAGAATGCAGATTGAGTAAATAAATCTTGATTAATTAACTCATGATCAATTTTGATCACTTGATCAATGTTGTTTACAATCACAAGACTATTTTTTGATGGGTTATAATAATAAAATCCAGCTTTCATACCCTCTATACGTTTTGGTTTTATATAAACAAAGATATCAATGGGATAGAGCCCGCCTGCACTTGCGTAATGATAGTATATTTTTTCTTCCTTAACCTGTTTTAGAGTTGATAAGAATTGGGAAAATTCCGAAAAACCAATGTGTTTTTCCATTTCAAATTGACGACAAGACCTACGTTCCTTGATTATAGTGGGTAGCTCATCTGTTGTTTCAAGTTGAATTTCGGTTGACCGTGCAGCAACGTGCGTGCGATTTAATTGTTCACTCATATACTTATCTAACTCTTCTTTAGAAAAGCGAATCTGGTTGCTATATGGATTTGGAAAAATCTTTTCTTGTGAAGAAAATACTTCTCTTGGGTGTAATATGTTACTTACTAACACACGATTTTTTATCATGAGTTCTATGTTTTTTTGTGTCTCTTCTACATTTCCTAACGAAAAGCGCTCTACTAGTTCACTAATTTTCACACCTTTTTGAGCCATAAAATAAAAATCAGGAAACCACTCAGACAGAATACCTGTAAATCTCATTTCCCCTATCAAAACTTCATTATGCAACTTCTCCCAATGCTTAATCGGAGACCAGTAATAAATTTTCTCGCTCATATAACCCTCCATAAATGTTTAACTTATTTTTACAATGCACTTTTCCAAGCTACAAAAAATCATCATTTCTCTCATGAAGGTTATAACACGTAATTCAAGAGAATTTTGGGATAATAAAATAACATTTTTCTCATTATTTTTTTTATTTCATCACAAAAAATGATTTTTTATTAGACATTTCACATCCTTTCCCATAGTAATCCAATAAGGTATAAACCATTTATAACATTGAGAATATTCATTTATTTTCAATGTGAAATTATTGTAATGGATTGGAGAGCAGTTGAATATAGTTATTAAATCAAATAATGTTGAGAAAGTTTTATTTATTATATCGATAAAATTTTATGATTCATTTTATTACAAATAGATTAAGAAAAGAGCTTTAAATTTTTCTTAAAAAGTTAGTGTAAAAATACAACATATTATTACATACAAAGAAGTTACTTACATATCATCTTCAAAATAGAGAAAAGACACCTTGAAGGGTGTCTTTTCTCTATTTTGATTCCATATACTTTTGGCGCCTTCGTTATTTTTAAACGGTTTATAGGAATTAATACAATTCGAACATCTAGCTCGTTATATGTTCGAGTATGTAATAAAAATTATATAAATTACGAATGGATTTCAGATAATTTTATCGATAAACGCAAAGATATATTCTACTCCTACGGTTACAATAGCAATAACCTATTGCTTATTTTTTATTAAATTGTAATATAATTACAGTATGTGAAATTATATTACATTAACTTTAAAAGCGAAGTGAGAATAATCTTCACTTCGCTTTTAAAGTTTGCAATCCTTATTAAATTTGCTCAATTCAGTATTTATTTCCACACTCTTCGCTTTTATTTAATCGGTTTTTCTGATTTTAAAACAATGGAACTTAGTGCAGGAATTTTAATTTTATTGTCATGTACAACATAAAGTGGTTTACTTCCCGCCTGCTTCCCGTCTACTAGTACTTTCCAAGGACCTTTAAATGGAAGTGTTATTTCAACAGCTTCTCTATTTGCATTGTGAGCCACTGTAAAGTATTCATGTTTATTCCCCTCTATTGTATAAGTTACAGTATTTTTCGGAGCATCAATAAATGATACGTGTGTTTTTATTTGATCTGCAGATGTCATTCGAAAAGCTGAGTACTTTTTGCGTAATTCTATTAAACCCTTCATATAATCTACTTCATTATTAAACGTTGCACGGCGCAACCAATCCATCTGGTTAATTGAATCTGGAGATTTGTAACTATTATGATCACCGTATTTCGTCCGCATAAACTCTTGCCCTGCATGTAAGAATGGAATTCCTTGTGATGTTAATAAAATCGAAGAAGACAATTTGTGCATTTGTTTTCGCACTTCATCGCTATCATCTGAATTAGTTAACTCAAGTTTATCCCATAATGTATGATTGTCATGTGCTTCCACATAAGTTAATACCTGTTCCGAATCTTGATAGGTAGATGAATTTTTATCGTAGTCAATACCTGCCGTAATCCCTTTTTTAATACGATCTTCCATGTTTTCCTTCCCATTTATAAAACCATTTTCCTTCTCCTCAAATACACTACCCTTCAATCCATCACGTATATTATCATTAAAATGAGCAATCCCTTTCATTTTCCCTGCATTTTTTTGATTTGCTTTCAGCTCAGCAGCAAGAGGTGTATTTAAATCCCATCCTTCTCCATGTAGTATAATAGAAGGGTCAATTTGATTAACAGCTTTACGTATTTCATTCATCGTTTCATAATCATGAATACCCATTAAATCAAAACGGAATCCATCTAAATTGTATTCTTTTGCCCAATATGTGACGGAATCTATCATAAATTTCCTCATCATTTTTCTTTCTGAAGCAGTATCATTTCCTACTCCAGTTCCATTTGCAAATGTTCCATCTTCATTGTAACGATAATAATAACCTGGAACTAACTTATGAAAATTAGATTCAGCAGCGTTATACATATGGTTATATACGACATCCATCACTACTCGAAGATTATTATCATGTAGTGTTTGAACCATTTGCTTTAATTCAGTTATTCGAACAATTGGCTCATAAGGATTTGTAGAATAGGAGCCTTCTGGAACGTTGAAATTTTTAGGATCATATCCCCAGTTATATTGCGGTTCATTTAAAGTCTCTTCATTTACAGAAGCATAATCAAATATCGGTAAAAACTGAACGTGAGTAACACCAAGATCCTTTATATGATCAAGTCCTGTTTTTACACCTTCTGGCCCTTTTGTTCCTTTTTCTGTTACACCTAAATACTTCCCTTTCTGTTTAATACCACTTTCAGGTTGAATGGAAAGATCGCGTACATGTAACTCATAAATAATAGCATCTTCCGGATTTTTAAATTTTGGCTTTTTGTTTGCTTTCCATTTTTTCGGATTTGTTTCTTCTAAATCAACAACTGCACCTTTATCTCCATTTACAGAAGCAGCACGTGCATATGGATCAACTGCTTCAGTCCACTTATCACCAATTTTGACTTTATACGTATAAAAGAGCCCTTTTTGATTCCCCTTTAGTTCTGCAGTCCAAGTTCCTTTTTCACCTTTTTGCATGTTTATTTCAGTACCTATTTTATCACTCCATTTTTTATATGTAACCAACTTCGCTTCACTTGCAGTAGGAGCCCATACACGGAACTTTGTATATTGCGGAGTATATATATTTCCCAAATCATTACCACCATAATAAAATAAATTGTCGAATTCCTCGCTACGAATGACTTTACCGATTTCAGTATTTGTATCATCTAAGTTTTCAATTTTAACTTTGTATGTTTGTTTTAAATCAATTTTCTGTTCCGTAATTATTTTAACCTTATTAGTAACATCTCCACTGTTTATATCATAAGGAGTAATATTCTTAATTTTAATGCCTTCAATTTCAATTTTCTTTTCCTTAATATTAAACGGGACATTAGTCGTTACAGTAATTTCATGGAAACTATCAATAGTTGCTTTTTGAATTGAGAGATCCGATGAAGGCTTAGAGTTATATACTTTTTCATCACCCGAAAGAATCCATACTTCAGCACGACCGTCCTTTATATTTTCAATCCAACGATCTCCACCATCTTTTTCCCATTCATTTGTTCGAACTATAAATCCTACACGATTATAGTCACCTTCTATTTTTATCTTAGCGTATTTTCCAAATTCATCTTCACCAGTAAATTCATAAGATGTACCATTCGCATTTTCTCCCCATAACCAAAGATTCCAGTCTTTTGTATTTCCAAGCTTTTCTTTGTAATGAATGATAATTTCAGTTGTTTTTGAATTTGAAATTGCCTTCACACTCTGAAAGGAGAAAACAGATGATAACATAACGATTAAAGTAATTAATAAAACTGTTTTATTAATTAATCTTTTTATAATTTGCACCACATACACCCTTTCTTCAAATATTACTCTCGATTTAATATGTTTACACTACATAACACTGCTTAAATTAATCTAGAAATCTCTTTTACTTCACCTCCATATTGGCTATTTTCACGTATGTATTTCAATGACCTTTTAATACGAAAGCGTTTGCATTAATGGTTAAAAAAATAGATTTGTTTATACCTTCATATATTTGTAAATACTAAAAGATCAGGGAAATCATTTTAAAGCAATCGTTTGTTATTGCTTTCATTTTATAGACTTTCTATCAAGAGGTCAATATATTATTAATTTTCTGTTTTTATACACTTTAAACCTTATTTATATGTCGCTACTTCTTAAAGGGAAAGCGCCTCATTATTGCTTAGTCAGTTTATTTTCAACAATACATTGCTACGTAAAAAACAGCTAATATCCTTAAAATGATATTAGCTGTTTTTCATAATGTTTTAATATGCGAATAAGAACTATATTTCTAAATTACTTAATTTTTGCTGCATCAAATGCTTTTTGAACTGCTTGAACTTCAGCTGTATTTGCACCATATTTATTAGTTGCCACTCGAATACATGCTGATCTCAATTCTTTGAAATTAGAAGTCATGTTTAACTCATCTGTATTTGCATAATAGAAAATATCAAACATTTTATCTTCACCAATTCCTTTAACAGTTACTCCGTTATGAGTTCCGCCTTTTGCAATGAGATACGCAACTTTATTAATAATACTTGAATTAAAATGAACACCGCCTTGATCCCATCCATTAAAATCGTTAAATTCACTGTAATCATCTGGATAAGGTACTCCTAGTGAAGATGGAACAGAAGCTGGGTTTTCCATATCACGGAAAATAGATCCCGTTTGTTCTCCCATTGTCCAGTTAAAGTTTCCATTATTTACGTATTTCTCAATAGATGTTCCCATAATATCAGATAGCGCCTCATTAATCGCACCAGATTCCCCGAAATATTCAAGATTAGATTCGCTAGAAGTAACAGCATGTGTAAATTCATGTCCAGCTACGTCATATGCTTTAACAATAGGATCGCCATATACAAGCATACTTCCATTATTAGCACTTAATGCATTCTGCCAATTTTTCGGATCATTCGTCTCTTCAGAATCCCAAGCGTGTACAACTGAAACTACTTTTTGTCCTTTATTATCAAAGCTATTACGCTTGTATTTATCTTTATAAAAATCAAATACTTTTGTTGCTAAGTAATGAGCACTTACTGCTTTTGGATCGTTAAATGTTGCCGAAGTACTAGTCGCTAATGTACCAGGATAATAGCTTTCTTCTTTAGTAATATCTCTGTAATTCACATCATATGTTTCAATGCCTTGCCCTCTTGTATAATCAGCAAGAGCATATTTGCCATTACTTTGTTTAGAGATACCAAATGAACGAGAAATACCTAAATCATCTTTTCCTGTTCCAGTTAATGATGTAAGACTGCTTTGTTTACTTTTCTTTAAAGCGCCAACTAGTTTATCACTGGCTTTTAAGTTAGATTCTTGTACCATATTTTTTAACATATCACCATTTTGTGCATTTACTAAATAAGTACCAGAAATATAGTTTGGTGTTGCAGCTTCAAACGTAACTTGGTATGCATTTTTAGCTTGTCCATTATTTTCATCAACAAAAATAACCTCTTTAACTTCTGGCTCAGAAATAAACTTGATATCGTTCCCGTACTTCGTATAAATAAATTGTTTTGCTTCATCTTTTGATAGATTAATAGGTTTTTTCAATTCTTCTTGTTTTAGATTTTGCGCGCTATCACCTGAAACACTTTTAATAACACCCTTATTATCTACGTGCGCAGTTAATTGATGGCCATATACTTCTTTTCCTTCGTATGTTTGCTGCATACGCACAAGTGTAGTTCCATCATACGAACCACGTTTTTGAAGGACTTTATAATCTACTCCAGTTTCTCCATTGACTTGTTTTTGGGACAGAGCTTGTTCTGTTTTCTCCTTAAGTGCATCCTTTACTACATTTTCTGGTGCCTTTTGTGACGGCTGTGTAAGTTCACCCGAACGGAACGATTCCTCCTGAATTTGAACTTGTAGTTGATCTGTTTCCTCTGCATGACCTACCCCATATGGTGCCACAGCTGTTAAAGCCAATCCTGTTGTTAATGCTACCTTAGTTAATGTCTTTTTGTTTTTCATTATTTCACCTCGTATAATTTTTGAAATAGAAAGCTTGTACAAAGTATACTGTCTATTTCTGTCGGAAAAAAGAGAAAATACACAATTTATGTAACATTATGCAAAATTACATAAATTGTGGTCAATATTATAAATAATGAATGGAACACATATGAAC
This sequence comes from Bacillus cereus group sp. MYBK216-1, assembly GCF_051916495.1. Taxonomy (NCBI): domain Bacteria; kingdom Bacillati; phylum Bacillota; class Bacilli; order Caryophanales; family Bacillaceae; genus Bacillus; species Bacillus cereus group sp. MYBK216-1. The sequence continues at coordinate 850,833 of NZ_JBQAGT010000002.1, forward strand.
ATTAATTTGAATAAAAGAGAGTCCTTATAGGCGCTCATCCAATTGGTTAGTTATTAATTATCTATATTCATTCTAATAAAAGTATACTTAAATCTAAATAACAACATAAAAACCCACTCTTTACTACTGTAAGAGTGGGTTTCATGCTATTAAAATAACAATTACTATAAGAAACCTTTTAATTTATATTTTTTTAGTAATCCTACTAAGTTTTTTGTAAAATTCACCTTTTGTCTTTGCATGAATAAACTCATTTGGACTAATATTTACTTTTTGTGAGAGTGCTACAATCTCTTCTTTTGAAATTGAGTCTTTCGTATTTATAGATGCTATATTTGTGTATTTTCCGTCTTCTGTTTTTGGAATTTCTAAAATCCCTTTATTCACGAGATCAACTACAGCCTTATGCTCTGAAGAATGTAAATCTACACCAGTAATTTTCCAATTACGCATAACTTCTGGCGTGTATACACCATTCTTTACCTCTTTTAAATATGTAATAGCAAGGTTACGAATGGTTCCACCTGTTTCTCCAAATGCATTCTCTTGTTTAGATGACCAAATTTGTTCAAACTTACGCCCCTCTAAAGCTCCTCCTTTTGCCTGAAGAGCCTCCATTCTATATGCATTCATTCCCAGCGTCATAACATCGCTCATTTTGATTGGTTTGTTTGTACGAATAGAGCGTAAATTTGTAATTCTGCTTCCGTATGGTTTTGTTAAGTCAATTTCGTATTTTACTCCTCCAAAGAAATCGTTCGTACTGTATTTAGATGCACGGCGGGTTTTATCAAAACTAACGGTTACATCTCCGACACGAGATGAGTTAAAATATCCTGCTGCCCATTCCATATAGTCTTTTAAATCTTTTCCAGAAATCTTATATACTGTAATTTCTCCCAAGGCATATTGGTAATTGTACGCAATATCCTTTTTCTTAATAGGACCTGTATCTAAACGGGCATAATCATTATCAATTTGATGGGCTACTACATCTGCTTTACTGTAGTAGAGCATGACTTCATGAAAGAAATCTGATAAAGGTGTTTCTTGAATCTGAACACTTGGAATACCCTTTATTTCATTTTCAGGAACAAGATTTCTACCCTTTAATTGAGCGACTACAACATTTGCATCTCCTCTCGCATATTCGTGAAAAGGTGTTAATGTTTCTTCAAGTGTAGGATCAGATAATATCGTTGTTCCATCAGCATTTTTTACAGGTATAGCGGTAGCGGTTTTATCTTTTAAAACCAATTTCCCATCTTGCTTTGTAAAAGTAAGGTCAATACGTGAAATATGTGTTCCATATTTATCTGGTTCCGTAATAATTACGCCATTTACAACTTCTTTTTTTACAAGTTTATGCATATGAGCTGCAAAAATAGCGCTTAATTCCGGACAAGCATTTGCAATATCTTGAACACCAGTACCAGGGATACCATTCTCATTTTCTAATCCCATATGCATAACTCCTACCATTACATCTACTTTACCTTCTAATTCCTTAATTGCCTTTTTCGTCTCTTCTACCGGATTTTTCACCACTAAACCATCTAAGTGATCTGTCCCTTTTTCAAAATCACTAATCATTGGTGTATTCATACCAATAATCCCAACTTTAATTCCACCTTTTTCTACAATTGTATATGCAGGAAGAAAGCGCTCTCCATTTTCCTTATAAATATTTCCCGCTAACGTTTTTCCCTTATATTGCTCACTAACTTTTTTCAATGTATCTAATCCAAAATTGAATTCATGATTTCCAAATGCCCAGGCGTCATATCCCATTGTATTCATCGCTACCATCATTGGCGATTGTGGTTTATCGTTGAATAATTCTACTGAGTTTCCTTGAATTGTATCCCCAGCATCTACTAATATGGTATTTGGATTTTCTTGACGGACCTTCTTTATAACCGTATAAAGCTGCGTCAAACTTCCACTCATATTTGCTCCATCAAGCGCATAATCCCAAGGCATAAATCTACCATGAATATCTGCAGTACCTAACAATGTAATATTAACTTCAGATTCCTCAGCCTTAGAGATAGGTGGTTTGACTATTACTGCTGTTCCAAGCAGTAATAGAATTACAAAGTAACATACATAGTTCTTCCATTTCATTTTTTGCATAATAATAATATTTCTCCCCTTTTTGTACTTTCATAAAGTTGCTTGAACTTTAAAAATGTAACTTATTATTCAGGAAACTTCAACTACAAAAGATAATTTTGAAGGGGGTTCTGTTGCAAAAATAAAGAGAATAAATTGCATACATCCCCTGACAGAATACCCCTTCCTTAAGCGTGTGAAGAGTACTTTCAAAATAAGGACATATCATTCATCATCATAAAATCATTATTTCAATTTACTAAAATTCGCATATAAAATATGTTATGATGATTATTTTTTGAATTTCATTGTCGAAGTATTTCCTTCTCAATGAAAATACTTCCAAAAAAATAACCCCGCTCTTCATTTAAGACAGGGTTACACTTATACAGAAAATCGGATAGTTTCATATTTTCTTAAGCTTATTGGTTACTTTCAACTAATTTCATTCTATTTTTGTTTTCTTCTGAATCAATATGAATCAACCGTTTTCCCTGTTTATAATACGCATCAATAAATAGGGAATGATTTTTACTTTTCAATTTCACAAAGCAATTTTATCTCTTTTATTTGTGAAATATGACGCTGTTCATGTAAATAAATCAGTTCTATCCACTGATCAAGGGATAATTCTCCAAGAGCTGGATGCATCACTGCTTTTTTTGCTAATATAGACTCATCTTCTATTGTACTCAGGAAACGCATCAATTCTTTTCTCGATTCGTTTAGCATATTGAGCATTTGCTCCACTTCAAATGGTTCTATACTTGGTTCAATCATTTCTGGAGCTATAAACTTTTTCGTTCTATCTAATAAAATAGTGTGAATTTCTTTACGCTCATTTTGGGTACTATCTAACTTTTTTAATCCTGATGAAATAACTGTTATAACTCTCTCATCTAATAAAACTAAATGATGACAAACTTGTGCAATACTCCATTTATCCTTATCTGGTTTCCTATTAAATTGAGCATCACTTAACAAATTAATTTCCTCAACTAATTGATCTCTCGTTTCATAAAACTTGTCATTTACAAATGTATCCATGTGGATTCTCCTTCATTGCAACCTACATACTTAAATTCCTACGCTAGAAATATTATCTTCAAAAAAAGTTTTTCTTTCACTACTATTCCAATTTCATTTTAAAGCTACAAATGAAATTATTTGTTTTTTATATCTTTTTAATTGGCACAAATAAATTAACCTTTAACTTTCCGTCTAGATCTTCAGCAACATTATTTAAGCAAAACTCTAAATTATCTCTATCATAATCTGCATCATACTCACTATTTGGTAGCCACTCTGCATACATGTATTGATACGCTTCACTTAATTTATGAGGTTCATCATAGAACTGGTATAGACCATATGTACCTCCATCTAATCTTTTAAATTGCACATCATGATGCTTTTCTTTATCGAAGTTTTCAGGAATCGTAACACATGCATCATGCCGGCACTTATGACTTGCAACAAGTTCAGGATTATCCAATGATATTCCGATAAATGATTGCTCTGGTGGATACAGTTTATTTTCAATTGACCAATTCAGTAACTTTCCCCAGTGATCTTGCGGTTCAAAGTAGCTACCAGTTCGTCTTATATACGCTACTTCTAATGGTGGTAATTTTTTTATAACAACTTTCATTTATATCTTCTCCCCTATAAATATGTACACTGTTTAATTAGCTTTCTTTAACATTTATTCCTTCTTAAATAAAAAGAATTCTCTAATCATATAAAGTGAAACTTTAATCAGCGGGAGATGAATTTGAATTGAAATATAATTGATTACTATTACTACTAAAGTAGTATGTACTTTCATACTTTTATTTGATTTTACATTCTTTTTAAATCGATATATTAATTGTAAGAAAATAAAAAGGTGGAGGATTTTAATTGATTAAAGGAATATACGAAGCGCATTTACCAGTGAGTAATTTACAACAATCTATCGAATTTTATGAAAAACTAGGGTTGAAGTTAGCCTGGAGCGATGAATCAACAGCATTCTTTTGGATTGAGGATGGGAAAAGTTGGCTAGGATTATGGGCGGGCTCTGAATACGAAACAAAATATCATCCTTCTTTACGTCATATTGCATTTAGAGTTTCCTATGAGGATTTAAAAGAATCATTACATTGGTTACACTCACTTCAAATTAAAGCTGTTCCGTTTGGGAGTAATGAATCTATTGAACCATTTGTCCGTCCACATCAAGGTAATGCATCTGTTTATTTTATTGATCCAGATGGTAATAGCTTAGAACTTATTTGTCATATTTTTGTACCTAACTCACTAAAACATATAAATGATAAATTATCCTTGAAAGATTGGGAGACACTATTAGCTGACACATTTGAATGAATATTAGTTATAAATCATAATGGCTCACCTTTATTTTTATAACATGTATAACAATCTTGAATAATAATGTCCTATCAATTTATCATTAAATAAATGTAAAAAATGACCCTATTTATTCATTTTTAATGCGTATGTATGTACATTTGTTAATTTATTCGATATATTATGGGTATTGAATGATTACGTGAAGTGTATAGGTCGCTTATATAACACCTTATATTTTTATATCCGTGAAAACTACAAAGTGTATGAAAATCCATTTGTCAAATGAATTTAGTGCGGAAGGAGGTTTGTGGTTACTTCATAGGGTATAATAATCAGTTTTTTACTGATAAAAATATAGGAGGCGACATAATGTTTCGTACGATTTCAAATTTCATGAGAGTAGCTGAGATAAGAAGGAAAATCCTTTTTACACTAGCGATGTTAATCGTTTTTCGAATTGGCACGTTTATTCCAGTTCCTCATACTAACGCAGAGGTATTAAAAGTACAAGATCAAGCTAACGTTCTAGGTATGTTAAACGTATTTGGCGGAGGAGCATTGCAACACTTCTCAATCTTTGCTGTAGGTATTACACCATATATTACAGCTTCCATCATAGTACAGTTACTACAAATGGATGTTATACCTAAATTTTCGGAATGGGCAAAGCAAGGAGAAATGGGCCGTAAGAAATCAGCTCAATTCACTCGATACTTTACAATCATTCTCGCATTCATACAGGCCATCGGAATGTCTTATGGCTTTAATAATATAGCAGGTGGACAATTAATAACAGATCAAAGCTGGACTACATACTTATTTATTGCGACAGTTTTAACTGCAGGTACTGCATTTTTACTTTGGTTAGGCGAACAAATTACCGCTAACGGAGTTGGTAATGGTATTTCGATGATTATCTTCGCAGGTCTCGTTGCCGCCATTCCAAATGTTGCAAATCAAATTTATTTACAACAATTCCAAAATGCTGGCGATCAGCTATTTATGCACATAATAAAAATTGTTTTAATTGGACTCGTAATTTTAGCGATAGTTGTTGGTGTTATTTACATTCAACAAGCTGTACGTAAAATACCGATCCAATATGCAAAAGCTGTTTCAGGAAACAATCAATATCAAGGAGCAAAAAACACTCATTTACCGCTTAAAGTAAATAGTGCTGGTGTTATACCAGTTATCTTTGCTTCTGCATTTTTAATGACGCCGCGTACAATTGCGCAGCTCTTCCCTGATTCAAGCGTATCAAAATGGTTAGTTGCAAATCTTGATTTCGCACATCCAATTGGAATGACACTTTATGTCGGTCTTATTGTTGCTTTCACATACTTCTACGCATTTATTCAAGTAAATCCTGAACAAATGGCTGAGAATTTGAAAAAGCAAAATGGATATGTTCCTGGTATTCGTCCTGGTAAAGCAACTGAACAATATGTAACTAAAATTCTATACCGTTTAACATTTATCGGTGCAATTTTCTTAGGTGCTATTTCTATATTACCGCTCGTATTTACGAAAATTGCTACGTTACCACCTTCTGCTCAAATTGGTGGTACAAGCTTACTTATCATTGTCGGTGTAGCACTAGAAACTATGAAGACGTTAGAAAGCCAGCTTGTAAAACGTCATTATAAAGGCTTTATTAAAAAAGTGAATTAATTATAAAAAACACAGTTGGTTATTTTTCCAACTGTGTTTTTTATTTTATCAGTTCTGTAATTAATATACAGGGCTGTTGCTTTATTAAACTACATCTCCTTCTCTAATAACCGCCCTTTTTTGAAATAAGTCCGTAGTGTTGAACGATTGGCCAAAAATACACCAATCAATATAAGACAAGCCCCCATTCCCATTGTAGGATTTAAAGGTTCTCCTAAAATGATATATCCCACAATTATTGCAATCAATGGTGATACATATAACCACGTCGATGGAAATACTGGATTTGTTTTTGATAAGAGCCAGTAATATAATCCGTGGCCACCAATCGATCCGATAAATATGAGATATAAAATAGGCCATTGCACACTCCATGAAGTTAATACGGTTACATTGGGTTGTTCTACAATAATAGATGCGATTAGTAGTAAAATCCCTCCATAAAACATTTGAATACCGTTAATAAGAAATGGTGATACATTTGATAAATCTGAAAGTATTTCTTTCGAACGAATAGAGCCTATTCCGTAAAATAACTCCCCTATAACTAAAACAATACAAGCAATACTCCATATGAAACTTACTTGTTGATGCATTCCTGGTAAAGAAACAAATATAACACCTATTAGTGCAATAACTAAAGCAACGAGTTGTTCCTTTTGTAGCTTCTCCCTATTCCTCTTTGCTTGTATTAACAAGATCATCATTGGTCCCGTAGCAGAAAGAACAGCAGCTAATCCTGAAGAAATATACTGTTCTGACCAATATAAACTTGCGAATGTCATGAATGTTAAACAAAATCCAGCATACATAATGCGTTTTGAAAATATATGTGGCATAATTTCTTTTCGCTTGAATTTAAAAATAATCATAAGGATTATGCCTGCTAAAAAGAAGCGAATTCCTGCTGAAAACAACGGTGGCGCCCCTGCTTCAATTCCAATTTTTATCGTTAAAAATGTTGTCCCGAAAATAATACATACTAAAATGTAATTAAAAATGACCATTTTGCTTCCTCCTTTTTACTCTTAAAATGAGTATAGAGGGTATGGTGTATAACAGTGTATCGGTACATATAACAGTTACTTCAAGTTGTAGTTGATTCCCTATATATTTTTCGCTTTAATTAAGTTAAAAAGAAAAATAGGTGAACCTATGAAAATTGTATTGCGTAAAGAAACAAACATACCGTATTACAAGCAAATATATATGCAAATTGTTGACAGAATACAAAGTGGTATGCTTTCACATGGTGAATCTCTTCCTTCTTTACGTTGTATGGCCACAGATTTACAAATCAATGTATTAACAGTTCGCAAAGCGTATAAACAATTAGAAACCAAAGGGTATATACGCATCGAACAAGGAAAAGGTGCTTACATATATAAACGGGTAAAGAAAGATTTCAAACCAATTCCGTATAAATGGCAACAAACGAAAACGATTAATGTTATGCGTTCTCAATATGCAATGAATAAACACCGTAAATATTATGATTTTTCACAAGCAATTCTGTATCCTCGTCTATTACCAAATCCATTTTTGGCAGACGAAATGCATAAATTGCTGGATAAAAATCCAATGTTGTTAGCAACTTACGGGCCAGTTCAAGGCGATTATGAACTGCGAGTTGAAATAGCAAATTACTTACATGAACACCAGAAATTAGTGACAGACCCATCCCAATTATTAATTACAAGCGGAGCACAACAAGGAATTGATTTAATTGCTCAAACATTATTAAAACCTGGAGATATTGTATTAGTAGAAAGTCCGTGTTACAGTGCTGCGCTTGATGTTTTCATCAATAAAAGTGTTCAAATCATTCCCGTTTCTCTTGATAATCATGGAGTTCGCGCCGACTTAATTGATGATATTTGTCAAAGTAAAAATCCCGTTTTATTGTATACGAATCCAACCTTCCAAAACCCGACAGGTACAGTAATGAGTAAAGAACGAAGAGTGGAACTTATTGAACTAGCGGAGTTATATCAATTTTTTATCATTGAAGATGATTCTTTCGGGGAAATATATTTTGAGGATGCTATAGTCCCGCCTCCAATCAAAAGTTTTGATAAAGATGGCCACGTAATATATATAAAAGGATTTAGTAAAACGTTAGCACCAGGACTGCGTATCGCAGCACTTATTGCCGATGGTCCTATTTTTGAATGGCTATATGCAGTGAAAGGTTCAATGGATATCGGTAGTCCCTTATTAACACAAAAGGCACTTCTGCCGTTTTTACGTGCGGAACGTATGAAAAACCATTTAGAAAAATTACGTACAGCTTTACAAATGAGACGTGATTTAACAATTAATATATTATCGCCATTAAAAGAACTAAACTTTGAAATACCAAATGGAGGTTTTAATTTATGGGTGACACTGCCTGATTCGATAGATCCCTTTACCTTATTACAAAAAGCAAATGAAGTAGATGTCTCTTTTTTACCAGGAACAGCTTGTCTATTAAATTACGAAACAAATGATAACCAATTAAGAATTAGCTATTCAATGTTAAACGAGAAAGATATGGAAATTGGATTAGAGAAATTACATGATACAATACGAAAAAGTATTTGTTAGAAGCAATCTCACATTAGCCAACAATAAATAATACCCGAAAATGAAAATGTATAGTATGGGATATTATTTATTGTTGAGCTTTTTCGTTATTCTTAACAATCGGTTTTAAAACTTGTCTTTCTTTTAATTCTTCAACACTGCCATATTGATCAATAACAATTGCTTTCATTTCCTTTCCTCTCCTCCTTGCTGTTTATTTTAATAACATACAATTATTTCTCAAAATTTTTTGTCTTGAATTAACATATAATTATTTTTGGGGGTAATTATGTAAGAAGCATTATAAAGTGAAACTTTAATCAACCCTCGTCAATCGGTCTTTTTCAGGAAGTTGGTCCCCTCCCAACTTCTTTACTTTCCCTGAATTTTGAGATGAGACTCTTACCGCCCGGCAAATGGCAAATAGCGGGATGAATTACAATACGAATCTTACACACATCTTAGAATCATCCAAAACTGTTTTATTAATTAAATTCAAAAGAAATGGGGCTAACTATATGAGTGAAAAGATATTTAAAATAAATGGAATTGATATATGTACAGAAAGCTTTGGAAACCCTAAGAACCCTGCTATTTTATTAATTATGGGCGCTACATGTTCCATGGTTTATTGGGACGAAGAGTTTTGTGAGCTGTTGGCTAGTACGGGGAAGTTTGTTATTCGCTTTGATAACCGTGATGTTGGACGCTCTGTTGCCTATGAACCTAGAACTTCCAATTATACAGTAACAGATATGGCTGAAGATGCAATTGGAGTACTAGATGCTTATCATATTGATAAAGCTCACCTATTTGGTATGTCATTAGGTGGTATGATTGCTCAAATTGCCGCTGTAAAACATCCCGAAAGAATTTTGACGCTAACTTTACTAGCGACTAGTGTAATAGGATCTGATGACAATACTCGCGATTTACCTCCAATGGATGAAAGAATTTTAACACATCATGTAAATGGCACAAGTATAGATTGGGCAAATAAAAATGATGTGGCAGAGTATTTAGTTTCAGGATCTCGTCTATTATGTGGATCAGAACGAATATTTGATGAAAATAGAGTTTATAAACAAGTAAAACAAGAAATAGAACGCGCAAACAATTTATTAAGTATGTTTAATCACGCTTTACTTCAAGGTGATGATGCATATGAAGGTGTACTTCAATCCATACAAGCACCTACATTAGTTATTCACGGAACAGACGATACAGCACTCCCATTTGAACATGGCCTCGCACTAATTGGTGAAATTCCAAACTCAGTACTATTAACTCTTAAAGGAGCAGGCCATGAAAACCATCCAGATGACTGGGAAAGCATAATTAATGCTGTTTCTAAACATACATCTAAAATTTAGATAAATAACTAATGGAAGGGGCACAAATTGTATTGTGCCTCCTTCTAGTTACAAACAAAAACCCATCACTGTATTCGTATGTATAGTGATGGGGACTTTTTATACTTTTCTATGTTTAAAAAAATGGACAATCTAATTGATCAACAGATTCCCATAATTTTTTTTTTGCATTTTCGGTGGATGTATTTGTGTCTAGTGTCATGTTTTTAAAAGGGTTTACTTCGACTTTTAATAAGGATGAAGGCTCCACATATAATGAGAAAACATGGCTGCTTGGTAAAGCTTTTGAAACGTCAATATCTCCTACTTGTTTAAATAGTTGCTGTGCAGCAAAAAAGAAGAAATTAGTTGGATTTGATTGTTTATTCAGCCACGCAAGCATTTCAGGTGATACCGATTTATGAATATTGATTTTTACTCGATCACCACGTTTATATCGCCTAGATCGCATACTTCCACCAACTAACTTATCGTTAAGTTTGTAAATCCTAACTCTTTTTGCTTATGCTCTCTATATTTTGGTGAACAAGTATATACTAATAATCCTCGTGCATTTGTAAATAACGGATTATCTACAAAGATTACATTTTTGAGTCGTCCTTTTTGCTTTAAAATCATTTTTAAACTGTTTTTAATAATTACTGCACCCCCGCCATAAATAAACACGTATGGATCGTCTTTCATATCATCAATTTTGTTTATAATATCCGTTGCAACGCGCGCTGCTAAACCTAATAATGCTGGTTGTGATTCCTCAACTAATAATGCATTTCTAGGGTGTTTATCATTTAAATAAATTTGATTGAACTCTGTAATACTATCAATTGTCTTTGTTGGATACTTCCGGTTCCATCTCGTAATAATTTGTAGTAACGTTTCTTTCACACCATACGATAAACCCTTACTTAGTTGTGGTCTAAAGTTTACGCCTAGTGATACTACTTCTTCTGTCGTCCCTGCGCCAATATCAAAAGATAATAGTGTTTTATCAACAAAATCAATTTCTGACACTTTATTTTGTTCACATTCTATTTTATGTTTCACAACATTTCCTTCTTCATCGTATACAATGCCCCACGTCCCAGAAGCACCCTCAGGCAGGCATTTACAATACTCAATTGAAACATTAATTGTCACATCACGTCCGTTCGGATAATGGAAAATAACCTTATGATTTCCCATATAACGTTTTGCATTTTCAGCAGCTATTTCTTGTGTAATAAGCTGCATAGGAAGAGCGACAGATAAATCATAACGAATATTAATATGACTAGAAGTTGGACTTTGACGCATAGCGCTTACAGCTAAACCTGATAGAATTGTAATAACCATTAACTCATCAGTCGACTTATTCGATTTCTTCTCAACCTCAGTACCTTTTAATTGATCTTGGATGACTTTTTCGCCAACGATGTATCGTACATTATTTAACATTAACGATGGCGAACTTATAGTCACATCAATGTGGTTTTCTAATTCAGATAATGAGACATCTACCTCATCTAAGAGTCCTGTAGGCTCACCTATATATAAAGAATAAATACTCGGAATAAAAATAGGGTCTTGCCCTTTCACCATTAACTTCAAACCGTTGTTTCCTGCATCTGCACCAGCCTTTAAAAGTATAGACATAACTACCCCCTAAATTAATCTGACATCCCTTCCAAATATATGCGAGCCCATTCTTTTACATTCAAATGTATTGTAATTTTTTACTCATTACAAAAACAAGATATTACATAATTACGCATTGCGTGTAAAAAACATTTGACACAAAACTTCCCAAATTTTATACTATAGTTGTAAATAGTTTTTTACAATAGTGGAGGTGTTGTTCTAATATGAATCGTAATAAATTCATTTTAATAACAATCGTTTTATCATTAGTCGCAGTCCTTATACATGGTACCTATAAATACATCAATGAAGGTGTAATTTTAGGTGGAACCATTTTCTCAAGCGCTTTAATACTTAGCTACCTCCTTAATCATATTACATGGGGAGATCCCCGCGGTGTGTCAGAAGAAAGTCAAGATGAGATGGGACAACAAATTACATATAAAAGCTTTAAAATCGCATATTTTGTGCTTGTAGTTGTAATGTTCCTTTTATTAATCTTCTCCGAAGGATTTTCTATGGGAGCTAATTTAGATGGAGTAAAAAACCTCCCTCTGTTCATCGCAATTTGCTCTTCATTCTTTATTTATCCTATTGTCGAACTCATAGTTGCAAAACAATATAAGTAAAAAGATGAGGTTTTCTACATGTAGAAAACCTCATCTTTTTATATTTACATACTCTCTACAATTGCTTTTAATTTATTCACAGTCCGCCAATTCCTAACTGTAGCTGGTGTATGTAACTTCTGAAACTGGTTCATTAATTTAGAATTTCGAATGCTATTTTTGAAAAATAAATAAACGACCTTCTCATCTATATAGCAATCTTCAAGTTCACTTTTAAATGTAAGCAATTGACTACTCTCTTCTTCAGAAAGTACATTAGCTAAAAAAGCAATATGAACACTTTCTCCTTCTAACAATGAATGAACTTCATATGGACATTGTTTAATAATATTTATAAATTCATCATGTGTTCTTAGCATGACTGGAACATCGAAATCAAATTCTTTTTTTATTTCAGATTGTATTCGGTCCTTTAGAAAGTTTATACCTTCCTCAGATTCGAACACAATATTACCACTTTGTATATATGTTTTCACTTGTTTTAACCCTATTGATTCAAACACTCGTTTTAAATCAGCCATTTTGATTACTTTATGGCCACCGACATTGATTCCTCTTAGTAATGCAATATAAAGTGTCATATTATCCCCCCCACAGTAAAATGAACTTATCAATTGAATCGGTTTTCCCACTCATATTTCTCGGATATTTGTTTTAATTCTTCTAACATATCATGAATAGATAATACCTCAAATAAAATAATAGATTCACTTGAAAAATGGTGATGATAATGATTTGGTTTATAATCTTTTAAATCATTTTTATAACTCCAAAATTGCTTGTCTAATTCAGCAATAAGTTTAAAATGTTCCTCATTAATTTCATTACAACGGTTTCTCAATATAGCAATTATAGAATGAATTGTTCGTTGTAATATTTCCTTTTCACTTTGTGACCAGTCACAAGTCTCAATTGACACTCGAGCTAAATTATCTATATGGTAAATGATTTGTTGTAATATATGAAGTTGCTTCTGCATAGTTAAAAAGCTTCGCATTTCCTTCTTTGTATATTGATGATATTTCCAATCTTTCTGCTCATATTGAACAAATTGTATCGCCTTATGCAATAATAAAGTCAATTTAGATAAATCCTGAGCAGTCTCATTTTTCATACCTTTTCCTGCAACTAATGCAGCAATCCATTCTTCCATAATATTTGCTGTTTTAGCAAATAGATCCTCTGTGCATCCAAAAATCGTTTTCGTATAGTGGGGTGGAAAAATGAAAAAATTCACTAAAGTAGATACTATAATACCAGTAGATGTAGTAGCTAAACGAATTAAAAATGCAGTAAAATAATGATCTGCCGTAATTGGAATCATAGCTACAGCAGTTAAAGTTGCGACTAAAGTTCCCGCGTGTAACCTTAGTTTTTGACATGTAACGATCGTAAACATTGCAGCTAATGCATAAGAAATTGCTTGGTGGTCTAGGAAAAATGTGAAAGTCATGGCATATGCCGATCCAATTGTTGAGGCCGGAAAGCGAATAAGTCCTTTTTTTATTGAGTCTGTTGCAGTTGGTTCAATTGTAACAATTGCTGTTATTACAGCAAAAATAGTTGGGATGTTAAAAAATTCACAAACTAACACTGTAAGAAAAACTGCAATCCCAGTTTTAATCACTCTTCCCCCAACAATATACCATTTTCTATCTTGATTCATTTTTTATATCCTTCATTTCTGTTTCATTTTATATACATATATTATATATTGTTAAAATAAAAAAACCTACTACATGAATATTCAAGAGTAAGTTTTCTATCTCGTTATTCCATTATAGGTAAATGCATTATTATTTGTTGGCCAATTGGCCCCATTCTCCTAAAACCTTTATCTTGGAAGCCGACTTTTGCATATAAATTTTGTGCAGGAATATTTCTTTCATTCACAGCAAGTACAACTTCATTTTTTATTGGAAAATAACGTTTTACAAACTCTTCTAATAATAACAATGAATTTTTAGCGTATCCTTTTCTTTGTCTATTGTGATTAATAGAAAATGATGTTAAAAGTAAAGCATCCTCATTATCAGTGAACTTCTTTACTCTATCTCCTGTTTGCAATGCGAAAAGACCAACAGGTAACCCGTTGTAATCTAAAATAACAATCACGTTTTTTGTACGATCACTTTTTGCTTTCTCCAGTAATGCGCTTGGATCTGATGTAAACTGGACTTGTTCACTTGGTAAAGTAAATGTTTGTATAACTTCTTTATATTTCTCCTTATACGGAACTAATTGAATTTCCCCTGTGTGTATGTTCATGCTAAACTCTCCCATTTTTTAGCTTATTAACTTATACCTTGCTGTGCTTTTGAATGCACTCTTCCATCTAAAAAGGTAATTTCAACAAATGAATTTGGATCGTTTCCTTTCCAAGCAAAAATTTGTTTAATTTGTGTAGAATGTTCTACCCCTTCTTCTATAAGTAAATCCCCTTCAAAACCAATTAAATCTTTCACTTCTGTATAAGTCATTCCTTCATTTATGTTCGAGAAATGATTTATATTAATAGAATCTTTCTGTTGCCTTTCCATCACAGTAGAAGAAGTTGCTGTTTGATTTTTCACTTCTTTTCTCTGTTCACACGCTGTCATACTGAAACCTAAGCATAAACTAAACAATATACATGCGCTTTTTTTCATCATAACAGTTGTCCCTCCCATCATAATTAAACCATATATTCCCTTGAAAATAAACTGAATATTTAATATTACATTCAAAAACCTCGTACAATTAAGTACGAGGTTAATTTCATTTATTCAAATGATTATTTGATTGATCATCCTGTTCTTTTCTTAACTCTTGTTCTTCATCTTTTGGTAATTGTTTATCATTATCTTTAATTGGATTCGTTTCTCTATTTTCAATCATATCATTTGGAACTTGTGGCATTACTCGGCCCACAATAGCCGCTAATTCATCTAGTATACCTTCACCTGTTTTTCCTTTTTTAATTTGCTTTCCAATTTGTTTTAGGCGTTCATACGTATCAACATCTGCTACAACGACTGCATTAGCACCGTCAGGGTCATTTTTTAAACTTTCTGCAACAGAGTATTTAATTGATTCAACACGAGTTCGATCAAGTTTTGCTTTTACGTCTATACCTACAATAGCATATTTTCCAAAAACGACCGCTGTTGCATCATTCACACCTGGCAAACTTGCTGCTAAAGATGCTAAATGATCTGCTGCTTTTTCATTTGGCTTATTTGATTTATTCGTATAATTAACATTTTTCATTGAAACATTTTTTTGTTCCGACTTTTCGTTTGGATTGTCTTTTTTTCCAATACTGCATCCAGTTATAACGAAGCAAAGCATCAATATATATATTAGAGTTTTCATTATTTTCACCACTTCACTATTAAGGTTTAATCATAAATTTTTTCAACAGCTTGCATTTTCTTTACCTTTTCCTCGGCCCCGCTATTAGCATTAATGAATATTTGATACGTATCTTTTCCTAAAGTACCTATAAATTCATAGCAAAGTACTTCATTATGCAAATCATTGACTACTAAAGCTTTACGTTCTTCCATAACTTTTACATCCGGATTGATTTTCTTTCTTGCTTCTGCTGCAGTTAGCTTTGCCGATGGAACTGTTCGCTTTTGATGTGACGCTAAGTATTCTTTTGCGGAGAACCCAACGATAGAACCATCATCTAAAGCAATTTTCATTTGGATTGCTTCTGGATAAATTCGTACTCCATTTTCATTTACTACATACGTAAATACACCAACATTATCATATTGAGAGCTATCATAAAGCTCCATATTATTAAACTTATGGTCCTTTAAAAATTTCAAACCTTTACTACCTGCATCGTTTAAACTAACTTTCTGTTCTTTAATTTCGCGGTTATTCATAACCCAAATTGGATATCCGCCTTTTCCGGTAATATCCATATAGAACTCATTGTTCGTTGCTTCATCTTTAATTTTCACACTATAGAAGGATTCTTTCGCACCTTTTCCGCTTTTCTCAACATCTACTTTTTCATTTCCTTTTAAATTCAAAAACGATTTGGCAATTTTCGCCGCTTCATCTTTAGAAATTGCCTTTCCTTCCGCTTCAAATCCACCTTTTTTATTTTTTTGCGCACTTGTAAAGGTCGGTCCGAAGTTTGTAGAAGAATATGATGTTACGTTTTTCTCTACAGTTTTCAATCCATCAATAATTGTGTTATCTGCTGGATCGCGATTTGATGCAAGTGCCATTTCTACATCCATCCAGCGTAAATTATTTTTCAAAACAAGATGTTGTACTTTTCTTAGTTCATCTTGTATATTTCCTGCATTTGAATATAAAGTTTGCAACGTTTTATATTCTTGCTCATTTAACGGCTCTTTTTCTAAATCACGAATGGCTGCACGGTAACTAAAATCACCGATATTCGCTAAAAATTCTTCCGTTTTATTAAACGGCATTAATGTTAAAGGCAGTTGCCCAACATCTGAGCGAGCTTCAGATGTTAAACGCCATACATCCGCTAGTGCAGGTGATAAAGATGATCGTGAATTCATCGCAAGTGTTGTACCAATTTTATCGTGCAATAAATCGACTTCGTATGCTAAATCATGGAATGCACGTTGATAACTATTTTCCGCTCGAATTAAAACCGCATTTTTCTCTTGGTGCTCTTTATAGCCCCAGTATCCTGTTCCTACTACACCGACTGTTAATAATACAATGATAATACCTCTTAACATTGTCCCACCTCCGCTCTATTTACAGAAAATATGTTTACCGATTTTTTTAATTTGTGGACGAGTCCAAATCCATTTACTAGTCGCAGTATCTGGATTGAAATAATATAAAGCATTTCCTGTTGGATCCCATCCGTTAATCGCATCTAAAACTGCTTTTTTTGCTGTTTCATTTGGCGTTAAATATATTTGTCCATCGGCTACCGCTGTAAATGCTCTAGGCTCAAAGATTACACCTGAAACAGTATTTGGGAACGACGCACTTGTAACACGATTTAAAATAACAGCAGCTACTGCAACTTGTCCTAAATACGGTTCACCACGTGATTCCCCGTATACTGCGTTTGCCATAAGCTGAATATCATTTTGAGAATAACCGTTCGGAACATTTGTCCCTTTATTTTGAGGTGGTTTATTCTCCTGTGCAGTGCCACCACTATTTCCTTTATTCGTTGTCGTCCCTTTATTAGCAGTTGACTTGTCATATTTCGTTGCCTTCACGAGCATTTGCTTCGTTTTAGCTCCAGCTAAACCATCAACGGGTAATCCGAATTTCTCTTGAAAATTCCGAAGTGCCCAGTATGTACCCCATCCGAAAACACCATCCACTTTTCCCGTATAAAATCCGTTATATTTCAAACGAGATTGCAGTTCAATGACATCTTCGCCAGATGCCCCTCTTTGAATGACTTGATTAGAAAAAGCTTCTACATTCTTTAGTTGTATACTACTGACCATTAAAGACAGCCCTATGAACGCAAGTAAAACTGCTATTTTAAAAATAGCCTTTTGGCGCATAATTTTTCCTCCTTAATTACGGAAATGATTTCTTGGTTATGTTTTGTAAAAGCCTCGCTTTTATGTAAAGAAGACAAAAAAATCCAAACTAATATCGTTGAAAAAATATGTAAACAATATACAAAAAAGATAAAAGGAGTTCATCATGAAGAAATTGTTAAAGCGTGTCGCACTTGTCATTCTGTTCCTAACAACATGTTCAAATATATATACAGGCTCATCAATTGTTCATGCGCAGCCGCCGTATGCCAAATGGGGTAAGCTAGCCGTAGAAAAGACGAAAGAACAATACCCAAAAGCAGAAATTATTGACTATCTTCATATAGGTAGAAAACCCAAAACAGTTCAAATAACTGTTGAAAAATTTAAATTGTGGTTACGTGAAGATGGAAAAGAATATGGTGTTTTTGTTGATGTAGAATTTGAAACAAAGACGGAGAAATTTATAAAGATGTCGTTTCAGAAGACGAGTAGATAAAGTGAAACCCCCACTGTTAAAAACAGACACAGTGGGGGTTCTTGCATTTCTAAAATTCTTTTCTAAAGTTTCGATTCCCTAAAAATCTTACCAATATACAAATAGCGCCAATTACAACTGCTATCCCTATACTGTATAAAAGTACTTTACCATACCCACCTATTCTTGGATCTAAAAACGGATATGGATACCAATTCACGATTGGACCACGTACTAAGCTATATACCACATAAAAAAACGGGAATAAGAGCCAACTTGCAGATTGTTTCCAAGTGATTTTCTTAATAGGTGGATTTAAAATCCAATCTAAAAGCATTGTAATCGGCATGATATAATGTAGCACAGTATTTACCCATGGTATTGCCGTTTGAAGTGATTCTTCTAACCCTCTTAATAATAAAAAATAAATGAGTCCAGTCGTAAGTATGTATACCGTTGCTGCACCACGAAGTATACCAAACTGCTCTGAGCGACCAAATGTAGCTGTTACGATACTA
Organism: Bacillus cereus group sp. MYBK216-1; assembly: GCF_051916495.1. NCBI lineage: Bacteria > Bacillati > Bacillota > Bacilli > Caryophanales > Bacillaceae > Bacillus > Bacillus cereus group sp. MYBK216-1. The sequence goes on from NZ_JBQAGT010000002.1 coordinate 869,655, forward strand.
CTTAAAAGGAGAATACATGCAACTAAAATGTTACTTTCGATAGTGAAGAAACTAAAAAAGTTAACTGGATTAAACGGCTTCACTTGTGCCCTAATTATGAATTGCGTAATAATGGCGCTACATACTAGAAGACTTAAACAGAATCTAAATAAAGATAAAGTTTTTTCATCCCTCATACATTCCCTCCTTTTCTTATATATAATTGGAGTTTCCCTGTACATGCTCAATAAATAGTTTTAATGGAACGAGCCCACGTTTTGGCATATGACTACTTATAATAGCTACTACTTCTAACTGAGGAATGATAACAATGTATTGTCCGCCATATCCCATAGCAAAATATATACAATACGGTATGTGAAATCTTTCGTTATGTAATACCCACCAGTGATAGCCATATGCGCCGACATGTTCATATGTTTCAAATTGCGCCCTGCTTGACTCTTCTAACCATTGCGCTGATACAATTTCTTTCCCATTCCAATATCCATTTTGTAAACATAATTTTCCTAATTTTAATAAATCGGTAGATTTCATTTTCATACCGAAGCCACCTACATATATACCCTGCGGATCTTGTTGCCACTCGTATTCGTTAATTTCTAATGAATTAAATAAATATTTCTTTGCAAACCGCTCTGTCGACATTCCAGTAGCTTCTTGAATAATATAGCTCAGTAAATGAGAAGAACCTGAATTATAATTCATTTTTGTAGCAGGTTCTTCAATTATTGGCTTTTCTAATATGTACTGTACCCAGTTCTCTGATTCTACAAAGTCATTTGGGAATACTACTCCATTCCCAAACTCTTTCCAGTCCTCACCAGTAGTCATTGTTAATAAGTGATATAGCGTTAAATCATGTTTTTCCCCAGGTACATTTTCAATCCACTCTGTAATTGATGTATGTATATCATTTATATAGCCCTTATCAATTGCAATACCAATTAATAAAGATACGATACTTTTTGTAATCGAATTTATTTTATATAAGTTATTTGCACATTCGGGTGTTTTATAATACTCAGTTGTTAATTCCCCTTTTTGATAAACAAGAAATGTATTCACTTTTTTCTTTTCGAATTTATTTTCTAGTTGCTTGAAATCCAAAAACTTTACCTCCATTTAAATAGTTACTCCATTTATTATATCTTGTTCCTTCATTTTAAACATAATTGTGCTCAAATAAAAATAAACCTGTCAGCCATAATGAACTGACAGGTTTATTTTTATAATTTCGTACGAACATTCCAAAGCTCTGGGAAGAATTGTTGATCAAGTACTCGCTTTAAATAAGAAACACCGGAGGATCCACCTGTACCCATTTTATGCCCAATAATTCTTTCTACTGTTTTCATATGACGGAAACGCCATTGTTGTAGCCAGTCTTCAATATCAATCAATTTTTCAGCAAGCTGATATAAATTCCAATATTTTTTCACATCCGCATACACTTCCAACCATGCTGCTTCTACTGTTGCATCTTCTTCATAAGGCTGCGTAATATCACGGTTTAACACATCTTTATGAATAGGGAATCCTTCTTTTACTAATGCTTGAATCGCGACATCATATAGACTTGGTGCATGTAGCGCTTTATGAAGTCGTGCATGTAATTCTGGATCCTTTTCATAAATTTTTAATGCGTGTGGCGTTTTATAGCCAAGTGCATACTCAATCATACGATATTGATACGATTGAAAACCTGAAGCTTGACCGAGTGAATCACGAAACTCAATATATTCTGATGGTGTTAATGTCGCAAGAATATCCCAAGATTGAATAATTTGAGACTGAATTTTTGATACACGTGCTAACATTTTAAAAGCTGGTTGTAATTTATCTTGTTTAATAGATTCAACCGCCGCATTTAGCTCATGTAAAATGAGCTTCATCCAAAGCTCACTTGCTTGGTGAATAACGATAAATAACATTTCATCATGATGGTCCGATAATCTTTTTTGAGAAGATAGTAAACTATCTAATTGTAAATACTCCCCATACTTCATATTCTCTTTAAAATCCGTATGAATCCCTTTTTCCATAATTACTTTTTCATTTTCTTTCATATTAGCCAAACGCCCCTTTTATATGATTCTACTTATATTGGTCTAATAACGGCTCGAACTGGACTTCCATCTGCATCAGTTAATGCAAGTGGTAATGCAATAAGTTCATAATCACCGTCTGCTACATGATCTAGTACGACATTTTCTAAAATATGAATTCCATGTTTAAATAATTGATGATGCGCTGCTAATTCTTTATCATCTAGCGGATCAACTGATGGTACATCTACTCCGATTAAACGAATACCTTTCTCTGAAAGAAACGACGCTATGTCTGCACGTAAATGAGGGATCACCTCTGGAAATTCTTCAGCTTTTCCATGTGAAGATGTACGTAATAATAATCGTTCTACACCTTCTAAATGAAAGCTTTCTAATTCCTTTTTCCCGATGCTTTCAAGATTAGAAACGTCAATAATCCGTGCTGGGCCAACATAAACTTGAACATCTAAATCCAATACTTTCTTTCCATCATTATCAAAATGAAATGGTGCATCAATATGAGTGCCTGTATGAATACTCATCGTTAACTTTCCGACATTTACTGAGCCACTTTCTTCTTTTGACCATGAAACTTCATACGAGAACGGTGTGTCTCCTGGCCACGTTGCAATATTATTATTTAGCGGTTGTGAAATATCAATCCACTCTGATGTTTTCATATTTATGCCACAATCTCTCGCTTATTTTCAAACTGCTTATACTCTTCATTTTTCATAATTTTCTTTAATATTTGTACAGATTTCCACACTTCTTCGTATGTGTTATATAAAGCGACCGGCGCAAGTCTCACCCCATTTGGCGCTCTAAAATCTGGAATTACTCCATTTGCTTTTAGTGCTTTACATATACGTGCTGCTTCTGCATGCTCTAAATAAATGTGCCCGCCTCGTTTTTCATCCTCTAATGGATTTCCAATTGTAAATTCGAAATCTTTTAATTCATGTCCAATTAAATTCAGCATGTATCTCGTAATATGTAAAGATTTCTCACGTAAACGTTCAATACCAGCATCTTTGAAAATTTCAAGTGAACCAATTAATGGTGCTGTACTTAATACGTGCGGTGTACCAATTTGATAAGCACCTGCATGATCAGCAGCTGTTAATGTATGCTCCATATCAAACTGTTTATCTTTTCTAGAACTAAACCATCCAGACAATCCTGGCAGTCTATTAAAATGTTTACTATTTACATAAAGGCCTGCAACACTACCCGGTCCTGCATTTAAATATTTATAATTGCACCAAACAGCAAAATCGACATCCCAATCTTTGAAATGATGCGGAATAGATCCTATTGAATGGCATAAATCAAATCCAATGTGAATGCCGCATTTATGAGCTTCCGTTGTTAAACGTTTCATATCAAGAATTTGACCACTTCTATATAAAACAGAAGGTAATAAAATTAAAGCGATATCATCTTCCATCGCATGGATAATATCTTCTTCAGAAAGTGTTCTACCATCTCTGCTTTTCACTCTTACTAAATGCTCATCTGGATCTAATCCTTTTAAACGAATTTGACTTTGAAGTGCATATATATCTGATGGGAATGTTAATTCATCCGCAAGAATTTTTGTACGTATTCCTTTCGGCTCATAAAATGTGGCAATCACTTGGTGTATATTCGTCGTCGTGGAACCGGTTACAATGGTTTCTTCTGGTAAAGCTCCAATAAGAGGTGCAGTCAACTCACCTAATTTCTCCGAGAGAAAAAACCACGGATGCTCACCCTCTGTCCAGCCGTCAATGCCATACTCTTTCCATGAATCTAGCAAAATAAGTAACGATTTCTCTGCTCTTTTTGAAAGTAGTCCTAATGAGTTTCCATCTAAATATATCGTTCCTTCTTTTTTATAGAATTCAGTTTGAAAATCTTTCAGTTCATCATGTTTATCACATTCAAGCGCATATTCATAATTCGGTTGAAATAGTTCTTTATACATGGTGTCACCTTCTCTTAATTTTCTTTTTATTCTAACTAATTGAAATATATCACCTCAATTGATACGACGTCAATGATATTATGTCAGTTGACTTTATATATGAATTTCTTTTACAATACAGTTATATTTTCAGATATTTCAGTATAAAGAGGTGATTCTTTGAAAAACAGTACCCTTTCATCAAGAAAACACCGCTCCTTAGAAACGAAGAAGAAACTATTACACTCTGGTTACACTATTTTTATACGTAACGGATTTCAAAAAACGACAATTACACAAATTATTAAACATGCAGAAACCGGATATGGTACAGCATATGTATACTTCAAAAACAAAGATGATTTCCTAATTAGTTTAATGGAAGATGTTATGAATCGTTTTTATAATATCGCTGAACGCTCTTTTTCTCCACAAACAAAAGAAGAAGCACGTATAATGATCCAAAATCAAGTTAGAGCATTCCTGCAATTAGCAAATGAAGAACGCGCTATTTTGCAAGTTGTAGAGGAAGCGATAGGATTATCAAGAGAAATACGGCAAAAATGGGATGAGATTCGGGAACGTTTTATAAAAAGCATTAAACAGGATATTACATACTCTCAAGAAAGTGGATTGGCACAACCTAATTTAAATAAAGAGATTGTAGCACGCGGTTGGTTCGCGATGAATGAATCGTTTCTTTGGACTATTATGCAAAACGACAAAAAGATTAACTTAGAGGAGATTGTGTATTCGTTGACGGAGATGTATACGACGGGGTTATATAAATAGCACACCTGCAATAAATACGGTGTGCTATTTTACAACTATAAAAATATTTTATCTGGGTAAGGCAATGCTAAAAGGGGCTTTTCAGATAAAGAGAAATATTTTAGTTTTAACGATTCACCATCTATCGATTTCAACTCGCCACTAGTAACTTCACACTCAAACACAACAACAATATATTCTACTTCATCACCATTCGGATATATATGGCGGTACTTTTCTCCTCCAAATACTCCTTTTTGTTTTTTTACTTGTACTTCCAATCCTGTTTCTTCCCAAACTTCCCGAATTACTGCTTCTTCTGGAGTTTCCCCAAGTTCAATTGCTCCAGCTGGCAAACTCCAGTATTCTCCGCCAGGATATTGAAATAAGATTTCTCCCTGCTCGTTTTTAATAACTGCAGCTACACTTGGCATGAATATTAGTTCATGTCCTAATTGCTCCCGGATTTTTTTATAATATAGCCACATCGACATATAATTCTCTCCTAATCTATTAATAACTATATTTTCTGATATTTATTGCATAATATTCTTAATACAAACTTCTATATAGAAAGGATAAGAACATGTCGCAAGAAAAACTTGCAAACAAATTTCTATCATTTTTAAATACTATAAAACAACCGCTTAGCTTACATTTTTCAAATAAACTTATTAAAGCTCATCAAGAAAGAATAAAGTGGGAGACTTTAACTAAAATTATTGACTGGGAAAATGGAACATATCCTTAGCCCTTCTGAACTTACTTATTGGATAACAAAAAAATTTTGTATTGATAAAGAAATATATGAAAGAGCTATTAAGATTTCCACTAAAAAATCTTCAAATACTGAAAGTGGTACTCAATAGATTGAGTACCACTTTTACTTTACATGTTTTTAATTAGCGCACTTTTTCTTCAGCCATCCTACTCACAATTCCAACAATAAATTTATATTCAACCCTTCTCTTCTTATCTTTCTTAAAACCCTCTTTCGTATCAAAAATAAAACAAGTTTTCCGAAACCAAATACGTACGTATAAAGACTCAAAATAAATAGGTTTTATAATACCTCGTTCTTCAAATTCAGTTCCATCTTTATTTTCGGTTTCTGTTCGAACAAACCACCTATTCCCGATGCCAATTTCAATATACTTCACATAAGTCCCCCTTCCGGAAATTAATTTCTAACAATTCTATTATTTCCCCGGTAAGCGCACATTCCGACAGAACATGAGCCCACAAAGAAAAAGTAGATTACAAAAATCTATTTTATAACTTATATTTTTGCATTCGTTTATAAAATGTACTACGGGGTACATTTAATAGCTTTGCAGCTAACGAAACATTTCCATTTGTCTTTTGTAATGCTTCAATCATGCTATCACGCTGTATTTTTTCGCGAAAATGTAATGTCTGTTCTGTTTTAGTTTCAACTTGTAACTCAAGTTGTTGTTGATTTCCCATCATTGTTTGCAGCAAAAAAGCGACTTGCTTTTCGCATATTTCCCGTCCTTGCGACAAAATGTAAATACGTTCTAATACATTTACTAGTTCCCGAATATTTCCGGGCCATGTATGTTGTAAAAATTGATTGTATATACTCTTTGGAAATACAACATTCCAATTCTTCCGTTCGCAAAAGTGTTGTATAAAATATGGGATATCCTCTTTTCTTTCTATTAACGATGGAACATATAACGGATAAACGTGCAAACGATAATATAAATCTTGACGGAATTTCCCTTCTTCTACTAACCGTAGTAAATCTTTATGTGTGGCAGTAATAATACGAATATTTACTGGTACCTCTTTTGAACTTCCTATTGGAGTTATTGTACGTTCTTGTAAAACACGCAATAATGCTACTTGCATCTCTGGTGGTACTTCACCAATTTCATCTAAAAATAATGTTCCTCCGTTTGCTTGTTCAAATTTCCCTTTATATCCTTGACGTCGCGCACCTGTAAATGCACCTTCAGCATAACCGAACAATTCACTTTCCATTAATTCTTTAGGCAAAGAACCGCAGTTTACAGCTATAAAGGGCCCGTCTTTTCTTGGACTATTTTCATGAATCGCTCTCGCGACATATTCCTTTCCTACTCCTGTCTCACCACATACATACACACTAGCATCAGTCGGTGAAACAAGCTTAATTTCTTCTAGTGTGTGTTGAAATGCTTTACTTGTCCCGGTAACTCCTGGAAAAGTAATTCCTTTTATAAATGTGAGAGTAGAATATGTATTCATTTGTTTGTTTTCCTTTAAATACATACATTTCCCGATCATTCTTTCATTACTATATACCGGTATCTCTAATTTAGTTTCCAATCCATGGTGCACTAACTCTTCAAGTTTCATTCTTGACCAATTAGTTACTCGTTCCCGAACGCTCTTACTCGCAGAAACGATAACATCACGATGATTACAAATAACTACTTGTTCATCACTATCAATGACATCTAAAAAACGATGGATTAAGTGTAATTCATTTTGATGAACTCTTATGCTACATTCACGTTCAATCGCATGTGCAATTGAAGTTACCATACCGAGCATATATGGATGTGAAAATTCAATTGGACAGGAGAAATCTAGAATACCAATTAATTTCCCGTCATCGTTATGAATGGGAGCAGCCGCACAACTCCAGCTATGAGATACCACGGAGTAATGTTCAGTACCACTTATCATAATAGCTTCTTCAATTTCTAGCGCTGTTCCTATTGCGTTTGTCCCCACAGCTGCTTCCGTCCATTTTACACCTTCAATAAAATTAATATGTTTCGCTCGCTTTAACGTTTGTTTATTTCCACTTAACGATAGAACATAACCATCTGGATCGATTAATAATGCCATCATTTGTAGTTCATCAATGGTTTTTCTCATATTTTGTATTTGAGGTAATGCTATATCAAGGAAAATTTCACTCTTTTTCTTTTGTTCTTGAAAAAAAACAGAAGACAAAATTTTCTGACCTTTACTCATATGAGGATTCACATTTGCTTGTTTACATCGGTACCATGATTCTGAAATTCTTTCGTTTATACGGTTCGAATCAAGGACTCCTTCATCAATAAACTTTTTCCATGTATGTAAGTAAAACGGTGAAGCTAACATTGTATCATCTCCCTTTTAATTGTTTTGGAGATTTATAAAACATACTTTTATTATAAAACTGAATAAAAGCGTTTTCAATAAAACTAGAAAGACGACACAAATATGTTAATAATTTGAATATCCTAATGCATTTCTTTATTCTTTTTTAGTAGCACTATATTTTGTATAATGGACGCAAAGAAAATACATAACCAAAACCACTTTTGTGGATTACCATTTATAAAGAAAACAATCACGGCTATTGCAAATAAAATAGTGGATGCTAAACTAAAATATAATTTTGTTCTAATTTCTATTATCCCTCACCCTCTGTTACTTTACAGTACATACTAACTCTTCATTTTTCATCTCTACTATGTACTTCTGTAAAACATATTCTTTCCCGCCATGGTTTTCATACCATTCATGTATTCCTTTAATATGCCTCTCATCACTTCTAATTTTCGATTCTATTTCATTATACTGTTCATAACTATCATATTCCCATATGGCAAATACTTCAGACGTACCATTCTTATTATCTTTCATCCAGCGTCCTATTAGCCTAGAACCATGCTTTAATTGATTAGGTACGTTCGTATTATTGAAATGATCATTAAATACTTCTATGAATTCATTTTTCACTACATAGTACTTCCTTCTGTAAAACATACTTCTTCACCTCTTTCATGAAAAGTATTAGTAAATCTTCCCATCACTACCGTATTATAATACTTTCCATCCGATAGTCTTTTGTCATTTTTCAAAATGCCTTCTACTTCAAAACCTAATTTTTTATAAAGATGAATAGCTTTCTCGTTTGTCTCTAATACTTGTAAAGATATTTTATTCACTGCATTTTCGTCAGCCCATTTAATAGATTGTTGTAATAGGCTCTTCCCCATTCTATATCCCCAAAACTCTTTTAAAATGCAAACGCCAAACTCCACTTTATGAGATAATCTCTTAAAATTTGATCCTTCACATCTTGAAAATCCAACGATTCGATTGTGCACTTCTGCAACTAAAAAGAGATTCTTAGTCTCTTCACTATCTGTTTTTATTATTTTTTGAAATCCTAGATTATCTATAAATCCCTCTCCAGCATCTCTATCCATATTTTCAGTTTCTCCATCAATCTGAACTCTAATTTTCGATAACTGCTCAGCATCTTTCTCAGCTGCAGAACGAATTGTATAAGTTAATCCATTTATATAAAACTCTTGCTCTTTTACAATCATGTCAAACTCCTTTCAAATGAATATAATGGCGCTATTACAACTTGTTTACCTTGTTTCTCAAAGTCCTGAACAGTTTCTTTACTAGCCTCTTCGTCAGTTATAATAATGTCAATTTCTTTTAGAGACTCTCCTCTTATAAAACAATCTATTCCAAGTTTATTATGTGGAACTAAACAAATATTTCTTCTAGCAATTTCACTTACTCTTTTACTAAAATAAGCAACTTCAGGTGTTGCAGTACTAATACCTTGTAATGAAATGCCTCCACCTGTAGAGAAATAAAGATCAATAGAAAATCTACTTATCAATTCAGAGGCAAGTGTATCAGTAATATTCCCTGAAGGTTTTACTTTTCCGCCAATTAAATACGTATCAATATTCTTATATTCTCGTAGATAACCAGCTATTTCTATAGAATTCGTAATAACCGTAAATGATACTTCTGGTAAATATTTCAGCATCGCATTATGAACGGAAGCCCCACCAATAAAAATTGAATCACCTTCTTGTATATAAGATACCGCAACTCTTGCAATTGTGTCCTCATACATTGAGCTATCACTATAACGTTTAGCTGGTTCCGCAGCTAAGTTTCTCACTCGCGTAAGTTCAATTGCACCTCCGTGCGTTCTTTTTAATAAACCATCCTTTTCCATAATAGACAAATCTCTTCTTATAGAATCAATAGACATATCAAATCTTTCCGCAAGATCCTTTGCGATTACTCTTCCATCTGTATTAAGTAGCTCTAAAATTTTCTCTCGACGCTCTTCAGTAAACATGTCATCACCACCGTTATTGAAGATTCAGAAACTTAAACTTTATTTTAATTATATGCATGCCTCTTCCATTTTACAATATTTTCAATTCTTATTTATTCCGTTTTATACAGTCTTCTCCCTCTTTCTATCCTGTTAACTTGACAACCAAATAAATATATATCTGTATATTACGCAAAAACACTTCCATTCACCTTCCTATTGATGTAAAATTATTCCTATGTTTTACTTTTTAATACAGAAAGGGATTACTATGAAACCATTAATCAAAACGACATGTACAGCATTATTATTTACTGGAATATTAACAGGATGTAATAGCAATACTACATCAAAACAAGAAAAGAGCGCTCTCGAAAAGAATGCAATGCACTATGGGGAAATATTTAAAAACGAATACTATAGAGCAACTGTTGAAAATGCTAAATTCGAAAAAATAGACAAAGAGTGGCGTCTCACAGCTCGCGTTACTATAAATAACGCTCGTGTTGACGGACAAACGATAGATCTTTCAGAAATAAAATATTTCATAAAAGATGACAAAACGGGTGAAAAATACGAAGGTAAAGTTATACAAAATGAAAATGCTAAAAAAGTTCCATCTGAATTTTCTTTAACTACTGACATTGAATTTAATATGAAAACTTCACCAAAAGATTTAAATAATATGTATTTATACATAGATAGCAAAGCAGCGCCGTTAACAGATACATATTGGAAGCTTGATAATTTAGTATCTAAATAGAAAGACCAGTCTTACATGACTGGTCTTTTACATTCATACATTTAACTTTCATTAACACTTATAATAATTTTCTAATAACAACTTGAATAACATCAGCTAAACCAGTGTGCCCTTTCCCTTCAATTCGCTCTTGTTCGCCATTAAAGAAATGAATTACCTTATGTTCTTCACACCAAGTAAGGATATCAATTGGATCATACAGCATATCAACATCTTTTGGTCCACCAGTACTATAGTTTATTTGTTTTTTTGAGTAAACTTCAAACATAATTAAACCACCAGGCTTTATCGTTTGTATCATTTTACCTAATATCATTTTTTTATAATCATCATGAAAATGTCCAAATACCATAATTGCTGCATCATATTCATTTTCTGGCAAACTATCAGCTAATAAATCTACTTTTTTTGTATGCACGTTTACGTTATGCTTCTCTGCCAATTTTTTTGTCTTCTCTAATCCATCTTCCGAATAATCAATAGCTGTTACTTCGTTCCCTTGTCTTGCTAGAAATACAGCATTTCTACCTTCTCCCTCCGCGAAAGCTATTACTTTATTGTGATTTGCTAAACGAAATGCTTGTTCTTTAATAAATGTATTAGGTTCTTCCCCGTAAAAATATTCATCTGATTTATATCGATCATTCCAAAATTTAGTCATCATCTTCTCTCCTTCTTCATATCATTTTCTAACTACAATTAAAGATATCAAAGAGTCTTTTTATCCTTAATTAATTTAAAAATAAAAGCAGATTAAAAATCCACTTTTATTTTTTTCGCAAGATCTACGATTTTTTGATTTCGTAACTCTTCTTCCATTTTCTCTTCTGCTGCAAGCATTACTTCATTAATTAAACATCCAGGTTTGTCATGTAAACAACATTCAAACAATGATGTTTTACCTTCAATTGCATGTATAATATCTAAAAATGAAATATCTTCCCAATTCTTACTAAGCGAGTAACCGCCCTTTGGACCAGATGATGAATGTATCATCCCTTCCTTCGTCAACTTAGTTAGTATTTTAGACAAGTACGTTGGTGACACATGTTGCATTTCTGCTAATTGGTGAACACTAACTAACTTATTTGGTGTAGCCTTTGCCAGAAAAAGCATTGTATGAAGAGCATAATTTGTAGCTTTAGAATATTTCATAATACAGCTCCTATTGTAGACTTCATGTATCTACAATAACTTTATTTTTTTATTATGTCAAACGTTTGTAATACTCCATACAACATTATTTCTTCACAAGTAATACATCTGCCGCGCAAATCGTCACTTCTCTAAATGGAGAGTCAAATCAAACACCTAGTTCAAAACCATCTTCAGTAAGAGCTATTTCATGATATAACCACCAAGCATTTTCAAAGTTTTCCGGCATAGAACACTTTGTTACTCCTATAAAGTGAAACTTTAATCAGTGGGGGTTTTGTTCATTTCCCACTGATTATTAGCTCTAACCAATCGGGCTTTTACGGGCAGTTAATTCCCACCTAACTTCTTTGCTTTCGCTGCATTTTGAGGTGGGTGTCTTACTGCCCGTTAATGCGGGATAAAAGTTATTTCAAGTTTATCAAATTCACTAAAAGTACCAATGCAATCTAATATGATAGACAAAATATCTTCTGACTTTCTCTTTACTACTTTAATTACACTATCTTGTAGTGATGTCTTGTGTAACTGAACAACATTTGACGGAAGTTTTTTCTCAATGGAATTAAAATATTCTACGTATGATTGATCTAATTATTCCACTCTTTTCTCATAATCTGTTGACCACTCTCGCATACGTTTTTTCAATTCACCTGATGGGTACTCTGAATTAATTGTGATGTTTTGTATAATTGAGTATATCGATTCAGGAAGGAATTTTAATAAATCTATTTTCCTTTCCTCTATTTCTTCCTTTAAACTTTGTATATCCATTTCCGACCATTCTTTTATAGACTCTATAAAACTTAAAAATTCTAAAAATTTATTTTTTTATACCAATCTCTTGTAAAATATTTCAATGACACCTCTCCTAAAACATCTTTACATCCAGTAAAAACAATATATCCACTTATTATATCATTCCAATAACTATTTTTTCTAAAGAAAAAATGTAAAACTGTAAATATTCCGCCTATTATTTCTAAAACTTCAGAATATTTACAAAAGTATAAAATTATAATACATTTTAGCTGTACAAGATTCACCTGTACAAAAATCCAAACAAAAAGGGATGGTTATATGTTGAAGAAATTAGTAGCAGGTACATTAGTAGCGGGATTTGCATTAACTGGAGGACTAGGAGTAGCAAGTGCTGAAGAAAAAAGTAACACAATTAAGTCTTTTGATTATTTAAAAGTGGATGAACAGAACGTTAATTCACTTACAAAATTAAGTGATCAAGATAAAAAAGACATCCAAATTACTATGGTATTACCAGAGCAAAATGAAAATGGAGATTGGTTAGCTTACGGTTTTACTAGTAGAGAAACATTGGATGCTTATATTGAAAAGGATAAAAAAGCACTTAAAAATAAAATTAATCCTTTAGGTAGCGGCGCTGGTAGTACTGATTTTTATGAACATATAAATAAAGGTGGACAATACATTTACTGGAGCAGTGGCTTTAAAAACTTACCTTCTAGCTGGAACGACAGAATTTCTTCTGTAAGTACGGCTTCACCTTCTGCAAGTTATTCAACGACACTTTGGGAGCATACTTCTACACAAGGATATGGAAAAGGTGTTGTATTTAAACACGCTGATTGGTATGGTAAAACTGCTAATTTAGCTCCTGAATGGAACGATAAAACTTCAGCTATTGACGTAAAAAAATAATAGGATATTCAATTTCTTCCGTAAAAACTCAAACCACTATTCTCTTATTCATTTAGAGAATAGTGGTTTATTATAATTCCATTTAAGCATGTACAGCATGCCCTACTGCTTGCGATAGCGCTTCATGAATCGCTTCAGATAAAGTCGGATGCGCTGCAATATAATCTCTCATAATATCGGCAGTAACTTCCGTATGAATCATTACAGTTCCTTGACCAATTAGTTCGGTTGCACGTGGACCGATAATAGAAATCCCAACAATTTCTTGATATTTAGGTTCCACAATAACTTTTATTTTCCCCGTTTGTTCTCCAATAATAAGCGCTTTTCCGTTCGCTGTAAAAGGAAATTCTCCAATTTGTATGTCACCGTACTGCTCTTTTGCATCTTTTTCTGTTAGACCAACGCTAGCAATTTCTGGAGCGGTATACATACAACGAGGTACAGCATGATAGTTAACTTTTACATCTTCTCCGCTCGCGTGTAATGCTGCCGTCGTTCCTTCATGGAAGGCAACGTGAGCAAGCTGGATGCCACCAATTACATCACCAGCTGCGTAAATATGTGATACATTGGTTTGCATATGTTCATTTACAGAAATTCCTTTATTTGAATATTGAATGCCTGCTTTTTCTAAATCTAATTGTTGTATACGTGGTTTTCGGCCGACTGAAACGAGAACAAATTCTGGATTAACTTCTTGGATACTTCCTTCATATTCAAATAAAGCCTGCTTCTTATAACTATTTAATCCTTTTAAAGCTGCCCCTGTACATATTTTTACGCCATCAGTTTCTAGTTTTCCTCTTAAAATATGTGCGATATCTTCATCTTCACCAGGTAATAATTGTGGTGCCATTTCAATAATTGTAACTTTTGTTCCAAGACGACTATAAATACTTGCAAACTCGCACCCTATTACACCACCGCCAACGATTAATAATGATTTCGGTATATGATCTATGGACATTGCATGGCTACTATTTAAAACCCACTTTCCATCAAATGGAGCAAAGGGTAATTCAGTCGGTTCTGAACCTGCCGCTATAATGAACTGTTCTCCATCTACTACATCTTCTTTATCACCGTATGTAACTCGCACACGATGATCCGTTTCGAATTTCGCTTTTCCTTTTACAACTTTAATTTTATTTTTCTTCATTAAATATTGTATTCCTTGGACGAGTTGCATTACGATTTGTGATTTCCTTGCCTGTATTTGATCCCAATCAATTGATATACTTCCTGTATTAAGCGTAACCCCATAATCATTCGCTTTTCTCACAATGTCATGCACTTCTGCACTTTCTAACAATGATTTCGTCGGCATACACCCAACATTCAAACACGTTCCGCCAAGGTCAGCTTCATCAATAAGAGTGACCTCTTTTCCATTTTGAGCCGCGGTAATTGCCGCTACATATCCAGCTGGTCCGCCTCCAATTACAACTAATTTACTCATTCTCTCACCTTCTCTTTATAAAAGAATTGTTATAGGTTCTTCTAAATAATATTTAATTGTGCGTAAAAATGCAGCTGCTGGTGCACCGTCTAGTACACGATGATCGAATGTTAAACTTAAAGGTAACATACTACCTTTTTTTAATTTTTTCCCTTTATATACAGGAACATATTCAATTGCGCCAATACCTAAAATACCAGTCTCAGGTGTATTTAATACAGGTGTGAAATATTCAATACCAAAGCTACCTAAATTACTAATTGTAAATGTCGTTCCGTGCATATCATCACTACTTAAGCTACCTGCTCGCGCCTTTTGTGCCATATCCTTAATCTCTTTAGACAACTCTACTAAAGATAAATTATTTGCAAAGCGAATAGCTGGAACGACTAATCCTTTTTCTAATGCGACTGCCATACCTAAATGAACATGTTCAAATTGATGAATTGCATCATCTATATAAGCGCTGTTCATTTCTTTATGATCCCCAAGCGCTAATATAACAGCTCGAGAAACGAAATCCGTAATGGTTAATTTGTTATCGTATCGTTTTTGTACAACTTCCGCTATTTCTTTATGTAAAGCAACTAAATCTGTAACATCTACTTTCATCGTTAAGGTTAATTGCGCACTATTTTGTAAGCTTGCTTGCATACGGTTTGCGATTGCTTTCCGCATACCAGTAACAGGAATTACTTTACTTTCTTCTTGTTCAAGTACTTCTGGGATTGCTACTCTTTCTTCAAGCGCCTTTAATACATCTACCTTTGTAATTCTTCCGCCGGGGCCTGTACCAACTAATGCCTTGAAATCCAGATTTTCAGACTTTGCAATTTTCTTCGCTACAGGTGAAATTTTAATTCTTTGCTTCGATACTTCTTTCCCATTTGGTTCTTGATTTTGTACATTTTGTACTTCTATATTAGATGTTTTTTCTTCTACAACATGTGTGCTTTCCTGCATTTCTACTTTTTCATTCGGTTTACCGATGTAGCAAATTACAGTACCAGGCGGCACTCCTTCATCTTCACTTACAGCTATATCAAGTACCGTACCATCAACTGGCGCTTCAATTTCCGTTTCAATTTTTTCTGAATTAATACTAGCAATCAGTTCTCCTTTTGCTACATTATCGCCTGCTTTAATATTCCAGCTCGTAATAATACCTTCTTTCATCGCCATACCTAACTTCGGCATTACAACTTCTACAGCCATGTTTCTCTCTCCCTTCACATCGTTTTATTACACATGTAATAAAGATTGGTCTCCAATCATTTCTGATACAGTTTCAATTACTTTTTCTGGCGTTGGCAAATACAATTTTTCAAGTGGTGGTGAAAACGGAACCGGCGTATGTGGTGCTGTAATTCGTTTAATGGGTGCATCTAACAAATCAAAACCTTTATCCGCTACAATTGCCGCAATATCTGTTGCGATACTACATCTTGGATTCGCTTCGTCAATAACGATAAGACGATTTGTTTTTTCAACAGATGATAAAATCGTATCTTCATCAAGCGGTGATAAAGATCGTGGATCGATTACTTCTACTTCAAGCCCCTTTTTCGATAATTGCTTTGCAGCTGCAAGCGCTGTATGAACTTGCTTTCCGATTGCGACAATTGTTACATCAGAACCTTCCCGTTTAATATCTGCTTTTCCTAATGGAATTGTATAGTATCCTTCTGGCACTTCACCTTTCATATTGTAAAGTGTTTTATCCTCAAAGAAGATTACTGGATCATCATCTTCAATTGCTGCTAATAATAAGCCTTTTGCATCATACGGCGTGGAAGGAACAACAACTTTAATACCTGGTATGCTCGTAAATAATGCGTACAAACTTTGTGAATGCTGAGCTGCTGCACTAAAACCAGCGCCATGCATCGTACGTACTGTAACGGGTACTTTTGCTTTACCTCCAAACATATAACGGAATTTCGCACCTTGGTTTAATACTTGGTCAAGACAACTACCGATAAAATCATTAAACATTAACTCAGCTATCGGACGTAACCCAGTTGCAGCAGCTGCCATCGCAGCTCCCATATAACCTGCTTCAGAAATTGGTGTATCTAAAATACGATTCCGGCCAAATTCTTGTACTAGCCCTTTTGTAACACCAAGAACACCACCCCAAGCTTCATCATCTTGCAGATGATCAACTTGTGCACCGCCTGCAACGTCTTCACCTATTAAAATTACATTTTCATCACGACGCATTGAGATTTTCATTGCTTCATTAATTGCAGTTGACATACTTACTGTTCTAGTCATATTTTTTCACCCTCCTCTTATTTGTAAGAAACGTATACATCTTTTAATAATTCTTCATCGTCTGGGTATGGACTATTTTCACTAAATTCAATGGATCTTTGTACTGCATCATCTACTGCTTTTTCCATATCAACAAGTTCAGATTCCGTTAATAAACCCTCATGAATTAAATGCTTACGGAAATTCACAATCGCATCTTTTTCATTTAAATGTTCTTCTTTTTCTTCTGATGTTTTATATGTTTGCGCTTCACCTTCAAAATGACCGTAATTACGATATGTCATACATTCAATAATTGTTGGACCATCACCATTACGCGCACGTTCCACTGCTTCTGCAGCAGCTTTATATACAGCTAGAAGATCTTTTCCATCTACTTGAACGCCTGGAATATTATAAGCTTTTGCACGATCCGCAATAGAATCACAACTTGAAGCATATTCAAAGGTAGTTGCTTCACCGTAACCGTTATTTTCTGCAATAAAAATAACTGGTAACTTCCAAATCGCCGCTAAATTAACCCCTTCATGGAATGTTCCTTCATTATTTGCTCCGTCACCGAAGAAGCAAACACTTACATCTTTCGTTCCTTTATATTTAGCTGTCAATGCTGAACCGCAAGCAAGTGGGAAACCCCCGCCTACAATGCCGTTAGCACCAAGCATTCCTTTATCTAAATCCGCAATATGCATGGAACCGCCTTTACCTTTACATAATCCTGTCGCTTTCCCGAAAAGTTCAGCCATCATACCATTTAAATCACAACCTTTTGCGATACAATGTCCATGACCTCTATGTGTACTTGTAATACTGTCACTATCCGTTAAGTGGGCACATACACCAACTGCTACCGCTTCTTCACCTGCGTATAAATGAACGAAACCTGGCAAAACGCCTTGCGCGAACAATTCATGCACCTTATCTTCAAACTTACGAATCTCTAACATTTTTTCGTACATCCAACGAGCTTGTTCTTTCGTAATTTCATTCCCTTTACTTTCAGTTGTTTTTAACATGTCCAGCCCTCCTATTTTCTTGTTCGTCTTTTATATTGCAAGTACCGTGCCAAATTCTAATCCTTGCTTTAATAGGTTTTCTCTTTTCTTTCATAATAAAAAAGTGGACAAAATGAGACATTTGTCTCGTTTTGTCCACTTTTGTTCACCTAATTTGAGAACTATTATCTTATTCATTATCAAAGCTCTGCTGTAATTTTCGGATGTAAATAATTTGCCCAATATGATATGCATTATGAGTTGTTACATTCGCTAACACTTCCCACCACTTTGCAGAAACAGGAAGTCCTACTACATCACTTTCAACCTTTTCTTCATTTATAAGATTTTGCCATTGTAACAGTTTTTCTAGTAGTTTTTCCCGTAATTCATCGAAAGTTTGATTATTTGAAAGCATAAAACTTTTGTTATTATCACCAATAGCGGGCACAGCATTCACATTCGATTCTTTATATCTAGTTTGCCACGTAGAATTCCAATACAATAAATGTTGTACAATTTCAGCTATACTGTTACTCTCTTCATTCGGTTTCCAGAAAGCTTCCCTCTCAGATAGATCTTTCACTGCATCTGAAAATGGGATATACCAACTAGGATCGTTTGCATTCGCCAACAATTGATCTGCTAATACATCCTTCACATGGACCATTTTTCTTCCCTCATTTCATTATCATATTAATATACACTACTCTATATACGCTCATTCCCTATAATCCCCTTTTTTACATACAAATTGATTTCATACTGAATGTAAGAATAATAGATTTTCTTATCATAACTCGTTATGATAAAAGAAAAAGAAAGCTGGCGGAAAATGAATAAAAAAATCGCAATAATTACAGGAGCCTCAAGTGGATTTGGACTATTAACTACACTCGAACTCGCAAAAAAAGATTATTTAGTTATCGCTACAATGCGGAACCTTGAAAAACAAGTGAACTTACTATCTCAAGCTACTCAACTCAACTTACAACAAAACATAAAAATTCAACAATTAGATGTAACCGATCAAAACTCTATACATAACTTCCAATTATTTTTAAAAGAAATACAAAAAGTAGACCTACTTGTTAATAATGCAGGATATGCAAATGGCGGCTTTGTAGAAGAAATTCCAGTAGAGGAATACCGTAAACAATTTGAAACGAACCTATTTGGAGCTATATCAATTACCCAGCTTGTCTTACCGTATATGAGAAAACAAAGAAGTGGAAAAATCATTAATATAAGCAGCATTAGCGGCCAAGTTGGATTCCCTGGTTTATCTCCTTATGTATCTTCAAAATATGCATTAGAAGGCTGGAGTGAATCGCTTCGCTTAGAAGTAAAACCTTTCGGAATAGATGTTGCTTTAATTGAACCAGGTTCTTATAACACAAACATATGGGAGGTTGGGAAACAACTAGCTGAAAACCAATCTGATACAACATCTCCTTACAAAGAGTATATGGATAAAATACAAAAACATATTAATAGCGGTAGTGATACATTTGGTAATCCGATAGATGTTGCTAATAAAATTGTAGAAATTGTTGAATCTAAGCGTACAAATTTACGATATCCAATCGGTAAAGGTGTGAAATTTATGATCTTTGCGAAGAAGATTCTTCCTTGGAGATTGTGGGAATATCTTGTTTTGAGGAGCTTTAGGAAGTTATAAATAAAAAGAGTAACTATCAAGATAAATAATGGTAGCTACTCTTTTTAAATATTCATCATAAAAAAACAAAACGATATTAATATGTAGAAAGAGGATCAAAATAAAGTAACATTGAAACCATAAAAACAAATGCAAAGAATCCAATTATAGAAAGAATATATTCCTTTGTTTCTCTGTTATACTTCCATTCCATCCATACGCGTAATAAGGAAATTGCTCCAAAATAAGTAAGTGCAGCAATTCCTATATTAGCATTTTCTACTTTGAACAGATAAATAAAACTTACTATAAGATATATGATAAAAAGACCTATTTCTAATTTTACATGTAAACCATTTACATGTTTATATATCCAAACATTTCCCTTTGTCATATTTAATTTTTTCCTTAAAAACTTTTCTAAAAAATATCCTCCAATTATCATACTAATAACTATAATCCAAATAGTAGAGTTGCCCATTGCATTCCCTCCTATTAAATTAATTATGTTTTCGTAACAAAGTGGACTATATAATTTTTTAATGTTTCGATAATATCTTCATTTTCTTTATGCTTACTTCTTTAGTAGTAGTTTTATCAAGACATGTTTTATGTATTGTACAACAACAATCTATTTCCCATCCTTTTCTTCGGGATGTATAACCTTTTTCTTGCTATTTTTTCAAAATGAATGTAGATAGTACTCATAAAATTAATAGAGTTATTTTTCTAATTGACAAAAAAACCTATCCTTTTATTTTCTTACTTTCATTTTCTCCGGCTGATCACTCGGATACGTAACATTCTCTTTATTTTCAACGTCCCAACTAATTATAGTCGCACTATCACGTCCCAACTGATGATGCACGTGTTCTAAAACATTGTGAATATTTTCTTTAAGTGTTTTATCATTTCTGTTAATAGTATTATACAAATTTACAGGTATTTCATATCGGCGTTCCCCGCATTCTAATACTCCATCTGTCACCATTACAATTCGGTTCTTTCCAGTACGTAATTCACGAATACCTGATGAATAGCAAGGAACAGGTAAATCAAATGTGTTTACATTTCCAATCCATTCGTAAAAATGACGTTGATTTAATGCATATTGTCCTAACTTATGTAACTCTTCATGAAATACATACACTAAACAATCACCGATAGAAAGCCACCATATATAATTTTCTTTCCTTACACATAGTAAGCAAGCTGTTTCACCTTTAATTTTTTTGCACTTTTCCTTAAATGAAGATGCCTGAAAAATTGTCAGTATATGATTTTCAACAGATTGAAACACTGTATTAATTGGTTCATTCAAAATTACTTTTATATTTTCATATTCTTTTTCGATTGTATTTACTACTAAATCAACACTTTCCGCACTATTATGTCCATCTAATATAGCTGCAAATTCCCAATCACCATTTGACCAAACTAACGCGCCATCTTCGTTCTTTTTTGCTCCGGCGCTTATATTCCCGCCGTATTTACCAAGTACAATATCACCATATTGCTTAACTGAAATTTCTCCTAAGCACATTTCTGTATTTCCAACCCATGAATATTGTCTATTATTTGTTATATGCATATTCACTCATCATATACTTTCGTATTCTTTCGCATAGTTTTTGGATTTTCTCTGCGTCACCATATGGCGCACCATTCCATTTCGCTACTTCAGTCGGTGACCAAAACTCTTTGGGTGTATTTGGATAACGCGGTATGATGTGCATATGCATATGTGGTACACCATTCCCTGAAACAAAAGCATAAATATGTTCTGCTCCCTCACTTTCTTTTAACGCTTTACTTACCCTACTTGTTATAAGTCCGAACGCTTTTGCTTCTTCATCCGTTAATTCAGCAAGGCCAAGTACATGTCTTTTTATATCTATCATGACATAACCAAGGTATGTTTCTTCATTATCCCAATGGACATGTCCAACATAAACGAGTTCATCTTCGTAAATAGCTCCACCTGGAACTATAATATTTCCTTTATGTTTTTTGCAAATGAAGCAGTTTTGTTCTACTTGATTATTTGTTGACATATCCATCACCTTCCTTTTCATATATAATATCACAAAAAAAGGAAAAACAGGTTTCGCATTCCGAATTTTCATTCTTTTTATACAATAATTTTTGAAATGAATTTACATCTCATTATTTCTTCAAAAACGCAATCCCAATTATAATCCCAATCACAATTCCGATTACTAAATTATTTGTAAAGTGCCCTTGAAATACACCAATTACAACCCCTATACCGACACCTATTGCCAAAGCATCATTTCTTTTTTTATTTTTAGCCAAAATTACATCTCCTCCCATCATTTCTCCCTAAATAACATACATTTACTTGAATGTATTAATATACGCACTATCTCGCTTAAATATTTCCCAAAAATGTACTGTAACTTCACATATAATATTTTCCATTTTCTGTACATACTCCTTTTATATTGGAAAATTTTCAAGTAACTATTAATTATACATAGGCATTTACTATAAGAAAGCTTCGTAATTTATTGAAGGAGGAACGATTCAAATGTATCCTCATTGGAATCCAAATATAAATCAACAGTATGTTTATTCCCCTCATCCCGCAAGGAATACATTGCATCATGATTCACAATATATGATGCAGCGTATTGCAAGTCTTGAAAATCAATTAACTAAATTAATCTCATTAATCGAGGAAAATAATCAATTAATTAAATCAATGGAACAACAAAAAAACCAAGTTTGTGCACCAGCTGGAGGTTCTGTTATCGTTCGTATGTGATCTGGATGCAATAAAAAACACACTTTGTATTATAAAAGTGTGTTTTTTATTCATTATTTTCTTTTCGTATGGAACCCTTGTGTAATTCGATCTAATATAATTGCGATTACTACGATAGCTAATCCAGCTTCAAATCCCATTCCGATATTAACTTGTGTTACAGAGCGATATACATCAACTCCAAGTCCTGGAGCTCCTACAAGTGATGCTGTTACAACCATCGATAACGAAAGCATAATGCTTTGGTTCACACCAGCCATAATCGTTCCGGTTGCAAGTGGTAATTGTACTTTAAATAGTTTTTGTGATGCCGTGGATCCAAACGCATTCGCTGCTTCAATTAAATCTTCTGGAACTTGTCTAATTCCTAAGTCAGTAAAACGAATTGTCGGTGGCATTGCAAAGATTACTGATGCAATAATTCCAGGTACTACACCTACTCCGAAAAATGTAATCGCTGGAATAAGGTATACGAATGCAGGCATTGTTTGCATAAAATCTAATGTTGGTTTTAAAAATTTTGAGAAACGTTCATTTTGAGATGCTAATATACCAATTGGAATTCCGACAATAATTGAAATAATAACAGACGTAAGTACGAGTGCTAATGTTTGCATCGTCTGTGCCCAGTAGTTAATATTTAAAATAAATAATAAACCGATCAGTGTAAAAATAATTAAAGATACCTTTCTCGTTGTGTACCAAATAAGGAAACAAAGGATGATAATCATCAATATGGCCGGTATTATTGTTAAAAAATTAGTGAGTAAATCAACGAATCCTCCGATAATATAAGAGAATCCTCGGAATAAGCCTTCAAGGTGCTCATATAAACTTGCAACAAATGAGTCGACCCATTCCCCTAATGGAATCCGCGGTATACTATTCATCGTCTTTCACCTCTTCCTCAATGTTTCCTGCAAGAGCTTGAATGACACTTTCACGTTTAATAATTCCTCTTAGCCTTTTCTTCTCATCGATTACTGGTAACGGATATTTCATCTCTGCCATTTTTGCATATGTCTCTTCCAGTAAAGTATCCAAATACACATGCGGAATATCATTAAGTAATAAATCAGCAATCGGCCACTGTTTTTGTACTGCTTTACTCGCATCATCCGCAGTTAATATACCTAAAAACTCATACTTTTTGTTTACAACATATACAGTTGAGACACCTGCATTCCTCATAATTTGAAGGGCTACACGAGGTCCACGATCAATTAATAAAGTTTCTGGTCGTTTTAAAATAGACTCAGCCGTAATTACTTTTCCTAAATTCACGTCCGCAACAAACTTTTCTACAAATTCATTAGCGGGGCTCATCATAATTTCTTCTGGTGTTCCAATTTGGACAATTTCTCCATCTTTCATTAATGCGATACGATCTCCAATTCGAAGCGCTTCATCTAAATCATGCGTAATAAATATAATCGTTTTTTCCATTTTATCTTGTAACTCTAACAATTCATCTTGCATTTCTTTTCGAATCAGTGGATCTAATGCACTAAATGACTCATCCATAAGTAAAACATCCGGATCATTCGTAAGCGCTCTCGCAATGCCGACACGCTGCTGCATACCACCACTAAGTTGACTTGGGTAATTATCTTTATGATGATCGAGTCCTACTAACTGTAGCGATTCTAACGCTTTTTTCTCTCGCTCTTCAATTGGAACTCCTTGTATTTCTAAACCATATGCAACATTTTGTATAACTGTACGATGCGGAAATAGAGCGAATTTCTGAAATACCATACTCATTTTCGTTCTTCTTACTCTCCGTAACTGTTCTTTTCCCATCGTTGCGATGTCTTCACCATCTATGTATATATGACCTGCAGTTGGTTTAATCAATTGATTTAACATACGAACTAGCGTAGATTTCCCGCTACCAGACAAACCCATAATAACGAAAATTTCTCCAGAGTATACTTCAAACGTTGCTTTTTTCACCCCAACGTTCATTCCTGTCTCTTTCAAAATTTCCGATTTGCTTTTTCCTTCTTTTAATAAGGTAAGCGCTCTTTGCGGGTGTTTCCCAAATACTTTTGTTACGTTTTCAACACGCACCTTTGTATTATCCATGTCACTACTCCTTTTCTACCCATCTATTCACATAGTGTTGCGATTTTGCAAAGAAATATTACATAAAAATGACATTCATAAGATTTCTTTAAAATTCTCGTTTCCGTTCATAATAAGAATGCTTACTTATACATTTATTTTATAAGGCAAACGTTACTTAGGAGGTTTTCGATGCGAAAGAAAATTTGGTTTATATGCCTTGCATTATTTATTACTATGATTTTCACTTCATGTAATGCAACAAATGCAAATTCGAAAGGAAAAATTAAACTTGGTGTAACAAGTTGGAAAGAAAATATTGCAACCGCAAACATGTGGAAAGTTTTATTAGAAGAAAAAGGCTACAAAGTTGAACTTATGTATTTAGAAAAAGCCGCAATTTGGACTGGTGTCGCTCGCGGTGATGTTGATGCTAATTTAGAAGTGTGGCTACCCGTTACGGATAAACCGCTAAACGATCGTTATAAAGATGATATTGTTTTAAAATCAAAATGGTATGAAGGTACTGGTCTTGGCCTAGTCGTCCCTTCTTATATGAAAAACATTAACAGTATCGAAGATTTAAATGCACATAAAGGTGAGCTAGATAACAAAATTGTCGGAATCGAACCCGGTAGTAGTCTTATGAATTTAACGAACAAAGCAATGAAGGAATATGATATTAAACTAAAACTTGTCCAATCTTCTGAGGCTGCGATGATGAGTGAATTAAAGAAAGCATATACGAAAAAGAAACCAATCGCTGTTACGCTTTGGAATCCACATTGGGGCTTTTCGGAATTTGACTTGAAATATTTAAAAGACCCTAAGAAAGTATATGGTGAAAAAGATGACATTTATTACTCTGTTCGTAAAGGTTTCGAAAAAGACCATCCGGATATCATAAAATGCTTTGACAAATGGAAGATGAACGATGAACAGCTTGGTACGTTAATGGTCGAGTTAAATAAAACGAAAGATCCCGAAGAAGCGGCGCGAAAATGGATTAAGAAGAATCAAGCGCTAGTTGATGAATGGGTAAAAGATTAATAAAAATAGGCTAGAGGGTTAGCATATCCTCTAGCCTGTTTTTAACTTATTTTTTCGTAACAACGTCATCTACAATCCCATATGCCTTCGCTTCTTCTGCAGTCATAAAATAATCTCTTTCTGTATCATGTGCTACTCTTTCAATCGGTTGGCCTGTTTTTTCTGCAATCATTTTATTAATATCATGCTTTAACTTTAATATTCTTTTTGCTGTGATTTCAATTTCTGTTGCCTGACCTTGTGCACCACCAAGCGGTTGATGAATCATAATTTCACTGTTAGGGAGTGCAAACCGTTTTCCTTTTGCACCTGATAATAATAACAATGCACCAAATGATGCTGCAAATCCCATGCATAACGTTTGCACATCTGGTTTAATGAGATTCATCGTATCTAATATGGCAAAACCTGCTGTCGTTGAGCCGCCTGGGCTATTGATGTATAAAAATATATCTTTCTCGGCATCTTCCGCTTCTAAAAATAATAATTGCGCTACGACACTACTCGCTACTTGATCATTTATTTCTGAACCGATAATAATAATGCGGTCTTTCAATAACCTTGAATATATATCATAAGAACGTTCTCCTAATTTCGTTTGTTCCACTACATATGGAATTGCATTCATTTTATATCCCTCCAATAATTATTATGCTGCGTAAAGCATATAACTGTAGGAAGAAGGTTTTTTCACATTAAATAATAAGACTGGCTGTTTAGATGGTAACTTAGTAAAATCTATTGTCGGAAGAAGCTTCGTTAATAATTCCGGTCTTTCCTCACGAATAGATGTTACAACAACTTCAATATCCTCTGTGAATTCGACTATCTCAATCCCTTCTTCACTTACAGTTTTCAGCCTATTTCTACTCCGAAATAAAGAAGCTTTCACTGCACCTTCTGATACAGAACACACTTTAGCAATATCAGCGATACTATATTGAAAAACATCTTTTAATAATAAAATTGCGGATTGCTGTACATTTAATGAAGACAATACTTTCCCTACCATTTCATGCAAATCTGCAATGTTCTCATGTGGTTCTTCAAATGTGATTTGTTCTCTTATTTTTTCATAAACAGACTTAGACTTCATCTGATCTAACCAACGATTTCTTGCTATTTTATAGACGAGTGTCATACAAATATCTTTATTTCTATATTTTTGAAGCACTTTACACACTGTTTCTTGGGCGAGATCTTCCCCATCCCATTTGTTTTTCGTTAAAAAAGTACAGTATCTTTTTAACTCTCCATATTGTTCAATTAAAAAGTTTATATTTGAATGATTCATATCGATATGATTCTTTAAAACATGAGTTACTTTTGTGCACAAAATAACCACTCCTTTTCAGCGCTTACTTAATAAACGATTCAACATTAAAAAAAGTTACGGGGATATAAAAAAATAATGTTTATGTTCAATAATTCGCGGTCATAAATATGTTATGTACAATTTTACGTGAGGAGGAACAAATTTGCCAAAATTAACAATTGAAGGTGCGGGAACTTTTGATGTGAAAGAAGGAACAAAGTTAGTATTAGCAATTGAAGATAGCGGTGTCAACATTCTTCATCGTTGCGGCGGGAATGCACGTTGCACAACTTGTAGAGTAGAAATACTAGCAGGTGATTTCTGTGAAGCAAGTGCGAATGAGAAACATGCAATGACGGAAAAAGGGATTGAAGATCATTTACGATTATCTTGTCAAATGCGCGTACATAAAGATATAGTCGTTCGTCCGGTACTTACAGTTGAAAATTCAGGTCTTGATGCCGGGCCGCGTCCGGCGGAATAAAGAGATGAATTTAAAACAGCTCGCTGGCGAATATGCCGCTAACTTTGTAAATGATGGCATGAAGATTGGGCTTGGTACAGGTTCTACTGTATATTGGACAATACAAAAATTAGGTGAGCGTGTAAAAGAAGGATTATCATTTGAAGCTGTACCAACATCAAAGGAAACTGAAGCATTAGCACATCAACTAAATATCCCCCTACTTTCGTTAAACGACGTACAAAGTCTTGATCTTACAATTGATGGAGCGGATGAAATTGATTCAAATTTACAGCTTATAAAAGGCGGTGGCGGTGCATTACTTCGTGAAAAAATCGTTGCCTCTTCCTCTAAAGAACTAATTATCATTGCTGATGAATCGAAACTTGTAACACATTTAGGTAATTTTCCATTACCTGTTGAAATCATCCCTTTTTCATGGAAACAAACCGAAAATAAAATTCAGTCTTTAGGGTGTCAAACAACGTTACGTTTAAAAAATAATGAAACCTATATAACCGATAACAATAACATGATTATCGATTGTATATTCCCTAATCATATTTCTAATCCTGCCCATTTACACACCCAATTAAAAATGATTACTGGTGTAGTTGAAACAGGGTTGTTTATAAGTATGACGAGTACAGCAATTATTGGCACTAAAAATGGGATAAAGAAATTGTAATAAAAGCTAACTTTTTAAAGTTGGCTTTTTAGTATGTTCTTCTTCTCTTAATAGTGCTTTATTATGATATACTAGGAAAACGCAAACTGATTACATTAGAAAGGACTGAATATTTTGCAATCCAAACTTATAACAGAACTTACTGATTTAGAAACTGCCTTTCATATTCGAAAAGAAGTATTTGTAAAAGAACAAGGTGTTCCTCTTACAGATGAATTCGATACATTCGATGAAATCGGAGAGCAATGTAAACATATTTTAGTTTATTATCATGATCTTCCTGTAGGCACAGGGCGTATACGATTTGTTGATGGTGTCGGAAAATTAGAACGTATTTGTATTTTAAAAGATTATCGTACATACGGATTAGGTAAAGTCATCATTCAAACGTTAGAAGAAATTGCTCGTAACGAACAAGCTACAAAAGTGAAGCTACACGGTCAAACACAAGCTGAAGGATTTTATAAAAAATTAGACTATCAAACTTCTTCTGATATATTTATGGAAGATGGCATTCCGCACATACTTATGACGAAAGTGTTATCATAATAAAAAGGGTAGTATATGAATCTTATGTATTCATACACTACCCTTTTTTATTAATAGAAAAGTGAATTCTCAAGATTACCTTTTGCATCAAAGCCCATCATCTTTTAGTTCATACCTAGGTAAAACTTACACTGTTTTCCATAATGATAATGCATAAATCCAGTTTGGATCACCATTTCCTTGATAACTCTGGACTGCTTCATATACTTTTCCTTCGTGTAGAACTCTATCTCCCTTTTTATATGCTTTTTTTGCATCCCACGCTTCATATGAAGCGCTTTCAGCTTTTGTAGTAATTGTGAATATATCACTCTGTACGGATTCATTTCCAGCTACATCAACAGCTTTCACTACATATTTATAAGTAGTATTAGCAAGCAGATTTTTATCCATATAAGAAGTTGTATTGGATGTTGCAATCTTTTTCATTAATCCTTCTATTTCTCTATAAATATCATAATGGTCTACACCAATGTTATCGTCAGATGGACTCCACATTAAATCCACACTTGATGCTGTCGTTCCCATACTATGTAATCCTTTTGGTTGTGTTGGTGCTTCTGTATCAGGAGTCGCAACTGTCGTTTTTACTGTAAGCGCTGTACTTTCTTTCGATACATTTCCAGCTGCGTCAATTGCTTTTACAGTATAAGAGTATTCTGTGCTTGGTTGTAACTTCTTATCAATAAAATGAGTGCCTAGTATTGTATCGATCATCTCTCCGTTACGGAAGATTTGATATCCTTTTACCCCTACATTATCCGTAGAAGAGTTCCATGTTAGTTCTACACTATTCGCTGTTACTTTTTTCGTCTGAAGTCCATTTGGAATACTTGGCGCTTCTATGTCTGGTTTCACATCATTAATAAGATTAACATCAATTACATTATAGAATGCATTTGCTGTATCAGCTACATCCCATACTGCTAAAATCACATGATATCCACTACGATCAGTAGGTACATTAATTTTATGAGTTAAATTATTTGAAGCTGCAGAACCATCGTGTTGCACAGTTCCAATTGGTTCAAAATCTGCTCTTGTTAGCGCTTTATTTGGATTCCATCCTTTTTTAGTAATATAGTAATGCCACTTACTCGTTAAGTGAGGCGCAGTATACTTCCAAGTAAATGTATTTTCCCCACCAGTGATTGTATTTTTAAACCAACGATTTGCTGTTTGTTGATCTAAAATACCACCAAATTTTCCGCCTGCTGAAGCAATTTGTCCATCTACTGGACCACCTTGTGGGAACCCTTTTGGAGCTTCTAAACTTTGTGGTTCATACATAACACTTCCGCAGTTTACATTTAGCGCACCATAAGTTGGACTACATAAAGCGGATCGGCTACCGGGCTTTTCAACAAAACCGTGCGCATAAGCATTTTGAGGAATAAGTGTCGTACTAATAATTCCAGCTGTTAATGCTACAGCTCCTAAACTTTTTTTGTTCATTTTCATGTTTTGTAGTTGTTTTAAAAATCGATTATTCATGTTCATGTCTCCTTCTTGTTATACTTTGTAGTGGAATGTGGGCTTTGATGTAAAAGAATAACAAGAGACAAACTTGTACCGATGTATGTATTAATTATGCATACACCGCAGTGAAAATATATTTTTTCCTTGTGAAATATTTCACTTTATGAATATATCATGACATAGAACTCGCTTAAGCATGTGCAGAAGTTGTGCAGAAACAGTGAAATTATTACTAACATATAAAACCACATCCTGAAATCATAAAGTAAAACTTTAATTAGTTGGGGTTTTACGGTCGGTTAATACGGGATAAAATAAAAGTGTGCAGCAGAAATTGTAGACTTAGTTCTCAAAATTCACATTTAGTATTTTCATTTTTTCCATTTAAACAATTCTTCTCTTCTTACAACAGAAAAGTGTCTATATCATTTAATATAGACACTTTTTTCATGTATAACTTTATATTTATTACTGACCTACAAATGTAAAAAATAGAATAATATTCTTTTAATCCCGCTTTTTTTGAAAGTACATTACAAAACGCAATGGCATCGTTCCATGAAATATTGACAACTGGTTTATGATTTTTATCAAAATTATTTAATGGACTATTTGTAATAGCATCATATAGTTTGATTGTTACAGCATACTTCGCAAGAAGAAATGGTTGAATTTGCACTAGCCATTCTTTTTTTATTCGATCATCTCTTAATACTACCTCTCCAGCTGGAATATTTACCATTAATGAATCGATTGTTTGAATTAAATCATTAGTCATTTTCTATTCCTCCAAACGTTCATTTTATATGAATTTATAGTCATATACTCATTACAAAATACAATTTTCAAAAAGCGTTAAATTTTTCATAATAAAAAACGATTAGTTTAATTAAACTAATCGGTAAGATCCAAAAAGAATTGTTGTGTCACATTCTATTATTATATGTGCTCTAAAAATTTCCGAACCTCATTTGGAGATTTTAAAACAATAACCTTTTTCTCTTCGGACAATTGCTCTAACCCTTTTAAAATTGTAGGTCGTTTAGCATTAGGATATTTCTATATCCATTTAAAAAATTGCAAATCAAATCTTTCTTCACATCCCGCGCCCATATCTGGTCTTGTTTTATTCCGGTATTTTACAATTCTTTTAAACGCACGATAAATACAAATTGTTCTATGAATATCAAGGAAGATAATTGTATCAGCTGCATTCAGTCTGATATCCATCGTCCCGCCATAATTCCCATCAATAATCCACTTCTCATCTTTAATTAAGTTATTTTGAACTGCTATTTGTTCTTCTCTCGGAATACCTTCCCAATTCGGTTTCCAAAATAATGCATCAAGATGATGCACCTTAATATTTAATTTATTTCCTAACTGCCTTGCTAATGTAGATTTTCCTGAACCACCAGAACCAATTAATATTATTTTTTTCATACCTTTACGATACCTTCTATAACTTCTTCAATAGCTTCCTTATTAGCAAAAATCCAGAAGAACATTTCTTCATTTAACTTTAATAAATCTGGTAACTGGACAAAATAAGCAATAAAGATAATTTGAATTGAAAGCATAACATACCAAATGGCTTTTCGTTCTTCTTTCGTTAAATCATTTTGTTTATAATAACCTTCAAAGACTTTGCTAACGATATGTAACCATTTCCCTCTTAATCTTTCATCACTAAATAGCTCGCTTAATATACTTGTACAGCAATAACATAAATCAAATATTTTTACATTATTTTCTAAAATCTCAAAATCTATAAACCCTTCCAGTTTATCATCTTTAAAGATGACATTTGATAGATGCATATCACGATGAATAATTTGTCTCGGTAATGAATGGACCGTTTCCTTGAAAGCTGCGTGCATTCGCTCCATCTTTTGAATTACCTCTCGATGAACATACTCATTCTTTTCTAAAATCGGTATAGCCCATTCAAATACCATCTTATATAAATCTCTTTTTATTAACTCATGGTCACTATTCACCGAATGTAATGCTTTGTGCAGATTAGCTATTTCTTCTCCAATTGTACTTGCTAGCCTTTCCAGCTTATCCGTATCTTTAATTTCTAAAACACTTCCGGCAACATACTCATATAAGCAATAACATTTTTCTTTATATAATACATATTGTTCATCATTTTCTGTCTTTACTACTCTCTGTACTTTAATTCCCTTTTCATACAGTTGCTTCAAAACATCGAATTCAACTAGAAGTTGCTTTATCGATCCCGTTCTCTTTAAAATGTACTCTTTATTCTTGCATAAAACCTTCGCTACTTTTGGTTGCATTACAGTAGCTGTGACATGTTCATTTCGAAACCAAAGCTTTGCAATTTCCAGTGCTTGTTCCATTTACAAATACCCCTTTTACAATTCTTATTTCTTCCGAAAAATAACCTCACACAGTATTCCCACTCCAACACCAATTGTATAAGCCACTACATCACTCCACAAAAAACCGTATCCCAACACGAGTCCGCCCAAAGTCGTTGCACGAATGCTATCTATCCATTCCGCATGATACAATTGGCTCGCTTCAATCCCGTAGCAAAACATTAAACTAATAAAAGCCAACTTCTTCGTCTCTGTTTTAGGAAACAAAAATCCAAAGCCAGTGAAAATCATTAATGCCCATAATGCATCACCTAAATAATCATTTAATAGATGTGGTAGTGCAAAAGCAAACTTTCTTGAGCTAAGACCTAAAATAATAACAACTATAGTAAATAGTGCATATACTACTCTATTTCGTTTCGTATTCATTTTAAAGTCTCCTAATATGTAATGTAAAACTGTAAATAGCTAGTAAAACAAAGTTATTTTACTAGCTATTTATTGATTGCTTTTATGATAAGAAAATGTGGATTCATATTTAAATAATAATATGATTTTTCGCTTACTTCTTTCATTTTTTCAATTGCCTTCGGTTCCACTATCTCTTCTAATACAAAATAATTTGTAGTTTCATTTAGTATGTCTTGTAATGATCTTCTAAAAAACTTGACTTCAATAGTAATATTCGGTTTAACCCAAGTATCTATTAATAACTGTTTTTCAAAATAATTTTCACATGGAAACTTTGTGAAATCCATAAAAGGATGATGAATAGAATAAATAAGTTCTCCACCTGGCTTCAATACACGACGAAATTCTTGAAATACTTGATTCCAATTTTCTATATAATGAAGAGTTAATGAACTTACAATCACATCATACGTATTATCTTCAAATGGCAATGTTTCTTGCAGATCATGACAAAGGAACGTCGCTTCTTCTCCTATATTTTCTTTTGCTGCTTTTACCATTTCAGGACTTACATCAATTGCTGTAACATTTGCTCCTCTTCCTATGAATTGAGAAGTATACCATCCAGCTGCACATCCAGCATCTAATATCTTTTTTCCTTCTAGTTCCTTTGGAATAAGCTCCATCATCGCCGGTCTTTCATAATAACTGTTATATGGATTTGCGAAATCTAGATTTTCTTTATATGTACTCGCTAATTTATCATACGTATCTTTAATCGAATCTTTCATTACACACACTCCTAATACATATTAATCCATTAACTCCTGCTGCTTTTTCTTTGAAAATGATTGTAGTACTAAATCATACGACCAATCAATCATTTTATTAATTTGCTCCTGCTCTATATCCTTATGAATATAAACAGTATTCCAATGTTTTTTATTCATATGATACCCTGGAATAATTGTTTCTGGATAATCTTCTCTTATTCTTAATGCGACTTCTGGATCACACTTCAATGTAATCGCAGCTTTTTCGCCTTCTTCATGATTTACTATCGCAAATATTTTATTATTAAGCCTCATACATGTTGCACTCCAGCCACCTGGAGAATCTTCTGTCGCTTTTCTTTTCGATAAACAGTACGCTCTTGTTGCATTCATTTTAATTGGCACCTCTTAAACATTTTTTCAATATCGACTTCTTTTCTTTCTGGCCACCAACCGACAGAATCATAAAGCTTCTTTATTTTTTCTGCACAGATTGGTTGTTCTTGTTGCAATTTATACGTGTACATATGCTTTCTCCCATCAATCAGTATACATAATATTATTATAATCTCTTTTCAAAAAAGTGCTGACTATGACCTTTCGGATGATCTTCAACGATACCATACTCCCTGTAACCGTGCTTTTTATAAAATTCTGGCGCTTGAAAACTAAATGAATCTAGCAATATTAATCTGCACCCTTTTTCCTTCGCAATTTCTTCAATTTTATGTAACAGTTGACTACCATAACCGTCATGACGAGCTGATTTATCAACCCATAAAAAGTCGATATGAAGATGATAAAAATACATCGTACCTGTTACACCACCAAATATTTTTCCTTCTTCATTTTTTACTACGAGACTTACTTCTTCCATCGGCTGTTTTACTTCATCTGTTAAGATGGACATATTATATTGAATGACTTTATTTTTAATGTATTCTCCTTCAATACGTGTACCGTTCTCTATATGTTTCATATACATTGCTTCCTTTCAACTTAGTAAGCTACATTTTATTTTTCCCCTTTAAAATACTAATCAAAACGAATCCACCATATGTAACAAAGCATGAAAAGCCAATTATCCCTGGTACAGAGACATAGCCTACCCTTATGTAACTTATAACTGCAAAACAAGCGATAGACAATAAAATAGATGGCCAAAATATAACAGCTATTTTTCTTCGCCCTCGTTTCGATGTACTTTCTTTCTCTTCAGAAACACGTGTGCCAAAAAGCAATACAATACAAATAAGGATCGCTGCAAAGTAAATTGTATCTAATGACAAATTGTGATCATATAGGGCGATTCCAACTTCAAGAGCAATAATCGTTAAAATTAAAATAATGATTGTTAAAGTCTTTAAGTTTCTTTTCAATCGCTCACTCCTAGCATGCTTTCACTATATTCTTTGTATATGTACTTTAAAACTACTGCAAAAGCTTCATCTACCTCTTTATTTTCACGGCGATTCGGTAAATCTTTTCCCCCAATCACATAAAGAAGTGGAAATTCGTTAAACATTCCTATTATACCAATAAATTCAATATCGAATATAAAAAACCTTTTCAGCAGCTCATATGAGCTATTAAAATAAGAAAAAGGTAGCATGAATTTTTTCTTGCTACCAAAAAATATTTATTCTTCTATAGGATTTTCAGGACCGTTAAGTTCCAGCTGATAAAAAGCTAAATCTAGCCATTTATTAAACTTATAACCAGCTTTTTTTATTGTTCCTGCATGAACAAATCCATAGTTTTGATGTAAGGCAATACTTTTCTCATTTTCTGCATCAATTCCAGCAATTAAGGTCATATACTCTCTTTCCTTTGCAATTTTGATTAATTCTTTCATTAATGAAGACCCAATGCCACTTTTTCTATATGCCTTATCTACATACACAGAATGTTCAACTGAATATTTATAAGCAGGCCACGCTCTAAATGGACCGAATGTCGCAAATCCTACTACTTTATTATCTAATTCATATACGAAAATTGGATACCCTTCAGCCTTTTTTTGTTCATACCAATCTATTCTATTTTCAAGGGTTACAGGTTTATACGCATATACAGCTGTTGTATAAAGTATCGCATCGTTATAAATATCTAAAATGTATGCTAAATCTTTTTTCGTTGCTTCCCTTATCATTATTTTCTTCCTTTCATCATGTTCACCTTATTTTACTATCTTTTTAATAGTTTTATTTTATCGAAATTTCCGATTTTTATCTACATACGAATACTAGCTTTTCGGAAACCATCAAATATATTTATTGCAGCAGATAACATGTAGAAGAAAATTCCTCCCCCAATGAGCCACGTTTTAAACTCCTCTGAGGAAATAGTAAATGCATTTGCCAAATACGTAATAAACCCTGCGTTAAATACATGTGGATTTACTACAATTACAATGAATACTATCGTCCCAGCTATTTGAAGAATAGCATTCCCAATCGCCAATCTTTGCGTCCATTGTCCCTGCACTAATTTATAAAGGGATATACATATTTCAAAAACGATCATAATTACAACGATTGGCCAGTACTGCAATAAAACATCTTGATTAAAAGTTGGCGAGACAAACTTCAGTCCATTTGCCGTACCGTTATATACGCCAACAAGATAATTCGCATAAAAGTAAAGTGTAGCCCAAACTGCTGTCCACATTAAACCTCCAAAAACTTCAAACTTCGAGATTGCTTTTTTCTTTGGGATATACGAGATGTTTTTCAAATCATCTGGTGTCCATTTTTTTAAACTTGTTGTCAATGGTTGTGGGTCTTTTTCTTTATCTGTTCTTTCTAAAACAGCGAAAACAAGTGTTATCCAAAAAAATACTTGGAGACCTACTTCAAATGTTTTTGCAATTCCTTCACCCATCAATTTTAAAATAACGTTTACTACTGCCTGCTCACCACTATAACTAATAAAACTTTCTGCAGCCATTGAAATAAGTGCAATAACAACTGCAATTGGTATAATCATTTTTAATAATGTCATATATACATCAAAATAACGTGGTCCAATTAAATGCATCGGTCTATCCATGTATCCATTAGCCAATGAAACTGGACTTCCCAATTTTTCAAGAACGCTCTTTACATCATCTTCATTATAATTATCAGGTAACATATCCTCTATTGTTGACCGTATTTCAAGTGTAATATCTTCACGATTTTTTTCAGGTAATCTTTTTGCAACTTCATGGACGTAGATATCAATTAGACTCATTATCGTCCTCCTCCTTTAATAAGTTATACAGTTCTTTTGAATCCTTTATCCATTCTTTTTTCAACTGCAAAAATATTTCTAATCCATATTCACTTAAAACATAATACTTACGAGGTCTACTCTCCGTTTTATCCCAACTACTCGTCACTAATTCCTGCTTTTCTAATCGGCGAAGTAGCGGATATAAAGTACTTTGATCAATTGTAATTCCTGATTGCTCCAATAACTGGACAAGTGAATATCCGTACTGCGGCGTTGTTAATTGACTTAAAACGGCTAACGTTAATGTCCCTCTTCTTAACTCAGTAATTAACGAGTTTAATAAAGTATCCATTCACTCACCTCATTTCCATTACTATATGTCATACAGTATGTGTTTTATACTATGTATCGTACAGTATTAGTGTGACAAACACTATAATTTTTTACCAAAAAACGGATAATGAAAAGCGCAAATTATATGATTTGTGCTTTTTTAGCTAAGTTATATATATCACTCTAAAAGGTAGCAACCTTAACTACTAATTTTGCAGTTCCAGTAATACTATATTAAGCTACAAATATCGTATACATATGATGTGAACATAACACCTCACTATAGGAAGCTAATAAAACGGAAAATTACCATAGTTGAATGATTCCTGTTTTATTCTTTAGGCACTGTTAATTTCACACTGTTTTCAGCACCTAATCAACGTTATTTCCTTCATAAACTTCATCTTGTTCAAAATCTTTATTTTTGTTTGGTTTATTAGAGAAAAATAAAAAAACAATTAAATTAGGTTAATTGTTTTTCAAATACAAAATCTTTATTTTTTTAAATAACCTATGATATTCGAAAAGACAAATTCTCCAAATGCAAGTGGTATATAAATAAACCATAACTTTAATATTGCCTTTGTTTCTTTGTGATCAGAATCCCCCATTAAAACCAACCCTATCCTTTATTTTCAAATATTTTGATTTTAATTCCAATAACAAGGGAATTATACCATTTACCAATGTTGTAGTCTATGTTTTCTAAAAAATTAAATAAATAAAACTCTTGTATTCCTTCAATATTCAGATAAAAATAATAACTTTTTTACGTTTCATCTTCAAAGTCTATAATGAGTCCTGTTAGAACCGCTGCATTACCTATCGATTGGATCCCGTGACCATCTTAAATTCTTCCCACTCTAACTGCTCTTTTGTGATTCATCGTCACATTATGATGAATCACTCATACATTATCTAGAAGTAAAAAACCCTAATTCACTTTTCTCTTAAAGAGCACAATTCAAATGTGCTCTTTTTAAGTCCATTCGAATAAAATTCAAAATCCTACTGATAAACAAAAAAACCTCGTTTATCAATAGGATTCATTAGCTATATATAGCGATTATAGCGAACTCCATCACCTATTACTAAAGTCGAACTGATTTAAGTAATATAAATTCCCCTTTTTCTTTAGAAAATTGAACAACCTCTACAATCGCCTCAACATTAATTACTCCGTAAACATGCGGATATTCTTGACCGTTAGAAGCAAGTTCATATTTTACTTCTGCTTTTAATAGAGCTGGATCAATTGTAAGTAATAAAACATCTTCTTCATGCTTGAAATATTTTTCTGCAACTTTTAAAGCTTGATCTAATAATGAACAATGGATAAATCCCTCTTCTATAAGTGATTCTTCATTAATTTCTCCAGTTGTTTTTGCGATTTCCCAATTACTTTTCGTAATTACTTTTGTAATCATAGTGACTCTCCCATTTTAATTTATGTAATGATATAATAACACTAAATTTTCAACACGTG
Organism: Bacillus cereus group sp. MYBK216-1; assembly: GCF_051916495.1. Taxonomy (NCBI): domain Bacteria; kingdom Bacillati; phylum Bacillota; class Bacilli; order Caryophanales; family Bacillaceae; genus Bacillus; species Bacillus cereus group sp. MYBK216-1. Next base: position 908,487 of record NZ_JBQAGT010000002.1, read on the forward strand.
CTTAATAGATTGGGGACTTATAATGGATAAACCTCTCACTGCATTACAAACTATTATTATACATATGAATAAAAATGAGCATTGGCATGATTTTATTTGTTACTGTCAGCATCGCGAAGCGGGGCTTCGAAAATTAGCTTTTAAACATTTAGGGACATTTATTTCAAATGCAAAGAAATGGGAATCAAAAGATCAAGAAGAGTTTGCCATTTCGCTGTTTACTATTTTAGATGCATTAAACGAAAAAGATGGGATCTTAACTTTCTCACTAAATAGTTTTCTAATTGACATTCTATATAGATGGACAGAAAACAACCCATTTGATTCAAGACCTTTTAGATGGATAGGAATTTATATGGACTCTAGCAATAAAGAAGACGATTTAGAAAAATTCCTTCGAAAAGCGATTGAATTAGGTGGTGATACCGAACAAAAAGCCATGATATACCTAGTTTCTAATTACATCAATACTTTAGAATTTGGTACAAATGAATTCCCTTCAGGTTATTGCGGAGATTTAAGCGAATGTATAGAAAAACTTCCCTATATGCTGCAATTAATTAATAGAATTCAGAATAAGAACATAAAGGAGCAAAACATTGGGCAAATACAAGAACAACTACACCTTATTCTAGATTGGTTAAAACATACACAAACTCCAGTAGATGCCGTTCGTGTACGGGAAAAAGAACAAACTAAGGAATTAGAAAAGGTCATTGTATATTATTTACACAACAGCTCAAGTCGTTAATTCATCGTGTACAGAGATAATAAAGTTGTTTAAAAAACGCCAGTCATGTTATTCAACAATCGGGCTATATAACGGAATAAATCCTTGTGAAAATTAAAAACATTTGAAATAATCGTCATTAAGTTGAAGCAGAGCGATTGCAGCAAAAGGTGATACGACTTTTTCTTACTTAATAATCGTACGATAGTTAAAAAATTCAACTAATTATATTCCGAAAGGGTGTGTGTAGTATCTTATCAACTAATGTTTTTACTTATAAATCTAAGGATGGAAAAACAGTAATAATTAGAGAAGCTAAAGAACAGGATGCAGAAAGAATACTAGATTCTGCTTCAAAAGCTTTAATAAACGCTCCATACATGCTAAGTACGGTTGAAGATGTAAAAAAGGTGCGTATCGATGCTATTCAAAAAACGTTAAAAGCTTATCTTGAAAATCCAAATTATGTACAGTTTATTGCTGAAGTTGATGGTAAGTTAGTCGGTGCAATAGATTTTAAGAATGGAAACAAAGAAAAAATTAGTCATCAAGGGGCTTTTGCGATGACCATACTACCTGAATATCGAAATTATGGTATTGGAAGAGCTCTTCTAGAAACGTTAATCAATTGGGCTAAAAATAACAGTAAGATTGAAAAAGTTTGTCTTGAGGTAATGGAAGATAATCTAGGTGCAATCCAGTTATATAAGAATCTAGGCTTCTTTGAAGAGGGTAGAAAAGCAAAGGGTGTAAAATTGGATGATAGCTATCAAAATTTAATATTAATGGCTTTATTCGTTTAAAATCGAACACTAATTTCAATATAAAAAGAGGATCTTCATAGTCATCTCCCTGTTAAGTAGACAGTAATAGAAATCCTCTTTTTATATTTATCTCACATTAGCTTGCAGTAAAAATCCCCACTGATTATAGTTTCACTTTATTTTAATCCTTTAATTAAAGGTGACGCTTCTCCACTATAGAAAATCCATAAGTCATGAAGTGATCTCGTACATCCGACATATAGTAATTTTGCATCATGCTTTGTGTTTTTGTAATGTTCCTCATCCACATCAATTAAAAGCACCGCATCAAATTCTAAACCTTTCGCTAAATAGACAGGTACTACTGATATACCACCTTCATATTTACTTTGGTTTGCTTCAATTACGTTTACCGTTAATCCTGCATTTGTTAATTTCACATATATATCACGGCATTCATCTTCTGTTCTTCCGATTACCGCAATTGTTTTCACATCTGCATTTTGCAAATGTTTTACCGTCTTCACAATTTCAGTAAATTGATTTTCTGTATGAATTACTTTCACATCTTCTCCACTGCGGAAGACTGGTGTTGCGAGTCCTACTGGGATTTCTGCATTTTTAATTATTTCATTTGCAAATTCAATAATTTCTTTTGTAGAACGATAACTTCTTGTCAATTCATAATAACCGGTTTCTTGGAATACTTCCTTAAAAGCATTCCAATCTTCAATTCCTTGGTAATCATAAATCGCTTGCGATAAATCACCTAATATAGTGAAAGAATTACCTAATGTAATTTCTTTTAATACATAAACTTGGAAAGGCGAAAAATCTTGCGCTTCATCAATAACAACGTGATGAAACTTCTGCCCGATTTCAATCCCTGTTATACGATGATGTATGTATATTAAAGCTGGTAAATCTTCTACATACACTTCTTTTTTACGACAACTCTTTTCTGTTTCTTTAACAAGTTCTTCAGGTAATACCTCGAGTATTTCTTTACTTTTTACTATTGAACTATACAGTGAAAGAGCACTCATTTTCGGCCAAAACTTCATATATGCGTTCAGTCTCTTAGTCGCTTCTTTTTTAAGTAATTTTTTCTCGTTTGTTTCCCCGAATTTTTTAAGTTCAATTTCAATCCAGCGCTTCATTCGTCCTACTAATCGTTCTCTTCTTTTCTGTAAAGGATAATGTTTATATTCAACTTGCATCCATTTTTTAATATCTTCTACTGGAATAATCGCTCTATCCCACGCCTCAAAATCTTTTGTCGGAACTAACTCATTTTCAAATTGGATCATTCTCTCTTCAATAAACTTCTTAAATTCCAACGTACCCTTTAATTTACCTAGCATTACCTTCTTTTGATCACGATTAATTGAAAATGCTTCTTTCAATTTTTCTTCTGTCTGCTTTAGTTTCACTGAATCATCTAACGTACGTAATGCCCAATCCAGAAACGTTGTTTGACTAATATTCCCTACACCTAATTCAGGAAGTACACTCGAAATGTAGTCTAAAAACAGACTATTCGGCGCAAATACGATCATTCTTTCTGCTTCTAGTTGTTCACGATATTCATAAATTAAAAAAGCAAGGCGATGTAAAGCAATTGTTGTCTTTCCGCTTCCTGCAACCCCTTGAATAAGTAATGGTAAATTTCTTTCCGCTCGAATAATATCATTTTGTTCCGATTGAATCGTTGAAACAATATCCTTTAGCTTATTATCTTTATTCTCACCTAATCGATATAGAAGAAAATCATCGGCATGCGATACATCTTCATTTCCTTTTACATATGTATCAACAACACGTTCAAGTTCTCTTTTTCGAATGGAAATGTTTCGTTTTAAATACACATCACCTTCTACTAACCCATCTGGTGATTGATAAAATGCTAATTCTTCTCCACCGGTAAATGAATAAAACATACTTGCGACAGGCGCCCGCCAATCAATAATGATTGGCTTCATCGTGTCCATATCCGAAACCCCTACTTTTCCGATATAAATCGGCATAACTTCTTCTTTTCCATCTTCCTGAAAATCTAACCTTCCAAAGTACGGCTCTTGCACACCAATACGTAAGTTTTGTCTATTAGACTCCCTCATACTTTCAAGAATTTGCTCTTTAAAATCTTCTCCATAATAAACCGGGGTTTTTTCAAGCTTATCCAATTGCTCATCCATCGTATGTAAAGTATCCTTCATTTTTTGTAACTCACCTTCAAATATGTTGCTCATTTCGACGATTCCCTCCTGTCCGTTCTAATTTTTCAGTCGAAGTATCATTGTATTAAAAACCCAATCATAAAGTCAATAGTTTCCGTTTAAATTTTCCGAAAAAACTTATTTTTCATCTTTCTAATTTAAAAAGAATATGCAACATCTAAATCACACAAATACACATATAGTATAGTGATGCATACAAAAGATACTACTTTCTATTTGTCTCCTATTTAATTTATCTATTAACAAATATTGTAAAAATTAAAGACTTTAATCAATGGGCGTTTTACTGCCAACAAATAGTAGGATAAATAAAAGTAAAGGAGGCTCTTCAAATGAATATTTTGAATCTATCTCAAGATTAAATATGCTTCTATCTGGCTGTATCCTTATGGTTTGTTGGTCAATTATGTATGTTGAAATATATAGACTTACAAAATCCGTCTAGCCATGTGTTATCATGCATGCAATCGAGGATGCTGTTCCTACTGTTTTAGTTACAATAACAGGGATTATTACTCTTACAAACAGTAGTGATTTTTGGTTAAATCCTACTAGCGGGGTCGCTGCTACTGTTTTATTTCTCGGAATTGGAATCGTACTAAGAACTATAAGAATAAAAAGAGAACGACAATTATTCACACAATAAAAAGCAGATAATGAATTCGTCATTATCTGCTTTCCAATTTTTAAAACTACCTTATTATATTTTTTGATACATAAGCCAGTCTCCAGATTCTATCACTTTCTTTAACATCTTTTTATCCTGAGCGATATACACATATGCCTCAATTTCCCTATAAGCAACATATACTGTTTGCGTGATTCGATTATATAAATCAGTCTCCGCATTGCCTTTATATTCTTCTAGTTCATCTAACTTACACAATATCTCATCATTTACTACATAAATTTCTCCATACACCTGTTCTTCAATCGAATAAGTCATGGCCGGATATCCTTCGTTCGTATCAAATAATTTTCCATATGTCCAAGCTCTGTCTGCGATGCATGTTGCACCTAGCATATAATGAGCATTCGTTTGTCCTCTTCTTAACGTTCCATAAACGAAAACATGATACATAAATTCTTATCCCCTTTATATGCCTCTACTTTCTTATTTGTAAATAAGCACGAATCATAAAGTAACTCACTTCATTCGGAAGCTGTTCTTTAATAGATTTCAGACCACCATCTGCATTTTGAACGGCAGTTTCAATAAGAGATTCATACTCTGCTGGAACAAAGCTTTGCCAATCTACTTCCATTCCATCCTCATAGCAGCGAATTAAATGGTTTTCGATTGTTTGTCTTGATAAGTTACGTTCTTTTGCAATCTCATTCAAATCAATACCTTGTTTATACATTTCATACGTTTCTAAATGAGAATTTGCGGACGCTTTTCCTGACTTTTTACGCTCTGAAACTACTTCTGTCTTAATCGTTTCAGCATAATTTGGATTTTCCTTAATAAAATGCTGAACTGCTTGTAAGAAGTGCGAGCCATATTTCACAAGTTTGTGTTCTCCGATACCTTTTACCGTCAACAATTCGGAATCACTTTGCGGCATTTTCACACACATATCTTTTAATGTTTGGTCAGAGAAAATAACGAATGGCGGTACACCTTCTCCTTGTGCAATTTCTTTACGTACTTCACGAAGCACTTCAAATAAAGGATGGTCTTGAACAATTTGTCTTGTCTCTACTCGTTCTTTTCGTAAAACATTCTCTTTACCAAGTAATACTTCTTTCCCTTTTTCAGTTACTTTTAACGTCGGATAAGTGCCATGTTCAACTGCAATTAACTCGTCTGAAATTAAAAACTCAATAAACTCACTGACCTCTTTTACACTACGGTTCGATAAAAGCCCATACGTTGGTAAAGTATGAAAATTAAATTCAATAACTTTCTTATTCTTCGACCCAGTTAATACTTGCGCTATCATTTGCTTTCCAAAGCGTTGGTTCGTTCTAATCATGCATGATAAAACCATTTGTGATTCTCTTGTCACATCGATGCTCTCGCGATTGTCTGTACAATTACCACAGCGTCCACAATCTTCTTTCGGTTCTTCTCCAAAGTATTGCAAAATGAATGATTGTAAACATTGTTCTGTATGACAGTAATCGGTCATATTTTGCAATTTTTCAAGTTCATTTGAAAAACGTGATTCTCCAGTTGATTGATCAATTAAAAAACGCTGTACTTGTACATCTTGAGAAGAATATAACAATATACATGTACTATCTAATCCGTCACGACCAGCACGTCCTGCTTCTTGATAGTAACTTTCCATATTTTTTGGAAGCTGATAATGAATTACGTAACGAATATTCGATTTATCAATACCCATCCCGAATGCAGATGTTGCTACCATTACACTTACTTCATCTCGTAAAAAGAGTTCTTGTTGCTCATTTCGATCAATATCACTCATACCAGCGTGATATTTTGATACAGAAACTCCTGCCTTCATTAAATCTTCATATAACTGATCGACTACTTTTCTAGTAGCTGCATATATAATCCCAGATTCCTTTTGATTTTGACGAATATAATCCGCCAAATATGCATTTCGATCTTGCCCTTTAATAACAGAAAACGATAAGTTTTCACGCTCAAACGTTGTCATAATTGTATTTTCTTGATTAATTTCAAGTGTATTACAAATATCATCACGTACTTGCGGTGTTGCTGTTGCTGTTAATGCTAATACGAGCGGCTTTTCTGGAAGATAATCTAATATGCGATGTATATGTAAATAACTTGGACGGAAATCATGTCCCCACTGTGAAATACAGTGTGCTTCATCAATCGCAATCATAGGGATTTTCATATCGATAAGTTGGTCAACAAACTCCATCGAATCAAGACGCTCAGGCGCCACATAAAGTAACTTGTAATGTCCTTGTTTCGCTAATTGAATTCGCTGATTTGCTTCTGCAATAGATATAGAACTATTAATATATGTAGCTGAAATGCCATTCTGTACCAATGTATCTACTTGATCCTTCATAAGTGATATTAGAGGCGATATAACCAACGTCGTTCCTTCAAATACTAATGCCGGAATTTGATAACAAATCGACTTACCGCCACCGGTTGGCATAATACAAACCGTATCTTTCCCATCTAGTACATTTTTAATTGTTTCATCTTGTCCTCTTCGAAACGAAGAATAACCAAAGTAGGACGCTAAAAGTTCTTGTGCTTTAGTAAACAAAAAAGAGTCACCTGCTTTTCTTTATCTTTCATCTACTTCTATTATATCAATCACTTATGCGACTTGAAAGGGATGATTAGATGCTTATTGTTTTTTCATTATTCTATGTTTCTTCACTTATTTAATATGAATTAGCATCATTATTTTATATGTTTTACAGCATTTATAACGTAAATCCAGTACACAAGAAGAAAGATTTTCAATTTAAATGTTCATTTTATTTCCCTTTCTTGAATACTACTAATCGTATACATATAAATTCAGGAGGTTACTATATGAATCATCGTAATATGAGTTCCATCAAGGCAAAAACGAAAACACAAAAGCCCCAATTCTCTAATAATGATGCGTGGAAATATGAATCATACTATAAGTATCAGGCATTATTCTCTTATAAAAAGCTTTTTAATTTTCTTTCTCAACTTTTTAGACGTTAATATATGCACAAAAAATATATTATTCACAGAAGTTTTCTCAATATTAAACGTATAGACTTACTACAATTGAATTGTTAACATATATAATAATCTGTTGGATAAACCCCTTAAGTTGACCTGCTTATATTAGCAGGTCTTTTTCATGATTACATACTTCTGTGCACCTCAATCTCACTTCCACTTCTTTTCTCCATTTTATAACCATATTTAAATTCCAACAATTAATGATAATCATAAATTGTTGGGATTTAAATTGTTCACATATAATTATGCAATTCTTCTTTCTCAATACACAAAAGTCATTTTACTTGTTACTATAAAAGTACTCCAGATGAGTTTTTGCTCATCGACATTATCTAGTTATTGGGACCTGCCGCGGGAAGCAGGTCCCTTTGACTGTATTAAGGTACCAATTTCATTTGGACACATTTACCAGGTTTTTTCAAAAGAATTTTATGATAACATTACGTAGTCGAGTCCGACATCTCGGCAATACCCTTTTGAGGGTCTGCAACTTCCCTTGCAGACCCTATTTTACTTTATATTCACTTTATTCATATATACCACAACATCATTCACCTAATTTCTCCATTTCAAATTCCCTAAAAATAATCTAGGACACGTAACTAAAAATAAATGTTTATCATACTTTGAGTTATACATGTTCAAAGGAGTGTTACTATTTATGTATTCTTATTGGCAATCGTATTACTCCCCCTACCATAACCCTTATGTAAACTATGATTTATCCGTACGGAACTACCGAATTAGTAAAAATGAGAATTTTTTAAAAGGGTATATGCGTTCTTTATGGGAACAACACGTCGCTTGGACGAGATTGGCTATTGTAAGTATAGTATTTAATTTACCAGATGTTAACGTTACTGTTGGGCGACTTCTACAAAACGCAACACATATGGGACTATCACTTGAACCATTTTACGGTGAAGATGCAGTGAAAAAATATAGTGCATTAATTAAAGATCACTTAGTAATTGCAGCGGATCTTGTTAAAGCCGCAAAAGCTGGTAATCAAAATGCAGCGGCCGCTATAGAGAAAAAATGGTACGCTAATGGTGACGCAATTATTGAATTTCTTAACAGTATCAACCCATATATAGATAAAGAAGAATTTAGAAGAATGTTTTATGAACATTTAGCACTAACGAAAGCAGAAGCACTTGCCTTCCTAAATAAAGATTATGAAGCAGGAGTAGAACTTTACGATAAAATTGAAAAAGAAGCATTAGAAATGGCCGACATGATAACAAACGCAATCGTAAAACAATTCCCGCAAGTATTTCAATAAAGTGAAACTTTAATCAGAGTAGGTATTACTACTAAGTAATACTTGATAAAAATAAGTCGATTTCCCAACATAAATCGGCTTATTTAGTTTTCTCTCCATAATATTTCACCTCTCCTCTTTACATTTAGCTTATATCGATATATTTTATTAATATCCGTTTTTTATAGGAGGAAATAGTTTGATTAACGCGATTGGTCTAGTTTTTATACTTACAAATAAACACGAGAAAAAAAAGAAAGTTTACTTAAATGAAAAATTTGCACTAATAGATATTATTGATTCTAAAGAAGTATTTGATAATGAAGGGAATCCTTTAGTAGAACTAACATGTAAATACAGTATATATTTAGATGAAAAATATTACTGTAAATCTCTCGATGATTATACTGGACAAGTATTTCCTTTCTTAAGTGCAAAAATAGGAAAAGGTCTTCTAAGAAACTTAAACTACTACTTTTCTTACGTTGATGCCTATGATAAGAAACCACCAGTTAAAGAAATAAGACCACTTATGAAACAAGTAACTAACAGATAGCCAAAAATACAAAAAAGAAAGCATCTAACTCTGGATGTTTTCTTTTTTATTGAAAATTCATTAACTTTCCTACTCTTCTAAAAGTCTGTATCCAAGCATATTTTAAATTAAAAACATTGGAGGATTAGAGTGAATGAAATACTCAGAAACAATTATAAGCAAACGACTTCGAATACTTAAAATGACGGGTATGTTTTTCATGCTAGTGTTAATAGCATGGATTGGCTATACAAAATTACTTTATGAAAACGGCTTTCTTCAAGAAAAAAAGAATTCAGTAGAAGTAATGAACACTAGCATTACAGGAGAAATAGAGCAGCTTTTTCATATAAACTTGCAAGGTTATCGAAAAACAAGCCTTGATGCTGTTATAGAAGCCAGTAAAACCGATCCAAGTGAACTATCCTTAATTGAACTAGTCAACAAATCCTGTTCGCGAGATTGCATAGGTGAACCAGTTACATATGTAAACTCAAACAATGGATATATCTTTTATAAGGAATCTAATGGAACTAATGTAGCTATAACGGTTAAAAAGAAAGACACATGGGTAATTGTAAAGAAATCTGTTCAAGATGGAATATAATCACCCCAAAAAAGAGTACGCATCGTACTCTTTTTTATTATTAATACCCTTCCTCTTCATGCCTACAATGGCATTTCGCTTTTGTTTTACAATGACATTTTTCACACTCACACTTCGGTTTCTCTTTGCAACAACACTCGTGAAAATCATTGCGCTTACATCTACATCTCCCAAACATTAAATCATCCCAAAATTTATTACAATCTTGAAAATGTCCACAATGACAAGTATTTCTCATAAATATGCTTCCTCCTTGATAGAATTCATCATATTCTATGTTTGAAAGTATACAAAGGTTTGTTTATTAGTCTATTTTCTCCATATTATAAGTAGAGTTAAAAGATTAAATAAAAATAAAAACCGTCACATGACGGCTCTTATTTTTATTTAGCAAACTACTCTTTTGTATAAAAATATTTAATTCCTTTCATATCTAACCAAGCAGTTGCTTTGTCCAGTTCGTTCCCTTGACGATAATCTGTTTCGAAATACACAAGCCCTTGGTTATCTCCACGAGATATTATTTTAGAAGTATATCCAAGCTTATCCATCATTTGAATCATGTCAGAAATTAAATTTACACCAAATTCATAAGTAACTACTTTGTTATATTTATTCACTATAATTCCAACCCCTTCTTGTTTTTTTATCGGCTCAACAATTTGATTTGTAAACCAAGCTAACGGCTTATTTCCAATCAGCTTATTTAAATCACACTTGCCGATACCAGCCACATTGCCTGTCTCTGTGTATTGCCAAATATCACATGGATACGCCGGTTTGTTACCACCATAACGAGGAATCCATACAAAATCACAATTGACATTTGCCATTCCAAATGGAGCATACATATGATGAGCAATATATAAACCGACTTTCTTAGCTCCTAATCTGCGTAATTCATCAATAAAAGCTTGTGCACCCGCTCTCATATCGTTCATTGTTCTTACTTCTACGTCAGCTACCCAAACTGTTGCATTTTTATCACCACGGTTCCAAAAGTCTCTTGCTTCTATCCGTGCATCCTCTACTGAAACGAAACGACAGAACGCATAATTACCAAACGGAATATTCCTTGCTTTCATTGCTTGTACATAATTTTTATATAAAGGATCTACATAGTTTGAACCATCTTGCACACGTACAATTACGAAATCTAATTGTGGTGCTGCGATATCCCAGTTAATGTCGCCATTCCATTTCGAAATATCTACAATATAACCCATTATTTAACATCTCCTTTTTCATTATTATATTCAAAGCTTGTTTTTTTGTTATTATCAACTAATAAATAGTATGAGAGGTATTATATTATTGGGTAATAATTTAAAATTCGGCTTATGTATTGAGAAAACAAAATATTATTACGGGTTTAATAAGTAAAGATTTACAAAACTCTAAACTATATAAAGTGAAACGATAATTAGTAGGAGGCTACGAGCAGTGTAATTCCCACCTAATTTCTTAGCTTCATCCGAATTTTGAGGTGAGAATTTTACCGCCCACAAATAGCTTGATAAATAAAACCACCTTTCTGACAGGTGGTTTTGTGTACTAATTTACATATAAATTGTCCATATTTTTATAGTTACTTAATATACTTGTTAACTAAAAATAAGACAATTTTTAGTTTTTAATCAAACCAATTTTCGTTTTATCTCACGTACTCATAGTACCATTTACGTGCATCTAACCAAGCTGTAAATTTATCGATATTCCCGGACGGATAGCCATTCGTTATAGCATAACCAATGCCATCTTTTTGAACGACAATTTGTCCATCAATACCCGCATCAACCATAGCTTGAGCCAAAGCTTGTAAATTACTAAATGCTACACCACCAGTTTTTACTTTGAGCAAATTCGCTGCACCTCCTCCAGTTTGTCCTGTAAGAGCAAATACAATAGAATTAGCGATTTTATCAACATTCCATTTTGCCATGTCGGATTCATTATCAATAAACCCTAATTCAATAAGAATAGCCGGTGCCTTCGTTCCATTTAATACTGCTAAATCTGTACGTTGTTTCGCACCTCGATCACGCCATCCAATATCTTTTGCTAGTTGAGCTGAGATTTTAGCCGCCAAATCTTTCTGATCATAATATAAAACCTCAACACCCTGTCCATTTCCATCACTTGCATTAAGATGAAAAGAAATAACTAAATCCACAGCATGGGAATTGCTATTCCGAATGATATTATTTAAATTTTGTGATTGAGTTGCCCCTACCTCGTCCGTATCGTCATAAACCGTGTGTCCTAGGGCTCTTAACTTAGCCGCCACGGCATCTTTAACTTGCCTATCTAGAACGTGTTCTTTCCGATTCCCGAAATTAGCACCTTGAACAATACTATTGTGTCCTCCGTGCAAACTATATCTAGCCATTATTCATCAACATCTCCTTTCTTAATATCTTATTCAAAACTTGTCTTATTGCTATTCCCACTTACAATCTTAACTGTGCCCATACGTCCTATATTTTCTAAAAGTGACGCAATTTGTTTTCGATATAGAAAAGCTATCGCTTCATAAATCGAATGATTTATTCTCTAAATTACTTTTACATGAATGACGACACGAACAAAAAAGCATCACCCTTTCGACGATGCCTAAAAACTCTATTTTACTTTTCAGCTCCCTAAATAAATAGAGTTTAAAATCACTGAAACTACACCTATATTTCCTCCCCTTCCTTCACAGCTTCTTTCAACCTCTGCAACATATACCCAATTCCTTTACACCCCTCTAGCGGATATGTAATCATTTCTTCTGGATATAACTTTGTCACTACTTTTTTATGCTTCTTCCCTGCTAGTAAGACGATTTCGTCAAACTGTAGTAAACTTTTATCTACCATCTGTTTTTGTAATTGCTCTATACTTATTACCTCATCGCTTTTTGAATCAAATGCAAGATCATAGTTTTCTAATACAATATCACTTGGTCTTAAAAATCCATGTTTCGCTGATAATATAACCCAGTTTTCGAAAAACATAGTTGCGTACGCCTGACATGCTTTTCCGAACGGACTAATATATACATCTTTTGCTTCCATCGGTCCGTAGTCTGAATGTTTATCCCAAATTTTCTTTTTTCCGCATGGAATTATACATAGCCTTTTCATATATATTTCTACTCCCTTTACTTTGGTAAATAAAATTCGTTATTTTGTACATTTTTTTCTCGAAATACTATATAATAATTCTGAAAGTTAAAATTACACATTTTACCATATGCGTACTATAGATTACTCTCATTGCAAATATTATAATACCATAAAAAATTTTTCATTTTTTCTTCAAAATAATGAGGCTAAATTATAATACAAGTATGTATTAATAAAACAATAAGGGAGGTTCATAAAAATGAAAAATATTATCCCTGCACTATTAGTCTATTTTATCGTTTGCGTTATTTCCGTTATCATCCCAGCATCTGAAGGCTATAATTATGTCGGCTGGAAGTTATTTGTTGGGCAAGTGTATGCGATACCTATTTTCTTCATTACTACGATAATCACATTTTATATAAACAAGAAAAAATCTTACGAATAAACGATTATAAGGATAGCTAACGCTATCCTTATTTTAATTCGTTAATCAAAACTTTATATCCTTTCTTCTAAAAAGTTAAACGCAACATCTGTATTTCAGCGTTTAAACGCAGTTCCTCCGAAATCCAGCTCTCTAATTTTGAAACAGATGCAATATTTTTTCAAAAAGCCCCTGTAATTTACTTTTCAATACTTCCATATCATTAAGCATACACAATGCGACTGTTTAAAAGTTAAAAATTTCTGCTTATTATAAATAAAAAAGGACAAGTAGCCAATCTGACTACTTGTCCTTACTGTTCATCTGTACGCAATACGATTAAGCTTGGAATGCTTCTGTTAATACTGGTACGATTTGTTTTTTACGAGATACAACACCTTTTAAAGTAGCTGTATTGTTTTCTAGTGATACGTTGTATGCTTTCTCAACAACGTTTGCTGCTTTACCGATCGCAAGACCGACAGAATCGTTAGTTAAGATATCAGTTACAACGAATAAGAATAGGTCTAAACCTTTTTCTTCTACTACTGCAGAAATTACTTTTTCAAGTTCCGCTTGGTGTACAAGAACGTCGTTTGTATCAACAGCGTTTACTTGTGCAATTTCAACTTTCGCATTACCCATTTGGAATTCTTTAGCATCAAGAGAGATTAATTGCTCCATTGTTTTTCCGCTTAAGTCAGCACCAGCTTTTAACATTTCTAAGCCGTAGTTATCTGCATCTACACCAGCGATTTCCGCTAATTCACGAGCAGCTGCTACATCTTGTTCTGTGCAAGTTGGAGATTTGAATAGTAAAGAATCTGAAATGATTGCAGATAACATTAAACCTGCAACTTCTTTACGAATTGTTACGCCATTTTCTTTGTACATTTTGTTTAAGATTGTAGCTGTACAGCCAACTGGCTCACAACGATAGTATATAGGATCGCTTGTTTCAAAGTTAGCAATACGGTGATGGTCAATAACTTCTAACACACGAACTGATTCGATATCGTTAGCACTTTGTTGACGCTCGTTATGGTCAACTAAAATAACGTTGTCCACTTCGCTTGCTACTGTCTCAACAAAACGCGGTCCTTCTACTTTAAAATAGTCTAACGCAAATTGAGTTTCACCGCTGATTTCGCCTAAACGTACAGGCTCAGCATTCATTCCTAATTCTTTTTTCAATTCTGCATAAGCAATTGCAGAACAAATTGCATCTGTATCTGGGTTTTTATGCCCGAAAACTAGTACTTTTTCCATGTTTTCCACCTCTTCATGAAAAGGATATCTTAAAGAAGCAAATATGACAATATTTAAAGCATATTTTTTTATAAATAATTGCACTTTCTTCTATATTTTTCATCATTTTCATAAAAAAAATCATCTAAAATGAATTAGATGATCGAAATGTATGTTTCAATTAAAATAATGTAGGAGCTTGCACTACATTGTTAAAAGCGAAATTTGAGGATAAGCCATTATTCAAAAGGTTTACATCTATAACTTGATAAAACGCATTTCCAGTGTCTGCAATTTCCCAAACAGCTAAAATAAGATGGTATCCACTACGGTCAGTTGGTACATTCGCTTCGTGCGTTACTGTTGTCCCTGGTCTAGCTCCACCGTCATTTTTCACATAGAATGGCACTAAATCTAAATCTGATCGCGTCAAAGGTTTATTGGGATTCCAACCTTTTTTCGTAATATAGTATTTCCACTCTTTCGTACTATGAGGAGCCGTTAGTTTCCACTTGAATGTATTCGTCCCGCCATTTAACGTAACTTTCTTCCACCTATCTACAGTTTGAACATCTAAAGTGGGAAAATGACCAGCCCCTGCAATTTGTCCATCAGAAGGTCCTAGTTGCGGAAATCCACCTATTCCTTCTACGCTTTGAGGTTCATATTGAATCGGTCCACAATTTACATTTACCCCTTGCTTACATAAATAAGATCGGCTCGCTGGTGATTCTACATATCCATGAGCTGAAGCCTTTTCTGAAAATCCAAATGTTAATAATCCCGTAAGTAATACGCCACCACTTAAAATAACTTTCTTCATCTTTTGTAAACTATTCTTTTTCATTCTTTCATCCCCTTCCCATAATAAAGCGAAAATAACTATAGTTGGCTAGTCATCTTCTCTACATTTATTATAAGACGAGAATCATTACTAAAAGAACCCTCTAAAAACTTTCTCAAATTCATTTAGTGCGTTAATTAGATTATAATTAACTATTTTAACACCGCCAGAAAAATATAGACGGTGTTAAAAATAGTCGTTTATTATTCACTTACTAATAATTAAGCACTCTCCCCGTTTGATTATAACTTAAATGTTTTTATAATAAAGAACCGTAGCATCTAACTTTCCATTCGTAGAAATTGCATACCCTGGTATTGTTCCAACTTCTTGGTAGTCTAGTGATTTGTACAATTTATTGGAAGGATCTCCTTCTCTTGTATCTAATACTAAAAGAGACCTGTTTTCTTGCTTTGCTCGTTCCTCTGCTTTTTGCATAAGCGATCGTCCAATACCGTTTCGTCTAAAGTTTGGATGAGTCATTAATTTGCAAATCTCGGCTCTATGAATTCCGTTAGGCTTAGTAACTAATTGTAATTGAATACTCCCTGCTACTTCGTTGTTTATTTTAGCCACATACAATATCACTTCTGGCGCTAATACTGTTTGCCAATACTTTGTTGCATCTTTTTGTTCCAGTGGAGGCAAAAAACCAATTGATGCCCCATCATTTACAACCATTTTCAAAAGTTTCGAAAGTTCTTCTATATCATTTTCTAGTTTCTTAATTTCTTCAATTACTAAATTCCGCATTACTTTTCCCCCTTTTGTTTCATTGTAACAATTTTTAAAGAAGGAATAATGAAATAATAAGAGGAATTTATAGTTAAGATATGATTTTTTGTGAAAGGATAACGATATGAAATATATATTAGATAGAACGTACGCAAAAGAATTACTCGAATGGGCATATGAACAAAACCCGGGCCCTTGGTTTGAACATTCACTACATGTTGCTCATGCAACTGAAAACATAATTATAGAACTTATAAAAAAAGGGTACAAGCTAGATGCTGACATAGCATATAACGCTGCCCTTTTGCATGATATCGGAAGATACAAAGGTTTTACCAAATCGGTCATTCATTCCTATGATGGTTATATGTATATGAATGATTTAGGGTATACAGGAAACGCTGTTATTTGTGTGACACACTCATTCCCATGCAAAAATGAACATATAGATATCGCAGCGGAATGGAGTCTCGTTCCTGACCATATGAGAAGCCGGTTAGTTGAAATATTAAATGAACATTGTAACTACGACTTATACAATAAAGTAATTACTCTTTTTGACGCTCTTGCTGATGCGGATGGCTTTACTACGCTGGAAAGAAGATTAATTTCTGTTGGTTTGCGTCATGGTACAACATCTCATACATCTTTACATTGGAAAGGGTTTTATGCGATTAAGAAAGAATTAGAAGCTTTAATCGGTAAGAGTATATACACAGTTCTTCCTGATGTAGAAAAATCTATTTATGAAGATATAGAATATTAAAGTAAATACAAATTGAAAACGATAAACTTTGTATGTATGTTTCTAAAAGACTCTTTCAAAAATGGAGGGATTTCTTATTAGTAAAATAGGATTTGACTTGATAAACCTTGAGGGGAATTTTGAATTTGGATATGAAGATATAAAAAAGATTTCTATAAGATGTAAATTTTCTAACTGTTCACATACAAACGAACCAAACTGCGCGGTTAAAAGAGCTATCTCTGACGGTGCTCTTTCTGAAGAAGTAGTTAACAGTTACTATAGAGATTTTAATGAGGCACATTATGTTTCTAAACAGAAAAATAAAACAAAAGCCATTGATTATATGAAGCAATTGAAGCTTTTTACAAAACCTTAAAATTAAATAAATAGTTGTTATTTCTCATTCCTACTAAATTTAAAATTCTCCCATTATTGTATAACCATAAATTGAACCCATCCTAGATAATTTTTATACTCAAATTTAATTTCACATAAAAAACGTTTTAAACATAAAGTTTAAAACGTTTTTTTATTCAATGCTTTTGATTTTTCAATTCTGTTAAACACTCTTGCACTAAAGTTACCGCTTGACTCATCGCAGCTCCGCCAGCAAATGCTGCTGAAACACCACATGCTTCTAGAATCTCTTTATCCGAACATCCTTGATCAAGACAACCTTTTGTATGATAAATTGTACAATACTCATCTTGCGTTGCTAAACTAATTCCTAATGCAATAAGTTGTTTTTCTCTTTTTGTTAAAGAACCCTCTTGAAAACAAGCTTGCGTGAACGCATTATATGTCTCAGCGATTTCAGGAATTTGATTTGTAAAACTACCTATACCTTCTTTATAATGATGTAGAATATCATTTATCGAACTATGTTGCTCATGTTCCATCTTATTCCCTCCAGTCATATTATCCATACTTATTGTAGTATGTGATGAAATGGAGGCAATATACCTTCTTTTAAATTAAGAATTTTCAATTAATTTTAGTTATAATTTTAAATTATCATCGACAATAACTTTTTCTCTAGAACTTTTTCTTTCAACCTCTTTACTTCTTTCTTCCCAAAATGTTAATCCTTCAATCCCCACATTTTTAGGATTAAATACTGGATCTTTCCCTTCTTTTTTCTGCGTTTCATAATCTTTTAACACTTTTAATGCGGTTTTACTTAAAAGTAAGATTGCGATTAAGTTTAACCATGCCATACTACCGATTCCTAAATCTCCAAGATTCCATAAAAGCGACGCTGATTCAACGCTACCGATGTAAACCATAATTAAAAATCCAAATTTTAAAACTGGTTTTAACCAGCCATACTTCAGTTGACGATCTAAATAAGTAAGTGTCGTTTCAGCGATATAGTAATAAGCGAGTAACGTTGTAAATGCAAAAAAGAAAATCGCAATTGAAATAAATATTGGACCAAACCCTGTTATCACAGTTTCAACTGCTTGTTGTGTATAAATTGGACCAGCTTCCACATTTCCTATGTTTTGTACAATGGCGGTTTTCCCTTCAGGTATAACATTATACATACCTGTTATTAAAATCATAAGAGCTGTCGCTGTACATACGACAATTGTATCGATATATACGGAAAACGCTTGAACTAATCCTTGTTTTGCGGGATGCGATACTTCAGCAGCCGCCGAACTATACGTCGCTTCTCCGACACCAGCAACGTTTGAAAATACAGCGCGTTTTACGCCCCATGCAATAGCTGCACCAACAATTCCACCAAACATTTCATTTACACCAAATGCGCTAGAGAAAATTAAAGCAAACATACTTGGAATCTCCGTTACATTCGCAATTAATATGATACATGTAACAATTACATAACCAATTGCCATAAATGGAACAAGCATTTGAGAAACGCCAGCAATTCTCTTTACACCACCAAAAATAATTGCTGCTAGTAACACGACTAAAAATATACCAGTTATATATTTGCTAATACCATTAGAGTTTTCAAATCCAACTGCGATACTACTAGATTGAATACCTGCTAATAACACGCCATATGAAAGTGTTACAACTACTGCTACAATGACTGCAAACCATTTCATTTTCAAACCTTTCTCAATGAAATATGGAGTACCGCCGCGATATTCATTCCCTACTTTACTTTTGTATACTTGAGATAATGTTGATTCTACAAACGCGCTCGCTGCCCCTAACAAAGCCATTACCCACATCCAAAATACAGCTCCAGGACCGCCGAAAGCAATTGCTGTCGCTACCCCTGCAATATTACCAATTCCAACTCTTCCTGATAAGGCTAAACAAAATGCCTGAAAAGATGATATTCCCGTCTCTGAACTCTTTCCTTCAAATAATAGTTTAATCATCTCTTTAAAATAACGGATTTGCAAAAAGCGTGTTGCAATCGTGAAATATACGCCTGCCCCTAATGCAAAAACAACTAAACCGATACCCCACACTTGCCCTACTAACCATTCTACTAAATTCTCCATCCAAATCCCCCTTATCATTCTTTGGAAAAGCAATTTTGTATATAAAAAAAACGGACAACTATTATCAAACTTTCTAGTTGTCCGCATCTTTCATTATTTCATCCCTCAATTTTTATCAGTAAAACGCCCTATTACTTTATATTTACCCAAACACTTTTCACTTCTGTATAATTATCAAGCGCATATGAACCTAATTCGCGGCCAATACCAGATTGTTTATATCCACCAAATGGTGTAGCTGCATTTTCTAAGTTATAATCATTAATCCACACTGTTCCTGCTTTTAATTTATTTGCTACTTGATGACCCGTTTTGATATTTTGCGTCCATACACCCGCAGCAAGGCCATAGGATGAGTTGTTCGCTCGTTCAATTACTTCTTCTGTCGAATCAAATGGAAGTACGACAACAACTGGTCCAAATATTTCTTCCTTAACGATTGTCATATTGTCTGTAACATCTGTGAATATAGTTGGCTTAACGAAATAACCTTTTTCAAGCGCACGTTCGCCACCAGCCGCAACTGTAGCACCTTCTTTCTTCCCTTGCTCAATATAATTTAACACACGCTCTTGTTGTTTCTTAGATACGAGTGGACCCATTTCCGTTCCTTTCTCCATACCTGCTCCAAGTTTTACGTTGTTCGCCATTTTCACAAGTGCATCTACTACAGTTTCATAATGTTTACGATGAACAAATACACGTGATCCTGCGCTACAATTTTGACCGTGGTTATACATAATACCTTGGAATGCACCATTTATCGCTTCTTCCAAGTCCGCATCTTCTAAAATGATATTTGGTGATTTTCCGCCAAGCTCTAACGTTACATGCTTAATCATTTCTGCAGATTGACGCATAATATACTTTCCTGTAACAGTAGATCCTGTAAAAGCAACTTTATCAATGTCATGATGATTTACAATTGCAGCCCCTGCTTCAGGACCAAAGCCTGATACAAAGTTTACAACGCCGTTTGGAAATCCAGCCTCTTTAAAGAGTTTCGCTGTATATAGTAAAGATAAAGGCGTTTGCTCTGCTGGCTTTAATACAATCGTACAACCTGTCGCCAGTGCAGCTCCCATTTTCCAAGAAGACATAACAAGCGGAAAATTCCACGGAATAATTTGTCCTACAACACCAACAGGTTCATGTCTCGTATAATTCAAGTAATCTTTAGAAATCGGGATTGTTTGCCCAATAATTTTTGTAGCCCATCCTGCGTAATAACGATAATTTTCTACAGTCGCTGAAATATCATCATCAAGTGCTACTTGATATGGCTTTCCATTATCTAAAGCTTCTAGTTGCGCTAATTCTTCTCTATGTTCTTCAATTAAATCTGCTAATTTATAAATAAGATGCGCTCTTTCAGCAGTAGTCATTTCTGCCCACGGGCCAGATTCAAATGCAGATCTTGCCGCTTTTACTGCAGCATCAATATCCTCTTCTTGCGCTTCACATACGACTGCTAGAACCTCTTCTGTTGCTGGATTGTACGTTTCAAACGTCTTTCCGCCAATAGCAGAAACAAATTCGCCATTAATAAACATTTTAATTTCTTCATTTAAAAACGCTTCCACTTTTGGTTTCAGCTCAATATTTGTCTTTAACATTATGTTCTCCTCCTTATTTAAACAGCTGCATGAGCTGCAATATTTGATAAAATCGTTTGAAGCTTTTGATCTTCTTCTACAGTTAACCCTAGTCTTGGATAGCGAGAAGGTCCTCCCGCTTGCCCATGTAATTCCATAGAACGTTTAACGATTTGAACATATTTCCCTGATCCTTCAAGAAACTCGCAAAGTGGTAAAATAGCATCGTTTATTTCCCACGCCTTTTCTAATTCACCATTTTGAAAATGCTCATACATTTTTGTAACGAGACCGGGAACGATATTTCCTGCTACTGAAACCCATCCCGAGGCACCAACTAAATATGATTCCATAACTAAATCTTCAGAACCACAGAAGACTTGGAAAGCCCCTTCACTTTGTCTTACTAAATCTCTCGCTTTTCGAATATCTCCGCTAGATTCTTTAATATGTGTAACATTTTCACACTCTTTTCCAATACGGAGCATTAGCTCTGTACTCATATCAACACCAGAAGTAAATGGATTATTGTATAACATAATTGGTATATTTACAGAGTTTGAGATTTCTTTAAAATGAAAATAAATCTCCTCTTCCTTCGGTTTACAATAGTAAGAGTTTATAATTAATACACAATCCGCTCCGTGCGCTTCTGCATGTTTCGTATATTCAATTGTTTCTTTCGTCGTCTCTGCTGCAGTTCCAACAATAACTGGAATACGGCCATCAATTTCTTTCAACACGGTTGCTACCATTTTAAATCGTTCTTCTTTTGATAAACTTACAAATTCTCCTGTACTTCCATTAATGATGATACCTGCAACGTTTTGTTCGATAAAGTAATTTACATTTTGCTTTACCCCATCCCAATTAATTTCCTGAAATTCATCCATCGGTGTTATTAATACTGGAAATGCCCCTTTAATTTTTTGCATATTTATCTCTCCCTATCACATTTTATTTTAATAAGAAACCTGCCGGAAACGGATCCGTAGGGTCTAATAGAAACGTCTGCATCCCTGTAATAAACCCTCTACTTTCAAAACGGAAAATGTATCCTAGTTCCTCCTTCTTCACTTTCTCCACAGTTATAAAACTATTAAATATACTTTCATTTTTAAAAGGTTTATCCGCCATATAATCATTTTTAAATAACGCATGAACATAGGAAACAATAGTAGAAACAAAACCTGGCGAACGTACGATAAAGTTATCTTCATGAAATGTAATCGATTTTATATGGTTCTTTTCTTTTTGCGAAGGATCTACTAAAATAAGCCTTTTTATTAGCGACTGTTTTTGTATAGCCTGCAGTGTAGCTTCTCCCCATCTTTTCAATTCAGAAATGTTTTCCATGCGAATTTCTGGCGAATACGCACCTTTTTCTACAACTGCATATACTTTATCTGCTTGTATAAGAGAATAACTTACATTACCAACCTGTAAATTTTTCTCAATCATATAGCATAGTTTGCTTTCAAACGAAACCGATATAACTTCATCATTCTCTACATACGCATGAACTAAAAATATTCCACATAACGTTTCAATTTTGTATTGATTGGACTCTCTCTTTTTTAAATACCCACTTTCGAGTAACATCGTTATTACTGCAACAATGCCTCCATAATGAAGCGGAATCGAACCTTCATGATTAAAAAATAATACAGCTGCATCCACTTCATTATAGATAGATGGAACGACAATACACCCATTCAAACCGATAAAACCACGTGGTTCATTTAATAAAAGCTTCATCTCTTCTGCTAATTCACCTGAAAATTGTTCATTTAATTGCTCCAAACTGTAGTAGTATTTGCATGGTACGTCTTTCATTACACGAAATGCCTCGCCATTTACATGTACGTCTACTGCTGTATACATTTTTTGAATGTTCATTTTATATCCTCCGTTTCATGTTCCATCGGCGGAATTAGCAAAAATCCTTCTTTAAGTGGATCCATTTCATTGTAAAAAAATCTATGCATACCCATAAGCCAAGCTGATCCCGTAATTTTCGTTATGACAGCTTCAATATTTTCAACATGTGTCGTATTCATGACATATCCTTTAAATAAAGAACCAACGATACTCTCATGAATGAACTCTTCACCAATTTCGATTTCTTTCTGAGCGTATAATACAGCTAGCTTCGCAGATGTTCCTGTACCGCATGGAGATCGATCTATTCCGCCTGGTGGTACAACAACTGTATTTTTCACATGCGCACATTCATGAGTAGGATCTGTATAAAATTCAACATGTGTTAATCCTCTTATAAACGAATACTCTGGATGAGTGATTTCAAACTTCTCATTAATTGTGTTCCTTATATGAATCGCCTTATCGATGATTGTAGATGCATTTTCTGGTACTAATTGTAGATCTACTGATTTCGCATCAATAATGGCATAAAAATTCCCTCCATACGCAATATCAGCCTCTATAGTTCCAATGTCTTTCACTTGTACAGTAATATTTTTCAATAAAAAAGCTGGTATGTTACAGAAAGATACTTCTTTTGCTTTTCCATCTTGAACAGCAATATCTACTTCAACTAAGCCAGCCGGTGTATCTAGTTTTAAAGAAGTAATCGGTTCAACTACCGGAATTAAACCTGATTCAACTAACGCTGTACATACACCGATTGTATCGTGACCACACATCGGTAAATATCCACCTGTCTCTATGTATATAACACCTATATCAGCCTCAGGATGACACGGGTCTGTTAATAATGCTCCTGACATTACATCATGACCACGCGGTTCATTCATTAACAATTTTCGAATCCAATCATACTCCTTTTTCATATGTAACATCTTCTCTACCATCGTCTCTCCAATCAACTTTGGAAGTCCACTAATTAATGTCCTCGTTGGATTCCCACCTGTGTGTGTATCAATCGTCGTAAAGGCTCTTTGTGACCTCATCCGTTTAACACCCTTTCTGTAAAACGACTCAAACGAAGTGGTTCAATAGGAATAATTGTCTCTTTTTCATTTAATAACTCTTCAATTACTTTTCCAGTAACTGCTGCAAGACTAATCCCATCACCTTCATGTCCAGCGGCAATGAAATAATTCGGAATATGTTCCACTCGTGAAATAATCGGTAAATGATCTTCCGTCCACGGACGTAAACCAGCGTAAGAACGAATTACCATCATATCTGCCATTTTGGGATAAAAACGAATTGCTCTATTTGCGATACATTTAATGACTTCATTATTTATCCTCGTATGAAATCCTACAAATTCACGACTACTACCAATTAAGAAATTTTGACTTTCAGTAGGCTCAAATACGAGCGCAACCCCGTATTTTTCAGTTAAAGCATCCACTTTTCGTTTTCCGCCAAATTTAGAAATTAAATAACCGAATTCCATTACTTTACGGCATCCTACGTGTTGTTGCCTTGAAGCTACAATAATATGCCCTTTTCTCGGTTCAATTGGTATATTTATATTTAACATCTGACCAATCTTAGGAGCCCACACACCGGCTGCATTTACAACTTGTTGTGCTGTAAAAGTTCCATTCGTAGTTTCTACAACAAATGAACCATCCGTCTCTATTTCCATACTCTTTACTTCCGTCTGCTTAAAAGCTTTTGCGCCAAACTTTTGTGCCTCTGACACAAGCGAGAAAGCAAGGAGATATGGATTCACAGTTGAATCCGTCGCACATTCTAAACCACCTAATAAATCATCAGCAAAAAAAGGCGACTCTTCCCTTATATCTTGCCTATCAAGCATTCGAAACGGTAATCCAGCTTCTTTTTGCCGATTTACCCATTGCTGCGCAGCTTCCATCTCTTCGTCTGACTCACATACGAGAATACTTCCTGGTGCCCTATATTCAAATGAATGCTCTAATTCTTCACTTAAATCAGTTACTAATTTTTGACTTACTAAAGACATTTGACTATCAAATCCCGGGTCTTTATCAATGGCCAAAATATTCCCATCACACCGTGAAGACGTCCCGCTGACAAATTCCCCTTTTTCAATGATTGTTACGTCTCTTCCGTATTTTGAAGTGTAATAAGCGATAGAACACCCTATTATTCCACCACCTATAATTAAAACGTCGCAGTGCCTCACAATATACTCCTCCTTTCCTAGCCCTCTCACTTTCTTTTCATGCAATTGACGTGCCAATTCTGTACATATACAATTTTTATAAATAATATTTTTATTTGTAAAAATATTTTAAATTTATAGTAAATAGGTGTATTATTTTTTTATCACTGTCAAAATTTTTATACATAACAGGAGGACATTATGGAATTTTCATTTCCGACTATACAAGAATTTTTGGAAAGCGTTTTAATCAATCATACATGTTGCCTTGATCGCATTAAGAAAATAAACGAAAGGTTTTATTATCTCCCTTCTACTACAGAAGAATATAATTGCGCAATTATTTATGTAGATGACTCATTCAATGCATTAATTGACGCTTTTTCTTATGAATTAGCTGTTATCATCCTTAACGAAAACGATGAGCCGATATGCTGTATAACTTCTCAGCAAATGATTCCATTTCTTTATAAGTCCTACAATGAACTACAGTCATTTTATGACACTGTAATACAAACAACTGACTCTTCTGTTACAGTAATTGATAGTAAAGAATGCGTTCGAACTTGGACAGATGGTGCTGAAAAAATATTTTCAGTCAACCATAATGAGATTATTGGGCAACCGATTACTCGTTTTTTTGATTATAAAGACTTGGAAATTTTACAATCTTTACATGATGGAAAAAGCATAGTCGCTCAGTTCCATCAGCCTCGCCCCGATTTATTCGTATTAATTAATTCAAATCCAGTTTATTGTAATGATGAAATTATAGGAGCAGTCGTTTCAGAAACAGATGTTACAAATCAAGTCGCTTTAAATGAAAAACTATTTAATATGTCACATGAAATGCACCGTTTAGAACAAGAAGTGGCAAAGTATAAAGATGAATCCGATCCATTCCTTGCGATGAATGGAAAAAGTCCTGTTATACAAAGAACGATACAATTAGCTAGAAAAGTTTGTTCGGTGAAATCAACTGTTTTAATACTTGGGGAAAGCGGAGTTGGAAAAGAAGTATTTGCGAAAGCAATTCATGAAGCAAGTGAAGCAGCGAAGGCGCCTTTCATTTCGATTAACTGCGGGGCAATTCCAGAAGCATTATTTGAAAGTGAATTATTCGGTTACGAGCGTGGGGCGTTTTCTGGAGCAAATAGTAAAGGAAAAAAAGGTAAAATTGAACTCGCGCAAGGCGGTACTTTATTTCTTGATGAAATAGGTGAAATGCCACTTGATATGCAAGTAAAACTGTTACGTGTACTGCAAGAGCGAAAGTATTACCGAGTTGGTGGTGAAAAAGAAATTAATATTGATTTCCGTATTATCGCTGCTACAAATCGTGATTTACAAGAAGAAATGATAAAAGGAACTTTCCGAGAAGATTTATATTACCGCTTAAATGTAGTTAGCTTGCAGATTCCACCGCTGCGCGAAAGACGCGAGGATATTATTGAATTAACCTATTCTTTCTTAAACGATTTTTCAATCAACTATAACAGACCAATTCGTGACTTACCTTCAAGCATTATGCATGAACTGCTTCATTACAATTGGCCAGGTAATATTCGCGAACTTCGAAACGTTGTTGAGCGGCTTGTGGTATTCGCAACAGACGGAATTATAAAACAAGAATATTTACCATTTCATACGACTGAAACTTTAGACAACCATACAGCCCATTCCCTATTACTCAGCAACAATAATACAATCCTTTCTTTACAAGAAGAGATGGATGAGCATGAGAAAAAAGTTATTGAAAGGGCTTTACGAATTTTAAATGGGAATAAATTAGAATGCGCAAAACAACTTGGTGTAACAAGGGCTACTTTATATAACCGTTTAAAGAAACTTGGACTTCAATAAAGAATCAGTATGCACCGATCAGGCGTTTACAGGTAGCCCTCTCTCCCTCCTCTATATTGGCATGATTTTTGCATATATAATTTATGAAAACCGAACTAGAGGAGGAATACATATGACAAATAAAAACAACTTAATCGTTTGTCGTTGTGAAGAGGTTACATATGGGCAACTTCAATCGACAATTGCTGAATATAACTGCTCGGCAAGAGAATTAAAACTAAGAACACGTGCTGGCATGGGATTTTGCGGTGGTCGCACATGCAGAATAATGATAGATCGAATGATTGAAAATGCGAATCCTGACGTAACTCTTAATGAACTACCGTTAAAATATCAACCACCAATACGTGCAGTTACTTTTGGATCGGTAGGTGAAAGTAAATGAGTAGAATTACACATCACCCTATTTTAGGTACTTTACAAAGTAGTGAGCGTATTACCTTTCAATTTAACGGTCATCAATACGGAGCATATGAACATGAAACGATAGCTGCTGCCCTGTTAGCAAATGGAATAAGGACATTAAGAGTTCATGAAGATAGCGGAACACCGCGAGGTATTTATTGTAATATCGGGCACTGTTCCGAATGCCGCATGACAGTAAATAATCAAACAAATGTACGCGCATGCTTAACTGTTGTAGAAGAAAACATGGTTGTTGAAAGCGGGAAACAGCATCCGAATATCGTGAGAGAGATGGTGAAAAAACGATGAGTGATGTAATTATTATTGGTGCAGGGCCAGCGGGATTATCTGCTTCTATTTCTTGTGCTCGTTTCGGACTAAAAGTGCTCGTTATTGATGAATTTATGAAGCCGGGCGGGAGATTGTTAGGACAGTTGCATCAAGAGCCTACTGGAGAATGGTGGAACGGAATAAAAGAATCGAAGCGACTTCATGAAGAAGCAGAATCACTTTCAGTACATATCAGGTGCGGTGTTTCGGTCTATAATTTAGATAGAGATGAAAACAATTGGTTTGTACATACTAATATCGGTACGTTAGAAGCACCTTTCGTACTACTTGCTACTGGAGCTGCGGAATATTCTATTCCCCTTCCTGGCTGGACACTTCCAGGAGTGATGTCAATTGGAGCAGCTCAAGTTATGACAAATGTTCATCGCGTGCAAGTTGGAAAAAAAGGAATTATTATTGGTGCTAACATTTTGTCTTTCGCCATTTTAAGTGAATTGCAATTAGCGGGAATTACAGTAGATCATATTGTACTCCCTGAGAAAAGCGAGTTAAGTCAAAAAGCTGGTGAACCTGAAGAAGTTTTAAACTCTCTTTTAAATGTAGCTCACCTCGCTCCTTCTGCTTTCTTACGAATAGGTAGTCACTTTATGAAATTTGATTGGATTCGAAAAGCTGGATTAACATTCTATCCAAACAACGGAATGAAAATAAACGGAACGCCACTTCACCTTCGGAAAGCAGCTCTTGAAATTATCGGAACAGATCAAGTTGAAGGTGTACGTATTGCTAATATTGACTCTAAAGGAAAGGTTATCAATGGAACAGAGAAAATATATGAAGCAGATTTTGTATGTATTGCCGGGGGATTATACCCACTTGCCGAACTTGCAGCTGTAGCTGGTTGTCCCTTCCATTACATTTCAGAATTAGGCGGACACGTTCCTCTCCATTCCGAAACAATGGAAACCCCTCTTCCCGGTTTATTAGTAGCCGGCAATATTACAGGCATTGAAAGCGGAAAAATTGCGATGGCGCAAGGAACAGTTGCAGGTCTATCTATTGCTAAATATGCAAGCAAAAAACGTGATATAGTCGACCAACAATTATCTCACGCCATTCAAAACGTTCACTTTGTTCGTCAGAAATCTGCAATTCAGTTTAATCCGATGGTAGATATCGGTAGACGAAAAATGAATGAAATTTGGCGTGATTACTCATCTACATATGCACATACTAAAAAGAGCTGCTGAGATTATTCTCAACAGCTCTCTTCTCTACTCATCTGAGTTATTAAATTTCGCTAATGCGTAAATACCTTCTTCGTCATCTAATTCAAGTTGTAATCTCGCTGCGAATGAATTGACATTATATTCTCTGTCAAGCAATAAGCGTAAAGCTTCGATTAAGTTTGCTTGAATTAAAATTTGCTGGCGACCATTTACCTCTACTTCCGCAGAGAAACCGTAGTCGTCATCATACATGAGTTCAACTAATACTTCTTCTGGACCCACTTGTCTTTTTTCAGCGATATATATACAAAGCGCATTTATAAGCTCTTGTTCAGAAATTTTTATTGTTTCCATGCTACTTCATCTGCCTTCTTCTTACGTTGGTCTTTGAAGTATTTAAATGCACGAACTGCTAACATTACGATACCAGCCATTACTAACATATTTACCATAAACGCTAATACAGAACCAAGAGCTCCCATATTTGCAAATAAGCTACCCATTAGTAAACCACCAAGACCACCTAGTAATAAACCTTTCATAAAGCTTCCTTTATTACTTTTTGGTGCCGTGTTTGTTGCTTTCGTTTTTGAATCTGGAGTCGTTTTTTGGGAATTTACATTTGAGTCTTTTTTGTTTAAATCAACTTTTGACTTTTGACCTGAACTTGGTGTAAATGATTTTTTACCAGATTTGTAACTTTTCGCTGCTGCATGATCTACGAACATAAAGCTGCTAGCCCCAAAGATAACCATGAATGCTGTCATTACTGCTACAAGTTTTTTCAACATATTATATCCATTCTCCTTTTATATAGATATATGTGAAATCTATCTTTCTAGTAAATTCAGAATGATAGATTTGTTTTTAAGAACATTTTAAAGGTTCTTATGAACTTATTATATGAACTTTTGTCGAAATATGCAAGTATTATTTACTTTCAACAGTTTGGTCACAAAGGAAAAATTAAGCAAAACAGAATTGACTTTAAATGAAACAAAACATATTATAAGTTCATAAGAACTTTTTATTATTTTGGAGGTGAAAAGATGGAAACATTTCATCTCACACGAAACGAAATGGCTACC
This sequence comes from Bacillus cereus group sp. MYBK216-1, assembly GCF_051916495.1. Lineage (NCBI taxonomy): Bacteria > Bacillati > Bacillota > Bacilli > Caryophanales > Bacillaceae > Bacillus > Bacillus cereus group sp. MYBK216-1. Next base: position 938,468 of record NZ_JBQAGT010000002.1, read on the forward strand.
CTTCTTCTATCACTAAGAGGATGGAATACGAAAAAGCCTCTCGGTATTTTACAAGAAGCTTGGGCAAAGTCACATAAAAAAGATATTGAAAGCGGACAAAGCGTTACAGCTTTTATTACTACCGCACTTTCACCTATTTTTGAAAAGCTGATTAAAATTGACGATACTGATGTCGGTTTTTCTTTAAATGAAATAGTTGCGCTTGGCAATCAGATTGAAAACACAAGTTTCTCTGTAACTGCTATGCAAAACTGGGTGAAACGAGATATAAAAGAAATGATTGGCTCTCCTCAAAAAGGGAAAAAATATTCAATTGAACAAGCAGCCTTACTATTTATTGTCGAAGATTTAAAAACAGCACTTGATTTTGAATCCATTCGTAAGCTATTACGCCTTATTGTAAATGATCCAGCTGATCGAAGTGATGATTTAATCAATCCTGTTCATTTATATGTAGCATACTCTTCTTTATTTGAAGAACTCAATCAAGGGAATTGCTTACAATTAAATGCAACAGATACCGTTCATACAATTGAAAACATCGTAAAAGAAAAAGCTGATAAAATCGCAAGTAAGTTCGATCAAATTAATAACGAACAACGCGAAGCAATTCGTAACGCTATTATTATTGCGACCCTTTCTGTACATACCGCTTATGTACAAATGTTAGCAAAGCGTTACGTAACAGCAACTTTATTTTTACAGAACTTAGATGTGAAGCCTTAAAAAATAGGAGCAGAAATGCTTCTATTTTTTTACAACGAAAACAAGCAACCATCTGTTCCAAATATACAACAAATGCTTGCTTGATTTATTTAAATTTAAGTTTCATATAAAACCGTAGTATTACGCATATCTATAAGTAGTGTCATTTAAGGTTCCATATATCCCCCTAACCCTCATTACATTCAGAATTAACTGTTTTTTACCGTGCTATTTTCTCATTCTTAATTCTATGCATATCATACACTTTCACTTCATTCTCTATATATGATTTTACTTTTTTAAATCCAGCTTTCTCATAACAACGAATTGCCCTTTTGTTGTCTTCTCTTACCTGTAATACAACTGCTTGTATATCGGAATCTAAAAACGATTTACTTATGAAATACTTTGTAATTTCTGTTCCAAGTCCTTTTGAATATAAATTCGAAACGCCAATAAGAATAGAGTATTCCATCACATAGGTATCATCATATTTCGTCTTTTTTAATCCGACTCTTCCTATTACTTCATCTCTCACTATTATTACATGATAACTTGCATAAGACCGCGCTAATTTTTCAGTCCAATACTCCCGAAGTTCTTCTATTGTATATCGCTTAAATGGTTTCACATCTGCTATGTTATGTAATTCTTCATCGTTATACCATTCTAATATAATTGATAAATCATCTAATTCTAGAAGACGTTCTTTCCAGTTCACATTTCCACCCCATCTATTTTATGTTTTCAAACCACTTTAAAAAGAATAGGCATATTCTTTTTTAGGCAATTTTACTATCTCTTGAATGAAATTTGATTTCTCTAAAATGTCCTCTAACTGCCCCTCACTATGGACGTAAATACCACCTGCATATGAACTGTACGCCTTTTTCTCAGTTATTATCGCTAAATTGTTATTTTCCTTTTTAAAATCACCCTCCACTCCTTTTTGAAATGATAAACTTTTAGTTGGTGAAACATAAAGTTGAATTAAAGATACTATTTCAACATCATCTGATTTTGCAAAGCACTGTATTTCATTTAAAATCATTTCATCTTGTAACGGAAGAAAGTCTTCTACTTCTAACTTCTCTCCTTTATGAAAGAAGTTTTGAAGTTCAGGAGTATAGAACGAAAGATTTTTCTCCTCTATCATTTTAAAAATTGTTTGCAGCAATACGTCTTTTCCTATCACAAACGGGTGGCCAAATCCATTATTGTAAAGCCCTTCTTTCATTTTCATTAATTGTTCGATGAAGGGGATTCCCGATTCTTCAATAACAAGTTTACCGTCAATTAAACGCATGTTAGCAATCAATTCTTCTATCTGTAAACCTTCTAATTCAAGCGACGAGTAATATAAATCTCTATTCCAAAAATCTAATTGATCCATTCCTAATGAATTAAATAAGAGCTCATCTATAATTGGAAAAACTCCATCTTCTGTTAAAGCTTTCGTTACATCATCTAATAATCTAGGTGTTTGATTTAAAATCGTACGTATTTCTTCGTCCTCTTGAATGATTCGTACCGTCCACTCACTATGATCTTCACCCGATATTTGCTGAAAACAATGTGAATATGGCCCATGTCCAACATCATGTAGAAGGGCTACAGTAGATACTAGCTTTCGTTCATATTTCGATAAATGTATGTCACCAATCTCAGTAAGATGTTCTATCACTTTATTTACTAGCACATATACACCTATCGAATGTTCTTTCCTCGTATGTATTGCGTTCTCATGTAAAAAATAAGTATGTCCTTGTTGTTTAATATTCGCCAACCTTTGAAATGCTTTTGTATCTATCAATCGAAGGATATCTCTATCACGAATAGAGATTGGTCCATAAATCGGATCTGTAATATACATACGTTCTCCTCCTATTTTTGTAAATGAAAGATCTATAACATTATACTTAATTTTCAGTCTATTATCATTGATATATGAGAAATTTTTAATAATCTTTTCATTAACCCTTCATGAAAACGTAGCTTATATACTTTACTATAATACTTATGAGAGACATAAAAGAATTGAAATAGCAATCCCCTATGTAAATAAGGTATAATCTACATATAGTGAACCTTTTATGTAATTAAATAAAAGGTTCTTATACTCAAAAATTCATAAACTAGAAGGTGCAACAATGTTAAGTAGTTTTATTCATTCAGTATTAACGTTTTTTGAAGGATTAGGTTATTGGGGCATTATGCTTGGACTTATGATTGAAATTATCCCAAGTGAAATTGTCCTTGCTTATGCAGGATACTTAGTATTCAATGGAAGTATCTCATTTATAGGCGCAGTTGTATTCGGTACAATTGGCGGTGTTATTGCCCAAATCTTTATTTATTGGCTTGGACGATACGGCGGACGCCCTATATTAGAACGTTACGGAAAATATATTTTCATACATAAAAAACAAATAGATGCTGCAGAAGATTGGTTTAATCGTTACGGAACTGGCGTCATTTTTACAGCACGCTTCATTCCAGTAGTGCGTCATGCGATTTCAATTCCTGCTGGTATTACAAAAATGCCTTTACTACGTTTCACTACATTAACAGCACTTGCGATTATCCCTTGGTCTATTATTTTCATTTATTTAGGTGAAAAACTAGGTGAAAATTGGGAGAATATAAACGATATTGCTGGTCCGTATGTGAAATCATTTGCAATTGGTGGCGTCGTACTTATACTTTTATACTTCGTTATAAAAAAATGGACAAAAAAGCGCAAAAATCTTGCTTAAGAATATAATAAAAACCGCTATAAATTCATTCGGAGTTATAGCGGTTTTTTATTTATATATGAATTAATCTTCAAGAATTATATAACACCTTTCCATCTACATTTACATGGATAAGCAACCGTTTGATCATTTCTTTCGTATATTATCTCAAAAAGGAGTGATTCCCCTATGCATTGGCAGCAAAAAATACTATACTTAATCGGACGCCCTATCGGTATTTCCTTCATAAATGGGCAAGGAACTTCTGGTGTATTATGTTCAGCTCATGATGGTCAATTATATGTGTATGAATACCTTTATCAAGCCCAGTTCGCAATGAAACATTATGATTATAGACAGATTCAAGATATACATGCATTCCCAAATTGTCCTCACCAAAATCCTCTATACTAAAAAAATCGGACCGGCTCATAGCCATTCCGATTTCTATACTTTATTTCTCAGAATTAAATTTCTGCACTGCTTCATCAAAATAAATCCAACCTTTCCAGCCCAAATGAATCGTATCTTTTAAGAAATACTTATCATATTCATGACCAGAGAAATCAACTACTGGATATCCTGCTTTCTCAACCTGTTCTCGAACTTTTTTATAATACACTTCACGGCGTTCTTTCGGGAATCCAGTATAATCATACCAAGGCCCATTGACAGGTACAGAAATAAAGAGTGGTTTGACATTTTTCTCTTTAAATAAATCTAAAATAATTTGTAAATCATCGTATTCTGGTGATTCATCATATGTTTCATTTGCTCTAAAGTTTTTTAAACCTTTTAGTTTTTTCTTCAGATTATTCTTATGATAATACGGATTTTCAATTCCGAATGTATTTGTAGTAGACTCTGCTTTCCCTTCTTGTTCTGCGTGTTTACGTGCGTCTTCCCAAGAAATTGAACGAAGTCCGATATTTGTTTTCTCTCTCATCGGTTCGATTTTAAATAAAGAGTTAAATAAATCTCTATGATCTAAAATATTTCGATGCATATAAGCAAGTGGTTTAACTAAACCTGCTTTTATGTTATGTTTCGTATCATTATATACAATACCTTCTAATGAATTTTTTAATATATCATCTTCTTGAACAACTTTATAATCTAATAGCCGTTTCGCGATTTGCTTCTTCATTTCTGGATTTATCTCATCATTAAAAATAAAATGATATGCTTGTTGTTTGGAGAAATTATTAGTGAAATCCCCTTGTGATACACCAGTCTTTGTAAACCATTGTGGTGAAAGAACAAAGACTACTTTTTTACCTTCTAATTCATCCATAGTAGATGTCATATTTAAAATATGAGCTAAACTTTGTGTACCGCCAGTTCCAATTAAAAACGGTGTAAAACCAGCTGGATTTACTTTGAAATAATTAGACGGATGATATGCATCCATTCGTAAAAATTCTGATGAACCGTACATCGGTAAATACTGTGAATTCTCTAACATTTTTTGCTGTAAGAAAACACTTTGTAATTTCTCTTTTTGTAAAGAAGTAGCCGCATCTTCTACCTTCTTATCACTAATAAGCGATACTAAACTTTTCGATGGGATTAGAATGATAATGAAAAAAAGCACACACGCTAAAATTATAGGACCAAAAGCATGCTTCATTTTCATCTTCTGTCCCTCTTTCTATCGTTATTAACTTGTAACCCTTGTCTTTGACACGCCATCTTTTCTCTCCTTTTTCTCTATACATGTTCCATTCTATTTGTCTATTATATACATGTATGTATTTCCTTCCTTGTTCTATTAAATCCTATAGAAATAGCGCAAGAAAATGTTTCCATAGAAACACGTTAATTATACAAGATTCTACATAAATTTCACACTGGAATTTTAGTAATAATTTTATTTTTAAGTCGTAAAAAAACATATGAAATGTCTATATTTCATTCGGAACTGTACAAAAAAACAGACTATCACATACGTGAAGTCTGTTTCCCCATTCTTTTATTTTTGTACATCTGCCCATTTTAAACTTGTAGCTGGACCAAATTGATGTACATATAAATCTTTCACATATGGTTTTTGTAAGTAAGATAATCCGCGCTGGAATACCGGTGCAATTACTGCATCATCAAGTAGCATTTTTTCAGCATCTTGCATTGCTTTCCAGCGAGCCTTTTCATCATTACCTAATTCTGTTTTAATCTTCTTAATTAACGCATCATATTCTGGGTTTGCATATTCTGTATTATTAACACTGCTTCCAGAAAGAAATACTTCTAAATAAGTCATTGGATCTGGATAATCCGGTAACCAGCGTGATAACGACATTTCATATTCTTTCTTCTTCTCAAGTGCTAATTTTTGCGTATGTGGCTGTAATTTCACATTCACTTTTAAGCCTGGTAAGTTTTTCTCAAGCTGCTCTTTAATGTACTCTCCAACTTTTTTAAAGTTTTCTAAGTCATAATTTAATAGTTCTAACGTCACTTCATTTGTACCTGTCTCTTGTTTTGCTTTCTCCCAATATTCTTTCGCTTTTTTTACATCAGTTTTATTAAACTCACCTGCCGTACTTCTAAAATCTTTCTTATCTGGGCCCTTTAAGAATCCTTTTGGTACGTAATAGTTTGCTGCAACCGACCCATCATTTAAAAATGAATCTGCGAGTCCCTTCTTATCAAAAACTGTACTTAGCGCAAGACGTGCATTTTTATTTTTAAGAATCGGTACATTTTCATTAAATCGGAAGAAGTACATAACTGGATCTGTATATTGTTTTAGCTCTTTATTATTTTTATATTTATCTACGAATTCTGTAGAAATAACAGCTCTATCAACTTTATCTGTTTCATATAAATTTACCGCAGTTGAAATTTCTTTTACAATTTGATAGTTTACTTCATCTAACTTCACTTCTTTTTTATCCCAATACTTATCGTTTTTCTTCATTGTAAAGCTAGCTTCATGCTTCCACTCTGATAATGTAAACGGTCCATTATATACCGCTTTATTTGCTTCTAATCCATATTTATCACCTTGCTCTTTCGCATATTTTTCTTTAATTGGATAGAAGGATGGTAAAATTAATAATTTCGTAAAATACGGTACAGGATGTTCTAGCTCTACGACGAATGTTTTATCATCCTTCGCTTTTACTCCTAATTCATCTAGACCTAGTTGTTTTTTATTTATCTTCTCAGCATTTTTTACATCGTACGCAATGTATGCATATTGAGAAGCTGTATCTGGATTAATCAATTGCTTCCAAGCGTATACGTAATCATGGGCGGTTACTGGATCTCCGTTAGACCATTTCGCATCACGCAATTGGAATGTATATGTCTTTCCATCTTTACTCACTTCATATTTTTGTGCGCCTGCCTCAATTACTTCATCATTTTTCGATAGACGGAATAGTCCTTCCATTACGTTATTCAAAACGTTAAACGAGATTGCATCTGTGACTTTCACTGAGTTTAACGACGGAATTTCACCCGTTTCTAGTAACTGTAATACTTTCTTGTCATCTTTCGGCTTTGTCGTTGTTTTTTCTTTTTCGCAACCAACTAAAAATGAAGAAACGAATAGAATACTAACTAATGAGTAACGAACAACTTTTTTCATTTAAAAACCTCCTCTATTTTTAAGGTAAGTAACGACGAGCACCAGCGTATTCTTCTATATATCCTGGTGTATTTAGCGGTATAATCTCTACCGATCTTTCAGCTCTTGGTGAGTGAATCATATTGCCATCACCAATATACATTGCGACGTGATGGACACTACCTTTCCCTTGATCATGTGCAAAGAAAATTAAATCTCCTTTTTGTAGATTTTCTTTATCAACTGCAACTCCTGCTCTTGATTGTGGTCCAGAATCTCGCGGAATTGTAATGCCGTGCGATTTATAGATCGTATGCGTGAAGCCAGAGCAATCAAATCCAAAACCACTTGTACCAGCCCATATATACGGTAAACCTAAAAACATTTTCCCTGTGTTTATTAAATCATCGGCCGCCGGGGTTGGAATATCATTTTGAGAACGGTAAACCGTTCCATCATTTTTTCGTAGCCAAGCTTTCTGACCATTTGGCAACAATACACGGTATGAAATTGTGTCTTCACTTAATAGCGGCAGTCTTGTATTATAACTGACTTCAAGTGATTTATGTTTTTCAGAAGGATTTATATATAAAATCGCTGTTGGCTTTGTTATTAACACAAAAGGGTCATTTGTTTTATCTGCAAATTCTTGATTATATGTTAATTGCTTTTCAGGCATCCAGCCCGGATAACCTTCTTCATTTCGTGGCGTTGGCTGTCCATGCACTAATACCTTCACCCATTCACCTTTCTTATCAATAACAGTTACTTCTTGACCGAGTAACGCTTGTGTTTCTAATTTATTTGCATTTGTTAACCATAGTTTCTCGTCAAGTGTCATTGATTTCGTCCATTTCCATAGATCCACTGGATTTGTTGCACTCGGTGTATCGATTGGCCTTAATGAATCAGGTACTGTCCATAACGTTGCAGCAGATACATCTATAAATGCTTTATTATCCTTCTTTTCTTCAGCATTTGCCGATGTAAACGATGAAAATATAAATAAAGTTGTTAAAAATGCAGTTCCTACTTTTTTCATATTTATCCCCCTTAAAAGATAGTTTACTAGTCTCTTCTCCTAAAACTTACTATTCACTGTCGATTGAAGGTTTATCTTTGATCCAGAATAAGTCATTCCTTCTGGCTCTTCCATTAACCAAAGCGGTGCATCAAGATCAAAATAATGAATATTAGGATGCGCTGCCGCTAAATGCGCAACAGCACTAACGGAAAGTGAAGACTCCATCATGCTGCCCACCATACACTTCACACCAGCTGTTTCTGCGATATCTGCAATACGCCATGCTTCACGTATGCCACCACATTTCATTAATTTAATATTAATGAAGTCTGCATATCTTCCTTGAACGAGCTTTAATGCGTCACTTGCTGAAAATATACTTTCATCGGCCATAATTGGCGTTTGCACACGATCTTTGACGTACTTTAACCCATCCCAATCTTTCGCGTGTACTGGTTGTTCAATAAATTCTATATTTAAATTACGATTTTCCATCTCTTGAATGATAGAGACCGCTTCTTTTGGACTCCAACCTTGATTCGCATCTAAACGTAATGTCGTATTTCTTGGTACCACATTTCGAATTGCCTCAATACGTTCCAAATCTAAATGCGCCTCTTTACCCACTTTAATCTTCAATGTTTGAAATCCTTTTTCTATATGTTTCTTCGCTTCTTTTGCCATTAATACAGGCTCATCTACACTCACTGTAATATCGGTATGAATTTCTTTCTTCCCGCCTAACAATGCATATAACGGCACATTTTGATATTGGCAATATACATCATATAAAGCGATATCTACCGCTGCTTTCGAACTTGAATTTCCAATACAACTCATTTGAATGCCCTGTAGTAACTGCTGAAACTGAATGATATTTTGACCAATTAAACATGAACGCATCGGTCCTAAAATCGCTTCTTCCATTCCGCTGGTGAAATCCCCCGTAATAACTGGCGTTGCGGCTGCAGCCCCCTTACCAATCACTCCTTCGTCTGTATGAATATAAACATCTATACTTTCAATTTCTGTTACAGTACGAAGTGCGGTTTTAAACGGTGTATGCAGTTTTACACGTCTACGATTTACTTTTACATCTGTAATTTTCATTTTGTTCATCCTTTCGTTCCCCAATGAAGTGAAATCTTAATCCACCGGAGATTTATACCCACGAATTATTAGGTAAACCCATTGGACATTTACTCTTCTATCACTCTACTTTGTTTTCGTTTACTTTTGATGTAGAACGATAATGTGAAATAAAAAAATCCAGCCATAAGAATGATTCTTACGGCTGGATTTTGTCTATGATTGAGTAGACAAAGCAGCAATCTGATTATATTTTTTCTGTGCATCTTTTAGCGCTACAAGTAACGCTTTTTGAGAAGAACCGAAATATCGGTTCTTTACTTCCATTACTAATGCCGGGTCATTTATATTTTTATGTAGAAATAAATATTTAACAAATTGAGATGTTAATGCAATTGTCGCTGAGCAGTCTGCATCTACAATTTCCCCTGTATCCTTAACAAGTACAAATGCTACGAAATAGCTTTTAAACTTTTCAGTAATGGGATTATTTTGAGGTGCTTTCGCATCCCCTACGATATAAATTGTATTTGAAGCGTACACAGCTATCTTCCTTTCGTATACGAGGATAACGGGTTTCTTAATAGTCGTATGAGCGAGGAACTCAACGTTGATTAAAAAATGTATCCACTTACCTTGTATTATAATATAATTGACAAAATTTTAACAACATTTATTTTAGTGCATATTCCATATCTATGAAAATAGCTTAAACTCTTCATTTTTACAATATGTGATTATTCCTTGTACCATTACATTCATACATAAAAAAACAGTTAGCGACGGCTAACTATTTTTTTCATTACTTGGGCATCACAAATATAGTTTCATTTGACTTAGAAAATTGATACTCTTTTCTCGCAAACTTCAAAATTTCTTCCTCATCGTCTGTTAAATTTTCTATGTTAGTCTTTAAAGAATCTTTATCTTTCTTTAAAGATACTAATTGTTCCTTTTGATCCGTAATCGTACCTTTCTTCTTATCAATTACTTCTTGTTGTTTCGTTAAAATATATTGAACGTACAGAGTAGTTGCTGCAATAAAAAGGACCATTAAAATAAGTCGCCTTAACTTCTTTTTATTTATCCTACGCTTGTCACTAGGTTGTGATAACTGCTCTGGTATATTAGGAACATTTACTCGTTTGAGTTTCCTCATTCAAATCCCCCTAACCCATATTTTTCACTACCATCGGCACGTTTTCTTACTAAACTAAATTCTATTCTTATAAAATAAACTCCTTCACAAAAATATCCCATAAATTAACCAATTAAAGATAGCATTCGACGACATTTCCATATTTACACCGATTTTTTTTATACATGCTGCTATAAAATAGTAGTTTCTGTAATTCTTTTTCTACTATTGTAGAAGAGTTTTTTCACACACAAAATTCCTTCCCTACATATCCATGTTATAACATGCTTACAAGGAGGGGAAATATGCATTACCGCACATTAGGTAACACTGGAATAACTGTTTCTGAAATAGGTTTTGGGGCATGGGCAATCGGTGGTGATGAATGGGGACCTGTTAACGATAAACAATCTATAACTGCTATAAAAAAAGCCATTGAGTGTGGTGTGAATTTTATTGATACTGCGGATGTGTATGGTTTAGGACATAGTGAAAAGTTGGTGGCTACCGCGATTAAAGGACATCGTAATGATATTATACTATCAACGAAAGGTGGTTTAATCGGACATCACTACGACCCTAATGGCGTTCCTGTATATGATACTCCTGAAAAAATCATCGCCGTATTTGAAACAAGTTTACAACGTCTTCAAACAGATTATATTGATCTTTATTTTTGTCATATTTGGTGGCATAATCGTAGAGAAACAGAAGCATTTCTACGTGCATTTGACATATTAAAACGTGATGGCAAAGTAAGAGCAGTCGGTGTTTCGACTCATGATTTACAATACATTCATCATTTCAATAACAACAACGAAATTGATATCGTACAACTTGATTACAATATATTAAATCGAAAACCAGAAAAAGATATATTACCATTCTTACAAGAGAAAAATCTAGGGGCTGTTATTCGTGGTCCATTAAAAATGGGCATTTTAACTGGAAAATTTACAAATAAAACAATTTTTCCAGATGGAGATTTACGCAAAGATTGGCCAAATGAAACTTGGTTTCAAGAAGACTTACAAACCGTAGAGAAACTTCGGTTGCTCTCAAATAAAAATCAGACCCTAGGGCAACTTGCACTTCGCTATGTACTCTCTCATCCGGCAGTAAGTGTTGTAATTCCTGGTGCGAAGTCAGGAACGCAAGCACAAGAAAATGCAAATGCATCTGTTCGCCCTATTTTGAGTGATGAAGAGCTTAACTATATTCATTCAATATAAAAAGCCCAATCCGGGCTTTTTAATTTGGCAAACTAATATCATACTCCATTCGCTTCGCTGTGTCCTCCGCAACATGCACACCTAACAAGTTTTTCACAATATGAAATGCCATATTAATTCCAGCTGAAATTCCGGCAGATGTTATAATATGTCCTTCATCTACAAACTTTACATTTTCTATAACTTCAACATTTTGAAACTCATTTTTAAACTTTTCAATACTAGCCCAATGTGTTGTTGCTTTTAACCCTTCCAGTAAACCTGCTTTCGCCAGTAATAACGCTCCTGTACAAACTGAAGTCATCAGCTTTACTTCTTTCATTTGTTGGCGAATCCATTTTATTACTATTTCATTTTTTATTTCATATTTTCTAGCACCTAGCCCACCCGGAATTATTAAAATATCCACTGGTGGTAAATTTTCAATACTATAATCTGGCTGTACCTTCAATCCATTCCTTGCTGTAATCATTTCTCCATTCTCGCTAACTGTATAAACAGTAAATGGTTTTTCTTCATTCACCTCAGTTACAGAAAAAACTTCAAATGGTCCTGCAAAATCTAACACTTCTACTTCATTAAATAAAAATATACCAACACTCCATTTATTCATCATAAGTTCACTTCCTGTTTCAAATGATGTAAAAGGTGATCATATCCTTTTTCTAATGCAATATCATACGCTGTTTTCCCATCATTTTTCTTTATCATCTTATTAGCTCCATTTTTAAGGAGTAGCATAATTATTTCTTCATTTCCTAATAATGCCGCTTCGTGAAGTCCTGTCCAGCCACCACTTTGCATAATATTTACATTTGATCCTTTTTCAATTAAGAAAGCAACAAGTTCACTTTGCTTGTTCGCGATTGCTGCTTGCAAAGGCGTATTTTCATTTTCGTTTTTCGCTCTACTATGTATATCTGCACCGCTTTCTAAAAGAAAACTCGCTATTTCTTTTTGTCCAAAATAAGCTGCTAAATGAAGTGGTGTCCAGCCATCTTCACTACATTCGTTAACAATACTTGGACTCGCCTTTATAAACTTCACTACTTTTCCCTTATGACCACTTATAACAGCTTGTGCTATTGATTGTAAATGCTCCATAATAATCTCCCATCCTTCAAACTATTTAAGCATCTCCTTCTACATGTTCTATTAATTATTATATTTTCCTTTTAAAACCTTAAGTTTACATAATAATATTATATATCCCTTTTTGTGCTTAATGCTGAATAGCAATAATGTTAAAAATACTGCCTTTAAACAATGAAGACCATGATTTCATTAGAGTTACTGAAAAAGCAAGCAAAAAACTATACTCATAGTTTTCATCATATTTGTTCAGTTGCATGAAATAAAACAGGTAATGTTTATTCTGCTATTTATGCTTTCAACATATCAAATAATATTATTCCAATAAAAAAACAATCCATTTTTAAAATGGATTGTTTTTTTATTTCTGTTTTATGCGGTTTATTTTATTTTTGTATTTTCAATGATGGAATAATTACATTTACAAAAATGAAACGCTACTATCTTAGCCCCTCTTATAGTAAGTTTTTCGTTTGAAAACAAAAATACAATTTCACCTTACAATTGAAAAAACATACGTAAAAGTTTCTAAAACAGCTGCCTTATCATACTAATCTATAGCAATTCTGTCTTCTTCCCTTACCTGTTTCCTTTAACACATACGATTTTAAAACTAGCGCCGTTAATGAATCTGTTAATGTTTTATATGATAAATTTGATAATGCCAATAGATCGTTTGTATATAACATTCTATGCTTCTCTAATAATAATAGTACTAATCGTTCAGACGGTTTTAATGCCTCGTCACTTTCTAGTATAAAGTCTATATTTTTCATTTCTCTAATTACTACTCCTTATAAAAAAAATACTTTAGGTGCTAATTTAATATAAAAATAATACATAACAAAACTATAGATATATTAAAATAGCACCATCTAAAAACACTATTATACTATAACATAGAAGTAGTGTTTCCCCAAATAGGAAATGCTTTTTTATATCGCTGTAAGATTCTTGCAAACGTACATAATATTTTGTACCATTACCCGCCAAGTTTTCTTCTAATTTCGCTGCTCATCCTGATGTATTTGTAATCAATGAAGTTCTTCTAAATTTATAAACAAATAAAAAACGGTTCGTCTATCATGCCCTAAACATGAATGACAACCGTTTTCCAGCTTCTTCTTAATTAACATGTTCTATCTTAAATATTTCTTGCAATATGCGGCTTACTGTAATGACTTGTTCCACCGCCACCAACTACTACTTTACCACCTTTTTCGAAAATTAATAATTTACTTGAACCATCTGCAAGAAGCACTATTACTTCAGCATTATTACTTGTTGCTACATAAATTACATAACCACTCTTTGATATACAAGTTTCCCAATTCGAATCAAATTCTGATCTTACTACACGATTTGAATACACTTGATTTTCAATTCTATCTTGTTCTACGTTTTCCAAATTGATTCCTCCCACTTCACTAAAATAGCATTTATAGGAAAATAACAGCCCTATATTAAATAGTAGCCGACTTTAACATAAATAGTATATGTAATTAGTAGGAGAATGCTTGGACAACGAAAACGAAATAGACTTCAAAAATTTCACAATTGAAACTTCTCTTTAATCATTTCCGCCACTTCTTTTGCACTCAAATACGTGTTATTAATTTTTATATACTCTTCTTTTTCAATTTCACCATGAAGAGAGTTTAATCTATGCTTTTTCATCGTTTCTTTCAAATTATTTTCAGACCACTCAATATCTCTTTTTTTCGGTTTATGTTCTAATCTATTCGGGCTTTTATTTCGTTCTAATCTTTCATCTAATTCCGCTTCCAGCTCTACAAAATACACTGTCCCACCTTTTGATTCAAAAATACTTTCTACATTATGTATATAATCCCAATCCGCTTGGAGGTCAAATGCCCATATATACGTAAAAATCATTCCAGATAAATCACTTTTAGATACTTCTTCAAATATTTCATTACGAAATAAACTTACTAGTCTTTTTGCTTCTTTCGTACTGTAATCAAAAATTGGACTTACTAAATCAATTGTCATGTGGTTATGAAAAAGTTTTAAACCGGTTAATGTTGCTAATTCTTGCCCCACTGTCATTTTTCCAACTGCTTGTGGGCCAAATATTAATATAAGTTTCATTTATTTCCCTCCAATCTTTCTCTATAAACCATTACATAAAATTAAAAATAAGGCAGCCGATTTTAAATCGATTGCCTTATTTTTTATTCATATTTTTAGTTCTATTCTTTTCGCATAGCTTCAAAAGTAATCATTTGATTTGCATTTGACGGTTCTTTTTCATAATCATATTCAGCAGAGCAAGTAATGTTAGAGAAACCTATACTTTCTAACAGAAGTTTAAACTCTTCTATTCCATACCAACGCAGTGCAAAGCGTTGTAGTTCTGTTTGTACTAACTGTCCTTTACTCCACTTTTCATATTTCAAATATGATACAGTAACTTGGTTCAGCCAATCTATTTCAATTGATTTATTTTCTAATGTGATTCCGTCTCCACTCGGCAAAGAGAAAGTCGATGTATGAATTTCCCCAGTCTTCCAGTCATGCGGAAGCATAATATCTACGATTAATCGTCCATCTGGATTAAGATGTTCATAAAAACATTTCAATGCATTTATAGAATCCACACGATTTTCAATTAAACAAAAAGATCCAGTAGGAATGATAATTGCGTCATATTTATACGGAAGTGAAAATTGTTGCAAGCTTCCTTCATATAAATTAGGATGTAAGCCTCTCTCTTTACAGCGCTTACGACAAGAATCTAGCATTTCAGGTGAATAATCTATCCCATCCACTTTAAAACCAGCCTCTAGAAGCGGAATGATGATACGCCCTGAACCTACTGCGGCTTCGAGGATTCTTCCTCTACAATCTTTTAAACGTTCTTTGTAATACTCAATATCACCATTTAAAGAATAACCGACTGGTTTTGTGTAATCATACAGTTCCGTACAAAGTGTACTATAAAAGCTAAACATTTATTTTCTCCTCCGTTTTTACGTACGGAAGATTTCAATTCAACTAATCTTCCTGTACCTCTAATTTTAATGAGATTTCGAAAGAGCTGACTGTCATAATATATCACTCACTTTCCATAGAATATAATGATATTGTATTACATAACCTTCCAATTTGAAATGTAAAAATTAAAAATTCAGACTACAAATTAAAGAGCTTACTTTAGTAGGCTCTTCAGAAAAAGTATTTATTTCACAATCGGCAATGTCACTTCACTTAATTTCACTGTAAGTTTCGTGCCAGCTTTCGGTCTAATTGTATAATCATAATCACTTGCAATTAAAACAACTCCGATTTGATGCCCCGCTTTAAATACATAATCATCTGGCTGCATGTCCCATGTAAATGTATAATCTTTGCCCGGTTGAATCGCTGTTGAATTTCCTATACTCTTTAAGTTTTGTGGATCCATCCAGCCTCTCGTTACGATTTCCGGCTTCGCTCCTCCATAGTCAACAAGTAATGCTGTTAAATTTGATACAGATCGATCAATATTTCCTGTAATTGAAATCTTTGGTGTACCACTTATACGCGTATCTTTTTGCAGTACAGGCATTGTATATACTAATCGATTTGCTACTTCTAATTCTGGATTTGCTACTAATTGGTTTGATTTCATTTGTGCATCATCTAAGAATGAGAAAACTTTATTAGCCGATCCCATACTTAATGGTAAATTGACTGATTTATTACTTAAATACATACGGATTTTTGAAGGTACAGCTGATGGATCTGGCCAATTTTTTATCTTTTGCCACGTTTTATTTTCTCTTTGCACATCAACCATTGGTTCATCCATAATTCCATTTTCAATTCCGTACAACCAATAATCTAACCATTTATTTTGTGTTTGCTGCCAGTTATTACTTGATGTCCCACCATGACCACCTTGGTGTAGCCACATTTTACGCGGAACACTATTTTCTCCAAGTGCTTCCCACCATTGCGCGAACTGTTTTGTTTTAACATTCCAATCGTTTAAACCATGAACAACAAATACACTCGCTTTTACATTTTTAGCATCTTTTACATAATTACGTTTATCCCAAAAATCATTATAATTACCTGTTTTTCGGTCTTGTCCAGCCGTTAACTCTTTTATAACTTGTCGGCAAACTTCAGGGTTTTCCCTTGTCAGTACTGTTTCTGCCATATTATCTGTATCTTCCCCTTGATATCCGCCTGGAGCAATGACTGCACCATTTGCACGATAATAATCATACCAACTACTAATTGCTGCGATTGGAATAATTGTTTTTAAACCTTCAACTCCAGTAGTCGCAACAGCATTTGGTAATGTACCATTATAGGAAACTCCAGTCATACCTACATTTCCTGTAGACCAATTTGCCTGAACTTCCTCACCCTGTTCTGTAAATGCTTTCGCGCGACCGTTTACCCAATCAATAACAGATTTTGTCCCGAGTATCTCTTGTTCATCTCCAGTTGTAGGGCATCCATCTGATTTTCCAGTACCAATACTTTCGCCTAGAATAACTGCATAACCTCTTGGCACGTAATAGTTCCCATACGAACCAAGATTAACCGCTCCATACGGTTTTCCTTCATACGCATACAATTCTTCATCTACATTATATACAGGAACATCTTTTAATCCAGATCGATATGGACTCATTTCATAAATAACAGGAACTTTCACATTCGGATCTGTCTTTGGACGCATAACTTTTATCGATACTCTGTCTTTCTTACCGTCTCGATCACTATCAACTTCTGTCTCTACATATAAATTTTCGATAATAGCTTCATCGAGAGAATAAATCGGTTTTGTCATCCCATTTTCTAATTCAATTTTCGTACTTTTAGTCTCTTCCTTCTTCTCTGCATGCACATCCATAGTAAAGCTAGGTATAATTGTTGCAGATAGCATTGCTGACAGTGTAATTGCCATTTTCTTTTTACTCAAAATGTTCCCTCCCCTTATTCGTTCTCTTTTACTATATAACAAAATAACTGAAAATTCAGTTTTATTTTATATAAAAGTTGAGAAACTCAAAGATTTCTTATTAAGTAAAATTTAATGCAGGTATGAAAGTATTTTCCCACTTCCTCCTTCTTTATAAAGTGAAACTTTAATCAGCCCTCACCAATTGGGCGTTTACGATCAGCAGGGCCACTTCTTTGCTTTCGCTGAATTTTGAGGTGAGGTCTTACTGCCCGGCAAATAGCGGGATAAATAGAGAAAAAGACAACCGATATTTCTATCGCTTGCCTTACATTCCATTTATTATTTTTCTAACTCTTTAAAGGTATCTTTCAAGTCTTTATCAGATACCTTTATATCTGCATTTTTAAGCAGTTCTCTAGTAACTTGTTGATGGAATTGAGGATCTTGTATACGTTGCTGTTCTAATTCTTTACGAATATTCTCTTTCTCTTCCTCATACGGTTTAAGCTCTTTTTTATCCGTTAGCTTAATAATATGATATCCGAAAGAAGATTTAACAGGTTCACTCAATTGACCAACTTCTAACTTATACGCAGCATCCTCAAATTCTTTCACCATCATACCAGGTCCAAATTCAGATAGTTCCCCACCTTTTTCTTTAGAACCTGGATCCTCTGAATATTGTTTAGCCAATGCCGCGAAATCTTCGCCACTATTTAATTTTTCTTTAATTTCTTTTGCTGTCTTTTCATCTTTTACTAAAATATGGCTAACTTGAAGCTTTGGCTTATAATGATCTTTAATATCTTTTTCCGTTACGGTTGCTTTAATAGCTTTTTCAAAAGCAAAAGTAAGCTTTAATTTCTCTTTCAACTGATCTTCATTTTTCACACCATTGGATTCCATATATGTATTAAAATTATCGCCCATCTTGTCTTTTAATTCTTTTAGTTGTTTCGTTACCTCTTCATCCGTAACTTTATATTTATCATTTAATACTTTTTCTACTACCATTTCAGATAAATTCTGTTTACCGTAGTTTTCTTTTAATTTTTTGTTAAAATCACTTTCTGAAATGCTTCCTGATTTTGTCGTTACAATATTATCTGATGAACCACATGCAGATAAAGATAACGTCATACCCATTAAAATGCTACCAATTACTAATTTCTTTCTTTTCAAATCTGAATACCTCACTTCATTAAATTCAAATATAACCATTTAAATATAACGTTTTCCTGTGAACTTCACGTGAATTTAATGAAAGTAGAACATTTGCTAATTCTCCATTTAATACATCAATTTTGAACATTATGGTGATTCATCCTGTATCGCTAATCTCTAAAGCTGCAAAAAGGACTAATATTTTCATTAGTCCTTTTTCACATTTATATAAAATTGAATTTCTCCATCTATAGAGGAAACTCCATATTCAAAACCATGCCTTTCTAAAATACTTTTCACTATCGCTAAACCTAATCCTGTACCTGATTTTTCTTTACTACGAGAAGATTCTAGTACATAAAAAGGCTCCCAAATTTTCTCGATATCCTTAATTTTATCCGTAGGAATGCCATTTTTTATTTGGAAATATATACTTTTATTTCTATCTTCTAATGTAATTATTATGTTTTGATTTGCTGTATATTTTATCGCATTAGAAATTAAATTTTGAAACACCATTCTCATTTTATTTAAATCTGCATAAACGATTGTATCGCCCGCATTACAATTTACTTGCAAGTTAATTTCTTTCGAATCCAGTTCAATCTGATGCTTATCTAATATACTCTGGACCAGTGGTTCAATGGGGAATTCTTCTTTTTGTAAAATATCTCTTTCTAGTTTAGAAAATCGTAATAGTTCTTCAATTAAGTTTGATATTTGATCTGTTTGTTTAATAATTGTATCTACATAAGTCCCATCATCTAATCCATCTTTAATCCCCATAGAGTATGCTTTTACTAATGCGATCGGTGTCTTTAATTCATGCGTTACATCACCCATAAATCGTTTTAAATGTTCATTACGATCAGTTAAATCTTGATGTGCTTCATGTAGTTTTTCGCTCATGATATTAATACTATTGGCCAACTCTCCTATTTCATCATTCGTTTTCACTTTCGTTCTTTTAAACTGTAAATGTGAAATATCCTGAGCTACATCACTTAGCTCTTTCAGTGGCGTCGTTATTATTTTTGAAAGTATCCACACAAGTAAAATAATAAGAAGCAGCGAGAAACATACGATGTATAAGTAAAATGTATTTAACGTATTTATAATTTCATTTGAATTCGCAATGGAAGTACCAATTAAAATTATCGTATCATCTTTCGCAATATATTTAGCAAAAAAACTCGCTTTTACCTTTCCTTGATCGTACAGTTTATTCGATTGCCCTTCCGTTTTCACTTTCATGACTTCGTCTTTCGTAATCCAAAGCTTATTTAACGTTACTTTCTTTTTCGTAAGTTGCATGCGTAACGCGTCGTTCATAGCATCTTCTGACTGATTAATTGGCGTATACGCAATTGTAACGTTATTTTCACTTTCAATTATATGGATAACATCTTCTAAGTCATTGACTGGCGCATTTTGTATTTGAGTTGTAAATTCATTTAAGTTCTCACGTGTTTTATAAATATTATATTTCGGCAGGAGATAGTTAATTAACAATAAAGAAATTGTAAATATAAGAATAACGGTTAAAGAAATGCTGAGAAATAGCTTTTTCCCAAGTTTATTCACTTTGTTCCTCCAAACTATAACCCAGCCCACGATGCGTCTTAATAATATTTTCTCCAATTTTTTTACGCAGCCTTCTTACATGTGTATCAACCGTTCTCTCTTCTCCAAAATAGTCAAATCCCCATACAATGTCTAACAATTTTTTACGAGTTAAAATAGTTCCTTTATGATTTAAAAAGCATTTTATTAATTCGAGCTCTGTTTTTGTAATTTCTAACTCTATATCATTTTTATATACTTTATTTTTGGCGAAATTTATCTTTACATCTTGTACTTGAATAATATCATCATGCTGAATAAGTTTTTTCGCTCGTGTAATTAGTACTCCTGGATGAAATGGTTTTTTTACGTACTCATCTGCCCCACTTTGAAGCGCTGCTAATTCATCTTCACTTTCACTTTTCGCCGTAAGCATTAATACTTTTACGCTTGAATTCTTTTTTATTTCCTGACAGACAGTAATACCACTATGTTTCGGCATCATCCAATCCAAAATAGCTAAATCAATTTTTTCATCATAAAATATTTGAAGTGCTTCCTCTCCGTCTTTCGCTAATAATACTTCAAAGCCTTCTTTTTCAAAATAAGCTTTTAAAATCCTTAACATATCTTGTTCGTCATCTGCAATTAAAACTTTCATATTTTTTCCTCCATTGCTTTTAAACAAAAACCAATTGTATCATACAACATCTTTGTTACATGAATGTGACAGAAAAATATTTAAAGCTTTTGAGGGGATAGTAATGGTGAGGTGTTGTACTATGATAAAAAAAATCGGGGTCATTTCTCTTCTTCTATTTCTATTATCAACAAATGCGTTCGCAAATACAAATCAACAAATTGAAGTATTTGATTGTCAAAAAGAAATGGTCATTCAAAAACAATCTTTAGATCCAGTAATCCAAAAAGAAGCAGTTCAATACGCTAAATCAATTACTGGTCCATTTAAAAACTTAAATGTCGTTCCAAAAGATGGCTATATGATAAAAATCCCTTTATCTAAGCCGGTTTCTATTACTAATCAATGGTTACACACTACAATAGACGAAGTACTTATACTACTCCCACTAAAAGATAAGCCTTATATTATGCTTTATGATGATGAAAATAATCCGCATTTTTATTATGTAAAAGGTAAACCAGGATTATTATTGAAACAAATGAAGGTTAAAACGTAATTGACTGAAAAGGAGTCACCTTATAAGCTAAATTTTAAAAGCTAAGGTGCTCTTTTTTATAATAACAATTTGGTAAATGAAATTATAAAAGTTGTTTCTAATATAAGGGTAGCACCTTCATATATATCAGCGATTTTTTAAGATATATCGATTTATCAACGAAAATACCTTTCCGTAGCTATTCTTTGGATAGCAAACTCTATAATAGTTTGTAGTGACTCGATCCCTTATATAATCCCCCTTTTACAAATCCATTTGAAGTATAAAACACATCCCCTTGCTTCGTGTCAGCATGTAAAACAATCACTTCAAAATACTTTTCCGCATGACATAATAGTTGATTTAATAATAAATTCCCTAACCCTATACGCCGATAATCCCTTGAAATATAAAATCTCCTTAACCGCACAATCTTATTGTCTTTTGTGTACGGATCCTCATTTAAACCTCCAACTCCAATTAACATATCACCTTGGAAAACACCATATAAACATTCTCCAGTTTTATTGAATACATTTATTTTGTTTTTATATTCATTTATTAGTCTTATAAGGAAATTAAAACCTTCTTCTTCACTGTCTTGAACGAGATGACTGAATTCATACTCCATTAAATTTTCTATTTTTTGAATATGTATATCTTTCAAGTCCAATCCCATACTACATGCAAACACGTTTATTTCTTTCCAATGATCTTTTGCGTAGTTCATAATTATAGATAACTCATTAACACAAAACTGTACTTTGCAAGGAGTGTTATCATTTTTTCTCTCTCCATGCTCAGGTTAGTCCCCTTTATTAATTAATCCCTTTAATCCTCTCAGACATAACCGATAATAAAAATTTCGGAAGTACAAGTTGTCGCTTTAATCTTTTCGGCTGTGAGAGTAACCTATACAGCCATTCAGTTCCAGTATCCCTCATTATTTTTGGTGCTCTTTTTACAGTACCAGATATTATATCAATCATGCCTCCGATACCAATAGATAGCGGGACGTTTAATGTTTGTATGTTTTCATAGATGAACTCTTCTTGTTTTGGTGAACCTAGTCCTACGAGTAGTAAATGTGGCTTGAACTGCTTAATTTTCATTTTTATTTCTTCTATTTCTTCACCATTTACAAATCCATGCTGTCCTTTAAAATGTGCTCCTGGAAACTGCTCATTTAATTTTTTTAATGCCTTTTTATTACTTTCTGGCGCAGCTCCAAACAGAAAGACACGATATTCATTGTCGTTACAATATTTTATTAAATCGTGAGTTAAATCCGCCCCAGTAACACGTTCTTTCAAAGTTCCTTTTAATATTTTCGAGCCAATTATGATACCAATCCCATCTGCTGTTATTAAATCCGCAGATAGTAACATCTTTTTAAACTGTTTTGATTTTTCCGTATTTTCCTTTGCAGACATAACAATTTCAGGATTGGCAGTTACTACAAACCTTGGTTTCTCTTGTTGTTCATGTAGCCAACCTTTTAATAAACTTATAGCTTTTGCATATTCTAAAGTTGAAAAAGGTATACCTTTTATAAACTGCTGATCCACTATACTCTCTCCTTACATAAACTGCAAATATTCATCAATGTCTTTAGAAATTTGAATAAAAGCTTTATTCCAAAATTCATAATTTCTTATATCTATTTCAAAATGTTTTTTCATAAGCTCATCTACTGGAGCCTTTCCTGTTTCTCGTAAAAACTCTTTATATTTCGAATGAAAAGTACTTTTACCTTCTTGAACTATTTCTAATAAACTAAAACTTACTAAATATCCAAATGTGTATGGATAATTGTAAAAAGGAACATCTGCTATATAAAATTGAATATATTTCATCCATACAAACGGCTGGTATTCACTTAAAGCATTTCCATATGCTTCTTTTTGTGCAATTATAGATAATTTCTCAATTTCATCAGCACTTAAAGGACCCTCTTTACATTTTTCATAAAATGTTTTTTCAAACTGATACGATGCTCGTATTGCCATTACATAATTAAAACTATTTCTTATTTTCCAGCTAAGTAATGACTTTTTCATATCTTTACTATCCGTTGTTTCAATTAGATAATTTAAGAGTACCGTTTCAAAGAAAATAGATGCTGATTCAGCCGTACTCATTGGCAAATTATCATCTAAAAAAGATATAGATTGTTCGAAACTCATATTATAAAAATGCCAAGCGTGTCCTAATTCATGAGCGAGCACTCTTACACTATCTATACTCCCATCATAGCGCATTGAAATTCGTGATTCTTTCTCACTGAAAAATGGAGCACAAAACCCACCTGGTGGTTTATTCTCTCTCGGTTCAGCATCTACCCATCCACTTTCTATCGCATTACGTGCAAATTCTGCTAATTCTTCATCAATATTCTTACATGCATCATAAACGTTTTGTACTGCTACTGAAAAAGGAATTATAACCTCATTACTTTCCTTTACTGTCATAAGTTCATGCCATGTAATTGACTCTTTTCCCTTCTTATACACGTTTAAAGCACTTACTAATTTATCAAGGTTTTCTTCTGTCGCATTCCACATTTGGAATAATACAGCTTCTGAAATGCCATTCGCATGAAAAGATTGTGTTAAAATCTCTCTATCTTCTATTTCATTACTCTTTGCATTACGCAATCTCCCTATTTGATTTAATACAGTAGCAAAGATTTCTTTTTCCTTATGTAAAGTACTTGTAAGTAACTCGAATACTTCTAATCTTTCCTTTTCATTATCACTATTCATTGCAATAGTATTTGCTTGTCCAAAGGATAATTGTTTATTATTGTGCTCTATTTCGATCCTATCCCGTAATTGTATGTACATATTTTCCCACGCACTAAGTTCATTTTTTATAAACTTAGTATTATCTGAAGTTCCCACTTCATTATGTTTTATTACTTGCTGTAATTCATTTTTTAGTTCCTTCACTTTCACGGTCAATTTAGTAAGATCAGGTGGTACACTTTCTTCAACTGATCTACAGTACAAATAGTATTCTGCTTTTTCAATAGCTTGTATAAGCTTTGAAAGAACCTCTACATCTTTTGTTACAAAATATTGCTCTTTCAACTCCAAAATTGGAAATAGAATATCCTCATTCAAATACAAGCGATTTAAATCCCATCTAGCAATTTCATGCATTTTTATAGCCGCCTCCTATTTTTACAAATAGTTACAGATATTTCTTCCTACACAATTATATATGAAATGGCAAAATTTTGTTATCTTCAAATATTTAAATTCCTATAAATACATTCTTATTTATACTCTTTTCTTCTACCATTAAGTATCATTCCACATATAAAAAATACTCCCTCTACAAGAGAGCAATTGATATAGGAAAACTTCAAAGATTTTATCTTTACCAATACCATATCGACCGGTAATCACAGATTAAAGAAAAAAGGACTGATCAAATGATCAATCCTTTACTCTACTTCATTTAAGAAAAATAACGTTATAACGCCAGGTCCTGTATGTGCACCGATTGCTGCACCAATTGTATTTACGATAAATACTTCACAGCCGAATCTTTCCGTAATTAATGATTTTAATGCTTCAGCTGTTTCTATGTCATCACCATGAGTTATACCGATTGTTTGACCTTTAAGGTCTTTACCACGCTCTTCCATAATATCAACAATTCGGCTTAATACTTTCTTTTTCCCTCTTACCTTTTCAAGTGGTACAAGTTTTCCTTCTTCCACGTTTAAGATAGGCTTAATGTTTAGTAAACCACCGATAAAACCAGCTACTTTACTTAAACGTCCACCTCTAACAAGGTACTGTAAGTCAGCTACAGTGAAGATGTGCTCCATATGGTTCATTAGAAAAGCGACACGGTTTAAAATATCTTCTTTTGATGCGCCGTCTTTTGCCATTTTAGCAGCTTCTAAAACGACAAGACCTTGACCAAGCGAAGCACATTTCGTATCAATAATTTCTAAATCTAAATCTGCATATGTTTCTTTTACTTCCTCTTTAATGACAACTGATGATTGATATGTACCAGACAGTTCAGATGAAAAAGCTAAATATATACAAGGATTACCTTCTTTTGCATAAGAAACAAATTTTTCTTGGAAAGTTTCAAGTGAAGGCAATGACGTTCTATAAACAGCGCCTTCTCTCATTTTTTGCAATAATGTAACTGACTCTAATGTTACTCCATCTAAATACTCTGTTTCTGCTTCATCATATACACGGAGTGGAATTAAATCAATATCATATGCTTGCAGCAATTCTACTGGTAAATCCGCCGCACTATCCGTAATGATTTTAACACTCATTTTTAAACCTCTATTCTGTTATAAATATAAAATAATAAAATAAAAATAGTACTTTTAAATTATATACGTAAAACTTAAATGAAGAAAGGAAAACACTTTATATTGTATGCACTATTCTTCAAAACTTGAACTATTAATGAAAATGGTTCTATTTTAAACACCTTTTTCTTATCATTTTTCAATAACACGAATAATTTTATAAGTATTTTGTATCATCATATTTTAATTCTTTATCTTAATATAATCTTTTCAAATTTATACTGTTTAAAATTTATACTGTTTAAAATTTAAAAGCCACATCCAATATGAAGTGCACCCCAATTGTTAGACACAGTCTAACAATTGGAGGTGCATTTTTTATGGCTAAATTTTCTTCAAAAGAAAAAATCCAAGCGGTGAAACGATATTTAGATGGTA
>NZ_JBQAGT010000003.1:0-808209 GCF_051916495.1 Bacillus cereus group sp. MYBK216-1
CACCTTGAGGTCCAGTGGCACCGGTAGCACCGGCAGGTCCTTGAGCACCTTGAGGTCCAGTAGCGCCAGTAGCACCTGTGTTACCTTGAACACCTTGAGGTCCAGTAGCGCCAGTAGCCCCCGTGTTACCTTGAACACCTTGAGGTCCAGTGGCACCGGTAGCCCCCGTGTTACCTTGAGCACCTTGAGGTCCAGTAGCGCCAGTAGCCCCCGTGTTACCTTGAACACCTTGAGGTCCAGTGGCACCGGTAGCCCCCGTGTTACCTTGAGCACCTTGAGGTCCAGTGGCACCGGTAGCCCCCGTGTTACCTTGAGCACCTTGAGGTCCAGTGGCACCGGTAGCCCCCGTGTTACCTTGAACACCTTGAGGTCCAGTGGCCCCCGTGTTACCTTGAACACCTTGAGGTCCAGTGGCACCGGTAGCCCCCGTGTTACCTTGAGCACCTTGAGGTCCAGTAGCGCCAGTAGCCCCCGTGTTACCTTGAACACCTTGAGGTCCAGTGGCACCAGTAGCACCTGTGTTACCTTGAGGCCCCTGAGGTCCAGTAGCGCCAGTAGCACCGGCAGGTCCTTGAGCACCTTGAGGTCCAGTGGCACCGGTAGCCCCCGTGTTACCTTGAACACCTTGAGGTCCAGTGGCACCGGTAGCACCGGCAGGTCCTTGAGCACCTTGAGGTCCAGTAGCGCCAGTAGCACCTGTGTTACCTTGAACACCTTGAGGTCCAGTAGCGCCAGTAGCCCCCGTGTTACCTTGAACACCTTGAGGTCCAGTGGCACCAGTAGCGCCTGCTGGTCCAGTAGGTCCGGTAGGTCCTTGGATGAACGAAGCAGAATTAACTAGAGCAGTTTGTAATGCTGCTATTAATTTAAGGAGCTCTTGAAGTGTGCAAGGGTCAATTCGGAATAATTTTGTAATGTATAGTAAATAGTTAATGAGATTTTGAAGCTCAATAAATACAGCGCTTGCTACAAAGGTTGGATTTCTTAATATAGTTATTAAGTTTTTAATAATAGCTAACCCTTGTGCTTTCAGGGAGGAAGTAGCGTCTAGTGAACAAATAAATTTACTTAGTAGGTTCAATGTATCGATTAGATCTTCAATATTTTGGGGAGATGGATTGGCGAAAAGTTTTGGGATTATTTTTGTTAAGTCAATAATAATCGCACGAAATGTTCTAAGTTGAGCTTTAGTAATTGGGATTGATGGAGTATTTGGGATTCGTCCGGCGCTACTTGGAAAGCATGGTTTGGAGAATTTGTTTTGATTGTCGTTATAACGAGACATTAAATCTCTCCTTTCTCACGAAAATGTGAACGAAACTCATCATAGTAGATGCAGAAATTAGTTAAATGGTCATAGTAAAATCGTTTGTTTAAAGAAAAAATAGAAAAAACACCTTACAATAAGGCGTTTTTTCTATTTTCTGCGTATTGATAATATCGCTTTAATGAAATTTTTGATTTGAATCCAGCGAGTTTTATAATTTCTGATTCAGGAGTTTCTTTTTTTATTAAGTTTAAAATATAGGTGTTACGAAAATGTTGTCCTGAAATTCCTTTACGTAAATTGGCTCTAGCCACTTCGAGGCGAATCATTTTTTGTATAGCAATTTCCGTTAATGCCTTTGGTGCATCATTTTCATATACCCACCTGTATGTTCCGCGGTTAAAATCGAATGCGACAAATAATGGATCATCACTATGGTATTTAGGGCGAACTGGTTCTGGGATGCTTTTGTAATAATTATATAGTTGTTTTTTGTCTTCTTTTGCTAATGTAATTGTTCTTTCTACACCTGCGGTTGCTGGGATTGACAATGTGTTAGTTTCAAAGTGAACGTGATGCATTGTTAATGCTGTAAGTTCCTGTAAGGATAAACCGTAGTCGATCAATAGATTTAAAATAGCGATATTGCGAGCCATTAATAAAGGGCGCACAGGAAGTTGTTTTTCTGAAAGTCCTTCTAATGAAGTGACTATATACTTTAATCTTTTTTCTTCATCAGGTGAAATGAAATCTTCGTTACGAAGTGTACGGTCTGGTTGAATGGATATTTCCATATTCTTCAATGGATTAGGGATGTTTAGAAAATGATGCATTCTATTTAGTACAATAAATACACGATGCATCGTTTTTTCTGAGTAATGTCGATTCGTTTTTAAATCGGAAAAGTAATCTTCGTAGTCTTTTGTACAAAGTGTAGCCCATATATTACTGGAAGGGAGCTTTTTGTTTTTTTCTAACCAATGTCCGAAGTCTTCAACGTCATAAACATAACGTTTAATAGTTGAGGGTTTTCGGCCTTTATTCAATAAAAAAATAGAAAAGGCTTGTATTGTATCATGGAATTCCGTTGTCTCCATAGTCCCACCACCTTAATTATTTCTTATATTATAGCAAACTTTTCTGAAAATAGGCATTTACAAGGGGGACAGGAATAATAATATTTGGTGAGTGGATAAAATGAGGTGATTGTATGGAACAATCGATGCGAAAGAAAAACAACAATCAAATTAATATTGTGTTAAACCATCGAAAGAAAATTTCTTTGCCAGCCGCAGAAAATAAAACGGTAATTTCAAATGAAACTGCAATTAAACATGAAATGCTGCAGAGAATTGAAGAAGAGATGGGGAAGCTTGTTGGGATGGATGATATAAAAAAGATAATAAAAGAAATATATGCTTGGATTTATGTGAATAAAAAAAGACAAGAGAAGGGATTGAAGTCTGAGAAGCAAGTACTTCATATGCTGTTTAAAGGGAATCCGGGTACAGGGAAGACAACTGTTGCTAGAATGATAGGAAAATTGCTGTTTGAGATGAATATTCTATCAAAAGGGCACTTGGTTGAAGCTGAACGTGCTGATCTTGTAGGAGAGTACATCGGCCATACAGCTCAAAAAACAAGAGATTTAATAAAAAAAGCAATGGGAGGTATTTTGTTTATTGATGAGGCGTATTCTTTAGCTCGAGGAGGAGAGAAGGATTTTGGAAAAGAAGCAATTGATACGCTTGTAAAACATATGGAAGATAAACAACATGGTTTTGTATTGATTTTAGCTGGATATTCAAGAGAAATGAATCACTTTCTTTCATTAAATCCAGGGCTGCAATCTCGTTTTCCATTTATTATTGAATTTGCGGATTACTCGGTAAATCAGCTATTGGAAATTGGGAAGAGAATGTATGAAGATCGTGAATATCAGTTATCAAAAGAAGCTGAATGGAAATTTAGGGATCATTTACATGCGGTGAAGTATTCGTCGCAAATTACATCGTTTAGTAATGGGCGGTATGTACGGAATATTGTTGAAAAATCAATTCGTACACAGGCGATGCGGTTGTTGCAAGAAGATGCATATGATAAAAATGATTTAATTGGAATATCGAGTATGGATTTGATGCTCGAAGAGGAGACGCACAGTACATAAACTGTGCGTCGATTTCTGTGTATAATTCGTTTACTCTTTTTTGGCTTTTTCTTGGTGTGTTTTATGGAAGTGTTCCATTTTAGCGCTCTTGTCGTGTGCTGAATTAGGATCGTGTCCAAATTGATTTACTGAGCTTTTTTGAGCTCCTTTATTAACGTGGTTTGTCATTTGTATTCACCTCACTTTAAAAATTAGTATAAACATTATATAAAGAAAAAATCGTTAGAAAAGAAAAACCTCTTTACGATATGTAAAGAGGTTAGAGTGCTATTTATGCATTGAACGTTCTTTCGTTTCGATACGTCTGTGCGGTAAATGCCATTTGTAATGAATAGAAACCATGCGGAAGCAAACAATTAAAATGAATAGAATGTAAAGAGCCCAATCGCTAACAATAATTTGAGCTCCAATTAAGAAACCTGCTAAAATTGTCCAAAAGGCATATACTTCAGCTCGAAGAACGAGAGGTTTTCTGCGGGCTAAAAGATCGCGAATGATACCGCCGCCGATACCAGTTAAAACAGCTGCTACAATTGTGGCGCTAATTGGTAAATTTAATTTTTGGGCATATAATGCTCCTTGTACAGCAAATGCCGATAAGCCAATAGCGTCAGTGATATTTTCCCACTTTTTCCAATGTCTAATTAACTTATTTGGAAAAAGAAAAATAATAGTCATTGATAAAAGTGCGATTTGGAATAACATGTCTTGTTGCCAAAACGCGACAATCGGATAACCGATTAATAAATTACGAAGGGCACCTCCCCCAAATGCGGTTGCCATTCCTAAAATATACACCCCGAAAATATCATAATCCTCTTCCATTGCAACAATGGCTCCGCTTAGTGCGAAAGCGATTGTGCCTATGATGCTAAAAATCTCCCATGCCATGAATTTTCTCCCCCGCTAACTAGATGAAATGTGCTTCCTCTGCTATTATATTAGAAGGTTTAAATTTCGAAAAGGATGAGTGGACATATTTGATGAAAGAAAAAGAAAAAGTCATATTAGTAGGCTGTCAATTGCCACAAGATGATGATGAAAAATTTATGCATTCCATGAAAGAGCTTGCATCACTAGCGAAGACTGCACGAGCAGAATTGTTAGTGTCAACAACGCAAAAACGACCAAAGTTTCATCCGGCAACTTACATAGGTAAAGGGAAATTAGAAGAGCTTACAATGTTAACTGAAGAGTTAGAGCCGGATGTTATTGTATTTAATAATGAATTAACGCCGAGTCAAATTCGGAATTTATCCTCAGTATTAGATGCGAGAGTAATTGATCGAACGCAACTAATACTGGATATTTTTGCGCAACGTGCGAAGTCGAGGGAAGGTAAGCTTCAAGTAGAATTAGCTCAGTTGCAATATACAATGCCGCGTCTTATGGGGCAAGGATTGTCCTTATCACGTCTTGGTGGTGGTATTGGAACAAGAGGACCGGGTGAGACGAAATTAGAGACGGATCGTCGTCATATTCGATCGCGTATTGATGAAATAAAGAAACAACTTGCAGTTGTTGTGGAACATCGAAAAAGATATCGTGAGAGAAGAAAAGATAATAAAGTATTTCAAGTGTCATTAATAGGGTATACAAATGCAGGGAAATCGACACTGTTTAATAGATTAACGGAAGCTGATACGTTTGAAGAAAACCTTCTGTTTGCAACATTAGACCCAACGACAAGGAAGATGCCGTTACCTTCTGGTTATACAGTATTACTAACTGATACTGTTGGTTTTATACAAGATTTACCCACTTCATTAATCGCTGCATTTCGTTCAACACTGGAAGAAGCGGGGGAAGCAGATGTCATTTTACATGTAGTTGATTCCGCGGATCCTAACTACATAGGGCATGAAAAAACAGTAAAAAGATTATTATCAGAACTTGAAATTAACCATATTCCTGTTATTACGTTATATAATAAAAAAGATGAATTACATCAAAACTTTATTCCGTTTCCGAAAAGTGATTTCTTAATGACTAGTGCTTTTGAAGAAAGTGATTTATTGCGTATAAAAGAAGCGATAGAAACGAAGATGAAGAAAGAAATGGATCGTTATCGAGTGGAAATCCCTCCGAGTGAAGGTAAGTTGTTAACGCTTTTAAAGACGGAAACTCTATTAGCAAAGATGGAGTTTCTAGAAGATAAATTTGTATATGATTGTGCAGGGTATATTTTTGCTCATTCATCACTTAATGTGCAATTAAAGAGATTTTTAGTGGAAGAAGGAGACAATAAAAATGTTTGATCGTTTGAAAAATGGAGAAAAAATTGCTCCAATCGTAAAAGAAGTAGAGAGTCAGATTACAGAAGTACATAAACGTGCGGATGAAGTAATTGAAAGCAATCAGTTTCGTGTATTAGAAAGTTTTCGTAAACATAAAATTAGTGACTCGCATTTTATCCCGACAACAGGTTATGGTTATGATGATATTGGCCGTGATACGTTAGAAAAAGTATATGCTGATGTATTTGGGGCGGAAGCTGGACTTGTTCGTCCGCAAATTATTTCAGGTACTCACGCTATCTCTACAGCGTTATTTGGTATTTTACGCCCCGGAGATGAGTTATTGTATATCACTGGGAAACCGTATGATACGTTAGAAGAAATTGTTGGTGTACGTGGGAAAGGTGTAGGTTCATTTAAAGAATATAATATCGGTTACAATGCAGTTCCGCTAACTGAAGCTGGGCTTGTTGATTTTGAGGCTGTTGCAGCAGCGATTCATAATAATACGAAAATGATCGGTATTCAGCGCTCGAAAGGTTATGCTACTCGTCCGTCGTTTACTATTTCTCAAATTAAAGAGATGATCGCGTTTGTTAAAGAAATTAAACCTGATGTTGTTGTGTTTGTAGATAACTGTTATGGCGAGTTTATTGAAGAGCAAGAGCCATGTCATGTTGGTGCAGATTTAATGGCGGGTTCGCTTATTAAAAACCCGGGCGGCGGAATTGTTAAAACTGGTGGTTATATTGTCGGGAAAGAACAGTATGTTGAAGCGTGTGCATATCGTTTAACATCTCCGGGAATTGGCGCTGAAGCTGGAGCGTCTTTATACAGTCTGCAAGAAATGTATCAAGGGTTCTTCTTAGCGCCACATGTTGCAGGACAAGCGCTGAAAGGTGCAATTTTTACAGCTGCGTTTTTAGAAAAGTTAGGAATGAACACGTCACCAGCGTGGAATGCACCAAGAACAGACTTAATTCAATCTGTTCAATTTGATGATAAAGACCGTATGATTGCCTTCTGCCAAGCGATTCAATATGCATCTCCAATTAATTCGCATTTTACTCCGTATGCAAACTATATGCCAGGTTATGAAGATGATGTAATTATGGCTGCGGGAACATTTATTCAAGGTGCAAGTATTGAATTGTCTGCTGATGGTCCAATTAGACCGCCATATGTTGCGTATGTGCAAGGTGGCTTAACGTATTCGCATGTTAAAATTGCGATTTGTTCTGCGATTGACGAATTGATTGAAAAGAATTTATTAACAATTTCTTAAAGGGAAGCTGTCGATTTCGGCAGCTTTTTTCGTATAAAAGTAATGATTTATGCGATTAGAAAAAAGAGTGAAAAAATTCATGAAAAAATTTATAAAAAATCATGTAAGAAAAGCTAACATCTATTGACACTAAACATAACATAGTATAAAATGAGAAGCAGTTAAGGCGAAGGAGGAACTGAAAAATGAAAGAAGATAGACGTTCTGCCCCGCTGTTTCCTATTGGTATTGTTATGGATTTAACACAATTGTCTGCACGTCAAATTCGCTACTATGAAGAGCATAATCTTGTTTCTCCAACCCGTACAAAGGGGAATCGTAGATTATTTTCATTTAACGATGTAGATAAGTTGTTAGAAATTAAAGATTTGTTAGATCAAGGCTTGAATATGGCTGGTATTAAACAAGTGTTACTAATGAAAGAAAATCAAACAGAAGCAGTGAAAGTAAAAGAAGAAACGAAAGAAATTTCAAAAACTGAGCTTCGCAAAATACTTCGAGACGAACTACAACATACAGGTAGATTCAATCGAACTTCATTGCGACAAGGTGACATTTCAAGATTTTTTCACTAAAGATAACTGATTCTGAAGGCGATTAGAGGGACTAAGGAGGAATTTATAATGTCTAGATACACAAAAGAAGATATTTTCCGTTTGGCGAAAGAAGAGAATGTAAAGTATATCCGTTTACAATTTACGGACCTTTTAGGGGTAATTAAAAACGTAGAGATTCCAGTGAGACAATTAACGAAAGCTCTTGATAACAAAATGATGTTTGATGGATCTTCGATTGAAGGTTTCGTACGTATTGAAGAATCTGATATGTATTTATATCCTGATTTAGACACTTGGGTAATTTTCCCTTGGACAGCTGAAAAAGGTAAAGTAGCTCGACTAATCTGTGATATTTACAATGCAGATGGCACTCCATTTGATGGAGACCCACGTAACAACTTAAAACGTGTGTTAAAAGAAATGGAAGCTTTAGGATTTTCAGACTTCAATCTTGGACCAGAGCCAGAATTCTTCCTATTTAAGGTTGATGAAAAAGGAAATCCAACATTAGAACTAAACGATAACGGTGGATACTTCGACCTTGCGCCGATGGATCTAGGGGAAAACTGTCGTCGTGATATCGTTCTTGAACTTGAAGAAATGGGATTTGAAATTGAAGCATCTCACCATGAGGTTGCTCCAGGGCAGCACGAAATTGACTTTAAATATGCAAATGCAATTCGCTCATGTGATGACATTCAAACATTCAAACTTGTTGTAAAAACAATTGCTCGTAAACATGGTTTACACGCAACGTTTATGCCAAAACCACTATACGGTGTGAACGGTTCAGGTATGCACTGTAACTTATCATTATTTAAAAATGGTGAGAACGTATTCTTTGATGCAAACGGTGACTTACAGTTAAGTGATGATGCTCGTCACTTCATCGCAGGTATTTTAAAACATGCACCAGCATTTACAGCGATAGCAAACCCAACTGTAAACTCATACAAACGTCTAGTACCTGGATATGAAGCGCCTTGTTACGTAGCATGGTCTGCACAAAACCGTAGCCCGTTAGTACGTATCCCTGCATCTCGTGGTATTAGTACACGCGTAGAAGTACGTAGTGTTGACCCAGCTGCAAACCCATATTTAGTAATGGCTACATTATTAGCTGCAGGTCTTGATGGAATTAAAAACAAATTAACTCCACCAGCAGCAGTAGATCGTAACATCTATGTAATGACAAAAGAAGAGCGCGAAGAAGCAGGTATTGTTGACTTACCAGCAACATTAGCGCAAGCATTAGTTACATTACAATCTAATGAAGTAGTATGCGGTGCACTAGGAGAACACTTACTTGAGCACTTCATCGAAGCGAAAGAGATTGAGTGGGATATCTTTAGAACGCAAGTTCACCAATGGGAACGCGATCAATATATGTCTCTATACTAAGAGGATTGAACCCTTGATACAACTCGTATCAAGGGTTTTTTAATTCCCAATTATTACACTTTTATGTGGTTATAAAATGAAAAACAGCCACATAAAAGCCACGAATTAATAACAAGTAGTGATATCATAGAAAAACATTATCAGATAAACGTAAGTTTTATATAATTTGTGAAATAAAAAAGCCTTGATACTACGGTATCAGGGCTTTTTTAGTGAAGTTATTGGATATATTAACTATTAGATAATGGATTGTTTTTGGTTATTTTAAATCATGTTACTAAGAAAATCTTTTCAAAAGAATTGATTTTATCTTTTTTTAAATCACTTGTGCTATAACTTAATAATTCTTTACTGCCTGTACAACGCGACCAATGATTTTTACATCTTCAGCTGAAAGGTCGTAAGTTTTTGGTTCGTGGATAGGGTCATTACTCAATGGTATTAAAGTAATGATGCTTCCAGATTTTGAAATCTTTTTCACGGTAGCATCATAACCATTGACTTTTACAACAGCAATTTGTCCGTTTTCAACATAAGGAGTTTCCTCTACTAAAACATAAGAACCATCAGGGAATTCGAGATTCATGCTAGTGCCTTTTACAGTAAGATAAAAATACTTTTTACGCTTGTTTAAAAATGTACTTAGCATGGGTAAATAGCCTTCGATATTTTCTTCAGCGAGTATTGGTGTACCGGCTGCTACAGAACCAATGATAGGAATGTAAATAATGTTTGATTGATCGTTTTGGATGGTTTCATAAATAGAAACTTCTTCTTTAACAGTATTGCCCTCTTGTGTTGCGAGTCTTTCTAAATCATCAGTAGTGATTCCTAATCCCTTACAAACTTTTATGACATTATCAACAGATGCTTTACCAATCCCTCTTGATAACATGGATTGCAGTGTTGTGGGGGGGAGACCTATTTTTTCGGCGAAGGCTCTTTTACTATAGCCAGCTTCTTTTATTAGGCGTGTTACAACCTCTGCTTTTTTCATTACTTTCACCATCTTTCGTATTAAAATGTATACGATATTGCGTATTCCTGTATATATCATAACCTAACTAAATTTGTTAGTAAATAGAACAATATACGAAATTGAGTATTTAAATGCGTTTTTTTGTTGACTAAATACGAAATTGAGTTTATATTTAAATGGAAATGAACGCAATATCGTACAAAAAACAGGTGGTGAGTCAATGTATCCGAATTTGCGTGCAGAGATGGCGAGAAAAAGAATTATGATTACACAAATTTCTTCGCATCTGAAACTTCGCCACGCAACAGTGAGCGACAAAATAAATGGTAAATTTCGTTTTTATTATGATGAAGCTTTTGAAATTAAGAAAACTTTTTTTCCAGAACATAGTTTGGAATATCTTTTTGAATTTGAAGAAAACGAAGCGAATTGAAATTGGAGGAGATTTACTTAAAATGTAATGCTATAACCGAATTATTGAATGATAATTTAATAAGAGGGTTCATATCAAAGTATTTAATTTAAATTACGATAATTAGTTAATCTGTAAAAAGAAAGTAACGAATTATGTGTAGTGCTAAATTATCTCAATGCAATAAAGATAGTTCAAAATTAGTAGTGAGGAGGAGATGAGGATGGGGCAATTAACTGACTCATCAGTACATAGTTCATTAGTATTTGAAGTTAATGGAAAAGTAGTAACGGATAGTTTGGTAATTGCGAAGATATTCAAAAAAAATCACTTCGACGTTTTGAAGGAAGTTCGAAAACAAATTGTATATGTAGGTGAAGAGTTTGGGGGAGAAAATTTTCACGAGTCCACTTATGTTAATTCAAAGAACAGGCGAACCTCTAAATATGATTTAACAGAAGAAGCATTCACGTTACTTGTTATGGGATATAACAGTAGAGAAGCGGTTGGAATGAAAATTAAATTTATGAAAGAGTTCAAACGAATGAAGCAGTATATACAAAATCAACAAAATGTGCCAAAGGATCCAATGGGGGTTTTAAAGTTAACATTTGCTGCGTTAGAAGGACATACTCAGGAGATACAAGAAATAAAGTCTGAGGTGAAGGGGTTGCGAGAAAATACTCCGCTTTATGCTATCGAGTGTGAAGAGATAACAAGGGCTGTAAAAAGGTTAGGTATTATGTTATTGGGAGGTAAAAATTCAAATTCTTATCAGGATATCGGTCTTAGAAGGAAGTTATATAGAGATATTTATAGTCAGTTACATCGGGAATTTGGTGTGAATAGTTATAAAGCTATTAAACGTTATCATTTGGATAGAGCAATACAAATTATTAATGAAGAATATTCAATTCCAACTGTTTTAAATGAAGAAATTACAGTTAAAAACTCACAAATAAATATGGCAGACATTCAGTAGGAGGAAAGAACATGCAAAGAAAGATTTTAGTAATTACTAGTAGTTTAGCAGGGTTACCAACTGTCAGTGAATTTAAAACAAAAGAAGATGCAAAAGAGCAGGTTAGAAAGCTTATTCAAAAAGGAATGAGTCAAAATGTGATTCGTATAACACAAGAAATTCCTATGAATATCGAAATTCAAGTGGATGTTGAATTTGAGGAATAAGAGAGGTTTAGAAGAAAATAGATATGGATAGCATGATTGTTTTGAATGAATGCATAAGAAAAGAATCCGTTGCAGCGGATTCTATAAGAAAAAATATCTCTAGATAAGTATAACATTGAATACCGTTTTTGAGAATTTATGAGGTGGCTAGTATGGGGATTATTCGAGTGAAAAAAGATAGTAATTATTCCGTTATAAATAATACTGGTTTAAAAGATGAAAGGTTGTCATGGAAAGCGAAAGGGATCTTAGCCTATGCGCTTACATTACCAGACGATTGGACTTTTCATATTAGCGAATTAGCTCGACATGCTAAGGATGGAGAAGATTCGCTCCGTACAGGTTTTAAGGAATTAAAAGAATTAGGTTATGTAAAACGTTATCCTGTTCGTGACGGGAATACGAAAAAAATTACAAAGTGGGATACGGAAATTTACGAAACGCCACAAAGGAACATGCCACAAGTGGAAAACCAAGATGTGGTAAAGCCATATGTGGAAAATCAGAAACTACTAAATACTAATAGACTAACTACTAATAAACGAAATACAAATATACAAAATACTAATCATTATGATGATATGGATAAATTAGAATCTCGTGTATTCATCAATGAGAGGGTTAAAGTAAGTTGTAACTTTATTAAGGGGATGGGCATTCCGTTAAGTGAAATTGCAATTGCAGAGTTGGGGGATTTTTGTAATTTGTTTAGTGATGAGTTAATTCAGCATGCAATTAATAAAGCTGTTGATGAGAATGCACCAAGATGGAACTACATTAAGGCTATATTGAGGAATTGGAAGGAGCAAGAAGTTAAAACATTAGTTGATGTGGCCATACTAGATAGGTGTTTCGAAATGAGTAAGAAAAAGAAATATAAAGGGACAGGTAGGAAGTATTCAAATAGAAAAGAGATTGTACCCAATTGGTTATATAAAGATGATGAATCAACAAATCTAGAAGAGGAAAGAAAAACTGTACAGTCTATTGATGAAGAGCGTGAGAGATTACAAGAAGTGTTAAATAAATATAAGTCATAAGGAAAACCGTTAGATGATTTTGTTATTTTAAAATATATTATCTTAATAAAATAATAATGCATTTATATTCTTCAAAGATTCCAGATGCATAGTGAACAGTATTATAAAAATAGTAGTGAATGCTTGGATCAAGTATGAACGATTTGTAATTTCAGTTTATTTCTTAAATTTCTATGGAGACTGTTAGAAGTCTTTTCAATAGGATTCAGGAATTAATTAAAAATATCGAAATTCTAAAGATAATGAACTGATCAATAGAGGATAAAAAATGTTAGGGAAGGGTTGTGTTTATAAAATGAAAGATGATTTACAAGTAATAAAGATTGAAAAAGCTAATAAGCATATTCATTCTATTAAATTAGTATTAAGAGACTTTGTAAAAGGAATGGAAGTGGGTGAATCAGTAAGTGTTCGAGTGGCTCAAAGATTATAAGAAGTTAGAAGAAGAAATTGCTTATTTAGAATACAACTTAGACAAATCAAAAGCCGAATTGAAGCGTTGGATTAGCGGTGATTTGCAAAATGTACGATTAACCGCTGAATCGGAAGGGGCTAAGGTAGAAGGACGGATTGAGGCAATTGAATATGAATTAGCTTATAAGATGAATGAAGAGTATGATTTAAGGCTTTTGATTAATAAGTTTACAGGACTGGATCATCAAATACTTAAAATGAAATATGTTGATGGGATGACTTTAGAACAAATTGCGTTTGAATTACATTATAGTACAGGCTATATACGCCGAAAACACGCTGAAATAAGGAAGATTGTCAAGTTTTTAGATGGATTTTAGTGTTACCTTTTTGTAGGATACATGCAGTGTACAGAAAGTATTGAAAAAGTGATTTATAGTAGTAATATAAGATTTCGACGAAAGGGCAACTATTTTTATGGTTGCTCTTTTTGTTGTGAAAGAAGGTGAGTAACATGAAGTGATTTGATGGATTAATGGGTCTTTAGCTTCTAGTTATATTTAGTAAAGTAGTAGTTTTACGGGCGAAAATAATAGAAAAATAAGGAGATGTTTAATGATGAGTTTATTAGCTGCTTCAGTTAAAACAAAGAATCTGCCACAACAAGTGTTACGTTGGCAATCAATGGTAGAAAGTGAATGTTCAGCACAAGGTGTGTCTGAATTAGTTCCCTATGTACTTGGGATTATTATGGTGGAGAGTGGAGGAAACTCTGAAACAACACCTGATATTATGCAGTCCAGTGAATCACAAGGTTGGGTGATGAATACAATTAAAAATCCTAAAGATTCAATTTATTATGGAGTAAAGCATCTAAAAGGAGCTTTTGATGATGCAAAGAAAAATGGCATTACAGATTTAAGTGCCATTGTTCAATCATATAATTTTGGACGAGCTTACCTTCGCTGGTTAGCTTCTAACAATAAACAACATTCATTACCGGTGGCAGATCAGTATTCTAAAACGGTTGTTGCGCCATCACTTGGAAATACGACTGGTGCTATGGTGAAATATAGTAACCCTATCGCTGTTGCTTACAATGGTGGCTATCGATATAAAAATGGAGGGAATTTCTTCTACTCTGAAATTGTTAAGCAATATGTGGATTTTGATGGAGGAAATGGTGGCGGTGATAATAAGCCATTACAACCAAAAGGACTAGGAATTGCAACGTCTAAATACCCAGAAGGATCGGGTATCAATTTATATAGTGGTCCTGGAAAAGATGCTTGGTTCACAGGTAATGTCATTAATACAAAAATGCCATATTTAATTATAGATGCTGCTTGGTATGGTGGAAATGAAAAAATGTTGTGCCTAGGTTGGGAAGCCTGGGCAAAAGAAGAACACTTTGAAGTGCAGTGGTTCCACGCTTACTCAAAATATCCAGCAGGTTATGGTATTAACACATATGATGGTCCAAATGGAAATTATAAAGGAAATGTGGATGGATCTTATCCATATGGTGTTTTTGCGAGAAAAGATGGTTACATTGATATTGGACAAAACACATGGGTAAAAGAAGAACATTTTAATGTAAGGTAATAACAAAGGATCTCTTTTTCTTTGATTATAAATATTAAATTTGAACATTAAGAAAAAATCTTATAAAAGGTGCTTTTTTAAGTGCCTTTTTATATTACTTATAAATAGAAAGGAAGATTATTATGGCAAAATTTATTTATCCAACAGATACAACGAGAGTAACAAGTGGTTTTAGGGGGAGCAGACCAGATCATCATGGGATAGACCTTGCTGAATCGGGCTATCATCCAATTTATGCAGCGGCTAGCGGACGAGTTAGTCGTTCTTATGTTTCATCCAGTTATGGTGAATGTATTATGATTGTGCACACTATTGATGGGATTACATGGGAAACGGTATATGCCCATATGCGTAGTGGTTCTCGAACAGTAAAAGAAGGTGATTCTGTTACACAAGGACAAACTATTGGGATTATGGGAAACACAGGGGATTCTAGTGGTCAACACTTGCATTTTGAATTGCATAAAGGGTCTTGGAACGTTAATAAGAGTAATGCTGTGAATCCATTAGATTAC
Source organism: Bacillus cereus group sp. MYBK216-1 (assembly GCF_051916495.1). Classification (NCBI taxonomy): domain Bacteria; kingdom Bacillati; phylum Bacillota; class Bacilli; order Caryophanales; family Bacillaceae; genus Bacillus; species Bacillus cereus group sp. MYBK216-1. Next base: position 15,068 of record NZ_JBQAGT010000003.1, read on the forward strand.
TTAGGAAAAGGAGAAGGTGGTGGTACAACTGATCCTTCTAATAAACCACTACAACCAAAAGGATTAGGAATTGCAACGTCTAAATACCCAGAAGGATCGGGTATCAATTTATATAGTGGCCCTGGAAAAGATGCTTGGTTCACAGGTAATGTCATTAATACAAAAATGCCATATTTAATTATAGATGCTGCTTGGTATGGTGGAAATGAAAAAATGTTGTGCCTAGGTTGGGAAGCATGGGCGAAAGAAGAGCACTTTGAAGTAGAGTGGTTTCATGCTTATTCAAAATATCCAGCAGGTTATGGCATTAACACATATGACGGTCCAAATGGAAATTATAAAGGAAATGTAGATGGATCTTATCCATATGGAATTTTTGCAAGAAAAGATGGTTATATCGATATTGGACAAAATACATGGGTACAAGAAGAGCATTTTAATGTAAGATAATATCTTTAAATCTGCACGTATTAAGTAGAATGAAAAAAACTTGTTATCATACCTCTTGAGATGAGAGTAATATCTGTAAAATGCTGGGCGGAATATAGAGTGGAAGTTTTGAAAGAGCAACTGATGTAAAAGGTTGCTCTTTTTCCTTTTTGAATATGAGGATTATAACCCATTATATAAAATGCGGCATGTATGAGCATTTAATTTCTAGATGGACTTAATAATTCAATGGAATTTTACATGATAAAAAATAAAAGAAAAAGGAGATGTTCAGTAATGGAAATTAGAAGAAAATTAGTGGATCAAAGTAAATATAGTATAAAGTGTCCCAATACAATGACACCAGAATTCATTACAGTACATAATACGTACAATGATGCATCAGCAGAAAATGAGATATCGTATATGATTGGAAATAATAATTCAGTGTCGTTTCATGTTGCAGTAGACGACAAAGAAGCAGTGCAAGGTATTCCGTTTGATCGTAATGCTTGGCATGCCGGTGATGGTAACGGGAATGGTAATCGTAAATCTATCGGGGTTGAAATTTGTTACTCTTTAAGCGGTGGAGATAGATATTATAAAGCAGAAGATAATGCAGCAATTGTTATTGCTCAGCTAATGAAACAATTCAATATACTGATTAGTAACGTACGTACACATAAATCGTGGAGTGGAAAGCATTGCCCACACCGAATGCTCGATGAAGGAAGATTGGATCAATTCATTGAGAAGATAAACAAAGCATTTAACAAAGATAATAATAAACCACTACAACCAAAAGGACTAGGAATTGCAACGTCTAAATACCCAGAAGGATGGGGCATCAATTTATATAGTGGCCCTGGAAAAGATGCTTGGTTCACAGGTAATGTCATTAATACAAAAATGCCATATTTAATTATAGATGCTGCTTGGTATGGTGGGAATGAAAAAATGTTGTGCCTAGGTTGGGAAGCGTGGGCGAAAGAAGAACATTTTGAAGTAGAGTGGTTCCATGCTTACTCAAAATATCCAGCAGGTTATGGTATTAACACATATGATGGTCCGAATGGAAAGTATAAAGGAAACGTAGATGGATCTTATCCATATGGAATTTTTGCAAGAAAAGATGGTTATATCGATATTGGGCAAAACACATGGGTAAAAGAAGAACATTTTAATGTGAGATAAGGATATGAGAGTAGGATCACTCGTATGATTCTCTTTAATTTTTGAAAAGGAGATGAGAACGATGGAAGAACAAATCTTCAATTCAATGATTCAACAAGGAGCATTCGCAGCTTTATTTGTATGGATGCTGTTTACTACGCAAAAAAAGAATGAACAGCGCGAAGAACAATATCAAAAAGTTATTGAAAAAAATCAACAGGTCATTGAAGAACAAGCAAAAGCATTTAGTTCGTTGTCGAAGGATTTATCAGATGTTAAGCGAAAAATCTTGGGGAACGATGATGAGAAATAAAATATGGTATTAAAGTATTTGTCACGTATGCAGGTTCTCAAATAGGAATTCGATTAATATATAATAATGAGAAAAAGCCCTAATACCGATAAGTATTGGGGCTTTTTCTCATTAGCTATAGTGAATAAGGTGTGGTGGATTCTTCAAGAGGAAAGAGTGAATGAAGTTTAATATTAATGTAAATGAAATGAAACCTTGAATGCTGCTCAGTTATAACGCAGTCTTATTCAGAATTTCGTTAGTTCATTTTCTAAATTTAGGGAATAAATATAGCTTAGTACCTTGCAATAAATAATACTAAGTGGTATATTATGGATAAAGTAGGTACCGTGTATTGAACAGTACTAAGATAGGGAAGGAGGATGGCGCTTGAACGTTCAGTTTAAAAAAGGTGTGCTTGAACTTTGTGTATTAGCACTTGTAAAACGTAAAGATAGTTACGGTTATGAACTTGTTCAGCAAATTTCTAATAAATTTTTAATATCGGAAGGGTCAGTATACCCTTTATTACGTCGTTTGACGAAAGAAGGGTATTTTCAAACGTATTTAAAGGAATCTACGGAAGGGCCACCTCGTAAATATTATCAATTAACAGAGCAAGGGGAGACGCAATTTCATTTGTTAGTAACAGAATGGCGTGATTTTGCGAAAGGGGTACAAGAAATTATTGAAGGGGTGGAATGGGATGAGTAAAGAAGGGTTTCTTAAAGAATTATCAAGTTATCTTAGAAAGTTACCAGAGGAAGAGAGGCAAGATATTTTATTGGATTATGAAGAGCACTTTCAGTTTGGACTAGAAGAAGGGAAAACTGAATCGGAAATAATACAGGGCCTTGGTTCTCCGAAAGTAATCGCGAAAGAATTACTTGCGATGTATCGCTTTGATGAAATGAAAAAAAATCCATCGACTTCAAATGTGACAAGAGCTGTTATGGCAGCGATTGGACTTAGTTTGTTTAATTTTATTATTGTGTTAGGCCCGTTAGTCGCAATTATTGCTTTTATATTTTCTTTTTGGATCGGTGGTATTGCTAGTGTAGTAACACCATTTTTCGTTATTGGAAAAGTATTTATGGGTACTTTTATATGGTTGGATCTTTTCGTTAGTATAACGTTTGTTGGAGTAGGTTTATTGTTATGTATTATCGCTTTTTATAGTACAAAGTGGTTTAAGAGATTGTGTGTACGATATGTAATATGGAACTTCAAAATGATAAAAGGAGAGTAAATGATGAAAAAACTATTTTTAATCGCTATCGCTTGTATCATTATTGGAGTAATAGGAATTTCCCAAACATATGAAAAAGCAGTACAGACTGCTGAAAAAGGCGGTAAAGAAAATGTAATTAAAAACGAAACATTAAAAAATATAGAAGTTAAGTTAGATGCCGGGGATATTATTGTCCAAAAATCTCCTGACTCTTCTTTTTATGTAAAGCAATCGGGAGATGTACGTAAACAAGAGATTCGTATCGCAGAAGATGGTGACACATTAAAAGTTATTGGGGAAAGAGAAAAAGGTGCTTCATTTGATTTTTCTTTTTACGATTTTAGGTTTCAAACGTCTAAATTGACTCTCCTTGTGCCCGAACGCTCTTACCAAGATGTAAAAGTAAATTCATCTGCTGGACAAATCGAAATGAGTGATGTGAAAAGTGATAGCGTAAGTGTTAGAACACTTGCTGGAGAAGTAGAGTTGAAACAAGTAACGGCTAAGAATGTGGAGGGATCGACAAAAGCTGGTGAGGTGAACTTTAAGAAGGTATTAGGGAAAGTGACCGCAAAAACAACAAGTGGGGAAATAAATATTCAAGATCATGATTCTAAGTATAATCTAGAAGCAAGTTCAACTGCGGGAGATATAGATATTACTTTATCGGAAAAACCACAAGATGCGGTAATTACTGGGCAAAGTGCTGCGGGAGATGTAACAATTTTTAATGAAGAAAATAAAAATGTAACAATTGGAAATGGTAGTAAAAAGATTAGCGGTAAAACGGCTGCTGGAGATGTGACGATTGAAACTCGTTAATAAGAAATAGAATGCATGGAAATCTATCAAAATACAAAAAGAAGATAATTACCGTATGTAAATAAGGTAATTATCTTCTTTTTATTATTTTTAATGTAAATCACGATATACGCCAATTACTTTCCCGATAACTGACACTTGTTTTAAAATGATAGGTTCTAACGAAGAATTTTCTGGTTGTAGACGGAAATGGTCTTTTTCTTTATAGAAACGTTTAACAGTTGCTTCGTTATCTTCTGTTAAAGCGACTACAATTTCACCATTATATGCAGACTGTTGTTGGCGAACAACAACTAAATCTCCATCGAAAATACCAGCTTCAATCATACTATCTCCAGAAATACGTAACATGAACACTTGGTCTGCTCCAGCAACAATACTAGCTGGAAGTGGGAAATGTTCCTCTACGCTTTCGACCGCCGTAATTGGTAAACCAGCAGTAACTTTTCCGACAATTGGAACTTGAATAACAGATTGTGTTTCCGTATCCATTCGGTCTTCGCCTAAAATTTCAATGGCACGTGGTTTTGTTGGATCGCGTCGAATGTATCCTTTTTCTTCTAATCGTGATAAATGTCCGTGCACTGTAGAACTAGAAGCGAGGCCGACTGCTTGACCAATTTCACGTACGGAAGGTGGATATCCTTTTTCTTGTACTTTTAGCTTAATAAAGTCGAGAATGTCTTGCTGGCGTTTCGTTAACTTTTCCATGTTTTCTAACACCTCGTTTTCTTTCATTTTTCTTATTAATAAGTATAACATGTGAAAAAACATTCTACAAACATAAGTTCGAACAAATGGCGGATTTATGTTACACTATAGGGAAATAATAGGGAGAAAGAGGGGTTCAAAATGAATGCAATTATTTATGCACGTGTGAGTACAACGAAAGAAGCGCAAGAAACATCATTGTTACGTCAAAAAGATGAATTATTGCATTTAGCTGAGCGCTATCAAATGAATGTTACTAAGGTGATTGAAGAGCAGGCTAGTGGATATACAATTGAACGTGACGGTATATTAGAGGTGTTGGATACAATTCGAGACGAACAAATTGATGTGTTACTTATACAAGATGAAACGCGCCTTGGTAGAGGAAATGCGAAGATCGCATTAATGCATTGCTTACATAAAGAAGGCATAAAAGTATATACGCATACACATAATGGTGAATTACAATTATCGGATTCTGATTCGATGGTATTAGATATTATTGGTATTGTTGAAGAATATCAAAGAAAGATTCATAACTTGAAAATTAAACGAGGCATGCAACGTGCAGTAGAAAAAGGTTATCGTCCAGAAAATAATTTAAAAAATCGTCATTTAAGTGTAGGAAGAGAGAAAAAAGAAGTGCCAATTGAGGAAATTGTACGTTTGCGAAAAAGTGAACTCACGTTTGAAGAAATCGCAGCAACATTACGTGGATTTGGTCATAATGTTTCAAAGGCGACTGTACATCGTAGATATGTAGAGTATACGAAGCAATTGCTTGATAAAGAAGAGTAACTATTGTATGATAATAATCAGTTTTGATTAGAAGGGGGATTCGAGATGATTAATCACGAACTCGTTGAACGCATTAACTTCTTAGCGAAAAAAGCAAAAGCTGAAGGTTTAACTGAAGAAGAGCAACGTGAGCGTCAATCGCTACGTGAACAATATTTAAAAGGATTTCGTCAAAATATGTTAAACGAACTTAAAGGTATTAAAGTTGTTAACGAAGAAGGTACAGATGTTACACCGACGAAATTAAAAGCTTTAAAAAAGCAAGATAATGCAAAATTAAATTAAAAGATGGGCGAAGCCCATCTTTTTTATTTGTAAAAATCGTTATTTAATAACTTTCCAGTTGTTATTAACAGTTGCTTCTATCGTTTTATGTTCCAATATATAATTAGCGATAAGTTCAGACATATCTGTGGGTATATCTTTTACTACCGGTTTGTTTTGAAACATAAAAAAATTTCCCCCGCCACTTGCACGATAATTATTCATTACAACGTCATATTCTTCATTCATATTAAGAGGAGCACTGTTATGCTGTAAAGATTCTACTCTTTCACCAATTGGTTTTGAAATGTTTAATACGTATGAAATCCCTTCCCACATATCATAATTATAATGTTGTGGCTTTGGTTCTATGTAGATAGGACTTACGGTGATTGATCCATCTGTTTTTAATGTGAAATAAGAAGCAGAGAGTTCAAGAGCATCTTTTATATCTGCTCCAGTTATTCTAATTACTTTTAATGTGTTTGGATAAATATAATTAGAAACGATATCACGCATTGTTACATGTTCAGGGAAACCTGGAGATGTATTATGGAACAAACTTGTACAAGAAATTGATACATTAGCTATATTCATCTGTATTTTATTTATGAATTCGATAAAAGGATGATCATGCAAACGAGTTTGCATAGCATCTGAAATTTGCATGTCCCCCTGAATGATTCCAATAGGTTGATCAAGCCACTTTTGTGTTATCTCTTCGTAATCGGCTACCAATGAAAGTACATCTTGGTCCGCCTCAACTCCTTGTACAGATAATAATTCAGAAGAACTCTCTTTTTTCACCCATTTATGTTTTGTTTTTTCGAATGTTATTTTTACTTTTCCAACTGAGTGTCCATTGCATCCAGTCTGTAAAATTGTTACACCGTTAGCCATCGTATGAGAAATTTCTCGGTGTTGATGACCTGTTAGTAAAAGATCTATACCTTCAATTTCATGGCACATTGCATATCCTTGGTTTTCTCCTGTTAACACTTCAGTCGGTACCCCGGTTTGTAAATCTCGTTCAACTCCCCCGTGATACGCTACGACTAGTAAATCTGGTTTCTCATGTTTGCGAATGTAAGAAACCCATTCTTTTGTAGTCTTTAATGCATCTTCAAATAGTAAATCTTTAATGTGATGGGGTTGTTCCCAATTGGGAATGTAATGCGTTGTCACCCCTAAAATAGCAATTTTTATATTTGATTCAATATGTTTTATTACATATGGTTTCCCGAAATAAGGTTTTTTACTGTTTTTATCTAAAATGTTTGCTGATAGGTACGGGAAGTTCGCAGTAGTCACAGCATTATTTAATATATCCATCCCGTAATTAAATTCATGATTGCCGATAATTGCAGCGTCATACTGTAAGTAATTCGCTAATAAGGACATTGGGTTTTTTTTGTTTTTTTCGTATGTAACATAATGATAAGTAAATGGTGTGCCTTGAATAAAGTCGCCATTATCAATTAAAAGAACGTTTGTATTTTGGGAACGTTCTTTTTTTATAAGAGTAGAAATTTTAGCTAAACCAAGTTCTGCTGGGGAGTTATCTTGGTAGTGAATAGGATAAACAGTGCCATGTATATCGCTTGTTAATAAGATGTTTAAAGTTACAGTTTGATTTTGTTCCAATATGACTCACCTTTTCTATTGTTATCTTCCAATTCATCATATCAAATATGTGAAGAGAATTTTAATGTGAGTGTATAGAATGTGTAAAGATTCTGTAAATAATCAATTATTTGTAAAAATATGTGATATATTTCTTCATGTTTATGAAAGGTTATTTTATAACAATGAAAAATGGAGGCATTAACATGTTGAAAAAAGTTTTTGCAATGGGCACAACAGTTGTACTAGCAGCGGGATTATTAAGTGGCTGCGGGACGGAAGAGTCAAGTGCAAGTAAAAATGAAGATACGAAAAAAGGGTATGTACCGAAGACTTTAAATGTTCAATTTGTTCCTTCTCAAAATGCGGATACGTTAGAGGCGAAGGCAAAACCGCTTGAGAAGCTATTAAGTGATAAGTTGAATATTCCAGTAAAAGTTAGTATTTCAACGAACTACAATACAATTGTAGAAGCGATGGCATCTAAACAAGTAGATGTAGGATTTTTACCGCCAACAGCGTACGTATTAGCACATGAAAAGAAGGCTGCAAATGTAATTTTACAAGCACAACGTTTTGGAGTAGATGATGAAACGGGAGCCCCTACAAAGGATTTAGTAGACTTTTATAAATCTGAGTTTGTTGTTAAAAAAGACTCTAATATAAATAGTGTAAAAGATTTAAAAGGTAAAAAGATTGGTTATCAAGATGTAACATCATCAGCAGGGTATGTATGGCCTGCAGCTGTTCTATTAAAAGAGGGAATTGATCCGTTAAAAGATGTGAAACCTGTTACATTAAAAGGTCACGATCAGTCGCTTATTGCTCTTTTAAATGGTGACGTAGATGCGGCTGTTGTATTCCAAGATGCTCGTAATATTGTAAAAAAAGATTATCCGAATATATTTGATCAAACGAAAATAGTGAAATTTACTGAGAAAATTCCGAACGATACAATTTCTGTACGATCTGATTTAGATGCAGAGTGGAGCAAGAAATTACAAGATGCTTTCATTGAAATTGGAAAGAATGAGGAAGGTCACAAAATCATTAAAGAAGTATATTCACATGAAGGATATGTTAAATCTGATGATAGTAAATTTGATATCGTTCGTGAATATGGGAAGAAAGTAAAAACGCAATAATACATATGGAAATGGCAGCTAGCTGAAAGGGGATGTTTTCAGTTAGTTTGCCGTTTTGAATACATAGAAAGTAGGTAAGATGTGTGATAGAGTTTCGAAATGTCTCCAAAGTGTATCCAAATGGTACAAAAGGATTGAATAATATAAACTTGAAAATTCAAAAAGGTGAGTTTGTTGTAATGGTCGGATTATCTGGAGCTGGAAAATCTACACTTCTCAGATCCGTAAATCGTCTTCATGAGATTACCGAAGGAGAAATCATTATTGAAGGTGAGTCTATTACTGCTGCAAAAGGAACAGATTTACGACGTATGCGCCGGGATATCGGTATGATCTTCCAAAGTTTTAACCTTGTAAAGCGATCAACAGTATTAAAAAATGTATTAGCTGGTCGTGTTGGATATCATTCCACACTACGTACAACGTTAGGTTTGTTTCCGAAAGAAGATGTGGAGCTCGCATTTCAAGCATTAAAAAGAGTGAATATTTTAGAAAAAGCATATGCACGTGCTGATGAATTATCAGGAGGACAACAGCAACGTGTATCGATAGCTAGAGCATTGGCGCAAGAAGCAAAAATCATATTGGCAGATGAGCCTGTTGCATCGTTAGATCCACTTACGACAAAGCAAGTGCTAGATGATTTGAAAAAAATTAATGAGGATTTTGGAATCACGACAATTGTAAATTTACATTCTATTGATTTGGCTAGACAATATGCGACACGCATTATCGGATTACATGCAGGAGAAATTGTTTTTGACGGTTTAGTAGAAGAAGCAACGGATGAAAAATTTGCTGAAATTTATGGGGACGTTGCTCAGAAAAGCGAATTATTAGAGGTGGCAGTAAAATGAATGACGTGACGATATATTCAAATGAAATACCGAAGCCGCCGAGTAAATTGAAACATATGTTAACGTTTATTTTAGTTATTTTAATGCTGTGGAGTAGTAGTGTACAAGTAGATGCATCATTTTCAAAACTGGTAGACGGTTTTCCAAATATGGTAGATCTATTGAAAGAAATGGTGCCACCTGATTGGAGTTATTTTCAAGTTATTACAACAGCGATGTTAGATACAATACGTATGGCGATTATTGGGACGACCTTAGGAGCGATTTTAGCTATTCCACTTGCACTGTTTGCGGCAAGTAATGTGTTTACTAGTACATTTTTATACAGTCCAGCTCGATTGATTTTAAATTTTATTCGAACGATACCAGATTTATTATTAGCGGCAATTTTCGTAGCTATTTTTGGAATAGGACCACTTCCGGGTATTTTGGCTCTTACTTTTTTCTCAATTGGGCTTGTGGCAAAATTATTGTACGAGTCAATTGAATCAATTGATCCAGGTCCATTAGAAGCGATGACAGCAGTAGGAGCAAATAAAGTGCAATGGATTGTTTATGGGGTAATTCCGCAAGTGAAAGCACATTTTGTCTCCTATGTTCTGTATACATTTGAGGTGAATGTACGTGCAGCGGCTGTTTTAGGTTTAGTAGGGGCAGGTGGTATTGGATTATACTATGATCGTACACTTGGATTTTTACAATATCAGCAAACTGCATCTATTATTATCTATACCCTTGTTGTTGTATTATTAATTGATTATGCAAGTACATTGTTGCGGGAGAAATTATAATGAGTAAAACGACGATGATTGTGCCAAAACCGAAGAAACTGAGTGTATATCGCTGGGTTATTTTTATAGCAATTACATTTGTTTATGTTTGGGCCTTTTCAGGAGTACCATTAGAAGGGATAAAGGACACAGCAGGTGAAATCACGAAAGCAATTATGACAGGGGTATTGAATCCAGACTGGTCGTATGTATCTTTGCCAGATGGTGAAGATTTATTGCATGGATTAATTGATACGTTGGCAATTGCGATATTAGGTACATTTATTTCTGCATTTTTATCTGTTCCGTTTGCCTTTTGGGCGGCAACGAATATGAGTAGTGGAAAATTAACTTCAGGATCTGGAAAATTTGTACTTAGTTTTGTTCGTACGTTTCCTGAATTAGTTATGGCTCTTTTATTTATAAAAGCTGTTGGTCCAGGCTCTTTTGCAGGAGTATTAGCCTTAGGATTACATTCTATTGGAATGTTAGGAAAACTATATTCAGAAGGAATTGAAAACATAGATAAAGGACCCACGGAAGCGTTACTAGCAACAGGAGCAAACCGTTTTCAAATACTTTGGTATGCAGTGTTACCACAAGTGTTACCAGACTTTCTATCGTATACGTTATACAGATTTGAAATTAATGTACGATCCGCTGCGATTTTAGGGGTTATCGGAGCAGGAGGGATTGGTACACCTTTAATTTTTGCGCTGAGTTCACGGAATTGGTCTCGTGTTGGGATTATTTTATTGGGTATTATTTTAATGGTAATTATAATTGATTTGATTTCAAGTTCGATTCGCAAACGGATTGTTTAACTTATTTGAAAAGCATCGAAGTTAGATGCTTTTTATATTTTTAAAAACGTAAGTATAGAAGAAATTTGTATAAATATACAGATAATTCTCTTTCTTTTTAAAATAAAAATAATGAAAAAGTATGTCATATTGAATACCCATACATTCCCGGAATCATTGATTTTTTTATAAAAAATCAAAAAAACATCAACATATTTGTCGATACATGTTGTATAATCTTGCGTGGGAAGCTATCATATAAATGTATAAAACGTTTACTAATATAAGCGAAGGGAAGAATAGCATGTCACATTCAATCGAACAACTTTCTATCAACACGATTCGCACATTATCCATCGATGCGATTGAAAAAGCAAACTCTGGTCACCCAGGAATGCCAATGGGTGCAGCACCAATGGCTTATACATTATGGACTCAATTTATGAAACACAATCCAAATAACCCAACGTGGTTTAACCGTGATCGTTTCGTATTATCTGCAGGTCATGGTTCAATGTTATTATACAGCCTACTTCACCTATCTGGTTATGATGTAACAATGGATGACTTAAAGAACTTCCGTCAATGGGGAAGCAAAACTCCAGGACATCCTGAGTATGGTCATACAGCTGGTGTAGATGCAACGACTGGTCCACTTGGACAAGGTATTGCAACTGCTGTAGGTATGGCAATGGCAGAAAGACATTTAGCTGCTAAATATAACCGTGATGCGTATAATGTAGTAGATCATTATACATACGCTATTTGTGGTGATGGAGATTTAATGGAAGGCGTTTCTGCTGAAGCATCTTCATTAGCTGCTCATTTACAATTAGGTCGTCTTGTTGTGCTTTACGATTCAAACGATATTTCATTAGATGGCGATTTAAATCGTTCATTCTCTGAAAGTGTAGAAGATCGTTACAAAGCATACGGATGGCAAGTAATCCGTGTTGAGGATGGAAACGATATTGAAGCAATCGCGAAAGCAATTGAAGAAGCGAAAGCTGACGAAAAACGCCCAACGCTAATTGAAGTAAGAACGACAATTGGTTTCGGTTCTCCAAACAAATCAGGAAAATCAGCTTCACATGGTTCTCCACTTGGTGTAGAAGAAACAAAATTAACGAAAGAAGCATATGCTTGGACTGCTGAGCAAGACTTCCATGTAGCAGAAGAAGTATATGACAACTTCCGTAAAACAGTACAAGATGTTGGTGAAACTGCGCAAGCTGAGTGGAACACGATGCTAGGTGAATATGCGCAAGCATACCCAGAATTAGCAAACGAATTCCAAGCAGCAATGAACGGTCAACTTCCAGAAGGTTGGGAGCAAAACTTACCAACTTATGAATTAGGATCAAAAGCAGCAACTCGTAATTCTTCTGGTGCTGTAATTAATGCAATTGCAGAGTCTGTACCATCATTCTTCGGTGGATCTGCTGACCTTGCTGGTTCTAACAAGACATACATGAATAACGAAAAAGACTTTACAAGAGATGATTACAGCGGTAAAAACATTTGGTACGGTGTACGTGAGTTCGCAATGGGTGCAGCAATGAACGGTATTGCACTACATGGCGGTTTAAAAACTTACGGTGGTACGTTCTTCGTATTCTCTGATTACTTACGCCCAGCAATTCGCCTTGCAGCATTAATGCAATTGCCAGTAACGTATGTATTCACACATGACAGTATCGCTGTTGGTGAAGATGGTCCAACGCATGAACCAATCGAGCAATTAGCAGCGCTTCGTGCAATGCCAAATGTTTCTGTTATCCGTCCTGCTGATGGTAACGAATCTGTTGCAGCTTGGAGACTAGCTTTAGAATCTACAAACAAACCAACTGCTTTAGTATTAACTCGTCAAGACCTTCCAACATTAGAAGGTGCAAAAGAAGATACGTATGAAAAAGTAGCAAAAGGTGCATATGTAGTTTCGGCAAGCAAGAAAGAAACGGCTGATGTAATCTTACTTGCAACTGGATCTGAAGTAAGCCTAGCTGTTGAAGCTCAAAAAGCATTAGCAGTAGACGGCGTTGACGCAGCTGTTGTCAGCATGCCATCTATGGATCGCTTCGAAGCTCAAACTGCAGAGTACAAAGAATCTGTATTACCAAAAGCAGTAACAAAACGTTTCGCAATTGAAATGGGTGCTACATTCGGATGGCACCGTTACGTAGGTCTTGAAGGAGATGTGTTAGGTATCGATACATTCGGTGCTTCTGCTCCTGGTGAGAAGATTATGGAAGAGTATGGATTTACTGTAGAGAACGTTGTTCGTAAAGTAAAAGAAATGCTTTAATGATTTCAGAAAAATCTCTCCGGCATGGAGAGGTTTTTCTATGTAAATGAGTTTTTTCGACAGAAAAAGTTTTTTATCTCTCCGCAGTCAGACAATCATTGCAAACTTTCTTATATATAATGAAGAGAAAAGGTTGTCCAGATTGGGAGTGGAAAAATGAAAACGTATGAATTGTATTTAATTCAAGAGGATATTGCGAAAGCTTATTTTGGTCGTGAATATTTGTTTTTTGATTTATTTGCTCGATTTTCAGAATCTGGGTCCCTTTCGGAGAAAAAAGTGTTATATAAGCAAATGATGTATATAACGATGCCATTGCAAGTAATGAAAATTCATCATAAATTAGAACAAGCTTTGCGCGTTCTTGGTAAATATGATAGAACACATCATACACATACACTTTATACGGGAGCGGAGTACGGCGAAATAATGGTGAAACCGCACTATATTCGTATGAATACCTCTGGAAATGTCTCTATGGAAACGACATTCTTTGAGGTGTTAAGAAAGTGTGAATTAACATTTTTAGCAATGGATTATGAAAATACAAAGTACGGATGGCTGAATCCTCTAAAACAAGTACGAACATATGTGTAAAAAATGTCGAATTGTATCTTGTCTTATTGAAAAGGTTTTAGTACACTGTAAGGTAGACAACATGAAGGAGGAAAATATATGCCAATTTGGTTAGGTATTCTAGTGGGCGTAGTAGCACTAGTAGCAGGCGTGGCGTTAGGATTTTTCATTGCCCGCAAATACATGATGAATTACTTACAAAAAAATCCACCAATTAACGAACAAATGTTAAAAATGATGATGATGCAAATGGGACAAAAACCTTCCCAAAAGAAAATCAATCAAATGATGAGCGCGATGAACAAGCAACAAATGAAATAAGCGCTAAAAGACACTCGCTAAGAGTGTCTTTCTTTTTGTTAGTTATAGTTTTTAAAACTTTTAAAAATTCTGTATTTTTGGTAAACTGAAAACATCGCTCATTTTAAGGGAGGAGGAAAAAAATGAAAGTATTTATGAATTTAGCGTGGTTTTTTAAACAAGAAAAACGAGCGTACATAACTGGAATTATTTTATTGTTTGGCGTTGCACTTCTAGAACTTGTAGCACCAAAAGTAATTGGAATCGTTGTAGATGAAATTAATGATGGAACATTGACGACCGATAAGTTACTAAAATGGGTTGTATTATTAGTAATTGTAGGTATTACGATGTACATATTACGTTACATATGGCGTATTATGATTTTCGGGTCTTCATTAAAATTAGCTCGCCAATTACGAAAAAATTTATATGAACATTTTACAAAGATGAGTCCATCTTTCTATCAGTCAAATCGAACAGGTGATTTAATGGCACATGCGACCAATGATATTCAAGCGATCCAGCAAACTGCTGGAGCGGGTGTTTTGACGCTTGTTGACTCATTAGCTGTCGGAGGATGTGTACTCGTAGCGATGGGTTTTACAATTAGTTGGAAGTTAACATTATTAAGTTTAATTCCAATGCCGATTGTAGCCATTTCGACAAATTATTATGGAACGTTATTACATAAAAGGTTTCATAAAGCACAGCAATCGTTTTCGGAAATCAATGATAAAGTGCAAGAGAGTATGAGTGGGATGAAGGTAATCCGGTCTCTTGGACAAGAGAAAGAAGATTTGCAGGCGTTTCGAAAAAAATCAGAAGATGTTGTACATAAAAATGTGTTAGTTGCACGTATTGATTCGTTATTTGATCCGACAATCTCTCTTATCGTTGGATTTTCTTTTTTAATCGCAGTATGTTATGGATCGGTATTAGTTGTAAGAGGTGAATTAACAGTAGGTGATCTCGTTACATTTACGACGTATTTAGGTACCCTCGTTTGGCCAATGTTAGCGTTTGGGTGGTTGTTCAATATTATGGAGCGTGGGCGTGCATCATATGACCGTGTAGAAAAAATTCTTTCACAAAAATCAGATGTAGTAAATAGCGAAAATGCTGTACATACAATAGCGAGCGGTAATGTTTCGTTTGCCGTTGATTCATTTTCGTATAAGAAAAATGAATTGTTACATTTAACCGATATTCACTTTGATTTGAAGAAGGGTGAAACACTAGGAGTTGTAGGACGTACAGGCGCAGGGAAAACGACTTTATTAAAATGTTTAATCCGTGAGTATGATCATTTTAATGGTGAATTAAAAATTGGGAAGCGAGATATTCGAGATATAACACTTCATGGTGTCCGTTCTGCCATTTCATACGTGCCGCAAGATCATTTTTTATTTTCAGCAAGTATTGGTGAGAATATTGCCTTTGGAAAGGCGGATGCTACATATAATGAAATTACCGAAGCTGCAGAGATTGCTTGTATTCATAATGACATCCTCCAATTTTCAGAAGGATATGAAACAGTAGTAGGGGAAAGAGGTGTTTCGTTATCTGGTGGTCAAAAACAGCGAATCTCTATTGCTCGTGCTTTATTAACAAATGCTGAAATTTTAATTTTGGATGATTGTTTATCAGCAGTAGATGCAAAAACAGAAGAGACGATTTTAAGTGCCTTAAAGAGGGAAAGAGCAGGGAAAACGACGATTATTACTGCACACCGATTAAGTGCAATTCAGCATGCCAATCTTATTCTTGTTGTTGATGAAGGTAGAATTGTACAAAGAGGTACACATGAGGAATTAATGAAGGAAAACGGCTGGTATAAGGAAATGTATGAAAGCCAGCAATTAGAAGCTTTAGTCGAGAAAGGAGGCGTATGATGGTAGAGAAGAAGCGAAGTGATTTAAGTAGATTGCTTTCCTATATGAAGCCATATAAAGGGTTGCTATCTTTAGCATTTATCTTTTTAGTTGGTGCGACAGTAACGGAAATGATGGGTCCTTTTTTAATTAAACAATTCCTCGATGAACACCTAGTACCGCGGGATTTTGAACGATCAGCGCTCGTTACTTTATTTGTAATTTACATAGTTGCTCATTTATTAAAAGTATTATTTACGTATTTAAATCTATTGTACTTTCAGAACATTGCTTTTAAGATTGTTCAAGATATGCGAGTTGAAGTATATGAACATGTTCAAAAGCTGTCATTAAGTTTCTTTGATCGTACGCCAATTGGTACGCTCGTATCTCGTATAACGAATGATACGGAAGCGATTAAAGATTTTTATGTCAGTGTATTATCAACATTTGTGAAAAATGTAGTCTTTTTAGTAGGCATTTTAGTAGCGATGTTTTTATTAGATGTAAAATTAGCGCTATTTTCTCTCGTATTAATTCCGATAATGTTTGCGATTATGGTATTATATCGCCGGAAAAGTGCAGCTTTTTATTTAGAAGTACGTAATCAACTAAGCGTGTTAAATGCAAAGTTGAACGAGTCCATACAAGGAATGAATATTGTTCAAGTTTTCAGACAAGAAAAACGTATGAGAAAAGAGTTTGAAGAAGTGAATAATAAACATTATAGTGCAGGGCGACGTACTTTGAAGTTAGACGCATTACTTTTACGACCAGCTACGGATTTAGTGCATATTGTAGCTATTGCGTTAGTACTAGGTTTATTTGGGATTGATGCTTTAAAGAGCCCTGTTGAAGTAGGAGTTTTATATGCTTTTGTTAACTATATACATCGTTTCTTCCAACCTGTAAATGAGATGATGATGAAATTGTCCTTTTTCCAACAGGCACTTGTTTCGTCATCACGTGTATTTCATTTAATGGACGAGAAAGATTTAGCACCGGTTCAAAAAGGCAATGAGAATCCTCAAGTCGTGGATGGAGATATTGAATTTAAAAATGTTACTTTTTCATATGATGGAAAGCGTGACGTTTTAAAAAATGTATCATTTCACGTGAAACAAGGGCAAACGGTTGCTTTTGTTGGGCATACTGGTAGCGGAAAAAGTACGATTATGAATTTGTTAATGCGATTTTATAATATTAAGTCAGGAAATATTGTAATAGACGGTGTAGATTTAGAAAAATTTGAAGAACGAGAAATTAGAAAGAAAATAGGACTCGTATTGCAAGATGCATTTTTATTTGCTGGTAATGTAAAGCAAAATATTCGTATGTATAATGAAGAAATTACGGATGAAGAAGTAAAAGAAGCTGCTCGATTTGTGCAAGCGAATACGTTTATTGAAAAGTTACCAAAACAGTATGAAACAGAAGTAGTAGAAAGAGGTGCAGCATTTTCAAGCGGTCAACGACAATTAATTGCTTTTGCTAGAACGATAGCAACGAATCCGAAAGTATTAGTATTAGATGAAGCAACAGCTAATATCGATACAGAAACAGAAGAGGCTATTCAAACAGCGTTGCAACAAATGCGAAAAGGTAGAACGACGATAGCCATTGCGCATAGGTTATCTACAATTCAAGATGCAGATCAAATTTTTGTGATGCATGATGGGGAGATAGTAGAAAGAGGAACACATCAAGAATTACTAAGTGAGCAAGGTTTGTATTATAATATGTACTTGCTACAAAATAAAGTGAGTTTGCAAAAGGCCTTGTAACACAAGGTCTTTTTTATTTTGTATACAAAATATGTTTACTCTTTGTTTCTATAGCATAAATGTCGTGTCCTCTTATGAAACTTGTACATATTGTATGTATACGAAGTAAAAAAATTGATAGGAGATTTTATATGTAAAACAGATCAAGTTCAAATGTTACGTTTATTGATGTGTCTCATTGGGAAGGGAATATTGATTGGAATGCAGTGAAGGCATCTGGAATTCCAGCAGCGTATGCAAAAGCGACAGAAGGTGTAAACTACATTGATCCTACTTTTACTAAAAATGTACAAGCAGCCCGAAGTGCGAATGTATTAATTGGTGCATACCATTTTGCACGTCCAGAACAAAATGATGCAATTTCAGAGGCGAAATATTTTGTGAGTATATTACAAAGTAACCAGACAGACTTAATGCCAGTTCTGGATTTAGAATCACCAACAGATCCGAGCAACAGTAATTTAACTGGTAACGCTATATCGAATTGGGCAAGAAGCTTCATAAATTATGTGAAACAGGCTACTGGAAAAGATGTAATGTTATATACAGGAGTTTGGTATATTAATGAGTTCAGAATTAGCGGATTAAGTGATATACCGCTTTGGATTGCTAAATACTCGAGTACACCGCCTGCTGATGCTGGTGGATGGACAGCGTGGCAGTACACAGATTCTGGACAAATTTCAGGCGTAGGAAATTGTGATGTATCAGCTGCAGTTTCATTAGAAGCTTTAAAAGGGAATGGAGCAAGTGGTGGAGGTAATGTTTCCCCGCCTAATAATGCAACTCCAGTGTACGGGGTTGCTATAATTAATGGAGATAATGTGAATTTGAGAAGTGGACCATCTTTACAGTCTAGTGTAATTCGCCAATTGAATCGTGGCGAAACATATGAAGTTTGGGGAGAACAAGATGGATGGCTTTGTTTAGGGACAAATCAGTGGGTATATAATGATCCGAGTTATATTCAGTATAAACATTATGTGGCGACTATTACTGGTGATAATGTAAATTTGCGTGATGCTCCATCATTAAATGGAAATGTTATAAGACAGTTACATCAGGGTGAATCGTATCGAGTATGGAGTAAGCAAGATGGATGGCTTTGCTTAGGGACAAATCAATGGATATACTACGATCCGAGTTATATTCAGTATGGTGTACAATAGAGTGAAAATAAAAGGTGCCCCGTCAGAGGTGCCTTTTATTAAAAATATACAACTTTTACAAAGTCTATATCGAAACCATAGTATACTATAGTAGATATATTTATAAAAAATAATCGAAAATGAAATAAAGGAGTAAAAATATGAATTATGTGCTAATAGGTGCGATTTTAATATTATTAGCTGTAGCATTTGTGCTGTTTTATAAAAATAAACAGTTAGAATCAGAGAGTCAGCAAGTAGAATTTGAAAAGAAACAAGCGATTGAAACGTATAAAAATGAAATTGCAGCTACAGTGATAGAGCATAAAGAACAACAAAATAATTTAAAAAATATGGAACAGAAAAAATACAATGATTTACAAGTAAGTGCAAATAGAGAAATTGAAAATATGCGTATGATGAAAAATCAATTAGCTATGCAGCATAGTAAAGAACGTAGTGAAATGCAAAATAAACATAATAACGAAATACATATGTTTCAAAAATTAATTGCAAATTTACGAGAATATACTAAAAACGGTGCTGAAATGAATACGTACGAAACATTACATTATATGAAGCGAGGATTCATAGAGCAAGGTATCATATTAGATGCTGAAATTCAAGTCATGCCGAATGTTTTTATTAAAAATAATAGTGAAATAAACGATAATAGAATCCATCATCTCATCTTGTGCAAAACTGGTATTTATCTACTGGAGACGAAAGAATGGAACGAGAAATTAATTCATGGTTTAACGAAAGAAAATGCTGGTATATATTCATTTATGATTGATGAAATGGGTAAGTATCAACAAGAAGTTGATAAAGAAGAGACATTTGAATATATAGTAGGTAAAGATTCGTCAACTATACAAGTGAAAAATGAAGGGAATCCAGTATATAAGGCGAAGAAACTATCTAAAATTTTATACAATTGTTTGAATGAAATGCAGGCTAATAGTATAAAAGAAAAGGTAAAACCAGTTGTATATTTTTATAATAAAAATGGAAAAGCAATAGTAGACCTTTCTAGTGAGGAAACACCTAGATTAAAAGATCGGGAGCAAATTGTAACGTTCTTCAGAAATGAAATCTTAACAGGGACAGTAGTATATACAGAGCAAGAATTAGAACAGATTCGAGAAATGATTAGCCGGATGAACTATATAGTGAGTTAAAAGGGGAGATCTTTCTGAACGATATGCTGCGTAGTATTTTGTATGGCTATTTTTGTTTGTATATAGTAATGTACATTGTATTTATATTCTTCATTGATATGGTCCATATACCCTTAAGGGTAAGGAGCATTTTTGTAGTATTCATACCATTTGTTTTATTAGTCATGATTCAAAGGGTTATTTTATATGTTTCTAAAAATCGTAATGAAGAAAAGAAGCAAATGTTGGGGGTTTTAATAGTAGCACTCATACCATTAATAGTGTGCACTGTACAATTAAGTGTAAATGAATATACATCAAAGTTTAATCAGAATAGATGGTTAAATCATGCAGATAAGCGGGTACATATGGTAGATGATCTATTACAAAAATATAAATTAATAGGGAAATCAAATGAAGAAATTACACAATTGTTAGGAGCCCCAACGGAAACGAGAAGTGGGGAAGAAGGAGTTATCACTTTGTATTATCTTGGGACTGAACGTGGCTTTATTCCAATAGATAGCGAACAGCTTGTTTTACAATTTAATAGAGATGGTAAAGTTATGGAATATACGGTGTATAAAGATTAAAGAAACGTGGAGGGAAGCTATATGTTATAGCTTCTTTTTTATTTTTCAATATGTCACGGAAGGGGGAGAAGGTTTTTGAGTGGAATAAGGAATGAAAGCGGAGGTGATGCATATATATAGATGCATTGGGTGATTATTCGCCCGATTGCTGAGGGTTAATAATCAATAAGTACGGACAAAAAACCCACTGATGAAAGTTTCACTTTATCATATTGTATAAATGAAAAGGAGGTAAGACGGTGAAAGCAATCCCGACTGATGTCCTGAGTAAAGAATTGATGGAAAGAGAAGGAGTTATATCTATTACAGTAAAGGAATTTGAAAAGATAGAAGTAGCTGGAGTAGTAGTCGCTGGTCCAGCGGTTATTTTGATTAATCAAGATTAAGTACATATCATTGAAATAAAAAGCATCCGTTTAGGATGCTTTTTATTTGTATGTAAGGATAAATATGATGGATAATTGTGTTACTGGAGGGAAAGTCTGTGGCAATTATTATAACAATGTTAGTAATGGGTATTTTATTAGGATTTGTTGGAGCTGGAGGAGCTGGGTTTATTATCGCGATACTCACTTTAGTATTCCATATTCCTATTCATGTTGCTCTTGCAACATCTTTAACCGCAATGGCGTTTACGACATTATCAGGTGTTGTCAGTCATTACCGTGAAGGCAATGTAGCACTTATTATAGGCGGGATTGTTGGGGGATTTGGCGCAATTGGCTCTTATATTGGTTCTAAATTTGGTTCACTTATACCAGCTCATCTTCTTCATTGGTTTACAGCTGGGATGTTATTTTTATCGGCAATTTTTATGTTTATTAAATTAATTATGTTCCAAAACAAAGAACAGTCGTCTTTATATAAACATAAAGAGTTTCCCGTTAACTACTTGTTGAAATGTATATGCCTTGGATTAGTTACTGGAATGATGGCTGGTTCATTTGGGATTGGTTCTGCACCGTTTATTCAACTTGGATTAATGGTTCTATTGGGACTAACGATTCAGCAATCTGTAGGGACAACGATGCTTGTTATATTACCGATTGCAATTGGAGGCGGGCTAGGATATAGTTCGGAAGGATATTTAGATTATATATTGTTATTGCAAGTATTAATTGGGACCATGTTAGGGGCATATATTGGCGCGAAGTTTACAAATTATGCACCGCGAATGCTTTTGAGGTTTTCGATGATTATGACACCGGTTTTAGCTGGATGTATGCTATTGATGGAATAAAGTGAAATTATAATAAGTAGGGGGGACTGCTTACAAATAGCGGGATAAAATTAATATAGCAAACTATTAATATATTTTACGAATGAATTATGTAGGTAATTCATATTTCCCATATAAAAGGATTTGTTTTAATATTATGAGTGTAAAGTTCGAGTATTCGAAGTACTACTTGAATTATATCCCTATCCCTTTTCTAAAAATGCGAACAAGTTTTGCCCTATTCTATTCAATAGTTAATTGCATAGAAATATATTGTTCGATGACCATTATGGAACGTACATAATGGGAAAATCCCGATCCTTAAAGAGGATGCCCCTAATCTTCATGTGAAAATATGATCGGATAAGAAAGCTGACCAATTGATGGTCAGCTTTCTTTTTGTTCAAAAACTATTTCTTCTTTAATTTCTGTTTGTAATAATAAAGCTTTTCCGAAACGACGTTTACATTCTGCACGCACTTTTTCAATGGCTAGTAGCTGAGTAGTGGCGGGAACGGTGACAATAGCTTGGCGAGGCTTTCGATTTTTTTCACAAAAGACACATTCCACAACATAATTAGAAATCATATTTTCATCCTTCCAGTTTTAATTTCTAAAAAGGGATTGTCTATGAAGTTGATGTAATTTTTCGTCATTGTTTTATTATTTTCCTCTTTTTTTCAAGGGGAAAATAAAAAAGAGGGCGAATTTTAGTAGGGGAGGGATGTTTATGGAGAGATGGATAGGTAGTGCAGCGGTATGTGTAAATGAAAGAAATGAAGTTTTAATGGTACTGCAGGGAAAAGAGGGAGAAGAAAAAAGGTGGTCTGTCCCAAGTGGAGGACTTGAAAAGGGAGAGACACTAGAAGAATGTTGTATTAGGGAAGTTTGGGAAGAAACAGGTTACAATGTGGAAGTTGTAAATAAAATATATGAAAAAGAGGGTATTACATACGGTGTTCCAGTGTATGTCCATTATTATTTTGTTAAACAAATAGGCGGTAATATGAAAATCCAAGATCCTGATGAGTTAATACATGAAATTGCTTGGAAAGGGATACATGAAGTTGAACAATTGTGTTTAGCTTTTCCAGAGGATTATGAATTGCTGTGCCAATATATAGATAAAGAAGCAAGTATGTAAATACTTGCTTCTTTAATGTATCCAAGACAAGAAAAGCGGAACGATAACTAAACTAGCGCCTGCTGTTAAAAGCATAGATAAACTTGCAATTGTTCCTTCCACAGGACCGATTTCGAATGCTTTTGATGTACCGGTTCCATTTGCGCTTGTTCCTAACATAATACCTTTTGCGATTGCTGTTTTAATACGGCAAATACGTATGAGAGAAGGACCGAGCAATGCTCCTGTTAAGGCAGTTAAAACGACAAATACAGCAGTTAATTGTGACATGCCACCAATCATTTCTGAAATAGCCATTGCGATTGGTGTTGTTACGATATGTGGCGCTAAACTATGTTCTAGTGATGAATCAATTTGAAAATAATTTGCTAGTAGTGCTGAAGTAATGACTGATAAAAACGAACCGACAATGACATTAAGTAAGATAGCCATTCCATGTTTCTTTAATAAATCAAAGTATTTATAGATTGGCCATGCAAAAGCAACTGTTGCGGGTTTTAATAATTCAGTTAACCAGTGACCACCAGATTCATATGTTTCATAAGGTGTATTTAATCCGAGCAATAAAGCAATTAAAATAATGGGACAGACGAGAAGAGGAGAAAGTAGACTCCAATTCCAACGTTGATACATTTTTTTTGATATCCAATATGTGAATAGTGTTAATAGTAAACAAAGAAATCCGATCATTGCGTTGATCCTTTCCGCTTTAGTAGCAATTCTGTTAAAAGTCCTGTAACTAAGGTAACGCAAAGAGTGCTAATCATAATAATTAAAATGAGATCGATTCCATATTGTGTTAGTGTATCTCTGTAACGTATGACAGCGACTGCAGAAGGGATGAAAAATAAAATAAGTTCTTTTAATAAAAAATCTGCTCCGTCCTGTATCCATTCTTTTTTAACTAGGTTAAATTTTAATGAAATTAATAATAAAAAAATACCGATTATACTTCCTGGAACTGGGAGGTGTGCCTGTTTTGCAATCCATTCACCTGTCCAAGCGAAAGAAAATAGTAATAAAATTTGTCCGCTTAACTTCCACCATTTCATACAGTAACCACCTCTTTCTTTTTTTACATAAAAATTGTAAAAAAGAATTAACAATTTCTACTATACGTTCATTCGAAATATTTGTCTAATATATAAATTATATGGTATTAATATATTAGACGTATTAATCGAAAGTGAAAAGGGTGTCCAAAAATGGAATTACGGCATTTGCAATATTTTGTTGTTGTGGCAGAAGAGTTACACTTTGGACGGGCAGCTGCTCGTTTACAAATGACACAACCACCACTTAGTCAACAAATACAGCAATTAGAAAAAGAAATGGGAGTTACATTATTTTCAAGAACGAAAAGAAAGGTTGAACTAACAGAAGCAGGAGAAATGTTTTTAAAAGAAGTAAAAAAAGCGTTTGAACAAATTGAAAAAGCAGTAGAAGTTGCACAAAGTGCACAAAGGGGAGAAGTAGGATCACTTTCAATTGGTTTTGTAGGTGCGGCGATATATGATATTTTACCATCAATTGTTAGGGAATATAGAAAGAAATTTCCGAGAGTGTCTGTTGCATTACATGAATTGTCAACACCAGATCAAGTTCATGCACTTCATGATAACCGTATCGATATTGGCTTTTTACGTCCACCAATTCCAACACAATTATTAGAATTAGAGCCAATTCAAAGGTTATCTTGCACCTTATGTTTACCAAAGGCACATCCACTTGCAGAGAAAGATGAAATACATATAGAAGATTTACGAGATGAGCCGTTTGTATTTATTACGAGACCAGTATGGCCAGCTTTGTATGATACAATTTTATCTCTTTGCAGAGAAGTTGGATTTAGTCCACGCATTGTACAAGAAGCAACAGAGTATCAAACAGTTATGGGGCTTGTAGCAGCAGGGATTGGAATTACAGTAATACCCGTATCGGCAAATAAGTTATATAAAACAGAAGTTGTATATAAAGAGTTATATGATTCTAATTTTGTGGCAGAAATGTCAGTGGCTTACAAAAAAATGAATAGTAATCCAGAGCTGCTAGAGTTTTTAAAAATTGCAAGAGAGAAGAAAAGAATAGAAGTAGAAGATGAATAATAGTAGTAACAGAAAATGGATTTAATTCAAATCCATAAAAGTACACCTTATTAAACAATAAAGCGGAAATGCAACTTAAGTTGCATTTCCGCTTTATTGTTCTTTTTTTAGCTCGATACTAAATAGATAAACGTGTTCATTTTCTTTTAAGAGTAGATCAATACCTGTTTCTTCATCAATGGTAGGAACGCTTACAGTTTCTTTACTGGTTTGAATTACAGCAGCTAAAGTTGTTTTTTGATTGTATTTTAAATTTTTTATAGATTGAATTGTAGTAGTTGCAGAGCTATTTACGCTTCGTGGTTCTTCTTCATGAACAAGCGTTGAACCACCTTCAATATTCATATACCACTGCCTTTTTTCTTGTATATCTTTATCGAATTGGAAATGTGGTGGTAAAAAAGAAAGCTTTACTTTCTTTTTTGAAAAATGTGAGGTAGCTATATTAGCAATTTCTTTTGTTTTTTTACCATTGTTATAATAATCAATTGTAGCATTTATTTCATCTTTATCATTTTTAAGCGTAACGTTATAAAACATGCTATTTCTTTCTTGAAGAGGAGTCATTTGTAAAATAGAAGCTTGCTCTTTTGTTAATTTGTATGGCTCAACAATGGCAATTTCATTGTTTTTTAGTTGGCTACAACTTGTGAGTAATAATAAAGACAAGATTGATAGTAATTTTATACGCATGCAATCTCCTCCTTTTTACAATTATATTCTAAATGTGATTTTTTTATCATTTCGTTTTCTAGGACTAAAGACTTAGAAGAAATTCCGATTGTAGTGCGATGTTTAAAATGTCATATTTTTATACACTAGTAGTATAGAATGTGTATGTAATAAGGTAGGGGAAGAATGTTATGTCTTTATGTCGGTTAGCGAGAAAAAATATTAGAACATTTGCTACCAAAAGGATGAAGCAATTTATGTGGATTGCTATGAGTACTATGATTTTGTTTTTTATGATATCGTTACAATTTAATGAAGGAGCTATTTTGAAAGTAGGGGATGCATTTGTATTTCAAATGTATTTTTACACACTTTTTATTGTATTAATTTTCATATGTATTTTTACTACATATAAAATGATGTACTCTCTTTTGCATGTGAGGAGGGAGGAGTTTACATCTTATGTAGCAGAAAATATGAAAAGAAAAGAGGTACTATGTGTATTATGTCAGGAGCAATTATTCATTTATGGAGCAGCATTTGTTTTCGGATTAATTAATGGGATGCTATTTTTGAAATTATTCACGGTTATCTTTATGAAAATCGCAGGGATACAAGGAATAAATAGTGCGCCAATTACAATATATGCAGTTGTAATTATTAGTATAATTATTATGACTGTCGTTTTAATATCGATGATGCAATGTTATCGATTTGTTCGAAGTTTAAAGGGTGAAAATTCGTTGCGGTTTAAAGAAAGGGCATGAGAAATCATGCTTTTTTCTATTTTACACATAAAAATAATCATGTTACAGTGAAAAGACCTGACAAAGAATGGGAAGGAAAGGTTGTATAGAATGACAAATGAACAATCAATTGTAAAAGTCGATCGGTTAACGAAGCGAATCGGATCAAAGACACTTGTACAAAATATTAGTTTTGAAGTGAAAAAAGGCGAGGTTGTCGGTTTACTCGGACCAAACGGTGCTGGAAAAACGACTTTAATGAGAATGATGGTTGGTATGATCCGTATGACAGAAGGTGAAGTATGGATTGATGGTCAATCTGTGAAACAGCAATTCGAAAAAACCGCTGCGAAAATTGGAGCGGTAATTGAGACACCTGAATTTTATCCTTTTTTGAGTGGCTATGAAAATTTAACATATTTCGGACGAATGAATGGTAATGTGACTGAAGAACGTATCGATGAAGTAGTGAAATTGTTAGGGATGGGACAAGTAATTGATCGCAAAGTAAAAGCGTATTCACTCGGCATGAGACAACGTTTAGGAATCGCTCAGGCGCTTATTCACAATCCAGACGTGTTGATACTAGATGAACCGACAAATGGATTAGACCCTAGTGGAATACATGAAATGAGAATGTACATAAAAAAAATTGCACATGAACAAGGAAAAGCTGTACTTGTATCAAGTCACTTACTTTCAGAAGTTGAATTAATGTGTGACAGAGTTATCATTATTCAGCACGGGGAATATGTGGCTACGCAAAATATTCAGCATAGCCAAAGCGAAGAGATGGAGACGATCCGTATACGTGTAGATGATGCGAATAAAGCAGCGGAAATATTAGGGCATGATGTTTTAGTAAAAGATAATGAATTACTTATTAATGTAAAAGATGAAGAAATCCCAAATGTTATTCGTACATTGCTTGAGAAAAATATTCAAGTGTATCGTGTATATGAAGAAAGAAAAACGTTAGAAGAGCAATTTTTAGAATTAACAGGGGGAAAAGATATTGTTTAATTTAGTATATAATGAACTGTATAAAATATTTAAGCGGAAGCGAACGATTATTCCATTTGCAGTTATTGCAGTATTAATAATCGGATTAGGATGGGTTACGGTAAAGTATTTTGAACCGGAAACAAAAGGATGGAAAGTAGATTATACAGAACGTACTGTAGAAATTGAGAAAAAGCTTGGCATGAAAAAAGAAGCTATTTTAGCAG
The DNA here is from genome assembly GCF_051916495.1 of Bacillus cereus group sp. MYBK216-1. NCBI lineage: Bacteria > Bacillati > Bacillota > Bacilli > Caryophanales > Bacillaceae > Bacillus > Bacillus cereus group sp. MYBK216-1. The sequence goes on from NZ_JBQAGT010000003.1 coordinate 42,841, forward strand.
AAAAATCAGGGGATGAGCTTGTAAAAGAATACCAGCTTAAGATGAAGCATTTAGATACGGATACAGCACCGGCAAGCAGTTCTCCACTTTCTTTCATGAGAGATACAGGTTTTATCGTATTTCCAATTTTGCTCCCCTTTATCCTCGTGTATGCAAGTACAATTTTTGCGAATGAATATAGCTGGGGAACATATAAATTTTTAACAATCCGTCCGGCGAGTCGATTTAAAATTTTAACAGCAAAGTTTTTAGCAATCGTTATATTTGCAGCTTTATTGTTTATATTTAATATGATTTTCTCCGCTTTATGTGGACTTGTTATTTATAAATTCCAACAGCCTGCATGGAGTGAGTTTATTTTCCAAGATGGAAATATAATAAAACAAAATATTTTTGTGGAAGCAAGTAAATATTATGTTTTATCATGGTTACCAACGGTTGTGTATGCATCGTTTGCATTTATGATTTCTGTGTTAACGAGATCTAGTGGAGGTGCAATTGGTATTTCACTATTCCTTGCTTTATCAGGCAATATTGCGTTATTAGCAGCCACTAGATATAACTGGGCGAAATATTTATTGCCAGCAAACACAGATTTATATAGTATTTCAAAGAATGGAAGTTTTATTGATGGAGTAACATTCCCGTTTGCATCATGTATGTTACTACTTTATTTGTTCGTATTTTTATGTATTTCATATACTGTGTTTTTAAAACGTGATTTAACTTAATAAGAAAAGCCGTTCAGGGTGCTGAGATGCACTTTGAACGGCTTTTTTTATGAGAATTGTTTAAGTGCTCTTTCGGCTAGTAAAGCAAAGTATTCTGCACTTATAGGCAGTGCCTCTTCATTAATTGTAAAAGCAGGATGATGCCATTCATGTGTACCGCTCGTTCCCATAAAGACGAATGAACCTGGTATTTCCTGTTGGTAAAATGAAAAATCTTCTCCAGCCATTGACGGACTAGGTGAGATGATATTAAGATTCATCTTTGTGGCAACTTGAGTAGATAAGTCTGTAAGAGCTTTATCGTTGTGAACAGCAGGAGGACCTGAAAAAAAACGGAATTCCGTTTTTACACCTAATGCATCAGATACACCTTTAATAATACGCTCCATGAGTGCTGGAATCTTTTCACGTGTTTCAGCTTGGAACGTGCGAATAGTACCTTCTAATGTAGCTTTTTCAGGAATCACGTTCCACGTATTTCCTGCATGAATATTTGTGACACTAACAACCGCATTATGAGATGAACTTATATTTCGGCTTACAATTGTTTGCAGTGCCATCACAATTTGAGAGGATGCGACAATAGGATCTACGCCAGCATCTGGTACAGCCGCGTGTGTACCAACTCCGTGAATTTCAATTTCAAATCGATCAACTCCGGCCATCAGTGGACCATCTTTAATGCCAATAGTACCTACTGGTAAATCAGGTTTATTATGCATGCCGAAAATCGCTTGCACATTACGTAAATGTCCAGCATCAATAACTTTGCAAGCGCCATTACTACTTTCTTCAGCTGGTTGGAATATGAAGCGAACCGTTCCATTTAGGGAAGATTCTCTTTCTTTTAATAAGAAAGCAGTACCTAAAATAGCAGCTGTATGAAAATCGTGTCCACAAGCATGCATTTTCCCTCGTACTTTAGATGCATAGGACAAATGTGTTTCTTCTTGAATAGGAAGAGCATCAATATCAGCACGAACTGCTACAATTGGTCCGTTTTTATTACCAGACACTTCAGCGATAATTCCTGTTTCTAAATTGGAATCAATGATAGTAATATTTTTTTCTTCTAACCAATTTTTTATTGCTTTTGTTGTTTCGAACTCTTCATATGATAGTTCTGGATACTCATGTAAATGTCGACGCATGGAAATAAGTTTTTCTTTTAGTTGATTTGAAATAGATACCATGTAGTATGCCTTCTTTCTTCAGCAAAATATTTATCATAAGTATACAACAATAAAAGAGAGGATTCTCAAATGAAAATCCTCTCTCGTTTATCCCGTATTAATGGGCAGCCCGATTGGTTCAACTAATTAAAGTTTTACTTTATGCTGCGACTTTTTTATGCGTATGATGTTTACGATAACGTCCACGCATTGCGTATGCAATTTGCGGGATTGCAATCCCAATTAATATAAGTGATACACCGAACCATTGTGAAGATAGTACAGCTTCTTTTAAAACGAATACTGACATAATTGTTGTAACTGGTAGTTCCGCTGCACCAAGAATAGTTGCTAAGCCAGAACCGATTTTTGGAATACCGATTGTAAAGGCAATAGATGGAATTACGATACTAAATGTTCCTAATCCTAAACCATATTTCCATAGACCTTGAGAAATGGCACCATTAAAAATAAATGTTGGTGGGAATACAATCATGACTAAAGTTAAAGCACCAGTCATTAAGAGAACACCGCGCGGTAATGAAGGTACTTCAACAGCAACTTTTCCGCTCACGAAAATGTATGTTGCGAATGTAACAGCAGATAATAAACCTAAAATGATCCCAGTCGTATCGAAAGCACCTACTGATTGTTCAAATAAACCACTTGATAAAAATGTCCCTACAAGTAAGAAAATAACAGAAATAACTTTTTCTCTTGAAGGTAATGTTTTTGTTGCGACTGCTTCAATGATAATTCCGACCCAAACGAATTGGAATAAAAGAATAATTGCAATAGAAGCTGGTACAGTTTTTAATGAAGCATAATAAAAAATTCCGGTAAAACTTGCAGATGTTCCTGCAACGAATAAAAGTAATGCTTGCTTTAAAGGAACGCGATGTCTAGAAAATAGAAGTGTAATAGCAAGCAAAATAATCCAACCGAACAAATATTGGCTGCCAATTACCTCTCCAAGTGAAAATCCTTCTGCATATGCAAGCTTAACAAAAATAGCTAAAATTCCATAACTACACGCTCCTAATAAAACTAAAAGAGAATAACGAAGCATGAAAAATTCCTCCCATCTATATGAAGTTGTTCCGTATCGAAAATATATAACTAGAGGGAAGTATACAAAATTAGAAATAAAGGGTCAAATGAAAGAAAAGTATGACATTTTATAGAATAATAATAAAAGTATGATATTTATGCATAATCTTGAAATTATTAATAGTAGAAGTATTATAAAATCAACTTTGTATTGTATAGAGACAGCATTTGAAAAAAATATTTTTTTAAACCAATATGTATATAGACGTACTAGTAACGTGCTAATTATTTGAGAAACTATGTTACCTTTGTTATGGTAATAACAATTAAAGGAGTTGTAAAATCCATTTGAGTTTTTCTATATAATAGAAGGAAATGAAAACGTTTTATTAGAAACTGTGAGGAAGTATGGTTTTTCTTATTACCACGTTGTAAAAGTGATTTCACGAATTGTTCATAGTATTTTTATGTGTTTTTGTTACAATATTTAGGGAGAGGAGTGGAATGATGCAAGATATTAGTATTTTTTTAGCGTTTGGCGCCGGGTTCTTATCATTTATTTCCCCATGTTGCTTACCGCTTTATCCGGCATTTTTATCGTACATAACAGGTATGTCGGTTTCTGAATTGAAAGAAGAAAATGCAATGCTTCGCAAAAGAAGTATGATACATACAGCGTTTTTCTTACTTGGATTTTCAATTATATTTATTGCAATTGGATTTGGTACAAGTTTTATTGGAGGAATCTTTACTGACTATAAAGATTTAATCAGACAGTTAGGTGGTATATTTATCATCGTGTTCGGCTTAATTATTGTCGGGGTGTTTAAGCCGAAATTTTTAATGCAAGACCGTAAATTTACATTTAAAAATCGTCCAAGTGGCTATTTTGGATCAGTACTAATTGGATTAGCTTTTGCAGCAGGGTGGACGCCATGTACCGGACCAATTCTAGTGTCCGTAATTGGATTAGCAGCAACAAATCCAGAATCAGCAATGATATACATGATTGCTTACATACTTGGATTTGCAATCCCGTTTTTCGTATTGTCATTCTTTATTACGAAAATGTCTTGGATTAAAAGAAATAGTATGGCCTTCATGAAAGTCGGAGGATATATTATGATTGTTATGGGTGTCTTCCTATACTTTAACTGGATGACGAAAATTATCGTATATTTCTCAAGTTTATTTGGTGGTTTTACTGGTTTTTAGTATTATTCTGCGAAAATGTTGGAAATACTAACGGAAAAGCATATAATGAAAGTATATTTTGCATATAGCCACAAAAAAGGATGAGAAAATATGAACATAGTTCTTTTATCAAGTATCGTTGCTGTTTGTATGGCTGTCGGTGCGATGTTTATTCGTTTAAAAGCAGCTAAGAAACCTGCAACATTGAAAAAAATTATACTTCCGCCATTTTTTATGAGTACGGGCGCATTGATGTATGTTTTTCCTGAATTTCGATTAACTCCAGCAGAAATGTTAGAAGCAATTGGTGTCGGTTTGATTTTCTCTATTTTTCTTATTAAAACATCTAAATTTGAAATTAGAGGACAAGAGATTTATTTGAAGCGTTCAAAAGCCTTTGTTTTTATATTAATTGGATTACTTGTAGTGCGGATTGTATTTAAAACATACTTAAGTCAATCTCTTGATTTAGGACAACTTAGTGGCATGTTCTTCTTACTTGCGTTTGCGATGATTGTGTCATGGAGAATTGCAATGTATCGTTCCTTTACGAAATTACAGAAGGAAATGGAAAAAGAAGATGGTTTTTATAATGAAAAAGATATGAAGCTAACTTAAAAACTGTATATGTATTAAATAAAAAAGACAGCGTCAAAGGCGCTGTCTTTTTTATCGAAAATAATATGAAGTTACTTTGCAAGTAAAGATTGATAGTTAGAATAATCAATCTTTTTTTCTTGTAGTTTTTTAATTAAAAATTTATGATCACGCTTTGGTGTGGCAATGATGTATCCTTTAATAATTAAGTCTTGTGTAATTTGAGAGGCATTTTCTTGTAATGCAAGTTCTCCAATTTTTCCAGCAATCTTTGATTTTGCAACATCGCGAAATAGTTCTGGAACAGGACTTACAAGCTCTTCTAACAATTGTTTTTGTTCGTCAGTCCATAAATGTCTCGTTTTATTTATGTAGTGTTCTTCCCAATCTAAAATGGACATGCCGTCTTCTTTCGGTAAACGTTTTAAAAATTTTCTGAACATAAAGTATCCACCGATAGACATAAGCCCTAATAAAATAACCGTCCATAATACAATGAACCAACTGAACCATCCCTCGAGCAAGCATATCCCCCCTTAATGATAGCGGTTTTCTTTTATTCATATTATATACAGTGAGATTCATAGAAAGCAAGAACGCTTGGTCATTTTGACCAAGCGTTATAGTTTAAACGAAGTATAGTTGTTCAACACATAAATTATTATTATCGTCTTCAACATACTCAATAATAAGTGTGCCAACTTTACGATCTTTATCTTCAGTTGTGAAAATAGAGTAAGAAGTAAAACGTGTTTTTGATAGGCCGCTTATATGTGTAGGTAAAGAAATGTAGTTGTTATCGCGGAAGAATTCCATCAGTTCAATATCCTCAAATTCTTTTCGGTCAACTTGTTTGTTTGTATAGCGGCGTTGAAGTTGTTTTAAAGATTCATTCCAAGAAATTGCTTTTGTGTCGTATACCATTGTTCTATCTCCTTACTGTATGTAATTATTAAGAACATACGTTCTAATCTAGTATACTCTTTTTATTAGAAAAGGGAAAGCAAAAAATAATGTAAGCTTGGATTTCCAAGCTTACATTATTGATGCGTCCGTCATAATCTCTATTTTTCATTATAAGTTAGATAAGAATAAGAAACAAGATGATATATATAATGTTGAGAGTTTTCAAGGTTCTGTATATTATAGGTGTACTAAAGTGTAAGGGAATGAGAGGCGTGGCATATGTAATTTCACTGCAAGGGCCGATGGCTAGCGGAAAAACAACATTAGCAAAAAGGTTAGAAAAGAGAGGGTTTCGAGTTATATATGAAAATCCATATCCAATTGTAGAGAAGCGAAAAAAATTGAATTTAGATATGAATTCAAAAGTAGGGTTTATTATGAATCAAAAAATGTTTATGGAAGCAAAAATTAAGGAGTTTCAAAATGTGAAAAATTCAGTCGTAATTTTTGATCGCGGACCAGAAGACATTGAGTTTTTTACACTCTTTTATCCAACGATTATAGGAGAAGAGTGGGATATAGAAACTGAATTGAAAGATGAATTATATAAATTAAGAGAATGCCGTTCGGATGCGATTTTTTACTTAGATGTTACGAAAAAGAATGTATATGCTAGAAAAAATAATGATAGAACAAGAAACAGAAGTACGTTTGAGGAGCAATTTAAATTAGTAGAAACTGAAAAAGATTGGTATAAACAATTTCCTGTAACTTATGTGGACACAAATAGATTAACAGTGAACAATTTAGAGGTATATTTTATGGACTGGCTAAAGGAGAGAGGGCTATGAAAAAAATACTTTTATTTGTATACCCAACATTTGCAGAGTTTGAAATAACAGTAGCAACGGCATTGCTGAAAAATAAATATGAAATCATCACAGCGGGCTTAACTAAAGAATTGGTTATAAGTGAAACCGGGTTGCAAGTGCAGCCGCATATAGAAGTAAGTGAAGTACGTGTAGATGAGTATGAGGGGATACTTATTCCAGGTGGAGAAGAAGTACAGTTGAAAGATGCAAAACCTCTTTTTTCAATCATTCGTCAATTTCATGAACAAGAAAAATTAGTGGCGGCAATTTGTGCTGGACCGTATGCGCTAGCAAAAGCAGGCTTATTCAAAGAAATCTCGTATACAGTGACCCTAGATTATCAAAAGCTTGATTGTTTTCCAGTAGAAAATTTTGTGTATAAAGAAGTTGTGCAACACTCAAATATCATTACAGCACAAGGGCATGCATTTGTACCATTCGGAATAGCGATTGCCTCTTATTTTGGAGTAGCAAACGAACATAATATAAATTTTTACGGTGGTAAAGGGAATGTGATGATGGAGAAGCTTTTGCCTGAGAATGTATAAAAGCTAGCTAATGCTAGCTTTTTTCTTTTTGACATCGATAAATGGCTAACGTTTTCGGATCGCGCCATATACCATTATGAAGTAACAATTCATTTTCTACTTCTTCTTTTAGCCATTCCTTCATTTCGGTGTGAAGAAGTGTGTTATCCGGTATATTTAACGACGGAAACATGCTAGAAATATAGTTTACAATCGGAGTAGCATGATGAAAAACGAGAGCATTATGAATAACTGTTTCTTCAACAGTTGGAAAAACGGATTGTAATATCTCTTTACCGTTTTCTAAACAAAATGGAGTGACTGATGATGTTGTTTTCGGCAAATCAAATGCGTCTAACATGCGGTTACACATTTCAACTATACGAGGTAGTGTAACGCTAGAATTTGTTGTAGCTAAAAGTGAGCCACCAGGACGAATTACTTTATGGAATCCTTGAATTGTTTTTTCGACATCTTTCATGTGATATAGCATATGTCTTGCGACAATCCAGTCGTAGCAATTAGCTTCAAAAGGAAGTTTTCCAGCGTCACCTAGTCTCCATTCAATTAAATTATTCGTTTTAGTGGCTTCAGAAAGCATGGCTTCTGATTGATCAAAACCGGTTAATTGACCTTTATGGCCATTCGCTTGCAAAAGGGAAAGGAATTTTCCGTTAGCGCACCCAACCTCTAATATTCTTTCTCTCCCTTGAAGTTGTAAATGTTCAATAACGATTTCATCTAAATTCACTTGTTTTTCTTCGTAATGTTTATGTGTATCGATACGTGTTTGTAAATTGTTACTAACGCTATATTGCCGTTTTACATCATTCATTTTTTCATATTCCACTTTCATACAAAATTGTTGAATCGCATGTGTTAATACATCGGTTTTCTTTAAACCTTCGTAATGGAGTGCGGATTCAAACCTTTCAAGTAATTTTTCTTCAATTCGAAAATGAATATCTTTTCGCTTTTTCATTGGAATCTCTCCCCTTTGCATCTGTTAGTGAGACTATAGCATGCCTGAAAAATTTGTGTAAATCATTTGTGTACACAAATGGAGGAGATGAAAAAATTGTTTGAATGTGAGTTTAAACTATTGACGATTTAACCGTTTTCATATATTCTTAAATTAAGAAATATTCAAATAATTAAAAGAAATGAGAGAGTCACATGCTTCTTCAAGGAACACATCGAATTGGTCGTATGGCCATGCTGTTGGCACTTGCGGATGAGAATGAAAGCCCTGTATTATCCATTCCGAAAGGTTGGAAATATTGTACGGGGAAAGTGGGTTCGATGAATTCGCAAAAGGTTGTCGCAGCAATGGAAACAGCGGCTAAAAGCAACCAAGTTATTGAAACAGACGTTTACAGAGAAACACATGCACTTTATCATGCAATTATGGAAGCTTTGTACGGAGTGACGAGAGGTCAAATTCAGTTAGCAGACGTTCTTCGTACAGTAGGACTTCGTTTTGCGATTGTGCGCGGTACACCATACGACGGAAAAAAAGAAGGCGAATGGGTTGCTGTTGCATTATATGGAACGATTGGTGCACCTGTAAAAGGATCTGAGCATGAGGCGATTGGTTTAGGAATTAATCACATATGATTTGCCCATAGTCTATTAGTTAGAAGGGGGCCTTACTTTTTTAGGACAGAAGTCTGTCTTAAAAAAAGATAAGGTCCCCTTTTGCCTTTTTAAGGAGGAAAAATGATGATTACGTTAACAGGACATACATTGACAGTTGAAGAAATGAAGAGGTTATTACTGGAAGGAGAAGGTGTAACAGCTTGTCCAAATAGTATGAAAAAGGTGGCGGAGTGCCGCGAAGTAGTTGAGAAAATTGTAGAGGACGGAAAAGTCGTTTACGGTATTACAACTGGATTTGGAAAGTTTAGTGATGTGCTTATTCAAAAAGATGATGTAAAGGCACTTCAACATAATTTAATTCAGTCACATGCATGTGGGATAGGTGATCCGTTCCCGGAAGAAGTATCACGCGGTATGTTAATTTTACGAGCGAACACGATGCTTAAAGGGGTATCTGGCGTTAGACCGCTCGTTGTAAATATGCTTCTTGAGTTTGTAAATCGTAAAATTCATCCAGTCGTTCCGCAACAAGGTTCACTTGGTGCAAGTGGAGATTTAGCACCTTTATCTCATCTTGCGCTCGTATTATTAGGCGAAGGTGAAGTGTTCTATAAAGGGAAACGCGTTCATGCAATGGTTGCTCTTACAGAAGAAGGGCTTGAGCCGATTGAACTTGAAGCGAAAGAAGGTCTTGCGTTAATTAATGGTACGCAGGCGATGACAGCACAAGGAGTTCTTTCTTATATAGAAGCAGAAGCAACGGCGTATCAAGCTGAACTAATTGCTTCGATGACAATTGAAGGGTTACAAGGCATTATTGATGCATTTGATGAAAATGTTCATAAAGCACGCGGTTATAAAGAGCAAGTGGAAGTAGCAAGCAGAATTCGTGACATTCTTCATGACAGTAAATTAACAACAAAACAAGGAGAACTACGTGTACAGGATGCATATTCACTTCGCTGTATCCCGCAAGTACACGGTGCTTCTTGGCAAGTTTTAAATTATGTGAAAGAAAAATTAGAAATTGAAATGAATGCCGCAACAGATAATCCGCTTATCTTTGATGGTGGGGAAAAAGTAATTTCGGGCGGGAATTTCCACGGTCAACCGATTGCGTTTGCGATGGACTTCTTAAAAGTAGGAATGGCAGAACTTGCAAATATTTCAGAGCGCCGTATTGAACGTTTAGTGAATCCGCAATTAAATGATTTACCACCATTTTTAAGTCCAGAACCAGGACTTCAGTCTGGTGCGATGATTATGCAATATGCTGCAGCATCACTAGTTTCTGAAAATAAAACGTTAGCACATCCGGCGAGTGTTGATTCAATCCCGTCATCAGCTAACCAAGAAGATCACGTAAGTATGGGAACAATCGCTTCACGCCATGCACATCAAATTATTCAAAACGTAAGACGTGTTCTTTCAATTGAAATGATTTGTGCGATGCAAGCTGCAGAATATCGCGGTATTGAAAACATGAGTACAGTGACGAAGAGCTTCTACCATCAAGGTCGTCAGCAAGTACCTTCTATTACAAATGACCGCATATTCTCAACGGATATTGAAAATATTGCGTATTGGTTAAAAACGAATTATTCGATCAAAGAAAGATTAGATGTAAACGCAGCACTATAAAATGAGAAAAAGGAGAGATTGAAATGGAAAAAGTACAACAAACAATTCGCGCGCCAAGAGGTACTGAGTTACAAACGAAAGGGTGGGTTCAAGAAGCTGCACTTCGTATGTTAATGAACAATTTAGATCCGGAAGTTGCTGAAAAACCAGAAGAATTGGTTGTATATGGCGGAATTGGCCGTGCAGCCCGTAACTGGGAAAGCTATCAGGCGATTGTAGATTCATTAAAAACGTTAGAAAGCGATGAAACGTTACTTGTTCAATCAGGAAAACCAGTTGCAATCTTTAAATCACATGAAGATGCACCGCGCGTTCTGTTAGCGAACTCAAACTTAGTACCAAAATGGGCAAACTGGGATCACTTCCGTGAACTAGAGAAAAAAGGTCTTATGATGTACGGACAAATGACAGCAGGTAGCTGGATTTATATTGGAACACAAGGTATTTTACAAGGAACATATGAAACATTTGGAGAAGCGGCACGTCAACATTTCGATGGTTCATTAAAAGGCACACTAACACTTACTGCTGGTTTAGGTGGTATGGGTGGTGCACAACCTCTTGCTGTAACGATGAATGGCGGTGTTGTTATCGCTATTGATGTTGATAAGCGCAGCATCGATCGTCGTATTGAAAAGAGATACTGTGATATGTATACAGAATCGTTAGAAGAAGCATTAACGGTTGCGAACGAGTATAAAGAGAAGAAAGAACCAATTTCAATTGGATTATTAGGCAATGCGGCAGAAATTTTACCAGAGCTAGTGAAGCGTAATATTACGCCAGATTTAGTTACGGATCAAACATCTGCACATGATCCATTAAACGGTTATATTCCAGTAGGTTACACATTAGAAGAAGCAGCGAAACTTCGTGAAGAAGATCCAGAGCGCTATGTACAATTATCAAAAGAGAGCATGACAAAACATGTGGAAGCAATGCTTGCTATGCAAGCAAAAGGTGCAATTACATTTGATTACGGAAATAACATTCGCCAAGTTGCTTTCGATGAAGGGTTGAAAAATGCATTCGATTTCCCAGGATTCGTTCCAGCATTTATCCGTCCATTATTCTGCGAAGGAAAAGGACCGTTCCGCTGGGTAGCACTTTCTGGTGATCCAGAAGATATTTATAAAACAGACGAAGTAATTTTACGTGAGTTCGCTGATAATGAACATTTATGTAACTGGATTCGTATGGCACGTCAACAAGTTGAATTCCAAGGTCTTCCGTCACGTATTTGTTGGCTTGGTTACGGTGAGCGCGCGAAATTTGGTCGTATCATTAATGAAATGGTGGCAAATGGCGAATTATCAGCACCGATCGTTATCGGCCGTGACCATTTAGATTGCGGATCGGTAGCATCTCCAAACCGTGAAACAGAAGCGATGAAAGACGGTAGTGATGCAGTAGCTGACTGGCCAATTTTAAATGCATTAATTAACAGTGTAAACGGTGCAAGTTGGGTATCTGTTCACCACGGTGGCGGCGTTGGTATGGGATATTCACTTCACGCTGGAATGGTTATCGTTGCAGATGGAACAGAAGCAGCAGCAAAACGTATTGAGCGCGTATTAACTTCTGACCCTGGTATGGGTGTTGTTCGTCACGTGGATGCAGGATATGACTTGGCAGTGGAAACTGCGAAAGAAAAAGGCGTTAACATTCCAATGATGAAATAAGGAGGAGAAAACATGCTGGACACTTTACTAATAAATATCGGTCAATTACTAACAATGGATCAAGAAGATGGCTTGTTAAGACGGGAAGCGATGAACACGCTTCCTGTTATCGAAAACGGTGCGGTTGGAATTGAAAATGGTGTAATCACTTTCGTTGGAACAGTGGAAGAAGCGAAAGGACTTCAGGCGAAAGAAGTTATTGATTGCGGTGGGAAAATGGTTTCTCCTGGTCTTGTTGATCCGCATACTCATCTTGTATTTGGTGGATCTCGTGAAAATGAAATCGCACTAAAATTACAAGGAGTTCCGTACTTAGAAATTTTGGAAAAAGGGGGCGGTATTCTTTCAACTGTAAATGCAACGAAACAGGCGTCGAAAGAAGAACTTGTTCAAAAAGCGAAATTCCATTTAGACCGTATGCTATCTTTCGGAGTTACAACTGTAGAAGCGAAGAGTGGTTACGGATTAGATGATGAGACGGAATGGAAACAATTAGAGGCAACAGCACAATTACAAAAAGAGCATCCGATCGATTTAGTTTCAACATTTTTAGGTGCTCATGCAGTTCCGAAAGAGTATAAAGGTAGATCGAAAGAATTTTTACAATGGATGTTAGACCTACTACCAGAAATGAAAGAGAAGCAATTAGCGGAGTTCGTTGATATTTTCTGTGAAACAGGTGTGTTCTCTGTAGAAGAATCAAAAGAATTTTTATTAAAAGCGAAAGAGCTTGGCTTTGACGTGAAAATTCATGCAGATGAAATCGACCCTCTTGGTGGTGCGGAAGCAGCGGCAGAAATCGGTGCAGCATCAGCGGACCATTTAGTTGGAGCTTCTGATAAAGGGATTGAAATGCTTGCAAACTCGAATACAGTAGCAACATTATTACCAGGAACAACTTTCTATTTAAATAAAGAAAGCTTTGCTCGTGGTCGTAAAATGATTGATGAAGGTGTTGCAGTTGCGTTAGCTACAGACTTTAACCCAGGTAGCTGTCCAACTGAAAATATTCAGCTTATTATGAGCATTGCGATGCTAAAACTGAAAATGACACCAGAAGAAGTTTGGAATGCCGTAACGGTTAACTCATCATATGCCATTAACCGTGGTGATGTAGCTGGAAAAATTAGAGTTGGTCGTAAGGCAGATTTAGTTTTATGGGATGCTTACAATTATGCTTACGTACCGTATCATTACGGCGTAAGTCATGTGAATACAGTATGGAAGAATGGTAATATTGCATATACAAGAGGTGAACAATCGTGGAGCACGGCCACTATTTAAAGAAAAATGCAAAGTTTATTGATCGTGAAGTGACAAAATGGAGTGAGATGATTAAAGATTGGGAGGAAGGCGTAGAAATATTCGGTGCTGCCTTAATTGGAGCACCCCTTTCTAAACCATCTATTAGTCATTCAGGAGCAAGTTTTGCTCCAAAGACAATTCGTGCGATGTTAGATGCATATAGCACATATGCAATTACAGAAGAACACGATATGAAAGAAAGTGTCTTATATGATTGCGGCGATATTACGATGCATGTGACGGATATAAAAGAAAGTCATAAACGAATTGTAAAAACAGTTGGTCATGTAACGAAAGTAAATCCGAACATGATACCAATCGTTCTTGGCGGTGACCACTCGATTAGTTTTCCGAGTATAACAGGTTTTGCAAACAGTAAAGGAAAGGTCGGAATTATTCAATTTGATGCTCATCATGATTTACGTAATTTAGATGATGGAGGCCCGTCAAATGGTACACCATTCCGTAGTTTACTAGAAAATGATGTCATTACAGGGAAACAACTTGTTCAAATTGGAATTCGTAATTTTTCTAATGCACGTGCGTACCATGAATATTCAATAGAACATGGCGTGACAGTGTATACAATGAAAGATGTACGAGAGCGAGAAATAAAAGATATTATCACGGAAAGTATTGAAGTATTAAGAAATCAAGGTGTGACTTCTATTTATATTTCTCTTGATATGGATGTGCTAGACCAAGCGTTTGCACCAGGTTGTCCAGCAATTGGGCCTGGTGGAATGGATAGTACGACTTTACTAGATGCGATTGAATTCCTTGGTAAAGAACCGCTCGTTCAAGGGATGGATATAGTAGAGATTGATCCAACTCTTGATTTTAGGGATATGACGAGTAGAGTAGCAGCGCAAGTGATTATGAGTTTTCTTTTAGCGAGGGAAACGGTTAGTAAGCAGGTTAGTATATAGACGGAAAAGTAAATCTTTATTTATGTCTTATCAAAAACACATCACTACTTAAATGTAGTGATGTGTTTTTGTGTTAAAAGAGAATGAATGTGTGTGGAACTGTTAATGGAATTGCGGTTTTTATAGTGTATTGTGTAAATTTAATTTCTTGCTTCTGAAGTGTTGACGTGTAAAATAATTTTGTGATAAAATAAAAATTTTGCTAAAAAACTAAAACTGTGTTAAACTTGAGAAGGTTACCATATATGGAGGTGGATTATTTGTTTCAAATTGGCGATAACATTGTTTATCCAATGCAGGGAGCAGGTATAATTAAAGCCATAGAAGAGAAGGAAATCTCAGGAGAAAAACAACAGTATTATGTTATAAAAATGTCGGCTAGTAATATGGAACTAATGATTCCAGCAGGGAAAATATTGAATTCGAATATACGACCAGTTACGGATATAACCGCATTAGCACACATAATGGATATTTTTCAACATGGGGAATCAGATAGATTACTTACGTGGAAGCAAAGGTATAAATTGAACACTGATAAAATAAAGACGGGTAAAATGCAAGAAGGTGCTGAAGTTGTGCGTGATTTAATGCGTATACAGAAAGAAAAAGCACTTAATGCAAGCGAAAAGAAGATGTTAGATAACGCATATGAATTTTTGATTAGTGAACTGGGATTAATTGAAGGTATCACAGAAAATCAGATAAAAAGCTTTTGTTAAGGTTCATTACAAATAATGTATTATATCCCAAAAAAGATTTTGAATTTTTTGGGAACATAATTATAGAAAATTTATCATTTCAAAGACATTCAACTCTTTCAAACCACTTTTAGAGCATTACCTCTATTGTTATTACTACAATCAAATCCATTTTTATTTTTTAATTTCATTTATGAATGTTCGAAGTTTAATTGAATACTTCGATAAAATAGTTACTTGATTTTTGCAATCCTGATTCACACTGGCACGGACGAGGAGCCGTAAGGATGAAAGAGAGGTAGGGCTTTCATTGTTTTAGGTATATAAGTTATTATTTTTAGAAGAATACTGAACCATTTTCACTTCTATTGATAAGGTGTTTTTTATTAAAGAGATAAACGAATTGACAGCCATATATGGTTAACAAAAAAGGTTTCCTCCTAAGGAAACCTTTTTAATATTATTTATAGCATTTTATTTTTGGGATATTCGAATTTTTTATTGTAAAGTCGTAAAAATTGACGTTACTATCTAAAAGTAAGTATGATGCGATTATAGTAAGATTTTTTAGGGGGAAGAAAAATGACAAGTTCAAGTAATAAAGCAGCGAGTATTTATGAAGGAACAAATGTAAATGCTGGGGGATTTTTTGAAAACGTTGAAGAAACAAAGTTGTTTGATCCAATTCAAGTTGGAGCTTGGTCTCTTCGTAATCGTATAGCGATGGCACCGATGACAAGATGCTTTGCAGATAATGAGACTGGAGTAGTTGGTGCTGATGTAGTGGAGTACTACAGAAAACGTGCTGCGGATGGAATTGGACTAATTATTACAGAAGGAATTGTCATTAGTCAGAGAGCAAAAGGAAACCCAGGAGTGCCAGGTATTTATACACAAGAACAAATCGATTCTTGGAAACCTGTTACAGAGGCGGTACATAAAGAAGGCGGGACGATTATTGCTCAAATATGGCATGTTGGGCGTATGAGTCATCATGAAATAATTGGTGGTCAAATGCCACAAGCACCGTCGGCTATCGCTGCAGAGGGAAATGTTCCACGTTTTCGTAAACCATTTGATACGCCAGAAGCAATGACGTTAGAAGAAATACAAGAAGTGATCGGTCAATATGCACAAGCTGCGAAAAATGCGATCGAAGCTGGATTTGATGGAGTAGAAATTCACGGTGCACACGGATATTTAATCGATCAATTTACGTATGAGTTTGCGAATAAGCGAACAGATAAATATGGCGGTAATTTAAAACAAAGGTTAACGTTTATGAAAGAAGTAACGGCGGCTGTAATAGAAGCTGTTGGAGCTAATAAAACACTTCTTCGCTTCTCTGCTTTCAAAGGTGATAATCCTACTTATATGTGGGAAAACCCTGAGTTTGCAATTGAAACGTTCATAAATATGTTTAAAGAGGTAGGGTTAACGATGATCCATCCTTCAACGATGAATTATACGCAAGAGATTGCTGACGGAAAGAATTTTCATCAACTAGTAAGAAAATATTGGGATGGTACGATTGTTGGGGTTGGTAATTTGAATCCGAAAGAGGCCGAAGAAGCGTTGGAAGAAGGAACGATTGATGTAGCGGCATTCGGAAGACCGTTAATTGCTAATCCAGACTTTGTTCATCGAATTAAACACGCTGAAAGTTTAGTTGAATATGACGCGAAAGAGCATCTTGCTACGTTAGTATGAATAAAGATAAAAGGAGAGCACATCGAGTGTTCTCCTTTTATTATGGAATTTCATAGGGGGAAGCGGGATGAGTGAAACGCTACTCGTTATTATTAGTATATTACTATTTTTAATGTTGCTTTTAATCGTCTTTTTTATCATTACATTTTTTATAAAAAAACGAACACACCATTCTATTTTAAAATTACATCCGTACTTAGGAAGAATGCGCTACTTACTGGAAAAGATAGGGCCTGAATTTCGACAATATTGGTTTGATCATGATACGGATGGAAAGCCTTTCTCCCGTTATGATTTTCAAAGTGTTATGTTTTTAGCGAAATATCGCTCTGAAATACTTGGTTTTGGATCAAAACGAGATCTTGAAGCTTCTGGCTATTATATTGCTAATACATTATTTCCGATATTAACTGAGGAATTAAGTGTGAATCTTACGCAAGAGCGGGAAGGTAAAAAGTACGTGATTCATAAAGAAGGGTTATTTTCAAGAAGAGAAAAATTGACAGCGGATACAACGAATCTGTGGCTGTATGAAGAAGATGATGTAATTATAGTTGGTGAGAACCGTAAATATCCGTGGAAGCTACATGGTATGTTTGGTGCATCTGCAACTTCTTACGGTGCGATTGGAGAAAATTATATTTTAGCGAGTGGTTTTGGAGCGAAAATGGCAGGCGGATCGTGGATTAATACGGGTGAAGGCGGTGTTATTCCAGAACATTTACATACAGGAGCAAATATCGTTGCACAAATTGGTCCAGGGTTATTTGGATATCGTGATGAGGACGGTAATTTTTCAATGGAAAAATTCATGGAGAAAGCGAAAGAAAGTAATATTAGAGCATTCGAATTGAAATTTGGGCAAGGTGCTAAAATACGTGGTGGTCATTTAGAGGGGCAAAAAGTAAATGAGAAAATTGCTTTTGTTCGCAACGTCCGAAAGGGAGAGACGATTAATTCACCGAATCGATTTTCATTTTTAAAGAATGCAGCGGATACACTTTGTTTTATTCAACAGTTGCAAGAAAGCGGCGGTAAACCAGTTGGAATGAAAATTGTAATTGGTCAGCAGAAGCCTTTGGAAGATTTAATAAAAACAATGAAAGAACTAAACATTTACCCAGATTTTATTACAATAGACGGTTCAGAAGGTGGGTCAGGGGCAACGTATAAATCGATGGCAGATTGTATGGGACTGCCGCTTATCCCAGCATTACTTACATTTATCGATACAGCAAATCATTATGGTGTCCGTAACAAGTTTAAAGTATTTGCATCGGGTAAATTAATAACACCAGATAAAGTAGCGATTGTTTTAGCGATTGGAGCGGATGCTGTAAGTTCAGCCCGCGGATTTATGATGGCAAGCGGCTGTATTATGGCCCTTCAATGTAATTCTGGCCAATGTCCATCTGGTGTAGCCACGACGAATCCACATTATCAAAAAGCATTAGATCCGTATGAGAAGAAGTGGCGAGTCATGAATTATATTATTAGTATGAGATATAGTTTATTTTCATTAGCGGCAGCGGCGGGAGTGAAGAGCCCGCGCTATTTAACTAGAGAGCATATTGTGTTTAAAGACGAGGTGGGGAGAGTAGTTCCTCTTTCGGAGTTGTTTCCTATAGTAAATCAAACCTAAAAGTATATTTGATATGTAAGATTTTTTAGAGGAATACTCATATTTTGGGGAAAATTAGGAGTATAATAGGGAAGTGTTTTTTAAAATGACTATTTTTAGGGAGAGATTCACTTGCAGCAAGGTTCTTACAGTATTACAATTTTTTTACTCGTCATAGGGCTCGTTATATTTAGACGCATGCGCTCTATGAATCGACCAATTAATAATAAAGGAAGACGACTACTATTGCCATTATTTTTCTTATTACCAGGTTTTTCTTTATATGCAGCACCGATACAACTTGCTGATTGGAAAATTGGTATAGCTGCTGGGATCGGACTGTTATTGTCAATTCCACTTATTATTTTAAGTGGGTATGAAGTCAGAGAAGATGGTCAAATTTATGCAAAAAAAAGTATCGCTTTTATTGCGACATTTTTAGTTATCGTTCTTTTACGTGCTTATTTTAGAAGACATTTACAAGGGTTAGATCCAAAGTCAATCGGTATTCTTTTCTACACTCTTGCGGTTTGTTATATAGTACCTTGGCGTATTGGATGCTATATGAAATTTCGTAAAGTATATGTAGAGAAAGAGAAAATTGAGACGTCAATAAGCTAAAAGTCATACATTTGTGTGGCTTTTTCTTTTAAAATTTATCGGGTAAACAAATGAAAATAAGGTGTGAAAAAACACTGTTTAATTTCCTGAATATTTTTACTTTAATTTCTTGAAAAATCATTGTAATCCACTGGGATAAAGGCGTTTATAAAGGTTTTCACATGTAATGAAAAGTGCTCGTTCACTTGAAAGAACAAAAAATGTTTGTTAAGGTAGGGAACCATAAGCGAAAACAAGAAAATAGAAAAAGTCATTTTTCGAAATTTTGAATGGCTTATGGACTAAGGGAGAGATTTGGTGAAGATTGAAATTATGGTTTCGCTTGCTATTTATATGGCAGGTATGTTGTATATCGGATATTGGTCTTATAAGAAGACATCCGATTTATCAGATTATATGTTAGGCGGAAGGGGACTCGGTCCAGCAGTTACAGCTTTATCAGCTGGTGCTTCTGACATGAGTGGTTGGATGCTAATGGGATTACCTGGTGCGATGTATGCAACAGGATTATCAAGTGTATGGATTGCGATAGGTTTATTAATAGGTGCTTATGCAAACTATTTAATCATTGCCCCGCGTTTACGAACGTATACAGAAGTGGCAAATGATTCAATTACGATTCCAGACTTTTTAGAAAATCGGTTTAAAGATCGTACGAAAATACTTCGTTTTGTCTCCGCTATCGTCATTTTAGTATTTTTCACATTTTATGCGTCGGCTGGTTTAGTTTCAGGTGGACGTTTGTTTGAAAATTCTTTTAACCTTGATTATAAAATTGGTTTATTTGTAACAGTGGGTGTCGTTGTTGCGTATACACTATTTGGTGGTTTTCTAGCTGTAAGTTGGACGGACTTTGTGCAAGGTTGTATTATGTTTATTGCACTTGTACTAGTGCCAATTGTTGCTTTTACGGATGTCGGTGGTGTAACAGAAACATTCAATACGATTAAGCAAGTTGATGCATCACATTTAGATATGTTTAAAGGGACTACAATACTTGGTATTATTTCATTTTTAGCATGGGGTCTTGGGTATTTTGGTCAACCACATATTATTGTCCGTTTTATGGCAATTACTTCTATTAAAGATTTAAAAACTTCTCGTAGAATTGGTATCGGTTGGATGACGATTTCAATTATAGGTGCAATGCTTACTGGTCTAATTGGTATCGCTTATTATGCTAAAAATAATGCGACATTACAAGACCCAGAAATGGTCTTTGTAACATTCTCAAATATTTTATTCCATCCGTACATTACAGGATTTTTATTATCAGCTATTTTGGCTTCGATTATGAGTAGTATTTCCTCACAATTACTTGTTATTTCAAGTGCCGTAACGGAAGATTTCTATAAAACATTTTTCCGTCGTAATGCAAGTGATAAAGAACTTGTATTTATCGGTAGGCTGTCAGTATTAGTTGTAGCGATGATTGCAGTTGTTTTAGCGTATCATCCGAGTGATACAATTTTAACGCTTGTTGGATATGCTTGGGCAGGATTTGGATCAGCATTTGGACCAGCAATTTTATTAAGTTTATATTGGAAGAGAACGAACAAATGGGGCGTTCTTGCTGGGATGATTGTCGGGGCATTAGTTGTTATTACTTGGGTACAAATTCCAAGTTTAAAAGCGACTATGTATGAAATGGTACCTGGATTCTTCTGTAGCTTATTAGCTGTTATTATTGTAAGTTTATTAACGAAAGAACCAGTTAAAGCGATACATCGTGAATTTAATGAGATGGAAGCAGTATTGGAAGAAGAAAAGAAATGATTTGCAAAAAGAGTAAACGGTGAATAGCGTTTACTCTTTTTACATGTAAAATGAAAGTAAGGACTTATTGACAATAAAAAATAAGTAACTTATAATAAATCTTGAGTTCGAGATAATAAATGTTCATAATGAAAATTTATTATGGTTATAAATCGAACAAATATTTTTTGTGAATTATCTTGAATTCGAGATAATTCAATAGGTTAGACACCGATACGTAATCTTGTAATTAATATCTCGAATTCGAGATAAAATTATAATGACGGATTTTACTTTGTAGCATGGACAAAATGAATAATGAATTTAAATGTAAAAGAATTTTTATAATGAAATAAAAAAGGGGTGGAAGAAATGGAAAAGAAAACAATGGGAATCCATCATATTACAGCGATTGTAGGGCATCCACAAGAAAATGTAGACTTTTATGCTGGTGTATTGGGGTTACGTTTAGTGAAACAAACAGTGAATTTTGATGATCCAGGTACGTACCATCTTTATTTTGGAAATGAAGGAGGAAAGCCTGGAACAATTATTACGTTTTTCCCATGGACAGGTGCTCGTCAAGGTATTATTGGAGATGGTCAAGTAGGAATTACGTCTTACGTTGTACCAAAAGGTGCAATGGAGTTTTGGGAAAATAGATTAGAAAAATTCGATGTTTCGTATACAAAAATGAATCGTTTTGGAGAGCGGTATTTAGAATTTGATGATCCGCATGGTTTGCATATAGAATTAGTTGAAAGAGAAGAAGGCGAATTAAATAATTGGAGTTTTGGAGAAGTTACACCAGAAGTAGCAATTAAAGGGTTTGGAGGTGCTGTTCTTTTATCTACACAGCCTCAAAAAACAGCTGAATTATTAGAACATATTATGGGTCTTGAGAAAATTGGAGAAGAGGGTGAATTTGTTCGATTCCGTTCTTCTGCTGACATTGGAAATATTATTGATTTGAAATTATCAACAATCGGTCGTGGCCAAATGGGCGTTGGCACAGTTCATCATATTGCCTGGAGAGCGAGTGACGATGCTGATCAGCTAGACTGGAAAGAGCATGTGTCGCGTTTTGGATATCACGTAACTCCTGTACAAGATCGAAATTATTTTAACGCGATTTATTTTAGAGAACATGGTGAAATCTTATTTGAAATTGCAACAGATCCTCCTGGTTTCGCTCATGATGAATCGTTAGAGACGATGGGTGAGGAATTAAAGTTACCGGAACAATATGAACAACATAGAAAACAGATTGAACAAACGCTTTTACCATTTGAAGTGAGAAATTTAGATTAAAGTGATTGAAGGGGGAAAAGGATTATGATGAAACATGTTTTTCAAAAAGGAAAAGATACGTCAAAACCAGTGTTGTTATTACTTCATGGCACAGGTGGTAATGAATTAGATTTACTACCACTTGCAGAAATAGTTGATCCGGAAGCGTCGGTATTAAGCGTTAGGGGAAATGTGTTAGAGAATGGGATGCCGCGTTTCTTCCGCCGATTAGCAGAAGGCATTTTTGATGAAGAGGATTTAATTTTCCGTACGAAGGAATTAAATGAATTTTTAGATGAAGCGGCTAAAGAATATAAATTCGATAGAAATAACATTGTAGCTATCGGTTATTCGAATGGGGCAAATATCGCAGCAAGCTTATTATTCCATTACGAAAATGCATTGAAAGGTGCTGTGCTTCATCACCCAATGGTACCAAGAAGAGGAATGCAATTAGCAAATTTAGCAGGGAAATCTGTATTTATTGCTGCTGGGACAAATGACCCAATTTGTTCATCAGCAGAGTCAGAGGAATTGAAGGTACTATTAGAAAATGCAAACGCGAATGTAACAATGCATTGGGAAAATCGAGGGCATCAATTAACGATGGGTGAAGTAGAAAAAGCAAAAGAGTGGTATGACAAAGCATTTTAAAAAAGAAGCATCTGCTAATCATTAGCAGATGCTTCTTTTTTATTTAAGACTGGATTGCAAGATGAGATGAAGAAAGTGGTAGCTTAATATCAACAATTGTACCTTTATTTAATTCGCTTGAAATGTGTAATTTACCATGATGTTCTTCAATTATTTTGTAACACATCATTAATCCTAGTCCTGTGCCTTTTTCTTTTAAACTATAAAAAGGTTCGCCTAGACGGGAGATACGATCTTCTGGAATGCCACAACCTTCATCGATAATTCGTATTAAGATGAAATTATCCTCTAATGGTTTTGTTTGGATGAAAATATTTCCGCCATTGGGCATCGCTTCTATCGCATTTTTTAATATGTTTATAAAAACTTGTTTTAATTGGTTACCGTCACATTGAATATCATATACGTAATCAAAATGATCCATGATGATATGAACGCTATGCATAATTGCAGTCGGTAAAATAAATGTAACTACCTCTTCAATTAAAGTTTGTATGTTACAAGTTTGGATAGATAATACTTGTGGCTTAGACATCGCCATAAATTGACTCGTGATGGATTCCATTTGTGAAATCTCACTTAACATAACATCGATATACCATTTTTGCTCCTCATTTATTTCAGGGAGGAGCAACGTTAGAAAACCTTTTAGAGAAGTGAGTGGATTTCGAATTTCATGGGCAATTCCAGCTGTCAGTTGTCCGACTACTGCGAGCTTCTCAGATTTTCGTAATAACTTTTCAGTTTCTTTTAGCTCAGTAACATCTCTCCCCATCACGATAAGACCTTTGCGAGAACCGTCAGGATGATAAAGCGGGACTTTTGATATACTTAAGATTAGATCGAAATCATCTCTATGTATAATAAATTCCTCGCCATGAAGAATTTGTCTTTGTTGCCATGCTAGTTCATCAATTTCTTCACAATGTAAAAAAGCTTCTCGGTATGCTTCATTATATTGAATGAGTTCGCTATCTTTTTTCCCATGGTAAGGTACATGATGGAAATTGAAGCAAGAAAGTGCGTAGTCATTTGCCTCAAGCCAGCGCCCTTCATGATCTTTAAATATAACAAAGGCAGGCATGGAGTTTACTAATGTACGTAATCTCTTCTCACTTTCTTTTAGCATATTCTCAATTCTTTCTGATTTTTCAAGCGGCTTCATAATAGCATATACGCCAGTAAGACGATTTTGAACAAAAATAGGAACTAGTTTTGTCACAACATCTAATAAGAATCCATTTTTATGATAAATAGATAAGATATACTCTTGTTGATTATCCGCTTCAGTATTCTTTATATTTTGTAATACTTGCTCAGAAATATGGGCTTCTAAAATAGAGGTAATATTTTTCTGTTCTAATTCTAAAGAAGTGTAACCTAATATTCTTTCGGCAGAAGGATTTATATGTAGAATAACTCCTTCTAAATTTAATGAAATAATACTATCAGGATTGTGTTCGAACAGAGATGCGTACATTTCTGTTAATGAACGATCTTGTATATGGTTTCGCAAACGTCTAGAAATGTTCGGATGACGTTTTTTTTGAGTTGGTGAATATTTTTTACGACTCATAATAGTTCCTCCGTACAAATAGCATCTAAAAAGATTTGTCTATTCATAACTATAATATAGATGTAATGTGTATTTCTATAAAAAATGGAAGTTATAGAATAAATTTTGTTTTTTTTATTTTTTGTAAGGTGAATGCAGGGTGGTAATAAGGGGAGCTTATATTGTTTTATAAACCTTTTGTAAGTTACAGACGGCTGTTTTCCATATAACATTAGGGTAGAGGAGGGGAGAGGAAATGAAAAATTATATTCAAGGGATTAATCACGTGCAAGTAGCTGCACCTGTAGGGTGTGAAGAAGAGGCGCGTGATTTTTATGGGAATATGATTGGTATGGAAGAAATTCCAAAGCCAGAAGAGTTGAAAAAACGAGGCGGATGTTGGTTTAAATGCGGAAATCAAGAAATTCATATTGGTGTCGAGCGGAACTTTACACCAGCTAAAAAGGCTCATCCAGCTTTTTATGTGAATGAAATTAATGAATTTAAGCAAACACTTATAGAGCAAGGTGTTAAAGTGATTGATGATTATGCACGGCCAGATGTAATTCGATTTTACGTGTCAGATCCATTTGGAAACCGAATTGAATTTATGCAAAATAAAGACTAGGTGGATTCCCACCTAGTCTTTAACTTCTTCTGAAAAGTCCTAACACTTCTACAGTTTCTGTAATATTAACGAATGCATTCGGGTCGATTTCAGAAATTGTTAGTTTCATACTTGCTAATTCTTCACGAGAAACGACGGTCATAAGTACACGCTTTTTCTCGCTTGAATAAGCACCTTCGCCATCAAGTAACGTTATTCCACGTACAACAGTTGAAAGAAGTTGTTTTTTCATTTTTTCTGCTTCATTTGTTACAATCATAAGTGTAACTTTACGATGTTTTGTATGAACAGCATCAATTACTTTACCGGTTACATAAATTGAAAGTAAGCTTGTAAGTGCAACATCCCAGGTGAAGAAGAATCCTGCGATTATTACAACGACTGCATTTAAAATAATAAGGAATCCGCCAAGTTTAATGTCTCGCTTGCGGGATAAAAGCATACCGATAATATCAAATCCACCAGTGGATCCATTACAGTTAAAAACAAGACCAATACCAGCTCCGGCGATGACACCTCCGAAGATAGAAGATAACAATGGATCTGTTGCTACGACTTTTACTGGAACGTAGTATAATGCAACAGATAATACAACTACAGAGACAACTGTGTTAAAAATTACTTTTTTTCCAAGACCTATGTACCCTAAAATAAGGATAGGTAAGTTTAATACAAAGTTAATAATGCCTGTGTTTACAGGGGTTACAATCCCTAAAATAATAGCAATTCCGCCAATTCCACTACTTAAAATTTTGTGGGGGATAAGGAAAAGATTAAAGGCAACCGCAATAATAATAGAACCGATAATAACACCAAGGAATCTGACCATTTCTTTCCCGTCCTTCACTGAAAAATTCATATTATTTCAAGATTATATATGATATTGAAAGTTTTGGGTAAAAACAGTTTATTTCGGTAAATTAGATTAATCAAAAGAATTTGAGTATTTTATTATTTGAAAGGGGATACAGTTGTGAAGATAAAAACATATCAACAGAAAAGCCCGTTGAAGCAAGAATGTGAGGATTCTTATTTTTGTAATAAAGAAAAAAAGATTTATGGTGTATGTGACGGTGCAACACCACTTGTCCCGTTTCGTGATGAAAAGGGACATAATGGAGCATACATCGCTTCGCATTTATTTGCAAGTTATTTTACTGCATTACGAGAGAATCATAGTTTACAATTTGCAGTTGCCAAAGCAAATGAAGCATTGCAAAGCAAAATGTTAGAATATGAAGTAGACATGGGAAAAAAAGAGCATTTGTGGTGCACATGTATCGCGGCAGTTCAAATAGTTGGTGAGAAAATTGAATATGCGCAGCTTGGGGACTGTATGATTGTCGCAACTTTTCAAAATGGAACGATGCAAGTATTAACGAAAGACACAGTTGAAGGAATTAGTAAACGAGCAAAAAAGAAGAGGGAAGAAGATCGTAAAAAAGGGTTATCTGTACCAGAAGAACATGTTTTTCAAGATGTGCGACAACAGTTAAAATACAATCGTTATCTTGCAAATATGCCAAATGGTTATTCAGTTGCAAATGGAATGAAAGAAGCGATACATTATTTACAACATGGTGAATTACATATAGATGAAGTGAGTGGAATTTTTATTTGTTCAGACGGGTTATTCCACCCAGATTGGTCATTAGAACAAACTGTTGCATATATAAGAAAGAATAGTATAAACGAATATGTAGCAATCATTGAAGAGCTAGAAGCGGAAAAGAGAATAAGGCCAGATGATAAAACGATTATTATGATTGATTTTTAAGAGGAGGCAGTTCAAATGGAAATTAAATGTGTCAATCTAACATTTCAAGATGAATTAGTTCCTTTAGAAAAAGTAAATCAACTGATTATTCACCATACAGCTGAAGATGGATGGGACGTGTATAAAACGCATGAATTTCATCAAAAAGTACGGGGGTGGAGCGGGATTGGTTACAATTATTTTATTGAAGAAGATGGAACTGTAGTGGAAGGACGAGGTTTACATATTGGAGCGCATGCGAAAGACCATAACCGTTATACAATTGGAATATGTATGACGGGAAATTTCGATAAATACGATCCAACTCCTGCACAAGTGAATGCATTATATTCTTTATGCAAAATGTTTATGAAGCAATTTGCTATAAAGGAAAAAAATATACTAGGTCATAGGGAGTTAGAAGGAGTTACAAAAAGCTGTCCTGGTAATCGTTTTTCTATGGTAGAGTTAAGGAAGATATTATCTTAAATATAGAGGAGTAACAACGATGATGAATATAAAAATACCAAATGATAAAAAAGAAGAGCTTGTAGCGCAAATTCAGCAATTTTTCATGGAAGAAGATCTAGATGAAATTGGACGTTTCCAAGCAGAGCGTTTAATAGAAGAAATGATTAAATTAGTTGGACCATTTGCATACAATCAAGCAATTGGAGATGCAAGAAAGCTTGTAAGTGAGAAATTAACGAATATCGAAGAAGATTTATACGTGTTAGAGAAGAATGAAGGAAAATAAAAAAAGAGCCGATGGGCTCTTTTTTATTTTTCTTTCTTATGTTCCTTATATTCATGTACTTTTTCTTTCACATTACCAACTGTATCTTTAGCAGTGCCTTTCACCTTATCCCATTTTCCTTCAGCTTGTAATTTCTTATTGTCAGTTACTTTCCCGACAACTTCTTTTACTTCACCTTTTACCTTATCAATGGCACCTTCTACTTTTTCTTTTAAACCATGATCATGTTTAGTCATACATTTCTCCTCCTTGTAGTTTGATTAGAATGCTCTTTTCATATTGCAAGTTGAATGATGTATCTAGTAATAGCGTATCAAATCTAGTTCGAATATTCAAATGATTAATAGGATAGAAAAGGAATTGTCATGAAATGTATAAAATTGTAATGAGAAGAGAAAGAGTGTTAATTATATTTCTTTTGCAGTCCATATAGATTTCGTATAAGCAATTTTCATATGGGCACGTTCCATATTATTTTGACTGCCGCTACCGAACCTTGCTTGTCCAACTATTAACTTACAATTGGCTTCAATAGCTATTTCAATTCGTTTTTGAATTAATGCGGTATGACAGCCTTTACGTTGAAATTCTGGCAAAGTAGCAGAAGAAGCTAATGAAGCAACACCGTTATTTATATAGAGAACTCCTATACTCGCAGGAGTGTTTTGAACTTCGGCTATGAAAAAATACCAGCCAGGTTTATTGTAGAGAATTTCGTTATTTTGGCGGACGCCATCTTTTGTAAAGGATGGCATATTAAATCCACGTACATAAATGTCTGCAAAAATATCAAACTCATTTTCTTTTAGTTTTCGTATTGTAATATTAGAAGGAAGAAGTGATGAACCCTCTCTCGGTATACTATACAAAGCAGTATGGAAGCTAGATTGATAAAATCCTTTTTGAGATAAGTATTGAAATAATTCAGTTGTACCTTGTGCTGGGGTAATTTCAAAACGACAAGGGATTTGTAGTGATTCATAATAAGAAATGATTGCATCAATCGCATCTGCATTTGTAATACCTTTTACCGTATTAAAAGCAGGACCAGCAATTATTTTTGATGAAAAGGCAGTGGCACTACCGAATTTTTTCATTTGCACTTGCATTGGGTTTCCGCTCATTGTTTGTAGTCTCTCTAATTTAGAAGAGAGCATATCAATTTCTGCATTTTCAATTTCTGTTGCCATATCGAGTGTCATAACAGTAGTCATAAAATTCCTCCGTTAATAAATATATTTCATAGTACATATACGATTTTTGTTTTGAGATTCCTGTTGAAATGTGAGAGAATAAGAGGTTTTTTGGAAGGGAAATGGAAGTGAACTGTCGAAGGGAGTAGAAACAGATTAAAGGTGGTGCTCTCATGAAACAAAAAGCCGTGCAGACATGCTCTAATTGTGGTTCTCAAAATATAGGAGAAGGTGAGTTTGTCGGATATGCACAAATACGGAAAAAGGAAACGATGTTCACATCTTCGCCGGTGGATGCTTATATTTGTACAGATTGTGGGAATATCCTTTTATTAAAGGTAAGGAATTATGAAAGGTTTAAACAGAAACCGTTATGATTATTGAGAAGTGGTCATATCCAACTTTGTATACGAAACGACTTATGTTAAGGAAAATGAATATGAGTGATAGTTTACATATATATGAGTATGCTACAGATAAAGAGATGACAACTTTTACTGTATGGGATGCTCATCGATCGTTATGTGACACATATAACTATATAGAAGAAATTGTGGGTCAGTACAATGGAGGGCAAGTAGCACTTCTTGGAATTGTATTAAAAGAGGAAAAAAACTTATAGGCACGTGTGGATTTATAAAATATGATTTGGTCACACATACAGCAGAAATTGCATACGCCTTATCTCGAAAATATTGGGGAAGAGGATTAGCTACGGAGGCTGTGTTAGCTTTTTTCTACTATGGTTTTCATGAATTGCATCTTAATAGCATTGAAGCGGGATGTGATTCAGAAAATGAAGCATCTGAAAAATTAATGAAACGTTTGAATATGGAGTACAAATATACAATTCAGAAGGATATGTTTATTAAAGGTAAGAATCGTGATACAAAAAGGTATTTTATATCTAGAGAAAGATATATGAATCAATGAAATATCTTACATTGAAAACTCCTTTAAATGAATTAAGGAGTTTTTTTATTTTGATAACAACAAATGGACTATTAGGAAGCGCTATTTTTATTAACGTTCTAAGTATAGAAAAAAAACGCTATATAACACAATCGCAACCGCAAGTTGACAAAGTGCAACCGCAGGAAGATAGAGATAAGGGCTATGTTTACATACAATTTAGTTAAGAAAACAAAGGGGGACACACATATGGGATTTGGTGAGAAGCTTTTTAAATTAAGAAAAGAAAAGGGGCTTTCTCAAGAAGCATTAGCTGAGAAATTAAACACAACAAGGCAAGCGGTTAGTAAATGGGAAAACGGTCAAGGTTTTCCTGAAACTGAAAAGTTAATAATGATTGGAAATGTATTTGAAGTATCACTCGATTATTTATTAAAAGAAACTGCTGAGCAAAGTAATGAAAATGTAGATGGATATTACGTAAGTCAGGAAATGGCAGAAGGGTATGTAGTGTATGGACAAAAAATTTCTAAATATATAGCGCTAGGATTTAGTTTACTCATTTTATCTACAATACCGTATTTATTATTTAAAGAAAATGCAACAATGTCGACATTCCTTGTCATTATTGTTGCTGTCCTTGGAATTGGAGCGATGATGGTACCTGTAACGATAGAAGAGAGTCGATACAATGTATTGAAAAAGGAAGAACTACTATTTGATCAAAACTTTCTAAAAGAATTGACAAAGAGATATGCGACTATTAAGAAGAGGTATGCAGCAGTGATGATCGTTGGATTTTGTTTTATAGCCGCAGGCGCAATACCGTTTTTGTTTGAGAAAAAACATATCACTTCAGGAGAATTAGTGCAGTATTACCCTTACTGTGTTGTACTTATTGCTATCGGAGTTTATCTTTTTGTTCGTGTGTTAGGAGTATGGGAGATATATCGGATCTTAGTAGAAAATAAAGAATATAGTAATCGTCTTATTTTTAAACTGAAAAAGAAAGTGAGAAAAAAGGTAGATAGTTTATAAAAGATAAAAAAACATGTTTCGAATCAATGTATTCAAAACATGTTTTTTATCGTTCTGAATTATTTCCAAGAAAATAATTCAGAAAATACAGAAAAATATAGTGGTTATTTGCAGAAGTCTGTTATAATAAACAAAAAATGAGAACGCTTTAAAGGGGGATATAACCAATATGATGATGAACGTACCGCTAACAATTAGTTCTATGATGGAAAGAGCAGAGAAACTATTTTCGAAGAAAGAAATTGTTTCACGGACACATGATACAGTTACAACGTTAACGTATAAGCAGTTAGGGGAAAGGACGAGAAGACTTTCCAGTGCGTTGAAAAAGCTTGGAATTAAAGAAGGTGAACGTGTAGGAACATTAGCGTGGAACCATCATCGACATGTGGAAGCGTATTTTGCTATTCCAGGTATTGCTTCTGTTTTGCACACAATTAATATTCGTTTATCTCCTCAACATATTTCATACATTATTCAGCACGCAGAAGACCGAGTTCTACTTATAGATGAAGATCTCGTACCACTCGTTGAAAATATTCAATCACAATTATCAACTGTACAAGCTTACATTATTATGACTGATAAAGATGAACTCCCAAATACTACGCTGGAACCTGTATATCATTATGAAAAGCTATTAGAAGAAGGCAATCCAAATTTCCAATTTGTAAAAGATATTGATGAAAATACACCTGCTGGTATGTGTTATACGTCAGCGACTACAGGAAATCCAAAAGGTGTTGTATATACGCATCGTAGTACTGTTTTGCATTGTATGGCACTCGGTTTAGCTGATACAGCTGCTTTATCGGAAAGTGATGCAGCAATGGCAATCGTCCCTATGTTTCATGTGAACGCTTGGGGACTTCCTTTCGCTGCTACTTGGTTTGGATCAAAACAAGTTCTTCCTGGACCGATGTTTACTCCGAAAATTTTATTAGAGATGATTCAATCAGAAAAAGTGACGTTAGCTGCGGGTGTGCCGACAATTTGGCTCGGCGTATTACAAGAGTTAGAAAATAATAGTTACGATTTATCTAGTATGACGAGAATACTATGCGGAGGTGCAGCTGCACCGAAGAGTGTTATTAAAGCATTTGAACAAAAACACAATGTTCCGTTTATCCATGCATATGGTATGACCGAAACGAGCCCACTCGTAACACTTGCACGTTTAAAAAGTTATGAAACAGAATTATCGTATGAAGAGCAATTAGAAATTAGATCAAAACAAGGGTATCTTGTCCCTGGTGTAGAGATGAAAGTAGTCGGTACAAAGGGTGAAGTGAAGTGGGATGGTACGGAGATGGGAGAACTATGTTTACGAGCACCTTGGATCGCTGAAAGCTATTATAACGATGATCGTACTGTCGAAGGTTTTCGTGATGGTTGGTTATATACAGGAGATGTCGTTACGGTTGATGAGGAAGGTTGCGTGAAAATTGTTGACCGTACGAAGGATGTTATTAAAAGCGGGGGAGAATGGATTTCTTCTGTCGATCTTGAAAATGCTTTAATGGCACATGATGCTATATTTGAAGCGGCTGTCGTTGCAATTCCTCACCCTCAGTGGCAAGAGCGACCTGTTGCCTGCGTTGTTCAAAAGAAAAATAGTACAGTAACGAAAGAAGAGATATATGAGTTTTTAAAACCACAGTTTGCGAAGTGGTGGTTACCAGACGATATTGTATTTATGGAAGAAATACCGAAAACATCTGTTGGGAAGTTTTTAAAGCAGGCGCTTCGGAAAGAACTTGAGCATTTGCATAAAGAAAAATAATTAAATTTATATTTGTAAACCTATAAAGAAAATAAGTTGACAAAAACTAAATGGAAAGATAATATAACTTCTATAATATGTTACCTAAAAAACATTTTAAGTTTACAAATAGGAGAAGCAAATATGAATACAAAAAACTTAGTTTTCGTCGCTTTATTTAGTTCTATTATGGGAGTGTTAGGGTTAATACCTCCGATTGCTTTTTCTATTACACCAGTTCCGATTACATTGCAATCACTCGGTGTTATGCTTGCGGGTGGGTTGTTAGGATCACGTCTAGGTGCGTTAAGTCAGCTTATTTTCTTACTTATTGTAGGAGTTGGAGCACCATTACTTGCTGGTGGACGTGGTGGCCTTGGTGTATTTGTTGGGCCAAGTGCAGGATATTTACTTGGTTACATCATTGGAGCGTTTGTTATTGGTTATTTAATTGAGCGTTTACGTGAAGTTTCTATTATAAAAGTATTATGTATTAATATAATTGGTGGTATTTTCGTAGTTTATGTATTTGGTATTACTGTACAAGCGTTTTTAATGAATGTTTCTGTATGGGAGACAATGAAAGTGAGTGCTGTGTTTTTACCAGGGGATTGTATAAAAGCAATTATTGCGGCAGTTCTCGTAACAAAATTACATCGTTCATTGAAACATATTATTACACCCGCTTTAAAGAATGGAAAATATACAAATGCGGGATGATAAAGGGAAGAAACACGTTTATTGCGTGTTTCTTTTTATTATTTTTGTAAAGAAAGGACGTCTCATATGGGGATTACAAAAGAATATAAAAAGCATGCCTCTTTACAACCAAATAAAATAGCGATAAAGGAAAATGATAGAGTTTTAACATATAAAGAGTGGTTTGAATCAGTTTGTAAAGTAGCAAGTTGGTTAAATGAAAAAAAATTGAAGAATAAAACGATAGCAATCCTATTAGAAAATCGTATAGAGTTTTTACAACTATTTTCTGGTGCCGCTATGGCCGGGTGGGTTTGTGTTCCGTTAGATATAAAGTGGAAACAAGATGAGCTCAGAGAAAGAATTGAAATTAGTAATCCGGATATGATTGTGACAGAACGATATAAGGTGAATGATCTATTGGATGAAGAAGGAAGAGTAATTGAAATTGATGAGTGGAAAAGAATGATAGAGAAATATCTTCCTACATATTCCACTGTAGAAAGTGTACAACATGCTCCTTTTTATATGGGATTTACATCAGGATCAACAGGAACAGCAAAAGCATTTTTACGTGCACAACAATCGTGGGTTCATAGTTTTGATTGTAATGTACATGACTTTTATATGAAAAGGGAGGATTCGATTTTAATAGCTGGGACGCTCGTTCATTCTCTTTTCTTATACGGGGCAATAAGCGCATTATATGTAGGACAAACAGTTCACATTATGAGAAAGTTCATTCCAAATCAAGTATTAGATCAGTTAGAAACTGAAAATATATCAGTTATGTATACAGTTCCGACAATGCTTGAATCTTTATATAAAGAAAATAGAGTAATAGAAAATAAAATGAAAATTATTTCATCAGGAGCGAAATGGGAAGCTGAAGCGAAAGAAAAAATAAAGAGTATATTTCCTTATGCGCAAAAATATGAATTTTATGGTGCATCGGAACTGAGTTTTGTAACAGCATTAATTGATGAAGAAAGTAAAAGAAAGCCAAATTCAGTAGGAAAACCTTGTCACAATGTGCAGGTTCAAATATGTAATGAAGTGGGAAAAGAAGTACCGAAAGGCGAGATAGGAACTGTTTATGTGAAAAGTGATCAGTTTTTTATGGGATACATAATAGATGGGGTTTTAACACGGGAGTTGAATGCAGAAGGCTGGATGACAGTGCGAGATGTAGGCTATGAAGATGAAGAAGGCTTTATATATATTGTTGGTAGAGAGAAGAATATGATTTTATTTGGAGGAATCAATATTTATCCAGAAGAAATAGAAAGTGTATTACATGAACACCCAGCTGTCGATGAAATAGTTGTAATTGGTGTGAAAGATAGTTACTGGGGTGAAAAGCCCGTCGCGATCGTAAAAGGAAGTGCTACGAAACAACAATTAAAGAGTTTTTGCTTACAGAGATTATCCTCTTTTAAAATACCGAAAGAATGGCATTTTGTAGATGGAATACCTTATACAAATAGTGGGAAAATCGCTCGTATGGAAGCAAAAAGTATGATTGAAAACCGGGAGAAAATATATGAATAGAGCAGTTATTGTAGAGGCGAAAAGAACACCTATTGGTAAGAAGAATGGGATGTTAAAAGAGTATGAAGTTCAGCAATTAGCAACGCCGCTTCTTACGTTTTTAAGTAAAGGGATTGAGAGGGAAATAGATGATGTCATATTAGGTAATGTTGTTGGGCCAGGAGGGAATGTTGCAAGATTATCTGCTTTAGCGGCAGGACTTGGCTATCATATTCCTGGTGTAACGATTGATCGGCAATGTGGTGCCGGATTAGAAGCAATTCGCACTGCATGTCATTTCATTCAAGGCGGAGCAGGTAATTGCTATATTGCAGGAGGAGTAGAGAGTACAAGTACGTCACCTTTTCAAAAAAGAGCAAGATTTTCACCTGAAACAATTGGTGATCCTGACATGGGAGTAGCGGCTGAATATGTTGCGGAGCGTTATAACATAACGAGAGAAATGCAAGACGAGTACGCTTGTCTTAGTTATAAGCGGACATTGCAAGCGTTAGAAAAAGGCTATATACATGATGAAATATTTTCTTTTAATGGATTATTAGATGAATCTATAAAGCTAGAAATGAATTATGAACGAATCATTAAAAGAACAAAGCCCGCATTTTTACAAAATGGAACAGTGACGGCAGGTAATTCATGTGGTGTAAATGATGGGGCATGTGCTGTTCTTGTAATGGAAGAGGGACAAGCCTTAAAGTTAGGTTATAAACCTGTACTTCGTTTCGTTCGTAGTGCTGTAGTT
The DNA here is from genome assembly GCF_051916495.1 of Bacillus cereus group sp. MYBK216-1. Classification (NCBI taxonomy): domain Bacteria; kingdom Bacillati; phylum Bacillota; class Bacilli; order Caryophanales; family Bacillaceae; genus Bacillus; species Bacillus cereus group sp. MYBK216-1. The sequence goes on from NZ_JBQAGT010000003.1 coordinate 77,991, forward strand.
GGAGTAGATCCCAATCTTCCAGGAACTGGTCCAATATTTGCGGTGAACAAATTATTAAACGAAATGAATATGAAAGTAGAGGACATCGATTATTTTGAAATAAATGAAGCATTTGCCTCAAAAGTTGTAGCTTGTGCAAAGGAGTTACAAATTCCGTATGAAAAATTAAATGTAAATGGTGGGGCAATTGCGCTCGGTCATCCGTACGGTGCATCTGGGGCTATGCTTGTAACACGTTTATTTTATCAGGCGCAAAGAGAGCATATGAAATATGGAATTGCTACATTAGGAATTGGAGGCGGGATAGGGGTTGCGCTATTATTTGAGAAAGTAGAAGACTAGAAAGGAACTAGTTTTCTACTTTTTGAGGAACATAAACATTGCTACCAGGTTTTGCTTTTATTTCATTCCAAGCAGCAATCGCATCAGCTTTTGCTTTTCCTTTATTATTTGGATCTTCGAAAAAGTCACGAGTAAAGCGATTGTATTCAAATTGTGCACCGATAGTTGTTTTGTATGTAGGGTCTTTTTTTCGTTCGTTTTCTTCATGCCAAAAAGCTACCGCGTCTTCATATGTTTTTCCAACATTTTCTTTAAAAAATTTTTGAAGAGCTACTGTAAAGCGGAAGTTTGTTCCGATTTTTTCTTTGAAAAAAGCACGAACATCTTCGCTACAGCGGTGATTTTTAGTAATAATCGTTTGAAGAGAAAGGTCTTTATAAGAGAGGGGAGCTTTGCTCACTTTTTGCACAGAGCTGTTTTTTAAGACTTTCCCCGTAGTTAAATAATGTGAGATACGCTCGGTTATTTCGGTCTTAGAGCCACTAGCTGGCAAACCATGCTCGCGACAAAATGTTTGCAGTTCTGCTTTTAACCAATAATAGTTTTGAAAATCTTTAAGTGATATAGATTTTGTTAAAGGTGGGCGCATGAATATAACAACTTCTTTCTTCCATAATTTTCTTTAATTATAAAACGTATGTTCTTTTTGTGGAAGGATTAATTTGTAAATATAACAGGAAGAGGAGATTACATATGGAAAATGTAATGCAAGTTCGTATTACGGGAATTTTAATTGAAGATGAAAAAAAGTATTGCTAGTAAAGCAAAAAGTGGCTAATCGCGATTGGTCTTTACCTGGAGGAAGGGTAGAGAATGGTGAAACGTTAGAAGAAGCGATGATTCGAGAAATGAGAGAAGAAACGGGATTAGAAGTTAAAATTAAGAAGCTACTCTATGTTTGTGATAAACCAGATGCTAGTCCATCTTTGTTACATATTACGTTTCTGCTTGAAAGGATTGAAGGTGAAATTACACTATCTTCTAACGAGTTCGATCATAATCCGATTCATGATGTGCAAATGGTACCGATTAACGAATTAAGTTATTATGGTTTTTCGGAAACTTTTATCAATCTTATAAGTGGCGGTTTTGCAAATGCAGGAAGTTATCAAGGGTTAAAACGAAATATAGGCCTGTAAATATAGTTGAAGGATAGCCGTTAGCTATCCTTCATAAACATGTTTTACACTGCTGACTGTAAAGAAGAAACAAGCTGATTTAAAAACTCGTCCCCGTTCATCACCGCTTTTCCGCCGCCGCGTGCACTCTTTTTATTTCCGCCACCTTTTCCTTCAATTGCAGGAAGATCATCTTTTAAAAGAGCATTCATATCGAGCGTTACTGTTTTTCCGCAAGCGAGAATACATTGTAGTTTGTCATCATTTTCAATAACGAAATACGTAATTGCATGCTCTTGTTGTTCTGTAATGATAGCTGATAGTTTTGCAATTTCTTGCATAGAACGATCTGTAAATGCTTTAGAAATAAGTAACCCAGCATGTATTTCTATAGACTGTTGCAGTAATTCATTTGCCTCTGCAAATAATAATTTTTCATTCATTGTTTGTATTGTTTTTTCGTTTTCCTTTTGAGCGGTAAGAAGCTGTGCTACTTTTGCTGGGATATCAGTTTCGCTACTGTTTAATTGTTTGGAAACATCTTTTATAATTTGTTGCTGTTGCCCCATTAATTTAAGTGTACGCCAACCAGCGATAAAGGTTAAGCGTATACCACCTTTATTGCGCTCCCATCCTAGTACTTGAATAGGACCAACTTCACCAGTGCATTTCGGATGGGTTCCACCACAGCCGTTGTAGTCGTAATTTTCGATAATAACAACACGTATATTCTCTGTCATAGTCGGTTCTTTACGAAGGGGCAATGTTTTCGCTTCTTCTAAGTTCATCCACTCTATACAGATTGGATGGTTTTCAAAAACTATATTGTTTGCAATTTGTACTGCTTTTTCAACCGTTTCTGCATGTAAATTTTCTGTTTCTAAATCAATTGTTACCGTTTCTTTACCAAGATGGAATCCAATCGTAGGTATGTTAAAATAATCCCAAAAAGCAGCAGATAAAATGTGCTGAGCCGCATGTTGTTGCATATGATCAAAACGGCGCTCCCAATTAATTTTACCTTCTACGTCTTCTGTATGTAATTGTTCTGCGATGTAGTGACGAATTTCTCCGTTTATCTCTTCTACATTGATTACATTTATATCATTTAATGTACCAGTATCATATGGTTGTCCGCCACCTGTCGGATAAAATGCTGTTTCATTCAAAACAACGTATAAGTTACCATCTTTATCATAATCTTGCTTTATAATTTTAGTAGTAAAGTCTTGCTTATAAGCGTCAGTGTAATATAATTTGTGTTCCAATTTTCTTTCTCCTCTCGCATTAACTAGTTTCATTGTAAAGCAATTGAAATTAGTTTCCTAATATTTCAGAAGAAAGAAACTATTTTTAGAATTTTCTTGCTATAATAAGGGAAAGAAAATGCGGGGGTGGAATAAATATGTTATATGAAAACGGCGTAGATAAACTGCTTAGTTTAAGCAGAAATATTTCCGAATTATATCGAGAATTAAACGAAATGACCCGGATTTTAACGGATTGTAATCGAGAAAGTGTGAAGTTTGATCGATTATATGTAAAAGAGTTACTTTGGAAGAAAGAAGATGTAATAGAGAAATATGACCAGCTACTTGTACAACTTTGTATTAACGAATGCTTTGATCTAAAAAGTGTCATTACAGGGGAATATAAGTATACATATGAAGAAGTAGAAAACATCGTTTTACAATTTAATGAAAAGTATAATGTCGTAATCTTAATTAAAGATGTGTGTAAAGAATTACAATTCACATATGGAATTGATATGGACATAACGAGAACAACTCGGGTATCAACAGCTCAAGTATAGAAAAAGGAAAAGAAAGCAGATCCTTTGCTTTCTTTTTTTGTGAAAATAGAGAGAGTAGGTTTAACGATGAAGGGGAAGTTACAGCATATTCATCCGCTTGGAATGAGTATTATTTTAGGGACATTGTTTGCTAGGTTTGCAACTTCAATGAGTATCCCTTTTTTAGCGATTTATTTAACGACTGTTAAAGGTGTATCAGCTGGAATGACTGGTGCTATTATCGGAACGAGTGCACTTGTTGGCGTTTTTGCTAGTTTTATCGGAGGGAATTTATCAGATCGATTTGGCCGGAAAACGATTATGCTCTGGTCCATGATTGTTTGGATTTTTGTGTTTATAGGTTTTTCACTTGCGGATCATGTTTTAAGTTTCTTTTTATTAAACGCTTTAAATGGATTATGTAGGTCGTTTTTTGAGCCAACATCAAGAGCATTATTATCAGATTTAACAAAGCCTGAGTATCGGTTACTCGTCTATAACTTACGATACGGTGCAATAAATGTTGGAGTTGCAATTGGACCAATTGTTGGATTACAGATTGGGAGTGCAAAATCAACAATTCCTTTTTTAGTAGCAGCTGGGGTATATATTCTATATACAGCTATATTAGCGTTCCAATTTAAGAAGTATCCAATGGAAAAAAAGAAAGTGAGGACAGAAAAACCTGTTACAATGCTAAATGCAATGCGTATATTGCGAAAAGATATAGTATTTTTAGTTGCTTTAGTCGGTATTATTTTGAGTAATTGCGGTTTTTCACATTTAACGACGACAGTATCTCAATATTTTGCAAATGCATATATATTTGAGGATGGAGTGAAGCTATTCTCATATATGCTCGCTTTAAATGCAATTGTTGTAGTGATTATCCAATACCCTGTTATTCAAATGTGCAAAAAGTATACACCGTTAACATCAATTATGGTGGGGACTTTATTTGTGAGCGGAGGATTGTTTGGCTTTGGAATAGTAGAATCTATGCTAGGTGCTGCCGTTTGTACAATTATTTTTACAATTGGAGAAGTATTAATGTTTTCAATGACGGATGTATTTATTGATGATATTGCTGTTGCGTATCTAAAAGGAACATACTTCGGTGCGATGGGCTTTTCGGGAATTGGAGCAGTAATAGGTCCGTGGTTTGGAGGAGTACTTCTCGATTACTACGGGTACCAAAATGGGTTTGCAGTATTTTCAGCACTAGCTATATTTTCAACTGTCGCATTTCCTGTGCTTTTAGTTACAAAAGGTTTATTGAAAAAAAGATATGATAGAAATTCTAATATAGAAATGCATGCGAAATAACATAAGCCCCAGTAACCAACTGGGGCTTAGTTTGTATTATATTAACTCTTAATTTGAAAAAAGAACTTTCTTTTCATGCTTATCAGCAACTTCATTTTTGGAAATATGAATGGCTAAAAATCCGTTTTCTAAGCAGGCTAGCATCTTTTTGTAAATGATAGTAGTAGGTAAAGGGATTGTTCGTTGTAAGGAAATGTTTTTATGAAGTATGCAAATAGCTAGGCCTGTCTCTAACTTTTTAATGAGTACATTTTGTTCTGAAACATTTTGTACATCTGTTTCCAAAATATATTCTTCTTCAGTTTCACAAAGGTCGATGTGAATTTGATTTGGAAAGCTAAAGTTACTATAAGAATCGGAACAAAATTGATCCATCCATTCTTCGAAACCATCAACATGAAAAAGACAATTCTTCTTTTTCTTGCCCATGTAAGACACCCTCCGTAAAATATCAATTCATATCATGTTATGCATGAATGAAACAGAGGTGAAGAATAAATGATGAAATACAAACATTTTATGTTGAATGTGCACTGTATGTGAATGTTTTTTATTACATATCATGATGTGCATGTTTTTTTTGGCGTGAATGGTTACGGTTTTTTACTTTATGAGATCCGCTTAATGGCTCAGGTTGTCCTTGTTTTTCTTTTGATTCACGGTTGTTTTTACCCATTGTATATGACACCTCCTCTTTCTTTTTAGAATGAGAGAAGTTGACGATTTTATACGAGAATGTTTTTAGAAAAAAAGGTAAAGATAAAGGGGACTAACTATTACAGAAAGGGGATTATATAATGCCATATCATAAAGATAAGCAACAAGCTTTTCAAGCGGCACAGCAAGGAGTTACACAAGCAGAAAATGCATTTAATAATATTGTGAAAAATGACCCTAACTACGGTCATGATTTAAAAGAGTTACGTCAAGAGGTTCAGGAAGCATATGAACAAATTCAAAATGCACTAGAGGTAGCTTCAGAAACACAACGTCCACAACTTGAGCAATATGAAAATAATCTCCAAAATATAATGCGAAATGTAGATCAATTAGAAAAGTAAATGAGGTTGTTGTTTATTCGACAACCTTGCTGCTTTAGTAAACGTTATGCTAAAACAGAAAATTTTTCTATTCGTTTTTTCTTTATTATGCGCAGTACATATATTTCAAGTGGAAAAAGTGGAAGCGAAAATGTTGCTCAGAAAAGAGTTAGAACCAACTGGTTATGTAACATGGGAAGTACCTAATAATGAAAAAATTATTGCAATTACATTTGATGATGGGCCAGATCCAACGTATACACCACAAGTTTTAGATTTATTACGTCAATATAAGGCGGAAGCGACATTTTTTATGATTGGATTTCGAGTTCAGCGTAATCCATATTTAGTGAAGCAAGTGTTAAAAGAGGGACATGAAATTGGAAATCATACGATGAATCATTTGTATGCGAGTAATTCGTCAGATGAAAAATTAGAAAATGATATTTTAGATGGAAAGAAATTTTTTGGAAAATGGGTGAAAGAACCTTTGCTATTCCGTCCTCCTGGCGGATATATTAACGATGCTGTATTTAAAACAGCGAAAGAGGCTGGCTATCAAACCGTTCTATGGTCGTGGCATCAAGACCCGCGTGATTGGGCAAATCCAGGGGTTGACTCCATTGTAAATCATGTAGTGAAAAATGCTAAAAGTGGCGATATTGTATTGTTACATGATGGAGGGAATGATCGTAGTCAAACGGTAGCAGCGCTAGCAAAAATTTTACCTGAGCTGAAAAAACAGGGCTATCGATTTGTAACGGTTTCGGAATTACTACGTTATAAACATTAGAAAAAATCCCAAAAGGAAAATAGACCTTTTGGGATTTTTCTTTACTGGTTCTTTTTACGTTTCTTATTATTTTGTCGCTCTGCTGGAGTTAAAGGCTCGTTTGCAAATTCTTCATTGTAACCAGTTCCTTGTCCTTGTGCAGATGCAGCATTCATTCCTGAAATAGTATGATTTGCTTTTCTTTTACCCATTTTATTTCACCTCTATAACATTTTTTGTATGTTGAATGATGAGCAGTTCATAGTATGTATGAACTGTAAGTAAACTGCTGATAGAGCACTTTACTTTATGATAATAGTATTCATAAGGAGCATGAAAGCTATTCAAATTTAGAAACATAAAGAAAACTTATGATAATCTATAAGTTTCTTATTATTTACTTATTTAGAAAGTTGTAATAAGATATTATCGTAAGGTATTGAAAAGTTTGTCTACATTTTATATTCAGACAACTTAGTCACGTTTAACAGGGGGGAAACATAATGGTCAAACATAATCCATTTCAATCACGTGCAACTTTTGAAGTAGATGGAAAAACGTATCATTATTATGATTTGAAAGCGCTTGAAAATGCAGGGGTTGGCAACGTATCTCAATTACCATATTCCGTGAAAGTTTTACTTGAATCAGTACTTCGTCAAGTAGACGGACGTGTAATCACAGAAGAGCATGTTACAAATTTAGCGAAATGGGGAACGAAAGATGTTCAAGATATCGATGTTCCATTTAAACCATCTCGTGTAATTTTACAAGATTTCACTGGTGTTCCAGCTGTTGTTGATTTGGCTTCGCTTCGTAAAGCAATGGCAGACATGGGCGGAGATCCTGACAAAATTAATCCTGAAATTACTGTAGACCTTGTAATTGACCACTCTGTACAGGTTGATAGAGCGGGTACGGCAGACGCGCTTGCATTCAACATGGACTTAGAGTTTAAACGTAATGAAGAACGTTATAAATTTTTAAGCTGGGCACAAAAATCATTTGATAACTACCGTGCGGTTCCACCAGCTACAGGTATTGTACACCAAGTAAACCTTGAATATTTAGCACCAGTTGTTCATGCTGTGAAAAATGCTGAAGGTGATTTAGTTGCATATCCAGATTCGTTAGTTGGAACAGACTCACATACAACAATGATTAACGGTATCGGCGTTCTTGGATGGGGCGTTGGTGGTATTGAAGCAGAAGCAGGAATGCTTGGACAGCCTTCATACTTCCCGGTACCTGAAGTAATCGGTGTGAAATTAACTGGTACACTTCCAAGTGGTACTACAGCGACAGACGTTGCATTAAAAGTAACACAAGTATTACGTCAAAAAGGTGTAGTTGGTAAATTCGTTGAGTTCTTCGGTAATGGACTAAAGAGCATGCCTTTAGCTGACCGTGCAACAATTTCAAATATGGCACCAGAATACGGCGCAACTTGTGGATTCTTCCCAATCGATGATATTTCATTAGAATACTTACGTTTAACAGGTAGAGATGAAGAACAAATTCGCGTTGTTGAAGAATACTGTAAAGCGAACGGTTTATTCTATACAGCAGATAGTAAAGATCCAATCTATACTGATCTTGTTGAAATTGATTTAAATACAATCGAATCTAACCTTTCTGGACCGAAACGCCCACAAGATTTAATTCCACTTTCAGATATGAAAGATGCGTTCCACAAAGCTGTTGTAGCACCAGTTGGAACACAAGGACTTGGATTTAATGAGCAAGAGTTCGATAAAGAAGTGAAGGTTACATTAGAAGATAAAGAAGTAACGATGAAAACAGGTGCAATTGCAATCGCTGCAATTACAAGCTGTACAAATACATCAAACCCATACGTATTAATCGGGGCAGGTTTAGTTGCGAAGAAAGCAATTGAAAAAGGACTTAAAGTACCTGAGTATGTAAAAACATCATTAGCACCAGGATCAAAAGTTGTTACTGAATACTTAGATAAATCAGGTTTAACAACATATTTAGATCAATTAGGTTTCCAAACAGTTGGTTACGGCTGTACGACTTGTATCGGTAACTCTGGTCCATTAGCGCCAGAATTAGAAGAAGCGATCGCAGCAAACGACTTACTAGTAACATCTGTTTTATCTGGTAACCGTAACTTTGAAGGTCGTATTCATCCACTTGTAAAAGCAAACTACTTAGCATCACCACCACTAGTTGTGGCATATGCACTTGCAGGTACTGTTGATATTGACCTGAAAAATGATGAAATCGGTAAAGATGCAAATGGCAATGCTGTTTACTTCAACGATATTTGGCCATCAGCTAAAGAAATTGAAGATGTAGTTCAAAACGTTGTTACATCTGAACTGTTCAAGAAAGAATATGCACAAGTATTTAACAGCAATGAGCGCTGGAATGAAATCCAAACTTCAAACGAAGCTTTATATACTTGGGATAATGATTCAACATACATTCAAAACCCGCCATTCTTTGAAGGTTTATCTAAAGAGCCAGGTGAAGTCGAAACATTATCAGGCCTACGCGTAGTTGGTAAATTTGGTGACTCTGTAACGACAGACCACATTTCACCAGCAGGTTCAATCGGTAAGCATACACCAGCTGGACGCTACTTATTAGAAAACGGCGTACAACCAGTTGACTTTAACTCTTACGGTTCTCGTCGTGGTAACCATGAAGTTATGATGCGTGGTACATTCGCAAACATCCGTATTAAAAACCAAATCGCACCAGGAACAGAAGGCGGATATACAACATATTGGCCAACTGGTGAAGTAACATCTATCTATGATGCTGCTATGAAATATAAAGAAGATGGAACAGGTCTTCTAGTTGTTGCTGGTAAAGATTACGGTATGGGAAGTTCTCGTGACTGGGCTGCGAAAGGTACTAACTTATTAGGTATTAAAGCAGTAATCGCAGAAAGCTTCGAACGTATTCACCGCAGTAACTTAGTGTTAATGGGTGTACTACCGCTTCAATTTAAAGATGGCGAAAGTGCTGAAACGTTAGGTCTTGTTGGTAACGAGTCATTTGAAATTCAAATCGACAAAACAGTTAGACCACGCGATCTTGTAAAAGTAGTTGCAACTGATGCAGATGGCAACGAAAAACAATTTGAAGTAGTAGCTCGTTTCGATAGTGAAGTTGAAATTGACTACTACCGTCACGGTGGTATTCTGCAAATGGTTCTTCGTGAGAAAATTGAAGAATCTAAAGTATCGAACTAAATTATTGAAATGAACAATAAGGAAGCTAACAATAGTTAGCTTCCTTATTTTATGGAAAGGGATGAAACCATTTGGTTTCATCCCTTTCTTTTTACTATAAAAATGGAGGAAACGTCATGACAGAGTATAAAAGAATATTGTTGCCGTTACGACAAGAGAAAATATTAGTAATAGCAGCTGTATGTAGTGGGATAATTGCTGCCATTTTAAATTTATCACGCCCAATTTTCATGGGGTTAATTGTAGACAATCTTATTCAAAGGGAGCTAAAAGGTGCGTATTTATATATAGCTTTGTTTGCGGGTAGTCGCTTTTTAATGTGGGCGAACAATCTTTTATTTGATTATATAAGTTCAAAAGCGAGTCAACGTATATTACAAACGAAACGTATAGAATTATTACGTAACTATTTCTCATTACCGTTTGAAGAGAGTGAGAAGATTAAGCAAGGAGAGTTAGAAACTTTGGTCGTGTCTGATATTCCGAACTGGGTCAGATTATATGGCTCTATATTAATAGAATATATACACGCTATTGCCCAATTTATTGGGGCTTTCATAGCACTACAACATATAGATATACAGTTTATATTGTGGGTAACTCCGTTTTTATTTTTAAGTACAATTGTTCCAATACTGATGGGAGAAAAGGTAAGAGATATTGCAAGCGTTGCTCAAAAAAATCACTCAAGTGTTGTAGAGATGGTGTCACAGTTTGTAAAGGGGATACAAGATTTGCGGAGTTTACAAAAAGAAAAATGGGCAATTCGCTTATTTAAAAGAGTAACGGCACAATCGTATAAATCGGAAGTAAAGAAGACGATGATGCAACATTGTATTGGAGTAGTTGGAACGGTGATTGAAACAGGAGCATATATCCTTGTTCTCATTATAGGTGCACAAAAAATAATGAGGGGAGAAATAGAAGTTGGTTCACTCATTACAGTGTTAGCGACAATTGAGATGCTCTTTTTCCCTGTCCGTTATGTGGGCGATTTATTAATAATGACACAAGTTGCAGTCGCTTCGGCAAATAGAACTTTTTGCTTTTTAAATAAACGAGCAGCAGATAACAATGTAGAAAGAGCGATGGGGATCAGGATAACAAATGTTTCATTTCAGGAGAATGACGAAGAGAAATGCAGAATTCATAATATTGATTTGCAAATTCGTCCTGGTGAACTCGTTATTATTGTGGGAGAAAGCGGTGCAGGAAAAACAACGCTTTTAAAGTTAATAACGGGCTTGTATAAACCATCTAACGGTAGCATTGCTTATTATGGTAATGAAGCTCGTATGACTACAGTTTGGCAAGAACCACGTTTTTTCCGAACGACGGTAACAGAGAATATGTATTTCGGGGAAGAGTGTTTAGAAAATCAGTTAGAAAAAAATAGTGAACTTATAAATGTAACGCCGATTATTAGAGGGTTACCTGAAGGGAGTCAAACTGTGCTACATAAAAGCGGTGAAGAGTTTTCAGGAGGCGAAAGAAAACGTCTCGCATTATTGCGAGCGATTGTATCAAATCCAACTCTTATTATTTTAGATGAACCGACGGCTGGGTTAGATCCAGGCAATCAAGAACTGGTTTGGAATATGATTGAAGGGATAGGAAGAGATGTAACGAGAATTGTGGCAACACATGATGTAGAGAGAGCGATGATAGCAGATTGTGTTGTTGTCATGAAGAATGGGATTATTGTGGAATGTGGGAATCCTAGAGAATTATTAAATTGCAACTCATTGTACAATGAGTTGCAAACAAAAAGATAAGAGATATGTAATGCCCTTATCTTTATTCCGCTATTTGCCGGGTAGCCCGATTGGTGAGGGCTGATTAAAGTTTCACTTTATTCGGTCTCATTAAGTTGATAAGTATAAGAATTCGGATCACTAGAATTAACTTCTTTGACGAGAGTAAGTTGATTTGTATCTGGATTATATTTAAAAATCTTAATTGTATGTTCGCTATTTAGTAATGGATTATATTCTTGAATAGCGAATGTATTTTCCGCAATTTGTGTCATATTACTGGTGGGAACATTTTCTATGGAATCATGATTTGTAGAAATTTCAACGACTTTTTCACTGTTGAAAAATAAAAGAACGATTACTAAAATAACTAAGCATATTCGTATATAGCGTAGCTCTTTTGTGATAGGGTGTTCTCCCAAAACAATCATCCTTTCTATAACTATTCTATAGTAGTAATGGTAGTCATTGTGAAAAAAGTAATAATGCCGAGGCCTGCCAAAAGGATAAATGAGATTAATGCGATATAGAGACAAATACGTCCAACTTGTTTTTTTAGGATCTTTACTAAATAGTGAGATAATCCATGTGATAATTCCGATTGGGAAAAATATAAAACTAAGAATATATAGAAGTATTTTTTCAAATAAATTCATGAGAGCTCCTTTCATTGTAAAATGTTCCGTGTATTTCTAATTATATGATTAAAAGGTAAATATTTCATATTATTTATAAAAATTCTGATTATTTAGAATGTGAATATTTTCAAGCTTGTCCGTATAAGCTAAAATAAGGTATATAGCATTTGAATGGATATATTAAAAGAAGATAAACACGTTAGGGTGATATAACATGTGGCGGAAGCTTATGATTATTGTAGTGTTACTTTGTTTAGCGGGATATGCAGCTTATGAACAGTTTGGTCATAAAGAGCAGGCGGTAAAAGTGAAGCAAGAAAAAAGTGAAGCTGTGATGAAAGAGATTATTGCAAGGAATGGTATTGAGATAGGGAAGAGTGCACCGGACTTTGAATTAACTAAGTTAGATGGGACAAATGTAAAGTTATCGGATTTAAAAGGAAAGAAAGTAATTTTAAACTTTTGGGCTACGTGGTGTGGACCATGTCAGCAAGAAATGCCGGATATGGAGGCTTTCTATAAAGAACATAAAGAAAACGTAGAAATTTTAGCGATCAATTATACGCCTTCAGAAAAAGGTGGGGGGGAAGAGAAGGTAAGCAATTTTGCTAAAGAAAAAGGAATTACTTTTCCTATTTTATTGGACAAGAACATTGATGTGACAACAGCGTATAAAGTAATTACGATTCCAACTTCGTATTTTATAGATACAAAAGGTGTCATTCAAGATAAGTTTATTGGGCCGATGACACAAAAAGAGATGGAGAAAAGAGTTGCTAAATTAAAATAATGGTGAAAAGGTAGAGATGGAGAGTTCCCATTTCTGCCTTTTCTTTTTCAAGTAGTAATCACTTCATGATATGATGTAAGAAATATAAACGTTTAGAGATAAAGGAGTGTATGGAGTGGGGAATGTATCCTTACCGTTAGATTATGTTGTAATTGATTTTGAAACAACAGGATTTAACCCTTATAATGATAAAATTATTCAAGTTGCAGCGGTGAAATATCGTAATCATGAACTGGTAGATCAATTTGTTTCATACGTGAATCCAGAGCGGCCAATTCCGGACCGAATAACGAGTTTAACAGGTATTACCAATTATCGCGTTTCAGATGCACCGACGATTGAAGAAGTGTTACCTTTATTTTTAGCATTTTTACATACAAATGTTATTGTGGCCCATAATGCTTCTTTTGATATGCGCTTTTTGAAAAGTAATGTAAATATGCTGGGGCTGCCTGAACCTAAAAATAAAGTAATTGATACTGTATTTTTAGCGAAGAAATACATGAAGCATGCGCCTAATCATAAACTTGAAACGTTAAAACGAATGCTTGGAATTCGTTTAAGCTCTCATAATGCATTTGACGATTGCATTACGTGTGCTGCTGTTTATCAAAAGTGTGCAGCTATTGAAGAAGAAAGACAGAGAAAAGTAAATAAGGTCTCACTTGATGAAATTGTAGTATACGAAGCGGTGAAAGAAATGCTTGCACGTAATAAACGTAATGTAGAATGGCTACGTTGTATGAACGTAGGAAGTTATTTAGATATAAAAGCTTTTTATCCAGTTATGAGAGTAAAGGTAAAAGGGCGAAAGAAATACGTATTAACAGATATATTAGAAGATGATGTGAAAGAAATATGTACAAGCTTAAAATGTGAACAAGCGTTAAAAAGTGAAGTTGGTAATACGAGAATTATGCTTAATAGCTTAGAGGATGTTATGAAATTAGAAAGTTATATTTTAAAGCAGTATGATTTTGTATTACAGGCGCTTCATGATTATAAAGAAAATGAAATGAATGCGGATGAAAAGTTAAAAGAGTATTTAAATATTATGGTATAAAAAACTCCGTGTGCAATATATTGTACACGGAGTTTTTTTAGGAGTACTAAAACATAAAATTTTCTTACAAATCTGATTAAAGAGTTTTTTGTTTGCTCATACTATGTAATAAGAAAGCGAAGGAGAGAGGGTGAACAACATGAGAAGAAGTCGCCGTAAATCATTTGAAGAACTTGTAAATGAAAATAAACAACAATTATTAAGCGATCGTGATGCAATTGATCGCATTGAAGAGCGCATTGAAAAACGTTATGAAATGAAACTTTTTAAGCAAGCTGAATAATTCTTAACACTAGTACGATACTAGTGTTAAGGAGGCGATAGTAATGGGTAATCCGAAAAAAAATTCAAAAGACTTTGCACCAAATCATATTGGAACACAATCGAAAAAAGCTGGTGGAAATAAAGGAAAGCAAATGCAAGATCAAACAGGTAAACAACCGATTGTTGATAACGGTTAAAGAAAAGGAGAATATTACATTCTCCTTTTTTATGTATAAATTTGAGGGAAGATAGGTAATTTAAGATGGTGTGTATATACAATATTAGGAGGGAAGTACATGCCAAATCCAGATAATCGAAGTGACAACGCTGAAAAGTTACAAGAAATGGTGCAAAATACAGTTGATAACTTTAATGAAGCAAAAGAAACAGCGGAACTTTCTAATGAAAAAGATCGTGCTGCTATTGAAGCAAAAAATCAAAGACGTTTAGAAAGTATTGACTCATTAAAAAGTGAAATCAAAGATGAATCTTAACAAAATGTACAAAAAAGGGCTGACTTTTGTCAGCCCTTTTTCGTAATCGTAAAGTTTTCAACAAGTAAACGCCAATTTTGTGGAAATGGCAAGCCAATCTTCCAATAACTAATACCGCCAATGCCCTGCTCTTTCATTAAATTGAATTTACTTTGAATAGACCTCGCATCTTCAAACCAAACTTCGTGTTGCACGCCGTTTTCATCAAAATAATTAAAATGAGGGGCTTGGGCTGTGAAATCATAACGAATAGGAACATTATATTTACGAGCTAGTGCAACAGCTGCGACAGAGCTAATTGCTTTTGCGGGTGGATTTCCTTGTTTAAATGGAAGCTTCCAATCAAATCCGTATAAATTTTGCCCCATCATAATTTTTTGGGGAGGCATTTGAGATTTTGCATATTGAAGTACTTCTTTTACAGGACCGATAGGAGAAATCGCCATCGGTGGCCCGCCCTGCCATCCCCAGTCGTATGTCATAATGACGACGAAATCAACAATTTGCCCTTGCGCTTTATAATCGTGAGCTTCGAAAAATTTTCCCTTTTGATTTGAACTTGTTTTCGGCACGAGAGTTGTGCTCAATGTGTACCCGCTAGGTAAGCGTGTTTTTACATTTCGTAAAAAGCGATTATACGCTTCGCGGTCTTCAGGTGCTACACTTTCGAAATCGAAATGAATGTCTTGCATGCCATATTTCTCAGCTGTTTGCAAAATGTTTGTAATAAATTTGTTTTGAATCGTTGCGTCGCGTAAAATAACCGATGTTAGATCGGCACTGAAATTCCCATTTTCAATATTTGTAATAACGAGCATAGGGATTGTTTTACCTTGCGTTGCAATATTAGCGATTTTAGCTGTTTCAGTAGGTTCTTTTAATGTGCCATCTCTTTTTGCTTCAAAACTAAAATAAGCTAAATATGTTAAAAATGGATTGATGGCACGTGTAGCATTAACTAAACTCTCTTTAATCGGTATAGTGGAAGGCTGTAAATAAGCGATGGATTCTACAGCTCGTTTTGTACCTTTTGGTACGTATAATTGTTGTCCGACATGGAGAATAGATTTTAAAGATAAATTATTAACTTTAGCTAAACTAGCGAGGGGGACATTATATGTTTGAGAAATTCGATATAGGCTGTCACCAGGCTGTACATAATAATTATTTCCTTTCGTATTAACGATAAGTGCCTGACCAACAACGAGCGTTTCAGCTGGATTTAGTCCATTGTCTTTTACTATTTCGTCAGGTGTTGATCCATATTTTGATGCCAAGCTATATACGCTATCACCGCTACGAACCGTTACAATTTGAATCATATGCTGGCTCCTTTCAGTAAAAGATTCACTGTTTTTATTTTATTTTTGATGTTACTGTATTATGATTAAATGTATGCAAGGCAGCAGAAGTGAAAGAAGGCGAATATACATATGTTTGTAGCAGAACATGAAGTTGAAATCCGTTATGCGGAAACAGATCAAATGGGTGTTGTTTACCATTCAAACTACTTAGTGTGGCTTGAGTTAGGTCGCACGAAACTTATACAAGATTTAGGTTTTTCATATGTTGAAATGGAGAAAGAAGGAATTATTTCTCCTGTGTTAGATTTACAAATTTCATATCGTAAAGCGATGCGTTACGGAGAAAAAGCAATCGTAAAAACATGGGTAGATACTGTGAGCCCACTTCGCGTTGTATATGGATATGAAATATATAATGGTGATGGTGAACTGTGTATTACTGCAAGTACGACGAATATTTGTGCGAAAAAAGAAGGGTTCCGTCCTGTATCATTTAAAAAGTTATATCCTGAGTGGTATGCGAAATATGAGGAAATTAAGAAAAAATAAAAAAGCGTGGCAGAAGCCACGTTTTTTTATTTTTCATAATTAAATTGTGGGAAGTCGTCACCTTCGTTAAGTGTAACAGATAAATTATGTCCATCGAAGAACCATTCATCATCGCCTTCAATAAAGAAGTTAATGCCTTCTTCTTGAATTTGAACAGCAGGGTGTGCAGGATCATCTTTACGAATACCTAAAGAAAGTCCTTTTTGCACAGTACTGCAACCACCGTATTGTACGAAAAAGCGTAGTGTTTCATTTGATTGTAAGTTTAATTCATTTTTATACCATTGTGCTGCTTCTTTTGTTACGGAAAGATTCATGTATAGTTCCTCCAAATTATGTTGCTTTTTCTTTAGTATAAAAAATAACGCAAAAAGACGCTATTAATATGCTTCACGTTTTCTTTTTGCGTTATGTGGGTTACGATCTTATTTTTGCTTTTTTGAAAAGTTTGCTTTTGGTTCAGTTTTATTTATAATTCGTCCGATATTTGCACGGTGTTTATAAATAACCATACCTGCTAATAAACACATCGCAATAATGAAGATTTTATCCCCGCTAACAATGGATGCAATAACAGCAACAACTGCTGTTACCATAGAAGAAAGTGATACGTATCTTGTTGTAAATAAAAGGGTGAAAAATACAACAGCCAATATTGCAAAAACAACTGGTGAATAGCATAATAGTACCCCAGCAGAAGTTGCAACTGCTTTACCACCGCGGAATTTTGCGAAGATTGGATAGACATGTCCAAGAACAGCCGCTAACCCGAACCATAGTGGGTGAATATCTAATCCGAAAATCATTGGTAGACTTGTTGCTAAAGTCCCTTTTAAAATGTCAGCAATTGTAACGGTAAAACCTGCTTTTTTCCCTAATGTGCGGAATGTGTTTGTTCCGCCTAGATTACCGCTCCCGTGCTCACGAATATCGATTCCGTAGCCAATTTTTCCAACAACTAGTGCAAATGGAATCGAGCCAAGTAAGTAGGCAACGATAAATAAAAGATATGTAGTAACCATAAGTTCAGTCTCCTTTATTCAAATGTGTTGATAAAGGGTAAAAAGAGTTTTTCCCGTATATTGTACCATACATTTGTAAAGAGCACATTTCTTTTTTGCAAATGAAAAATTCATTATTTCGTGAAAAAAATTTCACAGTAATGTTACATTTCTCACAGAAACAGTAAGACTATATGTAGTAACATTTTAATCAAAAGATAACAACATATTGGTGGAGGGTTATAAATGTTACAAAATAATACACGTGGAGAAGAAGAATTAATGAAAGTGTTCGAGACAATAGTCCACGGCAATGAACAAGATTTAATGCAAGAAAATGCAAATGTAGACGGCCGCTCTCCAATGGGCGTAATGGGAACCTTCGCATCTGAGAGTGCAAAATATTATGCTGTTGAGAATTTATTGTCAGATCAAGTGAAAAAAGCAATAAATGAAAATATATTATATCCACATGATTTAGATTTTTATGCGACAGGAACGACGACTTGTTCACAAATTCCGTTAGCACAAATGCTTGCTAACGGTTTTCATACGGGGCATGGACATATGAGACAACCGCAAGACATTAAAAGTGCATTGGCTCTTGCGTCTATTATTTTTCAAGCGAATCAAAATATGCAGCATGGTGGTCAATCGTTTGCACTCTTTGATATTGATTTAGCACCTTATGTACGAAAAACAATTGAGAGACATAAAAAACGATTACAATCATATCCGCTTACGAAAGAACAAATAGAAGAATTTGCATGGAAAGAAACGGAAAATGATACGTATCAAGCGTGTGAGGCTTTCGTTCATAATTCGAATAGTATGCATAGTAGGGGCGGAGGACAAGTCCCGTTTATTTCTATTAATTACGGAACAGATACATCAAAAGAAGGAAGAATGTTAATTAAACAACTTTTAAAAGCGACACAAGCTGGACTTGGTAAAGGAGAGACACCGATTTTTCCGATTCAAATTTTCAAGATGAAAAAAGGTGTGAATTTTGAAGAAAGTGATCCGAACTACGATTTATTTGAATTAGCATTAGAGACAACCGCAGAGCGATTATTCCCTAACTTTTCATTTTTAGATGCGCCGTTTAATGCAGTGCATTATGATGGAAGACCAGAAAGTGAAGTATGTTACATGGGATGTCGTACCCGTGTTATGTCTAATATACATGGAGAAGAAACAGCGATTGGTAGAGGGAATTTATCATTTACGTCTATTAATTTAGTGAAATTAGCGTTAATTAGTGGTTCAAAAGAAGCGTTTTTTGAAGCGCTAAACTATTATTTAGATTTAGGAATTAAGCAGCTATTAGAAAGATATGCGTATCAATGTACGAAGCGAGCAAGAGATTTTCAGTTTTTATATTCACAAGGTGTATGGCGTGGTGGAGAAACGTTGCAGCCTGAAGACTCCGTAGCCTCGATTTTAAAACAAGGGACGTTAAGTATTGGTTTTATCGGTCTTGCGGAATGTTTAGTAGCTTTAACAGGAAAGCATCATGGGGAAGATGAAGAATCATGGAAACTTGGGTATGAAATTATTTCCTTTATGAGAGATAGAATGGATAAAGCGACAGAAGAACATCAACTGAATTTCTCAGTAATTGCAACTCCAGCAGAAGGATTATCAGGGAAGTTTGTGAAAAAAGATAGAGAAGAATTTGGTGAAATTAGCGGTATAACGAACCATAATTACTATACGAATTCATTCCATATTCCAGTTTATTATAACATTCAAGCGATAAATAAAATCCGTTTAGAGGGCCCGTTCCATGCTCTCTGTAATGGAGGACACATTACTTATATTGAACTAGACGGAGCAGCAATGCATAACAAAAAGGCATTAAAACAAATTGTACAAGCTATGGCAGAACATGGCGTTGGATACGGTTCAATTAATCATCCTGTTGACCGTTGTAAGTGCTGTAGTTATCACGGGGTTATTGGGAATGAATGTCCAAGTTGCGGGAATGAAGATGAGGCTAATATAGAAAGAATTCGCCGTATAACAGGCTATCTTGTAGGAGATATGTCGAAGTGGAATAGTGCGAAACGTAGTGAAGAGATAGATCGGGTGAAACATAAATGAAAGTGATGAATATTATTCATGATAGTGTAGTAGATGGAGAAGGATTGCGGACAGTCGTGTTTTTTGCGGGCTGTCCGCATCGTTGCGTTGGTTGCCATAATCCGAAATCATGGAATATTTGCAATGGAACGGAAATGACAGTAGAAGAAATTGTGAAAGAGATTGCAAGTAATCCATTAACTGATGTAACATTTTCAGGTGGAGATCCATTTTTTCAAGCTGCTGAAGTGAAAAAGGTAGCAAAAATCGTGAAAGATTTTAAAAAAAACCTATGGATGTATACAGGTTATACGTTAGAAGAGATACAGAGTTCTCAAAATAATGATATGATAGAGTTGTTACATTATGGGGATGTTTTAGTCGATGGAAGGTTTGAAATTGAGAAAAAAGATTTAACACTTCCATTTCGCGGAAGCTCCAATCAACGTATTATTCGATTGAAAGAGTAAAAAGGCGGGATAGATGATATGAATAAAACAGTATTGCTTGTTGAAGATGAAAGAAGATTACGTGAAATTGTTAGTGATTATTTTCGTAATGAAGGCTTTGAAGTAATCGAAGCAGAAGATGGAAAAAAAGCGTTAGAGTTATTTGCAGAGCATGAAATTGATTTAATTATGTTAGATATTATGTTACCAGAAATAGATGGATGGTCTGTTTGTAGAAGAATTAGAAAAGAATCAGCAGTACCAATTATTATGTTGACAGCACGTTCGGATGAGGATGATACATTGCTAGGTTTCGAATTAGGTGCAGACGAGTATGTAACGAAACCATTTAGCCCGAAAGTATTAGTAGCTCGTGCAAAGACGTTATTGAAACGTGCGGATGGTGCGGTAGGAGTAGCGGAAGAAAATGCTATGTCTTTAGCTGGAATAGAAGTAAATCGTCTATCTAGAACTGTTTTAGTAGATGGAGAAGAAATTATATTGACACATAAAGAATTTGAACTTCTTGTGTATTTAATGGAGAACAAAGGAATCGTGTTATCACGTCAACATTTATTAGATCAGTTATGGGGATATGACTATTACGGTGATGACCGAACGGTTGATACCCATATTAAAAAACTTCGAAATAAGCTAGGAGATAAAGCGAAGCATATCGGTACTGTTATTCGAGTTGGTTATAAATTTGAAGAATAATCTAGAACGATTTGTGTAATTTAGCCTAGGGAAATGGCGATTTTATACTCTCTTTTGAAGGTAGAATGTACAAAAAATACTTTTTTTGTCTACAATGTTAGATAGGAGTATTTTTTTAATTAGATTTCACGATGAGTTCACAAGAAGGACACAAAACGTGACTATACTGAAAATACGAATTCACCAGAGAGGGGAAATAAAACATGGGATATTACGACGGACCAAATTTAAATGAAGAGCATAGTGAAACGAGAGAAGTGAGAAAATCAGGTAGTAAAAAAGGCTATTTCTTCACAGGTTTAGTGGGAGCTGTAGTCGGAGCGGTTTCGATTAGTTTTGCAGCACCATATATGCCATGGGCTCAAAATAATGGAGCGCCAGTATCATCATTTAGTTCGGATTCAAAAGTAGAAGGTACTGTAGTTCCTGTTGTAAATAAAGCGAAAAATGAAACTGATTTACCTGGTATGATTGAAGGGGCGAAAGATGTTGTTGTAGGTGTTATTAATATGCAACAAAGTGTTGATCCATTTGCAATGCAACCGACAGGTCAAGAACAACAAGCTGGTTCAGGATCAGGTGTTATTTATAAAAAAGCAGGGAATAAAGCATATATTGTAACAAACAACCATGTAGTGGATGGAGCAAATAAACTTGCTGTGAAGCTGAGCGACGGAAAGCAAGTTGATGCGAAATTAGTTGGTAAGGACCCTTGGTTAGACTTAGCAGTTGTTGAAATTGATGGATCTCATGTAAATAAAGTTGCCACTTTAGGTGATTCAAGTAAACTTCGTGCGGGTGAAAAAGCCATTGCAATCGGTAACCCGCTAGGATTTGATGGAAGTGTAACGGAAGGTATAATCAGTAGTAAAGAACGCGAAATTCCGGTTGATATTGATGGCGATAAACGACCAGATTGGCAAGCACAAGTTATTCAAACAGATGCAGCGATTAACCCTGGTAACAGTGGTGGTGCATTATTTAACCAAAATGGTGAAATAATTGGGATTAATTCAAGTAAAATTGCACAACAAGAAGTTGAAGGAATTGGATTTGCTATTCCAATTAATATCGCAAAACCAGTTATTGAATCTCTTGAAAAAGATGGAGTAGTAAAACGTCCAGCGCTTGGAGTAGGTGTTGTTTCATTAGAAGATGTGCAAGCTTATGCAGTCAATCAATTGAAAGTACCGAAAGAAGTAACTAATGGTGTTGTATTAGGTAAAATTTACCCAATCTCACCGGCTGAAAAAGCTGGTTTAGAGCAATATGATATTGTAGTAGCATTAGATAATCAAAAAGTAGAGAATGCTCTTCAATTCCGTAAATATTTATATGAAAAGAAAAAAGTAGGCGAGAAAGTAGAAGTTACATTCTACCGTAACGGTCAAAAAATGACGAAATCGGCTACTTTAGCAGATAATTCAGCTACAAAGAATCAATAATCGAAATAAAAGAAAGTCTCTTTCATATTGAAAGAGACTTTCTTTATCGGCTATACTAAAGGAATAGGAGGGATTAATTATGACAATTGAAAACCCAACTCGTACGGAAATTGGTGAAGTGCTAAAGAAAAGCAAAACAATTGCGGTTGTTGGATTATCAGATAAGCCAGAACGTACATCGTATATGGTTTCAAAAGCAATGCAAGATGCTGGATACCGCATTATTCCAGTTAATCCAACAGTAGATGAGGTGCTTGGAGAAAAGGCAGTTTCTTCACTAAAGGATATTAAGGAACACGTTGACATAGTAAATATATTTCGTCGCTCAGAGTTTTTAATGGATGTTGCAAAAGAATTTGTAGAGATTGATGCAGATGTTTTTTGGGCACAATTAGGAGTACAAGATGAGGATACATATAAACTTTTAAAAGAAAAAGACTATACTGTAATAATGGATCGTTGTATTAAAGTAGAACATGCGATGACAAAATAGTGTAGATGTAAAGGTAGAAAGATTGATTCAGCCCTCATTATAGATAAGTAGGGCCGATGAACGAGGTGTTCATCATGAGATTTTTTAAAGGCTGTTTTTGGGGATTGTTATTTGTAATCCCATTTTGGATCTTGATCATTTGGATCATAATAAAGGTTTGGAATGTGTAATCTTGGAATACATATCCATTTCTCGTTGACAAACGATTATTTTTCTGAAATAGTAGCCTAGAGGAATCCTTGTGAGAAAACAAGGATTTTTCTATTGAAAATGGTATATAAAAGAGATAAGATAACTTGCCAAAACTATAGTCGAGGCGTTATTCTATAATAGAAACATATGTTCTGATTTTGGATTAGGAAAGGGGCAAGGAGTTTGGCGAAGCATCAGTTCCAATATAATGAAGATGCGATTCAAGTGTTAGAAGGACTTGAAGCCGTTCGAAAACGCCCGGGTATGTATATCGGGAGCACGGACAGCCGTGGATTGCATCATTTAGTATATGAAATAGTAGATAACTCCGTTGACGAAGCGTTAGCGGGATTTGGCGACGAAATTTCAGTCGTAATACATAAAGATAATAGTATTAGCGTTATAGATAAAGGGCGAGGAATGCCTACGGGAATGCATAAACTTGGGAAACCTACACCTGAAGTTATTTTAACTGTACTTCATGCCGGTGGTAAGTTTGGTCAAGGTGGTTACAAAACGAGTGGTGGTTTGCACGGTGTTGGGGCATCTGTTGTAAATGCCTTATCAGAATGGTTAGTCGTAACGATTAAGCGTGACGGAAATATTTACGAACAACGCTTTGAAAATGGCGGTGTTCCTGTAACGACGCTTGAGAAAATCGGGAAGACGAAAGAGTCTGGTACTACGATGCATTTCAAACCAGATACAACGATTTTCAGCACAACAAATTATAATTATGAAACATTATGTGAGAGATTACGCGAATCTGCATTCTTATTAAAAGGGATGAAAATCTCAATAAAAGATGAACGAAATGATTTAGAAGATGTCTTTCATTATGAAACAGGAATTGAAGCTTTCGTTTCCTATTTAAACGAAGAAAAAGATTCAATTCACCCAGTTGTATATTTCACTGGTGAACAAAATGGGATTGAAGCAGAACTAGCATTTCAATTTAACGATGGCTACTCAGAAAATATTCTTTCGTTTGTAAATAATGTACGTACAAAAGATGGTGGAACACATGAAGCTGGATTTAAAACAGCGATGACGCGTGTGTTTAACGAGTATGCTCGTAAAGTAGCACTATTAAAAGAAAAAGATAAAAACTTAGAAGGTACAGATATTCGTGAAGGTGTAGCGGCTATCGTTTCGGTACGTGTACCAGAAGAAGTGCTTCAGTTTGAAGGGCAAACGAAGGGGAAACTAGGTACAAGTGAAGCGCGTTCTTCAATTGATGCCATTGTATCTGAGCATTTAGCATACTTTTTAGAAGAAAACCCTGATGTAGCTACACTTCTTGTGAGAAAAGCAATTAAAGCAGCACAAGCCCGTGAAGCAGCCCGTAAAGCAAGAGAAGAAGCGCGTAGTGGTAAGAAAAAGAAAAAATCAGAAGGTACGTTAAGCGGGAAATTAACACCTGCACAATCACGTAACCCGCAAAAAAATGAACTATACCTAGTAGAGGGTGACTCTGCCGGTGGTTCTGCGAAACAAGGACGAGACAGACGTTTCCAGGCCGTATTACCGTTACGTGGTAAAGTAATTAATACAGAAAAAGCAAAGCTTGCTGATATCTTTAAAAATGAAGAGATTAATACAATCATTTATGCGATTGGCGGCGGTGTAGGAAATGAATTTGATGTTGAAGATATTAACTACGATAAAGTTGTAATTATGACCGATGCCGATACCGATGGGGCTCATATTCAAGTATTGTTATTAACGTTCTTCTACAGATATATGAAGCCACTTATCGAAGCTGGTAAAGTATTTATCGCACTTCCTCCTTTATACAAAGTAAGTAAAGGAAAAGGTAAGAGTGAGGTAATTGAATACGCTTGGTCAGATGAGGAATTAGACGGTGTAACGAAAAAAGTTGGAAAAGGCTATATGTTACAACGTTATAAAGGACTTGGTGAAATGAATGCGGATCAATTATGGGAAACAACAATGAATCCTGAAACGCGTACATTAATTCGCGTAAAAATTGATGATGCAGCAAGAGCAGAGCGTCGCGTTACAACGTTAATGGGCGATAAAGTAGAACCGCGCCGTAAATGGATTGAACGTAATGTACAGTTTGGTATGCAAGAAGAAGGAAATATTTTAGAAAATGAAATGATTATGGAGACGGAGGTGGAATAACATGCAAGCAGAGAAGTTTCATGACCTCCCGCTTGAAGACGTGTTAGGTGATCGCTTTGCACGTTATAGTAAATATATTATTCAAGATCGTGCACTTCCAGATGCACGTGATGGCTTAAAGCCAGTACAAAGACGTATTTTATATTCTATGTATGTAGAAGGTAATGTACATGATAAAGCGTTTCGTAAATCAGCTAAAACAGTAGGTAATGTTATTGGTAATTATCATCCACATGGAGATTCCTCTGTATATGAAGCAATGGTACGCTTAAGCCAAACTTGGAAAGTACGTAATGTTTTAGTTGAAATGCATGGTAATAACGGTAGTGTTGATGGGGACCCAGCGGCAGCGATGCGTTATACGGAAGCTCGTTTATCACCAATTGCATCTGAGTTATTACGTGATCTTGATAAAGAAACAGTTGAATTCGTGTCAAACTTTGATGATACGAGTGAAGAACCGGTTGTATTACCAGCAGCGTTCCCGAATTTATTAGTGAACGGATCTACAGGGATTTCCGCTGGTTATGCAACAGAAATTCCTCCGCATCATCTTGGAGAAGTTATTGATGCTACAATGATGCGTATTGATAAGCCAAATAGTACTGTTGATGATTTATTAACAGTTATGAAAGGACCAGATTTCCCAACAGGCGGTATTATTCAGGGGATTGATGGTATTAAAAAGGCGTATGAAACAGGTAAAGGTAAAATTATTATTCGCGGAAAAGCAGAAGTTGAAACAGTGCGTGGTGGGAAACAACAAATTGTAATCACTGAAATTCCTTACGAAGTGAATAAGGCAAACCTTGTAAAGAAAATGGATGAATTACGTCTAGATAAAAAGTTAGATGGTATTGCTGAAGTGCGTGATGAGACAGATCGTACTGGTTTACGAATTGTTGTTGAATTAAAGAAAGAAGCAAACGCCGAAGGTATTTTAAATTATTTATATAAAAATACAGATTTGCAAATTCCATATAACTTTAATATGGTAGCGATCAATAATCGTCGTCCAACACTTATGACATTACCGAAAATTTTAGATGCTTATATTGGACATCAAAAAGAGGTTATTACGAGACGTTCGCAATATGAATTAAGAAAAGCAGAAAATCGTCAACATATTGTAGAAGGTTTAAAGAAAGCATTATCGATTTTAGACCAAGTAATTGAGACAATTCGAGCTTCAAAAGATAAACGTAACGCGAAAGATAATTTAAGTGCAAAATTTGGCTTTACAGAAGCACAGGCAGAAGCAATTGTTTCCTTGCAATTATATCGCTTAACGAATACAGACATTACGGCGTTACAAGAAGAAGCAGATGAGCTTAATAAGAAAATTATTGAGCTACAGGCAATTTTACAAAGTGAAAAAAGATTGCTTCAAGTAATTAAAACAGATTTAAAGAGAGTTAAGAAAACATATAGTGATGATCGACGCGCGATTATTGAAGATCAAATCGAGGAAATTAAAATCGATGTAGAAGTGATGATCCCACAAGAAGATGTCATCGTTACTGTAACGAAAGAAGGATATGTGAAACGTACTGGATGGCGCTCACATAATGCCTCAAACGGCAAAGACTTCGGTATGAAAGAGGGTGACATCTTACTTGAACGATTCGATACGAATACGACAGAGACAGTCCTCTTATTTACGAATAAAGGAAACTATATATATCTGCCAGTATACGAAATGCCAGATATTCGTTGGAAAGATTTAGGTCAGCACGTTGCTAATATCGTTTCACTCGACCGGGATGAAACAATCATTTGGGCAACGGTTGTACCGAACTTTGAGGAAGAAAAACGATTTATCGTATTTGTAACACGAAATGGTATGATAAAGAAAACAGAATTAAATCAATATAAAGTTCAGCGTTATTCAAGGGCATTCGTTGCTGTAAACTTGAAAAAAGATGATGAAGTTGTCGATATATTTGCGACAGATGGAACGAGTGATATCGTTCTTGCTACACACGGTGCATATGCACTTATTTTCCATGAAGATGAAGTAAGTCCAGTCGGTGTAAGAGCTGCTGGAGTGAAAGCAATTAATTTAAAAGAAGATGACTATGTCGCTTCTGGTAAACCGTTAAATGGTGATAAAGATCAACTTATTCTCGTAACACAGCGCGGTGCTGTAAAACGTCTAAAAGCATCAGAAATTGAAAAATCAACGAGGGCGAAACGAGGTCTAGTTATTTTCAAAGAATTAAAACGTAATCCGTACCGCATTGTCGGTATTGAAATTGTTCGGGACGATGAATTAGTTTACATGAAGACAGAGAAAAACATTGTAGAAGAGATTGATCCGAAAGCGTATCGAAATAAAGACCGGTATAGTAATGGTAGCCTAGTGCTAGATGTTAATGATACTGGTGAAGTAGTAGAAACGTGGACGAAGAAAAGACCAGAATAAAGAGGGCATCTTGCTATGAATAATAGCAAGATGCTTTTTTCTAGGCAATTTATTATGTAAATAATAATAATCTTGTTATAATAACTGGATGAAATCGTTCTCATAAAGTGAAACTTTAATCAATGGGATTTTCTTTATCCACATTGATTATTAGTTGAATCAATCGGGCTTTAACGAGCAGTTGATTCCTCACCTAATTCCTTAGCTTTCGCTGAATTTTGAGTTAGGAATCTTACTGCCCGTTAGAGCGGGACAAATGGAGGGGCAACATGAAAAAAATAGGTGTAGGGATTGTAGGATTTGGTTTTTCAAGTACGACATTTCATATCCCACTATTACAAACGATAGAAGAATATGATATTCGTGCTGTATTATCCTCAAAAGAAGAGGTAGTAAAAGAAACATTACCAAACGCTAATGTTGTTAGTACAATTGATGAATTGGTGAAGCGAGCTGATGTTGACTTAGTTGTTATTACATCACCTAATACAACTCATTTTCCATATGTAAAAGAAGCAATTTTAAACGGTAAGCATGTTGTTGTAGAAAAACCATTTGTTGTTTCAATTGAAGAAGGGGAAGAGCTTATTTTATTAGCAGAGCAGCATAATGTAATGTTAAGCGTATATCATAATCGTCGTTTTGATAATGATTTCTTAACAATTAAGAAATTGTTAGGAGAAAACAGAGTAGGGAATGTATATGCATATGAATCGAATTTTGATCGTTTCCGTCCACATGTACGTGATCGATGGAGAGAAAAAAATCTACCAGGCTCCGGTATATTATATGATTTAGGATCGCATTTAATTGACCAAGCGTTATCAATATTCGGGAAACCAGATGCTATAAGTGCAGATGTAATAAAACAACGACCAGGTGCAGAGGTGGATGATTATTTCCACATAGAACTTCATTACGGAGTTAAACGTGTCATTTTACGTAGTAGTAGTTATGTGAAAAAAGCTGGACCGCATTTTATAGTGCATGGAGAGAAAGGTTCTATCGTGAAGTACGGTATGGATTCGCAGGAAGAGCAATTAAAAAATGGAATGAAGCCAGGTGATAACGGTTATGGAGTAGACGATGAAGAGAATTTTGCTACTTTAGAAACAGAAGAAAGCTTAGAGCGTATTCCAACAGAAGTCGGTTGTTATAACAATTATTATAAAGGTATACGAGATAGTATATTAAATGGTGAGAAACTACCTGTAACAGCAAAAGAAGGTTTAGATGTTATTAAACTGATTCAATTAGCGATTGAAAGCAGTGAAAAGGGTAGAGTCATTTCTATAAAATAAAAAGACACGAAATTCGTGTCTTTTTATTTTTGTGGAACAGAAAGACCATAGAAGAACATCGTAACGATATCTTGTATATGTTTTTCGCGATCTCCTTCAAGAAGTTGTGCTCCAAATTCATCACCTAACTTTGTAAACATTTGAATGTAAAGTAACATCATTGCTTTAGTAAGGTGTGGATTAATTTCGTTTTTGCGCTGAGCTCGTTCTAATATTTCTAAATACCAGGGCAGGATTTTTTCATTTTGATAACTATAAATAAACTTACGGAGTTCTTCGTCCCTTTGCATCATTTGTAGTAACATATCAGGTTGAAATAATCCGCCAGTATTCATTTTTCTTACAATCATTTTTTGCATCATATCATGAAAAGGTAATTTTTCTTCCGCAAGCTCTTTATAATATTGAAATTCAGATATGATAAATTCTTGTATAAGCTCCCTAAATAACGCATCTTTACTTCCGAAATGATTATAAATTGTAACTTGAGAAACGTTTGCTTCTTTTGCGATATGTTCTATTTTCACTTCATTAAATCCACGTTCTGAAAATAATACGAATGCTGCTTCTTTAATGGCACGCTTTTTCTTTTCTTTTACTCTTTCAAAGCCGTTCAATGCAATCACCTCACTTAAAATATACAAGAAAAAATAATGGAAAACAATAATTTTGAAATATGGACTAATAAATATTTCAAAAAATTGTTGCGAATATGGAAGATGAGGAGTACAATAATTTTGAAATATCACATATTAAATATTTCAAAAAATGAGGTGGAATTATGATTTCAGTTCAAGATGTCACAAAACAGTTTTCGAATGGAAAAGGTTTGTTTCATATTACATTTGATGTAAAAGAGGGAGAAGTATTTGGTTATTTAGGACCGAATGGTGCCGGAAAATCAACGACGATTCGTAATTTAATGGGATTTATAAAACCGACAGCTGGTAAAGCGACAATTTTTGGATTAGATTGTTGGAATGAAGCAGCGAAAATTCAAAGGGAAGTTGGTTATCTACCGGGTGAAATTTCTTTTATTGAAGGAATGAACGGATTAGAATTTTTAAAATTAATGCAAGGAATGCGTGGATTAAAGGATACAAAAAGACGAGATGAACTGATAGAGCGTCTGCAATTTGATGTGAAAACACCGATTCGCAAAATGTCTAAAGGAATGAAGCAAAAAGTAGGGATAGTCGCTGCATTTATGCACGATCCAGAGGTGTTAATTTTAGATGAACCAACATCTGGACTTGATCCACTTATGCAGCAAGTGTTTATAGATTTAATATTAGAGGAAAAGCAAAGAGGAAAAACAATCCTAATGTCATCACATATTTTCACTGAAATTGAGAGAACTTGTGACAGAGTAGCTATTATTAAAGATGGTCGACTCGTAACGGTTGAAAATATTCACGATTTACAAAGTATGAGAAGACAGGTGATAGATGTAACAGTATCATCACAAGAAGAGATTGAGTCCCTTACAAAGTGTAATTTGCAATTTGAAGCGGTAAAAGGCAGAGAGGCATCTATCATTGTACAAGGAAATTATCAAACTGTTTTACAAACACTTTCAAACTATAATGTAACGGCACTTCAAACGAGAGCGATGGATTTAGAACATTTATTTATGCATTATTACGATAAGAAAGAAGGGATAGCGCATGAATAAGCAATTATTTTTAGCTAGTTTGAAAGAAACACAAAAAAGTATTTTGAGTTATGCGTCTGGTGCAGCTTTATATCTGTGGTTATTAATTTGGATATTCCCGTCAATGGTATCAGCGAAAGGGCTAAATGAATTAATAGCTGCCATGCCTGATAGTGTGAAAAAAATCGTTGGTATGGAAAGTCCGATTCAAAACGTAATGGATTTTCTAGCGGGCGAATACTATAGTCTATTGTTTATTATCATTTTAACAATTTTTTGCGTAACAGTTGCGACACATTTAATTGCTCGTCATGTAGATAAGGGAGCAATGGCATACTTGCTAGCAACGCCTGTATCTAGAGTACGAATCGCAATTACGCAAGCGGCTATTCTTATATTAGGACTACTGATTATTGTAGCGGTTACGTATGTAGCGGGTATAGTAGGTGCAGAATGGTTTTTAGAGGATAATAACTTAAATAAAGAATTATTTTTGAAGATAAATGTAGTCGGAGGGCTCATATTTTTAGTCGTTAGTGCCTATTCATTTTTCTTTTCTTGTATATGTAATGACGAAAGAAAAGCACTAAGTTATTCAGCGAGTTTAACTATCTTATTTTTCGTATTAGATATGGTAGGGAAGTTAAGTGATAAGTTAGAATGGATGAAAAACCTATCATTATTCACGCTGTTTCGTCCGAAAGAAATTGCTGAAGGATCATATAATATATGGCCGGTAAGTATAAGTTTAACTGCTGTAGCGCTTTGTATTTTTATCGTAGCGATTGTAGTATTTAGGAAGAGGGATTTACCGTTATAAAGTAGAAAGTCCACTGAGAAAGTGGGCTTTTTTTATTTGTAAATTTAAACTAGTATGTTCATTGCATCCTTATAAAGGATATTTATCTTTTTAATTACAAAAATATTCAAAAAAGTGAACCTTTTTCTAGGTTCATACGTCTAATACATGTAAAGTTAAATTGGAAGTGATGAAGTGAGGATGAAACAGGAGGAGCGATTGTGAAAGTAATCCCTTTATATAAAATGATTATAAAAGAAGAAACGGATGTTTCTTTAGCGAAAAAAGGTGATCATGAAGCCTTTATAGCGCTTATACATACAGAAAAAGTGAAAATGTATCGAATAGCAAAGGCGATGTTACGTGATGAGACAAATATAGAGGATGCGATACAGACAACAATTTTAAAAGCCTATGAAAATATAAAAAAATTAAAAAAAGAAGAATTTTTTCAAACTTGGTTAATTCGAATACTAATAAATGAGTGTAACAATATTATTAGAGCTTATAAAAAGGTAATTGTGACAGAAGAGAATGATTACAATATGAGTGCGTGTGATCAGTATGAAGATATAGATTTGTGTAATGCGATTCAATCGTTACATGAAGAATTAAGAGCTGTTACGGTGCTTTATTACTATGAAGACATGAATCAAGAGAGTATAGCAAAGCTGTTAGAAATACCGAAAGGAACAGTGAAATCAAGATTATCACGTGCGAGGGAACAACTACAAAAACGATTAAAGATGGAATAGGGGGTGCAAAGGATGGAGAATGAAAAATTATTTGATGAGAAATTAAAAAAGAGAATAAAAGATGAAAATGTTATAGTACCTCCAGAGTTAAATGAAAAGATTAATGGCACGGTACATAATCTTAAGGTAAAAAAGAAGAGTTACAAAATTTATATGATGATAATTAGTGCAGCGGTTTGTATACTTTCAGTGGTATCTATGTCTGAGTTTTCTATACAAAGTTTTGCGCAAAACGGTGGAGTATTTGAATATGTAAAGAAAAAAGCATTTTCTGATTATGAAAATGAAGAAGAAATAAAATCGAATGTACATTATCCAGATAAAGAAAAGATTCATCAAAAGATGCTAGATTCTATTGATTATTTTAAAAATATTTCAGGACAATTTGAGGAATATTCTAGCTCATCAAGAATTGCTACAACATATAAGTATGCGATTGATACGGAGAAACAAAGAGGTATCTCTTCGAAAGAAGATAAACTAGCGAAAAAACGAACAATTATATATAACGAGGGCAAGAAAAAAGAGTTTGATGATGAGAAGTATACCTATAAAGAGACAAAATGGAACCCGAAAGAAAGAAACAATGAACTATTAAAATTAAATCCCACGGAAAGGGTAGTGAGAAAATCAGATGAGAAAAAGAGATATGATGATGAATATGTAGGGCTAGCTAAATATAGTATTCAATCAGAATTTGCAGATTTGTTAATTCGATATAAAGATTGGAATTATAAAGAAACGAAATATCTTGGATTAGATTGTTACAAAATTGAAGGAGTTATCAACATAGAGACGCCTGTTAGCACCTCTGAAGATTTAAGAGGGAAATTCGAAATGGTTGTGGAGAAAAATACAGGGATTATGTTGAAATTTCTTAGTTTTCAAGAAGGCTTGATTCAATATTCAGTTACGACTGAATGGATACAAATAGATAAGGGATTGAAAGAAAGTATGTTTCAAAAGGATAGCGCTAAATATGAAAAAATGAAAAACATATTTGATGAATAGAGACAGGAGGAGAGTAGATGGGGAATCATTCATCTTTAAGAGAAGAGAAAATTAAGCAAAAATATAAAAAGAAAACGATAATAAGTTTACTACTGGCGGTATTACTATTTGGTGGAATTGGCTATGGAGCTTATGTATATATGAAAACTTCTAGTCTCGTACAAAAATCTAATTTGAATTTAGCACGAGGTGAAAAATCCAATTTACGTGAGAAATCTGTAAAGCCAATTGCAAATCATGTTTCACTTTTAATTATGGGAATTGATGAAAATCAAGAACGACAAAAGGAATATAATGGTGCATTTCATACAGATGCATTACTGTTAGCGACTTTTAATAAAGATGATAAAACAGTGAAATTAACGAGCATACCGCGTGATACATACACATATGTTCCAGTTGAAAAGAAAAAAGATAAAATAACCCATGCATATGGAAGTGGTTTCGTTAAAAATGGTAAAGATGGAGGACCGCAAGCTTCTGTGGAAGCGGTAGAAAAATTGTTACAAGTGCCCGTTGATTATTTTGTGAAATTTAATTTTGGTTCCTTTACTAAAATTGTTGATGGGTTAGATGGTATTGAAGTAGATGTCCCAGTTGAATTTACGGAGCAAAATAGTAAAGATGAACCTGATGCGATTCATTTGAAAAAAGGATTGCAAAAATTAAATGGGGAAGAAGCACTTGCACTAGCAAGAACGCGCCATATTGATAGTGATGCGATGAGAGGGCAGAGGCAACAACTTGTTATTGAATCGATTTTAAGTAAATTAAAAAGTGTAGGATCGATTACGAAGCTAGAAAAAATAGTTGAGGCAGTTGACGACGATTTTAAAACAAACTTAGTAATGGATGATATTTTATCTTTTTATAAATACGGTTTAAACGGTTCAGTTGAAAAAATACAATTAGCTGGTGATGATTTATACTTACCTAATGGCCCAAACGGGCAACGTGTATATTATTATAATCCTAATAAAAAAGATCTACAGAGTTTGAGTAATACTCTTAGAACACATCTAGGATTAAGTGAAAAGCAAATTGAGGAGAATTAAAGCAGATGTAATGTCTGCTTTTTTATTTTTGTCTAATGGTATGACATTTAGTTTTTAATGTTATATACTATTTAAGAATTAGAGTTAATAGTGTAACATAATAGTAGGGTTCAAGTTAAGTAGCAAGGGGGCTATCACATAGAATAAATGTTATTGCTTAAAATAGTTTGGGAGAAATGAAAATACAGGGGAGTAGCAAAAATGAGAATTGCAAAGAATTTAACATTCCAAGTTATTGTGGCCATTATTTGTGGTATTGCAGTAGGGGCAATTTGGCCGAGTGTTGGACAACAAATGAAGCCAATTGGTGAAACATTCATCAATATGATTAAAATGGTTATTGCACCGATTATCTTTTTAACAATTGTACTCGGTATTGCAAGTATGGGAAGTATGAAAAAGGTAGGCCGTGTTGGTGGGAAGGCACTATTATATTTTGAAATTGTTACAACAGCTGCTTTAATTATTGGTATCATCGTAGCGAATGTTGTGCGTCCCGGAGATGGATTAGATCCCTCAAAACTAAAAGGCGGAGATGTTTCACAATATGTACAAAGCGGGCAAGAAATGAAATGGATGGATTTCTTTTTACATATTGTGCCGTCTAACATGTTTGAAGCATTTGCAAAAGGTGATATTTTACAAGTGTTATTCTTCTCCATTTTATTTGGCGCAGGATTAACGATGTTAGGGAAAAATGGACAACCGGTTATTGATTTTTTTGAAAGATTATCGAAAGTATTTTTTAACATTTTATCAATTGTAATGAAATTAGCACCGGTTGGAGCATTCGGTGGGATGGCATTTACAATTGGGAAGTATGGTTTAAGCACGCTCATACCACTTGGCAAATTAATGATTTGTGTATATGCGACAATGGCATTATTTGTTTTTATTGTTTTAAATTTTATTTGTAAACTGTATAAATTTAGTTTGTGGAAATATTTAGCTCATATTAAAGAAGAATTACTTATTGTTCTCGGGACATCATCGTCAGAATCAGTACTGCCGCGAATGATGACAAAGATGGAAGACTTCGGGTGTTCGAAACCGGTAGTAGGTTTAGTCATTCCAACAGGCTATTCTTTTAACTTAGATGGAACAACAATTTATTTATCGATGGCTACTATATTTTTAGCACAAGTTTTCCACGTCGATCTTTCACTAGGTCAACAATTAACTATAATAGCTATTTTATTAGTTACATCTAAAGGAGCAGCAGCAGTAACCGGCGGGGGATTCATTGTACTAGCATCTACTCTATCTGCTATGAATGTTATCCCATTAGAAGGTTTAGCGTTATTACTTGGTGTAGATCGTTTCATGTCAGAAGCACGTGCTATCGTTAATTTAATTGGTAACGGTATTGCAACTGTAGTTGTTGCAAAAAGTGAAAATGAATTTGATGATGAGAAGTATACGAGAGTAGTAGAGGAAATGAAACGAAAAAAAATGGCCGGGTAAAAAGTCAGCTTTGCTGACTTTTTTATTTTTGTAGAAAAGATGTTTTTAGATATATGCATTATTTATTAGCAATAATTAACAAGTATTCAAGTGGTAAATGAGATGAAAGTGATTAAAACAACGAATGTGTATGAATGCGAAATAAGGTTTGAACAACATATGGCATTTTTATGAATATTACTGTAAAAAAATAATTTTTTAAAAATTTTCAATAATAATACTTTACAAAAATTAAAAAATTAGTAGAATAAGAATTAGTAAGAATCGTCTGATAAATATATAGAGAAAAACAGAATTATCAGAAAATTCTTTAATAGCTATCGTTAAGAATTAGGGAGGGTACAAAATGAAAAAGAAACAAATCAAAAAACTAACAGCAGTTGTAGCACCGGTTTTAGCAATGAGCATGGCGTTAACAGCATGTTCTACATCAGGCGGAGATAAAAAGACAAGCACAAACTCAAGTGGAGATAGCAAGTCAGAGGGAAAATTAGCGGCAAAACAAGTGTTGAATCGAACAGTAAACCAAGAGATTCCAACGATGGATTCTTCTAAATCAACAGATACAGTATCTTCACAAATGCTAGGGAATACGATGGAAGGATTATATCGTCTTGATAAAGATAATAAGCCTATTCCAGCTGCAGCAGAATCTAGCACGAAAAGTGAAGATGGTAAAAAATATACGTTCAAACTACGTAAAGATGCAAAATGGTCAAATGGAGATCCAGTAACGGCGAAAGATTTCGTATATGCTTGGCAACGTCTATTAGATCCAAAAACAGCTGCTGAGTATGCATTTATCGCATTCCCAATTAAAAATGCAGAAGTGGTTAATAAAGGTGAAAAACCTGTAGCTGAATTAGGAGTGAAAGCGGTAGATGATCTTACGCTTGAAGTTGAATTAGAGCAAGCGGTACCGTACTTCTTAAACTTAGTAGCATTCCCATCGTACTACCCATTAAATGAAAAATTCGTAAAAGAAAAAGGGGAGAAGTTCGGTATAGAGTCTGATACAACAGTTTATAATGGACCGTTCGTTCTTAAAGATTGGAAGCATGAACAAGGATGGCAATTAAAGAAAAATGATCAATATTGGGATAAAAAGACTGTAAAACTTGAAGAAGTTAACTTCAGTGTTGTTAAAGAACCAGCAACTCTTATCAATTTATATGATAGCGGTCAAGTTGACTTTGCTTTATTAACTGGAGAGTTCGTAGATAAATACAGAAATAAGAAAGATGAATTCGGAACATATTCACAAGTGAGTACGTATTTCATTCGTATGAACCAAAAACGTGATGGACAAGATACACCATTAAAGAGTAAAAAGTTACGTGAAGCAATTGCACTATCAGTTGATAAAAAGAATTTAGCAAACGTAATTTTAAATGATGGATCAAAAGAAGCTGACTTCTTAGTACCAAAAGGTTTAGCAACTGGACCAGACGGTAAAGACTTCCAAGAAACGTTTAAGAATGGTTTAAAACCAAATGCTAAAAAAGCTGCTGCAGCTTGGGAAGAAGCGAAAAAAGAGCTAGGTAAAGACCAAGTTACAATTGAATTCTTAAACTATGATACTGGTAATGCGAAAAAAGTTGGAGAATATATTAAGGACCAAATTGAGAAGAACTTAAAAGGTGTAACAGTTAACATTAAACTTCAGCCATTTAAGCAAAAACTAAAATTAGAATCTGAGCAACAATATGATATTTCATACGGTGGTTGGAATCCAGATTATGCAGATCCAATGACGTTCTTAGATATGTTTGAGACTGGACATTCTCATAACCAAATGAGCTTCTCTGACCCTAAATATGACGGCATGGTGAAAAAAGCTGGAACGGAATTAATGAGCGATGCGAAAAAACGTTGGGAAGAGTTAGGAAAAGCTGAAAAAACATTACTTGAAGAAGATGTAGCGATTGTACCTTTATATCAACGAGGAGATTCTTATGTTTTACAACCAAATGTAAAGGGAGTAGTAAAACATAATATCAGTCCAGAATTTAGCTTTAAGTGGGCATATGTGACTGAAAAATAATAGAGTTGAAAAAGCATTTAAAAGTGGCTTAGCTACTTTTAAATGCTTTTTTTGTGAGCTTAAAATACTAATTTTTAGTGTGGTTAAATAGAGGCGAATAAGGTGTATAGTATGTACATATAGTAGATGGGGGATAAATCCTACTAAATTAAAAAATAAGAATATTTAAAATGAAACTATTTACAAGTACGAAAAAAAGAGTAGAATAACATTAGTTGTAATTTTCTGAAAAATAAATCTTTAGTGAGGGGTCTCTCAAGGATTGGTAATGTACATATAATTAGGGAGGGTATAAAAATGAAGAGAAAAAAGATGAAAAAGTTAACGGCAGTTGTAGTACCAGTTTTAGCGATGAGTGTTGCATTGACAGCATGTTCTGGCGCAGGTGGGGAAAAGAAAACGACTACTACATCAAATAGTGGGGAAGAAAAAAATCTGATATTAAATATGCAGCGAAACAAGTATTAAATCGTACGGAAAACCAAGAAATTCCGACGATGGATACTTCTAAATCTACTGATACATTAGGTTCGCAAATTTTAGGGAACACGATGGAAGGCCTATATCGTCTTGATAAAGATAATAAGCCAATTCCTGCTGCGGCAGAGTCTAGTACGAAAAGTGAAGATGGTAAAAAGTATACGTTTAAACTGCGAAAAGATGCAAAATGGTCAAATGGTGATCCTGTAACAGCGAAAGATTTCGTTTTCGCATGGAAGCGCTTACTTTATAAGGATACTGCGGCAGAATATGCATTTATTGCTTACTATATTAAAAATGCAGAAGCGATTAATAAAGGAGAAAAACCTGTAACTGAATTAGGAGCGAAGGCGGTAGATGATTACACGCTAGAAGTAGAATTAGAAAAACCGGTACCGTATTTCTTAAATTTATTAGCATTCCCATCATACTATCCATTAAATGAAAAATTCGTAAAAGAAAAAGGTGATAAGTACGGTTTAGAAGCAGATACAACTGTGTATAACGGTCCATTCGTTATGTCTTCATGGAAACATGAACAAGGTTGGCAGCTAAAGAAAAATGATAAGTACTGGGATAAAAAGACTGTGAAATTAGAAGAAATTAACTATAGTGTAGTAAAAGAGGTTGCAACGAAAGTAAACTTATATGATACAGGATCAATTGATTTTACATTACTATCAGGAGAGTTTGTAGATAAATATAAATCGAACAAAGAAGAATATGGTGAGTATGCGGAATCAAGTACATTCTTCTTACGTTTAAATCAAAAACGTAACGGACAAGATACGCCTTTAAAGAGCAAAAAACTTCGTGAAGCAATTGCATTATCAGTTGATAAAAAAGGATTGGCAAA
The DNA here is from genome assembly GCF_051916495.1 of Bacillus cereus group sp. MYBK216-1. Taxonomy (NCBI): domain Bacteria; kingdom Bacillati; phylum Bacillota; class Bacilli; order Caryophanales; family Bacillaceae; genus Bacillus; species Bacillus cereus group sp. MYBK216-1. The sequence goes on from NZ_JBQAGT010000003.1 coordinate 116,838, forward strand.
TGTAATTTTAAATAATGGATCAAAAGCAACAGATCAATTGGTTCCAAAAGGACTTGCGACAGGGCCAGATGGTAAAGATTATCAAGATACATTTAAAAATGGTCTGAAATATAATCCGAAAAAAGGAGCAGCAGCATGGGAAGAAGCGAAAAAAGAACTTGGAAAAGATCAAGTTACAATTGAATTGCTAAGCTATGATGATGGAACTGCGAAAAAGATTGCTGACTATGTAAAAGATCAAATTGAGAAAAATTTAAAAGGTGTAACGATTAATACGAAAATTCAGCCATTCAAACAAAAATTAAAATTAGAAACTGCGCAAGATTATGAAATTTCTTATGCTGGTTGGAGTCCAGACTATGCGGATCCAATGACATTTATTGATATGTTTGAATCGAAGAGCCCGTACAACCAAATGAGTTATTCAAATCCAAAATACGATGAAATGGTAGGAAAAGCAGGTAATGAATTAATGAGTGATGCGAAAAAACGCTGGGAAACGTTAGGGAAAGCTGAAAAATTATTCCTTGAAGAAGATGCAGGGTTAGTTCCTTTATATCAAACAGGAAGATCGTATGTAATGAAACCGAATGTAAAAGGAATTGTGAAACATAACATCAGTCCAGAATATAGCTTTAAGTGGGCGTATGTAACTGAGGATGGCGGAAAAAAATAAAGTGAAAGCATTTCAAAAGTGGCTGAGCTGCTTTTGAAATGCTTTTTAGTATGTATAAGGGAATAAATCTCGTTAGCCTATTGAGAATCGGGTAGGTAATTAGGAAGGTTCTATCGGAGGGATTTAGAGAGGTCAGTAAGTAGTAAGACAGATGATAGTAAGAGACCTCATGCTAATAAGAAAAATATAGAACGTAGTAATAGATTGGAATAAGGGGAAGGATGTTTACATATAGTAGACAGGGGATAATCCATATAGTAGTTAAAACGATAAGTTACTATAATAAAAAAATAAATATTTAGAAAATTTACAAAAATACTTTACAAAATCTAAAAAAACAGTAGAATATTAATTAATAAGAATTTTCTGATAACGAAAGTTAGTAGAGAATTTCTAAATGTTAATATCGTACATATAATTGGGGAGGGTACAAAAAAATGAAGAGAAAAAAGATGAAAAAATTGACAGCGGTCGTAGCACCAGTTTTAGTAATGAGTATGGCATTAACGGCTTGCTCTGGATCAGGAGATAAAGAGAAGGCAAGCACAACACCAAAAAGCGGTGAAAAAGAAGGTGGAAAGCTAGCGGCGAAGCAAGTGCTTAATTTAACAGAGTCTCAAGAGATTCCATCTATGGACTCTGCTAAAGCGACAGACCAAGTATCGTTTCTCGCTTTAAACAACGTAATGGAAGGTTTATATCGACTTGATAAAGATAATAAAGCAACACCAGGAGTTGCTGAATCATATAAAAAGAGTGATGATGGTAAAAAATATACATTTACATTAAATAAAAATGCAAAATGGTCAAATGGAGAGCCTGTAACAGCGAAAGATTTCGTGTTTGCTTGGAAACGTGCGGTAGATAAAAATACAGCAGCAGAATATGCATACATTATGTTTGATTTGAAAAATGCACAAGCGATTAATGAAGGAAAAGCTGAACTAGATACATTAGGAGTAAAAGCTGTAGATGACTATACGTTAGAAGTAGAATTAGAAAATCCAGTTCCTTACTTTGTAGAATTAACTTCATTTGGAACATTTTATCCATTAAACGAGAAATTTGTAAAAGAAAAAGGTGAAAAGTACGGTTTAGAATCAGATACGACGTTATACAACGGACCGTTTACATTGACAGACTGGAAACATGAAGAAGGTTGGAAGTTAAAGAAAAATGCACAATATTGGGATAATAAAACAGTTAAGTTAGATGAAATCAACTTTAACGTAGTAAAAGATAGCGGTACACGTGTTAACTTATATGAAAGTGGACAAATCGATCGTTCAGGACTTACATCTGAATTTGTTGACAAATATAAATCAAACCCCGACTTCTTTACACAAAAAACACCGTCAACGTACTTCTTACGCTTAAACCAAAAACGTGGTGGGCAAGATACAGTGTTAAAGAGCAAAGATCTACGTTTAGCGATTGCAAAGGCATATGATAAAAAAGGCTTAACGAACGTTATTTTAAATGACGGATCTACCCCGGCAGATTACTTAGTACCAAAAGAATTTGCTAAGAGCCCAGATGGAAAAGACTTCCGTAAAGAAAATGGAGATATTTTAAAAACAGATGTGAAAAAAGCAAAAGAGCATTGGGAAAAAGCGAAAAAAGAACTTGGAAAAGATGCAATTACAGTAGAACTATTAAACTATGATGGTGATGGTGCGAAAAAAGTAGGAGAATTCTTAAAAGGAGAACTTGAGAAAAACTTACCAGGTTTAACAGTGAATTTGAAAAACCAGCCATTTAAACAAAAGTTAAAATTAGAATCAGATCTAGATTATGATTTATCTTACGCTGGTTGGGGACCTGACTACTTAGATCCAATGACATTCATTGATATGTTCGTTACAAATGGCCCTCATAACCAAACAGGATATTCAAATCCTAAATATGATGAAATTGTACAAAAAGGTAAAGGTGAGCTATTAACGAAAACGAAAGAGCGTTGGGATAGCTTACTAAAAGCGGAGAAAATGTTATTGGAAGATGCAGCAATTGCACCATTATATCAACGTGGTGATGCTATCGTTCAAAGACCTAAAGTAAAAGGTATTGTTCACCATCCAGTTGGTGGAGACTACAGCTATAAATGGGCATATATTACAGAGGATAAGTAAGATGGGGGGCGTATAATACGCCCTTTTTTCTATGCACTTTTCTTCCGTGCTTGAATATATAAAATAAAAAAGGGAGAATCCCATGAAACGAAACACATACATCGATTTCCTAGCTTATTACGGAATAGGAAGTGCTCATCCTGGTGGCTTTACGTTAACAAAACAATTGTTAGCACAACTGCCTTTTAAATATGGAGCGAATGTCCTTGAGATAGGTTGCGGTACGGGGAGAACAGCGGCGTATATGACAAGGGAACTTGGCTATAAAGTAACAACGGTTGAAAAGAATGAAATTATGATTCAAAAGGCAAAAGATAGATGGTTGTTTGAAGGGTTAGATATACAATTAATTGAAGGAAATGTAGAGCATTTACCGTGTTTGAATAACTCATTTGAGTTCGTACTTGGAGAATCAATCATCGCTTTTACAGACAAAGAAAGGGTTATCTCGGAGTGTTATCGTGTATTACAGCAGGACGGTAAGCTTGTTGTCATTGAAATGATTATTGATAGGCACATTGATAAGGGTGAGGAAGAAAAAATCGCCCAATTATATGGCATGAAAGAACTATTAACTGAGAAGGAGTGGGTACAATTATTTCAGAAAGCAAATTTTAAAAGAATTACAACTGCAGGTGGTGGCACGATTGCAGAAACAATCTCTGGCTATGTAGAAGAGCCAGAATGGAATGTATCCTCACATATTCCGAATGAGTTATATGAGGCGTGGGTACAGCATGAAAATGTACGGCTTATGTACCAACACATTTTAGGGCATCGTATTTTTATATGTGAAAAATAAAGAAAAAGAGTTGGCTAAAGGTAGCCAACTCTTTACTATGTTAAATGAAAAATAATGCAGCTAATGTAATTCCGAAGATGAAACCAAATCCGAGTTCAACACCCCAGCCACAACCGCCGCCTCCCCAGCCGCCGCAACCACAACTACTACAACCACGACCACCACATCCGCAGCTGCTGAATCCACCACCGCATCCGAATCCACAACTATCACACCTGCTAAGGCCTCCACAAAGGTCACAACCACCGTTTGCATAAGCGTCGTAGTATCCGAATCCTGAATCAAAAGATGAGCGCTGTTGCACCGGTTCAATCCATACAGAGCTTTGTGTCACATCGATTATTTTCCCTAAATGTATACGGCCATCACGGTCTTCAATCCGAACAACTTTTCCGAAGTAACGTCGGCATGTATCATAACATTTTTGTCTATGCATGTTCTTTCCTCCTTCCGCATTACAGTAATACGATATGTAAGGGGGACAAGTGCGGCTTGTACGAATGCCCTATCTATCATAATTGTTATAGGAAAGGGGAAATATAAGAAGAGGATATATAAGGAGGAAAAGGCATGAAATCTACAGATCAGTTTCAGACATACGAAGTACCGTGGGAAGAATTTATTGAAGCGTTGCGAGAGGAAATGAAGAAGCAAGTAGGGGCAGATATTATTGATACAGTAGTTTGCAATTTAGAAGATGGTTTTGAAGTGTATACATATGTGCAGGGGGATTTAGATTTTGAATATAAGGAAGCGCTTGAGAGAAAATACGGAAGTGATGCGAAGACACCTAATGTGTTAACGATAATGTTATTAGCTAGTATTTATAATACAAGTGAAGAGAATATACGCTTGCATGCGGATCATAAAGAGAATCCGATTGTTGAAGTGTATGTAAAGCAATGAAACACGCTGTGGAAGGCGTGTTTTTTATTTGTATGATAAAATGTTAGAAAATTGAGAAAGAAGGTGAAGGATTGGGAATTAAACATCTTAATTTAACAGTTACAGATGTAACAGCATCTAGAGCGTTTTTAGAGAGGTATTTTAGTTTAACTTGTAGCGGAACAAGGGGAAATGGCTTTGCAGTTATGCGTGATAATGATGGGTTTATATTAACGTTAATGAAAGGGAAAGACGTACATTATCCAAAAACATTTCATGTAGGATTTCCACAAGAAAGTGAAGAACAAGTAGATAAGATAAATCAAAGATTGAAGGAAGATGGATTTTTGGTTGAGGCTCCTAAACGTGCACATGCGTATACGTTTTATGTGGAAGCACCTGGTGGATTTACAATTGAAGTGATGTGTTAGTTAAAAATCAAACTTTTTGTTAAGTGTTTTTAAAATAAAAAGTAGGAAAAGTCTGTTTTAAGTGTGGAGCTTAAACAGGCTTTTTTACTTATATAATTGGATAGAGAATGCTAGAAGGAATATTACCAAGTGTATGGTCTGTTTACATAATAAAGTTATGGTGGGTTAGTTGTCCTAAAATACAAGTCATATATCTTGTTTCCTCTCATAAATTTAAACATAGGAATTTGTCTACAAAGGTGGCGAAGCCTCATCATGAAAATCCGAATTTGTGCCACGTTCATGTTGTTTCTATTTATATGTTTACCTTTATCAGCTTTTGCAAAAGGAGAGGAGGCAAAGGAAAGGGTCGTTTCACTTGTATATGACGATTCGGGCAGCATGAGAAATAACGATCGCTGGAAATATGCCAATTATGCTTTGCAAAGTTTAGTTGCGCTATTGGATGAAAAAGATAAATTTTCTTACGTTCCAATGAGTAAGCCGAATGATACATTAAACATTTCGTTAACGAAGGATAAAAGGCAAACAGAAATTGAGGGAATTGGAGAATGGAAAACGTATTTAAATACTCCATTTAGAGCAGTCGAAACGGCGATGCAATCTATAAAAAAGGAAGCAGATATAGATGGAAAACGTGAATTTTGGCTTATTGTATTAACTGACGGGGCATTTAATGATTTAGAGAAAGATAAGGTTGGCGGAAAAGAACAAATTTTGCGGGAATTAGCCCAGTTTAAGAAAGAAATGGATGCAAAAAAGATATCGTTACATCCAGTCTTAATTACGATGGAAGAAGATTTAGGACAACAAGAAAAAGAACAACTAAATACGTTCAAGGAAATATGGAAGAAAGAGATAAATGGTGTTACGATGCCGTCAAGCGGAGAAGATGGCATTGTAAAAAGTGTAAATCAAGTGGCAGCATTAGTTGCAAATCGTGATCCATTCTCCTCTGTTGAATCGATTGTAAAAACGAAAGTAGTTGGGAAAAGAGTAGAGATTACAACACCGTTTCCGTTAAAGCGTATGACGCTTGTACGACAATCGCCTTCTCTGCTCGATTATCAGGTCACACAAATTTCTAAACCATTACAATTACAATCTTCTTTTTCCATACATGCACCAGGAGAAGCAAAATTGTTCGGAAATATAGTTCATATAAGTACGAAAAATGAGGAAGTTATTAAACCAGGAACTTATACGATAGAAGTGGACCAGGACATTGAGAAAGAAGGACTACAAGTACTAGTTGAACCAGCGCTTAATTATACGGTTTCTACTTATGACAAAGATGATAGTAGTCAAAAAAATGTAGAGAAAATGTACGAAGGTGTTACTGCTGTTATTGAAGCAAAGCCTACGGAGTTACCAGTTCAGTCTTCTTACTTTCAGGCAGAATTAGAAATAGACGGAAAACACTACCCGATGAAGTGGGACGATAAAAAACATGTATTTTACTACGAAATGAAGATTGCTAAAGGGCTAGTGCGTGGGAAAGTTCATATGAACATAAAGGGATTTTACAGACAGACGAAAGAATTTAAAATCGAAGTAACGGAAAAACCAAAATTATCACTACAAACGATTACGAAAGATTATGAAGAAAAAGTAACAAATTTAGAGAATAGTAAACCGTTTATTATACAACCACAGTTAGATGGTAAGCCGATGACAGAAGAGGCTGTAAAGAAACTATTAAAATCTACTGGTGTCACATCTAAACAATCAATCAACTATGAAATAAAACAACATGGTAATCAAATTTATATTTATCCTCGCCCTCATTACTCCGACACATTCAATTTCACAGATACCGGCACCATAGAAGCTACCATCGTAGTGCAAGATTCAAAATTACAAGAAGTAAAGAAAAAAATATCACTTCATATTCAAAATGCTCCGTTTTATGAAAAATATGCGCTTATTTTTAAGTTTGTCATTCCTATCACTTTATTACTGCTAGTAGTAGGAATCATTGTTTTAGGATGGATTGTTCGGCCAAGATTTCACAGGAAAGCACTACTGTATTATGAATGGGATCAAGAGGTAGCGAAAGATTGGCTATATCAATCTGAACCAGAATTACTTCGAAATAAATGGTGGAACCATTATTTTGGTATCCCATTTAGAGCAGAAAGAAAAACTGTGCAATCCGTTACATTTATAGCGAAGAAAGGTTCGAAATCTGTCTTTGTAGCGAAAGAATCACAAGTAGTTGGAATGATTATTGATGGAATGTTTATAACAGAGGATGAAGTAGGAATGGAACATAAGACACTATATCCAAATGAACTTTTACTAATTGATAGAGGATATGGTAAGGAGATTTACAAGTACGAATGTGAATAGTAGGTAGGGATAAGAAGGGGATGGAGTATGGATTCTCTTCTCCTTTTTTCAAACAAGCAAGAATAGGAAGGTGGTTCACATGACATTACAAGTTCCAACAATATTAATTGGTTTAGGTGGAATCGGTAGTACTGTGACGCATCAAATATATGAAAAACTGCCTGAAGAGCGCCGAAAAAAGGTAGCAATGCACGTATTTGATACAGATGTGAATACATTAAGTAAATTTGATCATATTCGAAAGTTTAAGACACAAACAAGTTCTAGTAAAACGCCTAGGGAGTATATTGCAGGAGATCCAACGATCCCAGAGTGGTTTCCGATGGATCCGACTATACTTGATAAGCCATTAACAGAAGGAGCAGGACAGTTACGCGTTATTTCACGTTTAGCGTTACGTGCTGCGATGAAAGAAGATAAATTGACGTCTTTTTGGCAAGAAATCGAGAAAATTTTTCCGGTTACAAGTGATCAAACGGAATATGGTGTGCGTGTCATTATAGTAACATCACTAGCAGGCGGAACAGGTTCAGGGATGTTTCTGCAAATTGCTTTATATTTACGTGAAATGCTTCGGAAGAAATTGCAGCATCATAACATTTTAATACGCGGTGCGTTTTTAATGCCGGATGTTTTAGTAAAGACGAGAACAGTTAGCGCGAAAGAATTTGAAACGGTGCAAGCAAATGGCTATGCATCGTTAAAAGAATTACATGCTATTACGCTCGGGTCTACTGGAGAATTATCAAAACGCGGCGGTGTAACAATTGAATTAGAGTATCGCCCTGATCAAGTAGATGAAGACGGAAGAACGAATCATACAATTAAACAACATCATTTACCGTACAATTATTGTTTCTTATACGATTACGAAAACCTACATGGACACCATTTACACAATTTATCAGACTATATGGAACAGATGGCAAATACAATTTATTTACAGTTATTTAGCCCGATGTCCACAAGTCATTTTGCACAGGAAGACAATCAAATTCAGCAATTAGCAGAATCAAGCGGAAAAGGACGATATTGCGGGGCAGGAACGGCAAAACTCATTTATCCATATGAACATGTGTTAAAATATTGTGCTTTAAAATGGGCGGTGCAAGGTTTAGATGAATCGTGGCTTCATTTAGATCAACTGTTTCAAGAGAAGAAGCAAAGATACGATCAAGATGTAAAACGTGGGATGCAACGTGAAAAGCCGGAAAGAGGTAAAAGTTATTTAGAGGACTTGGAGCATCTTGCTACCCGTCCAGAGCAAGCTCATATTTTCTATAGACAAATGTACAATGAAACACGTGAAGGAGCAGAGGGTGGTAAGCTCGGAGTTGCGAAATCAAAACTGTTTTTAGAAGCTGTAGAAAGTTATGTACAACGAACGGTGCAAAAAGATGAGGAATTAAATCGTCTGCAACATGAGTGTAAAATTTCAGCTACGAAACTGAAAATGATGGAACAAATGAAAGGTGAAGTGGCAAGAGTGGATCATGCGGTTCGTTTATATGCGTATGCGATTCCGAGCCGTGTACATGAACATGTAACGACACTTTTATATGACATGATTGAATCAGACCGCTTTTCACCAAGTGGTTCTGAAGGGCAGTCCTATCAATTAAATACATGGTTTTTAAAGAAAACAGATCCAGTTCACCCAGTAGCAGCTCGTTTTATGTTATATGAAATTCGAAAGCAGTTAGTCGAAAAAATGAATCGACTACATGAAAATAATGAACAAAAGCGTAATTTAATTCAAAACTACGATAAGAAATTTAATGTGAGTAATATTGATGGAACGGTAACAGCTGTACGCCGAGTAGAAATTGCGCAGCAACAAGGCTGGTTTGGAAAAATGATTAATAACCAGCAGCGTTTATTTAAAAAGGAATTTGAAGATATTGTAACGCAGTACGTACACAAATTAAACGAATACCGTAAAGAAATGCTATTAGAACTCGTTTATCAATCGCTATATCAAGCAGTTAACAAAATGATTCAATATTGGGAAAGATTTTTTGATAATTTACATGAAACACGTGAAAATTTACTGTTTGAAATTCAAAAACGAAGCAAGGAATTTGAAGGGAAAACAAACCCAACGAATGTATACGTATTAGCTGAAGAGAAGTTGCAAGAAAAGATATGGCAAGATATGCAACAACATTTAAATTTAGGTGTATTACCGAAAGATATATGTGCGGAAATTTATATGAGCTTATACGGGGAATATTGCCGGGATGCGAAAACAGAAGAGATTCAATCGAAAAAGGTAGAAGACTTTTATCGTGAGCACATACTAAACTATTGTTACGATGAGTTACAAATACGCTATCGCGATAAATTAGAGCTGAACATCGTTGAAGCATTACGAAAAGAAGCGGATTATAAGAATCGTGATCGTGATGAATATGTTCGTGAAAAAATTGAAGACTTGTTCCATTTAGCAAGTCCATTCGTTCCGAAAGTTTCGCATCATAGGGAATTACAATATTGGGGTATACACCCATCTTTAAAGAAAGAATTGCAAGAGGAATTAATGCAAGAAATGTTTAAAGAAAAAGATACAGTACATGAAGCTTTTTCACCATTTGAAGTCATTTGCTATCGTGCACATTACGGTTTATCACTGCAAGACTTTCCTAAGCTTTCGTCTGGGCATATTGCAAATGGATTTATGAATGATAAAGGTGATTATTTTCAGTCTTACTATCGCCGAGTGAACAAGTTGAATAGTAAAAAATCTAGTTTAACGCCGCATTTAGATAAGTATTGGCACTTACCAGCCTTCATGCCAGACTTAAATGCAACGCAAACGAAGTTAGATTACGATAAATGTAATCGTGCTCTACTATACGCGTATATGTATCGCTGGATTAGTTTAGTTGCTGTTGATGGCCAGTTTGTGTATCAATATAATGGCGTTGGACGTAGCTTCTTAATTCAGTCGATGGGGAAAAATATTTCAAGCGAAAGTTATAAATTACACAGAGCGTTGCTTCATAACCCATTTATTTATGAAAACATCTTGTCCAGGTTTGAAGAAGAACAAGAGAAGGCGATGATACAAGGTGGACATTTATATACACATCCGTTTGTATTAGGTGCTCAAGATATTAGATGGCTTCGTAAAGAGCATGTCCATAATATTTTAGATATGATTTTAATGTATGACCGTGAAGCGAAATATGACCCAACGTTAGAAGAAACTTCTGATGAATTATTGAGGCTATTCCTTGATGAAATTGAGTTATATTTCCAAAACTATTACGGTACAGGTACCGATATGGTTGCAAAGAAAGAAAAAGAAATGTTTATTAAACAATTGTGGGATCGTTCGTACGCGAAAGGTTATGTAGACCCAAATAGTGCACCGTATAAAAAGTGGCAAAATTTATTAAGTGTTCATGATGAGGAGGAAACATCAAAAACGAATGTTTAATGAATGAAAAGGGAATCCTTAAAAGTGGCAATACAACTTTAGAAAAGAGGGATTCCGATGCCGTTTTTAGGAAGTGTATATCAAATATTTGGATTGTATCCAGAAATTTATTATGGAATGATTTCAGCCGAACTTGCAGAACAGCAAAGGTTGGAACAAGCGGAAAACGAAGAACAAGAAACAGAAGCGTAACTGCATAGGAAGCTTCAAAATAAAAATGATAACACACTACTTGCTCTTTAAACGTATAAGAGTAAGTAGTGTGTTTTTGCTATTTAATAATCCCATTTTCTAAAATTTTAATAGTTGGTGCCACTTTCACATTAGCTTTTGAAAAGGCACTCGGCCAATCATCTTCAACTGTTTTCCATTCTTTATATTGAAATGCTCTCGCATAATCACCAAACCCGAATGGATCGAGTTGCTGTTTTTGGATTTTGTGGATTAAATCGTTTAAATCTTTGTTTAGTTGTTTTGCAATGAGAGAAGTTAATTTCTTTCTATCTTTGTCTATATCCATGTTGAATGTAAGTTCAGATACGGCAATTTTTAAATCCATTTTAACATTAAATTTGAAGTGGTTATCGCTATAGTCTGTACGGATAGCACGATTCATGCTAAGAACGTTTATTGTTACGAAATCGTCACCTTCTGTATCTTTTAGATGACTATTACTTTCAACTGAATGAGACGGAATTTTCATTGTAAGTGAAACGGGTATATTAGCTTTCTTTTGCAACATAAGCAAAAGGGCACTTTCATAACGATTTAAAGACATCTTATAAATTCCGCGAGAAGTTAATAGTGCAGAGCCTGTAACGATAACATCTTTTTTTCCTTTTTTTATTTCTGAAATAGCAGGTGTTATACCTTTATTAAACGTTTGCCTATGAAATTCATGAAATGGTGTGAAAACTGTCCGATTGTATAATTTATTTGTATTAATTAAATCTGTTAAATACTCGGGAAGGGCAGGTTTATCTTTAAAGTTATTATATATAACTGAAGAAACTGGACCGTCTACTGCGACCATGCGCATGTTTCCGGTATTTTTAGGATCGCGATACCAAACATCAAGGTAAGGCATAGCCCCTTCTTGTTTTAAAAAATTTGTGCTAAATAAAATGAGCTGTAACTTTTCTGTAGATACTAAACCGCCACTTGAACTATTAAACGTTGCTTTTGCTTCTCGAGGTGTACGCACTTTTGCTTCATGTGTTTCGTACTTTTTTTCTACGTCTTCATTAAAAGTAGGGTTTACGTGGTACACAATTAATTTTCCTTTTGCTTTTGCGTCAAAACCGTAAATTAATGAAATAGATTGTTTTTCTAAGTCTAGCCGGTCTCCACAGCCTGTTAATAAGGTTATGAGAAAGCAAGGTATAGTGAAATGAATAAAGCGCCTCATTTAAATTTTGCTCCTTTTCCAATGCTGATAAAGTGTCATGTATAAGAGAAATACGACTGGGAATAGAAAAACGATAAAATAACTGGCAGTTCCCCAAAATTCTCGCAACGCACTTATTTGGTAAGAGGAAGGGATATAAAAGAATAGAACGAAAATGCACCCGAATAATAAAATCCAAACAGGTAATGGACTCCCTTTTTTGTTAAGTAATTGATTGATTCCATCTGAAGCAGTGAAAATATAAGGAATACAAGAATCGAAAATAATGAAGAGATAAAATGATAAAAAGATAATTTCAAATCGTTCCAGAAATGAAAAGTGAAATGGTGTAACAAGAGAAAGAGTCGGCCATAAAAATTTCGTTATACCATCCGGGCTAAAATAAACGAAAGAAACGAACGTAACTTGTAGGTAAACAAATAAAGTAATCATATTTGCAATAACGATTCCTTTTTTTGCAGCTGATTTGTTAGTTAGATAGGGATAAAGGACGAATGCAAACTCGAATCCGAGAAACGCAATGATAGTTGATTTCACTGTGGTTACAACTGGTATCCATCCTTCCTTTAGAAAGGGAAGAAGATATATCCAATGACCATCTTTAAGAGGAATAAATAATAGTAATGGCATCCAAAGGGTAAAAATTACAGTGAAAACGGCAAAGCGACTAATAATAAGTACACCTTTACATGCAAGCATAAGCATTGGAATAGAAAGCAAAATCATAATTAAAAACATAGGAGATCTAGGTAAAATCCAAATGTGAATAACATACAGGAGGGAAAAAACTAAGGAAACTGCTGCAAGTACAGCATATAAAATCCAAAAAATCATTCCTACTCTTCCTAACCATTTTCCAAGATAACGAGTCAGCACATGAAGTAAAGTATATCCAGGATGCTTTTCCATAATTTTTACAATACATAAACTGACTAAAGTAGTGATAGCGCATCCGATAATAATAGACATCCAGCCATCTGTATTCGCACCTTGTGCAACTTCACGCGGAAGTGTAAGGACACCGAATCCTACTTGAACACCACTAATCGTTAAAATGTATTGAAATAAAGTGATCTCCCTCTTTGTACGTTTTGTCACTTATTCTCCTCCTTTTCCTCAACATCTCTTTGCCGGTTATCTTGTTTTAATTGTAGAGATAGTGGCCGTTTCTTCATAATTTTCCATGGGAAACGTACAAGGGTATCTTTTAAATCCGAAGCATATGACGGAGAAAAAGGACTACCATATGGCACACCAAGTGATTCCATAGAAAGAATATGGATGATAATAATTGCCATTCCAACCATAATTCCAATGACGCCAAATAAAGAGGCGGCTATCATCATTGGGAATCGAAGAAGCCGAATTCCTGCTGACATTTCTAAGTTGGGAATAATGAAAGAGGCAACCGCAGTAATTGATACGACGATAACCATAACGTTACTAACAATTCCAGCTTGAACCGCAGCTTGTCCAATTACAATTCCTCCTACGACGCCGATTGTTTGTCCAACAGGTCCAGGGAGCCGAATCGCTGCTTCTCGGAGCATTTCGAGAACTAATTCCATTAATAAAGCTTCTAATATGGGGGGGAAAGGAATTTTGGCTCGAGATTCTCCAATCGTTAACAACAATTTGAGCGGAATCACTTCATAATGGAAGGAAATCATAGCAATATAAAGAGCAGGAGCAAATATTGCAATAAATAGTCCAGTGAAACGAAGGAGTCGTATAAAAGATGGAATCATAGGTCTGAAGCTGTAATCATCTATCGTCTGAAAAAAGGATGAAAAGGTCATAGGTCCTATTAATACGCCTGGTGAGCGATCTACAACAACGGAAATTCGCCCATCAAGAATATGATGTGCTGTTGTGTCAGGGCGTTCAGTTATTGATAATTGTGGAAAGAGAGTAAAGGAATTATCTTCAACAAACCCCTCTAATTCACCAGTAGTAAGAATCGCATCAACTGTTACTGACTCGATACGGGATGCCATTTCTTTTACGATATTTTCGTTCGCAACATCTGCTAGATAAAGCAAAAAAATCTTTGAAGTAGCTCGTTCACCAACAGTGAATTCCTTCACTTTCAATTCGCGATTTGGAATATATCGACGAATAAGTGCAAGGCTGTCGCTCGCTACTTCATTAAATCCTTCGTGTGAGCTTTTTATGGAGCTCTCTGTTGTAGGTTCTTCAATACTCCTTTTTGGTGCCGCTTGCGTATCAAGCTCTAAAGCGGATAGTTGCCCGTTTATAAATAAAATACTTTTGCCGTGTAAAAGAGATTGTTCAATGTCTGTCCACTGTTGAACTTTTTTTATATTTCCGATAGAAACAGAAGCTTCCCAAAAATCGTCTTCATTCCACTCTTTAAATAAGAGAGGACGAAGAATGTTTACGTTAATAACAGTTTTGTCTACAAGTCCTTCCATATATATAAGTGCAGCTTCCTGTCCGTTTTTTAATGGAAAAGTGCGTGTTATTAATTCTGGAATACCGCTAAACAGTTTGGACAAGTGCTTTAAATTAAGGGAAAGGGAAGAAGAGATAGATTTATTTAATGCGTAATCAGCTTGTTCTTGGGTAGAAAAAGATTTTTCACCACGAATCCATTTATTAAAAGACCCCATTTGTTCGCTTACTCCTTGTTATGTTTTATATGGGTTATTATGGATAGTTACAAGCTGACATATGCGTAGTTTAAATTTTATATTGTATATTTTTAACTTTAACGCTATAATTATAGTGTTAAAGATGGAATCGTGATATGACCTGTTATGAATCTATCGTTTTATTTATGAATAAATGGATTGGTATTTTAGCAAGATGTGCTAATAAACTACTCCACCATGATGATAGCGTGCCAAAAATGTGGTGCGTATATTTTCGTGGTGGAGTTTTTTTATTCTCAAAAAGGGGGAAAGACCATGAATGACAACATGGTTCATATTACAATTGACGGAAAAAAGTATACAGCGGAGCCTGGTTCGACGATATTGGGTGTTATGAATGAGAACGGGATTGAACATCCGCAAATTTGTTACGTGCCAGAAGTAGATCCTATTCAAACATGTGACACTTGTATTGTAGAAGTTGACGGAAAGTTAATGCGTTCTTGTTCGACGATAGCAACGGAAGGTATGAGCATTGAACGTGCTTCTGTTCGCGCAAAAGAAGCACAAACAGAGGCGATGGATCGGTTACTAGAAAATCATTTATTATACTGTACAGTATGTGACAACAACAATGGGAACTGTAAACTGCATAATACAGCAGAATTAATGGAAATTGAACATCAAAAATATCCGTATGAACCGAAAGTAGATGTAAGTGAGGTTGATATGACGCATCCGTTTTATCGCTATGATCCTAATCAATGTATTGCATGCGGTCAATGCGTTGAGGTGTGTCAAAACTTACAAGTAAATGAAACGTTATCGATAGACTGGGAAGCGGAACGCCCACGAGTTATTTGGGATGAAGGAGTAAATATTAATGATTCTTCATGCGTTAGCTGTGGTCAATGTGTAACGATTTGTCCTTGTAACGCTTTAATGGAGAAAACGATGCTCGGTGAAGCTGGATTTATGACGGGATTGAAACCAGATATTCTTGAACCGATGGTAGATTTAATTAAAGAAGTTGAGCCTGGATATAGCGGTATTTTTGCGGTATCAGAAGTGGAAGCGGCCATGCGTGATACTCGTACGAAGAAAACGAAAACAGTATGTACATTTTGTGGTGTAGGTTGTTCATTTGAAGTGTGGACGAAGGGGCGTAAAATCCTTAAAGTACAGCCATCTTCAGATGCACCAGTTAACGCAATTTCCACTTGTGTAAAAGGGAAATTTGGTTGGGATTTCGTAAATTCTAAAGAACGAATAACAAAACCTTTAATTCGTAAAAATGGAACGTTTGTTGAATCTACATGGGAAGAAGCACTGAATGTAGTTGCAAATAAATTAGGCGCTATTAAAGAAGAGTACGGTAAAGGTTCTATCGGATTTATTTCTTCCTCTAAAATTACAAATGAAGACAATTATGTAATTCAAAAATTAGCTCGACAAGTATTTGGAACGAATAATATTGATAACTGCTCACGTTATTGCCAATCACCAGCAACGGATGGTTTGTTCCGTACAATTGGTATGGGCGGTGATGCCGGAACGATTAAAGATATTGCGCAATCTGGTCTTGTTATTATTGTAGGATGTAATCCGACAGAAGGTCATCCTGTTCTAGCTACACGTATTAAACGTGCACATAAATTACACGGACAAAAGTTAATTGTGGCCGATCTTCGTAAAACCGAAATGGCAGAGCGATCAGATGTCTTTATTAGTCCAAAACAAGGAACAGATCAAGTTTGGTTAATGGCTGTTACGAAATATATGATTGATCAAGGTTGGCATAATCAGGAATTCATTAATGAGAATGTAAACTTCTTTGAAGATTTCAAAGAAAGCCTAGAAGAATATACACTTGAATATGCAGAAGAAGTAACAGGTATTTCAAAAGAAACACTTATTCAAATGGCTGAAATGATTCGTGATGCAGATGGTACATGTATCCTTTGGGGTATGGGGGTAACGCAAAATACAGGTGGTTCTGATACTTCCGCTGCAATTTCAAACTTACTTCTTGCAACAGGAAACTATCGTCGTCCAGGAGCAGGTGCATACCCACTTCGAGGTCACAATAACGTACAAGGTGCTTGTGATATGGGTACTTTACCAGGATGGCTTCCAGGATATCAGCACGTTACTAACGAAATGGAACGTGCGAAATTTGAAACTGCTTACGGAGTGAAAATTGACAGTGAACCAGGTCTTAATAATATTGAAATGCTTTACGCAAGTGACGAAGGAAAAATGAAAGCAATGTACCTTGTCGGAGAAGATATGGCTCTTGTAGATTCTAATGCAAATCATGTACATGAAGTGTTATCGAGCCTTGATTTCTTCGTTGTGCAAGATGTTTTCCTTTCTAAAACTGCTCAATATGCAGATGTTGTATTACCAGCAGCGCCATCTCTTGAGAAAGAAGGTACTTTCACAAATACAGAGCGCCGTGTCCAAAGATTATATCAAGTTCTTCCTACGCTAGGAGATGCGAAACCAGACTGGTGGATCGTCCAGGAAGTTGCGAATAAACTAGGTGCAAACTGGAATTATAGCCACCCAAGTGAAATCTTTGCTGAGATGGCAAGTTTATCACCATTGTTCTCGCAAGCGAACTATGAAGTGCTTGAAGGGTGGAACAGTTTCCATTGGGGAAGTTTTGATGGAACGAATACACCACTTCTGTTCCAAGACGGATTTAACTTCCCAGATAAAAAAGCTCGTTTTGCGATTGCTGACTGGGTACGTCCAGCTGAATTTCCAGCTGAGTTTGACCTTCACATTAACAACGGTCGTATGCTTGAGCATTTCCATGAAGGGAATATGACAAATAAATCAACAGGTATTCAAACGAAAGTACCTGGTGTTTTCGTTGAAATCTCTCCAGACCTTGCAAAAGAACGTGGAGTGAAAACTGGTTCATTAGTCCGTCTTGTTTCTCCGTTTGGAGCGTTAAAATTACGTGCACTCGTTACAGAGCGTGTAAAAGCGAATGAGTTATATTTACCGATGAATTCTACAGATAATGAAACAGCGATTAATTTCTTAACAGGTCCTGCGGTCGATACGCGTACGAACACACCTGCTTATAAACAGACGAAAGTGCGTATGGAAGTGCTAGAAGTTGATGGCGAAAATCCGATGCCAAAAGCGAACCCGCGTAATAAAAAACGTCATCCTCAAGCTGGTATTGAGGTACATCGTAAGTGGGCACGTCCAGGGTATGTGCATTTAACGGATAAGTAGGAGGAGAAAAATATGGCTGCACCTATAAAAATGATTCAAAAACAAGAATTAACTGAGGAAGAAATAAAACAGAAAAAATTAGATGATTTAAAAGAGCTTCTAGCTAATAATGAAGACGCTCTAAATCAAATGTTTAATATAGTAGGGGAATTGAATGATATTGGCATGTTAGAAGCAGCTAATTCTATGCTAAAGGCGAAAGAACCAATCGCAAAGATTGTTCTTGGCCAAGTGACTCGTGAGCCTGTTACAAATTTAATTAATAATATGATGGGGGCTGCGGGTGCTTTAACAGAACTTGATCCGGAGCTTACGAAAAAGCTTATAGGTAGCTTATTAGTAGGGCTAGAAAAAGGTAATGAACATTTAGAGAGTAATAAAAAAGTAGGGGTATTCGATCTTATGAAAGTATTGAAAGACCCAGATATTAACCGTGCTATCGGGTTTGGGCTTCATTTCTTAAAAGGTATGGGAAAAGGATTAAAAGAAGAATAAGTTTCATGAAGTGAACCTTTTCGCCCAAATGTTTGTACGAAATAGTTTGGGCGGAAGGCTCATTTTGGTAAAATATATAATAAAGTAAAATGAGGTTTGTGGGAGGTATAATGGTATGTCAAAAAAAGTACATGAATTTAATGATATGATACGAAAACTTCGAAAGGAACTTTTCGGAAAAGGGCCAGAACGAATTCATACTGTTTTTGCAGAAAACATGGCGATTGCGACTCTTTATGGAAACTTAACACCTACTGAAAAATTCATTTCAAGTACGATGGACGGTGCGGAAATGGTTCATATGGCTAGAACGAAAATGATTCAAGAAGTATATGCTGCGAATTCCCGTGAACATTTGGAGGAACTTGTTGGAGCGAAATTAGTGAACCTATTTTCAGATATGAAAGTAGAAGAAGATATTGCAGTTTCGGTATTTGTTTTTGATAAAAATATAACGTGAGAGAAGGATACTGATCGTGAAACCGATACAGGTAGAAAGAGAAATCTTTCGTTATGAACAAGGGGCGTTTAAACATATAGAGGACAGCATTGTAACAGAGTTTCCAGTCACGATTAAAATGAACGGACAGGAGTTTGTTACAATGGTTAGTACTCCAGAATATATAGAAGATATGGTAATAGGCTTCTTAGCATCTGAAGGAATCATTCGAAAGTATGAAGATATTGATGACATATGGGTACAAGAGAAAGAAGGATTTGTACATGTCACGACGGCAAAAGTAAATCCGTATTACGAACAAATGCAAAATAAACGATATATTACGTCTTGTTGTGGTATGAGTAGGCAAGGGTTTGTTTTTGCTAATGATGCACTAAGTGCAAAAAAAATGCAGGGTGTCCATGTACAGGTTGCGGCAGAGGATTGTTTTCGGTTAATGAAAGAAATGCAGCAATCTGCGGATACGTTTCATCATACTGGCGGGGTTCATAATGCAGCTTTATGTGATGTGAATGGTATTATTTTAAGCCGAATGGATATTGGTAGGCATAATGCACTGGACAAAATTTACGGTTATTGTTTAAGAAACGATATTTCTATAAAAGATAAAATCATTGTTTTTAGTGGTCGTATTTCTTCGGAAATATTATTGAAAGTTGCAAAAATCGGTTGTGAAATTATACTATCAAAATCAGCTCCAACTGAGTTAGCTTTGCAACTAGCGGAAGATTTAGGTATTACGACAATAGGATTTATTCGGAATCAATCCTTAAATGTATATACGCATCCAGAGCGTGTTTTAAATATAAAATAAGTAAAAGCGAGGCAATAAATATGAAATCTGTCACATTAGACAAGTTACAACGTCCGTTAAAGGATTTACGTATTTCAGTTACCGATCGCTGTAATTTTCGCTGTCGATATTGTATGCCAGAAGAAATATTTGGTCCTGATTACTCGTTTTTGTCTAATGATAAAATTTTATCTTTTGATGAAATTGAAAGGATAACTCGTATTTTCGTTTCTTTAGGTGTGAGAAAATTACGAATTACAGGCGGAGAACCGTTACTTCGAAGAGGGCTTCCAAAGCTTATTGAGCGGCTTCATAAAATAGATGGTGTGGAAGATATCGGTTTAACAACCAATGGATCGTTACTTAAAAAGTTTGCTCCTGATTTATATAAGGCGGGACTATCACGTGTAACAGTTAGCTTAGATTCCTTAGAAGAAGAGCGGTTTTTCTATTTAAATGGTAATAGGAGCAAAGTACAAAGGGTTCTGGAAGGAATACAGGCTGCTGCTGAAGTTGGTATGAAAATTAAAATAAATATGGTCGTTCAAAAAGGGAAAAATGAACAAGACATTTTGCAGATGGCGCAATACTTTAAGGAAAACAGGCATATTCTTCGTTTTATTGAGTATATGGACGTTGGAAATTATAATGGTTGGGATTTAAAAGAGGTCGTCTCTAAACAAGAAATAGTAAATACAATTCACAAAGTGATGCCGTTAGAACGGATAGAAGCAAATTATTCTGGTGAAGTGGCTACTAGGTATCGTTATATAGGAAGCGATGAGGAAATAGGTATTATTTCATCGGTAACAGATTCTTTTTGCTCCTCATGTACGAGAGCTCGTATTTCTGCAGAAGGAAAATTATATACCTGCTTATTTGCTTCTAAAGGAAATGATTTAAGAGAATTGCTTCGTTCTGAACATACAGATGAGGACATTACAGATGTAGTACGCGATATATGGAATAATAGGGAAGATCGTTATTCAGATGAACGCTTAAATCATACAAATAAGAAAACAATACCTAAAATTGAAATGTCACATATCGGTGGTTAATATATAAAGCTAGCGTCATAGTGAAAAATGGAAAATTTACAAGAGTTGTGGATTTTCTATTTTATAGTAAAAGTGATGATTGATATCTCTGTAAAAGATGTGCAGAGAAATTAAGCAGCATTCAAAAACCTTTATTTTGAGGAGGTTTTTTGAAGCTGCTTTTTTATTTGGAGAAAATGGAGGAATGGGTAATGGCATTTCATAAGCCGGAACAAATTGCTGAGCTTGTCATTGAGGCCGGTGTTCAAAAAGTAAGACAGACATTGCCAGCGATGCTTATTCTCGGTTTTTTAGGAGGAGCGTTTATTGCGATAGGTTTTTTACTTAACATTCGAGTTTTAGGGAATTTACCTGAGCGCTGGGGAAGTCTAGTTAATGTTTTAGGAGGGGCAGTATTTCCTGTTGGACTCATGCTCGTAGTATTAGCAGGAGGAGAATTAATTACGGGAAATATGATGTCACTGTCTATGGCGCTTTATGCAAAGAAAATTACATTGATAAGTGTACTGAATAACTGGGTTTGGATTACTCTCATGAATTTTATTGGGGCAATTTTCGTTGCGTATTGCTTTGGACATCTTGGCGGATTAACAGAGGGAGAGTATTTAAATAAAACGGTAGCGATAGCGGAAGGGAAGTTACATGAATCATTTGGGAGAACTTTAATTTTAGCAATTGGTTGTAATTGGCTCGTTTGTCTTGCTCTTTGGCTTGCTTACGGGACGAGTGATTTTGTCGGAAAAATCATCGGAATTTGGATTCCAATTATGGCATTTGTAGTCATTGGATTTCAGCAAGTAGTAGCAAATATATTTGTCATTTCCGCTGTTATTTTTGCTGGTCATCTAACGTGGATGGATCTGGCTAAAAATTTTGTTCCTGTTTTTATCGGAAATGTAATTGGAGGAGCTGGGTTTGTTGGTTTTGCTTACTTTGCTTGTTATCAGAAACAACATTCTAATATGAAATAGAGTTCTTGAGAGGAAGGGTATGTAATGGCTGATCGGTATTCACGACAACAGTTGTTCAAACCAATTGGGAGTAAAGGACAAGAAAAAATTCGAAATAAACATGTGTTAATTGTAGGAGCAGGCGCATTAGGAAGTGCAAGTGCCGAAAGTTTCGTACGTGCAGGTGTTGGCAAGTTGACGATTATTGATCGTGACTACGTTGAATGGAGTAATTTACAAAGGCAACAATTGTACTCTGAACAAGATGCGATAGAGAAAATGCCGAAAGCAATTGCTGCAAAAAATCGGCTAGAACAAATTAATTCGGAAGTACAAATACATGCTTTCGTAATGGATGCAACTTTAGAAAATATGGAAGGTCTATTAAAAAATGTAGATGTAATCATTGATGCAACAGATAATTTTGATATTCGTTTTGTAATAAATGATTTATCACAAAAACATAATATTCCGTGGGTATATGGTTCTTGCGTTGGATCGTATGGTATGAGTTATACAATTATTCCGCAAGAGACACCGTGTTTACATTGTATGCTGAAAAATATTCCTGTTACAGGTGTGACATGTGATACCGCTGGAATTATTAGCCCGACTGTACAAATCGTCGCAGCATATCAAGTGGCGGAAGCACTCAAAATTTTAATAGAAGATTTTTCAGCAATTAGAAAAACATTTTTCATGTTTGATATATGGAATAATCAAAACCATTTTATAAAACTAGGAAAAATAAAAACAGACGCTTGTCTCTCATGCGGTTTGAATCGAACTTATCCTTATTTATCATACGAAAATCAAACGAAAGCAGCTGTTTTATGCGGAAGAAATACAGTTCAAATTAGAACAGTAGACAATAGGAAATACAATTTTGATGATATAGAAAAAGTATTAAAAAAACTGGGAAAAGTAGATCGGAATCCGTATTTACTATCTTGCCAATTCGATGATTACCGCATCGTTTTTTTTCGGGATGGTCGTGTTTTTATTCATGGTACAAATGATATTTCAAAAGCGAAACAACTATATTATCGCGTATTCGGTTAATAGAGAGGGTGTCAACAATGGAAAGAAGAGTGCCAATTACGGTTGAAGAAGCTGTTCGTAAAGTGATGGGATTTGCTCATAAAGGCTTAAAGGAGCTATTACCAATTGAATTAGCTTACGGACGTATATTAGCAGAGGATTTAGTAGCTGACCATGATGTACCGTCATTTAATCGTTCGCCGTATGACGGATTTGCTATTCGAGCAGAAGATACTAATTTAGCAAGTTATGAAACGCCAATTGTATTTGAAGTAGTGGGTGAAATTGGTGCAGGATCGCTATTCCATGAGAAAGTAGGTCCGTTTCAAGCAGTTCGAATTATGACGGGAGCACAAATTCCGACTGGGTGTGATGCGGTTGTTATGTTAGAGCTGACTCGTCAATATGAGAAGAAGGGCAACAATTATATAGAAGTGAAGCGATCATTCAAAACGGGCGACAATATTTCTGTTCAAGGTGAAGATGCTCGTAAAGGAACAGTTCTTGCAAAGAAAGGATCGTACATTAATCCAGGTATTTCAGCTCTTCTTGCTACATTCGGTTATAGTGAAGTACCAGTTGCGAGAAAGCCTGTAATTGGACTGTTAGCGACTGGGAGTGAATTACTGGATGTCAATGAGTCATTACAGCCAGGGAAAATCCGAAACAGTAATACGTATATGATATTGTCTCAAATCCGAAGAGCAGGCGGAAGAGTAAAATATTTTGGGAAGTTTAGTGATGATTTTAATACGTGTTTTACAGCTGTGAAAGAAGCGCTTGGCCAAGTAGATATGTTAATTACAACGGGCGGTGTATCAGTAGGAGATTATGATTATTTACCAGCTATTTACGAAAAGTTAGGTGCATTTGTTCTTTTTAATAAAGTTGCAATGCGACCAGGAAGTGTTACGACTGTAGCACAATTAAATGGCAAGTTATTATTTGGTTTATCAGGAAATCCATCAGCTTGTTACGTAGGGTTTGAATTATTCGCAAGACCGTGTATTCGGACGTATATGTTTAGTGAAAAAGTACATTTAAAAAGAGAAAAAGCGTTATTAGGAGAAGATTTTCTAAAACCGAATCCATTTACAAGATTTGTACGAGCAAAATTGACATATAACGAAGGTCAGTTAATCGCTTATCCATCAGGGTTTGATAAATCTAGCTCAGTTTCTTCATTGGCAGAATCAAACGCGTTTATCGTATTGCCGGGCGGGACAAGAGGATATAAAAAAGATATGTTTGTCGATGTTCTTTTATTAGAAGATAACGAAGGTAGTAAATGGCCTTGGACATTTTGTAAAGGGAGAGGTGGTTCTAATGGGACAAGCGCTATTTGAAATTGTAGATATACCGATTGTAGTTGAAGAAGTAACGAATAAGGTTGCAAGAAGAGAAGCAGGAGCAATTACAACATTTATTGGTACGGTGAGAGAATTAACAAAAGGAAAACGAACGCTACATTTAGAGTATGAAGCATATAAGCCGATGGCAGTAAAACAACTTATGAGAATTGGTGGAGAAATTAGTGGGAAATGGCCGGACGCAAAAGTAGCAATTACGCACCGTGTAGGGCGGCTAGAAATAATGGATATTGCAGTAGTCATTGCAGTTTCATCACCGCATCGTAAAGTAGCTTATGAAGCGAATGAGTACGCGATTGAACGTATAAAACGAATCGTTCCAATTTGGAAAAAAGAATTTTGGGAAGATGGAACGATGTGGGTTGGAGATCAACTTGAAAACACACCATATTCAGAAGGAAAACCAAAGAAGGAAGAATGAGAAAATGATTACAATTTTACTGTTTGCAAATTTGCGTGAGGAAGTTGGATTGGATCGATTAGTGATTTCAGAAAAGCAAGAAATGACAGTGCAGCAATTAAAAGAATGGCTCAAAGCCAGCTATTGTTTACAAACGCTGGATAAAGTGATGGTGGCTGTTAATGAAGAGTTTGTAATGAATGAAGATATGATAAAAACTGGAGATATAGTCGCATTAATCCCGCCCGTTAGCGGGGGATAATAAGTTTTTTCACCAGATGAAGCGCCAAGAAGATGTGGTATATAAATTAGAATAAGAGAAGGGATGAGTTCTATGCTTACTCAAGAACAAATAATGAATGCATTAAAACATGTAGAGGATCCAGAGTTACACAAAAGTGTTGTAGAATTAAATATGGTTAGAAATATACAAATGAACGGAACAGAGGTTAAACTTGAAGTAGTACTAACAATCCAAGGTTGTCCGTTAAAAGCAAAAATTCAACAAGATATTGAAGAATCACTTTACGCAATTGGTGTCTCTAAAGTGGAGGTAATATTTGGCTCTATGACACAAGAAGAACGTGCATCTTTAACAGAGAAGTTAAAGAAAAATACTAGAACAGAAACTGGTATGCCGAGTATGCTTCGCCCGGATTCAGGAGTACGTTTTATTACTGTAACGAGCGGAAAAGGCGGAGTTGGAAAATCAACGGTGACAATTAATCTTGCAACTGCACTAGCTCGTATGGGCAAAAAAGTGGGGATATTAGATGCAGATATATATGGTTTTAGTATTCCAGCTATGATGGAAACGAATAAGAAACCAACGATGATTGATCAAACGGCAATTCCAGTCATTAGTCACGGTGTTAAAATCATGTCGATGGGATTCTTTACAGAAGGAAATAACCCAGTGATGTGGCGCGGACCGATGCTAAATAAATGGATTCAAAATTTCCTTGCGAATACGCACTGGGGAGAATTAGATTATTTATTACTTGATTTACCACCAGGTACAGGAGATGTTGCCATTGATGTTGCGGCAATGGTTCCGCAAGCGAAAGAAATAATTGTTACAACTCCGCACAATGTAGCTTCATTCGTTGCTTCAAGAGTCGGTGTAATGGCAAAACATACGAAGCATGAGATTTTAGGTATTGTGGAAAATATGGCTTATTATGAAGAACAAGATGGATCGAAAAATTATCTCTTCGGAAAAGGCGGCGGCGAAATGCTTGCAGAACAATTGCAAACAGAAGTAATTGCCAAAATACCTTTTGCGAAACGTGAAGAAAATAATGGTTCATCTGTATATGATGAAGATTCTCTTGTTGGAGAAGTGTTTACATCGTTAGCTGAGGATATTATTTATAGAGGATAGAGGGGGAAGTTTAGTATGGCATGTAACATTGATCATTCTATTGAAGATGTGATGAATAAGCTTGAAAGTCAAAAGAATTTTTTACCTGAAGGGATTTTTAAAGAGTTAAAGAATTTTTTGCAAGGTACTCATTCACAGAAATTATTAAATGATGTTTTTCACCTCCTAAAAAAGTATGATTTAGTCAGTGAGGAAGAACGAGAGACGAGAAACGCACAATTATTATACATTTTGAATTAAGTACTCTTTGGCTTTAGAATTTTTTCAGAAGGGGTGAATGTGATGGATATGAAAAAGATGATTGAAACGATAGAAGTAACTAGAGTGACTGACGAGGAATTATCGATTTCGAATTTACATCCAAAGCTTGTGAAGTTGTATAGTCAAAAAGATAGTGCAGAGTATACGAAGCTATTAAAATATATTTTATCATTATCCGTGCAACTGAAGCTGAATCTCGTATTGAAATATTTTGGTGTACGTCCCATTGTTGCTGCAGACGAGCGTATGCAATTTCAAGAGATATTTAAATGTTTAGCTAACAAAGATGATAATGGCGAATGGTTTCTAAATTTCGTTTCTTTATACGTAGGGTTAATCGTAGTTCTTTATTTTGATGAAAAAGAGATTGAGAGAAGTTTTTTCGATGATATGGTAGTGGGTGAAGGGAATGAAATATAAGCTTCTGCTCATAACATCTTTTTGTTTAATTGCTATAACTGCGATTTTAATTGGTTATATAAATATGCAAGTAATGAATTAAACTAGTTTGATAAAAAGCGTTCTTCAGTTGTTTCCGTCGTTTTTTCGTGTTACTATTAATCGAATTTTTCATAAGGAGAGAAAGCGATGAAATGGATTTATTTTATTATTATTAATGTTATAGCTTTTAGCCTTATGGGGCTTGATAAACGAAAAGCAAAGAAGAAACAGTGGAGAACGCCAGAAAGTACGTTGTTTTTATCAGCGGCAGCTGGGGGAGCAGTTGGAGCTTGGATTGGTATGTATATGTTTCATCATAAAACTCATAAAAAGAAATTTGTTTTCGGCATACCGTTACTTGTTGCAATAACGGTATGTTTATTATTCGTTGTATGAGAAATGTCGAAAGAAATGCAGATTGATTATTGGTAAAGTGAGCATATGAGAACGTATAATGGAGAAAAAATGAGAAGAGGAGAAAAAGGAAGATGGGGAGTCAATCAGCAGAGCAAAAAAAAGGGATACTATATGCGGCTGGTGCTTATACGATGTGGGGTATTCTGCCGATTTATTGGAAATGGGTTGAAGAAGTTCCTGCAGATGAAATATTAGCACACCGCATCGTTTGGGCGTTTGTTTTTATGTTACTCGTATTAGGTGTTACGAAGAGATTTCGCCAGTTTATTGGGGAATTTGTGAATCTTTTTAAACGACCTAAATTATTAATGTCATTAACAATAGCTTCAGTCTTGATTAGCGGAAATTGGTTTGTTTACATATGGGCTGTTAATCATAATCATGTTATTGAAGCGAGTCTTGGCTATTATATTAATCCGCTTATTAGTATTTTACTTGGTACAGTCGTTTTAAAGGAAAAGTTAAACTTTTGGCAATATGTTGCAGTTGGTTTAGCTGGAGTAGGAGTTGTCATTTTAACAGTACGTTTCGGATCTATTCCGTGGGTTTCTCTTTCACTTGCCTTTTCATTTGGATTATACGGATTAACGAAAAAATTGTTAAACTATGATGCGACAATCGGGCTTACGATGGAAACGATGTTAGTGACGCCGTTTGCAATCATTTACCTTGTTATGACAGGCGCACATGGTTTCGGCTCATTTGGATCTATTTCCATGTTATCAACGTTACTTTTAATAGGAGCAGGCATTGTAACAGCATTACCACTATTTTATTTTGCGAAAGGAGCGCAACTTATTCCACTTTATATGGTCGGATTTTTACAATATATTGCGCCAACAATTAGCTTAATTTTAGGTGTATTTGTATTTGGTGAACATTTCACAGCTACACATATGATTGCATTTTTCTGTATATGGGTTGCTTTATTTGTATTCTCGGTAGCGAAGACAAAGTTCTTAGTGCAGAAACAACCGAAATTTATAAAAAATAAATCAGCAAAAGTATCATAATGCGTAGTATTTTCTACGCATTTTTCTTTATACTGATACTATATAGGATTTCCATTATAGCTAGTAGGGAGCTGAGAACGTGGAAACAATTTTACATAACGATCCGCTTATGGCTGCTGTACTTTCATGGTTTTTAGCACAATTAACGAAAGTAGTCTTTAAATTAGTCAAAACAGGTGAATTTGATTTTGCAAAGTTTTTTGCTTCAGGTGGGATGCCAAGTTCTCATGCTTCAACAGTTACAGCGCTTGCTACAGGAGTTGGAGTTGTGGAAGGTGTGGAAAGCTCGATGTTTGCGGTTGCTGCTATTTTTGCCATTATAGTTATGTATGATGCTTCAGGAGTAAGGCTTGCAGTAAGTAAACAAGCAAAAATATTGAATGAGTTTTTTCACGGTAGAGAAACAGAATATAAGAAGTTAAATGAACTTGTTGGGCATACACCGTATGAAGTAGTAGTCGGTGCTTTATTAGGGATTATTGTCGGAGTAGGATATTGTTTATGAGCAGAACATTTTATATGTTCTGCTTTTCTTTGTTTTCATACATATTCAGCTATCTTTTTGAATATCGTTATACGGATTTCGAAAGGGTGGGTGAGTAACTTGTTATTATATGAAAAAGTGCATGAAGAAATAGCGAGAAGAACAACTGCACTTCAAACAATGCAACGGCAAGATGGTACGTGGCGGTTTTGTTTTGAAGGAGCTCCACTAACAGATTGTCATATGATTTTCTTATTAAAATTATTAGGTAGAGATAAAGAGATAGAACCGTTTGTAAAAAGATTAGCATCACTCCAAACAAATGAAGGAACATGGAAATTGTATGAAGATGAAGCGGGGGGGAATTTATCTGCTACAATTCAATCTTATGCTGCCTTACTTGCATCGGAAAAATATACAAAAGAAGATGCGAATATGAAGCGAGCGGAAATGTTTATAAATGAGCGCGGTGGGGTAGCGCGTGCTCATTTTATGACGAAGTTTTTATTAGCGATTCATGGAGAATATGAATATCCTTCTCTCTTTCATTTGCCAACACCAATTATGTTTCTGCAGAATGATTCCCCTCTCAGTATTTTTGAACTGAGTAGCTCAGCACGTATTCATTTAATTCCGATGATGCTTTGTTTAAATAAAAGATTTCGAGTAGGGAAAAAGTTATTGCCAAATTTAAATCACATTGCAGGCGGGGGCGGAGAATGGTTTCGGGAGGACCGGTCTCCGGTTTTTCAAACATTATTAAGTGACGTGAAGAAAATTATAACGTATCCACTTTCTTTGCATCATAAAGGATATGAGGAAGTAGAACGTTTTATGAAAGAGCGTATTGATGAAAATGGAACATTATATAGCTACGCAACTGCCTCGTTTTATATGATTTATGCTTTACTTGCATTAGGACATTCTATTCAATCACCAATTATTGAGAAGGCTATAACGGGAATCACATCTTATATATGGAAGATGGAGAGAGGGAGCCATTTGCAAAACTCTCCATCAACTATATGGGATACAGCTTTACTCAGTTATGCTTTGCAAGAAGCTCAAGTTCCGAAAGCAAGTAAAGTGATTCACAATGCATCAGCATATTTACTAAGAAAACAGCAAACGAAGAAAGTAGATTGGAGTGTACATGCACCGGATCTCTTCCCGGGGGGGTGGGGCTTTTCGGATGTGAATACGACGATTCCAGATATTGATGATACAACTGCTGCGTTAAGAGCATTGGCGCGAAGTAGAGGGAACGAAAATGTAGACAATGCTTGGAAGCGAGCTGTTAATTGGGTTAAAGGATTGCAAAATAATGATGGTGGTTGGGGGGCTTTTGAAAAAGGGGTAACGAGCCGTATATTAGCAAATTTACCAATCGAAAATGCAAGTGATATGATTACAGATC
This sequence comes from Bacillus cereus group sp. MYBK216-1, assembly GCF_051916495.1. Classification (NCBI taxonomy): domain Bacteria; kingdom Bacillati; phylum Bacillota; class Bacilli; order Caryophanales; family Bacillaceae; genus Bacillus; species Bacillus cereus group sp. MYBK216-1. Next base: position 146,820 of record NZ_JBQAGT010000003.1, read on the forward strand.
CTTCTACACCAGATATTACAGGAAGAGTGTTAGAATTTTTTGGGACGTATACGCAAAATGAATTGCCCGAGAAACAAAAACAAAGTGCGATAAATTGGTTAATGAATGTACAAGAGGAAAATGGATCGTGGTATGGGAAATGGGGAATTTGTTATATATATGGTACGTGGGCTGTTATGACAGGTTTACGGTCATTCGGAATTCCATCTAGCAATCCATCATTAAAACGAGCAGCTTTATGGCTTGAACATATACAGCATGAAGATGGTGGCTGGGGAGAATCTTGCCAAAGTAGTGTGGAAAAAAGATTTGTTACTTTGCCGTTTAGTACACCATCCCAAACAGCATGGGCGTTAGATGCCCTCATTTCTTACTATGATAAAGAAACGCCAGTTATTCGAAAAGGTATTTCATATTTGCTCTCCAACTCTTATATAAATGAAAAATATCCTACTGGAACAGGTTTACCAGGTGGGTTTTATATTCGTTATCATAGTTATGCTCATATATATCCGTTGCTTACTTTGGCTCATTATGCAAAAAAATATAAAAAATAAACCGAGAGATGTCTCTCGGTTTATTTTGTTGGGTAGTAGGTCCCTTTTGAAAAGAATAAGGTTGTGATGTACCTTATTTTTCGGTTGATTGGCGCTTTTGACGTGCATCAGCGGCATTTGCACGTGCGTTTGCTTCTAAGTCATTGTGGTCAGCGAGTTCGCGAGAGAACTCAACATCAATGCCATCAGTAGCTTTGTTTTGTTTGAAATTTTTTTTGTTCATTCGACACAATCTCCTTGCACTTTATCCCGCTTTAATGGGCAGTAAGACCTCACCTCAAAATTCAGCGAAAGTAAAGAAGTTAGGTGGGGGTCGGGCTGCCCATAAAAGTCCGATTGGTGAGGGCTAATAATCAGTGGGGGATGAAGAAAACCCCCACTGATTAAAGTTTCACTTTATGCGACGTTGCAAAGTTAGTTTGACACAAATAGACTTTTTTATACAAAGAGGAATTGGAAAGTAAAAAGCCGAAATATACAGTATAAGTAATAGAAATGGGGGATAGGGATGGAGTTTTTAAACGGGAAAACAGCTGTTGTAACAGGAGCTGCACAGGGAATTGGAAAAGAGATTGCAAGGGTTTATGCAAAACTAGGGGCGAAAGTATTAATTAGCGATGTAAATGAAGAGAATCTACAAAAAACGACACGTGAGTTATCAGATGAAGGATATGAAGTGTGCTCATATCGATGTGATGTAAGTAATCAAAATGAAGCGAAGTCGTTAATTGAATATGCGGTTCAAAAATTTGGTACATTACATATTTTGGTGAATAATGCTGGAATTACAAGAGACGCAATGTTACATAAAATGGAGAAGTCTGCTTGGGAACAAGTGTTACAAGTAAACTTAACTGGAGTTTTTTATTGTATGCAACCAGCGCTTCTTTACATGAGACAACAAGGGTATGGGCGCATTATTAATATATCTTCAATTAGTAGAGAAGGAAACATAGGGCAAGCAAATTATGCGGCTACAAAGGCAGGAGTTGTAGGTTTAACGAAAACGGCAGCGAAAGAAGTTGGAAGTTTCGGTATTACTTGTAACGCGATTTGTCCGGGGTTTATGGATACAGATATGACAAAAACGATACCAGATAAAGTGAAAGAAAAGATGGTTGGCGCTATTCCAGTTGGTAGAATTGGAACGCCAGAAGATATTGCGAACGCAGCAGCCTTTTTAGCATCAGAATACGCATCCTATATTACAGGTGAAGTATTAAATGTGAGCGGAGGACTGCAAGTTTAAAGGAATACATAATGAAAAGAACCTGACCAGGTAGGTCAGGTTCTTTCTCATTAATTTAAGTTAAGCCAAACGCTCTTCACTTCTGTATAGTTATTTAATGCGTAAGATCCCATTTCACGGCCGAGGCCAGATTGTTTAAATCCTCCAAATGGAGATGCTGCATCAAAGACGTTATAACAGTTTACCCATACTGTACCTGCACGTACTTTACTTGCAACATAGTGTGCAGTTTTAACATTTTCTGTCCACACACCAGCAGCTAAACCAAATTGCGATTTATTTGCACGTTCAATTACTTCATCAATATCGTTAAACGGTATTGATGAAATAACTGGACCGAAAATTTCTTCTTTTGCGATCGTCATTTCATCATTTACGTTAGCGAATACTGTAGGAGAAACGAAGTAGCCTTGATCGAATGGATTACTTCCTCCGCAAAGTACTTCAGCGCCTTCTTCAATCCCTTTTTCAATGTAGCCCATTACACGTTTTTGTTGTTCTTCGGAAACGAGAGGACCAATTGTTGTTTCAGGGTTAAGACCGACACCTTGATTTAGTTTTTTAGAATAGAGGACGAGATCAGCCATGACATTATCATACATTTTCTTCGGAACAAATAAGCGTGATCCAGCAGAGCATACTTGCCCTTGGTTAAACATAACACCAGAAAGGGCACCAGGAATCGCGCGAGATAAATCAGCATCTGGCAAGATGATATTTGGTGATTTACCGCCTAACTCAAGTGTAACGCGTTTTAATGACTCAGATGCTTGTCGCATAATTTGTTTACCGACTGGAGTAGAACCAGTAAATGCAATTTTATCAACGAGTGGATGATTAACAAGTGCTTGTCCAGCTGATTCACCGAATCCAGGAACAATATTAATAACACCTTTCGGAAATCCAGCTTCTTCAATTAATTCAGCTAAGTATAGAGCTGATAGTGGAGTTTGTTCTGCAGGTTTTAAAATGATTGTACATCCTGTAGCAAGCGCTGCTCCCATTTTCCACATCGCCATAAGAAGAGGGAAGTTCCAAGGGATAATTTGACCGACGACACCAACAGCTTCATGGCGTGTATAGTTAAAGTAATTACCGGAAACAGGGATTGTTTGACCAACGATTTTCGTAGCCCAGCCAGCATAATAGCGCATATGTTCAATTGCAAGTGGTATATCTGCTGCCATTGTTTCACGGATTGGCTTTCCGTTATCTAACGTTTCGAGCTGTGCAAGCTCTTCTTTATGTTCTTCCATTAAATCAGCTAACTTGTACATGAGACGGCTTCGCTCAGCAGTGCTCATACGAGACCAAGGACCTTCGTCAAAAGCCATGCGAGCTGCGACTACAGCTTTATGAATATCTTCGCGACCAGCTTCAGAAACGACAGCAAGTGTTTCACCAGTTGCTGGGTTTGGTGTTATAAACGTTTTTCCGGAAGCGCTTTCAATGAAAGATCCATTCACATATAACTTTTTTGTACCTTGAAGAAACTTTTCTACCTTTTCATGAAGATTTACAGCTAGTTGACTCATTGTATAACCCCCTTGAAAATATAATGTAAACGCAGTACGAGACGGCGCTTATTCCGAAATCAAGGATGTGGAAACTAGATGGAAAGCCTCTAATTAAAATCATAATTAATAAATACTGAAAATTCAAATTTCATTTGTGTTACAATTGTAAAAAATATGTAATGTAACAGAATCTTCTATATGATTATAAAAAATCCTGCTTGTTTTGCTTTCTAGTAGGAAAAACTAGAAGAACAATGGTACAATAATACATCGTGAGAGGAGGGGGAAAAATGAAAGATTATCATGATGATTCACGCTTTCGAATAGCCCATAGAGAAGCGTTAATTGGTCTTGGACTTGCTATTATTAATTTTATAATATGGTACGCATTCGCTTATGGGCTTGGTAGTAAAAATCCGAGTGAATATACATATGTATTAGGTTTTCCCGCATGGTTTTTTTATAGCTGTATCGTTGGATTTATCGTTATGGTTATTTTACTTAGTTTAGTTGTTCGTTTTGTATTTCAAGATATTTCACTCGATGAGGAAGAAAAAAGTGAGGAATAATAGATGAATTGGTATGTAATCATTCCAATGATAATTTCGTTTATCGTTGTATTTTTAATTGGTGTATATGCTTCAAGACGCGTTCAAGCAACTGCTCATAATAAATTTTTACAAGAATATTTTCTTGGTGGGCGTGAGCTAGGCGGTTTATTATTAGCGATGACAATGATTGCTACGTACGGTAGTGCAAGTAGCTTTATTGGTGGTCCTGGTATTGCTTACAATATGGGGCTTGGATGGGTATTGTTATCTGCGATTCAAGTTGTAACAGGGTATATCGTTTTAACGGTTATCGGTAAAAAGTTTGCAATTATCGCTAGGAAGATGGAAGCCATTACTCTTATCGATTATTTAAAAGGGAGATACAATAATAAAGCAGTTGTTATACTTTCTGCGTTATGTATTATTATCTTTTTATTTTCAGCGACAGTAGCCCAGTGGGTCGGTGGTGGACGATTAATCGAGTCACTAACGGGTCTATCGTACACAACAGCACTATTTTTATTTACTTTTTCTGTACTTGTTTACGTATTAATTGGTGGATTTCGTGCAGTCGCTTTATCAGATACATTATTAGGAATTATTATGTTAGTTGGAACGACAATCATTTTAATTGCTACTGTCATTGCTGGTGGTGGAATTGAAAAGATTATGCAGGAACTTGTTCAAATCAATCCAAATTTAATTACACCATTCGGAGCAGATGGCAGTTTAACGAAGTCATATGTGACATCATTTTGGATTTTAATTGGAATTGGTGTTGTAGGTTTACCACAAATTAGCGTGCGTGCCATGTCTTATAAAAATTCAAAAGCTATGCACCAAGCTTTAATAATTGGAACAGTTGTCGTTGGTACAATTATGATCGGTATGCATTTAACAGGTGTATTTGCAAGAGTAGTACTTCCAGGTATAACGGTACCAGATAAAGTAATGCCGCTACTTGCGATGGAAGTGTTGCCACCTTGGTTAGCTGGAGTTTTCTTAGCTGCACCAATGGCAGCGATTATGTCTACAGTAAACTCGTTATTATTACTTGTAAGCTCGTCAATTATTAAAGATATATACGTAAATTACATAAATAAAGATGCAGCAGACAGTACGATAAAAAAAGGAAGTTTGTGGATTACTGGTATTGTAGGACTACTCGTTTATGCAGCGGCCATTAAACCACCAGATTTTTTAATATGGCTAAATTTATTTTCTTTCGGTGGATTAGAAGCAGCATTCATTTGGCCAATCGTATTAGGGTTATATTGGAGGAAAGGAAATGCAACAGGAGCGCTTGCTTCCATTTTCGTTGGAGTAGGTTCATATATGTGTATTCACCTTTTCTATCCAAATCCGTTTGGTATACATACAGTTGTCTTTCCGATTTGTTTTGCGTTTATCGCTTACATTATTGGAAGTATGAGTGCTGTAAAAAAAACTGTATAGGTTAGCTGGAGAACGTAGTCCTTATAGGACTGCGTTTTTTCGTATGAAATTGTTCTTTTTTATTCTGTATGCCGATTGTTATTCATAAATTAATAACAATTGAGGGGATGGAGTTGAGGTCGATGAAAAAAGTATTATTTTTAGGAGACCCAGGAATTGATGACTCTTTAGCAATTATGTATGGATTGTTGCATCCTGATATTGATATTGTTGGTGTGGTTACAGGATATGGAAATGTAACGCAAGAAAAGGCGACAAGTAATGCGGCATATTTATTACAGTTAGCAGGTAGGGAAGATATACCAGTTATTAATGGTGCGAAAATTCCTTTATCTGGAGATATTACAACGTATTATCCAGAAATTCATGGGGCGGAAGGTTTAGGACCAATTCGACCACCGAAAAATCTTTCTCCAAATATAAAGCCTTTTTGTGAGTTTTTTGACATTCTTGAAAAATATAAAGGAGAATTAATTATAGTTGATGCTGGGAGGTCAACGACACTTGCGACAGCATTTATTTTAGAAAAGCCAATGATGAAGTATGTGAAAGAATATTATATAATGGGCGGTGCTTTCTTAATGCCTGGCAATGTTACACCAGTCGCAGAGGCGAATTTTCATAGTGATCCGATTGCGTCGCAATTAGTTATGCAAAATGCCAAGAATGTGACACTGGTGCCGCTCAATGTTACATCTGAAGCTATTATTACGCCAGAGATGGTAAAGTATATTACGAAACATTCTAAAACAAGTTTTAATAAATTAATTGAACCGATTTTTACGTATTATTATAAAGCTTATAGAAAATTAAATCCGAAAATAAAAGGAAGTCCAGTACATGACGTCGTTACAATGATGGTTGCCGCAAATCCTTCAATATTGGATTATGTGTATCGCCGTGTAGATGTAGATACAGTGGGAATAGCAAAAGGAGAAAGTATTGCAGATTTCCGTCCTCAACCTGATGCAAAAGCCTTAAAAAACTGGGTGCGAATTGGTTGGTCATTACATTATAAAAAATTCCTTGAGGATTTTGTGAAAATCATGACGTAGACATAATAGGAGTATACAAGTTAAAATAATGGAGATGGTTATTTGAATAACCATCTCCATTATTTTGTTTTTTAAAGATAGAGAGAAGAGTTACACAATAGGAGAGGAATTTTACTTGAAAAAAACTATAGTATGCGCAGTGATTGTGGGTATTTTCGTTTTGCTAATATCGGGTAACTTTTTAGTGAAAAAAGTGTGGAGTTCAAATAATGATGATGCACAGTATATTGCATCTTTTATTGAAGAACATAAAGATGAAAAAAATAGTGCACTTCTAGTAAAGAGAAATGATAAAGTTGTTTATTCTGTAAATCCAAATGTTGTATTACCAGTTGCTAGTACGATGAAATTGATTATAGCGCTTGAATATACGAAACAAGTTACGGAAGGGAAAATTGATTCTTCTAGTTTCGTTTCCATTAATGATGTGAATCGGTATTATGTACCGAATACAGATGGTGGTGCGCAAGATAGATGGCAAAGGTACTTGGAAAAGAAAGGAAAGATAACTGAAGGAGCGGTTTCTTTAGAAGAAGTAGCAAAAGGAATGGTTAAGTTTAGTTCAAATGCAAATGCTGAGTACTTAATGGAAGTGTTAGGATTAGATAATATTAATCGGAATTTACAAAGTTTATCACTTCCTGCACATCAACCACTATTTCCAATCGTTTCATCTTTGTATATCCCGGGATATTTGCATAAAGAATTACATGTTCCAAAATATAAAATAGAGAAAAAGTTAAAAGAAATGTCTCAAGAGCAATATCGTGAATATGCGATGATTATTCATGAACGCTTAAAGAAGAAGGGACCATTATTACAGAAGGAAATTCCGCTTTATTTAGAGGAACGTTACGACAAAATTTGGTCAGATAGATTACCAGCAGCTTCTGCAAATGATTATATGGTATTACTTCAAAAGGCAAACCATAAAGGTGGCTTGACAGAAGCTGAAGAAAAAGTGTGGGCAAATATCGTTGAAACAGACATGAGTGCCAAGAAATACCGTAAAACATTTAGACATGCTGGGCAAAAAAATGGTTATACGCCATGGACAGTTACAAAAGCAGTTTATGCAATGGATAAACGCGGGAACTGTACAGAAATAGTGTTCTTAGCAAATAATTTAAATGAAGATGACAGCGCAGAAATACGGAAACATTTAGCAAACTTACATTTTCAAGTGTTGCAAAGTGATAAGTATGATGCGACTTTTATTAAATAAACTCGGTGCAGAGAGCACCGAGTTTATTTTTGTGTACAAGCACTTTTTTCCTATCTCTGGGTATGATGGGTAGTAATACTTAGGTGAAAGGGGAAAAGGTGATGAAACAAAGTAAAGAAGAGTTTATAAAGAGCGAAGGCGCTGATTTCCCTGGGAAAACATACGTGAATTGCGTATTACAACATGTATTTGAGTTTCAACGAAATTACTTATTGAAAGACATGTTTCAAGTGCATAAAGCGCATATTACAATGCTGACGGAAGAAAATTTAATGAAAAAGGAAGAAGCTAAAGTTATATTAAACGCACTAAAAAAGATAGAGGGAATTCCAAAAGATCAATTGCTCTATACAGAGCAGCATGAAGATCTCTTTTTTTTAGTGGAACATTTAATTTTTCAAGAAGCGAAATGCGATTTTGTAAGTAATATGCATATTGGTAGAAGTAGAAATGATATGGGTGTAACGATGTATCGCATGAGTTTAAGGCGATACGTACTACAATTAATGGAACATCATTTGTTATTGCAAGAAAGTATGCTGCAACTTGCCGATGATCATAAGGAAACGATTATGACAGCTTATACACATACACAACCAGCGCAGCCAACAACATTTGGTCATTATACGTTAGCGATTTATGATACGATGCAGAGAGACTTAGAAAGAATAAAACGAACGTACACACTTTTAAATCAATCGCCAATGGGAGCAGCTGCTCTTTCTACAACAAGTTTCCCAATTAAACGAGAGCGAGTTGCTGATTTACTTGGATTTACTAATGTAATTGAGAACTCATATGATGCTGTCGCTGGAGCTGATTATTTATTAGAGGTTAGCTCGTTACTTACGGTAATGATGACGAATACGAGTAGATGGATTCATGATTTCTTACTATTAGCGACGAAAGAATATGATGGTATTACTGTTGCAAGGCCATATGTACAAATTAGTAGTATTATGCCACAAAAACGAAATCCAGTTTCAATTGAACATGCCCGTGCAATTACGAGTAGTGCTTTTGGAGAAGCATTTACAGTATTTCAAATGATTCATAATACACCATTTGGTGATATTGTCGATACGGAAGATGACTTGCAGCCGTATTTATATAAAGGAATTGAAAAGGCTATTCGTGTATTTTGCATTTTGAATGCAGTCATTCGAACGATGAAAGTAGAAGAAGAAACGTTGAAAAGTCGTTCCTATAAACATGCAATTACGATAACGGATTTCGCAGATGTTTTAACAAAAAACTATGACATTCCATTTCGGCATGCTCATCATGTAGCAAGTGTTATTGCGAATATGTCATTGGAACAGAAAAAGGAGCTACATGAATTATGTTTCAAAGATGTGAATATATACTTACAAGAAAAATTTAAAATACAATTATTAGAAAAAGAGTGGGAAGAAATTATATCGCCAGAAGCATTTATTCAAAAAAGAAAGGTGTACGGTGGACCGAGTAAAAAAGAAATGGAGCGCATGATTAAAAGTCGAAAAGAGTCATTTTGGAAAGAAGAAGAGGTATTTGAAAAGGAAAAACAGAGAGTTTTACAAGTGGAAAATGATTTAAATATATTAGTTTCGAATATTATTGAATCGTAAAAGAAGGATTTAATGAATTAATCGCCAATACTTAATGAAACTATAAATAGAGAGAAGAGATTGTCGATGATTCAATTACGTGTATATGAAGAGATTGTTAATTTTAAAGAAGCGGTTACACCATTTTTAGAAAAAAATGAACAGGAAAATAATCTCATATTAGGTGTATTACAAATGGTACAACAACCGATATTTATGGGGGTAGTAAAACAAGAGGAAGAAATTACAATTGTATTTCTTCAAACAGAAGAAAAGAAACAAATTATTGTTGCTACGTCTGAAATGGTGGAAGAGGCCATCGTGGAACTTGCAAAAAAATTAGCGGAAGTATATCCGAATGTTCCTGGATTAATTGGTAATAAGAAAATTGTACAGAGATTAGCGGAAGAGATTGCCGTGTTAGAAAATAAGAAAACTACTATTGCAATGGAGCAAGGTATATATGAATTAAAACAAGTGAAGAAAAAGTGGAACGGAGATGGAGTCTTTAAAGAAGTAAGTAGTGATGAGCTACCAGTAATAGAACAGTGGATATACCAATTTTGCGAAGAAGTGAATCTTCCTACTACAAAAGAAGAAGCGGAACAAACCGCACATATATTAATTACTAATCGTCGTCTATTTGGTTTAGAAATAGACGGAAAACTTGTTTCTGTAGCTGCAAAAACACGCCCAACTAAAAATAATATAACAGTTAATTTCGTGTATACGCCGAAAGAAGCAAGGGAAAAGGGATACGCATCTAATTGTGTAGCGGCACTTAGTCAACGTATGTTAGATGAAGGATACAAGACAACTACGTTATATACTGATCTAGCGAATCCGACATCGAATAAAATTTACCAAGAAATTGGTTATGAACAAATTGCGGAGTCTATGCTTATATTTTTAGAGAAGTAGAACAAAAAGGCATGCTAATTTAGCACGCCTTTTTGTTATTCATCAATTCTAATAACCTCGCCTTGAGGGAAGTCTTCAGTTTCTAGTAAGTTACGAATAGCTTTTGCTACATATTCAGGTGATAATAGTTTTCCTTCTTCTTTTAATGTGATGAAGCGGTCTAAATTTGTGAAGTCTTCTTTATTTGTTTCACGAATTTGTGCTTGCATATTTGTATCAACAACACCAGGTGCAAAAGCGACGATTTTTACTGGGTATTCTTTTTCCCCTTCTTCAGTCGCTACGCACTGTGTAAACATATTTACACCTGCTTTCGTTGTACAATAAGCGCCCCATCCGAAATAAGGATTTTTTCCTGCGCCAGATGAAATATTTATAACGCGTTTATCTACTTTCCATTCTTTTGTATGTTTCATGAAAGTAGATGTAAGAATCATAGGTGCAAGTAAATTAATGTGAACGTTCGTAATGAATTGTTCGCTTTCTGCTTTTTCAATTGGTTTCATAGGTGCGAGTGTACCAGCGTTATTAATTAAATGAATAGATGATACAGTGTCTTCTTGAATAGATGAAATGATTTTGTTAAAGTTCGTTTCTAAATTATGTACATCTTGAAGATCTAAGGAGTGGAAAACACAATTGCTATTATATTGCTGTGCAAGTTTCGTAAGTTCTTTATTTTCTCTTCTAGAAATAGAGATAATACTCGTGTTTTCTTCTAACAATTGCGCGGCGATAGCCTCACCTAAACCTTGTGAAGTTCCTGTTATAATAACATAGCGCATAGTGTAGTAAGCTCCTCTCATACGTGCGGAATTTTGTTGGACAAAGTACATTGCATAGTTTGTCTACATTTTATAGTATAGAGCACTTTTTACTATAAATGAAATGAGATGATTACGTGCCTTTTTTGAATCGCTTTACGACAACAGTAACTGGTGCCGTCACGTTCACTGGGAACACGTTAGGACTTAGTCCCACATCGCCTGCACCAGGTAATATTTTTGGTACACTTGCTGTTTTTACAACGGTAAATACAGCGCTGCAAGTACCAGGGTTCCCAGCAGGTACAACGGATGACTGGCGATTGAATTCTTCAAGTGCAATTTTAAATCTTCCGGCAGGGAGTAGTATTTTGTATGCAGAGTTAGTTTGGGCAGGAACTTTCCGGACTGATACGGAAGATGTTTTACCATTTTTAAATGATAATATTACATTTACAACACCAGCAGGAACATTTTCTGTTACGCCAGATCCTGCTACCGCGCAGCAAGGCTCAGTAGGCAATCAGTTTTATTATGCTCGCTCTGCTAATGTAACGAATCTTGTTAGTGCGGGTGGGGCAGGAACTTATACGACAGGGGCCGTCCCAGCTACAAGAACTTCGGCTGATCCGACAATCAGTCGTTCAGCTGGATGGACGCTTGAGGTAGTGTATCAAAATGCAAGTTTACCACTTCGGAATTTGTCGGTATATGCAGGTCAAGAAATTATCGATGCTTCATCACCACCAGTTGATACTATCATTTCAGGATTTGCTACTCCGGGAACAGGAGCAGTTACAGGAAGAGTGCTCGTAACTGCTCAAGAAGGTGATTCCAACATTGTTGGAGATCAACTTCGCTTCGGCCCGAATGCAAATGCTACAATTGCATTATTCGGCCCGAGAAACCCTGCTAATAATTTCTTTCAGTCACAAATTTGTAACGACATTGGAGAGTTAGATACAACTGGAACGTTTGGAGAGTTGAATCAGCCGTTAGGGATAGCTTTGGCTGTCCGAAGACAAGGATGGGATATTACAAATGTAAATGCCACTTCATCATTAGTAAATAATCAAACGTCAGCAACAGTTCGATTCGTTACAAATGGAGATGGATACGCTGCAGCTGGTTTTGGTGTTCAAATTGATGCGACGGGTCCAATTATTAATCCTGTTAAATCAGTTGATAAAACAGTTGCAGGAGTTGGAGATATTCTCACCTATACAATTACTGTTCCGAATACAGGGACAGGAAGTGCAGATAACGTTGTATTACAAGACAGTATTCCAAACGGAACGACGTTTATAACTGGTAGTGTGACGGTAGGGGGAGTAGCGCAACCGAGCGCGAACCCAGCTAGTGGAATTAATTTAGGAACGATACCTAATAATGCGCAGAGAATTGTAACATTTCAGGTAAGGATCACGTCATTTCCAAATCCAAATCCAATTCCAAATCGTGCGGTGGTATCTTATCAATTCCGTCCTTTCGTAGGAAGCCCACTCGTTACAAGTACAGCTTCTTCAAATACAGTACAGACGATAATTAATCGTGCGAATGTAAGCTTACAAAAGTCTGTAGATTTGCAAACAGCAACAATTAATGACATATTAACGTATACAGTTAATGTGACGAATAATGGAAACATCACTGCGAACAATGTTATTTTTGTTGATAATATCCCTGCTGGAACAACATTTGTTCCAAATAGTGTTACGGTAAATGGAGTAGCGCGTCCAGGAGCAAATCCAGCAAGTAGTATTAATCTTGGGAGTATTAATGCCTCGCAAACGACTGTAGTCCGCTTTCAAGTTCGAGTAACATCTAATCCTCTTGTAAATCCAATTCCAAATCGTGCAAGTGCAACATTTATCTATACCCCAGTGCCTGGTCAAACACCAATTTCAGGTCAAGCGACAAGTAATACTGTATTTACTACAATTAATGTAGCTGATATAAGAACGCGAAAAACAGTAGATCGAGCTTTTGCAACTGTAAATGACGTTCTTACGTACACCGTTACAATTGAGAATACAGGAAATGTACTTGCGACGAATGTTGTTTTTCAAGATCCAATCCCAACTGGAACGACTTTTATCGTAAATAGTGTAACTATAGATGGGATTTCACAACCTGGAGCAAATCCGGCAACTGGGTTTACGATAGCAAATATTTCTCCAGGCGGAAGTAGGACGGTTACATTTCAAGTACGGGTTACATCTACGCCATCCGGAGGCACGATTGCGAATCGCGGAAATGTATCTGCTAATTTCGTTGTTATTCCGAATCAACCACCAGTGACGATTAATAGACAAACGAATACAGTTGTGACACAAGTTAATACAGGTGGTTTAAATGTAATAAAAGAAGTGAATACGACACAAGCGGCAGTAGGTGATACTTTAACATATACGATTGCCGTCCAAAATACAGGAAACGTTCCGTTAACAAACGTGTTTTTCCAAGACACTATTTCTCCCGCTGTCTCATTTGTTGCAAATTCTGTAACAATTAATGGCGTACCACAAAGTGGATTGAATCCAAATACAGGATTTTCTCTTCCGAATATTCCTGCGGCTCAAACAGTTGTAGTCACATTTGACGTATTAATTGTACAGGATCCAGAAAATGAAGATATTTTAAATCAAGCAAATGTAACAGCAAGTTTTCAAGTGGATCCGAGTGAACCACCCGTAACAATCAATGTTCCGAGTAACATTGTGAATACAACAGTACAATCAGGGAACTTTGAAGTTGTGAAATCAGTGAATACGGATGTTGCAACGGTAGGGGATGTTTTAGTATATACAATCGAAATCATAAACGCAGGTAGTGTACCAGCAACAAATGTATTTTTCCAAGATTCAATTCCACAAGGTACATTATTTATTGAAAACAGTGTCTTTGTGAATGGGGTCTTACAAGAAGGGGCAGATCCAGAATTCGGATTCCCATTAAATAATTTGCCTACTGGTGCGAGTGTAATTGTTACGTTTGAAGTATTAATTGATGACATTCCCCAAGGAAATAATGTCCTAAATAATGCGAATGTAACTGGAGATTTTCTTGTAAATCCCACAGAACCACCAATTACTGTAACGGTACCAAGTAATACTGTTATGACAGTCGTGAATTCTTCAGGGTTAAATGTGAGAAAGAGTGTAAGCGCTACTGAAGCAGGAATAGGAGATACGTTAACATATACAGTTCGTATACAAAATAGTGGAACGGTAGCAGCGACAAATGTATCATTTCTTGATCCAATTCCAGTTGGAACAACGTTTGTAACAAATAGTGTAACAATAAACGGAACATCTCAACCAGGTTTAAACCCAACAACTGGATTTCCACTTGCCAATATTCCAGTAGGAGGGATGGTAACAGTTGCTTTTCAAGTGACAATCACGAGTGTACCACCAAATAGAGTTCTTCCGAATAATGCGAATGTAACTGCGGATTTCCAAGTAAGCCCTCTCCAGCCGCCAATTACAATTGTAACGATTAGTAATATTGTTGTGACGCGAGTGAATGTAGGATCACTTAATGTAATGAAGAGTGTAAATACATCGCAAGCAGGAGTAGGAGATACGTTAACGTATACGATTCTTATTCAAAATACAGGAACTGTTCCTGCAACGAATATTATTTTTCAAGATCCAATTCCGTCTGGTACTGCCTTTGTAGCAAATAGTGTGACGATAAACGGAGTCGTGCAGCAAGGTGCGGATCCTATGGCAGGTTTCCCAGTACCAAATATTCCGGTCGGGCAAACATCTACGATTACGTTTCAAGTTACAGTGACGAGTGTTCCGAACGGTGGAAATATAAGAAACCAATCGAACGTTACTGCAAGTTTTCTTATAAATCCAGCAAACCCTCCAATAACGACTGTAACAAATAGTAATTTTGTAGTGACGCAAGTAAACACAGCACAGCTAAATATACAAAAATCTTCATCTGTACAACAAGCAGCACTTGGAGAAACTTACACGTATTCTGTAGTCATTCGAAATAACGGCACAGTAACAGCAACGAATGTTTCTTTTATTGATCCAATTGCTTTAGAAACAACATTTGTAGCAAATAGCGTAACGATAAATGGAACGCCTCAACCTGGATTTGATCCAAATATTGGTTTCCCGCTTCCTAATATTGCAGCTGGAACATCATTGACAGTAACGTTCCAAGTTACGGTAGTTGCACCGTCTACACGTGGAGCAGTATTAAATACAGCATCTGCTACAGCCACTTTCTTATTGAATCCTTTACAACCACCTGTAACAACAACGAATTCAAGTAATACAACGGTAGTTACAATACCGTTACCTCCTCCTGGTGAAGTAACAGCAACAAAAACAGTTGATGTTGCAACTGGGGCTGTCGGGGATGTATTAACGTATACAGTGCTAATAACGAATGTAGGAATTATCCCTGTTACAGATGTACTCTTCCAAGATGTCATTCCAGAAGGGACGACGTTTGTTGACAATAGTGTAACGATAGGTGGAGTGCAGCAACCAGGATTAAATCCAGAAATAGGATTTACAGTTACTCCATTATTAATCGCTGGTGGAAGTATTGAGGTCACATTCCAAGTGACGATTACAGAAATTCCAGATAATGAAGTCATATTAAATGATGCAGATGTTACATTTACTTCACAACCAAATCCGCAGGAACCACCGATTACGGAAACGATATTAACAAATTTAGTCGTTACGACAATTAATATAGCGTTTATTTTTCCATTGAAACTAGTAGATAAAGAAGTAGCGACGGTAGGAGAAATATTAACGTATGATGTATTGATTTTTAATTTCGGAACAGTGCCAGCGACGAATGTTCAATTTATCGATACTACTTCCGCGGGTGTAGCATTTGTACCAGGAAGTGTGAGCATAAACGGGGTACCAGCACCAGGATTAGATCCTTTCATTGGTTTTACAGTTCCAGATATACCTGTCGATGATTTTGTACTTGTCACATATCAGGAAGTGGTTACAAGCATACCAGAAGGTGGAACGATTGTTAATTTTGTAGACGTTACAGCTACATTTGCTGTAAGTGAAACAGAACCGCCTATTACGGAAACAACGACAAGTAATACGACATTAACAGAAATCAATGAATCTGGTTTGAATGTTTTAAAATCAGTAAGTCAGCCGGTTGTTGCAGTAGGCGATACAATCACATATACAACAGTCGTTCAAAATACAGGAACAGTGGTAGCGACGAATGTTCAATATAGCGATGTATTACCGGCCTCTATCACATTTGTACCAGATAGTGTAACGATAGACGGTGTGTTACAACCTGGGTTCAATCCGAACAATGGATTCCCGCTTCCAGATATAAATCCAGGTGAAAGTGTAGAAGTCACATTCCAAGTAACTGTTGTTAGTGTGCCAACAAACGGAACAATTGCCAATACGGCAAATGTAACAGGAAGTTTTGTATTAGTACCAGGAGAACCACCAGTTATAGTAACAGAGCCGAGCAATACAACACTTACTACTGTAAATAGAGGACAATTTAATGTTATAAAACAAGTAAATAGGGCTGCTACTCTCGTTGGAGATGTATTAACGTATACGGTTCAAATAACGAATACAGGAACAGTAACAGCTAATGATGTTCAGTTTATTGATACTATTTCAGCAGGAGCGTCATTTGTACCAAATAGTGTAACGATAAATGGAGCCCTGCAACCAAACTTAAATCCAATTACTGGATTTGGAGTTGGAGATATACCAGTTGGTGAAACGGTTATCGTGACGTTTCAAGCGATAGTTACAAACATCCC
This sequence comes from Bacillus cereus group sp. MYBK216-1, assembly GCF_051916495.1. Taxonomy (NCBI): domain Bacteria; kingdom Bacillati; phylum Bacillota; class Bacilli; order Caryophanales; family Bacillaceae; genus Bacillus; species Bacillus cereus group sp. MYBK216-1. Next base: position 163,506 of record NZ_JBQAGT010000003.1, read on the forward strand.
GTCATCAGGAACAATTACGAACGTTGCAAATATAACAGGAAGCTTTACTTTAGTACCAGGAGAGTCACCGGTTGTAGTAACAGAGCCGAGTAATACGACGATAACAAGAATAAATAGAGGGCGTTTTAGCGTTATAAAATCTGTAAATAAAGAAGCAACACGTTTAGGAGATACGTTAACGTATAGTGTGCAAGTTACAAATACGGGAACGGTAACAGCAACGAATGTTCAGTTTATTGATGTCCCATCACCTAGTTTAGAATTCGTTCCTGGAAGTGTACAAATAAATGGGATTCCGCAAGTAGGTTTAAATCCATTTGTAGGCTTTTCATTACCGGATCTTGCAGTAGGGGATAGCGTATTAATTACATTTGAAGTAAATGTAATCGCAGTTCCGCCGTCTAGTAGCATTATGAATACAGCAAGAGTAACGGGTGATTTCGAATTGATTCCAGGAGAACCTCCGTCTACAATTACAAATTCAAGTAATACGACGGTTACGCCGATAAATAGAGGCAGCTTAGAAATGCTAAAAGAAGTAGACCATTCAGTTGTTGGCGTAGGAGAAACGGTAACGTATACTGTTCGTATATTAAATACTGGTACTGCTGATGCAATGAATGTTCAATTTATCGATGTACTATCTCAGGAAGCTGATTTCGTACCAAATAGTGTAACGATAAATGGGGTTCCACAACCGGGGTTAAATCCGCAGATTGGATTTACGATACCAGATATTCCAGTTGGTGAGACGGCACTTGTAACATATGAAGCTACGATTACAAGTTTTCCGGATGGTGGAACAGTAGTAAATGTTGCTGGAGCGTTAGCAGAATATATTTTAGTACCAGGAGAGCCGCCAGTTACATTGATGGACACGAGCAATACAGTTATTGTAACGGTAAATACTGCAATCTTATTTGTTGCAAAAGGAGCAAACTTTGAAGTAGCGATGGTAGGGGATGTTGTCACTTACGGAATTGCCGTTATAAATGATAGTACAGTTCCTGTGACCAATATTGTGTTAACAGATATCATTGATCCGAATACGCTATTTATAAATGGCACGGTAACGGTAAATGATGTACCTTTTCCATTCGCTAACCCGAATACTGGTATTCCGTTAGGTGATTTTCAGCCAAATGATGCAGCAATTATTAATTTCCAAGTTGTCATAACAGGAGAACAAATAAATAATTTAGTTACAAATACTGCTACAGCGAATGGGCTCGCAACTGTAAATCCGAATGAGCCGCCAGTAGTAGTTGAAGGTGATAGTAATACAGTTGTTATCCCGTTTATTCCTCAAAATGTCTCAACGACAGTCGTAAAAACGGCAGACCATCAAACAGCAACGATTGGAGATGTTATTACGTTTACGACAGTTATTACAAATACGGGGGATACAGCAATACAAAATATTCGTTTTCAAGATATGTTAGATAGTAGTGTTCGATTTGTCCTTGGAAGTGTAACTGTTGATAATACGCCAGTGTCAAATGTAAATCCAGTATCAGGATTTCTTATAGGAAGTTTAAATCCGGGTGAGGCACAGACAGTTTCGTTCCAAGTAGTAGTGGAGAGAGCACCAAGCGGTTCAGGGAATTATATAAACCAAGCGAGTATTCGTTTCGAACATCAAGTAGGCACAGTATTGCCACCTGTTACACAAATGGTAGAAAGTAACATAGTTGTCATTCCATTTGTTCCAACGATAGAACAAATTTGTGAAACGAATCTTAATTGCTTAGGGAAAATTCCTTTTCAATGTTCTCCGTGTAATCATTTGCAAATAAATAAAAAATAAATACAGAAAGAGCATCCGGAAAAAAGGATGCTCTTTCTGTATTGATCATGTAGATTCTTTTTTGGGTGAGGTGAAAAATTCGTCGATTTTGTCGGAGAGTAGTAATGGAATGGCTCCTTTTATAACAGAAATGTCCCAGTCCCACCATGCGAGATTCTCTAGTTTGTCAATCGTTTCTTGCGGGAAACGATATCGAACAAATTTTGCAGGATTACCAGCTACAATTGCATACGGGGGTACATCTTTTGTAACAATGCTCCTGGCGCCGATAATGGCCCCGTTACCAATTGTAACACCAGATAAAATGCAGGATTGATAACCAATCCATACATCATTGCCAATTACGATATCACCTTTTGAAGAAGGGTGACCAGTAATATGTGCTCCTTCATCAAAAAGTGCATTAAATGGATAAGTTGTTATCCAGTCTGCTCGATGTTCACCGCCAAGTATGAAAACGACTTCTTCTGCTAAGGAACAAAACTTACCTATTTTTAATTTTGTTTCATCGTTCCAAGAAAAAATGGTTGGCCCTACTTTACTATAAGTATAATCACCAATATCATATTTATTATATTCAGGTTTTTGATTTAAATATAACATGCTTCTTCAGCCTCCTTTCTCAATTAAGCGATACGTATGGAATATTATATGCAAGATGTAGTAATGTGAACTGTATTAATAGGTGAAATGAACAAAAGGGAGTGGGATGTATGCGATACGAAATGGGTTTATATAATAAACCGTTTCAGTCAATTCAATCAGGAAAAAAAGTATATGAAGTACGCCTATACGATAAAAAACGTCAACTAATAAACAAAGGCGATGAAATCGTATTTACGAATCTTACGACGACGGAAATGATGACGGTAAAAGTAACGGAAATAAAGCGATACGAGAGCTTTAAATCTATGTATGAACAAATTGATAAAAAATTATTGGATTGTGAGAATGATAGTTTAGAGGAAATGTTAGAAAGTACATACAAAATATATACGAAAGAACAAGAAAAAGAGTGGGGAACAGTCGCGATTCGTATTGAGGAAATAAAATGATAAGAAATCGCGGGGCGGCTATCATTGTACAGGAAGGGAAAATTGCTCTTATAAAACGTATTCGAGAAGAGGAAACATATTATGTTTTTCCTGGCGGAGGGGTTGAGGAAGGTGAAACGCCTGAAGAGGCAACGAAAAGAGAGGTATATGAAGAATTAGGGCTACATATAAAAGTGGAGCACCTTATTGCAAAGGTAAAATATAAAGGAAATGAATATTATTATGATGCCTATATTACAGGCGGAGTGTTCGGAAGTGGAACAGCTGAGGAATTTCAGCGGGAAGGTAGAGGAAGTTATATTCCGTTATGGCTACCGATAAACGAGTTGGAAAAAGTGAATATAAAGCCTTATGAAGTGGTCGGAAATATATTTAATCATTATAAAATATAACGTCTGACAACATACAAAAAAAACCATTGACATAGGCTTCTGATTTAAGTATTGTATTCGAGTATGTTTATAATCAGGAGGTTTATATGAGCAATCAAACTACTACACATCATGTGAAAATGACAACAGCGGATCCATCTGGAATTGGTCTATTTGGATTAGCGATGGTAACACTTGTAGCATCATCTCAAAAGTTAGGCTTAACAGATGGCGTTTCACTTGTATTACCGTGGGCAATCTTTTTAGGAGGATTTGCACAAATCTTTGCTTGCATTCACGATGCAAAGCATAACAATACATTCGGTACGACAGCATTTGGTGCGTACGGCCTATTTTGGTTAGGTGTTGGAATGACTTGGTTAATTCAACTTGGAGTATTTGGCGAAAAATTAGCACAAGCTGCAGATTCAAAACAGCTTGGTGTAGCCTTTATCGGATATTTGATTTTCACAATCTTTATGACGATTGGTGCAATGGAAACACATAAAGTATTATTTATGATCTTTGTCCTTATTGATTTCTTATTTATTGGTCTTTCATTAAGTACTTTAGGTGTTATGCCGCACGCAATGCATAATTTAGCAGCATATTCTGAACTTCTTATTTCATTATTATCTTTCTATGGTTCAGCAGCAGCAGTGTTAAATACACACTTTGGAAAAGTTGTTTTACCAGTAGGAAAGCCTTTTGGTATTTTTAAAAAGTAATAAAAAAGCACAGATGATTGTATAGTCATCTGTGCTTTTTTATTTATCCCGCTATTTGCCGGACAGTAAGACCCCCCACCTCAAAATTCAGTGGAAGCAAAGAAGTTAGGTGAGGGCCCTGCTGCCCGTAAAAGTCCGATTGGTTCAACTAATAATGAGTGGGGGATGAACAAAACTCCTACTCATTAAAGTTTCACTTTATTTGAAATAAGTAATGTAAATAAAAGTAGAAAAAATCAATTGAAATTGATTCTCATTATTAATATAATGAGAATGAGAATCATTTATTGTAAGAGGGGGATGCCGAAGTGGCGAAAATTTTAATAGCTTATGCAAGTATGTCAGGAAATACAGAGAGTATTGCTGATTTAATAAAAGTTAGTTTAGATGCTTTTGATCATGAAGTAGTATTGCAAGAGATGGAAGGCATGGATGCTGAAGAATTATTAGCTTATGATGGAATCATTTTAGGATCTTATACGTGGGGAGATGGTGAACTACCATTTGAAGCGGAAGATTTCCATGATGACTTAGAAAATATAGATTTATCAGGGAAAAAAGTAGCGGTATTCGGATCAGGAGATACGGCGTATGAACTGTTTTGTGAAGCGGTAACGATATTTGAAGAGAAACTTGTAGAACGTGGTGCAGAGCTTGTACAAGAAGGATTGAAAATTGAATTAGCTCCAGAAGATGAAGAGGATGTTGAAAAATGCAGTAATTTTGCAATTGCATTTGCTGAGAAGTTCTAAGAATGGGAGTGTCAACGTGGAGACAATGTTAAGTGCAACTGCTATTACAAAGTTAAGAGATGGAAAACTGTTGTTAGCTACTACATATAATGGCTTATTTATTGAACAAGACGGAGAATGGAAACGAATTTTAAATGGTTTTCAAAAACGAATTAGGGATTTACATAGCGAAGATAATGTAGTTTATGGTGTAGGTGACGAAGGGATTTTTATTCGTAGTATGAATGGTGGAGAGAACTGGACAATTCAGCGTTTTCCAACAAAAGCAACGAGTTGGAATGTATGTAGCAATGTACAAGGAACTGTCATTGCTCATGGAGAAAAAACGCTGTATCTTTCTAATAATTTCGGTTCGACATGGGAGACTATTCATCCGTTTCTTGAGTATGGCAGTGCGGCAGCGTCTATTCGATCGTTATTTTTATATAAGCATTACTTATTTATTGGTACGAAAATACATGCTAAATATGGTGGTGTTTGGCTCTTTGATTTGAAGACACGTAAATTAAAGAGGATTAAAATTGCGATGAATCAAATGATCTCCGCGTTGACTTTACACAATTCTTATTTAGTAGCGGCAAGTGGATCGTGCAAGGGAGTTAGCGGGAATATTTCTTATTGTAAAATAGATGAAAGTATTGTGAGTGAAAAAATATATTGGCATACATGTCAAAGTGAGCAGAAAGCAAGTAGTTATTTAGACTTAAGTGTAGATCAACATGTTTTATATACAACTTCAACACAAAATAAGGCGGGTATTAGTAGTGTGTGCCGTGTGCTTCTTGACGAAGGTATTGTTACAGTATGTGATTCAGTTAAAGGGCACGGATGGCGCATTGTTAATCAAAAAGATGGTTATGTAGTAGCCGGATCAGGCGAATTAAAAGCAATGCAGTGGGAACGAAAAATAATTTAAGAAAAAAACTTTACTTTTATTATATTGATATGATATAGTATATTTAAACCATTTTACTTTTAATAATATAGAGATTTAAATGAGCTGTAACTTCCGAGGAGGATAGCAATGTTAAATCTCCTCAGGGGTTGCAGTTTTTTAATATCTGGCTTATTATTGTAAGGTGGTTGAAAATGAATATGTACATATAGGTACATTGTAGGAGGATTTTTTTCATGCAAAACGGTAAAGTAAAATGGTTTAACTCAGAAAAAGGTTTCGGTTTCATCGAAGTTGAAGGCGGAGAAGACGTATTCGTTCATTTCTCAGCTATCCAAGGCGAAGGCTTCAAAACTTTAGAAGAAGGTCAAGAAGTTACTTTCGAAGTAGAACAAGGTAACCGTGGACCTCAAGCTACTAACGTAAACAAGAAGTAATTTTTGAAAAAAGAAGGGCTCGCCCTTCTTTTTTTTGCATTTTTATAGATGTCCTCCTACTTACATATCATAACAAGACTGAATTTTCATTTATTTTTTTGGGTATTTTTGTATAAAGTACATGAATAAATAAATACTGAAAATAAAGTGTTTGTGTGAAAAGGAATTTAGAAAGAGGTAAATAAATTGAAAAACGCTACACATTACATTGTGTTTGATATTGAGAGGAATTTCAGACCGTATAAATCAGAAGATCCGTCAGAAATAGTTGATATCGGAGCTGTAAAAATAGAAATAGGTACAATGAAGATAATCGAAGAATTTTCGGAGTTAGTAAAACCAAGTGCACGATTAACTCGTCATACAACAAAATTAACCGGTATTACGAAGAAAGATTTAATGGGTGTAGAAAAATTCCCTCAAATTATAGAGAAATTTATTCAGTTCATCGGCGAAGATTCTATATTTGTTTCATGGGGAAAAGAAGATTATCGTTTTCTATCTCATGATTGTACATTACATGGTGTTGAATGCCCAAGTATAGAAAAAGAAAGTAGAATTGATTTGCAAAAATTTGTTTTCCAAGCATATGAGGAATTGTTTGAACATACGCCAAGTTTACAATTTGCGGTAGAACAGCTCGCTTTAACGTGGGAAGGGAAACAGCACCGTGCTTTAGCAGATGCCGAAAATACAGCAAATATACTTCTTAAAGTGTATAGTGAGAGAGATATTAATAAGCGATACAAAAGACATGGTGAACTTGAACTTGTAAAAAACGGAAAACTAACAGAAAAAGCGAAAAAAAAGATGCGAAAATGGGTGTTTAAAGAACTAAAGAAAGATACAGAACGCCTTTTTGAATGGAGTACATTTGAAAGTAGTGACACGTGGGAAAGTATAACGGAAAGATATTATATAAGTGAAAATACAGTAGAACTGCTGAAAAAACATTTTCGTACGGCGGTTAGAAAAGCGGAAAGGCAGATTAGATACTTGGCTGAAATGGAGGAGAATACAGAGGTTAAATGAATTTCTTCTCCATCTCTAACTACATACATGTAATAACAGCGTATTGATATTAAATAGGCATCAACTTGTTGTTGTGATTGCGCATTATAATTGCTTAGGGAGTGTTAAGACGTAATAAGAGTTTTAAACCGTATTAATAAAATAAAAATATATATAAAGAAAAGAGTGTAGTTTAATGGAAACAATCTTTAACATTTTAACTGTTTTAGTTTTTGGGATAATATTTACCACACAATTAGCATTAACTACACTTTCTTTCATAGTAAAGAAGAATTGGAAAAAACTTAATATCTCTTTAAGTTGTGGTGTATTAAAGTTTAAAATAGAAGAGTAAGATTGAGTTTTGTACAAGGGAGGTGTGGTAGTGGTAGACTTGGATATTAAAGATGTCACAGTAAAGATGGAATTAAACGGTGTCTTTTGGAATGAGGATGGGATTGCTGAAATGAAGGTGACTACAAAAGAAGAGCATTCTTTTATTCTTCGTCTAGTAGTTGATTTAGAAAGTAAAACTATTAGGGCGACGAGTGCGGAAATAGTGAATGGATTCTGCCCTCTGTGCAAACAGAAAAAGGACGAATGTAGTGAACTTAATGACTTGCAAAACAAAATGGAAATTTTAGAAGAAGCCTACGATTGGGTAAGAGAACATCCGGAATATCGTTTTCAATTATCTTTTTACGAGTACAATAAATTTGAGGTAGTGAAGTGAAGTTTTAATTTTGAGAACATACATAGTGACTAAAAGGAACAACATAAAAAACTTATAGAAGGGTTTAATCAACTAGAAATATTGAAGCAGATATCTTTAATGGAAATACGCTTGTATAACAAGGAAAGAATCTACTTGATTCTGCAACAAATTTCATCTTAGATTAAAAAATTTTAAACATAAACATATTTTGCTATAAAGCAGAGCAACCGATTCTTAGTAGAATCGGTTTTTAATATAAATGTCAACTAAGTCTAAAATAAAAGAGCGCTTGTTAAAAGCGCTCAGTAAAAATAGTTATATGGAAGTATTTATTCAATACCGCTCGGATCAAACGAATACTGCTGCTTATTCTCAATCCGCTCAATCACATCTTGCAGCTCATCTGGCTTCAGAAACTCAATAGGAGAGAAGCCTTTTTCAAACGTAAGTGTGTCTGCTTCAATCATAAGTACATATCGGTCATTTACCTTCGCAATATGTATTTGATCCCCGAAATCAGCAAGCAGGGCCTTTACAGAGATATGGTCTGCTTTTAGCTTTAATTCCACTTCAGGAGCGTGCTCGACGATTTGAGCGGTTGCTTCCATTACCTCTTCGGTTGAAAATTGTTCCATAATTTCGCGTTTCGGACTGGCAGCCCATACTTCCATCGCTTGGTCGAATTGTTCGCGTTCTTCCGTACCTTCTTCAAATACATCTTCAATTTGGTCGTATACCATGTCCATTACCTGTGTTTTCATAATTTCAGGCATAGAGCGTTCATATTCGACAAATTTTAAGAAGTCTTCGAAGTAGCGGGCATGTGATGCTTGGTGTATTTTTAGTTCGCCTACTTCAACCATACCTTCTTCAGGCATGTACGGATATTGGATAGATTTCATATTCTTTGTTGTGATGGCCATTTCAACGTTACGAATCAGTGTTGATTCATCAGAAATAGAAGCCACCTTTGGTTCGAAGTCACATTTCATTACGAATACGAATGGATCATCAAAGTATTTGCGTAGTTTTGCCTGTGCAATTAAAAATACACCTCCGCGTACAGCGCTTGTGTCAAGATATGTATAAACGAGAGGTTCGCTCATATCTTTAAAGCTTTCCTTTGTTTCTGCAAAGCGAATACGATTAAAAAGGTTGTAATGAGGGTTTGAATCCAGTTCGTGTCCTTCTTCTACAATAAAGCGACCAATCTTTGTTGGGGCTTGTTCTGTTTTTGCATGACGTTCTACTTTTCGCTTTGATATTTTTAATAACTCACCATTCAAAAATTCTTTTAATGAGCTATCTTCATATTCTTCAGCGTCTAAAGTTTGAAAATGTTTGTAGCGTTTATCAACTGCTTCACCTTTTCCTTCTACTTGTACAACATAAAAGGAAAGATAATTTATTTCAAAATCCATATTTATCACCTTGTTTCATTTCATTAACTCTTATCAGTATAGAGATGGAAAAAACTTTCGTCAATTTATATAAGGAAGGGGGAGCCCCTTCCTTATATAATTTTTATTTTCTCGATTAAAATCCGTCTTCTAATGCTGCGAATGGAATGTTTAGTCTGTTTTCTACTGTGCGTAAACGTTGGTTTAAGCGGTTTAGTCTACGTGTATGGCGCTCAACTGTATTTTCTAGTCGACGTACTCTTTGTTCAAGCTCATTTACGCGTCTTTCTAATTGACGATTTCCAGTGCCAGGAAAAGAGATTGGAAGTTGGAATTGTCTATTTTGGTCATATGAATTCGTTTGCTCTGCTTGATCTATATAAGATTGGTATTGTGCTTGTAAGTCATACTGTGGTTGTTGGTACGCATATTGATTATATGGATCATATGGATTGTAGGGATACATAATAACATCCTCCATTTCTTTAAAATAGGTTGAATTCACCATAATGTATGTGCAAAAGCGGAGCGGTGACACGGCAAATACCTATTTATATTGAGGGATTTCTCTTTATCGTGCTATTTGCTGGGCAGTAAGACCCCCACTGATTAAAGTTTCACTTTATAAAAAATAGCTTGAGGGTTTTTAATTTGTATTTCTTTTGGTTAATGGTATATACTGGATAAAAGGGGAGTTTACATAAAAGTTACAATTCTATCAAGCTCAAACTTTTATGTAAATATGTATAGACATTTGTAAAAGAAAAGAGTAATTTATATAGAGTGAAAAATAACTTGTAACATTTTATAAACATATTGTAAAATGATTGTAACAAAATATACATAAAAATGAAATGAATACATAATAGTGATGTTGGGGAAAGGGAGAGAGTATATTGTTCCGTAAAGTAAAGGGTATATTAGTTGGGGTGTTATGTGTAGCTATAATGAGTGGCTGTGGTGCAAAAGTAAGTGATGTTGCATTGGTAAGTGATATTGGTGGGCACACTGTAGAGGCTAAAGCAGAAGTGCAGAATACTATTAGTTTAGTTGATGGTCGAACTGGTACTGAAGTGAAAAAATTAGATTTATCTAGTTTAGGCTATTTTGAAGATGAAGCGAAATTTAAAAAGTCTGTAACAAAGGTTGTTGGTGAGGTTGGAAAAAGCGTCGACAAAAAAATGGTTCCTTCACGTATAGCACCTGATGGAAGTTGGCAAGAAGGAAAACCTTCTTATGAATTAATGGAAAAAGAATTAGTAGATAAATTGTTAAATGTTGGTATGTGGGATGCTACGTATCAGTTGCCGATCGTGGAGAAAAAACCAGTCGCAACATTAAGTGATGCGCAAGGAAATGGTACGGTAATTGGTAGATATGAAACGAACTTAGGTGGTTCAACAGGTGGCCGTATTGAGAATATTCGTTTGTCAGCAGCGAGTATAAATGGAGTTGTGCTAGCAAAAGGAGACCGTTTCTCTTTTAATTCATTAATCGGTGATACAACACCAGATAAAGGATATCAATTAGGGAAAGAAATAGTTGATGGTAAATTAGTAGATGGATATGGCGGTGGTGTTTGTCAAACATCTTCAACTTTATACAATGCAGCAGATCAAGCTGGCCTGAAAATGGTGGAGAGAACTACACATTCTAAAACGGTAGGTTATGTTCCACAAGGAAGAGATGCTACAATTGCATATCCATATTTAGATTTAGTATTTGAAAATACGAATGATGCACCTGTGAAGCTTTATATGGGCATTCAGGGTGGAAAGCTAGTTGCTGAAGTACATAAAATGAGATAAGAGTTAAAAAGCCACCTTTTCTAAAAGTTAAAATGAAGTGCACCCCAATTGTTAGACACAGTCTAACAATTGGAGGTGCATTTTTTATTATGAAAATAAAAATGTATGTAAATTCTGACTTTTATTATTTACATAGGATGATTTTACTTGTATCCTTCATAGTAACGGTTATATGTAATGGGAAAATATAGGGATAAGGAGATGAAGTTATTCATGGTACAAATTCATCCGAAAACACGTATTGGTCATGTTGAATTTAAAGTGAAAGATTTAGAGCGTCAAATTGCTTTTTATGAAAATGTTGTAGGCTTAGAAGTAATTAAGCAAGAGGAAAATAAAGCATATTTATCTGGAAAAGGTGGAAAGAACGCGTTACTTGTTCTTGAAAAGTTAGAGGAAGGGGTACTGCAAGAACCGCGTACGACTGGTATATATCATGTAGCCTTTTTAGTTCCGACTCGTGAAGCTTTTGCTTCTGCGCTATTTGGGGTTCTTCGTAATAAGAATGTAATTGACAGCCCGGCTGAGCAAGAAGGGCGTTATACATATTCAAATGAAATTTTACCAATTTCAAGGTTTAATAGTGCAAGTGATCATACATATAGCGAAGCTTTTTATTTGCAAGATTTAGAGGGGAATGGTATTGAAATTTATGCAGACCGTCCGCGCGATCGATGGGGAGAAGGGCCAGGAGGAAGTACACCACTTGATTTAAAAGAATTGGCAACACTTGTTGATTATGAGTTTGCTGGTTTGCCTGCTAATACTGTCGTTGGGCACGTACATTTACGAATAGCTGATGTAGAGAAATCACATGAATTTTATGTGGAAACAGTAGGTTTTGAAGTACAACAGCGTGAAGAGGATTGCTTATTTATTTCAGCAGGGGGATATCATCACCATATTGGTGCAAATACGTGGAACGGAGTAAACAACCCACACCCACCAGTACATGCAACTGGGCTAAAAGTGTATACGATTGTACTACCGTATAAAGAAGCGTTAGATGAAGTGAAAGAAAGATTAATAGAAAAACAACATGAAATAAATGAAACTACAAATGGGTTTGTGGTGGTAGATCCAAGTGGTATTACAGTGCAATTTGAAATAGAAGCAGTGTAAAATAAGCGAGAAAGTGTATAATCACTTTCTCGCTTATTTGTGATCATTCATAGCTCAATCCAATATCTTCTTACTACATTCCCATCTTCCTCAGTGAAATCATGATCACGAAGCCCGCCGTTATGTAAAATCGTTTTTTCAGAAGCGGTATTCACTGCGTCGCAAACGACAAGTACTTTCGTGATGTCTAATTCCTTCGTTTTTTCTAATGATAATGCTAGTAATTTCGTAGCATAACCTTTTCTTCTTTCAGAAGGGCGAATGCCATAACCGATATGACCGCCAGCGTTAAATAGATGTTCAGTTAAACTATGACGTATATTAACAGCTCCGACAATTCTATTATTATTTGTAACGAGCCAATATGTAGAATCTGGTACCCAAGTTTCAGGGATATTTATTCCGTTATGCGCATCGAGAAGTTCTTGAACCATAGCTGGGAAGTTAGCAGGATTTTTTGAGATAACCCACGGGATCATTGTTTCACCGCTATCTTTCCATTCGTTATAGAAATCTAAGTATTCTTCTTGTAAATCAGTAGTAGGTGTAAGTAACGAGACGTTCATTGTTAGTAAGCTCCTTTGTTTATGTAGTATTTATAAAAAATTATGATACAAAATGAAAGCGTTTTCCAGAATTTCTTAACCTAATTTCATGTAATCCACCTTTGGTTTTTTAGAAAATTAGTGAAGGTTTAAAATTAGGAGTTATTTATTTTATGTTAATATTTAAAATATTAACATAAAACGGTCGGAGTATTAAGTTTATTTTAGTGATATTCTTTCATGTTGATAAATGGATATTTGTGATAATTTTTGTTTTATCTATCTATAATGAATGAAAGGGGGAAGTGCCCGTGAGTGTAGATTTTGATTTTATTATACGAATCGGTGTTGCTGGCTTGTTAGGAGCAATGATTGGTATTGAAAGAGAAATTCGATCGAAAGAAGCTGGATTAAAGACTCATTTCCTCGTAGCGGTAGGAAGTGCGTTAATAATGGTTGTTTCGAAATATGCCTTTTCAGATATTGTGTATGAAGAGCATACGTCTCTAGACCCAAGTCGGATTGCAGCGCAAGTCGTTAGTGGAGTTGGTTTTTTAGGTGCAGGCACAATTATTATTCAAAAGCAGGCGGTGAAAGGATTAACGACCGCGGCTGGTTTATGGGCTACTGCCGGCATAGGATTAGCAATTGGAGCAGGAATGTATGTAGTAGGCATTGGAGCGACGATTCTCGTTTTAATTGGTTTAGAAATTGTAAGTCGTATTTTTAAGGTGCAATTTTTATTTCCACAAAATATTACAGTGCAAATGTTTGTAAACAAACATGAAGCGGTACAACAAGTATTGGAAACACTACAAGTGAAAGGCATCCCAATACTCTCATATGAGGTGGAAGCTTCACAGCAAGGTACAGAAACTGTTTATAAGATAGGGATGCAACTGAAAAATATATCGTCAGAAGAACAGAATGAGTTTATTCAGCATATGCAAACATTACCGGAAGTTACGTTTATAAAGTTAAAATCATAGTGTTGAAAATGAGGATAGATGTAGCAGGAATTTTGCTATTATCTATCTTTTTTTTGATATAAAATGTACGGAAAGTCAAGCGTTAATTTTACATGGAATGAATACATGTGTGAACGTTACCTTATTTTTTCTCAATACAGGACATAAAGTGAAAATAGTAAAATAATGGAGCGGGACACTAAAAATGTAAGGTAGGGGAGAGCATGAAAGGCTATTCAAAGAAAATGTTAGTAGGGGTAAGTTTTGCTAGTTTAATGTTAGGGAATTTTCAAGGGGGAAGTTTGGCAGAAGATACTAAGGGAGAGCAAGTTTCTTATCGAAATGTGCTCAAAATGGAGCCAGTCGGTGTACAACTACCAGTACAAGAATTAGCTCATTCATCGAAAGTGCTCGAAAGCAAGTCTTTTGAGAAAAGGCTACAATTTGCCGATTTATCACAAAGACCACCTGAGGTGAAAAAAGAAAGTAAGCAATTAGCTGTAGCGAAAACTTATACAATTGCTGAATTAAATCAATTAAGCAATCAGCAGTTAGTAGATTTACTTGTAACAATTGATTGGGAGCAAATTACGGGGCTATTTCAGTTTAATACAGACAGTCTAGCATTCTATCAAAATGATAGTAGGATGCAGGCGATTATTGATAAATTGAAGCAGCAAGGACAAGCCTATACGAAGGATGATTCAAAAGGGATTGAGACATTAGTGGAGGTATTACGTTCAGGATTTTATTTAGGATTTTATAATTCGGAACTTAGTAAATTAAATGAGCGGGGTTATCATGATAAATGCTTACCCGCATTAAAAGCGATAGCTAACAACTCAAATTTCAAGCTGGGTACATTAGAGCAAAATAGAGTGGTATCATCATACGGAAAGTTGATAGGAAACGCTTCGAGCGATGTGGAAACGATAACATCGGCTGCAAAGATTTTTAAACAATATAATGATAATTTTTCTACATTAGTAGATAATCTTTCAGCTGGAAATGCTATTTACGATATTATGCAAGGTGTTGATTACGACATTCAATCGTATTTGTACGATACGAGGAAAGAACCGAAAGATACAGTATGGTATCAGAAAATAGATAGTTATATTAATGAACTAAGTCGTTTTGCATTAATGGGAACGATTACAGAAAAAAACGGTTGGCTTATTAATAATGGCATTTATTATACAGGTAGACTCGGTATGTTCCATAATACAGGAACGAAAGGGTTACAAGTTGTAACTGATGCGATGAAAATTTACCCGTATTTAGGGGAGCAATATTTCGTAGCTGCTGAGCAAATCGCAACGAATTATGGCGGAAAAGATGCAAATGGTAACGTGGTGAATTTAGATCAAATAAGAGAAGAGGGAAAGAAAAAATATTTGCCAAAAACGTATACGTTTGATGATGGGACAATTGTTTTAAAAGCTGGAGATAAAGTGACAGAAGAAAAAGTAAAACGTTTATATTGGGCGGCAAAAGAAGTGAAGGCACAATTCCATCGTACGGTTGAAAGTGATCAACCTTTAGAAAAAGGAAATCCTGATGATGTATTAACGATGGTTATTTATAATAGCCCAGCAGAATATCAATTTAATCGTCAATTGTACGGTTATGAAACGAATAACGGTGGTCTTTATATAGAAGGAACAGGTACGTTCTTTACTTATGAGCGTACGCTAGAAGAAAGTATTTATAGTTTAGAAGAATTATTCAGACACGAGTTCACGCATTATTTACAAGGTAGATATGAAGTACCAGGGTTATGGGGACAAGGGAAAATATATGAAAATGAAAGGTTATCTTGGTTTGAAGAAGGGAATGCTGAATTTTTTGCAGGGGCAACGAGAACGGATAATGTTGTACCGAGAAAGAGTATTATAGGAGGATTATCTTCAAATCCAGCAGAGCGTTATACGGCAGAGCGAACGTTAAATGCAAAGTATGGAACGTGGGATTTCTATAATTATTCCTTTGCTTTACAATCGTATATGTACAATAAGAGATATGATATGTTCGATAAAATACATGATCTTATTAGGAAAAATGATGTAACAGCATATGATGCATATCGCTCTACATTAAGTAAAGATGCGAATTTAAATAAAGAATATCAAGATTATATGCAAATGCTAGTTGATAATCGTGAGAAATATAATGTGCCATTAGTATCAGACGATTATTTAGCGAATCATGCATCGAAGCGAGTTTCAGATATTGCGGCAGAAATAACAGCGGAAGCAAAATTGAAAAATGTATCAGTGAAGAAAAATAAATCACAGTTCTTTAATACATTCACACTACAAGGAACATATACAGGAACTACAGTAAAAGGAGAATATGAAGATTGGAAAACAATTACACAAAACGTTAATGATACGTTAAAACGTTTAAGTGCAAAGGAATGGACAGGCTATAAAACAGTAACAGCATACTTCGTAAATTATCGCGTGAATGCATCAGGACAATTTGAATATGATGTTGTGTTCCACGGTATTAATACAGAAGAAGGTGCAGAGAATAAAGCACCAGTTGCAGTTATAAACGGTCCGTATAGTGGAAATGTAAATGAAGCAATTTTATTTAAAAGCGACGGATCAAAAGATGAAGATGGGAAAATTACTTCATATAAATGGGAGTTTGGTGATGGAGCAGTAAGTAATGAGCAAAATCCAATTCACGTATATACAAAAGAAGGAACGTATACGACGAAATTAACGGTAACAGACGATAAAGGAGCAACTAATACTGCTACAGCGACTGTAACTGTTCAAAAGAAAGAAGATAACAGTGTAGAAAAAGAACCGAATAACTCATTCCAAACAGCAAACAAATTGCAGTTAAATCAAGTTTTACGTGCTAGTTTAGGAAATGGCGATACAAGTGATTTCTTTGAAATTAATGTGGAGACTGCTAAAAACCTTCAAATTAACGTAACGAATGAAAATAATATTGGAATGAACTGGGTACTTTATTCTGAAGCAGATTTAAATAATTATGTTACGTATGCTCAGCAACAAGGGAATAAATTAGTAGGTAGCTACTACACGTATCCAGGGAAGTATTATTTACATGTGTATCAGTATGGCGGGGGGACAGGGAATTATACGGTGGAAGTGAAGTAGTAGAAGGGGAGTTGTCTTTTTCGATGAATGGAAAAAGGTCCGTACTTTAATGAAAAAACAACTGCAGGAAATGTCACTAGTGATAATAACAAATTAAGTGTCGCGAGATATTATATTTACATTAAACAAATCTAATCAGTAAATGAGATAAAATCGATGAACTAGTATTTCATCACGATGTAAGAAAAGTTATAAATATTAAGTGCGTTTAATGTAGTTAAACTAAAGGATCAGAGTGTATCTGTAACAATAGATAAGCTCTGATCCTTATTATATTTAATTAACGCATATGAATTTAAGATAATTAATAAGTAAGCTAGCTAGCGGGATTCTTAAAATTCATTTATGTAATTAACTAAACAGAAAATTGTTATCACATTAGCAAGGGATACTAATAGAAAAGCGTGTCCCTTTACCTAATTCACTCTCTATTTCTATATCTCCGTTTAATTCTCTAATAATACTATAAGCAATCATAGTACCAAGCCCAGTTCCTTTTTCTGTTGTTGAATAGAATGGCAAAGCAATTCGTTTTATTTGTTGAGATGACATCCCAATTCCTGAATCAATAATATCAATTATGATATTTCCTTTTACTTTTTGTATATTTATTTGTAATAATCCACCATTTTTCATAGCCTCAATTCCGTTTTGGATGATGTTGTTTAGACAGAGTTTGAATTTTTCGGGGTCCCCATTTATATAAAAGGAATCTGTACTATTTTGTTTGATTTCAACTTTGTATGATAGAGCGAGTGGTGAAATAGTATCTTTCACCTGATTTAAAATGTGATTAATATCTATTTTTTCTTTTAGGGTATTCTGTGGTTTGGTTAAAGATAAATAGTTATTAATAGTAGATTGTATTTGCTGCATTTCAATTAACATGATTTCTAAGTATTGATCCTGAGATAGCTTAGAGGCATGTTTTTCATTTAATAATTGAGTGAATCCATGTACCGTGGTTAGTGGATTGTGGATTTCGTGTGCAATTGACGCTGCTAGTTCGCTAGCTATATAAAATTTTTCAGCCCGTTGCAGTTTTTCTTTCATTTTATATTTCTCAATCATTTCCTCTATAAAATAAACTGATAATAATACTGTGAAAATATTAATGATTATATAATTTAATAAAAATTCTATGAGAGTAGAGTCTATTTTACCTCCTGTATTTATTTGAGTTACAATACCGCAAATAGAAAGGGAAGCTGTACATACTAAAATAAGAAGTAAGCTTAATAATATCTTTTTTTCTTTAAAATACATAGGTAATAAGTAACGAAAGAGCATTGTTATAACAGAAATGATAGTAAAGATAATAAATGATGGAAGAACGCCATTTCCGCCTAAGTAAAACCGGTAAGAAAGATATAAAATTCCTATAAAAACAATGTTTTTTGTATTTCCATATAGAAAAACTAATATTATAGGAATAAAACGTAAATCATAAATAAATCCCACATGTAAATGAAAAGGAAAAGTCATACAAAAAATAATAGCAATGGAGGAAAGGATAGAAAATAACATATTATTACATGTTATTTTTTCTTTAAACTCTAGCCAAAATACGTGATAGCTAAGGATACAAATTATTATAATAAAGGTATTTAATAAAAGAGTAGAAATTCCCATAGTTTTGCATCTCCGATAGTTTGTAAGTAGAATTATGTGTGAGTTGGACATAGATGTTTAGTATTAGTAGACTTTTTATCTAAAAAAGGAAGGGTACTTGAAAAGTGCTGTTATATTACTCGTATTAAAATTGATAAGGAAAATAGAAAAAAATAATAGATAAAAAATCTATTTAAATTTATGTACATATGAAATCATAAACTAACTTTTGTATAGGTAAAATTGGGATTGAGTTACTGATAAAATAAGTCTTTTTAAGTATGAATATTCTGTGAAAATGATATGCGTGGTGACTCCTGTTTTGTAGCCTTCGTTATATTAACATGGAATATATCAAATTACAAAGTGAAATTTTAGAAAAATTTTATTAGTACATTTTATCTGAAATAGAAATGCTATTTATTTGATTATTTTGGTACTTACTCGTATAAAACTTTGTTAGAAAAAGACTTTAAAATTTACATGTTTTTTATGAAGTGTAATATTGTAGCTTTATCTATGTGGCTTTCTCAATAACTATTAAGGTGAAAGGTTAAAATATATAGGTTTATAGATATGAATTATTACATAAAAACGCACTTAAAAAAGGATGTATGATGGTAATAGAATACAAACATCAAGGGGGAACTTAAAATGAAGTTAAATAAACTAGTGCTTAGTTGTGGAGTAGTTTCAGCATTAACACTTGGTGTGTTAGGGAATAATACTTATGCTGAAGAAGTACACAAAACGAATGATCCAATTCATTTAGTTGAACATGTTTCTGCAGACTTATTATTAACTCAAACAATGGATTATAGCGGCGAGGCTGTAACTTCTTTCGTATATGATGGGAGTACTGACTTAAGCTTCTCTATGAAAAATAATGGTCAAAATACAATGGGATATAGTGTAAAAGGTCCAAATACAGAGCTAATTGTTGGTGGTTATATAAAACCTGGAGAACAACAAATTAATGTTACAAATGTACGGAATGCTTTATCTCCATTACCGAATGGAACATATAAAATTTACGTTTCAAATGATGATGGTTCTAAGGGGCAATTCCAAGTTTCAGTAAGATCTATGAATTAAATTTAAAACGCTTTGTTTTTAAGTTAATTTAATCTTTGCTTATTGGAAAGAAGCTAAAATGAATTGAGAATTACCGATAAAAATGAAAACGAGCACCTTATCTAATTGTGAGAGGGTGTTCGTTTTTTGCTATTAAACAGAAAATAATTATAAATATATTTTGATATCCCCATTGCTAACCTACTAGATTGTGTCAACGAGAGAATGTCTACTATAAAAGATATTAAAATAAAGATGATGTAACATTTAGCTACATTATATGGGGAAATAGAAAAACCACTCTTATATGAGTGGTTTTTAGTAATTATTTTTAGGTTATACATTTAAAATTAGGCTAAGTTATAGAAATAATAACATTTTATCCGTTGTTATTATTTTGGTTCTGGATAATGATTGTAGTATGAGATTCTAATAAATTCTTGGTAGACATTTGTTAATTTGGCATCTCTAAGAGCATCGTTGAATTTTTGCATACGTACACTCCCTTGAGCGTAGCCTCCACCTGGAGTATAAGGGTTTTTAGCTTCAAAGTCATCCAAAAATACTTTTAATTTTTTATAGTCTTGAGATTGATAGAAAGCCACGGCCTCTTCAGGAGTGACATCAAAGTAAGAGGATGACGTTAAGTTATAAGAAGCTGCTTGAGCAGTAGGTGCCTCTAGCATAGTTGCAGCTCCACCGAACATAGTAAGCGCCATAGAAGATACAATAATTTTTTTAAACATAATAAAACCTCCATGTAGAATATTGGATTAATAGTAATCCTGTAATCATTATAGTTACATCGAAAATGATTATCAAATGCAATATTGCATAATATATCCCGCTATTTTTGGGCAGTAAGACTCCCGCCCAAAAATTTAATGAAAGCAAAGAAGTTAGAGGGGAATCGGGCGGATTAAAGTTTCACTTTATTCTTTGAACAAGAAGTCACCTTTATATTTAAATGGAGGAGTGTAATAGATTAAAAGAGGTGTATAAATTACTCAGATTAATAAGAAAGTGAAAAGGCTATTTTTAATAGGGGGAAAGCTTAATAATTGGAGTAAAGGAATTGCTATTTATATATTTAACATACATATTTGTCTTTTAAATTGTAGGCATGTTTTAGAATTTGTATATAGTAAATTCGTTAAAAAACTTGATAAATAATAAAATGTGTAAATTTTTTGACTATTTTATTAAAATTATTTAATATTTGTAATTTATTGTTTTATAATGATAATTGGGTCGATCGTGAATGTTTTAGATATTGCGATATATACTCGAATTAATTTATTCTAGGGAGGTTACAAAATTGGGTAAGAGAGTCATTATAAGAGTTTTTACATTATTATCAGTACTGGTATTATTCCTTAATGTATTTTTACCTAGGGCTAGTGCAGAGGTTATGACGCATGAGAAATATTCAATGGACTGGAGTTATAGTAACAGTCTAGCTAAGTACATTCGCACTGAAATGATTAAAAATTCAAGTGGTCAAATTGCTTATTGCTTAACTCTTGGATTAAAATCACCAAATGGTGAAGATCTTCCTGAAATGGGGAAAACAGATAATGTAGTATATAGAGTCTTATTAAATGGTTTCCCGCAAAAAAGTGCTGAACAGCTGGGAGTAGCTAATAAAAATGAAGCGCATTATGCAACGCAACTTGCGGTTTGGAATGCATTAGGTCAACTCGATGTAAATGAATTAAAACATGAGAATAAAAATGTTGAAAAAGCAGCTAAGGCTATTATTAGTAATGCTAATAATAGTGAAGAGACTCAAGATGTTTTTATGAATGTGATTCCTGCTGAAAAGCAAAAAGCAGAATTAAAGGGTGAATTCTTCGAAACAAATCTATATTCAGTACAAACAAATGCTAAGAGTGGTTCTTATAAGGTAGTAGCGAAAAATGCACCTAATGGAGTTAGAATTGTTAGTGAAAATGGAGAAGTGAAAGATCAGCTTTCAGTTGGAGAAAAATTTCGTATCCAAATTCCTAAGAATACAAAAACGGGTGAATTTAATTTAAGTGTTGCTGCTAATTTAACTAAAGTTCAAGCAATTGCTTACCGTGGTACGGATACTGTTCAGAATGCTACAGTACTATTAGAAAGAAATGAAGAAAAGCTTAGTAGTGATCTTGCAGTAAATTGGGAAGCAGCTGGTTCTTTAAAAATTAAAAAGGTTGGAGAAAATGGAGAAGTTTTAGCTGGTGCAGTATTTGAGGTCTTTAATACAAATAATGAATCAGTCGGAAAAATTACGACTGGTGCTGATGGTATGGCAGAATTAAACAACTTACCAATTGGTACTTACACATTAAAAGAAATTAAAGCACCAACAGGCTATGTTTCAGATGATAAACCACAAACTATTGAAGTTAAGACAGGAGAAACAGGAGCTGTCCAAATAGTAAATAACAAAGTAAAAGGTAACATCGAAATTAAAAAGCTTAGTGATTCAGGAAAGATTTTACCAAATGTTGAATTCACAGTCTTCACTGAAGATGGAAAAGAAGTGAAAAAAGTAGTAACAAAAGAAAATGGAATTGCAAACGTTGAAGGTCTTACGTATGGTAAATATTATTTCTTAGAGACAAAAACACCTAATGGATATGTTGGAAATAAAACAAAGTATCCTTTTGAAATTAAAGAGCACAATAAAACACTTACTTTTACAGTGGAAAATACCGAAGTGAAAGGTAGTGTAAAATTACTAAAAGTAGATAATGAAGATATTAGTAAAAAATTAGAAGGTGCAGTATTTGAATTGAAAGATGAAAGTGGAAAAGTAGTTGGGAAATATAAGACAGATAAAAATGGCGAGATTAACGTCAAAGATTTAGCGTATGGTAAATATTCATTTGTAGAAAAGGCTTCTCCAAACGGTTACGTTCTTGTTAAAGAACAAATCGTGTTCGAAATAAAAGAACATGGGAAGATTATTGAGTTATTGGCAGTTAATCATCTTATCAAAGGTGATCTAGAAATTACAAAGGTAGATGTGGCTGATGGAAATAACAAGCTTCCAAATGCAGAATTTACGATTTATAACGAAGTAGGAAAAGAAGTAGTAAAAGGAAAAACAGACGATAAAGGAATCGCTAAATTTGAAAAATTACCATTTGGAAAATACACATATAACGAAACTATTGCACCAAAAGGCTATGTATTAAATGAAGAAACGTTCTCTTTTGAAATTAAAGAGAATGGTCAAATCATTAAACACATTGTCAAAGATGAAAAGATTCCTTCAATAAAAACAACAGCTACTGATAAAACAGATGGTACAAAAGAAATGCACACGTCTAAGTCTGTAACAATCCAAGATAAAGTGGAATACAAAGATCTACAAGTAGGTAAAGAGTACACTTTAAAAGGTAAATTAATGAATAAAGAGACTAATAAACCATTAGTTGTAAATGGTAAAGAAGTAACAGCTGAAACGAAGTTTACACCAAAAGAAGCAAATGGTTCTATTACATTAGACTTTACATTTGATGCAACTGGTTTAGAAGAAAAAGAAGTAGTAGTATTCGAAGAGTTACTGAAAGACGGAAAAGTTGTTACGACACATGCTGATATCAATGATAAAGGTCAAACAGTTAAGTTCGTTAAGCCATCAATAAAAACGACAGCTACAAACAAAGCTGATGGTGGAAAAGAGATTCATTCAAAGGATTCTATCACTATTCAAGACAAAGTAGAGTATACTAACTTAGTTGTAGGTAAAGAGTACACTGTAAAAGGTAAACTAATGAACAAAGCTATTAACAAACCATTATTAATTGATGGTAAAGAAGTAACAGCTGAGACTAAGTTTACTGCAAAAGAAAAGAACGGTTTTGTAACATTAGACTTTACTTTCGCTGGTGCTGAACAGCAAGGAAGAGAAGTAGTCGTGTTTGAAGACTTATTACATGAAGGTCAAGTAATTGCAACTCACGCTGACATTAACGATGTAGGTCAAACAGTTCGATTTGTAGAACCGTCCATTAAAACGACAGCTACAAACAAAGCTGATGGTTCTAAAGAGTTAGACGTTTCTAAATCTGTAACAATCCAAGATAAAGTGGAATACAAAGACTTAATCGTGGGTAAAGAGTACGTTGTGAAAGGCAAACTAATGGATAAAGCAACAAAAAAACCATTATTAGTTGATGGTAAAGAAGTAACAGTAGAATCTAAGTTTACTGCTAAAGAGAAGAATGGTTCTATCACATTAGACTTCATATTAAATGCTTCTGAACTACAAGGTAAAGAAGTAGTAGTATTTGAAGAACTGTATCAAGATAATATATTAGTAGCTATTCACGCTGAAATTGAAGATAAGGGACAAACAGTGAAATTTAAAGAGGGAAAATCGGAACAACCTAAACCAGAACAGCCAAATTCAGGTAAAAATACGCCAACACCAGAGCAACCTAACGAGCAAGTAAAAGAACAACCACAACTTAAGAAAGAAATTCAATCTAAAATTGGATGGTTACCGCAAACAGGTACTAATCTTACAAGTTGGATCTCTATGGCTGCAGGAGCATTACTGTTAATTGTTGGTGGAGTGATTTTCTTAAAACGTAAAAATGCATAGAAATTAAAAAATAAGCACATCTGTTTTTATAACAAGATGTGCTTATTTTTATCATTTTAGCCAAGAAGACTCCTATATTTAAGCGTGAATGGCATTTAAAATAGCAACTTTATTTGTAGTAAACAATACATAATTTTGTTTTACTGTTTTAATTAAAATACGGTCTGTTGTCCCATAAGCTGTTCCAATACATATTACATCTACTTCTTCAACACCAGCATAGGTAGCATCTTCGGTAACCTCAATCACATCACGTAATGGAATTATAATCTCCGCCAATTACCATGAAATAATTAACTCTTCATTTGTTTTTTTTACATTAATGCCTAGCATTATACCAAGACCTTTCAATAATAATAATATGCTATACTTCTAATCTTATTATATAAATTTTTAGATTATTTATCTATATATAGGAATAGAATTTATTTCTATTTGTGAGCATCTTAATGATGTCAAACAAATAGAAGGATATACAGTCTTTCTATTAAGAAATATGTTAAGAACAAAATTTTACTTCAAATTAATATGAATTTGATATGGTTGAGATATTATGAACGAGAAACAGTAAGAGTTGCAGGAAGGAAATGAATAATGAGACTTAAATTAGTAGGGATTTTCATTTGTGTAATTATGATGTTAGGTATCTTTATAATTTACACCAATCAATCTATTGCTAAAGAACCAGATAAGATGAACTATGAATCTCGTGAAAACTTCATAAATAAAGAGAAAGATAGTAGAGGAAAAAGGCAATCAAAATACAATGAAAGTTCTTTTGCTAGTATACAGGCTGTAGTTAATAAGGAATATGGATTACCCGAAGACTTAGTGGACAGGATTGTTACTGCATTAACAGATAAACCTAATGTGTAAATTATTCAGTGTTTATGAATTCTATTATTACTATTTAAAGCCTAATTTCTCAATGTATTGTAGAGAAATTAGGCTTTTTTTATCAATTCATTAAAGTTTTTATAATTCAAGGACTCAAGTTAATGATTATATTTTCAAGTATTCGTTTTGAGCTACATAGATATAGTTTTCGTTGCAACTGTTTGTTGAAATATTTTATCATGCTCAACAATAACCATTGTGGGATTAAATTGTTGAATAAGTTCTTCAATCTGCATACGGGAATAGATATCTATAAAATTTAGTGGTTCGTCCCATATATATATATGAGCTTTTTCACATAAACTTTTAGCGATAAGCAGTTTTTTCTTTTGTCCACCAGAATAATGAGATATATCTTTTTCAAATTGAATTCGGTCAAAGTCCATCTTACTTAGGATGGACTTAAATAAGGTTTCATCAATCTTGTGCTCTTCAATAAAGCCTGATAGCGATCCCTTCAAATGAGAAGTATCTTGTTGGACATAGGAAATGATGAGTCCTGTACCTAAAGTAACTAAGCCTGTATGCTGTATCGGATGTCCTAGAATTAGTTTTAGGATACTACTTTTTCCGCTCCCATTCGTTCCATCAAGTACAATTCGGTCACCTTGTTCAACTATGAAGCTAATCGGCTCATTCACAATTTGATCATTGTACTTAACGGACACGTCAACTAAAGTAACCAATTCATTTGATTTAAATTGTAGTTGTTCCAATTTTAATGACTCAGTTTTTTCCACATTTTTTAGTAATTTTGATTTTTCCTCAATAGCTTTTTGTTGCCTTGATTCAAGGTTTTTTGCTCTTTTCATCATCTTGGCTGCTTTATGTCCTACAAACCCCTTATCCAACTTAGAGCCTGAATTCCTCGTTCCATTTTTTGAAGCTTCCACGTCATGAGACCAACTTGCTGAACGTTTGGAAGACTGTTTTAATCGCCCTATGTCTTTTTGTAGACGCTCATTTGTAGCCTTCTCGTGTTCTTGCTGTCTATCAAAATTTAACTTCCAAGAAGAATAGTTACCACTTTGAACTTCAATATTTGCTCTATTAATAGATAGGATATGGTCAACGCACCCATCTAAAAAGATTCTGTCATGTGAAATTAAAATAAATCCTTTTTTCTTCCTTAGATAATCGGAGACTATCTTTCGTGCATCTGTATCTAAGTGATTTGTTGGTTCATCAATTAATAGAAATTGACCCGCATTTAAAAACAGTGCAGCAAGCAACACTTTTGTTTGTTCCCCATTTGATAATGTTTTAAATGGTCTGTACATGACCTCAGCATCAACATTTAAATAGGATATCTCACGTAGAAGTTCCCAATCTGCGGCTTGGGGACAAATTTCTTCAAGGATTTCATGAGTGAATTTGTTCTTATCTGAAACAGAGTAGGGGAAGTAATTGAATTCTACTGAAGCAAGGATTTTCCCGCTATACTCATAATTCCCTAACAATAAATTAAAGAATGTCGTTTTACCTCGTCCGTTTCTACCAATAAATCCTAGCTTCCAATCCGTATCTATTTGGAAGTTTACACTTTCAAAAATATTATCAAAGCTACCTGGGTATGAAAAAGTTAAGTCTTGGACCTTTATCATTGACATAATAATTCCTCCTTTATATATCGAAACGTTTCATATAAAGTCGGAACATCCATCCATTTTTTAATTCCTCTATATAAGTTTGATGGATATTAACGACTTATATAGAGCATTACATGTGTAACAATAGTATCTGAAGTACTCATTTTTCTCGCTCCTTTATTTGTGAAGTACATTTAACAATTAGTAAGTTTCAACTAAGACAAACGGGAATAAAAAAATCCCCCAATTTGTAATCGGAAGGATTAGTCTTTCGTCTATACTTAATAAGTACTTATTAATCATTTGAATCATGACAAATAAAGTATGAACTGAATTTTAAAAATGGATAGACTAACCCTATATTTTGTAGTTTGAAGTTATAAAATTCAACTTAAAATATAAATTAGTTAATCATTATTCATCCATCATTCCTTTCATAATTCTATTTTTAGAGTAACATTCTTTTTAGGGAGATGCAATATTAGCTTCAATTTCATCTAATTCTAAATCATTTATAATTCTTTGAGTAAGGAGATAAAACTTTACCGCCCTTTTTATAAACATCACATTTTTGTTCAATAGGTCATGTCTTTTGTCCGTTAAAAAGGGAGGATATGAAATTGACATCAAATTTTTGTGTAACTATAATAGTTACAGTTGGTTTCGTAAACTAATTTGAATTTCTATTTTAATGATAGTATATTTTCATTCCTTTTTAAGTGTGACAGATAGCAACTATAATCCAATAGAGGAGTAGATTCTATCTCATATGTAAAGAGTAGATAAGTTGTACCCGCCAAATTTACGACGCGCAAATACTTAAAAAATTACATTTTTCAGCTTATCCTTTTTAGAATCCTCAGTATTGATAATTGTAAACATCTACAAAAAGTTAATAAGATTGTTGTGTGTAGAAAGAAATCTTTTAAAAAGGTCATAATATGGATAATAGGTAGCACACATTTTAATTAGTAGGACTTGTGCCACCATCAAGCCATTTTTTAATAAAAGTATAGAAAAAACTCAAGAAGGTGAGTCCATTGCGTAAGCATGCATATGTGCAATTTTATGTATTGATATTGGCTTTAATAACTTATATAAGCTTTTGCTTTATATTTTTATTTGTTTTTCCGAATCATTATTTCGTATCAGATTTTAATATCCGACTATCATCTTTAGTCGTTGAAACTACTGTATTTATCTCATTACTGTATTCTATATTATCCCAAAAAATTAAGTTAGGAGTATTCTGGGTTTGCATTACTATTGCAATAGGGTGTTTTTTGATAGGGAATTTCATATCCGCTTTTCAAGTACTTAATGTAGAATTACCAATACAAAATTTTAATATTTCTGATGTATTTCTACTGTTTTTCTTATTCTTCTTTCTTTTTGCGTTCTTTTATAAAATTATGATGGAATGTAACAAATGGGAGAAAGCGTATTTACTTTGTGATTTATGCATTGTTGTTACTGCTATTTTTACATTAGAGTGGTACCTATTTAATAAACCATCTGCAAATATTTTATTCTTATCAATTGGAGATGTTTTTCTCTCATTTATTTTTCCGATTATAGATTTATTGCTTCTATTACTTGGAGTTACACTGATCTTTCGACCTGCTATTTTCAATGCAAAAAGTAAATTGTTTATTTTTATCCTAGTATTAACTGGATTGGCTATTACGGACTATTTGTATTTTTACTTACAAGGTGATTTGTCAGAGCGTTCAGTTATATTTTTAAGGTGTTTGTATAGAGTTTTCCTATTATTTATCGCTATTGCTGCTACAATCCCAAAGAATACTTCTTCTAAAAGAAATTATTTTATTATTAATCCGACATTTGGAGAGAAACTTCTTGGTATATTCCCTTATCTTGCAGTTGCAGTCTTAATTGGCTTTACTTTGAAAGAGCAAACTTCTTCAGCTACATTAATTACGGGAAATTGTATTGCTTTTGTATTTGTACTGATTCGTCATACAATCGTACGAATGCAAAACAAAGAGTTAACTAAAACATTAAAAGTGTTTAATAATCAATTAGAACAAACAGTATCTCAAAGAACAAGGGATTTAATAAATAAATCTAATGATTTAGTAAAAAATCAAGAGAGATTTAAGTCATTATATGAGTATCATCCGGATCCTATTTTAACGATTGATTCAAACGGTATCGTATTAAATATAAACCAGGCTGGAAGTATGTTATTAGGAAAAGAAAGTGCTGCATTGATAGGGAAAGAGTGCTTCTCTATTTTTTTAGATGAAGATAAATCTGAATTGGAAGCAGCTATAAAGAAAGGGAAACGATGTAGTTCATCTTCACTACAGTTACGTGTGAAAAATAACAATGAGAAGGATATACTCTTTTGGTATGTCACTATAGTTCCTATTATGATAGAAGGACAAACCTTTGGGAGCTATGTAATGGTAAAAGACATAACAAGGATGAAACAACAACAGGAAGAGATAAATTACCTTGCATTCCATGATACGGTGACGGAGATTGGAAATCGTATATTCTTCCAACAAGAATTAGATAGATCTATTAAGCGTGCACAAAAAACACAGGATAAGTTTGGGCTCCTGTATATTGATTTAAATCGCTTTAAGACTATTAATGATACATTGGGTCATTCGATTGGTGACAAGGTTTTAAAAGAAGTTGCCAAACGTTTTAGGACATGTCTGTCACCGACTATTCCTCTAGCAAGAATAGGTGGTGATGAGTTTGCGATCATTGTCCATAACCAAACAGAGCAACAGCTATTGGATTTGTGTACAACTTTATTTCGTATAACTGAAGAACCATTTGTAGTAAATCAGCATAGTTTTTACTTATCTCTTAGTATAGGAATAGCAGTGTATCCATTTGGAGGAATAAATACTACTACACTTTTACAACACGCTGATATCGCTATGTATAGCGCAAAGGAAAAAGGTAACAATGCTGTTTGTATGTATGACGAGACATTATCTCAAAAAGTAACTCGTCGATTACGATTAGAACAGGATTTACCAAATGCAATTGAAAATAATGAGTTGTTTTTATTGTATCAACCACAAATTGATAGTAAGGCAGGTAAGGTTATTGGTGCAGAGGCTTTAATACGTTGGCAACATCCAGAGCTTGGGCTGATTTCTCCTTTTGAGTTTATACCTATCGCAGAAGAAACGGCGCAGATTATTTCAATTGGGAAGTGGACGTTACAGAAAGCGTGTCAACAACTGAAAGAATGGCATTCTGCGGGCTTTTCAAATCTAAAGATGGGGATAAATTTATCAGCTATAGAGTTTGAACAGAAAGATTTTGTTCAAACCATTATATCTACCATAGAAGAGATAGGAGTACCTGCTAATTCGATTGATTTGGAATTAACAGAGCGAATAGCAATGGTAGATGAAAAGGAAACCTTATCGAAGTTAAAAGCATTAAAATCATATGGTGTACATTTATCAATTGACGATTTTGGTACAGGTTATTCTTCATTAGCGTATCTGCCTCTTTATCCAATTGATACTTTGAAAATTCCAAGAGAATTTGTTAATAGGATTGGAACTTCTACTGATGGAGATGAAATTATACAAACCATTATTTCACTTGCTCATACTTTAAACATGAAAGTGATAGCAGAAGGGGTAGAAACGAAGGAACAATTAACAGTGTTACAACGTACTGCATGTTATCTAATTCAGGGCTATTACTACAGTAAACCTGTAAATGAAGATGAATTTATTGGTTTTTTAAGTACAATACAAAATGAATAAGTGAAAAATCAGTATATGTATGAAATAAAGTGAAAAGACGATCTATCCATATGGATTTGAACGTCTTTTCATTTTATTTTCAGTAGTTATGCAGCAAGGTTTCAGCCTTTGAAAGTAAAATAAGTATCTATATTCCTTGTATTTAGGGCTAATGCGATATGAGGTGAAAGTTGCTTCTTGTGAAACCGCATTAGGGACAGCTCGTATATTCTTAAAGCAATTTGAAAAAGCGGAAGAACATTTCAATCGTTCCATTGACCTTTTGCAAAAACATAATGAAGAAAAATTGATTTTAATAGTAAGGCATAATCTAGGACTATTATATGCAACTCAAAATTTATCTAAATTAGCAATTCGTCATTTATCAGAAGTGACAGAGAAGAATATTGCCCATTTTAAAGCGTTGTTCTTACAAGCGCGTGAACACTATAAGCTAAGAAAAACAAATATTGTAAAAGAACTTATTGAAAAAGGATTAGCAGTTTGTATGGAATTAGGAAATGAAGAGTATATCATTTCAATATTTTACGTTCTCTTAATGAAGATGAAGCAATTAAACTCTTAGAAGAAGTGAAAAAAGTATTTCTTACTTCGAAAAGCAAGGTTTATGGGATTTCGTAGAAGAATATGCAGATCTAAAAAAGGAAGAAATTATACAATAATCACATGCTATCATTTTTAATAGCTAATTAACAAAAGGACTTCAATTATGGATTCTCTTTGTTAATGGGATAATGCTTTAGTTTATCTAATTATAACAATATTTGTAAAAGGTGTAAAAGGGTCCTAGTTTGGAGGGGGAATTATTTAATCTTTTTTATTTAATAAAAGGGATGATATTTAGTTATCTGCGCTTCTTAATTATGTTTTTTATCACAATTTGAAGTAAATTTCAGTTAATCTTATTTATTTTATAGGAATTATAAGTTATACTAAAAGTAGGTGCAAAATGTACCATTTGGAAAAGAGTGCATTGCAAAAAGGAATCCGTAAAGGATTCCTTTTTTGTTTCTTTTAAAATGAAGCAACGTTCTAATTATCTCTTTCTTTTTTTATGAATGAACTACCAATGTATAAATTTAAAAGGTATTTTTGGAAAATTGCCATATTCCTGTAACAAAACAAAGGTATGTTATGTGTGTTAAATATAAAGAGAAAGAAGGGAAAGTTGTGAAAAAAGTTTTGCCAATTGTTGCGTTATTAGGCATGATGAGTTTTGGAGTACAGGAAATGAATGTAAGAGCTGATACATACCACAAGGGAGATTCAAAAATTAGTTTTTGGGATTCGAAAAGAAAGGGTACTAATTTCATGAATAGTACGTCATTACCTGAAAACTATAAAAGTGCAAAAGAAGCTAATATTGAATATGTGCGTTTAGCACCTGATAAATGGGCAAAAGATAAAGATTTTCTATTTGAGGATAAACCAGATACTTCTGGAAAGGATTTTCTGATAGGTAATGCAGATAACTATCGGGGATTAGTAAAGGAAGATCTAGAAAAATTAAAGGCGGATTTAGATGCCGCACAATCACAAGGAATGAAAGTCGTTCTTACAATGTTATCCTTACCTGGTGATCGATGGCGTCAATTTAATAATAATAAGAATGACGACAGAATATGGGAAGAAGAGAAGTATCAAGAACAAGCAAGTCAATTTTGGAAGGACCTCGCTCTGGAACTAAAAGATCACCCCGCGGTGGTTGGTTATAATATTATAAATGAACCACATCCAGAAACAGCTAAAAATAATAGATATAATGATTTTTGGACGGAAGATTACGAGAAATGGTATGCAAAAGTAAAAGGAACGACAGCTGATTTAAACAGATTTTATGAAAAGGTGATTAACTCCATTCGTGAAGTGGACAAAGAAACACCGATTATTTTAGATTCAGGTTTATATGCTACTCCATGGGCCTTTAAATATTTAAAACCAGTAGAGGATAAAAAAACACTATACGCATTTCATATGTATGAACCATATGAATTAACGAGCCAAGGTGAAAAACAAAACAAGGAATATCAATATCCAGGATTAGTAAAAGTAGGGGATTTAGAGAAACCTGTAATGTGGAATAGACAGGGATTAGAGAAGTTTTTGAAGCCAATTCAACAATGGTCTAAGAAAAATCATGTACCATCTAATCGAATTATTGCAGAGGAGTTTGGAATTAACCGTACTGTTCCAGGTGCTACTCAATACATGCAAGATCTTATTTCTATCTTTAACCAAAAAGGATGGCATAAATCATTCTATGCATTCCGTGAAGACACATGGACAGGGATGAATTATGAATTGGGAACAGAAAAAATAAAATGGGATGAAGAGGGTAAACCGATGCGTCAAGATAATTCACTCTGGGATGTAATAAAAAAAGATTTACAAACGCGTAAATAGTTTAGAATATTAGGTTTAAGGACTAAATGTAAGCATCTAATTCAAATAGAATTAGATGCTTTTTATTTCGAAAAAAGGTGGAGTTGAATTAAAGGTTCCATCTTTTCTTTTGCATAAAGAGTACCAATCAGGTTTATTTACAACGAAAAATAAGATTTTTAGAGAATAGCTTAGAAAAAATTGTGGAGGTTTAAACAAATGTGGTCACAATTGTTTAAACCTTTAAAGTAAAATGGAAGTTGGACAGTTGCTATACAGGCAGCAAATTTACAATATGTTTCAGCTGAGCCTTCGGGAAATATAATAGCAAATCGTAATGCAGTTAATGAATGGGAGAAATTCGAATTAATTCCGACTGGGGAATTATATACGTACGCTTTAAAAACTAAAAGTAATGGGAAGTATGTTTTGTTTGAGCCAAATGGTAGAGTAGTAGCAGATCGTACATCAATTGGTGCATGGGAAAAGTTTATCTTATA
The DNA here is from genome assembly GCF_051916495.1 of Bacillus cereus group sp. MYBK216-1. Classification (NCBI taxonomy): domain Bacteria; kingdom Bacillati; phylum Bacillota; class Bacilli; order Caryophanales; family Bacillaceae; genus Bacillus; species Bacillus cereus group sp. MYBK216-1. Next base: position 196,683 of record NZ_JBQAGT010000003.1, read on the forward strand.
TAATGGTGGAGACAATAGGATATATGTATTACAAGCACTAAGTAATGGTAGATATATATCAGCAAATGGTGGTAGAGAATTAACAGCTACTAGTTATGTAGTTGGAAGCTGGGAAAGATTTGTTATTGTATACTTCTAAACTTTGAAGTGTTATATATCTAAATGATAATGGCATGTTTAGTTGGTATAAATACCTAATACAATAAAGTTTTAAGCATGTAATACAAGTGTATATTAACGTGTAAAAGGGCTGCAAATAATTAGCAGTCCTTTTTGCATGGACTTACTGAGGTTATAATGAGAAGAAAAAGAACCCTATAGGGTTCTTTTTCAAGGCATATTAACAGTAAGGAGAATCATGAAATGCTACTTCAAATCTTTATTAGGGGAAAGATTTTGAAAAAGCTTAACATGTATTTATTTTTACATAAATGTAAGATGTAGTAAATTGATAATGTTTATACTTACTATTACTAATATTCAATTAAGATAGTTAATACTATTTATATAGTGTTAACTGGTGTATAGTACAGTATAGATTTAGAAATTTAATATTAGATTACATTTGTTAAAAAAGTTAATAGATATATTATTTCAAATTCTAACTAACATTTAAACGGTTTTAATTGAAATTGGTTGTGTATTAACTCTTATAAGCCAATAAAAGTAAATAAAATAAACAAAGACCCTGTAATAAATACAGGGCCGGATACAGGGTTAAGGGAACGCATAGTTTCTTAATATCATAGTAGCATATATTCTTTGTATAGCTACATGAGGATTTTGACAGAATTAAGAACAAGACAGAAAATCTGTAGGAAAGCAAATATAGTGCTGGAAATGTGATTTTAAATTAAAACATATGTATATTGAAATAGATGAAAACTCTTGAGTACCATGATTAAATTGCCTTTAATTATGAGGTTTAGGTTAGAGGGATAATTGGATCTTACTGAAAAGAAAAAATGTTTTTTAGATTAAAAGAAGAAAAGACACCTTTTGGGTGTCTTTTCTTTAGGTAAACAGTTCACATATTGCTGAATTAGATACGAAACCATAATTCGACTACGAAGTAAATCCTAACATAATCTGAACAGAAAAAATATGTAATATTACATTTTTATTTTTTAATTATTTTATTCAATATAGAGAAGCAACGTAAATAAAAGGGCATGCAGTCGTATCTGCAGCCCTTTTTAGGAGGAATTCAAGATACCATTAGGACACGTATTGGTAAACAGGTTCAAAAATAGTATGTGTGTTAAGAAAAAGTCCTATACAAAAAAATTACTGTAAGTAAGCCTATTTGTATGTGAAATAAAGAAGGGCCGTCCTATTTGGAGGGCTCTTCTCGTTTGAAGAATTAATATTCAAATAGTTTATCCATTAAATTTTGAATTTCACGTTTTCTTTTTTCTTTTATCAATTGTATACTAATTACCCTCAATTATTAATTGAGGGTAAAGAAGTAACTGTTGAGATTAAGTTTATTGAAAAAGAAAAAAGGTTTTGTAAAGCTAGCCATTACTTTCGTTGGTACTAAACAGCAAGAAAGAGAAATAGTAGTGTTTGAAGACTTATTACATAAAGGTCAAGTAATTGTAACATACCCTGATGTTAATCAGATTTGGAAAAAGAAAAACAAATTTACATACTATACTTAGCATCTAGATGAGACTTATATCAAAGTCAAAGGAGAGTGGGGTTATCTTTAGTGTACAAGGGAGCAAGATGGAGTTAATGATGAATAGTTAATTTCATAATTAAGAAATAGTTAAGAAATAGTTAAGCCCGGTTTAAAATTTGCTTTCTATACTAAAAACATAAGCATACAAGAAAGTTGGTGTTCTTACATGAGCGCAATAATAAAGACTACAAATTTAACAAAGATTTATGGCAATCAGAAATCAGTGGATAATCTTAATATAACCGTAAATCAAGGAGAAATTTACGGCTTTTTAGGTCGAAATGGTGCAGGGAAGACGACTACAATTAGAATGTTATTAGGATTGATAAAGCCCACCCATGGAAAGATTGAAATATTTGGAGAAGATTTATTAAAAAATCAAAAAGAAATCCTTAAAAGAATTGGGTCTATTGTTGAAGTTCCTGGATTTTATGAGAATCTTACAGCACGGGAAAATCTACTAATTAATGCGAAAATTATTGGGATACACAAAAAAAATGCAATTGATGAAGCGTTAGAAATCGTGGGATTGCAACATGAAACTAAAAAGCTTGTGGGCAAATATTCTTTAGGGATGAAGCAAAGATTAGGGATTGCTAGATCTCTTCTTCATTACCCAGAATTATTAATATTAGATGAGCCTACTAATGGTTTGGATCCAATAGGAATTAAGGAAATTAGAAGATTGATACAAAATTTGGCTAAAGAAAGAAAAATTACTTTATTAATATCCAGCCACATTTTATCGGAAATAGAACAGTTAGTAGATCATATGGGGATCATTCATGAAGGTAAGCTCTTAGAGGAAATCGAATTTAACAGCCTTAGAAAAAAGAATCGCAAATATATTGAGTTTCAAGTATCGAATGACAATAAAGCTACAAAAATCTTAGAGAAAAACTTTGGTATTTTTGATTATGAAGTTCATAATGAGGGGATTATTCGCGTGTATTCTAAACTTGGGCAACAAGGAGATATTAATAAAATATTTGTACAAAATGATATTCAGGTTTTGAAAATCTTGATGAGTGAAGACAGATTAGAAGATTACTTCACAAAATTAGTTGGAGGTGGAACAATTGGTTAATCTGTTATATACAGAATTATTAAAGCTAAAACGATCCCATATGTTCTTAATTAGTATTCTCGGTGCATCGGTAGTACCTTTTATGGTAGTAGTAGCATCATTTGTAAGCTTAAAAACTAAACATCCTACTCCTACTATTGTATTTAGTCAATTGTTTGGTGAAGTAAATTTATATACTGTTCTAATAATAGGAGTACCACTATATGGGGTAGTAACCGCCTACCTATTTATTCGGGAATATACAGAAGATACATTAAAGAATTTATTAACTATACCTGTATCACGTATGAATTTTCTTATAAGTAAATTCCTACTTCTATTTTCGTGGATTATGATGTTAACTTTTGTAGCATGGGGATTAACATTATTATTAGGGATAATATTTCAATTTGATGGACTAAGTTCATCCTTAATAAGGGAATCTTTTGTACAGTTTTTGATAGGTGGATTATTGCTTTTTATTTTATCAACACCAATCATACTTTTAACAATTGTACTTAAGAATTACGTACCGACCATTGTATTTACAGTTGTAATAACCATGATTAATTTAATGACAGCAAATTCAGAACATAGAGGATTGTTTCCATGGGCAGCAGCAGGTGATATCTCAAGAAATACGCTTCAGCCCACTTATCCTCCCGAGTACTCCTATATAGGTATATTTGGAACATCTATTATTGGATTAGTATTATTGATTTCATATTTTAAAAAGGTAGATATTCATTAAGAAAAATAAAATGGGACCATCTAAAACTATTAGGTAGTAACAAAAAGTAGATTAAAAAATTATAATTAGCGTTTGATTTATATATGGTAAGGAGGAGTTTGAAAATGTCTTTTTCTCAATTCAATATTGATGCTTTTCGAGCCGTTAACGATTTAGGTAAACAGTACCCATTTCTCAATTCTACTATGACGTTCGTGGCAGAATATATGGTATATTTCTTAGCTTTAATTATTGTAGTGTATTGGTTTACTCGATCTAACCAAAATCGAATGATGGTTGTTCAAGCGATGATTGCTTTTGTGATTGCTGAGGTTATCGGGAAAATAGCAGGAAAGTTTCATTCAAACTATCAACCATTTGCAGAGTTACCCAATGTTAATAAATTGGTAGAGCATGCTGTTGATAATTCATTTCCAAGTGACCATACAATTTTATTCTTTTCAATTTGTTTTTCATTTTGGCTTGTTCATAAAAAGATTGGTTGGCTATGGATTACACTTGCATTCTGTGTAGCCATTTCTCGTATCTGGGTAGGAGTTCATTATCCTTTCGATGTTATAACAGGTGCTATATTAGGGATTGTTTCAGCGATAATTGCTTATTGGTTAGTACCAAAAGTTACTTTCTTGAAAAGAATACTTTCTATATATGAAAAAGGGGAAAACTACATTTTACCTGCAAAAGATAAATCAAAAAATTTTTAAGGAAAAACATCTGAATTATAAGTAGCTTTTTGCTTATAGTGTTAATTTGATGTTAGATAAAGATGAAACATTTCTAGGACAATTGAAGTGGCAAGTTTAAGCCACTTCAATTGTCCTAGAATGACTGAGTGAAAATATGGTTTATATATGTATCATCAATACGAATAACGTTTTCTTGGTAAGAATTTACTCATTACAATTTTTTTTGGAAGACTAAACCTCATAGACATACCCCACATCATTTTCACTTCAAAAATGAATTTCATACTTAAGTTAAAACAGTTATAAGGGATAGGATAACATTGGTGTTCATTCCTTGTTGTAATAATTGTAGATATACATAATTATTTTTTGGAAAACAATTTACAGTAATATTACGTTTTTAGAGGAGAAATCAAGTTGTCAAAATCACTAATAAATATGATTTATTAGTGATTTTGACAACTTGAGAAAATAATTCGTTTATTATTTTGATTACAATATAAGGTAGTATTAGAATGTAGCGTGGAAAGTTAGAGAAAATAAACTGCATATCAAAAGGAGGATGCTTTTGGATAGTTATGTTTGGATTATGAATATCAGAATGAAAAACTATACAATTTAATGAGTGGTAATGTACATTTGGACGTGTAATCCGCGATAGAAATCCTAATGGCAAATTATATCTTAAAGCAGTGTGTTAGGCTCTAACCAAAGGAACTGCGATGAACGTTAGGGATTTAGATATTATACGTTTCAAACATAGCAAAGGTATTAAATTCCGAATAATTAGAATTAAGTCAAATTAAATGGGGAGTCCTTATGAAGAAAATTTTAGTTATATTTCAAAATGGGAATTACTCGAGGCTATTTTTTGCATCTTTTACTTCACAAATGGGTAGTACAATTGGTTTAACTGCACTTATGTTTTATTTTTTAAATCGTTTTTCGCACCAACCTGCATATGCTACTATTACGGAGTTGATGTTGTCTTTGCCCACATTAGTAGTATTTTTTCTTGTTGGTGTAGTTACTGATAGGATTGATCGACAAAAAATAGCTCAAAATTGTGATTGGATCTGTTCTATATTATCGCTTTTATTATTATGGTCTCTTTTTCTAAATTGGATGCCAGCAGCATTTGCGCTGTTATTTTTAAGAAGTATGGTAAAGAGCTTTTTTACACCCGCGCAATCATCCCTTGTACAAGGTGTTTTAACAAGAGATGACTATGCTACTGCAGTTGGTTTGAATCAGATGGTTACAAGTTTGTTTATGCTTTTTGGTAGTGGTATCGGGATTTATTGTTATTGGGTAATCGGTATTTATGGTGCAATCTTAATTGATGCAATTAGTTTTTTTATTAGTGCTCTTCTAATAAAATCTTGTAGAATGTCAGAAGAAATTCGTATGCCAAATGGAAAGCATAATATCAAGGATTTGAACATTTCAATTGTAATGAAGGATTTTGTGAAGGGAATACGTTATATTTTGAACCACAACTTGTTACTTACACTTATCTCCGGATTTATAGTTTTCGGAATTTTAAATGGAGGGCTCTCAGTGATGCAGGTATTTATTTTAAAATACAAACTAGCCCCAAGAAACTATGAAGAAGTTTCAATTATATTAAGTATAGTCTTTGGTATCGGGATTTTACTTGGTAGTGTTATAGCATCTATACTTTCTCAAAAAATAAAGCTTTATCATTTACTAATTTTAGCTTTGTTTATTGGAGGAGGAGCGACTATTTTGAGCTCATTAGTCAATACAGTTTGGCTGTATGTTATTTGTACGGGCATAGTTGCCCTAGCACTTCCGATGATTAATGTAGCAATTGGAGGTTGGATTCCGAAAATAGTAAATCCCAAAATGATGGGAAGAGTACACGGGTGTATTAATCCTTTGATGATGCTCTCACAGTCACTAACCTTACTTTTTATTGCTGGATTTTACCCAGGTATTCTTGCAGTTGAAACTCTTTTTTGGATAGTTGGCGGATGTTTAATATTTGTAGGAGTTTTTTACATGATTAGCATTCCACGATTAATGAAAGTAGAAAAATCAGTTAGCATAACGCTCGAATAATTGTAGTTGATCAATTAATTTAACTAGGATTTGTGAGGGGTTTTATGGAAATTTTTGTTACCAAAATTAAAGATATAAATGATCGCAAATTAGAAAAAATTTGTTCGTGGATAGATGAAGAGAAAAGATATAGAATAAAAAAATTTATTAATAAAAAAGATAAAATTAGAACCTTGATTGGTGAATTACTAGTAAGGACTCTAACAAATAAAAAGCTTAAAATCGGTAATGAAAGAATAGTATGGGGGAAAAATCATTATGGAAAACCTTATTTAAAGGGGTATCCGAATTATTACTTTAACATTTCACATTCGGGAGAATTTGTAGTATGTGCAATTAGTAATAACCCTGTTGGAATTGACATTGAACAAATAAAACATATTGAATACGAAGAAATAGCAAAAAGTTTTTTCTGTGATAGTGAATATGCTTATATACAAAAAGGTGATGTTAATTATCAATTGAGGAAGTTTTATGAGGTATGGACATTGAAAGAGAGTTATATTAAATGCTATGGAAGCGGATTATCAATGTCACTAAAATCATTTTCTATTAATATAGATAGTCACAAAGCTGTTCGTATACTTTCCGATAATGAAGAAAAAAGTAATTCTTATTCAATGGCGATTTTTGATATAGAGTTAGAATACAAAATGGCCGTATGTTCATTAAATGAAGAAATTTCTAGTAATATAACAGTGATTAACCAAGATATTATTATTAATGATTTCTACAAACTTTTATGAGATAGAGGTGCATTTTAATGATGTTATTTTGTTTGCCTTATGCAGGAGGATCCGAAGCGTTATATTATAAATGGGGTGATTATCTAACCCCATCTATAAATCTATGTCCAGTACTGTTAAAAGGAAGAGGGAAAAGATTCAATGAACCATTTTATAATAGCTTAGAAGAAGCGGTAGATGACATCTTTGATAATATTCGGGATAAAATAGGTGAGGAAGATTATGCAATTTATGGACATAGTATGGGGAGCCTATTAGCGTATGAATTATACTATAAAATAATAGGAATGGGATTCAAGAAACCCAAGCATATCTTTTTTTCTGGATACAAAGCACCGAGTGAAAGGGAAAAGAAGGAGATAACTTATAATTTACCAAATAACGAGTTTAAAAATAGAGTTATAGAATTAGGGGGAACACCAGAAGAATTAATTCGTAACGAAGAATTGTTCGAATTTTTCATTCCTTTACTAAAACATGATTTTAAAATAGTTGAAACATATGAATATAAAGAAAAAGCGGACAAAATCACATGCGATATTACTGTATTAAACGGAACAGAAGATTTAATTAGTCTAAAAGGCATAATTGGTTGGAAGAAGCATACTTGTGGGAATTTTAAGATTTATAATTTGGAAGGAAATCATTTCTTTATAAATAACAATGTGGAAAAAATTACAACAATAATAAATGATACGTTAACTGAGGTTTTAAATTAGATTCCTCAGATATATACCAATAGTTATCCTTACTTATTCATGTTCTTAATTATGTGCTGTAGTAGCCTTATCTGTAACTTGATATGAGTTTTAATATTTGTCTTTAATTAAATTACAGTAAAAAAATCTGATTATTTTAATTATTTAGATAAATTTTTATCATATGTTTTTTGCGTGAAAATAAGGAAATTTTTCTCGTAGTAAGTTAAATTTTTTATAGAATTCCTTTTAGTAACTTCTAAATAGGGGGGATTGTATACCTTGTTATGAACGATGAATTTTTTATTTAATTCATTCTCTATATTTTTAACAGTAATAAAATAATAAATAATTTTGGTAATGGATAATTACTAAAAAAGGGGAAATCCAACATGTCTATTAAGAATTCTGGTGAAATAAACAAGGATGGGACAAGAACTTACGATGAGATTACAGTAGCAGAGCAAGATATGATATTAAATAAATTCAATTCCACAAAAAACGAATATCCAAGAAATAAGACCATAAACCAGCTATTTGAAGAACAAGTGGAGAGAACACCTGAGAATATTGCAGTTGTGTTTAAAGATAAACAACTCACATACAGGCAACTTAACGAGAAATCCAATCAATTAGCAAGGATGTTAAGGAATAAGGGCGTTAATACAGATGCTATTATAGGATTAATGATTGATAGATCACTTGAAATGATAATTGGAATAATGGGTATTTTAAAATCTGGAGCAGCTTACCTCCCAATTGATCCTGATACTCCAAAAGCAAGAATTGATTATATGTTACGGGATAGTCATACCATGATTTTATTGACTCAAGAGAAATTCATTAAGAAAATCGAATATGATTTAGAAATAATCAATTTGGACGAGCTAGATTCAAGTGACTTAAGTACAGGTAATCTGAAACATATAAATCGTTTTGATGATACAGCTTATATTATTTATACATCGGGTTCTACTGGAATACCAAAGGGAGTTATCATTTCGCATTATAGTGCTATCAGAGTCGTTCGAAATACAAATTACATAGAAATAAATAATAATGATACCATTCTGCAGCTTTCGAATTATTCTTTTGATGGATCAATTTTTGATATATATGGTGCTCTGTTAAATGGGGCGAAATTAGTAGTTATAGAAAAAGATACAGTCACGGATATAAATAAGCTTGGAAATATAATTAAGCAAGAAAACATAAACGTGATGTTTATTACAACTGCTTTATTTAATGCGCTTGTAGATATCAAAATAGATTGTTTAATCAATATGAGAAAAATATTATTTGGTGGAGAAAGAATTTCTGTCTCCCATGCAAGAAAAGCATTAGAATTTCTGGGGAAAGATAAACTCATTCATGTATACGGACCAACGGAAAGTACTGTTTTTGCCACATATTACTTTATAAATGAAATAGATGAGGATGTTGACACTCTACCTATAGGTAAACCGTTAGCAAATACTTCAGTTTACATAGTAGATGAAAAGAAAAATTTACTTCCTATTGGTGAACCTGGAGAACTTTGTATTTCTGGTGATGGATTAACTAAAGGGTACTTAAATAATGAGCAGCTAACATTAGAGAAATTCGTTAAAAACCCATTTGCAGAAGGAGAGCGTTTATACCGCACAGGAGATTTGGCAAGGTGGTTACCTGATGGGAATATTGAATTTATAGGAAGAATTGACCATCAAGTAAAGGTTCGGGGATTTAGGATTGAACTTGGAGAGATAGAGAGTCAGTTATTAAAGCATCCAAATGTAAAAGAAACTGTAGTTGTAGCAAGAGAAGAAAAGGACAAGAGCAATTATATTTGTGCATATCTAACATTAGTAGGAGAAGTTACTGTTGAAGAATTAAGAAAATTTTTAGGTGAAAAGTTACCTGATTATATGATTCCTACTTATTTTCTTAAGTTAGATAAAATGCCGTTAACAGCAAATGGAAAAATAGATAAAAAGTCTTTACCTGAACCAGATCGAAGTTTTAATACCGAGGTTGAATATGAGGAACCAAGAAGTGAGATTGAAAAACAGCTCGTTTTAATGTGGCAGGAAACTTTGAATATAAATAAAGTTGGTATTAATGACAGTTTTGCAGTTCTTGGTGGGCATTCGATAAACGCAATGGAGCTTTTATCTAAAATGAATGATAGGTTAAGTGTTGATTTACCATTAAAGGAACTGTTTAGATTATCCACAATAAAGAAAATAAGTGCTTACATCGAAACAAACAAGGGAGAAATTATTGAGAACCGACAATTTACAAAAACTACAGATTTAAAGAATTTACATGAACCTTTCCCACTTACAGGTATACAATTAGCCTATTTAATAGGTAGAGATCCGGCTTTTGAAATTGGTGGAGCAGCTACAAATTTAACGGTTGAATTTGAAATAGATATTAATATAGATAGGTTTAATAGTGCATTACAAAAATTAATTAATAGACATCCAATACTAAGAACAATAGTTTTTGAAAATGGAACACAAAGAATCTTAGAAGGAGAACTTCTTTATTCTGTAGACACAGTAGATGTAAGGCATTTAAATCAAGAAGATATAATGATACGTATATTGGAACAAAGACAAAAAATGATAGCTAAAATCATAGATCCAAGTACTTGGCCATTATTTGAGATAAAAGCATTTATATTACCCAATAATCAAAAATATTTTTGTTTAAATATAGATCCGCTAATTTGTGATGACAGTAGCATGAAAATATTAATCAAGGAATTTAAAATGTTTTACAATCAGCCAAGTCTGCAGCTGCCTGAGCTGGAGTATAATTTTAGAGACTATGTTTTAGCAACCAATGAATTTAGGCAATCTAATCGATATAAAAAAGATGAGAAGTACTGGTTAAATAAATTGGATAATTTCCCAAGTGCACCAGCATTGCCTTTAAAATGCAACCCATTAGAAATTGAAAAACCTACATTCAATAAATGTTCGGAATTTTTAGAACGCGAAACGTGGAATAGATTAAAACAAAAAGCAAGAGAAAAAAATCTTACCCCTACATCGGTTTTATGTGCTGCATATGCTTATGTCTTAGCATATTGGAGTAATCAGAGTCGATTTGCAGTAAATTTAACTGTTTTTAATCGGATACCGTTTCATCAAGACGTAAAAAAAATCATTGGGGATTTCACAACTCTAATGTTATTAGATATTAATGCGAAAGATAGTATTGAGTCATTTTGGAAATTTGCTGCGAAGGTACAGGATACCTTGTTAGAAGCCCTTGAACATAGACATTATGATGGTGTGGATTTTATAAGAGCTATTGGGAAAAAACATAGAATGGTTAATCAAGCTATAATGCCTATTGTATTTACAAGTGTATTGAGTGAGGACTCAGATGATTCATTTAATCATTTGATAGATTTTGAAAAAATTAAATTTTTTAGTACAAGAACATCCCAAGTTTATATAGATAACCAAGTTTATGAATTAAATGGAGGTTTATATATTACATGGGATTACGTTGAACAATTATTTGAGATCAATGTTATTAAATCAATGTTTGAACAATATATAAATGTATTAAATCAGGTTATATTTAATGATCAAGTGTCAGGTATTAACCTTAGTGACAATAGCATAAAAGTTATTGAAACCTATAATGATACAAACAAAAAGTTTGATAAGTGTACTTTACATGAAATGTTTGTGAATCGAGCAAAACTAGTACCAGATAAGGTAGCTGTAATTCATCATGATGATTCGATAACTTATAAAGAACTAAATGAAAAATCGAATCAAATTGCAAGATACTTAATGGATAAGGGAGTTAGAAAAGGTGATTACATTGGTGTGATAGGTAAGCGATGTATAGATACCATTATAAATTTGTTTGCTGTCTTAAAGGCTGGAGCAGCATATATACCGCTTGATCCTGATTATCCTGAAGAAAGAAAAGAATATATAAAAAAGAAAAGTAATTGTAAGTTCTTTATAACACCTTCTACCTATAAAGATGAAAATATTAGGGAATATTCTGGTGATGAAGTCAATATAAAAGTAGATGAAACAGATATGGCATATGTTATTTTTACTTCTGGTAGTACAGGAAAACCTAAAGGAGTTCAAATAACTCATGGTGCAGCAACAAATACAATTATAGATATTAACGAAAAATTCTGTGTGACAGAAAATGATAAAATTATGGGGATTTCTTCACTGTGCTTTGATTTGTCAGTTTATGATGTTTTTGGTGCATTGAGCTGTGGAGCGGCCCTTGTAATTATAGATGATCAAAGGGATGTATATAACCTAAAAAAAGTTGTAAAGAAAGAAGGAATCACAATTTGGAACTCAGTTCCAGCAATTATGGAACTGACAGTGGACTTATATAATGATAGTGAACAGGATGATAGTCTAAGGCTTGTATTGCTTAGTGGGGACTGGATACCGCTGGAACTTCCTCAGAAGATAAAGAAAACTTTCAAAAATGCGGAAGTTATTAGCTTAGGTGGAGCAACTGAGGGGTCAATATGGTCCATATATTACCCTATTAAGGAAATTAAGGGAGATTGGAAAAGTATACCATATGGGATGCCGTTGGCTAACCAGAAAATTTATGTATTAAATCAAAACAAGCAATTGTGTCCCGTAGATGTAGAGGGAGAATTGTACATTGGTGGAGTGGGAGTAGCAAGTGGATATATAAATGATATTGAAAAAACTAAGATGTCATTTATTTTGCACGAAGAATTAGGATATATTTACAAAACCGGTGATTATGGCGTGTTAAAAGAGGACGGATATGTCGAATTTTTAGGAAGAAAAGACAGTCAAGTTAAGATAAGGGGATATAGGGTAGAATTAGGGGAAATTGAAAATTGTATAATCAAATATAAAGGTGTAAATAAAACAGTAGTAATTGACTATACAAACGATAATAAAATGAAAAGCCTGTATGCTTTTGTAGTTTCAGATGAAGACATAAACCCAAATGAACTAAAACAATATTTGCAAAATCAGCTCCCGAATTATATGATTCCATCAAGATTTTTCAAAATAGATGAAATACCATTGACTGTAAATGGAAAAGTAAATAAGAGTATTTTGGGGGAATTAATAAAAAATCATGAACTAGATGAAGTTGCAGCAACTACATGTGAAGAATCAGAAAATGAAACTCAAGCCCAAATATTAGATATATGGAAAGATGTATTCGAAATAGAAAACATAGGAATAGATACTAATTACTATGAAATAGGCGGAGATTCATTAAAAGCGATATCGATTGTTACTGAAATTAAAAAGAGAATGAATATAGAGGTGCCGATAGGAGAAATATTTAAAAATGACACTATAAAGGTATTAGATCAATATTTGAAAAATAGCCAAGACAATCATAGGGGAAATAGGATTGAAAGGGTATCGAAAAAGGATTATTATGCTACATCGCCTTCTCAAAAACGAATGTACATGCTTTCTATGATGGAAAATAATAGAGGAGCATATCATATTCCTATGGCGTTACTTGTCGAAGGTGAAATCGAATGTAATAGACTTGAAAAAGCATTTAGAAAATTTATAGATAGACATGAAATCCTGAGAACAGGATTTGAAGTATTAGATAATGAATTAGTTCAAAGGGTTTATGATAAAGTTGATTTTGATTTGGAATACCAATGTTTAGATATAGTCGTAACAGATGATGAAGGTTTAAGAGATTTAACTAGCAAAATGTGTAAGGAATCAACAAAGCCTTTTGATTTAAATAAACCATCATTAATGAGAGCTAAACTAATTAAAATCGGAGTAGAGAAGCATATATTGGTTGTTAACTTCCATCACATAATAGCAGATGGGGTATCACAAGGAATATTTATGAATGAAATACTCGATTTATATAACAATCTTGATCTACCTAAGATAAATATACAATACAAGGATTATGTAGAATGGAATAATACGTATAATCAATCTAATGCTATAAAAAAACAAGAGCAATATTGGCTGAATTTATACAGTCATCTGCCATCTAAATTAGAATTACCTTATGATTATAGAAAAGAAAATATTGATACCTTTGCAGGAGAAAATGCATACTTTCATATAGAAAAAGAGTTATCTGAACAGATAAGAAGGGTAGCTAAGGATACAGGGTCAACTTTATATATGCTTATGCTTAGCGCTTATCATATATTACTTCACAAATATACTGGAAAAACTGATATTGTTGTCGGAACAGCTGCATCAGGTAGGTTACATCAAGATTTACAAAATATTTTTGGTGTGTTCGTTAACACTATTGCTTTAAGAAACAATATAGATGCTACAAAAAGTTTTAAAGAAATTTTGGAACAGGTAAAAGAAAATACAATTACAGCATTTGAAAACTCAGAGTATCAGTTTGACGAACTAATTCGCAGTATAGACTATGAAAGAGACTCTAATAGAAACCCTTTATTTGATACCATGTTTGTATTGGAAGACGCTAAATTATTTACTAAGAAGCAAGGTGCTTTAAATCTTAGTCCAATTATATTTGAATTAGATAATGCAAAATTCGATATCACTTTTAATATTTTAGATTATGACGATGAGATCGTGTTAAATGTCGAATATAGTACTGGATTATTCAAAAGAGACACAATATTAAGAATGACAGAAAATTATATTAATATTCTGAGAGAAATATCAGGAAATCTTTCGATAAGTGTAAATAAAATAGATATGATCCCACAAGAAGAAAAGCGCTTTTTATTGTATGAACATAACGATACAAATGTAGATTTCTCTAAAAACCAGTTAATACACAAGTTATTTGAAGAACAAGTAGAACGAACGCCAGATAGCATTGCAGTTGTTTTTGAAGATAAGCAATTGACATATAGGGAGTTAAATGAAAAATCTAATCAATTGGCAAGAGCGTTAAGAGAAAATGGTGTTGGTTCTGATAAAATAGTAGGAATATTATTAGAACGTTCGGTTGATGTGATTGTGGGAATTATGGGAATTCTAAAAGCTGGTGGTGCGTATTTACCAATTGATCCTACATATCCTATAGATAGAATTAAATATATACTTCAAGATAGTCAAACTGAAATATTATTGACCCAGGATAAATTAATTAATTTAGTTGATTGTACAGAAGTTGATGATATTAGCATTATTAATATTCATAATGAGCATTTGTTTAAATACGGAACCGAGAACTTACGTATTGATAGCAGCAGTAAAGATTTAGTCTATGTCATTTATACATCTGGTTCTACTGGAAAGCCAAAAGGAGTTATGGTGGAGCATCATTCATTGGTGAACTTATGTAATTGGCATAATTCCTTCAATAAAATAAGTGAAACTGATAAAAATGCTAGTTATGCAAGTATAAGTTTTGATGCATTTGCTTGGGAAGTATTTCCTTATATCATAGCGGGTTCAGAGATTCATATTATAAATGATAATTTAAAATTAGATATTACGAAATTAAACAAATATTTTATTGAAAAAGAGATTTCAATAAGCTTTTTACCTACACAAGTATGTGAACAATTTTTAATGCTTGAGAATACATCTTTAAGAAGATTATTAACAGGTGGAGATAAACTAAATTATTTTGAAAATAAAAGTTACCAGATTGTTAATAACTATGGTCCTACAGAGAATTCAGTAGTAACAACAAGCTTTATTATAGAAAATTCTTATGACAATATACCGATAGGAAAACCAATATGTAATACAAAAGTCTTTATTTTAAACGAATCTAATGGGCTTTGTCCATTGGGAGTGCCAGGCGAGCTTTGTATCAGCGGAGAAGGTTTGGCCCGTGGTTATTTAAATAGACCAGAGCTCACAGCAGAAAAATTCATTCCAAATCCGTTCATTCCAGGAGAGAGAATGTATCGAACAGGAGACCTTGTGAGAATGTTACCTGATGGAAATATTGAGTTTTTAGGAAGAATTGACCATCAAGTGAAAATTCGTGGTTTCAGGATTGAACTGGGTGAGATAGAGAGTCAACTTCTAAAACATAAGGAAGTAAAAGAAGCTGTTGTTATCGCAAGAGAAGATAATAATAATCATCAATATTTATGTGCGTACTTTACTTCCGAAACATCGAAGGGCGAGACTAGGGTTCAAGAAATTCGAAAGTTTTTGACAAAAGAGTTACCAGAGTATATGATTCCTGCTTTTTTTGTTCAGCTAGACAAGCTACCACTTACTACAAATGGGAAAGTGGATCGAAAGGCTTTACCAAGTCCTGATGGAAGTTCGGTTGCAGGAGTAGTAGAGTATGAGGCGCCAAGGAATACAGTCGAAGAAAAGCTTGTATCCATTTGGCAAGATATTTTAGATATAGAAAACATAGGAATTCAACACAACTTTTTTGAAATTGGAGGCCATTCACTGAAAGCGACTACGATGGTTTCTAGAATCCATAAGGAACTTATGGTGGAGATACCTTTAGGACAAATATTCCAAGTACCTACTATAAAAGAGATTGGAGAATTTATTAACTCTACAAAAGAAAGTGTATATGCATCGATCAAAAAAGTAGAAGAACAAGATTATTATCCGCTTTCATCTGCCCAAAGAAGACTCTACATTTTAAACAAAATAGAGGGTAGCGGAGTATCTTATAATATGCCTTTCGCTATGAAAATAAAAGGTGATTTGGATGTTCATCAGCTTGAACAGGCTTTCCGTAAATTAATCGAAAGACATGAATCTTTAAGAACTTCTTTTGTAATGGTAGATGGTGAACCAGTTCAAAAGATTAAAAAAGACATAAATTCCCAAGTGACGTATAGAGAAATGGGTACCAATAAACTAGATGATATAATCAATGGATTTGTTAAACCGTTTGATTTGGAGAAGGCTCCTCTTTTACGGGTTGAAATCATACATGTTACAGATGATGAGCACGTGATGGTATTAGATATGCATCATATCATTTCAGATGGTGTATCAATGGGGATTTTCATGCAGGAATTAGCTGAATTATATAATGGTCAAAAATTATCTCCATTAAGCATTCAATATAAAGATTATTCTGAGTGGCAAAGAGGCTTGTTTACTCAAGAAGAAATCACAAAGCAAGAAAAGTATTGGATGAATGTGTTCAATGAAGAAGTACCAGTACTAAATATGCCAACGGACTATAAAAGGCCAAAAAGAAGAAGTTTTGCTGGAGATAGAATCAATTTAAAAATCAATAGTGAAACTTATAATCAGTTAAACAAGTTGGCTACAGAAAATGAAGTTACTATGTATATGCTGATGTTAGCAGGATACACGACTTTGCTTTCTAAATATTCAGGGCAAGAGGATATAGTAGTAGGATCACCAATTGCAGGAAGAAAACATGTAGATTTAAATAATGTAATGGGAATGTTTGTGAATACCCTTGCAATGAGAAATTATCCAAAGGGCAATAGATCTTTTAGAGAGTACTTAAAAGAAGTAAAAGAAAATACATTGAAAGCATATGAAAATCAGGATTATCAATTTGAAGAATTGGTAGAAAAGGTAAATGTGAGAAGAGACATTTCAAGAAATCCACTATTTGATACGATGCTGGTATTTCAACACACTGATAATATGCTATTAAATTTGGATGGACTAAAGGTTAGCATGTTAGAAGATCAGAGGGAAATAGTTAAGTTTGATATTACTATACATGTAAGTGAGTTAGAGCATGGATTAGGATTAGAAATTGAATACTGTACGGCTCTCTATAAAAAGGAAACAATAGAGAGGTTTTTAGAGCATTTTATAAACGTCTTAAGAGAAGTAGTAGAAAATCCAGAACAGAAATTAAGTGAAATAGATATATTAACAGAGAAAGAAAAAAGTAAGTTATTAAACGAATTTAATAATACAAAAGGAAAATATGCTAAAGAAAAAACACTTCCAGAGCTTTTTGAAGAACAGGTAGAGAAGACACCTAATAATGTGGCACTTGTTTTTGAAAATCAAAGTATAACATATAAAGAGCTAAACGAAAGGGCAAATAGCCTTGCGCATATACTTCGCGAAAAAGGAGTTGGTCCTGACGTAGTAACGGGAATAATGGTGGAACGCTCTATTGAAATGATAGTAGGTATAATGGGGATTTTAAAAGCTGGAGGAGCTTATTTACCGATTGATCCAACTTATCCTAGGACAAGAAAAGAATATATGTTACGTAATAGCCATATAGAGATACTATGCGTAACGAATGAGGTTCATAGCGATATATCTTTTCGTGGACAAATTATACAATTAGATAAATTAAAATATAAAGAAAATAGAACGAATATCAGTAAAATAAATAGTCCTCGAAATTTAGCTTATGTAATATATACATCAGGTTCTACAGGGAATCCTAAAGGGGTAATGATAGAACAAAATAGTGTAAATAACTTAGTCAATGGGTTAAATAATGTAATTTATAAAAGGTTCAATACTAATGTTAATGTCGCGTTGCTAGCACCATTTATATTTGATGCATCGGTGAAACAAATATTTGCCACATTACTTTTAGGACATACCTTATTTGTTGTGCCAAAGGAAGTATGTTGGAATGCAATGAGTTTAATTGAGTATTATGCAACAAATAAAATACATGTATCCGATGCTACTCCGGCACATTTAACAATGCTTAGCTATGTAAATAAAATAGAACAAGAATTAGAAATTAAAGAATTTATTGTAGGAGGAGAGGCATTAACGCCTTATTTAATCAAAGGTTTATTTGGAAAGTTTGCTGATTTTAAACCTAATATCACAAATGTTTATGGGCCTACAGAGTGTTGTGTAGATTCCACAAGTTATAGAATTGAGTTTGATCAAATAAGCGGTGATAAGGTAATTCCGATTGGAAAACCAATTTTAAACACTAATATATATATATTAGACAAGGGAAATAATCTTCAGCCAATTGGAGTAGCTGGGGAACTGTGTGTATCAGGTGAGGGGATAGCAAGAGGATATTTGAATAATCTAGAATTAACAGCTGAAAGGTTTATTGAAAATCCATTTAATAACGGTAAATCTATGTATCGAACTGGAGATCTTGCAAGGTGGTTACCTGATGGGAATATAGAATTTTTAGGACGGATAGATCATCAGGTGAAAATACGTGGTTATCGAATTGAACTTGGAGAAATAGAAAGTCAACTGTCAACTCATCAAGATATCGAAGAAACGATTGTTATAGCTAGAGAAGATAAGGAAAGTAATCAATATTTATGTGCGTATATCGTTTCACAAAAAGAATTACATGCAAGGGAAATTCGAGAATATTTAGAACAGAAACTTCCGGATTATATGATTCCTGGATTTTTTGTGAAATTAGATAAACTTCCGTTGACAACGAACGGGAAAGTAGACAGAAAAGCACTTCCTGAACCAGATGGAAGTATTAATACCGGGGTAGAGTATGAGGAACCGAGAAATGAAGTGGAAGAAAAGCTCTTTGAAATTTGGAGAAGTATTATTGGGATAGAGGATATAGGGATTAATCATAATTTCTTTGTATCTGGAGGAGATTCCATTAAGGCAATCCAAATTATATCTAGGTTATCTAGAATTGGTCTTAAACTAGAAATGAAAGATTTATTTGCAAATCCAAAAATTAAAAATCTTGGAAAATATATAAAACGAGAAAAGAAAGAACAAAAGGTTCATGAAATAGTAAATGGGGAAGTAGAATTAACGCCGATACAAAGTTGGTATTTTGAGAAAAACCAAGAAGAGATACATCATTTTAATCAATCGTTCATGCTATTTAGAGAAAATGGATTTGATGAAAAACAGATAGAAGAAGTATTTAATAAAATTATGGAACATCATGATGCTTTACGCATGATATATAAAGAAAAAGAGGGAGAAATAATTCAATATAATAGAGGTTATGACAAGAACCTATTTGATTTATATATTCATGATGTTAAGGGTGTTGAGAATAAGGAAGAGAAGGTATATGAAATTGCTACAAATATTCAAAAAGAGATGGATATTAAAGAAGGTAAACTTGTAAAGCTTTGTATATTTAAATCTGATGAAGGAGATCATCTTCTGATTGCGATTCATCACCTTGTAGTGGATGGAGTATCATGGAGAATCCTACTCGAAGATTTGGAGACTTTATATTCACAACTAGAAAAGGGTGAAAAGCTAGAAATAGGATTCAAAACAGATTCCTATAAAGAATTTGCATCAAAGTTAAAAGCTTATAGTGTGAGTAGGGAATTAATGAAAGAAAGGGAATATTGGACAAGTATATCAAAAGAGAATGTACAGTTTATCCCTAAAAAGAAAGAAATCACAAAAAACAACTTTGAAAATAGTAGTACAGTAAGTATTACATTAGATAAAGAACTCACTACATCTTTACTTAGAAATACAAATAGGGCATATAACACAGAAATAAATGATATTTTATTAACAGCTTTAGCAGTTGGAACCAGAGAATTGACGGGGAAATACAAGCTAAAAGTAAATATGGAAGGGCATGGAAGAGAGGACGTAATAGAGAATTTCGAAATCAATAGGACTGTTGGCTGGTTCACGACGATGTATCCAGTGCTTTTAGATATAGGGAATGAAAATGAACTTTCGACCAACATAAAGACAGTTAAAGAAACTTTGAGAAAAATACCAAATAAAGGAATAGGTTATGGGGTATTAAAACATTTAGCAAAAGATAAGGGATTTATGAATGAAGAAAAGGCACCAATTTCATTTAACTATTTAGGTGAATTGGATCAAGATATTAACAGGAGAGAATTCTCTGCATCGAAATGGTCTATAGGTGAAACAGTGGGTAAGAAAATTAATAGGAATACATCTATAGAAATGAATTCAATGGTTTTAAATGGTGAATTGGTTATTCATACAACATTTAATAAATTAGAATACAGTGAAAAAATGATAAAGGACTTAAATCAGAAATATAAAGAAAGTCTTGAAATGATAATTAATCACTGTGCGAATAAAGTAGAACCAGACCAAACACCTTTTGATTATGGAGATATAAATATAACATTAGAAGAACTTGAAGAAATAAAAGAAAAATACAATGGTTTTACTATTGAGAAAATATATCCGTTAGCAAATATGCAAAAAGGGATGTTATTCCACGCATTAGAAGATAAAAATTCTAGTATGTATTTTGAACAAATTGTAATGGATATAAAAGGGACTGTAGATGTAGATATTTTAGAAAAATCATTTAATACAATAATGAGGAGACACGAAATATTAAGAGCAGCATTTGAGTATGAATTAGTGGAGGAACCAAGACACGTCATACTTCAAGATAGAAAAGTAGGTTTCAAATATTATGATATTCAAGACGAAAGCATTGAGCAGAAAACAAAGTTTATAGAGAATTATTTACAAAATGATAAACAAAAAGGCTTTAATTTAAGTGAAGACACATTAATGAGAATTAGCTTAATTCAAATGAATCAGGATTCATATAAATTGGTATGGAGTCATCATCACATATTGTTAGATGGATGGTGTCTTGGGATTATATTAGGTGAGTTCTTTGATGTTTATGGAAGAAAGATGAAAGGTGAAGATAGCCATTTAGCGGAGCCAACACCATATAGTGATTATATAAGATGGCTGGAAGAACAGGATAAAGAAGAAGGATTAGCACATTGGAAGAGCTATTTGGATGGATATGAAGAACAAGCACAGGTTCCTAAAATCTTGAATAAAGTTAATGAATATAAAAGAAAAGAAAAAATGATAGAATTTTCAAAAGAAATGAATCGTAACATTATTCAACTCGCAAATAGAAATCAAGTTACTTTTAATACCGTACTGCAGGCAATTTGGGGCATTCTTTTAGCGAGGTACAATAATATAGAAGATGTTGTATTTGGAACAGTCGTATCAGGAAGAGAGGCAAAAGTAGAAGGAATTGAAGCGATGGTAGGATTATTCATTAATACAATTCCGACTCGAGTTAAACTGGAAAAAGATAGTAGTTTTAAAGAGGTTTTAAGAAATGTCCAGGATGAATCAATAGAAAATAATAAATATAACTATATAAATTTAGCTGAAATTCAATCTTTACATGATCTAAAAAGAAATCTAATTGATCATGTAATGGTATTTCAAAATTATTCACTGGATGATAGTAGTTTTAATCATGCAGAAAGTAATACAGGTTTTATGTGTCAAAATATAAGGGGAGAAGAGCAAACCAATTATGGATTCAACATTGTAGCAATTCCTGGAGAACAGTTAGTATTAAAATTAACTTATAACGAAAAGATTTATCCACAGGAAATAATAGACAATATAGAAATGCATCTTAAAAAGGTAACGGAACAAGTTGTTTTAAATGAGGATAAGAAATTAAATGAGATAGACATAATCCCAGAGAAAGAGCGAGATGTATTATTGTATAGATTTAATGATACAAAGACGAATTATCCGAAGGATAAGACTATACATCAGCTGTTTGAGGAACAGGTAGAGAAAACGCCTAATCATATTGCCGTTGAATTTGAAGGCACTAAAATGACGTATCAAGAATTAAATGAAAGGTCTAATCAAGTTGCTAGATGGTTACGAGATAAAGGAATTACTGCAAATACAATTGTGGGAATTATGGTTGAGAGATCCCCTGAGATGATAATTGGAATAATGGGTATCTTAAAATCAGGTTCAGCTTATTTGCCGATAGATCCTAAATCTCCTCAGGATAGAATTAAATTTATGATACAAGATAGTGATATTCAAATTCTATTAACGCAGGAGAAGTTCATTAATGATTCCTCATTGGATGTAGAGATGGTTAGTTTAGATAAGAGTGAGAATTTTCAATTGAGTAAAGAGAATTTAGCTCCTATAAATGATTCTGAGAACATAGCTTATATCATATATACATCGGGCTCTACTGGAGTACCAAAAGGTGTGGTAACATCACATTCTAATGCAGTAAGGGTTGTTCGTGACACAAACTATATTAAGATTGATGCAGATGATATTATTTTACAGCTTTCAAATTATTCTTTTGATGGATCCGTATTTGACATCTACGGTGCATTGTTAAATGGTGCAAAATTAGTGATGGTATCAATAGATACAGTATTGAATTTAAGTAAGCTAACAAAATTAATAAAAGAAGAAAAAATTAGTGTTATGTTTATAACTACAGCCTTATTTAATACATTGGTTGATTTAGAAATAGAGTGTTTATCTAATATAAGAAAAATCCTCTTTGGTGGTGAAAGAATTTCAGTATCACATACAAAACGAGCATTGGAGTATTTAGGGAAAGATAAGCTGATTCATGTATACGGTCCGACAGAAAGTACTGTTTTTGCTACGTATTATTGTATAAATGAAATCAATGAAGAATTCGACACAATACCAATTGGGAAGCCATTAGCAAATACTTCAGCATTTATAGTAGATGGAAATCAGAGACTACTTCCAATCGGCGTAGCTGGAGAACTTTGTTTAAGTGGAGCAGGATTGGCTCATGGATATTTAAACCGACCAGATTTGACAGCAGAAAAGTTTGTCTCAAATCCATTTATACCAGAAGAAAAAATGTATCGAACAGGGGATCTCGTTAGGATGTTGCCTGATGGAAATATTGAGTTCTTAGGTAGAATAGATCATCAAGTGAAAGTTCGTGGTTTCAGGATTGAACTTGGTGAGATAGAGAGTCAGCTACTTAAATATAAAAAAGTAAAGGAAGCTATTGTTATCGTAAGAGATGATATTCATGGTGAAAAATATATATGCGCTTACTTTACTTCTGAAACATGGAAAGATGAATTAATAATTCAAGAAATTAGAAAGTATCTAACTAAAAAGCTTCCAGAGTATATGATTCCTGCATTTTTTGTTCAACTTGATAAGCTACCGCTAACTACAAATGGGAAAGTAGACCGAAAGTCATTACCAAAGCCTGATGGGAATGTAACAACTGAGGTAGAGTACGTAGCACCAAGTAATTTTGTAGAAGAGACTATTATTTCAATTTGGGAAGAAATCCTAGGCATCAAATCTATTGGAATTTCTCATAACTTCTTTGAAATAGGAGGAAATTCACTGAAGTTAATGAGTGCTGTTGCTGCTATTAATAAAGTTTTAAATACAGATATAAGCATTCACAATTTCTTTGAGAATCCAAGTGTAATGGGTTTAGCAAATTATATCCTATCAACTGAACATGATCGTCAAAATAGTTCTTATGATTATGTTGAGGAAGAGGTATAACGGTTTAAAATGAAATTCATTTCTTTTGGAGGTAAAAGATATTAGTAATAGGTGTAAAAAGGCAGATTTTCTATAATGTTGATTGTTTTGAGATTTCAGATTTAATTATAAGAAAAGGGGATTTATCCTAGGAAAACTGTACAATCTATACTTCTTCTCAGCAGAGAAAAAGGAATAGATTGTGCAGTTAAGCTAGGCCCAATGGTTTGAATTTCAAAGATGTATATGGAATTTGATAGTTGTTTTAGTTATTTACTAATAGTGTGAGAAATTGAATGGGCACCGCGAAGGGAATGATTCTAGTTATGGATATTAAAGGGTTTATAAATGATTTGAAAAAATCAAACATTTTCTTATATCAGAATCAAGGGAAGATAAAAATTATTGGACCTCGTGAACTAATAACAGCTGAATTAAAGGGAAAAATAAAGTTATATAAAGAAAAAATTATTATAGCTTTAAAAAATGAAGATATAGAAAAAAAGAATGAAATTCCAAAAGCGAAACAATCAGAAAATAATTGTTATACCTTATCAATGGCACAAAAAAGGATGCTTATTTTAAATAATTTGGAATCTAAAGGTACGACATATAATATTCCTTTAGTTATCAAAATCGTGGGCGATTTTCAAATGCAAGTTTTTGAGAATGCTTTTAAGGTACTAATTGATAGACATGAAGCATTAAGAACATCCTTTGTAATGATTGATGGAGAACCAGTTCAAAAGATAGAAAAAGAAATAGATTTTAAAATTGAATATAGTGAATTAGGAGAAGATAGCGTATCAGAACGAGTGGCACGATTTATAAGACCTTTTGATTTAGAGATAGCGCCGCTTCTAAGGGTAGAGATTTTACGTGTTAATCAGAATGAGCATATCATGATGCTTGATATGCATCATATTATTTCAGATGGAGTATCAATGGGCATTTTAATGAAGGAGTTAGCTGATTTAGTTAGAGAAAAAGAATTAGCACCATTAAAAGTTCAGTATAAAGACTATTCGGAATGGCAAAAAGAATACTATAAAGGAGATAACATAAAGCAGCAGGAGGAATATTGGCTCAAGGTATTTGAGGGTGACATTCCAGTTCTGAATATGCCAACTGATTTTCCAAGACCACAAATACAAAGTAGTGAGGGAGATAGGCTTGGTTTTGAAATAGATTCTGAATTAACAAATAAACTTAAATTTCTTGCAAGGGAAAATGGAGTTACTATGTATATGCTTCTTTTAGCAGTATATAAAACGCTTCTTTCTAAATATACAAGGCAAGAGGACATAATAGTTGGTTCACCAATTGCGGGAAGAACACATGATGATTTAAAAAATACAATTGGCATGTTTGTCAATACCCTTGCAATGAGAAGTTATCCAAAAGCAGATACTAAATTCATTGATTATTTAAAACAAGTAAAAGAAAACACATTAAATGCTTATGAGAATCAAGAATATCAATTTGATACATTAGTAGAGAAACTAAATTTAAGAAAAGAAACAAGTAGAAGCGCATTGTTTGATACGATGTTTGATATACAAACTCAAAATAATTTTGAGTTTAATATAAATGGAGTAACCACTGAGGTTTGCGATATTGATTTTAATGTGGCGAAATTTGATTTAAGTCTTACGGCGATAGAATATACAGATCATTTGAAATTTGATTTGCAATATTGCACAAAATTATTTAAAAAAGAAACAATCAAAAGACTTGCAGGTCATTTAGTAAATGTAATAAAGGAAATTACCAATAATCCGGGGCTTAAATTAGGAGAAATAAATTTACTTTCAGAAGAAGAAACGGAAATCATATTACACAAATTTAATGATACCATGGCCGAATTTCCTAAAAATAAGACCTTAAACCATGTATTTGAAGAGCAGGTTCTAAAAACACCAAATCATATTGCAGTTATATTTGAAGAGGAACAATTAACATATAAACAACTAAATGAAAAAGCAAATCGACTGGCAAGGTTGCTTAGAAAAAATGGTGCAAAGCCGGATACTGTAATAGGAATTATGGCGGATAAATCCCCAGAAATGATAATTGGCATATTGGCAATTTTAAAAGCTGGAGCAGCATATTTACCAATTGACCCTGAGTATCCTGAAGAAAGAATTGAATATATGCTAAAAGATAGTGAAGCAAAATTAGTTGTTACTCAGGAGCACTTACAATTCAAAGTAAGAATAGTTCCAAGTATTTTATTTAATGATGAAGAAATTAGTTCTTTAAATAAGGACAACCTAGAAAATTTAAATCATTCATCTGATTTAGCTTATTTAATATATACGTCAGGTTCTAGTGGAAAGCCTAAAGGGGTTATGACTACACATCGTAACGTCATTAACTATATTTATGCATTTTCAAAACAAATTACTTTAAATGAAGAAGATTCTATATTACAAGTAGTTTCATTTTCATTTGATGCTTTTACGGAAGAAACATTTCCTATTTTGGCTAATTCAGGGAAATTAATCATTAGTAAAAAAATTGGTGATCTGAACATAGATGAGCTAGTTAAAAATATTGAAAAATATAATGTGACTTTAGTAAGCTGTTCACCACTGTTACTCAATGAAATTGATAAAAATAAGCATTTAATACTTAATAAAAATATGAAATTTATTAGTGGTGGAGATGTTTTAAAGTATGAATATATAAAAAATATTATTGAGATTGCCGATGTTTATAATTCATATGGTCCTACAGAAACAACTGTTTGTGCAACATATTATAAGGTCAGTTCCAATGATTGTATGGGAATGAGTGTACCTATAGGTAAACCACTAAGCAATTATAAATTATATGTTTTGGATAATAACGCTCAATTACTGCCGATAGGAATACCTGGTGAATTATATATAGGTGGAGAAGGTGTAGCGCGAGGATACAAAAATAAAAAAGAATTAACTGAAGAAAAATTCAAGTCTAATGCTTTTAGTTTAGGAGAACGAGTGTATCGGACTGGAGATTTAGTAAGATGGCTACCTGATGGAAATATTGAATTTTTAGGTAGAATAGATAATCAGGTAAAAATTCACGGTTTTAGAATTGAACTGGAAGAAATTGAATATCACTTATTAAGACAATCGAACATAAAAGAAGCTAAAGTAATTGATAAAGAGGGGATAGATGGAAACAGATATCTTTGCGCATTTATTACAGTTAATGATTTGAATGAAGAACTGAACATAGATAAAGTGAGAGAGTTGCTTGCCAAAGAGCTTCCTGGTTACATGATTCCTTTGCATTTCATAGAGATGGAAAAATTGCCGATTACACTTAATGGAAAAGTGGATGTGAAAGCATTACCGGAACCAGATTTCAATAAATTTATAGAAAATCATTATGAAGCACCTCGAAATCTAGTAGAAGAGAAGTTGGCTTTAGTGTGGAAGGACGTTTTGGGTATAGAGAAAATTGGAATAAATCATAACTTCTTTGAAGCTGGAGGACATTCACTAAAAGCTTTTTCATTGGTATCAAAGATACACAAAGAATTAAATGTTGAAATACCATTAAAACAAATATTTAATTTTCCTACTATCAAAGGCATTGGCGAATATATAAAAGGGAAAGAAACGAGTACTTACTCAAAAATAAAGAAAGCTGAGGAAAAGCAATTTTATAATCTTTCATCGGCTCAAAAAAGGCTATATATTTTAAATCAAATAGAGGATAGTGGAATTACTTACAATCTACCAGTTGTTATACAAATGAAGGGGCGCTTTCAATTGGACACTTTTGAAAAAGCCTTTAAAGCATTAATTGATAGACATGAAGCATTAAGAACTTCTTTTGTAATGATTGATGGAGAACCAGTTCAAAAGATAGAAAAAGAAATAGATTTTAAAATTGAATATAGTGAATTAGGGAAAGAGAACGTATCAGAACGAGTGGCGCGATTCATAAGACCCTTTAATCTAGAGGTAGCTCCTCTTCTAAGGGTAGAAATCGTACAAGTTAGTCAGGATGTGCATATCATGATGCTTGATATGCATCATATTATTTCAGACGGAGTATCAATGAGCATTTTGATGAAAGAGTTAACAGATATATTTGGAGAAAAAAAATTAGCGCCATTAGAAATTCAATATAAAGACTATTCAGAATGGAAAGAAAAGTTTTGTAACGGTGATAATATAAAGAAACAGGAGGAATATTGGCTTAAAGTATTTGAGGATGAGATACCAGTTCTGAATATGCCAACTGACTTTCCAAGACCACAAATACAAAGTAGCGAGGGAGATAGATTAAGTTTTGAAATAGATCCTGAACTAACAAACAAGCTTAAAATGTTTGCAAGGGAAAATGGAGTTACTATGTATATGCTACTTTTAGCAGCATATACAACGCTACTTTCGAAATATACGGGACAAGAAGACATTATAGTTGGCTCGCCAACTGCAGGAAGACAACATGATGATTTGAAAAATACTATTGGTATGTTTGTTAATACTCTTGTGATGAGAAATCGTCCTAAAGCAGACAGTAGATTCATTGATTATTTGAAGAAAGTAAAAGAAAACACCTTAAATTCTTATGAAAATCAAGATTATCAATTTGATGAATTAGTTGAAAAGCTAGCCTTAAAAAGGGATATTAGTAGAAACGCATTGTTTGATACGATGTTTTCTATTCAAAATTTAGATAATCTAGAGTTGAATATAAAAGGCTTAAAAATCGAACCGTATAACATTGATTTTAAAGCGGCAAAGTTTGATTTAAGTTTATCGGCAATTGAAAATACAGATCATATAGAATTTATTTTAGAGTATTGCACAAAATTATTTAAAAAAGAAACAATACAAAGAATTGGAAATCATGTAGTTAATATCTTAAAAGAAATTGTTAATAATCCTGAACAAAAATTAAGTGAAATAAATTTGCTTTCACAAGAAGAAAGAGAAATGATATTAAACAAGTATAATGATACTGCTGTTGAATATCCAGTAGGTACTATACACGAACTTTTTGAAGAGCAGGTTAAAAAAACACCAAATCATATAGCTGTAGTGTTCGAAGAAAAGCAGTTGACCTATGAAGAATTGAATAAAAAAGCAAATAAACTAGCTAGAACTTTGAGAGAAAAAGGTGTTGTACAAAATAGTATAGTTGCAATAATGGTGGATAGATCAGTAGAAATGATTGTAGGAATATTGGGGGTTCTAAAAGCTGGAGGAGCATATCTGCCGATAGATCCAGAATACCCTACAGAGAGAATAGAATTTATGCTTGAGGATAGTAGTGCGGACATTATTATTACCCAAGAACATCTAACGGATAAAAATGGTTCCTACGGTGAAGTAGTAAATATAAATCATATAGATATATATGATATCGATGAAGATAATTTGAATCATATCAATTCACCAGATGATTTAGTGTATATCATATATACATCAGGAACAACTGGAAACCCTAAAGGTGTGTTAGTAGAGCATAAAAATTTGGTTAATGCCCATTACACTTGGAGAGATCACTATGAATTGTCAAAGTATGAAGTGAATTTATTACAAATGGCTAGTATGTCGTTTGATGTATTTGCAGGGGACTTATGTAGAAGTTTATTAAATGGCGGGACAATGTATATAGTACCGAGTCATATCAAGCTAGAACTAGATTTATTATATAAGATAATTAAGAAGTATAAGATTAATATTTTTGAATCCACTCCAAGTCTTATTATACCTTTTATGAATTATGTATATGAAAATAATTTTGATCTCACGACATTACGATTATTAATATTAGGTTCTGATAGCTGTCCTATACATGAGTACAAAAATTTGGTTAAAAGATATGGGGAGAATATGAGAGTAATTAATAGCTATGGAGTTACAGAAGCAACTATTGATTCTAGCTATTATGAAGAAGAGTACGATTATATACCACAAATGGTAAATACTCCTATAGGAAAGCCGTTAAATAACACAAAATATTATGTTTTAAACTCTTTATTAGAACCACAACCTATAGGGGTGTATGGTGAATTGTACATTGGTGGAAAAGGTCTTGCAAAAGGATACTTAAACAAGCCAGATCTTA
This sequence comes from Bacillus cereus group sp. MYBK216-1, assembly GCF_051916495.1. Taxonomy (NCBI): domain Bacteria; kingdom Bacillati; phylum Bacillota; class Bacilli; order Caryophanales; family Bacillaceae; genus Bacillus; species Bacillus cereus group sp. MYBK216-1. The sequence continues at coordinate 226,673 of NZ_JBQAGT010000003.1, forward strand.
CTCATAAAAGGTTTGTTTCAAATGGCTTTATACCTGGTGAAAAAATGTATAAAACAGGAGATTTGGCAAGATGGCTTTCAGATGGAAATATTGAGTTTTTAGGAAGAATAGACAATCAAGTAAAGGTTCGAGGGTTTAGGGTAGAAATAGGAGAAATTGAAGCTAAACTATTAGGTAATCAAAATATAAATCAGGCGGTAGTAATTGATCGGAAAGATAATGCTGGTTTTACCTATTTATGTGCATACATAATAGCTAAAGAGGAGCTAACTACAAGTGAATTAAGAGACTACTTGTCAAATTATTTACCAGATTATATGATTCCTTCATTTTTTATTCAATTAGATAAAATGCCTCTTACACCGAATGGGAAAATAGATAGAAAAGCATTGCCTCTTGTACAAGAGGGGGACCTTTCTAAGGGAACAGATTATGAAGCGCCTCGAAATGAAGTGGAAGAACATCTTGTATCAGCTTGGCAGGATGTCTTGGGTATTAAAGAAATTGGAATTAACGATAGTTTTTTTGAGGTTGGTGGAGATTCTATAAAAGCGTTACAAATAGTTTCTAAACTATCGAAAGTGAATCTTAAACTCAAAATTAAAGATTTATTTGAAAACCCGAAAATTAAAAATCTTAGTAAGTATGTAAAAAATGAATCGAGAGTAAAGAAAAACTATGAAATAATTCAGGGAAATGTTCCTTTAATGCCAATACAGAAAAGACATTTTGTATTAAACGAAGCATTAAATAATAAAGAGCTAAATCACTATAATCAATCATTTATGCTGTATAGAAAAAATGGATTTGAAGAACAGATTGTAGAAAAGGTGTTTCGTAAAATTTGTGAAAAACACGATGCTTTACGAATGATTTATAAAGAGGAAAATGGTGAAATTATTCAATATAATCGTGATTTAAATGGGGATTTCTTTGATTTATATGTCCATGATATTAAGAGTCAAGATAATCAACAGGAGATAGTGGGTCAACTAGCAACAAATATACAAAAAGAAATTTCGATTACTGACGGTAAAATGTTAAAACTTTGCATTTTTAGAACAAATGAGGGTGATCATTTGCTTATTACTATCCATCATCTTGTAATAGATGGAGTATCATGGCGAATATTATTCGAAGATTTCGAAATGTTATACAAACAAGCATATCTCAATGAAAAACTTGATATAGGTTTTAAAACGGATTCATTTAAGGAGTTTTCAGAAAATTTAATGGATTATGCGGTAGGTAATAAACTTCTAAAAGAAAGAAAATATTGGGCAGACATATCTAAAATGAAAGTAGATTTTTTAGCAAAAAATGAAGAAATAGATGTGACCGATTATAAAAATAGCAAGACCTTAACCATTTCACTAAATAAGGAGAACACTCAAAAGTTATTGGGAGAAACAAACAAAACATATAATACTCAAATAAATGATATCCTTTTAGCGGCTTTGTTAGTAACAGTAAGAGATTTAACAGGAGAAAACAGGCTGAAAATTCTCATGGAAGGTCATGGAAGAGAAGAAGTCATTGAAAACATAGATGTTAGTAGGACTATTGGGTGGTTTACTACAATATACCCTGTATATTTTGATTTAGGTAAAGAAAAAGAAATTTCTATGAGTATAAAATTGGTAAAAGAGACTTTAAGAAAAATTCCTAATAACGGAATAGGATATGGGGTTTTAAAATACCTAAAAAAGGATCAAGATTTGTTAAATGATGAAACGGCACCTATATTATTTAATTATTTGGGAGAAATGAGTAAAAAAGCGACCGATGAAGAATTTTCTGCATCATGGCTATCACCTGGCGAAAGTATAGGTGGCGAAAATGCAAGAGATGCTTCTATAGAAATTAATTCAATAATTGTAGAGGATACATTAATAATAAACACTACCTTCAATGAAGGGGAATATTCTGAATTTTTAATCGCTGATTTTAACCAAAAGTATAAAGAGAACCTTGAAATGATAATCAATCATTGTATTAATCAAACGGAATCAGAAAAAACAGCTTCCGATTATGGTTACAATAAAATGTCACTAGAAGAGCTTGATGAGTTACTAGGTGAATATGAATTCATCGATAATTAAAGCCTGGAGGCAAAACACAATCATAGCGACTACTTAATTGTACAAATCATATTTATAATTTTTGTGCCTTTTCCGACGGAAACTATTTAGGGGGATAAATTTATGAAAGTTAATAAAGTTGAGAAAATCTATCCATTGTCAAATATGCAAAAGGGGATACTGTTTCATGCTATTGAAGATAAAAATTCAGATGCATATTTTGAACAAATTATATTAGATATAAAAGGTTATGTAGATGAAACTATTTTTGAGGAAAGTTTCAACGAGATTATGAAACGGCACGAAGTGTTAAGAGCATCATTTAATTATAAATTGGACGAGCCATTACATGTAATATTAAGGGATAGAAAAATTAAGTTTAGCTACAATGATGTAAGTAATTTAGATTTAAACACTAAAGATTTATATGTGGAAAAATATATAGTAGATGATAAGGTGAAGGGCTTTGACCTAACAAAAGAAACCCTTATGAGAATTTGTTTGATCAAAACAAATGATAACTCATATAAAGTAATTTGGAGCTTTCATCATATATTACTTGATGGTTGGTGTATTGGGATTATATTAGATGAGTTATTTACTATCTATTCACATAAAATGAAAGGTGAAGAGCATCAATTAGAAGATCCTAGACCCTATAGTGATTATATAAATTGGCTAAATAATCAGGATAATGAAGAAGGATTGAAGTATTGGAGTAAGTATCTGGAGGGGTATGAGTTAACTGCTACCCTCCCTAAATTTAATAACTCTAGTGCTGGAAAGTATCAGAGAAGAGAAAAAGTGATAGAGTTTTCAAAAGAGTTAACTGATAAGATTACACAACTGGCAAATAAAAATAACGTCACCTTAAATACAGTGATGCAGAGTATTTGGGGGCTTATTCTAGCGAAGTATAACAATAGTGAGGATGTTGTTTTTGGAACAGTTGTCTCAGGCAGAGATGCAGCTGTAGAAGGTATAGAGAATATGTTAGGTTTATTTATAAATACAATACCAACTAGAATAAAGTTGCAAAGTGAAAAATCATTTAAAGAGGTTTTAAAAGCAACTCAACATGATGCAATAGAGGGTAATGATTATAATTATATTAATTTAGCCGAAGTTCAAGCTCTTAGCAACTTAAAAAGTAATCTTATTGATCATATATTAGTATTTGAAAATTATGCTATTGATGAAAAAGGATTGGAAGAAAAGGAAAGTGGATTAGGGTTCGAAGTTGTATCTGTAACCGACGAAGAGAGAAGTAATTATAGCCTAAGCCTTACTGTAGGAATAGGAGAGAAATTGAAACTAACAATTGTATATGATGAAAATGTATATGAAGAAAGACTAATCAACAATTTAGAGTGTCATATTCAAAATGTAACGAAGCAAGTTATCGAAAATGATGCTAAGAAATTGATCGATATAGATTTAATTTCAGAAGAGGAAAGAAACATCCTTCTTTATAAATTTAATGAAACAACCGTTGAATATCCTAAAGATAGGTTGATACATCAATTGTTTGAGGAACAGGTTGAGAAGACACCTGACCGTGTGGCAGTTAGCTTTAAAAGTAATAACCTAACTTATAGGGAATTAAATGAAAAATCAAATCAAATAGCTAGACTACTGCGAGAAAAAGGTGTTCAATCAAACACAATTGTAGGAATCATGGTGGACCGTTCTTTAGAAATGATTATAGGAATTATGGGGATTTTAAAATCCGGAGCGGCGTATTTACCAATTGATCCTGAGACTCCTAAAGAGAGAATTGACTACATGTTACAAGATAGTAATGTAAAAGTTTTATTGACTCAAGATAGATGTATAAGTCAACTTAATTTGAATGTGGAGTTAATTAATTTAGATCAAGAGAATTTTCTAAGGCTAAGTACAGATAATTTGAATTTGATAAATCATTCAAGTGATACAGCTTATATCATTTATACTTCAGGATCAACAGGAACACCAAAAGGAGTAGTTATTCCGCATTATAGTGCAATTAGAGTAGTTAAGAATACAAATTATATTGAAATTAATGAGAATGATACGATACTACAACTTTCGAATTATGCTTTTGATGGGTCTATATTTGATATTTATGGTGCGCTTCTAAATGGTGCAAAGTTAATAATGGTTGAGAAGGACACTGTATTAAGTCTTGTTAAACTAGCTAAGTTAATAAAGGAAGAACAGATAAGTATTATGTTTATTACCACAGCTTTATTTAATGCGCTTGTAGATTTAGAAATAGATTGTTTAGATAAAATAAGAAAAATATTATTCGGTGGTGAAAGAGTTTCAGTTTCACATGTGAACAAAGCCCTTGAGAAATTGGGCAAAGATAAAATTATTCATGTTTATGGTCCAACTGAAAGCACGGTATATGCTACTTATTATTTTGTTAATGAAGTAACTGAGGTTATCCCAATAGGAAAACCGTTAGCAAATACTTCGGTTTTTGTAGTAGATAAAAATTCTAACCTGCTTCCACTTGGTGTGCCTGGAGAACTATGTATTTCTGGAGACGGATTAAGTAAAGGGTATTTAAATAACGAGAGATTAACAGTTCAGAGATTCGTTCCAAATCCGTTCATTCTAGGAGAGAGAATGTATCGAACAGGAGACCTTGTGAGAATGTTACCTGATGGAAATATTGAGTTTTTAGGAAGAATTGACCATCAAGTGAAAATTCGTGGTTTCAGGATTGAACTGGGTGAGATAGAGAGTCAACTTCTAAAACATAAGGAAGTAAAAGAAGCTGTTGTTATCGCAAGAGAAGATAATAGTCATCATCAATATTTATGTGCGTACTTTACTTCCGAATCATCGAAGGGCGAGATTAGGGTTCAAGAAATTCGAAAGTTTTTGGCAAAAGAGTTACCAGAGTATATGATTCCTGCTTTTTTTGTTCAGCTAGACAAGCTACCACTTACTACAAATGGGAAAGTGGATCGAAAGGCTTTACCAAGTCCTGATGAAAGTTCGGTTGCAGGAGTAGTAGAGTATGAGGCACCAAGGAATACAGTCGAAGAAAAGCTTGTATCCATTTGGCAAGATATTTTAGATATAGAAAACATAGGAATTCAACACAACTTTTTTGAAATTGGAGGCCATTCACTGAAAGCGACTACGATGGTTTCTAGAATCCATAAGGAACTTATGGTGGAGCTACCTTTACGACAAATCTTCCAAACACCTACTATAAAAGGAATTGGAGAATATATTGACTCTACGAAAGAAAGTGTATATGCATCGATCAAAAAAGTAGAAGAACAGGATTATTATCCGCTCTCATCTGCCCAAAGAAGACTCTACATTTTAAACAAAATAGAGGGTAGCGGAGTATCTTATAATATGCCTTTCGCTATGAAAATAAAAGGTGATTTGGATGTTCATCAGCTTGAGAATACATTCTATAAACTAATCGAAAGACATGAGGCCTTAAGAACTTCTTTCGTAATGGTAGATGGTGAACCAGTTCAAAAGATTGAAAAAGAGATAGATTTCCAAGTGACGTATAGAGAAATGGGTACCAATAAGCTAGATGAAATGATTAATGGATTTGTTAAACCGTTTGATTTGGAGAAAGGTCCTCTTTTAAGGGTTGAAATTATACATGTCACAGATGATGAGCACGTGATGGTCCTAGATATGCACCATATCATTTCAGATGGAGTTTCAATGAACATTTTAAATAGAGAGCTCTGTAAACTGTATGAAGGGAAAGAGTTATCCCCATTGGACCTACAGTATAAAGATTATGCAGTATGGCAAAAAGACTTGTTTACTCAAGAGGAAATGAAGAAGCAAGAAGAATATTGGATAAATGTTTTTAAAGAAGAAGTACCTATTTTAAATATGCCAACAGATTATAAAAGGCCGCCGACACAAAGTGTTGAAGGGGCTCGAAGAAGTTTTGAAATAGATAGTGAGTTGACAAAGAACCTTAATAGAATTGCAAAAGAAAATGGGGTTACCATGTATATGCTTCTGTTAGCTGGATATACAACTTTACTTTCAAGATATACGGGTCAAGATGATATTGTGGTAGGATCTCCAATTGCAGGAAGAAGCCATCATGATTTTGAAAATATTGTCGGAATGTTTGTGAATACCCTTGCGATGAGAAATTATCCAAATGAAGATAAAACATTTCGTAATTATTTAAGAGAAGTAAAAGAAAATGCATTAAAGGCTTATGAAAATCAAGATTATCCTTTGGATGAACTGGTTGAAAAGTTGGACTTACAAAGAGATATGAGTAGAAGTGCATTATTTGATACGATGTTTGTGCTACAAAACTTAGATACCTCTAATGAAGAGATTAAAGGGTTAAGTTTTGAAACATATGATAGTGAACTTAATATAGCAAATTTTGATTTAACATTATCAGCAGTAGAAACTAATAACATCATAAAATTTGATTTAGAATATTGTACAAAATTGTTTAAGAAAGAGACAATAGCTAAAATATCAGAGCACTTTGTTAGTATTTTAAGAGAAATTACTAATAATCAGGAAGTTTGTTTAGGTCAAATAGATATGCTTTCGGGAGAAGAAAAGCACATTCTTTTGAATGAATTTAATGAAACTTATATGGATTATCCAAAGAATAAAACCATTTATCAATTATTTGAGGAGCAGGTAGAGAGAACTCCAAACAAGGTTGCCGTAGAATTTGAGGGGCAACAAGTTACTTATAAGGAGCTCAATGAAAAATCCAATCAAGTAGCTAGAGTACTTTATGATAAGGGTGTTCATCCAGAAATGATTGTAGGAATTATGGTGGAACGTTCTTTAGATATGATTGTCGGTATCATGGGTATATTAAAATCAGGGGCAGCGTATTTACCAATAGACCCTGAATATCCTGAAGAGCGAATTAAATATATGGTAGAAGATAGTAACGCAAAATTCGTATTAACGCAGACTCATTTATACGATAAACTTCATTTTATCAATAATGAATGTATAACTAAAATCTCAATTAATGATGAAACAATAAAAAATCAAGAGCAAATTAATATGGAAAGGCGTAATAATAGAAATGATTTAGCCTATGTCATTTATACGTCTGGTTCCACGGGTTTACCAAAAGGGGTGTTAGTGGAACATCATTCCTTAGTCAATTTATGTAATTGGTATGTAGATTTTCATAAAATAACAGAAAGAGATCGAATTACAAACTATTTGAAAGTCTCATTTGATGCATCTATTGGAGAAATTTTCCCTTGTTTAATCACCGGAGCTACTTTGCACGTTTTAGGCAAAGATATGAGGCTTGATCTAGATAAATTAAATGAATATATGAATAGTAAAGACATAACAGTTGCAACATTCCCATCTAAGGTAAGTGAACAATTTATATTACAAGATAATCATTCTTTAAGAATGTTAGTATCCGGTGGCGAAAAGTTAATTTTAAATAAGAATACTCGCTATCAACTTGTAAATGCCTACGGTCCAACCGAAAATACAGTAGTAACTACAAGTTTCTTAATGAATAAAAATGATGATAATATTCCAATTGGAAAACCGGTGTATAATACTAAAGTTTATATAGTAAATAAGTATAATCAGCTTTGTCCAATTGGAGTAACAGGAGAGTTATGTATATCTGGAGTTGGATTGGCAAGAGGTTATTTAAATAATCCAGCCTTAACTGCCGAGAAATTTGTGGGAAATCCTTTCGTCAGTGGAGAAAAAATGTATCGTACAGGTGATCTTGTAAGATGGATGCCTGATGGAAATGTTGAATTCATAGGAAGAATTGACCATCAAGTAAAAATACGTGGGTATAGAATAGAACTTGGTGAAATAGAGAGCCAGTTGTTAAAACATCAAGATATAAAAGAGGTCGTAGTAGTAGCAAAAGAGGATAAGAAAAATCATACGTATATAAGTGCTTATATTGTGTCTGAAAAAGCAATATCTTCAGCCAAGATAAGAGAATTTTTAGAAAAGGAACTTCCTGATTACATGATTCCCTCTTATTTTGTTCAACTTGACCAGTTACCACTTACATCAAACGATAAAGTGGATCGAAAAGCACTTCCAGAACCAGATAGAAGTAGTCAATCAGGGGTAGAATATGAGGCACCAAGAAATGAAGTTGAAACACATCTTGTTGAGATTTGGAGGGATATCCTAGGCATAGAGGATATAGGGATAAATCATCATTTCTTTGTATCAGGTGGAGATTCTATTAAGGCTCTGCAAATTGTGTCCAGATTGTCTAGAATAAATCTTAAGTTAGAAGTGAAAGATCTATTTGCAAACCCTAAAATTAAAGATCTTAGTAAGTATGTAAAAAAGCAAAACAAACGGTTAAAACCTTATGAAATAGTTACAGGAGAAGTAATATTATCTCCAATTCAAAAATGGTATTTTGAGAAAAATAAAGAAGAACTAGATCATTTTAATCAATCATTTATGCTGTTTAGGGAAGATGGATTTGATCAAAAGAGAATAGAGAGAGTCTTTAATAAGATATTAGAGCAGCATGATGCCCTGAGAATGATTTATAGAGAAAATGATGGAGAGATCATTCAGTATAATAGAGGCTATAAGGATAACCTCTTTGATTTATACGTTCATGATGTTGAGGGAGTAGAGAATAAGGAAGAGAAAATATATGAATTAGCGACAAATATCCAAAAGAAATCTTCCATCAAAAATGGTAAACTCGTTAATCTTTGTTTATTTAAAACGAATCAAGGTGATCATCTGCTTATTACCATTCATCATCTTGTAGTAGATGGAGTATCATGGAGAATAATATTAGAAGATTTTGAAACTCTATATTCTCAGGATTTAAGAGGTGAGAAGTTAGACGTTGGATTCAAGACTGAATCCTTTAAAGAATTTTCCTCTAAGCTGAGGGAGTATGCTAGTAACAATAAATTATTAAAGGAAAAAGAGTATTGGCAAGAGATAGCAAATACTGAGGTTGCATTTATACCTAGAAAAAAAGAGCTCAAAAGTGACACATTCGAAAATAGTAAAACAGTTAGTATTTCTTTAAATAAGGAAAAGACTATAAGTTTATTAAGAAAATCCAATAGAGCATACAATACAGAAATAAATGATATATTGTTAACTTCCTTATTATTAGGTGCTAGAGAGATAACAAGTGAAAATTGTATAAAAATAAATATGGAGGGACATGGAAGAGAAGATATCTTAGAAAATGTAGATATTAGTAGGACTGTAGGTTGGTTTACAACTATGTATCCAGTACTTATAGATTTAGGCAATGAGACCGATCTTGCTACTAATATAAAAATGGTAAAAGAAACTTTAAGGAAAATTCCTAACAAGGGAATCGGATTTGGTATACTAAAATATTTATCAAAAGAGAAGTATCTATTAAATGAACAAAAAGCACCAATTTCATTTAACTATTTAGGTGAAATGGATAATGATGTTAACAGAAATGAATTTTCTGAATCAAAATTTTCTTATGGGGAAACAATTGGAGGAAAGATTTCAAGAAATAATTCGATAGAAATCAATTCGATAATTATTAATAATGAATTGGTTATAAATACTACCTTTAATGAGCTAGAGTTTGATGAACTAACAATCAGGAAATTAAATGATAAGTTTAAAGAAAGTCTTGAAACTATAATTGATCATTGTGTTAGTCAAATAGAGGTGGAAAAAACGCCTTATGACTATGGGGATACTAAATTAACTCTAAGTGAACTTAAGGATATTAAAGAAAAGTATAAAGATTTCGAAATTGAAAAGATTTACCCGTTAGCAAATATGCAAAAAGGAATGCTGTTCCATGCTTTGGAAAACAAAAATTCAAAAGCATATTTTGAACAAACTGTCATGGATATAACAGGATACGTTGATGTAGAGATATTAAAAACAAGTTTTAATAAAATCATGCAAAGATACGAAATACTAAGAGCATCATTTGAATATGAAATAGTTGGGGAGCCTAGACAAATAATAATAGCGGATAGAGAAATAGGTGTTCAATATTGCGATATAAGTGAAAGAGGAACTATAGAAAAAGAGTTATTCATAAAAAATTATAGAGAAGAAGATACAGAAAAGGGATTTAACTTAAGTAAAGATACTTTAATGAGAGTATGTTTGATTAGAACAGATGAAAACTTATATAAATTGGTATGGAGTCATCACCATATTTTATTGGACGGTTGGTGTCTTGGAATCGTATTAGGTGAGTTATTCACTGTATATGGAAAATTAATAAATGGTGAAGAATATGAGTTAGAAGAAACGAAACCTTATAGCGATTATATAAAATGGCTGGAAGAGCAAGATAAAGAAGAAGGTAAAAGTTATTGGGAGCAATATTTAGATGGTTATGAAGAGAAAGCGCAAATACCAAAATTACAGATTACTAAGAATAATAGTGAGTATTTAAGAAGAGAAAAAGTAATTGAATTTTCGAACGAATTAACAAATAAGATTACACAGCTTGCTAATAGGAATAGCGTAACCTTTAATACAGTATTCCAGAGTATTTGGGGTATTATTTTGGCGAAGTATAATAATACAGACGAAGTAGTATTTGGAACTATTGTATCGGGAAGGGAAGCACCAGTAGACGGAATTGAAAAGATGATTGGTTTATTTATTAATGCCATTCCAACTAGAATAAACCTTGGAAAGAATCAGAAGTTTAAAGAGGTTTTAACGGTTGTACAGAGTGAAGCTATAGCTAGTAATAATTATAACTATATGAATTTAGCTGAAGTTCAAGCAATGAGTAAATTAAAGAATGATCTTATAGATCATATAATTGTGTTTGAGAACTATGCTGTTGATAAACGTATTGCCGGAAATGAAAAAATGGATATAGGTTTTGAGGTAGAAGATATACATGCAGAAGAGCAGAGCAATTATAGTTTTAGTATTGCTGCAACTCCAGGTGAGCAGTTAAATTTAGTTTTGACTTATGATGGAAATATTTATGATGACAAAATAATAGATAATATCGAAATGCACATTAAAAAAGTAACTGAACAAGTGATTGCAGATGAGAATAAGAAAATAAATGAAATAGACATAATTGCAGAAGAAGAAAGAACAACTTTATTGTATGAATTTAATGATACAAAAGTAGATTACCCAAAAGAGAAGACGATCCATCAATTGTTCCAAGAACAGGTAGAAAGGACACCTGAAAATATTGCAGTTGTGTTTGAAAATAAACAATTGACTTATTGGGAACTTAACGAAAAATCTAATCAAGTCGCTGCTCTGCTAAGAGAAAAAGGTGTGAAATCTAATACTGTGGTTGGTATTATGGTTGAACGTTCGATTGAAATGATAGTTGGTATGATGGCGATATTAAAAGCCGGGGGAGCATACCTTCCAATTGATCCTGAGTATCCAGAGGATAGAAGAAGATATATGTTGGAAGACAGTGGTATAGAAATATTGTTAAAACAAGAAAATAAACAAGTAGATTATGATTTAACTTGTATTGATATAAATGTACAAAAGATTAAGGATAGATTTACAGAAAACTTGCCTAGTCTAAATAAGTCCGCTGACATGGCTTATATAATATACACTTCAGGTTCAACTGGAAAACCAAAGGGTGTAATGGTGAATCATAAATCTATTCTCAATACGTTATGTTGGAGAATAGAATCATATCAATATAGTGACAGTGATATTACGTTACAGATGCCTTCTTTCTCTTTTGACAGCTCTGTTGAAGATATTTTTACTACTTTGCTTTCTGGAGGTAAATTAATTTTAATAGAAGATATAAGAATGAATTTCAGTAAATTTATAAATATTATTCAAAATAATAAAGTAACTAATTTGTTAGCCGTTCCAAGCTATTATAATAATCTATTAAACACTATTGATAAGCCTTTATTAGATTTGAGATTTGTGACAATTGCAGGTGAAGGTTTTAATGAAAATCTAATTACAAAACATTTTCAGAAAATACCTCACGTAAAATTGTTTAATGAATATGGTCCAACAGAAAATAGTGTTTGTTCTACAATATGTGAATTAAAACAGGAAGATCAGAAGGTACTTATTGGTAAACCAATAAGTAATAACAGGGTTTATATCCTTGATATGGAAAATAATTTAGTGCCATTAGGAGTTGCAGGTGAACTTTGTGTAAGTGGGGAAGGTTTGGCACGTGGTTATTTAAACAGACCAGAGCTCACAGCGGAGAAGTTTGTTCCAAATCCATTCATTCCAGGGGAAAGGATGTACCGGACAGGAGATCTTGCAAGGTTATTGCCTAATGGGAATATCGAATTTTTAGGTAGAATTGACCATCAAGTGAAAATTCGAGGTTTCAGGATTGAACTTGGTGAGGTAGAGAATCAACTTTTCAAACAGAAAGAGATTAAAGAAGCCGTTGTCATCGCAAGAGAGGATAATAATGGTCAACCATATTTATGTGCTTATTTTACGTCTGAAACACGTAAGAAAGAATCCAAATTACAAGAAATTCGGAAGGATTTGGCGCAAGAGCTTCCAGAGTATATGATTCCTGCGTTTTTCGTTCAGTTGGATAAACTACCACTTACAGCCAATGGAAAAGTGGACCGAAAGGCCTTACCAGAACCTGATGAAAGTGCAGTTGTGGGAGTAGAGTATGAGGCACCAAGGAATGAAGTCGAAGAAAGACTTGTATCCATTTGGCAGGAAATTTTAGGAGTAGAAAAAATCGGTATCAACCAGCACTTTTTTGAAATAGGAGGTCATTCTCTTAAAGCAACTACGATGGTTTCTAAAATCCATAAGGAACTTATGGTGGAGATACCTTTACGACAAATCTTCCAAACACCTACTATAAAAGGGATTGGAGAATTTATTGACTCTACAAAAGAAAGTGTATATGCATCGATCAAAAAAGTAGAAGAACAAGATTATTATCCACTTTCATCTGCACAAAAAAGACTTTATATTTTAAACAAAATAGAGGGTAACGGAGTATCTTACAATATACCGTTCGCCATGAAGATAAAAGGTGATTTGGATGTTCAGCAACTTGAGAAGGCTTTCCATAAATTAATCGAAAGACATGAAGCTTTAAGAACTTCTTTTGTAATGGTAGATGGTGAACCAGTTCAAAAGATTGAGAAAGACATAGATTTCCAAGTGACGTATAGAGAAATGGGTACCAATAAGCTAGATGATATAATCAATGGATTTGTTAAACCGTTTGATTTGGAGAAGGCTCCTCTTTTACGGGTTGAAATCATACATGTTACAGATGATGAGCACGTAATTGTATTAGATATGCACCATATCATATCAGATGGTGTATCAATGGGGATCTTTACACAGGAATTAGCTGAGTTATACAACGGGAAAGAATTATCTCCATTAAGCATTCAATATAAAGATTATTCTGTATGGCAAAGAGAATTGTTTACTCAAGAAGAAATGAAAAAACAAGAAGAGTATTGGATGCATGTATTTAAAGAAGAAGTACCAGTACTAAATATGCCAACAGATTATAAAAGACCGCCAATTCAAAGTACAGAAGGTGACCTTGTACATTTTGAAATCGATAGTGACATATATGTTAATCTTAAGAAGATGGCGAAGGAACATGGTGTGACGCTGTACATGCTTCTGTTAGCGGGATACACAACACTGCTTTCAAAATATACGGGGCAAGAGGAAATCGTAGTGGGATCTCCAATCGCAGGAAGACCTCATGATGATTTGAAACAGATTATGGGTATTTTTGTTAATACTCTTGCAATGAGAAATTATCCAAAACGAGACGTTTCATTCCAGGATTATTTAAAAGAAGTTAAAGACAATGCTTTAAAAGCTTATGAAAATCAGGATTATCCATTTGATGAATTAGTTGAAAAATTAGATTTAAAGAGAGATATGAGCAGAAGTGCTTTGTTTGATACAATGCTCGTCTTACAAAACTTTGACTATGATGATTTTGAAATACAAGGTTTAACTTTCTCACCATATCAAATGAAGGCGCATGTTTCTAAATTTGATTTAACACTTACCGCTGTTGAAGAAGAGCGTAGTATCAAATGTGTATTAAATTACAGAACTAAATTATTTAAGAAGGAAACTGTAGAAAGATTAGCTAAACATTTAATCCAGGTTTTTAAAGAAATTATTGAGAAGCCAGAACAAAGCATTCAGGATATTATGTTGCTTTCAGAAGAAGAAGTGCAGATGCTATTGCAGGATGATAAAGATACAAAAGCTGATTATCCGAAAGATAAAACAATTTCACAATTATTTGAGGAACAGGTGAAACGAACACCTCACCATGTAGCCGTGGTATTTAAAAATCAGAAACTTACGTATCTGGAACTGAATGAAAGAGCGAATCAAATGGCAAGGTTGCTTCAAGAAAAAGGAGCAAAGCCAGGGATAACAGTAGGTATGTTAGTGGAAGAATCTCTTGAAATGATTATTGGAATTATGGCCGTATTAAAAGCAGGAGCTACTTACTTACCAATAGATCCTGAACAACTGGATAAAAGAACGAATGTCATTTTAAAGGACAGTAATGCTAGCCTATTGATAGTAAAAGGAGAAAGGAAAGAAACTCTCCAATTTAATGCAGAAGTAATCTCCATGGAAGATGATTCTATAAAAGAGAGGGATACATCAAATTTATTAGTCAATTATAAATGGAATCATAATGCATATATCATCTATACATCAGGTTCGACTGGTACACCTAAAGGTGTATGTGTTCAGCATAACAACGTTGTAAACTACATGACTTGGTTTACAAAGGAAGCGAATCTAAAAGAAACAGATAAGGCAATGTTAGTATCTTCCTATGCATTTGACTTGGGCTATACAAGTCTATATTCATCACTTTTAAATGGATGTGAACTGCATCTCGTTACAAAAGAAGTATATACTAATGCTCAGAAAGCATTACAGTATATAGAAGAACAAGGGATTTCTTATTTGAAATTAACACCGTCTCTCTTTAACGTCTTGGTGAATGATCCGAGTTTCTCAAATAATCAGAGCTGTAAAACTTTGAGATTAGTCGTGTTAGGTGGAGAGAAAATCAATCCAATAGATGTTGAAACATTCTATACACATTACCCAAATCATGCGGTAATGAATCACTATGGACCTACAGAGGCGACAATTGGTTCGGTATATCAAGTTATTGAATATGATACAATGGCAGCTTTCAAAGAATGCCCTGTTATTGGAAGACCAATTCAGAATATGAAGGCTTACGTAGTGGATCAACAAATGAAACTTGTCCCAGAAGGTGTTTATGGTGAATTATGCTTATCAGGAGATGGCGTAGCAAGTGGATATTTAAACAGAGCAGATTTGACCGAAGAAAAATTTGTTCAAAATCCGTTTGAACCAAATAAAAAAATGTATCGGACAGGGGATCTTGCTCGAAGACTATCAGATGGTAGAATTGAGCTTGCAGGTAGGATTGACGGTCAAGTGAAAATAAGAGGTTATCGAATTGAAACAGAAGAGATTAAGCGTCATTTAGTTAAACACGAACAAATTAAAGAAGCATTCGTGATTGACCGAGAAGGTCAGGACGAAAGAAGATATCTATGTGCATATATTACATCCCAGAGGGACCTATCATTTGAAGAATTAAGAGCGTACTTAAAAGTAGAAATCCCTGAATACATGATTCCATCTTATTTTGTTCAAATGGAGCGTATTCCACTTACGGCAAATGGAAAAGTAGACGAAAAAGCTTTACCAGAGCCAGATGTGGGTAAGGGAGTAGATTATGAAAAACCAAGAAATCAGGTAGAAGAAAAACTTGTGAAGGTATGGGAAGATATATTAGGAGTCAAGTCAATTGGGATTAGCCATAACTTTTTTGCTTCGGGTGGAGATTCTATTAAAGCTTTACAAATTATCTCACGTTTATCACGAGAAGGTATCACGTTAGAGATGAAAGATCTATTTACCTATCCGGAAATCAAGTTTTTAAGCAACTATGTCAATATTGAGACAATACAAGAAGGCTCTTATGAAATTGAAACAGGAGATGTGTTGCTCACTCCAATTCAAAAAGCGTATTTTATGAATGGAAAAGAAGATGTAAATCATTATAATCATGCAGTTATGTTGTATAGGAAAGATGGATTCCGTGAGGAAATGATACAAGAAGTTATGGAAGCAATTTTTGTACATCATGACGCTTTACGAATGATTTATAAAGAGGAGAATAATGAAGTACTTCAATTCAATCGAGAAGTGGAAAAGAATCAATTTGGTTTTTATGTTTATGACGTTTCGAGAGAAGATAATCCAGATGTGAAAATTCAAGAACTTGCGACAATATTACAGAAGAAAATTGATATACAAGAAGGACCGCTTGTAAATGTAGCACAGTTTAAGACGAATGTTGGAGACCATCTGTTACTTATTATTCATCACCTTGTGGTGGATGGAATCTCTTGGAGAGTCCTATTTGAAGATTTTGCACTTGGATACAGCCAGCTAATGAAAGGAGAACCAATAGCGTTTTATCCAAAAACGACTTCTTATAAAGAGTATGCCACTCAGCTCAACGAGTATGCTAAGAGTGCAAAAATCCTTAGAGAAAAGCAATATTGGGTGAACACATTAAAGGATAATGTTAACTTTTTAGAGAAAAAAGAGGAAGTTGGACTATTCCGATATGAGGATAGTGATACTTTTAGTACCGCTCTCGGAATAGAGGAAACAAGCCGATTGTTAAGAGAAACAAATCAAGCATATCATACTGAAATCAATGATTTACTGATTAGTGCTCTTTTAATAGCTACAAGGAGAGTAACTGGTGAAAATAAAATTAGGATTAATCTAGAGGGCCATGGTAGAGAACAGATTATAAAAAATGTAGATATTAGCCGAACAGTTGGATGGTTTACAACCAAATATCCTGTATACATCAATTTAGGAGATGAAAAGGACCTTTCAATGACTATTAAAACAGTGAAAGAGTCTCTTAGAAGAATTCCGAATAAGGGAATAGGCTATGGGGTTTTAAAACAATTGAGTGGAGATTCAGATTTATGGAGTATTGAACAGCCACCTATTTTGTTTAATTACTTAGGTCAAATGGATGCAGATCTCAATAATACAATCTTTTCTTCTTCTTGGATATCGGCAGGAGAGTCGATTGGAGGTAAACATACAAGAGAAACACCTATAGAAATCAATGCTATTGTCTTAGATGGAAAGCTCACTATTGATACGACTTATAATACAAAAGTATATGCAGAGGATGTCGTAGTGGAGTTTACGGAAGCTTTCAAGGCTGCTCTTCTTGATGTAATCCACCATTGCATTTCTAAGGAACAGGCTGAAAAAACACCATTTGACTACGGAGACAAAGAATTAAGCTTCGAACAACTAGAGGAAATAAAGGCGAAAAATAGGTGGGGAGAAATAGAAAAGATTTATCCATTAGCTAATATGCAGCAGGGTATGCTATTCCATGCATTAGAAGATCCACAATCAGGTGCATACTTTGAACAACTTGTCATTGATGTCAAAGGGTTTATTGATGTCAACTTATTCGAGGAAAGCTTGAACGATATTATGAAAAGACATGAAATCCTTCGGACAGCAATTGAATATGAAATTACAGAACAACCAAAAAATGTAATTATAAAAGGTCGAAAGATTGGCTTTAGATATCGAGATATTAGACAGCAAGGAATAGATCAGCAAAAAGAAAGTATAACAACCTACATTGAACAAGATCGAGAAAAAGGTTTTGATTTTAGTAAAGATGTCTTAATTAGACTGGAACTTATTCAAACTGATGATAAGGCTTATACAATTATATGGAGTAATCATCACATCTTGTTCGATGGATGGGGCAGAGGTATTATTTTGGGAGAATTGTTCCATATCTATGGAAACAAACAAGTAGGACAGTATCCTAATTTAGAAGAGCCAAGACCATATAGTGATTATATTAGATGGTTAGGAGAACAGGAAAAAGAAGAGGGAATTCAATATTGGAAACAATATTTAGCAGGATATCAAAAACCTGCGAAAGTTCCATCGTTCAAAATTGATAGTACAAGAGAGTACCATGGACAAGAGACGCTCATTGAATTTTCAAGGGAACTTACGAAAAAAATGACTGAATTGGCTAATCAAAATAATGTTACGTTAAACACTGTGCTACAAACTTTATGGGGGATTATTTTAGCCAAGTATAATCATACAGACGATGTTGTATTTGGTTCTGTCGTTTCTGGTAGAGATGCCAAAGTAGCTGGAATTGAAAAAATGGTTGGATTATTCATTAATGCAATTCCAACGAGAATTAATATAAAAGAACAGAAGAGCTTTAAAAATATTTTAAAAGAGGTACAGCAACAAGCAATAGAAAGCCAAGCATACAACTATATGAATCTTTCAGATATACAGTCTCTTAGTGATTTGAAAAGGGATTTAATTGATCATGTAATGATTTTTGAGAATTATGCACTTGATGAACGTTTACTTCAGGAAGAAGAAAGTAAGAGTAGTTTCGTGTTTAAGGATATTAAAGGGATTGAACAAACCAACTATGGATTTACAATAGTTGTCGTTCCAGGTGAACAGCTTGTTCTCAAAATATCATATGATGGAAATCTCTATTCAGAAAAACTCATCCAGAACATAGCAAATCATCTAAAAAATATTATGGACGAAGTTGTGCAAGATGAAAATAAAAATGTGAATCAATTAGAAATCCTTTCAAAAGAAGAAAAGCATTATTTCTTGAATGAGTTTAATGAAACAAAGGCAGAGTATCCAAAAGAAAAAACAATTCATCGCTTATTTGAAGAACAGGTAGAACGGACTCCAAATAAGGTAGCTGTGGTATTTGATAAGCAGCAACTTACTTATAAAGAACTTAATGAAAAATCTAACCAAATAGCTAGGCTACTCCAGAATAAAGGAGTTCAACCAGACACAGTTGTAGGTATCATGCTTGAACGTTCTCTAGAGATGATTATAGGAATTATGGGGATTTTAAAATCTGGAGCAGCATATTTACCAATAGATCCTGAATATCCTGAAGAGCGAATTAAATATATAGTAGAGGATAGTGGAACAAATATAATACTTACAAAAGGTAAAGATGCAGTGAGGTTAAGTAAAGAAATAGTATTTTTAGATGAAGAGTATAATCATTATTCTACTGAAAATATAAAAGTAACAAGTAATACTAACAATCTGGCTTATATGATTTATACTTCGGGTTCTACAGGTATGCCAAAGGGAACTATGCTTAAGCAACGAGGCCTAGTCAATTATATAACATGGGCGAATAAGGAATATGTCAAAGGAGAGGCCTTAGATTTTGCCTTGTATTCATCTTTCTCATTTGACCTTACAATTACATCATTATTCACACCATTAATTTCTGGAAATAAAATAGTTATTTACAATAATGATGGGGATGAACCAATTATAAGAAAAATCTTTAAGGATAATAGAGTAGGTATAGTAAAATTGACACCATCCCATTTAAGGTTGATAAGAGATATTGATAACAGCAATTCAAGTATAAAACGATTAATAGTGGGTGGAGAAGATTTAAAGACTGAGTTAGCAAGAGAGATTTTAAAAAGTTTCAATCATAATGTTGAAATCTATAATGAGTATGGTCCAACAGAAACAACAATTGGCTGTATGATTTATAAATATAGCCTTAATGACGATAAACACATATCGGTACCTATTGGGAAGCCAATTGATAATGTTCAAATTTATATATTGGATGATAATCAAAAGATATTACCAGTAGGAATAGAAGGAGAACTTTATATAAGTGGAGATGGTGTTGCTACAGGTTATTTAAATAGACCTGAATTGACAGCAGAAAAATTTATATCAAATCCATATGTACCTGGAGCAAAGATGTATCGAACAGGGGATCTTGCAAGATGGTTGCCTAGTGGAAATATCGAATTTATAGGCAGAACTGACCATCAAGTCAAAATTCGTGGTTATAGAATTGAATTAGGAGAAATAGAGAATCAAATTCTAAAATTAGATAATATAAAAGAAACAAAAGTTGTTGCAAGAATAGACGGTGAGGATAGTCAGTATCTTTGTGCATATGTTGTTTTAGAGAATAAAGAAAAAGCAATTACTGTTACAGAGATGAGAAGATATTTATCAAAAGAACTTCCAAATTATATGATACCGGCATTTTTTACACAGCTTAAGGAATTGCCGTTGACAACAAATGGTAAAATAGATATAAATTCATTACCAGCACCAGATGGAAATGTCCAATATGGATTAGAATACGAACCGCCAAGAAATGATTTAGAAGAAAAAATTGTTAGCATATGGGAAGAAATTTTAAATATCAAAAAAATAGGTATGAATACTAATTTATTTGATATCGGAGCGAATTCTTTAAACGTTATGACATTTGTTTCAAGGATAGTTGCAGAGTTAAACTTTAGAGTACCGTTTAAAGATGTATTTGATAAACCTACAGTCCGAAGTTTTTCAGCGTTCTTAGAAGGTGCAAAAGAAATGTTAAAGGATTATACAGAGGATTGTATTCAACTTAGTAGCTCAACAAGCACCAATAAAAAACTATTTTGTTTCCCACCTGCTGCTTCAATAGGAATAGCATATATGGGGCTAGCAAAGCATATTGAGTCATATTCGGTTTACAGTTTTAATTTTATTAAATCTGAAAATAGAATTGCACAATATGTTAAAATAATAAAAGATATTCAATCAGAAGGACCGTACACATTAGTGGGATATTCAGCTGGTGGAATTCTTGCATTCGATGTGGCAAAAGAATTGAATAGACAAGGTTTTGAAGTAGAAAATCTTATTCTTATTGATTCAAAATACCGTACGATTGTAGAACAGAATCTTTATACAGAGGAAGAGTGTAAGAGAGAACTTCATGAAAAATTCAATCTGAAAAAATATAAAGATTTAGAAAAATTAGCTAGTGATTATTTGATAGAATTAATTATGAAGTCTTATATGTATGTACAGAGTACAACAACAAATGGCAGTATTGATGGAAATATAAGTTATATAAAATCAGTAAAAGAAAAAGAAGATGAAAATAATTTACTGTGGGAGAATGCTACTACGAAGAATTTCAGGATAATTCAAGGGTACGGAACCCATATGGAAATGTTATCAAATTCAAAGCTAGATATTCTTAAAAAGAATGCTAATATAATAAACGACATATTGGCGTTTGAAACAGTTTAATTTTTGAGAATTGGCATTTCTTTTAAGAAATGCCAATTTTCTTATTTTGATGACTTGTAAATTAAAGGGAATAAGCGCAATAATTTTGGACATGTATAATAGAAATTATGAAAGCAGGTGTTATTTTGCGAGAAATTAGAATTCTTATAGCGGATGATGAAAAAGAAATTAGAGATTTATTAAAAAAATATATGGAGCGAGAATTATATAAGGTTGATGTTGCTATAGATGGCGAGCACGCTCTTTCGTTATTTAATAAAAACAAATATGATCTGTTTATATTAGATCTTATGATGCCAAAAATTGATGGGATTGAGGTCTGCAGAAAGTTAAGAGAAAAAACGAATGTTCCTATTCTAATGCTCACTGCTAAAAATCATGAAACTGATAAGATATTAGGTTTAAGTATGGGCGCAGATGATTATATTACAAAACCTTTTAGTATAAATGAGGTAGTAGCTAGAGTTAAAGCTCTTATGAGGAGATTTTTAGTTTTAGGAAGTGAGGCAGGGGATAGAGAACAAACACGTATAGAGTTTAAGGAAATCTCAATTGATATGAAAAAATATACTGTTTTCAAAGAGGGGAAAGAGATTCCTTTGACTGCAAAAGAGATGGAACTACTAAGGTTTTTTGCTTCAAATCCGGAGCAAGTGTTTACTAAATCTCAGTTATTCCGTAATGTTTGGGGGGACAACTATTTAGAAGATGATAATACTGTCATGGTCCATATTCGAAAACTTAGAAAAAAAATAGAAGTGGATCCCTCTAATCCTCAATTAATACAAACAGTTTGGGGAATAGGATATAAGTTTGTAGGTGACCAAAATGTATAGCGATAAAATTATCTTACTTAATATTCTTCAATTATTATGTATTATAGGACTTTTTTTTACAGATTTAAATAATCAGCTATTAGGAATAAATAAACTTGTTTTGTACATAGTACTATTTTTCTTTACGACTTTTCTCTTACTGATAAGGTTTCACTTCGTTAATCGTTTGAAAATAATGATTGAGGGGTTACAACGTGTAATTAAAGGGAATTTAACAACAAGGTTAATTGTAAATGAAGATAATGTATTTAATAAAATGATATTTTCTGTGAATGAATTAATTGAACAGTTAGAGAGAGTTCAAATCGAATCCATTAAATCTCAAAATGCGAGAAAAAGGCTCTTATCAAGTATTTCTCATGATATCAGAACTCCTCTTACATCTATTATAGGATATATTGATGCTTTAAAAGATGATATAGCTGTTTCTCGAGAAGAAAAAAAAGAGTATCTTGAAATTATTTCAAAAAAATCCAGCAACTTAAAGCAATTAATCAATGAAATATTTAATATGGCAAAGTTAGATGCAGATGAAGTTTTAATAAATCCTGAATTTCTAGAGTTAACTGAAATTACCAGAGAAGTATTAATTGAGTATTTGCCTGAAATCAAGAAGAATAATTTGGAGTTAAAGCTTAGTTTACCAAAAACAAAATGTTTTATCACGGCTGATTATCTAAGTATTATAAGAATTATAGATAACCTAATAAAAAATGCTATTATATATGGGAAAGAAGGAAAAGTACTTGGGATAGAACTCATGGAATCAAATCAAGAATTCCAATTGCTTGTTTGGGATAAAGGACAGGGAATCGCGGAACATGATTTAGATCATGTATTTGAACGAATGTATCGTGGTGACCAATCAAGAAATTCTATTAATGGAGGTAGTGGATTAGGGCTTGCTATTGCTAAATCCTTAGTAGAAAAAAATCAGGGCAGGATATGGGTTGAAAGTAGTCCATGGAATAAAACAGTTTTTGGTATCTCTTTTCCAAAAACAGAAAAGGTTTAATAAATATAGATAATATATGGTTTAAATTAAAATTTGTCCCAAACAATGTAGTAAAATTGTTATACAATACAGGTTTACGTATTAGTGATATTTTAAGTTGCAAAAATAGTACGAATAGGATTAAAAAATTTATATAGAAATGCAAGAAACCAAAATAAAAAAGAGCAGTTAGTTGTAATAACTGCTCTTTTTAATACAACTTGAGTAACAAACAGATTGTATTGTGATTATTAGTAGAATATTGGATTTTATTTAGTTCTTTAACAAAGTCCTAATCTAGTTAGAAATAAAAAGCGCCATAAAAAGTGCTCAATGACTACTCTGAGTTGCTCATAATTATTCTAATGTTAAAATGGAAATCACAAAGGAGTGCTAGAAATTATTTATAAAGGTAATGAATAGTAAATAAGACAAAATATACTCATTGTAAATGAAGAAGCCCTAGAGTTTAGGGCTCTAGGGCTTCTAGTGCACATGGTTTTATAAAAAGAAAAAACGTAATGAAGATAACACATGAATGTTTCATAAATGTATCAAAAAAGTGAACAATATAACTATATTGCTCACTTTTTTAATTGTATATTTCACAACAGCAAAAGAAAAACATGCTATATTATTGCGAACAAAGCCTATGTGTATGTGAAATAAAGAGGAGCCGTCCTATTGGATAGCTCTTCTTGTTTGATGAATTAATATTACTATTCAAATAGTTTATCCAATAAATTTTGAATTTCACGTCTGCTTTTTTCTGTTTCCTTTTTATCAATTGCATATTTATTAAACTCAATAATAAGAACATCACCTTTTTTTACAGTAGAAGGGAGTGTGAGCCTTGGTACTTCAATTGTTATGTTGTTAATTATAATAGATACAGCTCAGATATTGCTGAATTAGATACGAAATCATAATTCGACTATGAAATAAGCAACTTAAGAAATTTTAACATAATCTGGAATGAAAAGAATGTGTAATAGTGTGTTTTTAGCTTTTAATTGCTTTATTGGGTATAGAGAAACAACGTAAATAAAAGGGCATGCAGTCGTATCTGCAGCCCTTTTTAGGAGGAATTCAAGATACTATTAGGACACGTATTGGTAAACAGGTTCAAAAATAGTATGTGTGAAAAGAAAAAGTCCTATACCAAAAGTAGACAGGACCTCATCATTTTTACATTTTAAAAAATGAAATTCTGTCCTTTTGAAATCAGTACAGCACACACTTGGTTTGAAATGAAATTAGAAAAAGTATACATGAAAATGGCAGACAACTATTTTGTTGCCTGCCGGTGCCAGTGGGTTGAATGAGTTAGTCAATTCAATAAATTGTGCTATCCCATTACCAGAAGAGTGAAGCCGCTAGTTCAAACGGCTTAGACATAGTTTGTCTAATAAAGAAAAAATTATGAGTAGAAATTTTGTTTGCTCTATATGAAAAGATAAATAGATATTCATCAGACAAGGATAATTTAGCATATCTTGAATAGGGTGTAGGAACGAATTAAAGAAAGGGATATTTGTTTAGGAAGGGACTGACTCAGGAGTGGGACTTTCGGACAGGGTTTGGAGAGCGGTGATTGCCTTTGGCATTGCGACTAATATCGTTGCTTGTATAATGGCAGTATACATTCAAAAATATGAGCTAATGATAAATCATCTTACAAATATTTTATTTTTAATAATTATCTCTTTAACGTTTATAAAGATGAAAATTAACAGATGGGTGGCTTTAGGATTTACATTAGTTGTAATAGAGAAAGGTATTAAAGCGGGCTATGACTTCTACACACATAATTATTATAGTGTCAGTTGGAGTTTAGCTATCATTGTCTATTGCATATACGAGATGGAAAAGTATCATATTGAAATAAACGAATAGGTGCAACAAAAAGGTGTTAGTAGGTGGAATTCTTTTGAAAATACTATAAAAAAGACACTACAAGAGTGTCTTTTTTTTGAAAATACTCTATAATTAACTTTGGGGAAGGTAATGTTAGAGTATTCGTTTAGCATTATCTTTATATTTGATAAACCATGAAATCGAAAGATTTTGTGGTTTATTTTATGAACAATAGATATTACAGTATTGGCAGTGAGTTATTAATCATTTTAAGCATTAGGGGAGAATGGATTAAAAGTCTAACATCGAATAACGGTTCCGGAATATAGTGTTGCGAAATGATCTCCCATATCCCAAACGGTACTTGCCTGTATATAGCCCTTAAAGCCTTCTGAAGAATAATAAATCTCTTTTGGTATACTTTCTTTAGTTTGGAAATGTGCTTTAGAATACTTTACATAATGGTTTTTAACAAATTTTGCTTCTGGAACAATAGTGTTTTTTTGTTCCAATTTTGGCCTAGCACTAGAAGGTGGTATGAATTTTACTTTGTCTTGGTAATTAGGATCTAAGGTGTCAGCTTGTACACTGTGTGACGAAACAAAGGTGCTTAGACTACTTCCCGCGATTAAAGTTGCAAATACTAACTTTGAGAATTTTGTTAATCTACTCATTCTATAATCTCCTTTTTATTATTTTGTAAGGTATCTCCTTACACCTCACAGTCTATATCCACTACAAAAGGGTGTACATACATATTGATAGACAAAATTCTACAAAATACCGCATGTTTTTGGGATTTATGTATAATAATCCAATGTCTAATAATCTATCAAAAGTAAAAAGGTAGGTCTTATATAAAAGAAAATGAATAATTTATGCAGGTAATGTATATGGAATTATTGTTTAAATATTCTAAAATGAGTTGATAAAGATGTTGGTAGGTTTTTTGGAAAACAAATAATTCCCTAGGTGAAATTTGGAAGGAAGATTCTCTGTTAGAGTTTTTATAAGGGAATTCATTTTCGTAGATTCAAAATGTAAAAATAACTAAAAGAGCAAGTGTTTCAATGGGTAAAAAGCTATGTTGAGTCTTTTTTCTCTGTCGGTGGTCGTCTAATCAATGAAATGACGGATGCTTATGATAGTTTGTGTCTAGCAACATTCGTGTATAAACGAATGAATTAAGAAAAGGGTGAAATATTGGATAACTCGAAATGGATGCCTTTAAGTAATGTTGATGATGATGAGGAAATTTGGGTAGGAGCAAGAGTTAGGTTGTACAATGTTGGTATGAATAGAGAAAATAATTTCTATGAATATATTATTTCTTATATCTACGACAACACTAACTACTTACAACTAACTAATTTAACAACAGGAAAAGCAGGTTATATTATTTGTGTCATTGAAAAAGAATTACCAAATAATTATGCTTTGGGCAGAACATTAAAGCAAAGAATAGGTTTAGAAAATGCCTATTTTAGATTTGAATAATCAACAAATAAGGGAAGCACCAACTCTAAGGTGTCTTCCCTTATTTAATACTTTTTATCAATAATCAATATTAACAGAGCCTAAATAAAAAAGTGAGAAAAATGATAAACACTCTTCTCACTTTCATCAATTAGGGTGGCATATACATAAATATGCGTTTGGGTGGATTTTGGATGAAAAATCCACATGCATAGTATAACAAAAAAATTATGGCTTTTCGCATGTAATATTGCATATAAAAAAAGAGTAAAGTTTTTAAATTTTAATATTAAAAACTTATATATATATGTTACAATATAATTCTCTAATTTATTTTATTCTCCTATTTAGAATTTATGTTTTAGTGATTCAATAAAATAAAAGTGGTTGTAATGAATAGATAAAACGATGAAGTAATACAGTTAGAATGGTTAAAAGACAGTTAAATATAAGTATTTAAAGAAATAAATGTACTTAGTTATATTTAGTGAATGTATTATGGTAAGAATTTCATCCGATTGGATTAGCGCTAAACTAGATTTTTATCCAAACAAATCCAATAATTATTTTTAAGTGAAGTATATGTTGCATCCAGTTTATTTGGAATAATTCGTAGTCTAATAATTGCTGAATCTAGAAAAATAACATATTCGAAAGGAGGACAGATAAAACTCTGCCTGTGAAATTTAAATCGTTAAATGTTAAAGTGAAGATAATAGGATGTAATTGTGGTTTCATTTCGAATGGTACCATAAATGAATGTGGAAAAATAAAGGAGAAAAATTTAAATAAACTATATAAGTAGTAAAAATGAAAAGGAGAAGTATCTAGTGTTTAATATAAAAGAAAGATTGGGACAAATAAAGCTTAAAACGAAGTTGTCTATGGCATTTATAGCAATATTAATTATACCAAGCCTTATCGTAGGAGTATCATCTTATAATAAAGCAAAAACAGATCTTAATGAAACAATTCTACAATCAGCAAAAGATAATATAAGTATTTTAGATAAGATTGTTGATGATGAATTAGAAAATAAGCATATAGATGTCACTCATTTTGCAAAAGTACTTACACAAGGGGATTATAATCCTGAACAATCGCAAAATGTACAGAGTAAATTTGATCAATATATACAGTTACATCCAGAGATAGAAACGATTTATACGGCATCCAGTAACAATCAATTTATTCATGCACCGGTTGGTAAAATACCAGAAGGGTTTAATCCGTTAGAAAGTAGTTGGTATAAGGATGCAGTAAAAGCAAATGGAGAGATTATTGTTTCATCTCCCTATAAATCAAAGTCTACAGGAAATATGGTAATTGCAATTGCAAAGCAAAATGCAGATAAAAGTGGTGTCATTGGCGTAGATTTGAATATTACAGATATCGTAAAAACATCCAAAATGATAAAAATTGGTAAACAAGGATTTGTATCTATAGTTAGTCAAGATAAAACTATAGTTGTTCATCCATCACTAAAGCCTGGAGAGAAATTAGAGAAAACTTTAGCGGATGAATTGTATAAGACAGAAGATGGAGTAATTACTTATAGCCTCAATGGCGAAGATCGAAACATAAGCTTTAAGACAAACAAAAAAATAGGTTGGAAAATAGCTGGCGTAATGCCTACGAAAGAAATTGAAGAAGCTACTAATCCTATTTTTTATAAAACGCTCACTATAATAGGGGCTTCATTATTGTTAGGTGGGATTGTAATTCTATTCATACTCAGATCTATAATTACTCCACTAAGACAATTAGTCATTTCAGCTCAAAGAATTAGTCAAGGAGATTTAACCGAGAAAATAGATATTCGTTCAAAGGATGAACTTGGTCAATTGGGTGGTAGTTTCAATACAATGGCAGAGTCGTTACGTAATATTATTTCTCAAATTAACACATCGGCAGGACATGTAGCTGCGTCTTCTGAGGAACTAACTGCTAGTGTAGAGCAAGCAAGTGTTGCGACAGAACAAATTACAAAAGAGATGGAAGAAATTTCGAACAGTGCAGAGGTTCAAAATAATGAAGTTGAGTCTGGAGCTGAATTAATTGGTGAGGTAACACGAAATATTCAATATGTAGCTGAGAATGCATCTGAAGTATCGGCTTCATCCATATACACAAAACAAAAAGCCAATGAAGGAGAACAATTAGTAGAACAAACTGTAGCACAAATGCAATCTATCCATCACTCTGTTTCTCAATCCGATAATGTAATAAAATTATTAGATAAGAAATCGCAACAAATTGGAAGTATATTAGAAGCGATTCAAAATATTGCGGAACAAACAAATTTATTAGCATTGAATGCAGCAATTGAAGCAGCTAGAGCAGGAGAACAGGGGCGAGGGTTTGCAATTGTTGCTGATGAAGTTAGGAAACTAGCAGAGCAATCATCCGAATCTTCAATGGAAATTGGAAGTTTAATTAAGGAAATACAAGCAGACGTACATGAGACTGTAAAAGCTATGAATGAAGTAGGCGTAGAAGTACAGTCGGGAATTAAGGTTGCGAATGATACAAAACAAAGTTTTTATGAGATTTCAAAATCTGCAAATGATATCGTATCAAAAGTGCAGGGTATGGTAGAACTATCAAATAAAATGACAACTGATGCAATGAAAGTTGATACATCGATTAATCAAATAGCTATGGCTGTAAAAGAAAATTCTTCAAGTATGCAAACGATAGCTGGTTCATCTGAGGAACAACATGCTTCTATGGAAGAGATAAATTCTTCAGCAATACAATTAGCACAGATGGCGGAAGAACTTCAAGAGTTAATTGGTGGATTTAAGATTTAAGTTGAGATTCTAGGAGAGAATGCTAGAATCTTGTTACAGAGTGGAAATGAAAAATCTTATAACATAGTAAATAAGTATAATATGTAATCTCTATGCGTATTGAACAGGCAGATAAGCCATTTAAAAACCCTCCATTTGGAGGGTTTTTAAATACATTTACATTAAATTTGTGGTGGCGCACCACCATAATCGCCAACACTATATGAAGGAGCAGGATAATGCCCATGAGTAGCAAGCTGATCTGTTTTAGAAAACTGAAAAATTCCCACCGTTAATACCCCAATAAAAGCAATGCCTGATAATAATAAGCTAATTTTTTTCATTATTTTAACACTCCTTTTGCGATTGATTTTTGTCTTGCTTGATAACAAATATGGAAATAGTCACTTACTTTTTGGTGGTTCTCTAATTGTCTACATTTTGTGGCAAATAATTCGGCGTATTCGACAACATATTCCCATAACTCTTCTTCCTCAAAGTATAAGATTCCTTCTTGAATGATTTTTTCTAATTCTTCCAATGGAATATTTTCGTTTAATCTTTTTAAAATAGAGAAGTGGTGTGTGTATTCTTCGTTATGAATTTTTCTGCAAATCTGTAATCCCTTATCAATGAGTTGGTTGGCCGTTGATTGTTCTCCTAATTTATAATGTTCCTTAGCTTGTAGGAAGATGGCCTTGAAGTGTGTAGGGATTTTCTCTGTTACTTCTGAAAGATGACGAATAGCTAAAGTAGACATACTTTGATCAGAATACAACCAACCCATCGTATTTTTTACGTATAACAAGGAATCTTCTTCCCCATTTTTTTGTAGTAAATCAATTGCACAATGTAGATATTCTTCTGCTTGTTCGTACTGTTTTAAATAGATACAGCAACCACCTAGCAAACTATTACAAAAGGCTGTTTTTACTTCATAACCTTCATACTTTGAAAAGATTGCTCTCGATTTATTTGCGTATTCGATAGAAGCGAGATTGTTATAGGTATGGTGATAGAAAGTAGCAATTCTATAGTAAAATTCGGCGTGTTCAATTTCATCTGGTATAGCTACCAATATTTTTTCTGCTAGTTTATAATGTTCCTCCGCCTCAGTATAATTTGATATAAAAGTGGAATGAATGGATTTGAAAAAATGATAATAGAATTGTAGAAATTGATCTGTAGGCATATCATAATCGCTAATAGTATCAAAACTATTTTGTTGAATACCAAGGCTATCTGTTAAGACCTTGTAACGAAATTCGAGTAGTGAATAGTATAGTAACAAATTTTGATCCTGATGCTCTTGATCCGGTTCAATGCTTAACTTATTAATTTTTTCATCAATTTTCTTTTTTAGATTAGTAGCTTTTATAACTTGCTGAGATAGCATAGATCGATACCAGTCGTTCAATAGAGAGGTTAATTGCTCATTTCCTTTTACTGAGACACTCATAATATACGCCCCCATTTTCTAAAAAAATCCTAATCCAATTTAATTATAAACATCATAACAAAATAGAAGAAAAAATGGAGTGATATTACAATATTTTTCAAGAAAATTCATAAAAAACAATCAATTTGTGTCGAATATACGTAGAATAAAACATCCAAAAATAATCAAAAGATGATATGAGTCTTTATACGTTCTATTAGGTGAACTAAGAAACTGTGATTGAAGATTTATGAAATTTCCTTATATATCAATTTAATAATGATTGGGGATTTAGAAAGTTCCATGGAAAGTACATATCAACCTGATTGGAAGATTGGAAATTTAATAACTAGTGATACATTTTACTTAACGCAACATTTTGGTGCGCAAATGAAAATTTTTAAAGTCCACACAAATGGTACCCTAGAACGATTCCAAACAATAGAACCAGAATTAAAATAAAATTTTTGCAGGATCGATTAAATTCATTCCTTGTTATGCAAACACATTTTCAGCGGAAATAACTTCTTTACTATTTTGCGCTAGACAGACTTTATAAAAAATGGTTACATTTCCTGATCTTGAAATAATCCTTTCAAATTACAATCCTACTTTTTCTAAAAATTTTACTGCATCAACAATATTTGTAGAAGTAATTGCTAAAAAATTTTTTTAAATAAAATTTATAAAAGCTTGATAGGCGATACCAAATGAAAATACCGTAGCTACTATATGTGCAGTCCATTTAGGCATATTTAATTTCAATACGGTACTGTACAAGATTCCATATACGATACAAATGATTAATATGAATGCAATGAATTGAAGAACTAATAAAAATAGCGGTTGTTCCATTTATTCTCACTTCCTTTATTTAATATATTAATATAATTTATTTAAATGTGAAAGTTATATTTCTATGAATTTCCAAAAAATGTGATATGAAAGGCATAGTAGTAATCACAAGAATTACTGCAAAACTATAATGGAACTAAAAGTATTATGACGAGATCAGTAAAATAGTAAAGAAGGTCGCGATTCACGGCGACCTTCTTTACTATGCGTTATACCCAAATAATTTTAAATCTTCTCCTGAATCTGAAATGATT
Source organism: Bacillus cereus group sp. MYBK216-1 (assembly GCF_051916495.1). Classification (NCBI taxonomy): domain Bacteria; kingdom Bacillati; phylum Bacillota; class Bacilli; order Caryophanales; family Bacillaceae; genus Bacillus; species Bacillus cereus group sp. MYBK216-1. The sequence continues at coordinate 258,474 of NZ_JBQAGT010000003.1, forward strand.
TTCTCAAATCGTAATCCTACTTTTTCTAAAAGCTTTCCTGAGGCGATGTTATCTACAGAAGTAATTGCTACAATTCGTTTCATGCCGAGCTTTTGTACACCGTATTCGATTGTCGCAGAAGCTGACTCGTAGCCATATCCTTTTGAACGGAATGTCTCTAAAAAGGCAAATCCGATATCAACGTCTTCTAATGAATCTCTTTTAATAAGGCCACACATACCAAGTGGAGTGAGATCTTCTTTTCGTTCTACTAAGTAAAGGCCAAATCCGAGTTTGTTATACATATCGATGGGACCGTTTACAATATATTTTTTTGCATCTTCTAAGTTTCTAACTCCTTTGTCACCAATAAACTGAATCCATGCAGGATCGTTTACTAACTCAAGAATAAAAGGAGCGTCTTTTATATCAAACCAACGAAGGTTAAGACGCTCGGTTTCAAGAACTATCAATGATTACACCACCTTTAAAAAGTTATAACAATTAGTATGGATTGTGTAAAACAAAAGTGCAACATATTTTAGTGGGGCTTTGTTTGTTCACATAAAGTTCGTTTGTTTTGTATAGAGAGATATTTTATAATTAGGACTGATTGTAAAGAGTGAGATGCTTATACAATGACTCCTAGGTGACTAGGAGTTTTTACTATATAACTATCATTATTACTAAATATGACACACTACACATTCTACTCAAGGAGGTACATAATGAAGAAATTATATAATGCATCGTTTACGTATTTGATTATCGGTTTATTATCAGGGATTTTCGCTAGGGAGTATGGTAAGTATAAAGGGATTTTAGGATCTACTTTGTTAAATCTTTTGCATACACATACACTTGTACTTGGCTTTTTCTTCTTTTTAATTGCTTTAGGATTAGCAAAAGTATTCGCGTTTCATGAAGTGCAAGGGTTTAATAAGTGGTTTGTTTTACATAATATTGCATTAACATTAATGTTAGGTTCGCTAGCAGCGAGAGGGCTTCTTCAGTTAAATGGAGCTGACTTTAAAGGGTTAACTTATATTGTAGGATTTTCTCATTCGTTGATGGCAGGTACTTTAATTTGGTTTATGTTGTTAATAAAGAAATCGTTTAAAATGTAGTGAAAAAGAACTTGTAGCGTGTGCTGCAGGTTCTTTTTTGTATGTTCAGGTTTAATAATCTTATTTTTCTAATTATTTTGTATAAAGATGGTATACTTGTTTTAAAATTAAAAAGGAGAGTTGATTATGGAAATAACAATTGAACATGTAGTAAATGAATTAAAAGGCATACTTCCTGAAGATCGAGTAGTAATAAATATGATAGTACGAGAGTTACATAGTAAAGATGAATCTTACCATAGTAGTAGTTTACCTGATGTAGTTGTTTTTCCAAAAACGACCGAAGAAGTTAGCGCGATAATGAAAATAGCGATTCAGCACGGAACAGCTGTCGTTCCATTTGGAGTAGGGTCCAGTTTAGAGGGACATGTAATTCCTTACGAAAAAGGAATTACAATGGACTTTTCTCTTATGAACAAAATACTTGAAATAAGAGAAAAGGATTTTCTTGTGAGAGTACAGCCAGGGGTGACGCGCTCTCAGCTTAATAAAGAATTGAAAAAGTATGGATTATTTTTTAGTGTAGACCCAGGAGCTGATGCAACGTTAGGAGGAATGGCTGCTACAAATGCGAGCGGAACGACAGCGGTAAAGTATGGGGTAATGCGTGATCAAGTTCGAGATTTAGAAGTCGTTCTTGCTGATGGAGGAGTAATACATACCGGGAATTTAGCGGCGAAGTCATCATCAGGTTATCATTTAAATGGTATTTTCGTAGGCTCAGAAGGAACACTTGGATGTTTCACGGAGTTAACTTTAAAAGTATACGGTATACCAGAACATGTTATGGCTGCGAGGGCATCGTTTCCAACTATAAATGATGCAGTAGAAGCTGTAATTAACATATTACAAGCAGGTATTCCAATCGCGAGAATTGAACTCGTTGATGAATTATCTATGAAACAAGTAAATTATTACAATGAAACAAGTTACAGAGAAGAACCGACACTGTTTTTAGAGTTTCACGGCAATGAAGCAGGGTTAAAGCAAGATATTGAATTTACGAAAGAAATCGTTCTTGATCATAAATGTATAGAAATTGCGTTTGAGACGGAAACAGCAGCGAGAAATAAACTGTGGGATGCAAGACATAACTTAGCGTACTCTTACGTGCATAGTTATCCTGGTAAAAAGCTAATGAGTACAGACGTATGTGTGCCAATTTCGGAATTAGCTGGAGCGATTCAACATGCGAAAGAGGTATTAGATAAAGTAGGGCTTATTGGCGGTATTCTAGGTCATGTTGGAGATGGGAATTTCCATGTACTCTTAATGATTGACACAAATGATAAAGAGGAAGTAAAGAAGGCGGACGAAATAAACGAAAGTATCGTTCTGTATGCTCTTAAACGAGGAGGAACGTGTACAGGAGAACATGGCGTTGGAATCGGAAAACGAAAGTATCAAGAAGAAGAACATGGGGCGGCATTATTTGTAATGGAGAAAATAAAGAAAGCTCTTGATCCGCAAAATATTTTGAATCCGAATAAGGTGTTTCAATTAAAAGATAGGGGCTGATTGGATGAAAGTACTAGAAGCGATAAGTAATATAGCTGGAAAGTATTTTGCATTTTGGGTTATTTGTATGGCAGCTATTGCATACTTCATTCCCGTGCCATTTCTAGGGTTAACTAGTTACATAACGATTTTACTTGGGATTGTAATGTTTGGGATGGGATTAACATTAAAGGCTGTTGATTTTAAAATCATCGCTACAAAACCATTGCCAGTTATTATCGGTGTATGTGCTCAGTTTATTATTATGCCACTTGTCGCATACGTACTAGCCTACGTTATGAATTTACCAGCGGAATTAGCAGCTGGATTAGTGTTGCTCGGTTCAGTACCGGGTGGCACTGCATCAAATGTTATGGTTTATTTAGCAAAAGGGAACTTAGCGTTGTCTATTGCAATGACTTCATTATCAACATTACTAGCACCAATTGCTACACCACTCATTTTACTATTACTTGCAGGGCAATGGATGCCAGTACATGCTATGTCCATGTTTCTTTCTATCGTACAAGTCATTATTGTGCCTATTATTTTAGGACTAGTAGTGAAAAAGTTTTTCCCTCGTATCGTTAATAAAGGAATGACTGTTATTCCTTTAATATCGGTTGTAGCAATTATTATTATTGTTTCCGCAGTTGTTTCAGCAAATGTAAGTAGCATTACTTCTTCAGGACTTCTTATTTTTATTGCAGTGATGCTCCATAATGCTTTCGGTTTTTTGCTCGGATATATAACTGCGTTCGTACTTGGACTAGACGAAGGGACAAGAAGGGCTATTTCAATAGAAGTAGGAATGCAAAATTCTGGCTTAGGTGTTGCACTGGCGACAGCGCATTTTGGACCTGCTGCTGCACTCCCAAGTGTATTAGCGGCGGTATGGCATAACATTGCAGGACCAATTTTAGCAACCATCTGGTCAAAAAATGCAAAGAATACTTTCAGCGATGAAAATGTATTAATAAATATAGAAAAATAGGAATGATAAATAATGCAAAAACGTATTGTACATTTTGAAGGAATGGTTGTATTTTTAGCCACGATTTATATGTATTTGATATATGAGTTTAGTTGGATTATATTTTTTGTATTCCTTTTAGCGCCAGATTTATCCATGTTAGCGTATGGGATCAATAATCACGTTGGTGCGAAAATATATAATGTATGTCACACATATATCATATCCATATTAATTGTTCTAATAGGTGTCTATTTTAAGATAGATACCGTTATAATGATTGGCTTAATATGGACAGCACATATTGGAATGGATCGAATGTTTGGATATGGATTGAAATATGAGACGGATTTTAAGGATACTCATATTCAACGGTTATAATTTGTTTTGAGAAGAGGGGTACGTTGAAGCAGAGAATTGCTATCGAAGAATATAATGTCAAATGGGAAAGTGAATTTAATAAAATACACACTCTTATTAACAATGTAATGGAAGACAGCATTGTATCTATTGAACATGTTGGGAGTACATCTGTTAAAGGGCTTGCATCAAAACCAATACTAGATATTGATGTTGTAATAGAAGAGTTCGAAATTTTTCATGAGGTAGTAAAAAAACTTGAGAAGATAGGGTACTATCATCAGTTAGAATGGAGATTTAAAGGAAGAGAGGCGTTTGGAAGAAAGGATGCGTTCGTTCCATGGAACGAGGGAAATACAGTTTGGATGGAACATCATTTATATGTGTGTGATAAAAATAGTGAAGAGTTGAGAAGGCATATAGCGTTTCGAGATTACCTTCGTGAACATGACGATGTTGCTGCTGAATATGGACGTTTAAAGGAAGAGTTAGCGAGAGAGACGAAAAATCGATCTAGTTATATTGAGGGTAAGACCGTATTTATTACAAATATATTAGAAAAAATAAACTAAAGCAGCATGGAATACATGCTGCCTATTGTTTTGAAATAGAAAGCTGCCATTATAAAACAAATACAAACTGGCCCTGTTGATTGATGCGGTTACTAAATATAATAGGAAATAAAATAGAAAAGAGCGGAAAAGAGGGAGCTTATGTACATACCAAAATATTTCGCAATACAAGATGAAGAGATGAAGTACGAAATAATGGAACAAAATAGCTTTGCGACATTATTTTCTCAACATAACGGAGAACCATATGCAACGCACTTGCCGTTGTTATTAAATAGGGAGACCCTTACTTTACATGGTCACTTCGCACGGCCGAATGAACAGTGGAAAGATATTGGGACTCAGCAAGTACTAGCTATATTTCAAGGACCACATAGTTACATCTCTCCGTCATGGTATGAAACAAACAATGCAGTACCAACATGGAATTACGTTGCAGTGCATGTATATGGTGAATTAGAAATTGTTGAAGATGAGAAGACATTAGTAGATTCTCTTCAAGATTTAGTAAATAAATATGAAGATCCAGAGAGCACCTACTCACTTAATGATGTAGATCCGAATTATATGGGAGGATTAAGTAAGGGAATAGTTGGATTCAAAATAAAGATAAATAAAATAGAAGGAAAAGCGAAGTTAAGTCAAAATCATTCTGTAGAGAGACAGAATTTAGTTGTGGAGAAACTTGAGAAAGTTGGTAGTGAGGAGAGTAAGAGGATTGCGGAGTTGATGAGAAAATAAAGCCTACATGAAAGGGAAATATTCTAAATAAGCGTATTTAAAAAGACCTTCTTAATTGAAGGTCTTCCGTTTTTTAAAGTGCTTTTTCAGTTGTTGTTGAGTTGTAGTCTTTACTTACGTCAACGGATTGAACAAGGTCAGGTCTTTGTGGTGCAGGGGTGTCCCCAATGTTTAATGCTACATATCCTAACTGTGTTTTCGGTGTTTCTGAGGTGAAGCTTAATCCAAGAGTTGTGATGCTAATAACAGCTAAGCCAATGATGCTCAATTTAATCTTTTTCATTATATCAAAGCTCCCTTTTCTTCATGTTTTTTTCTTGCTTGATTGGCCATGTAAAAGTATTGACTAGCTTTTATATGGTCTTCTTTTTCATAAAACATATTTGCTAGAACATCAGTGTACTCTTGTATACATTCCCAAAGGTTTTCTGTTTTAAAGTAAGAAATTCCTTCCAAAATTATCATTTCTAAATCATTTATAGAAGTTTTATTATTTAGTTCTCTTAAAATCATGAAACGATATTGAAACTCTTTGTTTTCTAGTTTATTTGAAATGTTTAATCCTTTTTTTATAAGTTCTTTAGCCTGAGTATATTCTCCAAGCTTGTAGTATTCACGTGCTTCAACAAAAAGTGCTTTAAAGTGATTTGGTTGCTTAGTTGTAACCTCTGAAATATGACGCATTGCTAACTCTGAAAGGTTTTGACTTGCATATAGCCAAGCTAAATTATGTCGTACTCTTAATGATAAAGTCTCCTCTGAATACTTCTGTAGAATATTTAATGCTGAATTAAGTCTAATTTCAGCTTGTTCAAACTGTTTTAAATCAATACAAGATAAACCAAAGATGTTATCACACAAAGCAACATTAATTTCACAGTTTATATGTTTTGAAAAAATCGCTTTAGCTTCATTTGCAGATTGGATTGCTACTAGTGGTTGATATGTTTGATAATAATAGGAAGCTAAGCGGTAGTTAAATTCAGCATTCTCTAGTTCGTCAGATACGTGTATTAGCAGCTTTTTAGCGTTCTCGAAAAGGTGTTTTGCTGCATTGTAGTTTCCAATAATTGTATTGTGAATAGCCTTGAAAAAATGATAATAATAAGAAAATAGCCCATTCTCTGGAAGTGGGAAAGAATCAATTTTATTAAAATCATCTTTATTAATATTTAAACCATCTGTTAAAATTTTGTATCTGAAATTAAAAAGTGAATAATACAATTGTAGGTTTGTATCTTCTTCTGAATTAGAGATGATATTTTCAATATCTTTTTTTATTTTTGTTGCATGGGTAGTTTGATGCTGTAACATAGCTCTATACCAGTCATTAAATAATTTTGTAATTTGTTCATTACCTTGTAGTTGAACGTTCATGAAATCCCCTCACTTTTTGAATATTCTTATAAAATATAGTATCAAAAATAAAAATATTTAGAAATGATGTTTTATATTTCTCAATATTTGTTTAACAAGCTTACGAGTAAGTCTATTGGAATAGTGTAGAATTTATTTTGGATTAAAGAAATGGCATCGGGGGATGTGCATTTTAAAGTTTTAGTTGAGTAGGGGGATATAAAAAGGGTGCGTTCACACAATTTATATGAACGCACCTTTTTATATATTAAACAATCAAGTCCCACAAAAAGTACGATAAGGGCGATTCGTCGGTGCAGGCGGAATGCAGTATTCTTCTTGATCTGTAGAATACGCATAAGGGTTTGATAAAGCTTCAAGAAGTTTCTCCATTACGCTATAGTCGTCATTTGTAACAGCTGCTTCTAGTGCTTCTTCTACACGGTGGTTCCTCGGGATGATTGATGGGTTATTATTTTTCATCATCTCGTAGGCGTTTTCTTTCGATTCTTCTTGTTTTTCTAATCGAGATTGCCACAGTTTGTACCATTCTTTAAATTCAGGACTATCGAATAGAGGGGTATTTTCTAACGTATCAAGAGTTAATGAACGGAATGTATTAGTGTAATCTGCTTTATATTTCTCCATCATTTTTAAAAGTTGCTCAATAAGTGATTGATCTTGTTCTTCGTTGCTAAATAGTCCTAATTTCTTTTTCATTCCAAGGAACCAATGGTTTTCATACTGTACGCTAAATTTCGAAATTTCGTCTTGGGCGATTTTTAATGCTTCTTCTTCATCTTCGTGCAGAATTGGTATTAAAGATTCTGCTAATCGAGCGAGGTCCCATGCGGCCATATATGGTTGATTTCCATATGCATAACGACCTTGTGTGTCAATAGAGCTAAATACGGTTCCTTGATTGTAATTGTCCATAAATGCACAAGGACCGTAATCAATTGTTTCGCCACTAATCGTTATATTGTCAGTGTTCATTACACCGTGGATAAATCCAACAAGTTGCCATTTTGCGATAAGACTGGCTTGTCTTTTAATGACTTCTTGTAGTAATGCAGTATATCGGTTTTCATGAGCTTCAATTTCTGGGTAATGCCTTTTTATCGTATAGTCAGCTAGTGATTTCATGTCTTCTATTGAACCACGAGCTGCAGCATATTGAAATGTACCGACGCGTATATGGCTACTAGCTACTCTAGTTAAAATTGCTCCAGGTAACTTTGTTTCACGATATGTTGCTTCACCAGTTGTGACAACTGCTAAACTGCGAGTAGTCGGAATATCAAGTGCATACATTGCCTCACTAATGATATATTCACGTAGCATCGGACCGAGTGCAGCACGGCCATCTCCTCGGCGTGAATAGGGAGTAGGACCAGAACCTTTCAGTTGAATATCGAAACGCTCACCTGAAGGAGTAATTTGTTCGCCAATTAAAAGAGCACGACCGTCGCCTAACATATTAAAATGTCCGAATTGATGGCCAGCATATGCTTGAGCTAATGGATGAGCTCCTTCTGGGAGTGCATTACCAGCGAAAATAGCAATTTCAGCTTCCTTTTTCAGTTCTTCAGGGGTCAAGCCAAGAGATATCGCTAATGAATGGTTTAGTTTAACTAACTCCGGTGAACTTACGGGAGTAGGGGGGATTTCTGTATAAAATGATTGTGGTAAAGTCGTATAACTATTATCTAAATTCCAACCTGTTTCATTATTTTTAGTCATTGTATCTCCTCCTTTTTGTATTTTAAGTTATGTATTTGTACGTATGTATTCTTTGTAAAGTTAACTAAAAGTATAATATAATATTTCCCCTTGCAATCTATTGTAAGGACTTCATTGCACTATGTCTATTTAACAGCAAATTTAAAACCTCCATTTTAAGAAAATGGAGGTTTTATTATTATTTAATTTTTACAATTATTTTTCCTTTTGCTCTTCCAGACTCTGAATATTCCATTGCTTTTTGCGCATCTTCAAAAGGGAAGACTCGATCGATTACCGGTTTGATTTTTCCGGCTTCAATATAGTTTGCAATAGTACGTAATTGACCCCCGCTTGGCTTCATAAATAAAAATGAATATTGAGCATTATGCTTTTTTTCAAGTGCAGTAAGTTTTTTGCTGGCTAATGAAAATAAGAGAGTTTTAAAGAATCCTGAACCAAATTCTTTACCGAAGCGAGCATTCGGCATACCTGAAACGGAAACAATGTTTCCGCCGCTTTTTATAATATTGAATGATTTTTCAAGTGTTGCACCGCCGATTGTATCGAATACCGCATCATAATTTTTTAGTATATCTTCAAATTTTTCTGTTTTGTAATTAATAATTTCATCTGCGCCAAGAGACGTTACTAAATTTGCACCAGCTTCACTAGCAGTCGTTGTAACAGTAGCACCCATTATTTTTGCTAACTGAATTGCGAAAGTACCAACACCACCAGACCCAGCGTGAATTAATATTTTTTGTCCTTTTTGTAATTGCATAATGTCATGTAATGCTTGATATGATGTTAAGCCAACGAGTGGAATCGAAGCAGCTTCCTCAAAATTTAAATTTTTTGGTTTTAAAGCTATATCATCTTCATGAATGGCTATATATTCCGCGAAAGTACCAATCTTATTTTTTCTTGGGCGTGCATATATTTCATCACCGACTTTAAAGTTAGTCACTTTTGCCCCAACCTTTACGATAACACCGGAAAAGTCATTCCCAAGGATTAGGGGCATTTCATATTTAAGTAACATCTTTACTTTTCCATCACGTATTTTAAAGTCAATTGGGTTAATACTAGCTGCATGAATTTCTGCGAGCACTTCATGCTCATTTATTTCAGGAGTAGGTACCTCTGCCATACGCATTGGAACTTTCCCGTATTTATCAATTATCATTGCTTTCATTTCTTATACCTCCACATTTCAATAAAAGTTGTGTAATAGCTTTTCGATATCTAATACAAGATTTTTTAATAAACTTAATTTTGTACGTATATCAATATAATAAAAGTTTTTTGTACCTTCTTTTCGCATTAAAATAATACCAGCTTCTCGTAAAATCCGAAGGTGATGCGATACCGCTGGTCGAGAAAGGTGTGTTTGTTTCGTGATTTCTCCTACACGTAATCCGGTTTGACATTCCGTTTCCATGAGAACTAACAAAATAGCTTGACGTGTTTCATCGCCAATTGCCAATAATACTTTTTGAGAATCAATAAAATCTTTTTTTATAACATTTAATTGTTCTTGTTTATTCATTTCAATCACTTTGCCTCCTGCTAATTAGTCGAAAGGTTTAAGATAATGAACCATTACTTCGATACGGTAATGCTACATGATTGTTGTATGAGGTGCAATATTGGGAAAGAAAATCGAGACGAATGAATTTTTTATTTTTGAAAATTATAGGGAGATAGAAAAGGGATTGGAAGGACTATATAACACAATAGATGAAGTTTTAAAAACAAAAAATGATGTAACAATAAAATAAGCGGTCGTAACCTTGTATAATCGATAAGGTTACGACCGCTTATAATGTTTGCATTATTTTTGATTTTTACGATAGAACATAGTTCAACGTAAAGTACGTTCTTTTGTTTTACATTTTCATACAGACACAATTCAGGTGGATTATAGATGTATGAAAATGTAAAAAGGATTTTGGGGCGTAATCTATCTATATGATAATTCAAAATGAAATATAAGTCTATATTTTAATGTTTTTTTTGATTATATTTATGACACTGAGCTCAGAACAATGATGTGGAGGGTAAATATATGAAATCGAATTATGTACCAGTTTTAATTGTTGGAGGGGGATTATCTGGGTTAGCGTCTGCGTTATTTCTTGCAAAACATAACATTGAGTACTTACTTATTGAAAAGCATCCGTCTACTGCCATTCATCCGAAAGCAGGCGGCCTTACTTTACGTACAATGGAGTTATTTCGAGAATTAGGTTTGGAACAAAAAATTAAATTGGCAGGTAAAGCATTAGAGAACTGCCGAGGAAGAATAGCAGTTCATACAATAGCTGAGGCGAATAAAGAAGAATTGGAACAAATGAGAGCGACGCAATACGGAAACGATGAAGAATTACTTCAAAAAATAGAAAAGATTAGTCCATCAAAACAAACTGCGTGTTATCAAATTATTTTAGAAGAAATGATGTTACAAGAAGCGAAAACGCTAGGCGGGCAACTATCTTTTTATCATGAATTAGTTTCATTTGAACAAAATGAAAACGGGGTAAAAGCAACGATTCGAAATCGTGAAACAGAAAAAGAAAGTGTCATACATTGTGACTATGTAATTGCAGCGGATGGAGCGAAAAGTAAAATACGTGAGCAGTTAGGGATTAAAGCTGAGGGTCGTGGAACCATTGGTGGCTATTATATGAATATTTATTTTGAAGCTGATTTAAGTGAGTTTATACAAGGATATGCATTCGGTTTTTCGATGGTACTTCATCCGGAGGTTCTTGGTGCACTTATCCCCGTTGATAACGTAAAAAAATGGATTTATCATGTAGCCTACGATCCATTAAAAGGAGAGGGGTTAGAGGACTTCACTATAGAACGTTGTAAACAAATTATTCAAATAGCAATTGGAAGTACAAATATTGAGTCAGAAATATTAAGTGTTTTACCGTGGGAAGCGGCCGAAAGTACAGCGGTGAAATTTCAAGAAAATCGAATCTTTTTAGTTGGAGATTCAGCACATATTATGCCGCCAACAGGAGGGTTTGGTTCAAATACAGGAATACAAGATGCACATAACTTAGCTTGGAAATTAGCGGCTGTTATAAAAGGGAAGGCAAAACCAAAATTGTTAGAAACATATCATGAGGAGAGACACTCTGTTGCAAAATTAACGACAGCTTATGCAAGTAGTTTACTGTTTCGTGCTGCGAATAGAGAGGAAGGTAGTTTGAATAATATGGATGGTTTAGCTGTTACAGTTGGATATCAGTATTGTTCAGAGGCGATTATAGATGATTCAGTAACTCCGTATAGAATGGATAGCATAGAGTTGAACGGAAGACCTGGAACGCGAGCGCCACATTTATGGGGAACGTATGAAGGGAAGAAAGTTTCTACATTAGACTTATTCGGTAACAGTTTTGTATTACTTACAGGAGTAGAAAATAGTTCTTGGGCTGAGGCAGCACATACTGTTTCAGCTAAATTAGGAATAAATATAAAAGGGTATCGTGTTGGTTTAAGTGGAGACTTTGTTGCTCCAGAAGATATTTTTAGCAAATTATATGGTATAGAGAATGGAGGTGCTGTATTAATTAGACCAGATGGCTTTATCGGATGGCGTTCGGAAAAAACGGTAGTAAATCCAGATATAGTATTGGAAGAGGTAATGAGAAATTTATTATGTGATTTTTAAGTAACTACAGAAATATTGTTTTATGTGCTTCACTGTACTGAAAAAAATATTCACAAATTTCAATAGGTTTGATATGATTAAATTCGACAAGTTAATAGAGGCCGGAGATATTTGAGAAAAGCCATAAATTTATTTAGGGACACAGGAGTGTATTCTAAATAATTTATGGCTTTTTTTATTGAATGAACCGTACAAAATAGGGAGTTACATGTGAAAAGGAGGGCTATAGAAATTAAATAGGATAATACTAGTTTTCTATATTAATAATATAGATAAAGTATATTTGTAAGATTGGAATTTTAATATAGGTTTATAAAAATAATGAAAGTGTGTCTTCTATTTCGTGTAAATCTCATTAGCTTGTTGAAATTTGCAACGTAGGAAGGGTTAGAAGGATGAGAAAGATTATTAGCGTTTTAGTTATTTTCTTTATGACGGGAAGTATCTTTGCTGGGGGAGCTGTTCATGCGAAAGCAGAAGGGAAGCATGAATGGAATACGAATAAGTTTTTAAATATTGCACATCGCGGAGCAAGTGGACATGCACCTGAGCATACTTTTGCTTCTTATGATTTAGTGAAAAAAATGAAAGCGGATTATTTAGAGTTAGATATTCAATTAACAAAGGATGGCCAATTAATTGCAATGCATGATACAGCAGTTGATCGCACTACAAATGGAACAGGCGAAGTACGTGATAAAACGTTAAGCGAAATAAAGAGTTTAGATGCAGGAACGTGGTTTAATAAAGCGTATCCAGAAAAGGCTAAGCAAGAGTATGTTGGGCAAAAAGTTCCGACTCTTGAAGAAATCTTCCAAAAGTATGGAAGAAGCATGAAGTATTACATTGAAACAAAATCACCAGATGTGTATCCAGGAATGGAAGAGAAATTGTTAGCATTGTTAAATAAATATAATTTAGTAGGTCCAAACATGTCATCTAGCCGTGTTATGATTCAATCATTTAGTAAAGATAGTTTGAAAAAGATTCATAGTATGAATGAAAATATTCCGTTAGTTCAATTGCTTTGGTATTATCCAAATGAAAACAATGAAATTGTTGAATGGTCTGGCATTACACATGAACCGAAAAGTGTAACGAATGATGATTTTCAAGAAATTAAAAAGTATGCAGCTGGTATTGGACCAAACTTACGTAATGATAACGGAGAACTAATTATTGATGAGTCATATATGAAAATGGCTAGGAAAAATGGACTGTTAATTCACCCTTATACAATTAATGAGAAACCAGATATGAGACTGTTAATCAAATGGGGTGCTACAGGAATGTTTACAAATTATCCGGATCGATTACATAGTGTATTGAAGGAAAAATAAGTGGAAAAGGGTATACCAGTGTTTTAGGTATACCCTTTTTAATCTAACTCCCCGATAAACGTAATCTCTTTTTCATAGCATTCATCTGCATCATAAATAATTTCTTGAAAGTGAAGCGTTTTGAAGGAATGATAAACTGAAATTTCCCATGTCTCCCAAAAATCAATTTCATTTGAAAGAAGAATCCATTTTTGAAATTCACTATCTCTATTAAAGAAATTATGAAAGTAGTCCTCATTTTTAAATATAATGATTTGCGAATCCCACAAATTATTTATAGAAATCAAAACAACAACTCGATATGTATGTGTATCGCTCGGTTTCATATTTATTAAATGATTTGCTTGATTTAATAAGGTTTGAATACATAACCGTTTTACTTTTCTAGGTGTTTTACGAGAGTCAATAAAAGCTTGCGAAACTGGCAATAGCATATTCCAATATTCATCGTTATAGAAAGTAGAAGGGAACGTTTTTGTATGTTCCTCAATTTGCTTTATCACAGTGTTTGTTTTTCGTTTCATACCACGTATTTTCTTTTCACGCATTGTGAGTCATCTCCATAAATTTTTGTAATGCAGCAGAGTGATATATATCTTTTCTAGTAATAAAAGTAGTAGGAACTTTTTTGAAGCTATTTGGTAAAGGGTTGAATGATATGTCATGTTGATGACCATTTAAAATAGACTTCATCATAATTGCTATGCCCATACCTGATTTTACACATGCGAGTATCGCTTTAATTGTTCCAAACTCTAATACTCGCTTAGGTGAAATTCCTTCTTCTTGAAGCCAATCTTCTAATAAATTTCTATAATAGCACCCGTGACTAAATGCAAGTAAATTCATGTCTCCTATGTCTTTAAAGGAAGATAAAGGCTTTTTGCTAATGAGAACTAATTCTTCTTCACGAAATATATTTGTATGAAGTTCGGCATGCTGAGTAGAGCCAGCTATAAACGCTCCGTCCAGTTTTCGTTCTAGTACAAGCCTAATCAATTGTTCCGTCGTATTTGATTCTAAAATCAATTCGATTTTTGGATATTTTTCATAATAGGCCGTTAATATAGATGGAAGTCTTACAGCGGTTGTAGATTCTGTACATCCAATTTTTAAAGTGCCTCTTGGTTCGATCCCATTACTTTGAACTGCTTTAACAGATTGATCCATTAAGTGGATAATTTGTTTGGCGTATGTTAATAAAATCTCACCGTTAGAAGTTAAAGTTACACCTTTTCCGTTTCGGTAAAATAAAGGCACACCTAATTCGTTTTCTAGTTTTTTCATACGCATTGTTACGCCAGACTGTACATAGTTTAAATTTTTAGCTGCGTGAGATATGTTTTCTTCTTTCGCAACTTCGTAAAATACAGTTAAATCTTTTATATCCAAGTATCATCCCTCCAGAAAAGGTATCATTTTTTTTGATGGATCACATGATAAATCTTTATTTTATATGATATCAGAACTTTCATACAATGGAAGGGGGTGGAGGGATTATTGTGTTAATGGAAGAAAGGGTGAATAGTACTTATAAGTGGGTTATGTTAATTTTTGCGACGGTTGCTCAAACAACAGCGACACTTATAACGTATGGTGTTGGAGCGTTTGCTTTATTTTGGAAAGAAGAATATGCACTTACGAATACGGAGATTGGATTGTTAGTAAGTGTTGTAAATATAGGACCGCTATTTTGTATGCTTTTTGTCGGGCGGCTACTTGATCAATACAATGAAAAGTTGTTAATTTCGATAAGTTCATTTTTACTAGGAGGTTCGTTTTTACTGACTAATATGGTCAAT
This sequence comes from Bacillus cereus group sp. MYBK216-1, assembly GCF_051916495.1. NCBI lineage: Bacteria > Bacillati > Bacillota > Bacilli > Caryophanales > Bacillaceae > Bacillus > Bacillus cereus group sp. MYBK216-1. The sequence continues at coordinate 273,634 of NZ_JBQAGT010000003.1, forward strand.
GGATTTAATGGGTTACTTTTTGTACTTTTATTAGTAGGAACGTTTTATAGTGTTTCGCAGCCAGGAGGAAGTAAGGTGATAATGAAGTGGTTCTCAAAAGAAAATCGCGGGTTAGCGATGGGGATTAGACAAGCCGGTATACCGATTGGTGGTACATTAGCGGGAGTATTGATCCCGTTTCTTACAATAAAATATAATATGGCCTATGCGGTAAATAGTATTGCATGCATTTGTATAATTGGAGGGCTTTTATTTTTTATATTTTATAAGGAACCATATACTCAAGAGAAAGTTAAACAAGAACGTAGTAAACTTTCTTTTTGGATGCAGTTAAAAGAAGTGATGTGTAAAAAAGAGTTGTATGCAATTTATATAACTGGCATTTGTATGATTTCATTGCAAATGGTTCTAGTTGCACACTTTATAAAATTTTTAGTATTGGAACAATCAATCACGCCAATTTTAGCTGGAAAAGTATTTTCCGTTATGTTCTTTTCTGGAATGGTTGGTAGGGTTATATTAGCAGCTACTAGTGATTTATTTTATAAGGGGAATAGGCGTACCCTCTTATTTATAACTGTTTGTATTTCTATTTTCTTCATTCTAATATTAGTAATGAGCATACATACAATAACGAATGTATTGTATGGTGTAAGTGCATTGTTAGGGTTCTTTTCAATTGGATGGTTTAGTCTTTTTATAACTGAAGTTGCAGAATCAGCAAGTGAAGAATCGGTAGGGATGACAGTGAGTTTTGCACTTACATTAAATCAAATTGCCATTATTGCTGCGCCTGCTTTATTTGGTTATATTGTAGATAAGAAGGGATATACGTATGCGTGGTTATGCATAGTTGTATTACTAACTATTTCAGCGGTCAGCTTATATAGGAAGTATAGAAAATGAAGGAATGTTAGCAATGTAAATTTTTTATGAAGAAAGTCTAAAGAAATGTTGAATGACCGACATTTCTTTTTTTATTTGTTGTATAATCAAAATGTAAATGAGATTCATTTTCAATTTCGTTCATTGCCTCTTTTGAAATTACCTGTAATTTTAGCCATAATTAGCTGTTTTTCATTATCGTTATTTGCATGATTTATTTTATTTAAAAGTTTTTCAGCATCATTTCCTTTTAATATCATAATCTGTTTTCTGTAATATTAAATTAATACCATGTTATTTTTTGTTATCCGATAATGAAACACCTTATCATCTAAACGATTGCGTTTATCGGTGTTTTTCATATTACATCTCCATTCTTTTTAGTATGTAACAAATGTTACAAAAGAATTTGAAATTATAGTGTAATGCATCCGATTGTATGTTGGAAATTTTGCAAGAAAGAAATACAATAGAGAGTAGTCAAAATTGAAAATGAGAAAAAGGAATCTAGTTTTAACAGAGTGAATATTAAATAATATTATAATATACTTGATAATTAAAAGATAGAATGGATATACGTTAAGTGAAACTAGATAAAAGAGGGTTCCTAGTATGTTAAAGAAATGGTTAATCATTTTCTTTATTTTTGCTGTTTTTTGTGGAAGTGTTGTTACACTAATACATGCAAATAAAGGAAAAAAATATGATGCAAAGGCATTTTCTAATGTAAATAGTAAGCAAAAAGATGTTAAGCAGGAAGTTGATGCGAATGAGAAAAAGCGTTATGAAATTGCAGCTGGAAAATTAGATCAGTATTTAAAAGATAAAGGATTTAATGGGAGTGTTCTTGTAGCAAGTAAAGATCATGTCATTTTACGAAAAGGCTACGGTTATGCGAATGTGAAAGATCAAGTATTAACAACGCCAAGAACGAAATATCGCATTGGTTCTATTACGAAAACAGTTGTTGCAATATCTATTATGCAATTAAAAGAAAAAGGGAAGTTGAACATTGAAGACAATGTAAATAAATATATCCCATCGTTTCCAGCAGATAAAAACATTACGTTACGAAACTTGTTAACACATACGTCTGGATTACCAGAACAGGGACAAGGTAGTGTTGACGCAGCATCACGGTTAAAATTAGTAACGTGGATTGGGGCACAAACGTTACAATTTCCAGCAGGGACAGGATGGAAATATACAGATTATAATTATATGGTGCTTGCATATATTGTAGAAAAAATATCGAATAAACCACTTGCTGAATATGTGAAAGAAAATATTTTGACTCCTGTTGGAATGCATGAATCTGGAATGGGCGCAACACTCCCAGAAGATATTTTCTTAGCAGAAGGGTATACGAAAAAAGATAATAAGTTAATAGCCACGCCTCGCTTAAAAATGAACTGGCTGTATGGTTGTGGTGAAATGTATACGACTGTTGAAGATATGAAAAAGTTAGATGAAGCTATTATGGATGGTAAACTACTTTCTAAACAAAGTATATTAGATATGTTTTCTGCATCACCTGCAAGAAAATATGGATTTAGTTTTTATATTTACCCAGATTATTATCATAACCACGGTGTATTAGCTGGCTGGAACACTTTTAATAATTTTAACTGGGATAAACGAACGTTCGTCATATTATTTTCTAACGTCCAAAATGGTATGAATGATGCATTTAATCAAGAATTTAGGAAAATGGCGAATGATTTAATAGAAGGAAAGGGAATATAAAAAAGAGCCTCTAGCGAGAGGCTCTTTTTTATAGAGCTGAAAACTCCTCAACAAGTTGAGTGAATTGTTTCAATGCACTTTCAATCGGTTCTCGCGTTGTTAAATCGACGCCAGCTTTTTTCAATAAGTTTAATGGGTAGTCTGAACTTCCGCCTTTAAGGAATTCAATATAATTTTTCTGAGCATTCGGATCACCACGTAATAGTTTATCAGCGATTTGAATGGCAGATGCGAATCCAGTTGCATATTTGTATACGTAAAACGGGCGGTAGAAATGAGGGATTCTAGCCCATCCGTATTTTACTTCTTCATCAAATACAAGTGAATCACCGTTATATTCTTTAAATAGCTTTTCATAAATTTCACTGAAGACTTGGGCATTTAATGGTTTACCTTGCTCAGCCATTTCATGTGTGATTTTTTCAAATTCTGCAAACATGATTTGTGTAAAGAAAGTACCTTTAAATTTCTCAATAAAATGGTTAACTAAATGGTTACGCACGTTCGTTTCTTTTGCTTCTTTTAATAAATAGTGAATTAATAACACTTCATTTACTGTAGAAGCGACTTCTGCGACAAAGATAGAATAATGTGCAGAAATTCTTGGTTGGTATCCATGTGAATAGTGCGTATGCATACCGTGCCCGCATTCATGAGTAAGAGTGAACAGGCTGTTTAAATCATCGTGATGATTTAAAAGAATGAAAGGATGAACACCGTATACACCAAAGTTATAAGCACCAGAACGTTTTCCTGGTGTTTCTCTTACGTCTATATATCGTTTATCTTTAAAACTTTTTAATGTCTCAATATATTCTTCTCCTAAAGGAGCTAGTGATGCAATCATAATGTCAAATGCTTCACTATATGGAATGTCTTGTTTTGCACCCTCTACTAAATCGACGCCTAGGTCGTATTGTCTTAGTTCATCTACGTTTAATTTTTCTTTTCGAATTTCATTGTATGTATGTAATGTTTGAATGTTTTTTTTCGTTGTATCAATTAGGTTTTCATATACTTCTTTCGGAACCATATCGCCAAATAATGATTTCTCTAGCGCTGATGGATAGTTTCTTAATTTCGAAACAGTAACATTATTTTTAATAGCAGCGGATAAAGTAGATGCGATGGAATTCTTTAACTGAACATATGGTTTGTAATATGCTTTATAAGCTTCTTTACGCTTTTCACGATTCGTATCTTCTATTAACTTTGCATACATTCCGCGTGTTAAGTTCACTTTTTCTCCATCGTCAGTCGTCACTTCACCAAATAATATATCTGCATTATTTAACATACCAAATGTGTGCTGTGGAGAAGAAAGAGCTTCACCCATTTGTGATAAAATTTCTTCTTGGTCCTTATTTAATACGTGTTTTTTATAACGGTATAATTCAAATAAGTCTTCTTTATAATATTGTAAGCCTTCTGTTTCTTCTATGTAAGAATGTAATGTGTTTTCGTCTATGCTAAGTAAGAAGGGGGAAAAGAAAGATTTCGCTGCACTTACTTTCACGTGTAATTGTGATACTTTATCGACAAGAGATTGCGCGTCAGTATCGCGTGTATCAAGGTCAGATTGTAATCGTGCATAAGCGAACATTAAAGATATTATGCTAGAAATTTCTTCACTCTTCGTTAAATAAGCTAATAAACTATTGCCGTCGTGAATATTTCCATTAAACTCGTGTAATTCCTTCGTTAATACTTCAATTTTATGAAAATCACTTTCCCAATCTTCAATTGTATGGTAAATGTCTGTTAAATCCCATTTTTCTATATCAGCTACTTGTAATCGATCTTTAAGTTCTGTCATAATCATTTCCTTTCTAAACATGTAGTTATATTTCTATATAACTATGAAATACAACAAATTGCAAAAAATCCCTGCTGAAAATTGAAAAGCCTTGCTAAAATAACAAGGCTTACTTACTTATAGTGTAATTCCGAATTTTGAATGTAAAAGGTTTGTATATTGCATGTTTGTAACGGTTTCTTTCGTTTTTTTACCATTTTTCGCTACTGTAAGGCTATCTTTCGTTAAAGAGGCATGCCCATCTTCAGTTAGTTTTACAATAAGAGGTACTTTATTAAAGGGTGATTCTTCATGTTCAACGATAATTTTTTGTGCTGTATTTGCTTTTTCTTCATCCACTTCTTCTATATAAAATGCATAGCCTAACGTCCAATCATCAGCAGAAGATTGATCCAAGAACTCATTGTTTTTCCGCATCTCTAAAATGTAGTTTCCCTTTTCGGTCATTTCTTTACGAATACGATAATCTCCTGTAACAGAGTGAATGACTTCACCTGAGAAAGGGACAGGGGCAAGAGGTAAGTATGATCCGAATCCTACTTCAATTAAATAAAGTTCATTATGATGTGTTAAAACGATTGCGATATGGCCAGAATCAACAGCCCATATGGAGTTTGCAGCGTTATAAACTGTTCCTGAAACGAGATGAACATCGAATCCAGAATCTTTCAGGAAGTAATACATAGTAGGATTGAGTTCATAACAAAGACCGCCACGGTTATTTACTAAAATTTTCTCTTTCAAATTTTCTTTTGATATTTCTTTAAAATTCTTTTCGAGAATATTTAAGTTTTCAAAAGGAACAGTTTGTGCCATTGCGTACATAATGTTAGATAAATCTTCAAATGAAACTGTGTCTTTTTCTTCTATATGTAATCGTGCGAAAAATTGTTTTTGAAAGTCTGTCATCGAAATCCCTCCGTTATGCTTTTATAGGTAAATTGTAAACAATCTTGAATAGGATGTGAAATTAAAACTACGTTGAATATTTGAAATTAGACTAAAAATAATATGGGAGAGTGAGAGATTGCTACTTTACTAACGGTGGGACGAATATTATAATAATTCTGATAAACTATGCAAACGCTTTCTTAGAAGGGGATGGTGTACAGATGTTTAAAAGAATAACAATAGTCGGATTGTCAGTTTTTATGTTTTTACCTAGTATATATGAGGGGAGTAAAGCATATGCAGACACAGTTAACAATGGAACGTTAATGCAGTATTTTGAGTGGTATGCTCCGAATGATGGGAATCATTGGAATCGTTTGCGTACTGATGCTGAAAATTTAGCGGAAAAAGGAATTACATCTGTTTGGATACCACCTGCATATAAAGGAACTACGCAAAATGACGTAGGATATGGAGCATATGATTTATATGATCTGGGGGAATTCAATCAAAAGGGCACAGTGCGGACGAAATATGGGACGAAAGCACAATTGAAATCTGCAATTGACGCTTTACATAAGAAAAACATCGATGTATACGGTGATGTAGTTATGAATCATAAAGGTGGGGCTGATTATACAGAAACTGTCACAGCAGTTGAGGTAGACCCGAGCAATCGGAATATTGAAGTATCAGGTGATTATGAAATTAGTGCGTGGACGGGATTTAACTTTCCAGGGCGTGGAGATTCTTATTCTAATTTCAAATGGAAATGGTATCATTTTGACGGAACGGATTGGGATGAAGGAAGGAAATTAAGCCGAATTTATAAATTTAGGGGCATAGGTAAAGCATGGGACTGGGAAGTGTCTAGCGAGAATGGGAATTATGATTATTTGATGTATGCGGATCTTGATTTTGATCATCCAGATGTTGCGAATGAAATGAAAAAATGGGGAACGTGGTATGCGAATGAATTAAATTTAGATGGTTTTCGTTTAGATGCTGTTAAACATATTGATCATGAATATTTGCGCGATTGGGTAAATCACGTTAGACAGCAAACAGGGAAAGAAATGTTTACAGTAGCTGAATATTGGCAAAATGATATCCAGACTTTAAATAATTATTTAGCGAAGGTTAATTATAATCAATCTGTGTTCGATGCACCACTTCATTATAATTTTCATTATGCTTCAACAGGAAATGGAAATTATGATATGAGAAATATTTTAAAAGGAACAGTAGTTGCGAATCATCCTACACTTGCGGTTACTCTAGTTGAAAATCATGATTCACAGCCTGGTCAGTCATTGGAATCTGTAGTGAGCCCTTGGTTCAAGCCGCTGGCATATGCATTTATTTTAACGCGTGCAGAGGGGTATCCTTCTGTTTTCTATGGTGATTACTATGGTACAAAAGGAAATAGTAACTATGAAATTCCAGCGTTAAAGGACAAAATTGATCCGATTTTGACGGCACGAAAAAACTTTGCATATGGTACGCAGCGTGATTATTTTGACCATCCAGATGTGATTGGCTGGACAAGAGAAGGTGATAGTGTACATGCTAATTCTGGTTTAGCAACATTAATCTCTGATGGACCAGGAGGGGCAAAGTGGATGGATGTTGGAAAGAATAACGCAGGGGAAGTATGGTACGATATTACGGGTAATCAAACAAATACTGTAACAATTAATAAGGATGGGTGGGGGCAGTTCCAAGTAAGTGGAGGATCAGTTTCCATATATGTTCAACAGTAATTTTGTGATGAAAAAGAAGAGGTAGACTGAAATATAAGTTTTCCTCTTCTTTTTATATTGTTATCATTCTTAAATTTTTATTTTCATAAACGAATTAGTCGACTTTTAAAACAACGAGAGATGCGTTGGAATAAATAATATCACCTGTGGCTTCTCTTATTCGTACTCGAAGAACATCCCCTTGATTTAAAGATAGTAAATCAGTTCTGGCAGATGTTGATCTTACCCCAGAACCACCACTAACTCGCGTTTCAATTGCGAATTGGATGGAATCGTTTATTGTAAGATTTAATATACTAGACGATATAGCTTGTATTACAAATACAATTGAAAAGGAAACAGAGTACACGCCAGTGGTATCAATTGTAATAGAATTATTTAATGGATTTAGAGTAGTTCCATTAGCAGGTCCTGGGATTGTAAAATTAACATTTGTATTAACTACTGCTGAAAAACCGATTCCTACTTCAGAAGTTATTGTTCCAAATACGGGAAGAATCCCTAAACCAGTAACTCCAGTGGGACCAGTTATTCCAATTCCGGTAGGGCCAGTAACCCCAATGGGACCAGTTATTCCAATTCCGGTAGGGCCAGTAACCCCAGTGGGGCCAGTTATTCCAATTCCGGTAGGACCAGTAACCCCGGTGGGACCAGTTATTCCGATTCCGGTAGGACCAGTAACCCCAGTGGGACCAGTTATTCCAATTCCGGTAAAACCTGTCGCACCGGTAGGGCCTGTGATTCCAGTAGGTCCAGTAGGGAAAGTAAATGGTGGAATTGATGGTAGTGTGGGACCGATTAAATTTGGTTCCAGAGCAGGTCCATGTAAAATATTATATTCTTCATTCATATAGTAACCTCCTATCATTGCTTGTCATAATTATTAAATGTATTAGGGGAAGGAAATGACATTCGCAATAGCGGAGGCGCTTCTTATAATTTCTCCTCAGCGAATATAGGTCTATTTTAAGAAATATTGAAGTGTAGAGTTGCGTACTACTGAAGTATGGCACCTTTACTTCTCACGTAACATATAGTATGATGATTTCAATAAATTAGATTTCAATGACTATAATATAACTTAATGAGAGGTGCTTTTTGTGAGTGCGGTAGGTATTAAATAGGAAAAATTTAATGAAATAAATCGGATAAGACCAGGGGATTTTTATGTACATCATACCCCTAATTTTGTCATGCATTTATTTCAAAACCTATGAAGATACCTACAATACTTTATAAAGCGTGTAATAAGGGACTGCCATCTATTTTTTATGGCTTATTTCCTCATATGTTATTACACATGCCTTGTAAATGTAAAAGCTGCGGTATCCCCGCAGCTTTTTTGTATATGTTTTTATTGTATAATTATGGAATTTTATATATGGCTCATTGGAATCTAATGAGTAGGTATCTTCATTTATGATAAAAATCAATCATAGTGAGGAGAAACAAAATGAATACGATGACTTTTGAAAAGTTACAATATAACGAATTAAAGGATATAGTGAAATCTTATTGTGTAAGTGGATTAGGTAAGGAATTATTAAACAAATTAGAGCCTAGTACGAGTATAAAAGTAGTGAGAAATCGCTTGAATGAAACGACAGAAGCACGAGCTATATTAGATGCAGAAGGGCATGTTCCTTTCTTCGGCATTTCTAATATTGCTAGTACAATTCAAAAATTAGAAAAAGGGATGATTTTAGATCCAGAAGAATTAGTCAGTGTTTCAGACTTTTTACGCGGATGTAGAAAGATTAAAAAGTTTATGTTAGATAAAGAATTTTTTGCGCCAGTATTAGCTTCTTATGCAAATTCGATGACTGAATTTAAAAGTATTGAAGAGGAAATTAATTTTTCAATAAAAGGAAATAGCATTGATTCTGCTGCTAGTAAAGAGTTAAAACGAATTCGAAATAACATCGATTCGGTAGACGGGAAAATAAAAGAACGTTTAACGAAGTTTTTAAATAGTAGTGCAAATAAGAAGTATATTCAAGAATTCTTTATTAGTAAGAAGGATGATAAGTATACGATTCCAATTAAATCTTCTTATAAAAATCAAGTTGCGGGAAGTATAGTTGAAGCGTCTGCTAAAGGTTCTACTGTATTTATAGAACCACACACGGTTACAAAGTTAAATGTGGAACTCGCAAGTTTGAAAGCAGAAGAAGCGATGGAAGAGTATCAAATTTTAGCGACTTTATCAGGCATGGTAGTAGAAAATATTTATCATATAAAAATTAACATGGAATTGATTAGCCAATATGATATGGTATTTGCGAAAGCGAAGTTTAGTAAATCAATCGATGGAATAGAGCCGAAATTAAATGATCATGGCTACATGCATTTAGTAAATTGTAAGCATCCGCTTTTAAGTGGAAAAGTAGTACCGTTAAACTTTGAAATCGGTCAAAATTACCGTAGTTTAATTATTACAGGACCAAATGCAGGCGGGAAAACAATCGTGTTAAAAACAATTGGATTGTTAACATTAGCGACAATGTCAGGCTTGCACATTGCCGGAGATAAAGAAACAGAAATTGCTATTTTCGAAAATGTATTTGTAGATATTGGTGATAATCAAAGTATCGAAAACGCACTAAGTACATTTTCATCTCATATGAAAAATCTTTCTGAGATTATGAGCATGTCAAATAATAATACGTTACTTTTATTTGATGAAATAGGAAGCGGTACAGAACCGAATGAAGGTGCAGCACTTGCAATATCAATTTTAGAAGAGTTTTACCTTACGGGATGTATTACCGTTGCGAGTACGCATTACGGAGAAATTAAACGATTCTCAGAAATGCACGATGACTTTATGAATGCAGCGATGCAGTTTAATAGTGAAACGTTAGAGCCCCTTTATAAATTAGTTATCGGAAAATCAGGTGAAAGTAATGCACTTTGGATTGCGAATAAAATGAACGTAAGAGAGCGTGTACTGCAAAGAGCGAGAGCGTATATGGAAAATAAAGAGTACGCTCTAGAAAAAGTGAATGAAAGTAAAATTAGAAAACCGAAGTTCATGCAAGAAAAAAGAGAAAACCATTACGAGTACAAAATCGGTGATCGTGTAAATATATTAGATTATGATGATTTTGGTATTATCTATAAGGAAATAGATAATTTCTATAACGTCGTTGTATATTGTAACGGTGAATTTGTTGAAGTGAATGTAAAACGTATTACGTTAGAGGTAGCAGCAAAGGAATTATACCCAGAGGGATATGATTTAAATACACTATTTGTCGATTATAAAGAAAGAAAAATGCAACATGATATAGAGCGCGGATCGAAAAAAGCGCTTCGTAAAATCCAAAAAGAAATAAGAAAGAATAGAGGATAAGTTAAATTGGTAACGATTAGACAAGAACAATAAAATGATTATGAAAAAACAGAAGAAGTGGTACAACAAGCATTTTTACATGAAGAATTTAGTGATAAAACAGAACATGCACTTGTAAAACGTATTAGAGAATGTGACGCGTTTATTCCTGAATTATCAATCGTTGCAGTAGATGAGGAAATCGTTGGTCACATTATGTTATCCAAAATTACGATTGAACAGGATGGAACTTCTGTAGAATCTTTAGCACTTGCACCGGTTTCAGTTGATAGGGGCCATCAGAAAAAAGGAATTGGTGGGAAGCTTATTGTAGCTGCTTTAGAAAAAGCGAAAGAACTTGGATACGGATCAGTTGTAGTGTTAGGACATCCAGGGTACTATCCGAAATTTGGCTTTAAGAAAGCAAGTGAGTGGAATATAAAAGCACCATTTGAAGTGCCAGATGAAGTGTTTATGGTGATTGAGCTAAGCGAGAACGCTCTGCAAGGTGTAGAAGGAGTTGTGCAATATTCGAGTGCTTTTGCTGAGTAAGAGTATCGGTTGAAAATATAATCATAAAAGATGCTATCTTTTTGTAGGGATATACAGAAAGATAGCTTTTTTTATTAAGTAAATCTACTTACGTATATTTTGCTCAATGAATAATTAAGGTGGTAAAATTGATATAGAAATGTAAAGGGAGAGAATTGAATGAAGAATCGAGAAACAGATAGCAATGAGAATGTAGTTACGTTATATGTTACAAGGCACGGTAAAACAATATTAAATACGAACCATCGCGCGCAAGGTTGGGCAGACTCTCCGTTAGTAGAAAAAGGTGTGGAAGTTGCCTCTAATTTAGGAACGGGATTAAAAGATGTTCATTTTGCGAATGCATATAGTAGTGATAGCGGCCGAGCGATTGAAACTGCTAATTTAGTATTAAAATATAGTGAGCAAACAAAGTTAAAACTTAAGAAAAGAAAAAATTTACGAGAATTAAATTTTGGTATTTTTGAAGGTGAAAAACTTGAAAATATGTGGGATGTGGTTGGAAAAGCTGCGGGCGTTGCATCACCAGAAGAACTTATGAAGTTTTCTATTCAAGAAGTGATTAATCTTATTAGAGCAGCGGACCCTACAAAACAGGCGGAAGATTGGGAATTATTTTCTACTCGTATAAAAGCAGAGATTGATAAAATTAGTGAAGAATCTGCTGCAAATGGTGGCGGTAACGTTTTAGTTGTCGTTCATGGGCTTTTGATTACTACCTTAATAGAAATGTTAGACAGTAGCAAAACAAAACTTGGAGTAGAAAATGCTAGTGTGACGAAGATTGTATATAAAGACGGAACATACACTGTCGAGTCGGTTGGAGATATGAGCTATGTTGCAAAAGGGAAAGAAAGTGTGGAAATATAAAAATAAGGAAAGGAAGGTAGAGAAATCTAGCTTCCTTTCCTTATTTTTTAATATATCATTTATTAATTCAAATCGGAATATTCCGTTAGAAATGAACTATGAAAATTATTGTAATGGTATAATTAGAGAGTAGGAACAACAAATTAGTTTGCAGTGTATTGGAGGGACATTAGCCTTACATTTCATCTCGGAATCTAAAGTAAGTATACGAGAAATAAAACAAAGTAAGGAATGTGTGAAGATGGATGGTACACGGTATGTGATTTATGTTCAATTCTAAGAAGAAAAGAATATTAACAATTATATGGAGAAGTGATTATGTTGATTAAATTCGTTCATTTGTTATTTGGAAAACCGTGTGAAAAAGGTGATTCGTTCCAAACTAAGTTTCCACGTTTTATTTATTGGAGTGCAATTGTATTTTATTTTTTTGGAATGCTATTATTTGGAATTCTTTCTTTTATTGATACTGTATTTATTGGATCGTTGATATCAGGAGGTTTGTTCTTTCCTTTAATATTTAGATTCGTTTATTATATAAACTTAAAAATGAGGGGCCTAGAAAGAGAAGCGTAGAGAAAAAATATAAATAACAGGGTTATTGAAAAGAAGCGAGATTGAACATAAATAACGTTAAAAAAGGAAGCAAAGAAATACATTCTAGCTTCCTTTTTTTATTGGAATAATTATGGGATTAATAAAATCTTCCCTGTGCTTTTTCTGTTCTCTAATAATTCATGAGCACGGGCACCATCTTGTAAAGAGAAGGTAGTAGGACTTGCGATCTTTAATTTTTCGGTCGTAATCCATTCGAATAATTGAGAGGAGCGTTCTTTTCTCTCTTCATAAGATGTAAGCACGTTCCAAAGGTCTCCGCCAGTTAATGTTTTTGAAGTATCCATAAGCATACGTGGATCAACGGGCGCAGGATTACCACCGGCCATTCCGTAAAATACGACAGTGCCACCAGTTTTAGTAGCGTTAAAACTTTCCTCTAGCGTAGAACCTACTGATTCATATACAACATTTACTCCATCACCGTTTGTTATTTCAAGTACTTTCACAGGCCATGCTACCTTATATAAAAATACGTGATCAGCACCAGCTAATGTAGCTATTTGTGCTTTTTCTTTTGATGACGTGAGGCCGATTACTTTTCCGCCTAGTAGTTTAATTATTTGGATAAGAAGTTGCCCAACACCTCCAGCAGCAGCGTGTACTAAAGCTATATCACCTTGTTTTATTTGATAGCTATCTTTCGTTAAATAATGTGCTGTTAATCCTTGTAATAAGACAGAAGCGGCTGTTTTAAAAGAGATAGAATCTGGAAGCTTAATTGCTTTCTTCGATGGAACGGCAACTAGTTCTGCATTTGCAAATGGAACGTCAGCAAATGCAATACGATCTCCAGGATTAATATTCGTAACGTCAGCTCCTACTTTTTCAACAATGCCAGCCCCTTCATAACCTAATATAAAAGGCGGGGTACCAGCGAGATGATAATCGCCGCGGCGTCTATAAATATCAGCAAAGTTTAATCCAATTGCTTTCGTACGGATAAGAATTTCATTTGGGTTTATAATTGGGTCATGTATTTCTTTATATTGTAGTACATCTGGATTTCCAAACTGTTCGAAACAAAGTGCTTTCATATGGAATACCTCCATTTATATTGTTTGTCGATGCTCTTTATCATACAATACAAATATCGATAGGCAAAGAGGGTTATTTCGATGAAATCAATCGGAAATTACGATTGAAAAGAGGGATGATAAATGGAGATAAAACAATTAATTACATTTAAAATAGCCGCGGACACTTTGAACTTTACACAAACTGCGAAGAAATTAAACTTTGCTCAATCGAGCGTAACAGCGCAAATTAAAACGTTAGAAGCTGAGCTAGGTACGCCGTTATTTGAAAGATTAGGAAAACGCCTTTTCTTAACTGAAGCAGGTAGGAAGTTTCAACTATATGCCGACAAGATGATTGCACTCAGTAACGAAGCGAAAATGGCTGTGAAAGATGATGAGGAAATAGCAGGGACGTTAATAATCGGTGCGCAAGAGAGTCAATGTACATATAGACTTCCTTCTATATTAAAGAGGTTTAAAGCACAATTTCCTCAAATCAAGCTTATATTTAAACCAGCGCATTCCAATAAAGATGCGAAGGAACAATTGATGGAGGGAAAAGTCGATCTTGTATTTATTTTGGACGAATGTAAAACAGAAGATACTTTACATGTGGAGCCGCTTATGAAAGAAGAATTAAAAATAGTAGCTGCTTCAGGGCATCATTTACTCGAGAAAGCTTCCATTTCTACAAAAAATTTAGAAAGTGAGACGTTGTTGCTAACAGAGCTAGGATGCTCGTACCGGACTTTATTTGAAGAGCTATTTCGTACAGAAGGTGTGTATCCAGCAAATAAAATTGAGTTCGTTAGTGTCGAAGCAATTAAACAATGTGTTATTGCAGATTTAGGAATAGCTGTGTTACCAGCAATAGTAGTAGAAAAAGATATACGAGAGGGGACGATAAAAGAGTTACATTTAGAAAATGAAATCTCACCGATTTATACACAAATTGCTTGGCATAAAGATAAATGGATGACAGCGCCACTGCAGCAATTTATTGATGTGACTAGGGAGTTTTTTACAACAGATTAAGTGGAGAAATATTTATTTTATATAAAAGAAAAAATGGCAATTTTGTATAAAGAACCGATGCTTGCATGTAACAAGTATCGGTTCTTTTATGTTTTAAATAAAGAATGCTAAAACATGTGTATTTCTCAACTTTTTTTCTTAGACGGATACGTAAATTTCTTCGTATATTCCAATAATCATAAGGAAATTTACAACGTTTAGTCGTTTCTGTAAGATGCCTCTAGGAAGCATGAAAGGAGGGGCGTACATAGGGGATAGATTGTCTTTATTATACGTACTTATTTTGAGGGAGGAAATTGAAAATGTTTAAAAAGTTAATGAAAGTATGTGTATTAAGTGTAGCGAGTGTAGGGCTATTATTTAGTTTCCAAGGAAGTACATTTGCTGCTACTGATTTAAGTAGTTACTATGACGGGAAAAATCCAGCAACAACGAAAGTATACGGAGGTAGTACAACGTGTGATGCAGATGGATTTAATGCAAAGTCTACAGCTGTGTACGAAGGGAGTAAAAAAGTAGGGACAGTGTATTTACGTTACAGCAATAAATGTCATGCAGCTTGGGCTAAGTTTGTTTTAGATCAACCAGCACCAGCTGTTGCGGGAGGAGTGTATGCGTACGCTGTTGTGAATAAATACAAAAATGGTGTATTCCAAAAATCAGTCACTTCCAATCAGGGGAACGGGACAATAAAAACAGGTCAAACGAGCACGTATACAGGAATGGTATTTGATTTAACTGCTGATTTCGGATACACAGCAGATGCTGAAGCGGTTACTTTTAATAACGGTTATGGAAAAACTGGACGCTATTAAGAAGGAGTGGAATGCTTTGAAACTTTTAAAAAAGCTAAGTGCATGTTTTTGTCTGTCCTTGCTCGTTTTAACTAGTATGTTTAGTACGACTGGTAATGATAAAGCGTATGCAGAAGACCATTCATATGATGGGAAAAGTCCTTATTATAATAGCTGTGATCAATCCGCAGTAACGAAAGAAAAGAAGTGGATTGATTCAAATTCTTATGTAGAATTAAAATTTAGCACAACGTGTAAGACAGCATGGGCAAAAGTTACTGTAACTCGTGCAGCAGTATATAATAACGAAGCTGATGCAAGGATTGTTAGAAAAACAGATGGAAAGGCATACACTTGCGGGAGTGCTGGAGGAAATGGTGTTGTGAATAAAGGGCAAACATCATGCTATACGCCAATGGTATATGATTTAGATCCAAGAAAGGCACAAGCGCAGGGGAAACATGCCATTCCGAATAGTGATGCATATAATTATGCTGAGACTATTTGGTATTGATGGGGATATGGAGATTGTAAGATAGAATATTTTAAGAGCATGTTTTGATTGGATTTCAAAACATGCTCGTTTTTGTTTGAATGCGAATGATCCAAGCCAGTATCGATAGCAATCGGCTACATGAATATGAGTCTTTATAATGCTACCGCTTCCGAAATTAGGAACTGTGCTATGTAATTTTTCTACTGGGATTTCTTCCAAAAATGAAAATAGAGTTTCTCTTGTAGAGCTAATAAGATTATATTGCTGTTTTAAAATATGTAACATGCAAGTACACTCCTCTTTTATTTACATAGTAAGTAATTCTATATTTACGAGGAGTGAACCTTTTTATTATTTTTAATAAGCATATTAGATGTATTTCTTATTTGTTTCTGATAGATTAAACAAGGTGAAACTTTAATAAATTGAACATTCTTAGTTCATAATAAATGGTACATGAAGAAGGAGAACGATCAAATGAATAGACTAGTTGGCTTAAAACAATTTGAAATAACGCGTGGAGAATTGCTTAAATTTATGGAGACGTTAGACGATAAAACTGTAGATACACAGCCAGAGGGTTTTAACAATACAATTCGCTGGCATATCGGTCATGTATTAACGGCAGCAGAAGTTTTCATGTTTGGAAAAGAATTTAAACAATTACCAACTGAATATCCAGGTATGTTTGGGTATGGATCAAGACCGTCTAAATGGAAAACAGAAGGACCATCATTAGACGTGTTAATGGCTCAATTAAAAGAACAAGCAAAACGTATTAACGAAATTCCAGCAGAAGCATTTGAAAATAAACTGCCAGAGCCGTTCTTAGGACTAGAAACAGTTGGTGAGCTTTACGGTATGATGCTTTATCATGAAGCTGATCATATTGGGCAAATGAAGGCGATGGAACGTATTATTAAAGTTCTTTAGTTCTTAATTGCATATAACAAGCAATACAGGGGTAATGTTAAATAATATATACAAAAAAGGTAGATAAATTATTATCTACCTTTTTTGTATAACTTCTTGAAGGATTAGAGAATTTTATAATTTTTTATGTTGTGATTATTAATTATAGTATTCCTAAATATGGAATATACGTATAATAATAGAGAAGAACTAGAAATAGGGGTGAATACTATGATTACATTAGAACAAAAGTTGGAGCAATATAAACATACATATGTACAGTTAAAGGGAGAACTAAAATGGAAAACGAGTGATTCTCGAACAGGAATGATGATTGCTGCTATGTATGCAGGTAGTGATAAATTGTTTGATCTCGGACGTTTTTTAGAAATTAGTAGTTATATTAAGAATGAGGTAGGGATGTTTTCATACTTAAAGTCTTATCATCGTTTTGTAGTGGCCGCAACATTAGATATTCACTTTACAGATTACAAGGAAGCTTTTCGCACGTTTTTAGATTTATATGAACAATTGGTCACTAGTGGCTTTAGCCGGAGTATATTTACTTATCTCGCAGCAGCTGTGCTTTTAACAGAAGAAAATGAACAGCATGGCGCGCACATTCAGCGTTCGATGCAAGTATATAAACGCATGAAAAAGGATCACCTCTTTCTTACAAGTACAAATGATTATCCGCTCGCGGTTTTATTAGCAGGACAATCAGAGAATGTAGAAACACTTATGGACCGAGTGGAACGTCTTTATCAGAAACTAGCGACAGCTGGTTTACGTAAAGGGAATGATCTTCAATTTTTGAGTCATATTCTTTCATTAAAGAAGGATGTCAGGGAAGAACTATTAGTTGCAAAATGCACAAATATATGGAATTTGTTAAAGCAAGAAAAGGTAAAAGTAAAACAGATGCATTACCCAGCTATCGGGCTACTAGCGTTACTCGAGGACGGAGAAAAAGAGATTCATTCTATTCGAGCATTTATTGAAAAATTGCAGGGGGATAAATTGTTCCGTTGGCATACAGATACAAATATTCTTATTGCTATTCAACTGTTCGTAAGTCAGAAAGGTGAGGAAAGTAAAGCTACTAACACAGGTTTACAAACAATGATAGAAGTCCTCATACAAGCACAACAGGCAGCCATGATGGCAACGATTGCCGCTTCATCTGTAGCAACATCTTCTGCTAGTAGCAGTTCATAATGTGTAATTGCTTATACTCTTGTAAATTATAACTCCCTTGATAAGGACGGTTTAAAAAATATTACTAAAAACAATTAGCTCATCACTCTCTAATGAGTGATGGGAACTGTTTTTACATAATCAGCATTATCTTTTTGATTCCTTCAAATGTTTGAGCTGCGTGACAATCATAATGCTAATAACAACGAGTAAAAACCATGAACTAATTTTGCTTAAGTGAACGAGACTCCATGCTTCCCGTTGATTTGGATATTGCCATGCTCCGAAAAATGTTGCGATGTTCTCTGCAATCCAAATGAAAAATCCGATAAGGAAAAAGGAGAGAACGAGTGGCATTTTATATGTAACGCCTTGTAATGAAAATTGTACAAATGTGCGAGAGAAAACAAGTAGCAAAGTAAAAAAATAGTTTGCTATTTAAAAAAGGTGGGGATATAATATCTAGATGAAAATGATAATTATTATCAATAATAATTACAAATAAAAAATAATTATAAAAAACAACTGAATATAAAGGATGAAATGAAACATGTTACATAAGTCTACTGTACATGCTGGTAATAACCGCTGGATACATATTAAGTTCATATGTTTCATGAGCTTAATAATTTTATGTTTAATTGGATCTATATTTTTAGCCATTTCATTTGGTGCAAAGGATATTCATTTACAAACGGTGTGGACTGCGGTTTTGGATTACAATCCGAAATTAACGCAGCACCAAATTATTTATGAATTAAGGCTCCCGAGAGTAATTGGAGCAGCAGTTGTAGGGGCAGCTTTTGCGGTCGCTGGAGCGGTTATGCAAGGAGTAACACGAAATCCTTTAGCTGATGCAGGTGTACTTGGCATAAATGCAGGAGCGATGTTTGTAGTAGCACTTAGTTTTGCTTTTTTTCCGCATATGCCGTATTCCTATTTAATGATTGTTTCCTTTATTGGAGCAGTCTTAAGTACAGTACTTATTTTTGTTATTGGATCAGCAACATCAGGTGGGTTAACACCAATGAGGTTAACGATTGCTGGAGCTGTTATGGCAGCGCTTTTACATTCATTAAGTTCAGGTGTTGCGATTTATTATGATTTAAGCCAAGATTTAGCGTTTTGGTATGCTGGTGGTGTTGCAGGGGTTAAGTGGGAACACTTGAAATTTTTAGTCCCTATTATTCTTATAACGATTATTTTTGCAATAGTGTTAGGGAGATCTATTTCACTCATATCAATGGGGGATGATGTTGCTACAAATTTAGGAGTGAAAACGAACCGAACGAGAATACTAGGGATGATTATAGTAGTTATTCTAGCAGGTGTTTCTGTTTCAGCTGTTGGTTCTATTGGATTTGTAGGACTAGTTATCCCCCACATTGCTAGAAAATTAGTTGGTGTGAATTATAGACTCATTATTCCTATGTCAGCGTTATTAGGAGCTATGTTATTAGTTTTAGCTGATTTAGGGGCAAGAACAGTAAACCCTCCTAAAGAACTTGCGATAGGAATTATGGTAGCTCTTGTTGGAGTTCCGTTCTTCCTCTATATAGCACGTAAAGTTGGGAGGGAGCTATAAGTGAAGGGTCTTATTAACACAGATAAAAAAAGAGCCATTACTGTAACTACAATTTTTGGTTGTATTAGTATCGCTGTCATTTTACTTAGCTTAAATACAGGGACACTTAGCATTGCACCGCTCAAAGTAATTCAAACGCTTTTCGGTTATGGTGATTTTGAAAGTGCAACCGTGCTATACGATTATCGTATGCCAAGAATTATAATCACAATGTTAGCCGGTATTGGCCTTGGGATTTCCGGTGCGATTTTGCAAGGATTATCCCGTAATGCACTTGCAGACCCTGGTATTCTTGGACTGCATTCAGGTGCATCTTTCGGGCTAATTATATTCGTTACATTCTTTCATTCTATTAATGAAAGTGCATCTATTTTAATACCGTTATTTACATTTGGCGGAGGAGTATTAGCTGCATTTCTTATTATTTTACTTGCGAGTGATCGGTCAAATGGTTTACTTCCCATTAGACTTATTCTCGTTGGTATTGCAGTTTCAGCTGGTTTTAGTGCAATTTCGTTATTTTTCTCTCTCAAGTTAAATGATGAGACGTATACATTCGCTTCTAGATGGCTAGTTGGTAACGTGTGGGGAAGGGATTGGATTCATGTCCTTGCATTATTACCTTGGATTTTCATACTAACCCCTTATGCGTGGCTAAAATCTAAAACGTTAAATGCATTGTCACTAGGTGATAGTGTAGCGGCGGGACTTGGTGTTTCTGTTCAAAAAGAACGGTTATTACTTTTAGCTACAGCGGTTGGATTATCTTGCGCAAGTGTATCGATGGCAGGAGGGATTGGTTTTATCGGTTTAGTTGCTCCGCATATCGCAAGGAAGTTAGTAGGTACTACATATCAACACTTTCTTCCTTTAGCTAGCATTATCGGAATGATTATTTTAGTGCTAGCAGATACGATAGGTCGTTCTATATTTGAGCCAAACTCTATTCCAGCTGGTGTAGTAGTGGCGGCATTAGGAGCACCGTATTTTCTTTATTTACTTACAAAAACAAAATAAATACTTCAAAGAGGAGAACATATGAAAAAGAAACTTACTATTTTATTTAGCATGATGTGTATTTTAGTATTATCAGCATGTGGTCAAACTAAAGCTAATGAAGAGGCAACGAAAAAAACGGAAAAAAGTAATGATCCAAAAATCGCCTCTATGTCCATTCATTTAACAAATAATTTACTTGCATTAGGAATTACACCAGTAGGTTCTGTTATTGGCGGAGATTTAAAAGATTTCTTACCACACGCAAAAGAGCAGTTGAAAGATACGAAGAAACTTGGTGTTGTAACAGATCCGAATATGGAAGCGTTACTTCAATTGAAGCCAACTGACATTTATGTGGATGAAAAATACGCGGGCAAAGATTTAGCGAAATACGAAAAAATTGCAAAAACACATTCTTTCAACTTAGATGAAGGCACGTGGAGAGATCAGTTAAAACAAGTTGGTAAACTTGTAAACCGTGAGAAAGAAGCGGATAAATATATTCAAGATTACGAAGAGCAATCAAAACGAGTAAAAAGTTTAATAGATAAAGAATTAGGTAATAACGAAAAAGTAATGGCAATTCGCGTTACTGCAAAAGAATTACGAGTATTTAGTACGAAAAGACCGATGGGACCAATTTTATTCCAAGACTTAGGATTACAACCTGCAAATGGTGTAGAGAAAATTGATGGAAACCGTCCTTTCGAAGTCATTTCACAAGAAGTATTACCTGACTTTGATGCAGATGCTATTTTCGTTGTCGTTAACAGAGATGATAAAGCGAAAGCTGCATTTAAACAACTTCAAGAAACACCAATTTGGAAAGACTTAAAAGCTGTTAAAGGTAAGCACGTATACATTATTAATGACCAACCATGGCTTGACTATTCTGCTTTAGGTAACAAAATGGCAATGGATGAAGCGGAGAAAATGTTTACGAAATAATATAGATTCGATGTTAGGAAGATCCTCTGAATTTTGAGGGTCTTTTTTATTGTTAGAATAAATAAAAAATTATACAATAAATTTAATTTAATGCAGAGGAGATGTGCCGATGTCAGCACTTATTGTAAGTATCCCGTTTATAAAGCAGTTTATGGAAATAGGGGATAAATAGGCTAGAATAATTATCCCCATTATTTAATAAAGGGGAGTTTGAAATGACAATGAATCTTTTTCAAAATAAAACGGTTAAATTATCAGTTATGAGAGAAGCAGATGCTGAAGTAATGGCTATGTGGCAAGAAGATAGTGAGTATTTAAGGAATGTAGATACAGATGTAGCATTCCCGCAATCGATACAAGAAATAGCAAGTGATGGGCTATTAAAGGGACGGAGATCGAATAGTGTTTCTTTTATGTTAAGGACAGTTCAAGATGATTGCTTAATTGGTTTTGTTGCAATTCATGGCATAGAGTGGAATAACAGAACGGGTTTATTAGCCATTGGTATAGGAGATGCAAATGATAGAGGAAAGGGATATGGAAGAGAAGCAATCCATCTTATCTTAAAATATGCTTTCTATGAATTGAATTTACACCGCGTCGGTCTGGATGTGATTTCTTATAATAAAGCAGCCATTGCGTTGTATAAAAAGATAGGTTTTCAGATGGAAGGGTGTATGAGAGAAGCGGTTCAAAGAGATGGGAAGTGTTTTGATCGTATCATTATGGGGATATTGCGGGATGAATGGATAGGGTTGCAAGATTAGCGAATACATTCAATATTATATATGTAGTATGCAGGAGATATAATGATAATTGGCGAAAATTTACAGTGAACTGATTGAATTTATAAGGAGTTATGTAAAATGAATTTAGAAAAAGCAAAACCAGTAAATGAAGAGGTCGCTGAATTAAAGGAACTAATTAAAGAGTTACACGGAAGTGTACATCAACTGCAAAGCGAAGTGCAGCAACTAAGGCACGAAAGACCAGTTGTTGAAGTGAGAAAAGGTGTTCAATTATCACCAACAATTGTCGGACAAATTGGTGGTATGATTTTAGGTGGGTTAGCAATTATCGGTATATTTTGGTGATGAAAAAAGGTTTGCAGCACGATGCTGCAAACCTTTTGTATTTGACGATATAATTTCATGCAATACAACTTTTACATTAAATAACGTAAATATATATAACCATGTGATAACAAGAGTGCAACAATGGTTAATGGTAAACCAATTTTTAAGAAGTCCATATAAGAGAAAGCATGTCCTTCACGTTTTGCAATACCAGCAACGACTACGTTTGCAGATGCTCCGATTAGCGTTCCATTTCCTCCTAAGCAAGCTCCAAGAGATAACGCCCACCATAGTACTTCGATTTGCGGAGAATCGACAGATAGTCCGAGTCCTGTAGCTAAGTCTTGAATAAGAGGAATCATCGTAGCGACAAATGGGATGTTGTCGATTGTCGCAGATGCGATGCCAGATACCCATAAAATAAGTATAGCTGCGAATCCGATGTCACCGTTTGTTACGCCGATTACTTCTTTTGCAAGTGAAGAGATAAGTCCGATATCAATTAACCCGCCAACGAGAACAAATAGTCCGGCGAAGAAGAAAATGGTTACCCATTCAACGTGGGCAAATACATCTTCAATATCATGTTCTTTCACGCCGATTAACATAAGAAGTGTAGCGCCTGTCATCGCGATAACAGCAGCGTCTACATGAATAATCGAATGAAGTACGAAGCCTAAAATAGTTAGTCCTAAAATCGAAATAGATTTTAAAAGGAGGCTTTGATCTTTAATGTAATCTTTTTCGTTTAATGCCATTAGTTTTTCGATTTGTTCAGGTGTTGTTTTTAGTTTGTTACGATACATGAAGTAAATAATGCCAAGTGTCACGATAGAAATAATAATTACGATTGGAGCTAAGTTAAGTAAAAAGGCGTTAAAGTCTAAATGCTTGTTTGCTGATCCAATCATAATATTAGGTGGATCACCGATTAATGTTGCTGTTCCGCCTATATTTGAAAACAGCACTTCTGAAATCAAATAAGGCACAGGATTTACTTTTAAAATACGTGTAATGGATAATGTAACAGGAACGATTAATAAAACAGTCGTTACATTGTCCAAAAATGCTGATCCGACAGCAGTTAATAGGGATAGTAATAATAAAATGCGAATCGGTTTTCCGCCAGCTGCTTTTGCCGCTTTAATGGCCACAAATTCAAAGACGCCTGATTGACTCGTAATATGTACGAGAATCATCATCCCAATTAAAAGGGTAATCGTTTCCCATTGAATATGTGATGTGAAAGCAGTATGTAAATCTACAACTCCAAAAATAATCATAATAGCAGCACCGAATAGTGCGATTACAGCACGATTCAATTTCTCAGAAATAATAAATCCGTACGTGATTAAAAATACGGCAATTGCAAAATAATATTGCCAATTTGCTACTTCATGTGCTGATTGTTCCAACCATGTCACCTTCTTTAAATTATGTATTCAATTGTCGAAATGTATCTCGCTGCAATAATGCGGGATAAAATATATTGTAGCAAATTCAAAAAAGAAAGAAAACTATTTAACAAAGTGAAGGAAAAAATGTATTTTTTACATATCATATAAAAAATATAAAAAACACAGTGCAAATTATTAGGAAAAGTGAGCGTTGTCCTCTAATATAGAGATAGCAATTTACATTATTTTTGCGTAAAATGGTTTAAAGAGGTGAATTCCGATGGAAATAGTAAAAGATAGTTCTCTTATTCAAAATGAAATTGAACGTTTTGTAAATAAAGATGTATATATTCATTTAGAAACGACAAACGGAGCGTATGCATCACACATAAATGAAAAGATGATGACAGTTGGTGCTTTCATTCGAAATGCAATTATCCGTTTTGAACGCGGGAAGATAACTGGAACAAATCCATACCGAGTTGGTCTAAAAATGGATCACGGTTGGGTATATGCTGAAGGTATTACGCACTGGGAAGTAGATGGTCAAGAGCGTTTATTACTAGCTGGACATGATAATTTAGGTCGTCTAGCAGTTGCACTTGAGTTAAGCTTAACACCATTTAAGTAAGAAGGAGGGAAACTTATGGAGAGACATGTACTTGTTGTATTTCCGCATCCAGATGATGAAGCATATGCTGCGGGAGGAACAATTCGCTTATTAACAGATCAAGGAGTACCTGTAACATATGCATGTGGTACTCTAGGACAAATGGGACGTAACATGGGTAAGAACGTATTCGCTAACCGTGAAACGATTCCAAATATCCGTGAGAAAGAATTGAAAGATGCTTGTGAAGCGATGGGCATTAAAGATTTAAGAATGCTTGGCTTCCATGATAAAACGTTAGAATTTGAAGATGTTGATTTCGTTGCTGACAAAATTGAAGCAATCATTCAAGAAGTAAATCCATCTCGAATTATTACATTTTATCCAGAGCACGGTGTACATCCAGATCATAATGCATTTGGCCGCGCTGTCGTTCGCGCTGTATCACGTATGCCAAAAGAAGAGCGCCCAGTTATCCATGCTGTTGCGATTACGAAAAATCGTGAAGCAGTATTAGGAGAACCGGATGTTGTAAATAACATTAGTGAAGTATTTGATCATAAATTAACTGCATTAGGTGCGCACCGTTCACAAACAGAAGCAATGCTGGAAGATACGCATGCAAAAATAAAAAACAAAGATGCAGCAACATTAAAATGGCTGCAACTTGAACAGTTTTGGACTTATAAATGGGAGTAGGCTAGAAGGATACCTTCTAGTTGCTCTTACATAGAAAAAGCGCCGTCACTTGTGATGGCGCTTTTTCTTGTTGAAGACTATATATTTTTTAGGGTGCTTCAAAATTTTTAAATTAACGTGCAGTATAGCCTCCATCAACAAGAAGTGTTGTACCGTTAACAAAACTAGCATCATCACTTGCTAAAAATAAGACAGCTTTAGCGACTTCTTCTGGTGTTCCAAGTCTGCCTTGCGGATGAAGTGAAGCTAAATATTCTTTCTGTTGAGGATTAACACTACCTAGTAAAGGGGTGTCAATATAACCAGGGCACACCGCATTAATACGTATTCCATATTTAGCGTAGGCAGTACATAAATTTTGAGTTAATAGTTTCACACCACCTTTTGCAGAGGAGTATGCTGTTGGGGTAGGTAATGAAACAAAACTATGAATCGAACCAGCGTTAACGATGACACCACCTGTACCTTGTTTAAGAAATTGTTCAATCGAATATTTATCAGAAAGGAATACCCCAGACAAATTAATATCAATAGTTCTTTTCCATTTTTCATAGGATAATTCGTTTGCCGGTGCATCATCAGCAACGCCGGCATTGGCATACATAATATCTAATTTACCGTATGTACTTACTGTCTCATGAATTAGCTGTTTAATATCTGCCTCTTTTGTTACATCAGTTTTAATAAATAACGTAGTATATCCATGTGCATTCAATTCATCTGATAGTTCTTTTCCACGTTCAGAAAAGTCAGCAATAACTACTTTTGCACCTTCTTCGATAAAAAGACGAACAGTAGATTTGCCAATTCCACTTGCACCACCAGTTATGATTGCTACTTTGTCTTTTAATTTCATATAAACCTCTCCATTCATCAATGAATTTAAGTCGAATTTTTAAATCTTGTTACTAAACTATTAACCTTAAATAGTAAGTTTATAGAAGAAAAAGCTCGCGTTTACTTAATCGTGAGAGTACTATTTGTGTCTTTATCCCGCTATTTGCCGGGCAGTAAGACCCGCACCTCAAAATTCAGCGGAAGCAAAGACGTTAGGTGGGGGCAGGCTACCTGTAAAAGCACGATTGATTAAAGTTTCACTTTATTGTACTTATTGATACAGTGATGCATGAAATTATTAATTTGGTCAATTTTATCATTAGATTGAATATTTGGTAAAGAGCCTTCGAACAGAGTGAGTGTGGATGCTGAAAAATTAAAATAAATATTCAGTATTATTTGTAGGGTAAGGAACAAAGGGGAGAGATAACTACTACGCTAGTTAAATAGGAGAAAGCCTTGCAGGGGGGCAAGGCTTTAAACAGGGTATTAAAAATTATTGATTTATTAAGAATAACTTCTTCTTGTGAATAAACTAATTTTAGCATGATAACTCATATATATGTGTTACGAATTTGTGAATAAAAACTCAATGATAAAAGTATGAGTGAAAGGAAATAAGGTATTTGGGATATGCATTATTACACAAAGTTCAGTTGAAATAGGGAGGAACATAAAAAAAGCGCAATGAGCAAAATAATTAAGAGACGAATTATACTAAAGATTAGTGAACGCCTACTATTTAATTTCTTTTTGTATTTAATTCTTTAGAACTGATTGTTAATAATGTATGTAAGAAGCGTATATTTTGAATTATTTAATAGAATAATATATATTTATATTGATTTAATGATTTTAGTTTGTTAAAAATGGGGAAATCGATATGAAGGTTAAATTTGCCGTAATAAAAGATGAGAGCTTTGATTGTAGTTTATTGGAAACAAAATTATTGAAAACTTTTAAAGAAGTAGATTGTGAAGCAGATATTGTAAAGGTTGAGAATGAAATTTTTGAAAACAATGATGTACAAACGCATTTATCAGAAATAACCATTCATGTTACTGGAAAAAATATTGGATATAGATCCGTTTCAGCCAGTATATTTATTGTTCTAGAGAGTTTATCAATACAGCTATTTCGTATTCATATTAGTATATTTTAAGCAGTTCAAAAAGTGGATTCTTCAGAAAATCATACTGATTATATTAAGTTGTAAATATGAAAACAATAGAAATTATCGTAGGTGCTCCCGAATGTTGGATTGCACCTTGTTTGTTGTTAAATAAACAGGGGATTCCTTTTCTAATTTTAATGTATCTTAACGCTAATTCATAAATAGAAGAATGGAAACATGTGAGTGATTCAATTAGATTGTACAAATAATTTGGTACGCTGATATACGGAATGTATTCACAGGTAAGAGGGTTGTCTCATAATATATATAGATTTTTCTATAAAGATGAACAGAGGGTGTGAATATATGGAAGATGTTTACGCTAAAATTGACAGTCTCAAGGCGGAGCAAAAAGAAATTATGAGAGACATTCGAAATTTAGAAACGCGTACCACTATTAATGAGAAAGACATAGCAACAATCAATAAGCAATTAGAAAAAATAAGTACAAACACTACTTGGATTTTGCGAATTATTATTAGCGCGATAATAATGTCAGTTTTAGGATTGATATTAAAAGGGATGATTTAAAAGAAAGAGGGGAGCTCCCTCTTTCTTTTATGTAAATGAGAAACTATAAATTTTCCGTTTCCTTTTCGTCTGCATACTTATCCTCTAAGGAAATTAATAGAGGGATTGATATAGTTACAAGAATGATTAAAGTGGTGATAAAAGATTTAGAAAGAGAAAAAGAACCTTCAATTAAAGGTGATAAAAACTTGAATGAAAGTATACTTGTTATGAAGGAAATTACTAAAAAGCTAAAAAGAGATATATTTTTATTCTTTATAGATGTCTCTATAAAGTCTTTAACACAGGTTATTACGACAAATATAGTTAATATGATAAGAGAAACAAAATAATGTGTTAAATTCGTCATATTAATAGTAGGATCGTCTATTATGTAAGCAAGTAACTTAGATACTAATATTCCTCCAAACAATAAAATAATAAAAGCAAGTAATCCTTCCAATATATAAGTGCTGAAATTGTCTTTCTTGTTAAAGAGTTTATAGTTTAGAGTAGATTGGGTTATTTGAATTAGGAATAGGGTAATAATCCATACATAATATACAAATGGTAATTCTCCTGAGAATAGAGAAATTAGAAAGTTTACTACTGTCCTTAAAATTTCAATCATTACGAAAGTCCTCCTACTTGTTCAGCTTTATGACATTAGGAATATATGAGTATATCATTTTATAATTAGGTTTATAGATTCAAACTATTTCTAATTATTCCGTAATAAGGTGGTTATATCAAGTAGTTATCTTCTATGGCGTGTATTAGTTGTTCACTAATATAAAAAGAACATTTGAACGTTAATACTAGAAAAATAAAAGTAATATGTAATATAATTGAAAAAGTATATTTAAAAATCGATGTTAATATTACCCTCCTATAAGTATTAACATACGTAATTGAGGTGTTTTCTTTGTTGTTTTATGACCGGATTTCTATAATGGCCCCTCCTGTTCCGTAGCTAAGGAAAGTCTTTTTATTTCTGAGATTTTCAAAGTTATAGGAGGGTATGAAAAATGAAAAAAGTCTCAGTACCATCACTTTTGTTAATGATTATTCTTGTCGCATTTCCGCAAATTAGTGAAACGATTTACACACCGTCTTTACCGGACATTTCAAAGGCGTTACATGTAAGTAATAATGAGGTGCAGTTAACGCTTAGTGTGTATTTTGCTGGATTTGCTTTAGGTGTATTTTTTATTGGATGGCTATCAGATATAATTGGCCGTCGCCGGGCAATGTTATTTGGAATTGTCGTATATGGCGCTGGGAGTTTCTTATGCTTTATTGCAAATTCCATTGAAGTTTTATTGGTAAGTCGTTTTATTCAAGCGTTTGGAGCAAGTGCAGGATCAGTTGTGACGCAAACGATTCTTCGTGAAAGTGTAGAAGGGCATAAGAGGCATGTTATGTTTGCTCAAATCTCGGCAGTCATTGCTTTTACACCAGCGATAGGACCGTTAATTGGTGGCTTTCTTGATCAAATGTTTGGATTTAAAATAGTATTTTTAAGTTTAGTAGTTATGAGTATCGGTATTTTTCTGTATACGTTTGTTTCTCTTCCTGAAACAAAAACGGGCTCAGTAACGAATAAAATAAATGTATTTTCAGTCTTGAAGAGGTTAATTACAAATCCGAAAGTGATAACATATGGGCTGTTAATTGGAGGAGCAAATGGTGTTTTATTTAGCTATTATGCAGAAGCACCGTTTATCTTTATTGAATACTTTCAGTTATTACCTAGTACGTATGGGTTTTTAGGAATTGTTGTTGCGTCTGCTTCTATTGTTGGAGCGAAAGTTTCAAAGCGTTTACTTGCTACTTATAAACCAGAGAAAATTATATATATCGGTTGTCTTGTAATGACAGGGGGAGCTATCCTTTTATCTGTTATTACGTTTGTTGGATCAAATCCGAATGTAATATATACGGTTGTATTTTTAATAGCGATGTTTATATTGCTATTAGGAATTGGCATAGCGTTACCTAACTGTTTAAGTTTAGCGTTAGTAGATTTTCAAGATGTCATTGGTACAGCAGGTGCATTGTTTAGCTTAGGGTACTATGCAATTGTAACGATGACAATTTGGGGAATGAGTCAGCTGCATACAGGCTCATTAATGGTGATGCCACTTTATTTTCTGGTTATTGTAGTTATAATGGCAGTGTTTACTAGGGTGTTTATCTTTGGTAAGCAAACTTCGAAATCAATTTAAATATGAAATCATAAAAGAGTCTCATTTTTTAATGAGATTCTTTTATATTTTATTCCGTTGTTTTGAGGCAGAAAGGTTTCTGCCTCAAAATTTGGCTGGGGTAAAGAAGTTAGTAGTTTATTAATATATTAAATTTCTCATTGGTATATAAATTGAATGTGTGGGAAATTACGTTATTAACAATAAAGGCTGAAGTATTTAAGATATGAAACTAAGGAAAAAATGTTCTCCTCGGTTATTTATATTGTAATAATATACATGCCGGAATCATATTGAATAGATGTATTTTATTGTTAATTTAGTTAAAAATTAATCAGACTTATGTATAATAATTTATTGAAAAAATAATTGAATTTTTCAGATTAATGAATTAATATAAGGTAAGTAATTTTAAGATTTATAGAATATTGGAAGATGAAAGGTTTTGAGAATTTTATTAGGAGCGCAAAACGATTTTAGGATAGCTTTAAAGCTAGTGTAAAATGACGTTTGCTTCATCATTTTCAGGGCCAAAGGGAATTAGGGGAAAGCATCTTGTTTTAAAATGCGACGACTATGAATCATCTAAGAGGGGGAAGTGAAGTGGCAAACAAAGAATTGAAAAGAGGTTTAGAAGCACGTCATATTCAAATGATTGCTTTAGGCGGAACAATTGGTGTTGGTTTGTTTATGGGTTCAGCCAGCACGATTAAATGGACAGGTCCGTCAGTAATGCTTGCTTATGCAATTGCAGGTATTTTCATCTTCTTCATCATGCGTGCCATGGGAGAAATGTTGTATATGGAGCCAAGTACAGGCTCATTTGCGACATTCGGTCATAAGTATATTCATCCACTAGCTGGTTATATGACAGCGTGGAGTAACTGGTTCCAGTGGGTTATCGTTGGGATGTCAGAAATTATCGCGGTTGGAGCGTATATGCAATATTGGTTCCCAGATTTACCAGCTTGGATACCAGGTATAATTGCAATGGTTATTCTTGGTGCAGCCAACTTAATTTCAGTTAAGTCATTTGGTGAATTCGAATTTTGGTTTGCGATGATTAAAATCGTTACGATTCTGTTAATGATTATTGCGGGATTTGGCCTTATTTTCTTCGGGATTGGTAACGGCGGAGAAGCGATTGGCATATCTAATCTTTGGTCAAATGGCGGTTTCTTTACAGGTGGTTTTTCAGGATTCTTCTTTGCATTATCACTTGTAGTTGGAGCATATCAAGGTGTGGAATTAATCGGGATTACTGCTGGTGAAGCGAAAAATCCGAAGAAGACACTTACAAAAGCAATTCAAAGTACAATTTGGCGTATTTTAATTTTCTACATCGGTGCTATTTTCGTTATTGTAACTGTGTATCCGTGGGATCAATTAAGTACAATTGGTAGTCCGTTCGTAGCAACTTTTGCGAAAGTTGGTATTACGGCAGCAGCTGGACTTATTAACTTCGTTGTAATTACAGCGGCAATGTCTGGTTGTAATAGTGGTATTTATAGTGCTGGACGTATGCTTTATACGTTAGGGGTAAATGGACAAGCACCGAAATACTTCACGAAACTTTCTGGAAATGGTGTACCTTTATTCGGTACAGTTGGTGTAATTATTGGTTTGGCGGTTGGTGTTGTATTAAGTTATATCGCGCCGAAAAATTTATTCGTATATGTATACAGCGCAAGTGTACTTCCTGGTATGGTACCATGGTTCGTCATTTTAATTAGTCAAATTCGTTTTAGGAAAGAAAAGGGAGCAGAGATGAAAGATCATCCGTTCAAAATGCCGTTTGCTCCTGTTACAAACTATTTAACGATTGCCTTTTTAATTATGGTATTAATCGGAATGTGGTTTAACAATGATACTCGTATTTCACTAGTTGTAGGTATTATTTTCTTAGCTATCGTTACAATTAGTTTCTATGCTTTCGGAATAGGGAAGCGAGCTCCGTTAGACGTTCAAAATAATAAAGAGATTTCAAGTAAATAAAGAAGGGGGCTGTTCATCTGGAACAGCCTTTTCTTATTGTTGTTATTTGTCGATAAATCGGTACACCTTGTCGAATTGTTGATATAATTTGATTTGTGATAGATATATTTGAAAAATTGTTGATATATTGTACGTTATGATAGATATATTCGAAAAATCGTTAATATAATTTCACATACTATCTGTCACTATCATGATTAAAATTTCTCTAATACGATTTTCCCTATGGTGTGCCCGCTTTCAAGTAGTGCATGTGCTTTCTTTAAGTTTTCAGCGTTAATCGGTGTTAATGTTTCATTTAAAGTAGTCTTTAAAATGCCTTCATCTAGTAGTTCGCTTACTTTATTTAATAGTTCGTGCTGCGTAATCATATCGCCAGTTTCATACATCGCTTTTGTAAACATAAACTCCCAAACGAGTGTAGCACTTTTACTTTTTAAAATACCCATTTCAAGAGGGTGTTCATTTTCTACGATAGAGCAAATTTTGCCTTGTGGTTTAATAAGGTCACATATTGCTTGCCAATGTTGATCTGTATTGTTTAAGCAGAAAATATAATCTACATCGCTGAATCCAAGGCTTTGTAATTGCTCTTTTAAAGGGGTATGATGGTCAATTGTATGGTCAGCTCCAAGCTTTTTAACCCAGTCTATCGTTTCGCCGCGGGAAGCAGTTGCGATTACATTTAGTCCAGCCCATTTCGCAAGTTGAATTGCGATTGAACCGACACCACCAGCTCCGCCGATAATTAAAATGTTTTTAAATGAGTTCGTATCTTTTTTAGTATGATCAATGCCTAAACGTTCAAATAAACCTTCCCATGCTGTAATCGCTGTTAAAGGAATTGCGGCGGATTCAGCATCATGTAACGTTTTTGGTTTCTTACCGACAATTCTTTCATCAACTAAATGATATTCACTATATGTACCTTGTCTCGTAATGCTTCCAGCGTAAAATACTTCGTCTCCTTCTTTAAATAATGTACAACTTTCGCCAGTTTGTACAACAACACCACTAGCATCCCAGCCAAGTATTTTTGGTGCATCTTCTTTTTTATCTTTCGGAGAGCGGACCTTTGTATCAACTGGGTTAACGGAAATAGCGTTAATTTTCACGAGTATATCTCTTCCTGTGGCAACAGGTTTTTCAATTTCCAGATTAATTAAACTGTTTTCTTCTTCAATAGGTAAGTATTCATGTAAACCAATTGCTTTCATTTGTAATCCCTCCATTAAAGTAAGAATCATTTACCTCTATATTATAGATGGTGAAATACTGCTATGTAAAAAAATACCCTCTTTTTTATGTAAGCTGTACTGATAGTCTAGAAGGAGTTTATTTCTAAAAAGAAGAATTTTTTACTGTATTACTTTATCCAAAACTAAATGTAAAGGTGGATACATAATGACAGTAAAGAAACTTTATTTCATCTCAGCAGGTCGTTGCATGTTGGATCATTCGTCTGTTAACAGTGCGTTAACACCGGGGAAACTATTAAACTTGCCGGTGTGGTGTTATCTTCTGGAGACGGAAGAAGGTCCTATTTTAGTAGACACAGGTATGCCAGAAAGTGCAGTTAATAATGAAGGGCTTTTTAACGGTACATTTGTTGAAGGACAGATTTTACCGAAAATGACTGAAGAAGATAGAATCGTGAATATATTAAAGCG
This sequence comes from Bacillus cereus group sp. MYBK216-1, assembly GCF_051916495.1. Taxonomy (NCBI): domain Bacteria; kingdom Bacillati; phylum Bacillota; class Bacilli; order Caryophanales; family Bacillaceae; genus Bacillus; species Bacillus cereus group sp. MYBK216-1. The sequence goes on from NZ_JBQAGT010000003.1 coordinate 307,266, forward strand.
TTTAGGGTATGAGCCAAACGACCTTTTATATATTATTAGCTCTCACTTACATTTTGATCATGCAGGAGGAAACGGTGCTTTTACAAATACACCGATTATTGTGCAGCGAACGGAATATGAGGCAGCACTTCATAGAGAAGAATATATGAAAGAATGTATATTACCGCATTTGAACTACAAAATTATTGAAGGGGATTATGAAGTGGTACCAGGTGTTCAATTATTGTATACGCCAGGTCATTCTCCAGGCCATCAGTCGCTATTCATTGAGACGGAGCAATCCGGTTCAGTTTTATTAACTATTGATGCATCGTACACGAAAGAGAATTTTGAAGATGAAGTGCCGTTCGCAGGATTTGATCCAGAATTAGCTTTATCTTCAATTAAACGTTTAAAAGGAGTTGTGGCGAAAGAGAAACCAATTGTTTTCTTTGGTCATGATATAGAGCAGGAAAAGGGTTGTAGAGTGTTCCCGGAGTATATATAGTGCAAAAAGTCATGAGTTCGCGTGCTCATGACTTTTTCGTTTAAATAATTTTTTTAAATAAATTATAAACTTTTTTTGAACTATCTTCGTTTAACTGATAGTACGTAAGGTTTACATCATCAGGAGTATCTTGCTGAGCAATCATCACTTCGCTGCTGTGATGATCAACTACCCATATGAAATATTTTTTATAAGTTCCATCTTCGAAAGTAATCCACATATCACAATCTATTAAGTCTGATCCTTCTTCATCTAATGTTAATTTGTCTTTTTTTGCGGTATTCATACTGTTAATAAACGTTTTTAATTCATCTGTTTTTGTGAGAAAGATATTCTTTTTTGTTTTAATTGATTCGACATGTATATCTTTTATTTCCTGTTTTCCTAAAAAAACAGGAGGCTCATTTGGATCTCGCGAGCTTGAAATAATAGTAGCTTTCTTTTTCGGCTTATTTGCAGTATACAGATCTTGAATAGATTTTCCCGAGTTTACAAACCATACAATTCCAGAAATAATTAATACGCTACCGAGCAGTAAAATGATTTTCTTAATAGAATATTCTCCTCTCTATTACTTCGTATGAAGAGCTTTTCTATTAATATATGATAGGGAGGCGCAAAGTATTATAGTTGAACTTGGTTATGCTTCACAGTTTTTACAGGGCGATCTACGAGTAAATTGTAAGTGAGACCAATTAGTACGAAAATGCCACCGATAACTTTGCCCATTGAGAGTTCATGCGACAAAATGAAATCAATGATAGTCCCCGCAAATAATTGTCCGATAAAGATGAGTAATGTTAAATAAAATGCTGATATTTTAGGAGTGATATAGTTCGATAGTGAAATGACGATAACGCCTACTAATCCGCCTAAGTACACAGCGATGGGAATAGATTGTAACGTCTGCATTGGAATATACAATGAATCTGAACTGAAAATTAAAAATAACATAGAGAAAAATAATCCAGTAATATAATTGAAAAACGTGCCTTCCCAATTTCCAATTTTTGCTGCTAAATTCGCGTTTATAATTCTAGCAACAACGATAGAAACACCAGCTAAAATAGCGATCGTAATATATAACATTTTTTTGCCTCCATTAATAAATTGTCATGATTATAATTCCGGAAGAGATGAAACATAATCCAATTAGTTTTTTCTTTTCAAACTTCGCAACTTTCATTCCTAATAAGCCGAAATGATCAATAACGATGGAAGCGATAGATTGACCGAGTAAACTTAATGCAATCGTAATAGAAGCACCAAGGACGGAGAAACTTATATTATTAAAAAGGACAGTGAATACTCCAATCGCTCCAGCGCTATATAAAAAAAGCGGAATACTTTTATCAAAATGAATTTTATTTTTGTTTATGATTAAAATGAAGATAACTGCAATTAAACCGACAAGGTGAATGACAATGCTTGCTGTATACTTCCCAATTAACTCAGATAAAATCCCATTCAGTGGAAGCATAACGGCGATGAGCACACCAATAAAGACAGAAAGAAAGTTATACAATGTAATATCCCCTTTAATTTTCATATTTGTAATGACTGTATCATGCTGAAATTGTGTATTACTATGACATATGTCATAGTGGAAGAAGAAAATTTTGATTACAATGGGGATGAGTGGTAAAGGCGGGGGAACTATGAAGAAAGTATGTAATTCAATTAAATTAGCAAAGTATATGAAACAAAATAATATTGATTCATTTTTTAGTAATGATATGAAACCGTATATGGAACTTATATTTTTTAAAAAGAATGAGTTTATTTGTAGAGAAAATGAAGAGATAGATTATTTATATTTTTTCGTTGAAGGAAAAGCGAAAGCGTTTAATACATTAAGTAATGGGAAATCTGTATTATTATGCTTTTATGATAGTTTGCAGTTGTTAGGAGATGTGGAGTTAATTCATTCTCAAAAGACTGCTTCAAACGTACAAGTAATGGCAGATTCATATTGTGTTGGTTTACCTTTAGGAAAAGTGAGAAATCAACTATTTCATGATGCGAAATTTTTACGATGTATTTGCGGATCGTTAGCACATAAATTAAACCGACTTTCAAAAAATAGTACTATTAATTTACTATATCCACTTGAAAATAGACTTGCGAGTTACATGTTAGCAGCAGGAGAACGAGCAGTTCAGCATGAAAATAGAATTGTGTTTAGTGGGAATTTAACGGAAATAGCGGAATTGTTAGGAACGAGTTATCGGCATTTGTTGCGAACATTAAATATTTTTTGTGATAAAGAGATAATAAAGAAGAACGATGGATGCTATGAAGTAGTAAACGTGGATGTTTTGAGGGAATTGGCTGCGGATGTTTATAAATAGGAGATGAAGTTATAAATGATTACACCTATATTTAGAATTTTTGATATTGAAAAAGCAAAACTATTTTACATAGGTTTTTTAGGATTTAAACTGGATTGGGAACATCGGTATGAGGAAAATATGCCATTATATATACAAATTTCGTTAGATGATACTGTGATACATTTATCAGAACATCATGGTGATGCCTCACCAGGTGGTGCGATTCGGATCAAAATAGATGATGTAAAGGATTATCATTCTGTATTATTAAGTAAAGAATATGTTTATTCGAAGCCGAATATAGAAAAAACACCTTGGGGTACAATTGAATTAACTGTAATTGATCCGTTTTTAAATAGAATTATATTTTATGAGGAAAAATTGTCGGAGTAGAAAGGATTCATATACAAATATTCATGGGTTAAGTAGTGTAGTTACGTGGTAAATGGAATGAAGAGTAGTTCATAAAGTAGTGAACTGCTCTTTTTCATGTTGTTAAACAGATTGAATTATTGAAAAATAAATCGTATGATAAAATACATGAACAAATGAGCATATATTCATTTGTTGTAAGGAGGAGGGAAAAGATGTTAGATGCAATCATTGTTGGAGCTGGTCAAGCGGGATTGACAATAGGATACTACTTGAAGCAGGCAGGATATAATTTTTTATTACTCGAGGCAGGAAACCGAATTGGTGATTCATGGAGAAATAGATATGATTCTTTGCGGCTCTTTACACCGAGTGAATATAGTAGTTTACCAGGTAGGATATTAAAAGGAGCAAGGAATGAATTTCCATATAAAGATGAAATTGCAACTTATTTAGAAGAATATGCAAGACATTTTCAATTACCGGTACAATTACAAACGGAAGTACTAAAAATAAAGAAAGAAAAAGAAATATTTGAATTACATACTCCTACAGAAGTTTTACAAACGAAAAAAGTTATTATCGCATCAGGTGGTTTTCAGCAACCATTTATTCCCTCAGTTTCAGCAAATCTATCATCACATATTTTTCAAATACATTCATCACAATATAGATCATCATCGCAAATTCCACAGGGGAAGGCACTTGTAGTAGGTGGCGGAAATTCAGGAATGCAAATAGCAGTAGAACTTGCAAAAACGCATGAAGTTACGGTGTCTATTAGTAATACTTTAACGTTTTTACCGTTACAACTTTTTGGAAAAAGTATTTTTAATCTGCTAGAAAAAGTGGGTTTATTGTACGCTGAAATAAATACAAAGAGGGGAAGATGGTTTCAGAAGAGAAAGGACCCTATTTTCGGTTTTGAAGGTAAGAAACTTATTCGTAATGGAGCAATCAAACTGCAAGAAAAAGTAGTAAGTGCATCAGGAAATAACATTATGTTTCAGAATGGTGATACTTATAGTGCAGAAAGCGTTATATGGTCAACTGGTTTTGTACAAAATTATAATTGGATTGAAATTGAACAGGCAGTGAATGAGAAAGGATTTCCTAATCATATAAAGGGAATCAGTCCAGTAAAAGGATTGTATTATATCGGTTTACCATGGCAATCTCAAAGGGGTTCCGCACTTATTTGTGGTGTAGGAAAGGATGCAGCGTATGTACTTTCTGAAATCAAAAAAATAGATCAGTAGCAATAACTACTGATCATCCATATGTACATGAATTAGGAGAGGTCAAACATTTATTAACTTTATTATAATAGATTTTCATAGAATTAAAAACTGAAAATTCAAATTTCATGTTGAGAAAGTTTTTTGTATCGAAATATATGAAAAAATAGGGATTTTCATCCCACATTAACGGACAGTAAGGCCTCCACTGATTAAAGTTTCACTTTATTAAAAGGAAAAATGATATTTATATTTTAGTAAATTATGATATAGTCTAAATAAGTGTGTTTTTCCATAAATGTAATTTTTTTCATTGTAGTTTCGTTTATATAAGGGAAGGAGAAGTAATTATGAAGTTTGATGATCAACGCTTACTAGGAGTCCGATTAGGTTCTGTACTTGTGACAGAGGAAAATCAATATTTAGTAATTAAGAAAAAAGATCATTATGCACTATTAAATATACATAATTTAGAATGCACTCATGTTGAAGTGCAGTTAGAACATTTGGAAGAAATGTTACATGAAGATTTCCAGGAAAGTATAACGGAAATTATCGCACCAGAACATATAAAAATTGTTGCGAAAAATGTTATATAGATAAAGAAGCTGGAAGGAACAGCTTCTTTATTTTCATTATAAGGATAACGTTTTTACAACCTCACCAATGATCCCTTCCATTTGATGAACACCTAAATCGGAATTGGTCATAATAACAGCGCCATTCCCGCAGTATGGATAACAAACCATCATACATTGAAATCCGACGCCCCATCCGAGTGAATAAATCTGTAATTCTTCATTAGAATCATCTAGAAAAACACCTAATCCAGTCCATTTTGAGCAACCTTGAGGAGAAATCATGTCTAGTACTAATTTTTGAGAAAGTTTTAGTTTGCCCTTTCCTTGTAAGGAATGAATGATTTCAATGACTAAAGCTGATAAGTCAGTGAAATAAAACAAATGAAAGTTAGTAAGGGGGAACATTCATGGAATTCTGGATGGTTATACCGATAGTAGCCTTTGGTTTCATTTATATCGCTGAAAAATTAACTACAATTGAAAAGAAAAATGATGGGCGTTTAAAGAGAATTGAAGATAGATTACAATTAATTACGAAAGAATTGGGAATTGTAGAAAGAGAACCTGAAATTAATAAAGAACTACGTCAGCTTGTAGAAGAAGGCAAAAAAATTACAGCAGTTAAGAGAGTAAGAGAAGCTTTTGGTTTTTCCTTACTAGAAGCGAAGCAATATGTTGATAAATTATAAAAAAGATCACCCATTTGGGTGATCTTTTTCACTGCACCATGCGTGTATTTACATAAGCCGCGATTATAACGTGTCCAATTATAATGATAGGAAATAAGATTTTGGCATTAGGAGTAGTGAAGACACTACCGATTGTCGCAATGACACCAGCAATTAAATTATAAAGACCTACTATTTTTGATAGTGTCACTTTATCAAGCACGCGGCGTTCGTTGAATCCTGATAAGAGGCAAGTGTATTGTTTTACTCCGATGAAATAAGCTAGTGCAAATGAAATGATTGCTACTATGAATAATGATGGTGAAGCGAAGAGAGTCATTGCAAACACCTCCGTTAATGGGCTATAAATAAATTATAGTCTGAATGTTATAATTTAACAAAATACAATTTTGATTTTAAATGTAATAGAAAAATGGAGTATTTGTAATGAGGGGAGATTAAGTATGAATATTGTGGAGTTTCAGATTGAGACGACAAATTAACGAAGGAACTAATAGAAATGGTAGAAAAGAAATTTCAGAAGCGCGTAACGGATTTCATTATTACACATGCGCACGCTGATCGAATTGGCGGAATAAAAACGTTGAAAGAAAGAGGTATTAAAGCGCATAGTACAGCATTAACTGCAGAATTAGCAAAGAAAAATGGATATGAAGAGCCGCTTGGAGATTTACAAACAATTACGAGTTTGAAGTTTGGCAATACAAAAGTAGAAACGTTCCATCCAGGGAAAGGACGTACAGAAGATAATATTGTTGTTTGGTTGCCACAATATAAAATTTTAGCTGGAGGCTGTTTAGTGAAATCTGCGGAAGCAAAAGATTTAGGAAATGTTGCGGATGCGTATGTAAATGAATGGTCTACATCGATTGAGAATGTGCTGAAGCGATATGGAAATATAAATTCGGTAGTACCTGGTCATGGAGAAGTAGGAGACAAGGGATTACTTTTACATACATTGGATTTATTAAAATAAGAAATTGTAGAAATACAAAAGAAAGGAGAAATAATTTTCTCCTTTCTTTCTTCTAACTATATTTAAATGCTGAATCTGTCGATTACGTCAGCATATATTACTGAGATTTTAATTCCAAGTATACAAATACTAGTACTGTCATAATTGCAATAACAACGTAAGTAGCATCAAGCATTATAAGTGTTTTTAAAGTTTCAGTCATTCTAATTCACCCCTGTTATAAAAATATAACATGATCTTTTTATTGATTAGATAAGAGATCATAAAGATAAAATGTATATGAAATTTCTTAAGTAGTTTCTATATAAATATATCATATAAATAATGTAAGTAATGTTAAGATAGTGTAAATGTATTGTAAATAAAAAGCTTTACAATAAAGGCTTTAATAAAAAATGATAGTTCCTTAAAATAAAAAATACGCTATTCTTTCTATTGAATGATAGAAAAGGATGGCGTTTTTGTATGTCTATTTTCATATGTGATGAATTGCAACTATTTGTATAAGGATTCAAAAAATTTTCGTTGTATATATTTCTCCAAATTAATTATTTAGCTATTTAAAAGTATCGAAAGATGTGTGCACACTAATGTACATTTTTTAGTGTCAATAAAAATATTATGTCAACAATATGAACTGTCACAAATCTTTATATATTATTGTGATTGATATCACATCACTTTTTTTCAATGGGTATTATGCTTAAGGTGTAATGAATGATTGGGAGAGGGTGGGATGATATGTTTTGTTATCAATGTGAACAAACGCCAACAGGCGGATGTAAAGTGATGGGTGTTTGTGGTAAGAATGAAACGATTGCGAGTTTACAAGATACGATTGTGTTTGGGCTAAAAGGAATTGCAGCTTATCGCACACATGCTGCTCAGCTAGGGTATACGGATGCATTTGTAGATGCTACAACACAAGAAGCGTTATATATGACATTAACAAATTCTAATTTTAACGAACAAGAGCATATTGATATGGCTATGAAAGTTGGGAAATCAGCTTTACGGGTGATGGAGTTATTGGATGAGGCACATACGAATCATTTTGGTGTGCCAGAACCTGTACAAATTACACAAAATCGTGTAGAAGGTAAAGCAATTGTAGTTACGGGCCATAATTTATTTGCATTAGAAGAACTATTAAAGCAAACAGAAGGAAAAGACATTAATATTTATACGCATTCTGAAATGCTACCAGCACACGGATACCCGCAGCTGAAAAAATATAAACATTTAAAAGGAAACATCGGTAAGGCATGGTATGATCAAAGACGCCTTTTTGAAAAATTTACTGGTGCCATACTAGCTACAACGAACTGTGTTATGCCAATTAAAGGCTCGTACTCTGATCGATTCTTTTCATATGACATTGCAGGTTTAGAAGGTGTACAAAAAATTGAAAATGATGATTTTACAACGTTAATTCAAAAAACGCTAGAACTTCCAGAAGTACATATGGAGTCGGATGAACAGTTAGTGACAGGGTTTCATCATAATACAGTATTATCATTAGCTCCAGAAATTATTGACGCAGTAAAAAAAGGGAAAATAAAGCGTTTCTTTGTTATCGCCGGTTGTGATGCACCGGGAAAAGGCGGAGAATATTATCGTGAATTAGCAACGTCACTTCCGCCAGAAACGGTTATTTTAACAACTTCTTGCGGGAAATTCCGCTTTAATGATGTGGATTACGGTGTTGTACCTGGTACGGAAATTCCGCGTTACATTGATTTAGGACAGTGCAATAATTCAATTTCTACAGTGAAAATAGCGGCTGCTTTAGCTGATGCTTTTCAATGTGAAGTGAATGAATTGCCAGTAAGTATTGTCCTATCATGGTTTGAACAAAAAGCGGTTGCCATTTTACTAGGGCTATTTAGTCTTGGGATTCAAGATATTCGCATCGGTCCAAAGGCTCCTGAATTTATTTCAGCTGGCGTGCTTGATGTATTACAAGAAACATTTGGTTTAAAACTAATTACAAATGCAGCAGAAGATATGGCTATGATGTTATCGTAACAAAAAATGATCTGTCTTATTAAATAAGAAGAGCTAGCCATATTCATTAACTTTGGTATAGTATAGCGCCCCAAAACAAAAATGTAGAATTTTTATTTTGGGGTATTTTCTTTTCTTAGTGGGATAGGTATGGGGAAATTTAAAAAAAGAAAACAGACTGTATCGAATAGGTAATAGTTGATTTTAGAAAAAAATATAAAAATCGAGTTGACATTCATCGCTACTCAGTCATACAATGTACTTGTAATAAGCAATACTGAGTAGTGTTGTTTCTCAAAATATTTTCAGCAGACAATAGGTAATAGCGGATTTTAGAAAAAATTTGAAAATCAGTTGACATCTATCGCTACTTAGTCATACAATGTAGATGTAATAAGTGATACTGAATAGTTCGAATTCACAAAAACTGTTCAGTGAAAAATTCGCCTTAGTACTCTGTAATACTGAATATAAGTCAGACAGAATAGGGGGTAAAGGAGGATCAGAACATGGAAAATTTAACTGAAATGTTGAAAGGTTCACTGGAAGGGTGTGTGTTGGAAATCATTAGCCGCCGTGAAACGTATGGTTATGAGATTACTCGCCACTTGAATGATCTTGGGTTTACCGAAGTCGTGGAAGGAACGGTGTATACCATTCTCGTACGACTAGAGAAGAAAAAGCTTGTGAATATTGAAAAGAAACCATCAGATATGGGGCCGCCTCGTAAGTTTTATTCATTAAATGAAGCTGGTCGTCAGGAGCTTGAACTATTTTGGAGAAAATGGGATTTTGTATCGTCAAAAATTAACGTCTTGAAGTCAAACTAGCCTCATAATATAAAATGTTTCGGCTCATATTTGGAGAGTTTCTTGTTCTGCTTTATAAAAAGGAGGAAAATAACATGTTGGAAATATTCAAAAAATTAATCGGTGATAAAAAAGAGTACAGAATGATGATGGCACGTGTTGCAGCACTGCCAGAGGACTATCAGTTTGTGTTTAAGAAAATTCAAAACTATATGTGGAATTTTTCGACCGGAAACGGGATGGATATGCTGCACATTCAGTACGAATTAATCGATTTGTTTGAAGCCGGTGCAGCGGAAGGTAGACAAGTGCTAGATATTACTGGGGAAGATGTGGCATCTTTTGCTGACGAACTAGTGGCAAACGCTAAAACGTATGTCTCCAAATATCGTGAAGATTTGAATGAAAGTATTATGAAGAAATTGAGAAAAAAATAAATGCAATACGTAATACCGACTGATTAGCTGGTCATAAATGTGAACTACCGCCATCGCTATTCAGTTATATTTTTAACTCAGTACTAAGTGTTACAGAATATCAGTGGTACTAAATAGAGGGTATAGGTAATTTATTTTTGTAAGGGGGAAAAAGCATGAGCAATGCAGCGATTTCTGTAAAAGGATTAAAAAAATTTTTTAAAGACAAAGAAGTGTTAAAGGGAGTGGATTTTGATGTACAGCGTGGCGAAATTTTCGCACTGCTAGGCTCAAATGGAGCGGGAAAGACAACAACGGTCAACATCCTTTCGACGCTAATGAAGCAAGATGGCGGTGAGGTAAGCATTTGTGGATTTGATGTACAGCGCCAACCAGATCAAGTTCGTCAAAGTATCAGTTTGACAGGACAGTTTGCAGCTTTAGACGGCATGTTGACGGGGAAAGAAAACTTGATAATAATCGCTAAGTTACGTGGTGTTTCCAATCCCGTTCAAGTCGCTGACAATTTGCTTGAAAGATTTAGCCTGACTGATGCGGCAAACCAAAGGGCAGATCAGTATTCAGGCGGGATGAAGCGCCGGCTTGATATCGCGATGAGTTTGATCGGGGCGCCAGCAGTTATTTTTCTTGACGAACCAACGACTGGACTTGATCCTGAAGCGCGAATCGAAGTGTGGGATACAGTCAAGGAACTTGCCGGTAGCGGCACAACGATCTTGCTTACGACCCAGTACTTGGAAGAAGCCGAACAACTAGCAGACCGTATCGCTATTTTGCATGGCGGAAAAATTATTACGACAGGTACTCTTACTGAACTAAAAGAGATGTTCCCACCGGCAAAAGTGGAGTATATCGAGAAGCAACCGACATTGGAAGAAATATTCCTTGCGATTATTGGCAAAAAGGAGGAGATGTAAATGAAAAGTAAAACAGGTGTATTATTAGGTCGTTTAATGCGTAACATTATGCGCAGCCCGGATACAATTATTACAGTAGCGATTACGCCGATTATGATGATGCTATTATTTGTTTACGTATTTGGCGGGGCTATAAAGACAGGAACAGATAACTACGTCAATTATTTATTGCCGGGAATTTTGCTAATGGCTATCGCATCCGGTGTAGCTTACACTTCTGTGCGACTCTTTACTGATGTAAAGAGTGGGCTGATGGCACGTTTCATTACGATGCCTATTAAGCGTTCATCGATATTGTGGGCTCACGTTTTAACCTCTCTTGTTGCTAATGTACTTACTATCGTGGTGGTTATTCTTGTTGCATTATTAATGGGTTTCCGTTCCAGTGCTAATATTCTAGAGTGGCTCGCGGTAGCTGGAATACTTGGGATGTTTACGCTGGCGCTAACATGGCTAGCTATCATTCCAGGATTGAAAGCGAAGTCTATGGAAGGGGCGACTGCTTACTCGTACCCGCTAGTTTTTCTTCCATTTATTAGTTCGGCCTTTGTGCCTACCGAAACAATGCCAAAAATTGTTCGTGCGTTTGCAGAGAATCAGCCTGTAACTTCAATCGTGAATGCGATTCGTGCTCTTTTATATGAAGGAACTGTGGGTAACGATATTTGGATTGCACTCGCTTGGTGCGTAGGTATAATGGTCATCTCTTACTTTTTCGCCAGTAAAGCATTTAAACGTCAGTTAGGGTAAGAAACGAGATAAACGAAACCTTCAGGAATAATATATATTTAGAAAAGCACGGGAGATTTTCCGTGCTTTTATTATTTATCATGCTCTCATCGTAGTAAATGAAATGGTATTTAAAAATAGGATAATTATCCAGTGATAAAGCTTAATATTTGAGGCTCACTGCTTATGGAATGTATAAGCACACTCGTTTTTGTAAATCTGCTAATACTTCATCGGGTATTTCTTTGATTTTAATATCCTTCCCTAGAAAAAGCAGCCAATTTATTATTTCCGTCACTTCATCGGGATTGTTAACATTGATAAAAGTTTTTAAAATGGCTGTGGATTGGTAAGGATTAGTATAAGATATTGCAATTTTTAAAGGATGGTATTTTTTGAACTGGGCAATTGCTGTCGGACCAAGTTCAAGTACAAGGTTAATTGCTTCAGCCTTCTTACTTAGTTTTTCTAAAATCTTTTTCTTATTGAGCCTTTTATTCGTCGTGTACGGTTCGATATTGATGAGAGCATCGACAGGAAACATTAACTTCTTTTCTTCTTTTAAGTCAAATCCTTCAATGATCCAATGGCTTTTTTCTTGATAAAGGTGTAATAGATAAATTGGATAAGACTTAATTTCTTCATCTTCTTTAATGGTAATCAATAAATGGTTATCCAAAAGAAGGATTTGAATGAGTTTTTCTAACATAGGATGGGGGAGATCAGAAAGCTCAAGTAGATCGGGATTATGAGGATTAGTTCCTTGGAACAGCAAGAGTTGATTTAAAAGAACGAGGTCATCTTGCTGGGTTTCTGAGATGAGTCCTAGTAGTTTTTCAGCTAAAGATTGACGACTTTTTAGATAGGGAAGTTGTTGATTCCTCGTAGCCATAAAGGCAATAAAAAGAGCTTTCACTTCATTATCAGTAAAGCGAACAACGGGCAGGATAGAATTATGCATAACAAAATATCCACCCGTTCTCCCAACTTCAGCGACAAGTGGCATTCCCATAGCTTCAATTTCTCTAATGTCTCTAATAGCTGTCGATCGTGATATGTTAAATTCTCGTATGATTTCAGAAATTGTAAAGTGGGAGCGGTTGTTAATATACCGCATAATTGTATTAATCCGTTCAACTTTTTTCATTTTGGTCTCCTAAACAGTATCATTTTTTGACATGGTTTAAAGATATTATAAACGTATCAGATGAAAAGATAAATCGTTTGATTAATAAAAAAAGAGGCAGGTTTTGTATATGAAAAATTATACTATAGAAGAAAAAGATAGCTTTATTGTGTTAGGTATTGGAACTGAAATTAAGAGTGAGTACACAGACTTTGCTGGAATAAATAAAGAAAAGGAAGACTTTTGGTCGGCTGTTAAAGAAGATGGAAGGCTGGACACTTTAAAAGCTTTAGCGACAAATGAATACATTTTTTCTGTGAGCGAAGCGGTGAATAACAAAATGATGTATTATGCGGGTGTCATGACAGAAGCACAAATAGAAGAAGAATCTAGAGTGATTCAGTTTCCGAGGGGAGAATACTTAGTAGTAAAAGGGGAAGACAAAACAGCTGAAGAGTTAAGTAATAAGTTGACTGGCATCGCCTTCGGTCAAGCTTTACCAGATGCAAATGAGTTTGCTTATGTTGGTGGACCAAATACGACGGTTGAGATGGGGAAAAGAAACGGCTTAGTGTTTGGTGAAATGTGGATTCCAGTTGTAAGGAAGTAAAGTGATAAAAGATACGAATATGGGAAGTAGAGGCTAACAATCTTGGATTGTTGGCCTTTTTAACATGAATATAATATTCATATGTTTATTGTATTTTTTGCGACAAGATTAAATAGCTTTTTTGTTACTTTACAATAAAGTATACTTAATATCAGTAATTCATATAATTAGGAGTGGTTTCTATATTTAGAGAAAATACAAAAAGGATACTTCTGTCATTAGTAACAAATCCAATACTAATAATTGTATACGGGATTTTTTGTTATGAGTTGGCCTTATACTGTAAGTACGGAAGAATGAATTATAATATTTACATTTTGTTATTATGTATAGTACTTTTTATATCCATAACTACATTTACTACAATGCGGGTGATAAAAAATAGAGAATATAAATCTAAAAAATTAACAAATTCAATAGCATGGAGATCCATTTCTATTATCGTTATTGTTGCAATTACATCATTTTATGGGATGCAGATTTATAAAAGTGCAATAAATTACAATGGCAAATTGGCATGGTTTATAGAAAAGTTAAAACATGAAAGGTCAGTTAAACTTAAACATAATAATATATATAAATCTGGAGTAGAAGGTATTTTTGAAGATATAAATAAAAAATATCCTTTGCCAAAGAAATTGTATATGGCAACTGATTTTGATCTTACGTTTCATTCAGATGGAACAATCACAGCGTTTGATACATTTGTTTATGGGAAAAATGTTGATGGGAAAGAAGAAACTTATTTAATCTCTTATAATAAGAAGAAATCAGAAGATATTACTATAATACGAGATGGATACGCAAAGCCTGATTATAATGATGATAAATTAGTAGAACCTTTAATTAAAACGGTTAAGGCGATCCCAGTTAAGCAAACGGTCAAAAAATGGAATGAAAGTAAGTATGGGTTGATTTATTATGGAAAAAGAAATTGGGGATCCAATACAGAGGGAATTATTAATATTACTGAGGATGGTAAGGAGCAGAGTCTTAAAGAAGCAGCTTCTGATATCATTGGATATACTGTATCTATATTTGTCCCTGGAAAAGAGAAAGAGCTAGTCCCTGCTAGATATAATTTAATAAGTGACGCAAGTTGGAGTAAATCAAAGACGCCTCCAAAAGAAGATAGGCTTAAAGAGAAGGAACAACAAGATTTAAAGAATGAAAAAGAACAGTTTTTCCTATCGAAAGAAGTTGGTTATAAACTAAATATGACAGATAAAGCATTAGGGAGCGCCTTTTATTCATTAAGCAAGACTAGTGATGAAGGGAAAACATGGGAGGTTATCAATCCAGACCCATTTAATGGGGGGATTGGTAGTGTATCAGGAATCACTTTTATAAATGATAAACTTGGGTTTTTAGGAGCAATCAGGCCTTCTGGTAATGAAGGAGAGTTATATCGTACAGATGATGGGGGAGTATCTTTCAAAAAGGTAGAATATCCGCCGCATGAAGTGAAATTAGATCATACACAGTCCACAATAAGTCCTTTTGATTCTCCTAGTATGCCATATGAGAAAGATGGGGTTTTTAATATGTTAGTTGGACAAGGGGCAGATGGAGACTACAATGGCGATAGTAGTGCACTTTATCAATCAAAAGATAACGGAGAGACATGGGAATTTGTAGAAGAAGTGAAAAAGAAATAATCAGAATGTCTTTTTGAAAAATAAGGTAACTACTCAGCTATACATTTCATTTAGAAATTTGGTAAGGAGTATAATTCCAGCCATGAAGATAAAAATGGACCTATACCTCGCTGCCTTTCTTTGTTTTATTTCTTATGCTTACTATCAACGCTATATTTATAGAAAGGTATTTTGGTGATATACAAAAGTGGATTCGAAATATTACATGTTGCTTTGCTTTATTCGTAGTAGTTTTAGTAGCTCTACGGATAGGTTACTTTCGAATTCAAATATTTCCATTTTGTGTGTATCACTTCTACCTCAATTTTAAGATCCAGAGAAGGGATTGCTGCTTTTTCAAGGTGAAGTTTTGGGGCTTACGCAAATCACTGTTAGCTTTATAGTTAACCTTGTAATTGTATGTACAGCAAGTAAAATTGCAAAATGGTTTGGCACACGCCCGACGTGGCTACGAGTACAGCGTTGGCTTATGGCAAGTGTTTTAACGGTGCTTGCTGTACGTCTTGCTTTTGAACGTCGACAGTAAGAGCCTCTTTACCTTCAGTTTCTATAATATAACCTAATAAATATTAATATAATTTATGTATAGTAGATATTAACCTTATAAAATAAGGGGGGAATATTATGACTGAGACAAATGAATCTTCAGGAGTCAATTTGAAAAAAGATATGAAGTTTTCTATTATAATTCCTGCACACAATGAAGAAAAGTACATTAGAAAATGTTTAGATTCAATTGCAAAGGCATCAGAGGCATATAAAGAGCAAACGGAAGTTATAGTTGTTTTAAATCGTTGTACAGATAAAACAGAGGAAATAGCAAAATCTTATAATTGTATTACATTGAAAAATAACGATAAAAACTTATCTAAAATTCGAAATGCAGGGGCTAAAATAGCCAGTGGAGAAATAATCGTTACTATAGACGCTGATACGATAATGACAGAGTCTATGTTGTCTAATGTAGATAAATATTTAGCTTCAGGTAAATACATTGGTGGTGGGGTGAATGGGAAGTTTGAAAGAATATCTTTAGGAATATTTCTCTCCGCAATGTTAATCATAATCCCTTTACTTTTTAAGTACGGAGCTATATCTGTAGGGATTTTTTGGTGCTATAGAAAAGACTTTATGGCAATCAATGGATTTAATGAAAACATGCTTATGGCAGAAGATGCAGATTTCGCAAAACGTTTAAAAGAGTGGGGAAAGAAAAATAATAAGAAATTCGGTACTATTAAAAATGGAATGATAACTTCATGCAGAAGATTTGATACATATGGAGACTGGACTTTATTTAAAAATCCAAAAGTAATTTTAGCTTATCTAAAAGGAAATGATAGAAAATACGCAGATAAGACATATTATGATAACCAAGAAAGATAAAAGTGGAGAAAAGCGGCAGAGGATAGCTAGTACTTTTTTTAGATATGATGAGAATCCAACTTAATTTAATAGATATTATAAGAAAACCATCAATTTGATTATCCTTTTTCAAATTGATGGTTTTTATTTTTGAAATAAATATGTATTTTTTATAAAAATATTTTTTGACCCCCATAAAACTATGTATTCCTCCGAATATGTATAGTGAAGAAAATAAATAGAAGAAAAATGACTATGAAAGAATATAGAAGTATGAATAAAATTACTAGATTAAGTGGGCATCCAAAAAAAAGGATGAAATTACCAATGGTATAGAGGAGAGTTATTCAAGAATTGCAGATAAAATAGAAAAAGAATAAGCAAAACGAACGGTAGAAAATAAGAAAGTAGATAAAAATACAAACTTAACTTTAGTGCTGAGAGAAAAGGAAAATCATTAAGAAAACGTTGGGAAAAGTTAGACTCGAAAAATATAATTAACAGCAAGAAAACAAGACCGAAGAAAAGTACCAAGAAAATCTGGTTAAATGGTCACTTGTGCAGTGGCCATTTTGCTATTTGAAGGAGGCTGGGAGATTACAAGTGTTGAGTTTAGTAATGAAGATCTTAAGAAAACCGAAAATAGAAGATATCGTATGTAACATACAAAACAACGAAGAAGATAAAGAAGCGTTTATCGTACAGTATCAGCCTTTTATTAGAAAATCAATTTCATCTGTCTGCCGCCGATATATTACAGAACAGGATGATGAATATAGCATTGGATTGTTTGCGTTTAACGAAGCAATTGAACAGTATTCATATACAAAAGGAAAATCCTTTTTAGCGTTTGCTGATCTTCTTATAAAAAGAGATGTAATTGACTATATACGTAAGGAGTCTAAACATAACTTTGTCTTTTTAAAAGAAGATGAGCAAGAGGAAATGTTAGAAATGCAAGTGTCGCTTACGGAGTATATGAAAGAGATGGAAAATAGTAACCGTAAGGAGGAAATTCTTCATTTTCAAAGTGTGCTAGCTGAGTTTAAAATCACATTCTCAGAGCTTGCTAAAGAATCTCCTAAGCATCGTGATACACGTGAGCACTTAATAGAAATTGTGAAAATTATTATAAAAGAAGAGGAAATGATGGAAGAGCTGTTCCGAAAGAAAAAGTTACCGCTTAAACATATTGAACCGCGTGTTAGGGTAAGTCGCAAAACATTGGAGCGTCATAGAAAATATATCATTGCAATGTGTATTATCTTTGCAAACAACTATACATACATTCTTGATTATATAAAGGGAGGGAAGCATGATGAATAAAGGAATTGTGATGGATATAAAAAAGCATAGCGTAGTTGTTTTAACTCCAAATGGAGAGTTTATTACGTGTAAAAGAAAAGGGGATTCTTGCATAATCGGGGAAGAAATCTCATTTGATGAGCAAGAACAAAAAGCATCGTATTTTTCAATCCCTTCCTTTTTAAAGCCTGCATCAATACTTGTTGCTTGTTTTCTATTTGCAGTGCTGTTTTTCTACAACCAACCAGAAGAAAAAGTATTTGCTTACGTCTCAGTTGATATAAATCCAAGTTTAGAGGTGAGCGTAACAAAGGATTTTCGTGTTATAGATTTGCAGGCTTGTAATGATGATGGAAGGCGTATTTTAAAAGAATTGAAGCAATGGGAAAATAAACAATTGCAAGAAGTAATACGTACTATTATAAAGCAAAGTCAAGAGGATAAGTATTTAACGAATGATAAGCAAGTTATGCTAACAGCTGTTGCAAAGGACAAGGCACTAGAACCACTTTTGGAAAAGGCAATGAAAGAATTAAAGAAAGAATATGAGCTAAAACATATTACAGTTGAATATCAAAGTAGCACAATGCAAGTACGAGAGAATGCTAGAAAAGCTGGAATTGGCACAGGTGTCTATATAAAGCAAGAGAATGAGAAGAACAAATCGCTTACGCCTCCTGCCACGCCGTCTAATCCGGTGGAAAACGAAGAAGAGGTGCAATCGCAACCGAAGTCATCTCCTGATGCAACAATGGATTTGTCTCCCGTACAAGAAAAAAAGTATGAGAAGCAAGAGCATAAAGAACAAAAGAAAACAGAGGAACAGCCATCGAAGCAAATAAAAGAAAACAATGGAAGAGGATCTCAGCAAGAAAATAGAAGGAATCAACAGGAGAATAACAGTAGAGAAGCTCAACAAGGAAATAATGGGAATGAGCAAGGAAACAACGGAAGAGGACCTCAACAAGGGAATAATGGGAATGAGCAAGGAAACAACGGAAGAGGACCTCAACAAGGGAATAATGGGAATGAGCAAGGAAACAACGGAAGAGGACCTCAACAAGGGAATAATGGGAATGGGCAAGGAAACAACGGAAGAGGACCTCAACAAGGAAACAACGGAAGAGGACCTCAACAAGGAAATAATGGGAATGAGCAAGGAAACAACGGAAGAGGACCTCAACAAGGAAATAATGGGAATGAGCAAGGGTACAACGGAAGAGGACCTCAACAAGGAAATAATGAGAATGAGCAAGGGAACAATGGAAGGGGATCTCAACAAGAGAATAGGGGCCACCAACAAGGCAATGAAAAAAAGAATCAATAGAATTTGGAAGTGAGAGATTCAATTTAAAGCTAAAAGGATTTATCTCGCTATTGTGGGCAGTAAAACTCCCATCTCAAAATTCAGCTAAGGCAAAGAAGTTAGATGGGAGTTGGGCTGCTTATAAATGTTAGATTGGTGAGGCTAATTAAAGTTTCACTTTATTATTCTATAGTTCTATTAAGAAGGAGTATGTGAAAAATATAATGGAGAAAAACATTCAACAAGAGAAAGATAAAGAAAAACCTGTTTTTTATGATCCGAAAGGAAGGAGAAACATAGCCTTTATTTGGTTTCTATGTATCTCAATAGTTAGTGTAGGTGTTGTATTTTATTTTTTCTTTCAAAGTATTTTTTCAACACCAGAAATTCCAAACATGAATCCTACTGTAAAACAAGATACGAAACTTGTACCAATTAATCAAAAACTTAGTGAAGAGCAGTTAAAGAAGGGAGAATTCAAGCCAAATACCGAAATGAAGGATAATAAAAATTTGGTGAATTCGACAAACGATAGTAAACAACGTAAAGAAGTGTATGGTTTTTATGTAAACTGGGATGAAAATAGTACAGCGTCTTTAAAAGAAAATATCAATTCATTAACCACGTTAGTACCAGAATGGTATCATTTAAAAGAAGATTTAACGATTAGAAGTGAGATAAAACCTGAGATTGTAAAACTAGCAAAAAAAAATCATGTGAAAATTATGCCGTTACTTACTAACTATACAGAAAAAGCTTCTGGCCCTGATAGTGATCTTATCCATAAGTTACTGAATTCGCCGAATGATGTGAAGACGAAATTTATTAATGATTTAGTAAGCGAAGTTAAAAAGAGTCAGTTTTCAGGTATTAATATTGACTTTGAGGCCGTACCTGAAAGTGATAGAGAAAACTTAACAAATTTTATGAAAGAACTTACTACGGTCTTTCATAAACATGATTTGCTCGTTACACAAGATGTTCCAGCTAATGATAAGGCTTTTGATTATGGTGCATTAGCAAAAATAATAGATCGTATGATTGTAATGATGTACGATGAGCACTATGGAGCGGGGGAACCAGGACCAATTGCTTCAAATAAGTGGTTCCAACATACATTGAATGAACTGAATATTCCGTCTAATAAACTTATAGTTGCTTTCGGTAACTACGGATATGATTGGGAAATAAATAGTAAAAAACCTGCGAAGTCTTTAACTTTTTCAGAAGTTATGACAATGGCGAATGATTCCAATATGAAAATTCAATGGGATAACATGAGTGGAAATCCTTATTTTAGATATAAAACAGGAGAGAAAGAACATACTGCTTGGTTCTTAGACAGTGTTACTCTCTATAATCAAGTGAAAATCGCAATGGACAACAATGCAAAGGGGTTTGCGTTATGGAGATTAGGAGCAGAAGATCCTACAATATGGAAAGTTTTAAAAAATCCGATTGAGGCACAAAAAAATCCTGATGTATTACATAAAATCACTAGTTTAGATGAAGTGAATTATTCTGGACAAGGTGAAATTTTACAGATTGAGAATGAAAAGCAAAATGGATTGAGAGATTTTAAAGTAGGCAAAGATGGTTATCTTACAGATGAAGTATATCAATCTTTACCATCTGCATACGAAGTGCAACGATATGGAAAACCGAAAGGGAAACAAGTAGTATTAACATTTGATGATGGACCAGACCCGAAATATACGCCAGAAATTTTAGATATATTAAAAGAGAATAAAATAAAAGCTGCTTTTTTTGTCCTTGGTGAAAACGCACAACTAAATCCTAGTATTGTAAAAAGAATATACGATGAAGGGCATGAAATTGGCAATCATACTTTCAAGCATCCTAACGTAGCTGATACGTCTTTACTACGAACAAAAGTAGAACTTAATACGACGCAACGTCTGATCCAGGAAATAACTGGGCATTCTACAGTTTTGTTTAGGCCACCATACGAAGCGGATGCTAACCCGGATTCCTCAAATGAAATAGTGCCTATTTTACGGGCACAAAATATGAACTATACAATGGTAGCAGAAAAAGTGGATCCTGAGGACTGGGCAACACCATCAACTAATGAATTAGTAAAGCGTGCTCTTAATCCCGTTTATAAGGGAGAAGGAAATATTATTCTTCTCCATGATGCGGGAGGGAATCGTACCCATACGGTAGAGGCGTTGCCGATCATTATTAAAGAGCTTAAAAAGCATGGATATAGTTTTGTAACAATTTCAGATTTAATGAATAAAGAACGAGATGAAATTATGCCCCCAGTTTCTTCTGAGGGTGAGCAATATTTACTTTACAATAAAGCTGTCTTTTCAGGGGCGGGATACTTTAAACATATATTAACAACTATTTTTTATATTGCTATTGGATTAGGGATTTTTCGATTCTTATTCTTAATTTATTTTGCATGGAAGCAAAAAAGAAAAACGTTATCTCGCTCTATTAATTCGTCCTACCAACCTTTTGTTAGTGTTGTCATAGCAGCATATAATGAAGAAAAGGTGATAGCTAAGACAATTCGCTCAATTTTGGATAGTAAGTATGGAGAATTTGAAGTTATTGTTGTGGATGACGGATCGACAGATGGTACGTCAAAAGTAATGCAAGAAACATTTTATAAACACCCTAAAGTTCGTTTCATTCAGAAAGAAAACGGCGGGAAATCATCGGCAATGAACCTAGGGTTTCAACAATCTCGAGGAGAGATTATTGTCACATTAGATGCGGATACTATTATTGCGCAAGACGCTATTTCTCTCATGATTAGACACTTTGAAAATCAGAATGTAGCAGCAGTTTCAGGTAATGTCAAAGTGGGAAATAGACGAAACTTGTTAACTACTTGGCAACATGTTGAGTATATTACCGGGTTTAATTTAGAACGTAGAGCTTTTGATGAGTTAAATTGTATTACAGTAGTTCCAGGAGCTATTGGAGCATGGCGTAAAAAAAATGTAGTTGAATCTGGATATTTAAGTGAGGATACGTTAGCAGAAGATACGGATCTTACTATTACATTTTTACGTCAAGGATATAAAATTGTATATGAAGAAAAGGCCTATGCTTTTACGGAATCACCTGAAGATGTGAAAAGTCTAATTAAACAGCGATATCGTTGGTCATATGGTACACTCCAATGTCTTTGGAAACATCGAAAAGCAGTGTTTCATACAAAACATAAAACGTTAGGATTTATTGCATTGCCTAACATGTGGTTATTCCAATATGTTCTGCAATTCATTGCTCCTTTTGCAGATATTTTAATGATTATGGGGCTGTTTGGTAGCAATCCGCTAAAAGTGTTAGGGTTTTATCTTATATTCTTTTTATTAGACCTTTTTGCATCTCTGTTTGCATTTAAATTAGAGAAAGAGGACCCTAAACCGTTAGTGTGGTTAATTTTACAACGCTTTATTTATCGTCAATTTATGACTTATGTTGTCATTAAATCTATATTCTCATCTATTCGAGGCGTAGCGGTAGGATGGAATAAACTAAAGAGAATGGGGAGTGTTAAACATTCCACGGAACATAAGGAGGCATCATAAGAGAGCAGACTATCTGCTCTTTTTTTCATTGATTTTAGTTAGTTGAATGTAGAGTTGTAGCATAAAAACTGGTGTTTCTATAACGAGATTCCTATTCATCATTAATAGTGAGACATTATGTTAAGCTAATCTTTTAGTTTCGGATTAAAGTTTTTTTATATTTTTTTAAAATGACGGACACAAAAACGCATATACCTTCGAATTATATATATGGATAACATAAATATGTATATAAAAGGGGAGAAATAAGATGAAAGAAAAAAAAGAAATGTTTCAAGAAATCGCTGAGGTGTTAAAGGTATTGGCGCATCCAGTTCGTCTATCTTTAGTAAAAATAATGCTTGCAAAAGGTCCTACTAATGTAACAACAATGTATGGGGATTTGGAAATGCCTCAAAGTACAATTAGTCAACATTTATCTAAACTAAAAGCTGCTAAAATGGTTACAGGTACTCGGAAAGGATTAGAAATTTATTATGAGGTAACTGACAATCGCACAAAATCAATATTAGCATGTTTAGTTTAAATGCTGATTTCTAGACGTCAAAATTAAGAAAAGGATAGGAAAGCAATTCTATGGAGAGAATTTTTAAGGTTTTTACACAAGTGAAGATCTGAAGTAAAGTTCCTTAATAAATAAAATAATTGTTTGAAAATATGGTATAAAACGGAATTTTTATACCATATTTTTTAATATCTGTAATAAAAGGAAGAATGTTTTGGTTTCAATTTATACGCTATCTTTATAAATTTTGATTACCTTAAACGTTTGACAAACTAGCAATAGGTCTGGAGTCAAAGTAAGTCCACACAGGCTTAATTCCTAAGTGGAAAGATCAACATGCTCAATATGCAAAAAAATATAACTTAAATCCTCTGCATCCTAGATTTTGCAAAATTACTTGTTACCTTATTTATTAAAAAAATCAATTAAGGAACTATTTAGTGAAAATAAATTGTTCAGTTAAAGGTGCATTTTATAGAATGTAAGAAAAGGTCTCAATTTCAGTAGACACGTGGATTCGCATACTGATAGAATAAGCGAAAATATAATAAAGGTGGAATGGATTTGAGAAAAAGGTTAGGATGCTTACATGCCCATTATTCAAATATAGAATATATAGAAAAGGCACTTACCTCATTTAACATTGAATTAATCCATTTTGTTGACCCGGCATTAATGTATCAGGTTACATCCAATGAAAAATTTCAAGAATCAGATGCTCAATTTAAAGTTAAAGAGCAAATAGAATGGATTGCTCAATGTAATGTTGATGCTATCCTTATTACTTGTACAAATTATATTGCAATTTTACATGAAGACCAAGACTTAATATCAGTGCCAATTATTAAAATTGATGTACCTTTCTTTGATTACATATGCAATATACAGCAACCTCAGACAATTGTTTTTACAAATCCTGCAACTGTTGAAGGCACAGTAGAACGTCTTAAACATCATGCTAATAGCCTTCAAAAATCTTTAGATTTAGAGGTTGTTGTCATAAATAGTGTTTTTGAATTGATAATGAAAGGATTAAAAAAAGAATACAACCAAGAAGTTACAAAGTTCTTAAATCAAATCATTAAAGATGAAAAGAAATTTATCTCTGTTGCTCAATTATCTATGGTTGATGCATCTAAGCAAGTTGAGTATAAAACATCTAAGACTATTATTACTCCATTGAATACATTGGTATCTTACATTGTTAATAAATTAAAATTAGAGAAGAAAAATTAGTGGTAGAAGACAGAGGATTTGGAATTATATATGGCTTTCTATCAATTTTCCTTGGGTTAGGTACTGTTATCCTACATAATGTTTGGACACTTAATTGGCAGGGACTCATTACACTTATTGCATGGCTCGCACTATTAAAAGGGATTTATGTAATTGCATATCCTGAACCATCCAAGAAAACCGATTTCGAAGTAAGGGTACTATCTACTCGTATAGTGCTTGCTATCCTTTGTGCTTTATCTTTATGGATGCTTATCATACTTTATATGAAATAGAGAAAAATATTTTTGATTATGAGAGTATGTAGGTGGGAGTTTTTTGTAGTACATCAGAGCGGAATTTTATAGTTAACTGTAAGTTTAATATTTTTCCCTTGTGGACATGTTTTTATAAATAGTGAGATGGGCAAAACGAAAAGAATCCTAAATAAATAGGATTCTTTTCGTTTTATAAAAGTGAATTTATATTGTATCACTAATACGGTTGATAATCGTTTTTCAGGAATATTCCCAGTTATCTATCTTGGTATACTCAATGTCGGCAATGTGACCATCTGGTCGAATCAAAATGGTATCTATATTTTTTAACTCAGAATCTTGTATTTCTCCTACAACTACCTTTATGTGCGAATCAATATTCATTTTATTTATCTTATCTATATAAGAAGGGTGTATTAATAAAATAAAGTTACCATCTTTCATTAATTCAAAGAGTTTATAACTTTTCTTATTTAGAGAAGAAATAGTGAGATTTTTACATCTTTTTCCTATCAATGGATGTCTTTCTGTATCGTGCATCGATGAATACATTACCCCTAACCCACTTACTCTTTCAGATAAATCGTGATTTATCTCGGGATATGTAAGTAAGTGCGAAAATAAATCCCTTAATTCCATTCCTGCGTTTGAAAAGTTTATCATTAATTGTTCTTGCGCTTGTACTTCCTTGAAAAATTGTTTTCCCACAGCATGTCTTTCAATATGATAACTTTCTAATAGACTTTCATATTTTTTTTGTTTTATTGCGAGCCCTAATTTCCAGCCTATATTAAAAGCATCTTGTAGGCCTACATTCAAACCTTGTCCTCCAGCAGGGAAATGAATATGTGCTGCATCCCCTGCTAAGAATACACGCTTATGTTGATAAGTATTTGCTAGTTTGGTTGCATTGCCAAAACGAGAAAGCCATATTGTGCTCTTAATTTGAAGATGTTCACCTGTAATACTATAAATACTATCTATAAACTCTTTTTCTGTAACAGCAACATGAACGGGTATTGTCTGATTCTTAGGATCAACAATTGCAAAACGAAATACATCAGGTGTAATAGGTACCATCATTAATATCCCATTTATATTAGAAGTAGATAAAAATGGAGTATCTGGTATATTTTCTAAAATAACATCACCTAATATAGCAGTAGTTGTTGTGTTTGTTCCATTAAACGGTATATTTGATAATTCACGAACTTTACTTCTTGCTCCATCAGCTCCTATTACATATGGAACTTCTATTTTATATATTGTTTCTCTTTGTTCTATTTCTAGTTGTACGAATGTTTCATATTGTTTTAAGTCTTTCAGAGTATGCCCACGTTTAATGACTACACCTAATTCTAATGCACGTTCTTCTAATATTTCTTCTGTAATAGATTGGGGAATAAAAAGTGTATACGGAAAATCAGTATTTAAATTTTTAAAGTTTAATCTTGTATCTAAGGCAGCAAAATGACTTGTATTTAATTTCTTGCCTCTAGCTAAAAATCGATCTGCAATACCTCTCATAGCCATCAATTCTAAGGAGCGGGGGTGTAGTGTGAGTGCTCTAGAATTTCGTACCCGGTCTAATCTTCTCTCTAAAACAACAACTTTTACGCCTTGAATAGCTAATTCACATGCTGCCATAAGCCCAACTGGACCACCACCAACTACCGCTACATCATAATAATTGTCCATATCATGCCCTCCATTTATTTAATTGTTTAAGAGCTAATGTGAAAAATTGTAAATAGATTTATAAATGCTATCTATTGTACATATATAATTATACTTCATTTTAGTTTCCTTGGAAACTAAAATGAAGTTCCTAGGAGAAGTCTACATAGTTGTAGTTAAAGCTATATAGCGTGTCTGCAGCAGTAGCCATTGGGTAGCATTGATATGTAATGGCGTTTGCATTAAAGGCTGCAGCTTCTTATGCTTGTGCTATTTTTACTAAAAATGCTACTGCTATAGTTCCATGTGGGAGTTGTAAAGGTCTTTCCGCTATTCGTAGTTTTAATGAGGTAGTAGTGGTTTTAACTCGACTTCAAATAATTCGCTTTCCATTTCATTAAGTGCATACATTGATACAGGATGTGGAGAGGTATTAGATAATATTTGTGATGAAAGAAGTTCTCCTGATGATGAGTAAAATGTAACAAACACTTGTGAAAATGGAGGGACCATAATGATTACACGGTCAGTTTTTTGTAACGTATTAACCAACTCCAAAATAATATAGTTTTATAAAAAATAATAGATAAATATAAAGATATTATTATGGGTACTTTTCTGATAGTGAATTAAGAAAATTAATAAACTCTTTATTTTATTGTAAATAATTTAAGAGCACACAAATATGCGCGCTCTTAGAGTAGAAAGGTAGTTTTCTATGAGTAGGGAGTCCCCATATAATAAAATATGCTTGTACAATTCAAATGTGAGAAGTTTTTTATAAAAATGCTATTTGGTAAGTCTATGTGAAAAATCAGCTTGTACAGGAATTCTTTGCAAAGTATTTTGTGTGCAGTCATGATTATTAAAGTTGATGAGAACTGTTATTCGACTAATAAAACCACATCTCAAATTGTTGACTATATGTCTAACAACTAGGATGCGGTTCAATTAATAAAAAATGTCCGAGTAAAATATAAGGTGAAAAGTATAGGATACTTTTGTTATAAAGATATAGATGAATGTTATTGTTTTTTACTTCTGAAAGATTTGGGGTTCTAAATTACGAGTTGTTGGAGTCCCTCTAATATAAAATTTCAGTAGAAATATTGAACTACTAATATGAATGTAGAATATTTAATAAAGACGGTAATGTTTTTTTAGTCATGTAATCTTTTCATTTGATGATCTTTCCCCCATTCACATAATTCATCCATAATTTGCATTAAAGATTTTCCGTATTCACTTAGTGTGTACTCAACCTTTGGTGGAACTTCTTGATATGCAGTACGATGGATAATACCATCAGCTTCAAGTTGCCGAAGTTGTTGTGTAAGAACTTTTTGCGTAATGTTTGGAATTTCTCGTCGGATTTCATTTGTTCGCATTTTTCCATCTATTAAGACACATAAAATATGAACTTTCCATTTTCCACCGATTACATCGAGTGTAGTTGCAATTGGGCAGTCATCATTTTGATTCATATAACACCTCCACAGGTACTTTAAGGTTCCTATAGCACTTTAAAGTACGTACTTTTCAATTATATGTGACTCATTCATACTAATACGTAAAGGGTTGAATAATTTATAAAGGGGATGAAAAAAGATGAAAACACTTGTAATTGTAGCACATCCTGATATTGAAAAATCAAAAATTAATAAAAGATGGATTGAAGAACTTGAGAAATATTCGGATGAAATTACGGTGCATGAATTGTATAAAGTGGCACCGAATTGGGAGTTTAATATTGAAGAAGAGCAAAAGTTATTAGTAGAACATGACAGATATATATTTCAATTTCCGCTTTACTGGTACAGCTCACCACCATTATTAAAAAAATGGTTCGATGATGTATTAACATATGGATTTGCGTACGGATCTAAAGGAGATAAAGTGAAGGGGAAAGAATTTGGTGTAGCTATTTCTATAGGTGGATTAGAAAAAGACTATGAAAATAGTGGAATTACAATGGATGAGTTGACGAAACCATTCCAAGCTACATGCTTATACACAGGTATGGAATTTATACCTTCCTTTTATTTATATGGTGCAGAATATAAACTAAGTGATGAAGAGATTGATAAAAGTGCACCTGAGTATGTGCAATATGTGATGAACAAGAAGTATTCTAATATATAATGGGAAATAGCCATTTACTTGTAAAGTAAATGGCTATTTTATATTCTTCTTATATTCACTAAGTGTAATCTTTAGTAAATTAATATTTAATCTGGTAAAATAAAAAACCTAACATATATAAAGGGGAGTTTTACTTGAGAACGATGCGACAATTATTACAAAAGAGAGCAATGCAATCACCAAGTTTGGAAGCGCTTGTAGGGGGGAAGAAAAGATATTCGTTTCAGCAATATAATGAACGAGTAAATCAGTTTGCACATTATTTGTTACATAATGGTGTGCAAAGAGGAGATCGTATAGGAATACTATGCAAAAATAATCACCCATTTCCAAGCGTTATGATGGCAAGTTTAAAAATTGGAGCGGTATTTATTCCGCTAAATCATCAGCTGACTGTTTATGAATTAGAAACGATTGTAAAAGAAGCGAAATTAAAAGTGTTAGTTATTGATGAAGAATTTAGTGAAGTGTTATTAAAGGTTGATGCTGTTAAAGAAATTCCTTATGTAATTCAAACGACAAAAGAAGGCTTTGGTTCATTTGAATTAGAGTTGCAAAAACAGCCAACGACAGAACCGAACGTAGAAGTTCATGAAGAAGACGATGCCATTTACTTGTTTACATCAGGAACGACTGGACAGGCGAAAGCATGTGTAATTGGACATAAAAACTTACATCATTATTTTGCTGAAATTGCGGGACAAAGAGAAATCCCAGCAGGTGAACGCTTTTTATCTGTGCATCCATTGTTTCATATGAGTGGCGTGCTTTCTATTTTAAATTGTATTTATCATGGCGTTACGATGATCTTCTTAGCTGATTCGAATCCTGCTCTTATTTGGGATAAGATTGAAGAAGAGAAAATTACTACGATGCTTGCTTTCCCAGCCGTTTATAGCTACATGCTTGATGAACTACATAAAAAAGAACGTAACATTTCAACCTTTAAAGTAGCACAAAGCGGTGGTACAAAAGTGCCAGAAACACTCATTCAAAAATATATGGAAAAAGGCATATATATGGTGCAAGGCTATGGTAGTACAGAAGGTTGGGTTGTAACCTCATGGCATCCAATGATGGGAAAAGAAAAGATGTCTTCTGTAGGAAAGACCTTGAAAAATGTAGAGGTGAAAATTGTTCATCCGGAAACAGGACATGAACTAACAACAAATGAAGTTGGAGAGATTCATGTGAAAAGTCCATACATGTTTAAAGGATATTGGAATAATGAAAAGGCGACAAAGAAAGTAGTAAAAGATAACTGGTTTAACATGGGTGATGCTGGCATGATAGATGATGATGGATTCCTGCATATTATGGGAAGATATAAAGACGTTATTATACGCGGTGGTGACAACGTATATCCAGATCAGGTAGAAGATGTTATTCATGAAATACATGGTGTTTTAGAAGTTGCAGTAGTTGGAGTTCCAGATGACTTTTGGGGAGAGGTTCCAAGAGCTTATCTTGTGAAGGATAGCGAAACAACATTAACAGAAGAAAGTATTCTTCAGTATTGCAAAGAGAAATTAGCAAGTTATAAAATACCAGAAGTAGTATTCATAGATGAGTTGCCGAAAAACGCTTTAGGAAAAGTGTTGAAGAGGGAATTACGAGATGCAGTTCTTGTGAAATAGAAAATTATGAAACGATGGAGAACCCAGTTATGTATAAAGCATGACTGGGTTTTTATGTATCAAAAACATAATAATTTACTAGATTTTGTATTTTGTGTAAGATGATAAAGAATATTCAATTAATAATTCGAGGGATGAAATTAAATGAAGCTACCGTTATTAGAAGTAGAGACGGATAGACTCATTATTCGTCCATTTCAAAAAGGTGATTATGAAAGTTGGTTAGATGGATTTAACAAGAGACTGCCATCGCAGTATAAATATGACGATTGCTATCAAGTTCTGGCATCATCAACAAAAGCATGGTTCACGGAATGGGTAAGAGGTTTTGATGAAGCAGCACATAGAGATGAGATGTATGTATTAGGCATTTTTCGTAAAGAAGACGGAGCTAAATTGGAAAGCTAGAGCTAATAAAAATTTTACGTATGGACTATCAATGGGTGATGATGGGATACTCGATACATAATCAATATTGGAGAAATGGATATGGTGTTGAAAGTGTGAAAGCTGCGTTACCGTTATTTTTTAGTAGCCTTAATTTTCATAGAATCGAATTACATATATGTGTTGATAATGAGCCATCAGTGCGTCTTGCGGAAAGAGCAGGCTTTTCATTTGAATGCAAGAGAGAGGCGTTTTCATTAGAGAATGGTAAGTGGATGGATTTTCTTATTTATTATAAAAATAAGGAGATGAATATATGAGAGTGTTTATTACAGGTGGCAGCCGCGGGTTAGGATTACAGTTAGTAAAAGTATCTTATGAAAATGGGCATATCGTTTAGCCATTAGTTAGAACTGAGGTTGCGGTAACGCAATTGAAGCAAATATTTAGTGGTAGATGTTTTCCTATAATGGCAGACTTATCGGCTGATGAGAGTACGGAGCAAATTAAGAAGCAGCTTGAGGAATATACAGAGTATGTTGATCTAGTTATAAATAACGCTGGCATTACTGGGAAGGAGACTGAGATTTTACATACAAATTCAGAAGAGTTAACGAACTTATTTAATATTCATTGCTTAGGTGTAATTCGGGCTGTAAAAGGTACATATGTGGCGTTGGCTAAATCGAATCATCCGAGAATAATAAATGTGTCCTCTCGATTAGGATCATTACATAAAATGGCGAACAAAAAGTTTCCGCAAGGCCAGTTCTCATATTCATATCGAATTGCTAAAGCTGCACAAAATATGTTAACACTCTGCTTACAACAAGAGTTTGAGAATAAAGGAATTCGTGTAACTGCCATTCACCCAGGAAAATTAAAAACTGATATTGGTGCCTTTGATGCGAATATGACTCCGGCTGAAGGAGCAAAAAATATATATGATTGGGTAATAGATTTAAATGAGGATATTTCAGGAAAGTTTATTAAGCCTGGTGTGGGGGAATTGAAGTGGTGATATACGATCTTGCAATCATTCAGAATCTATTTGGCCCTTCTAAAAAAGTATTAAATGGCTTACCAAATGCAGTAACGATTGAAGAGATAGAAGAGAATGTTCTTTATGATGTACAAACTTATAAAGAAAAGATAAGTAGATTTGAAGAAGTTTGTTTTAATTGGGAGTTAAAAAGAGCGAGTATTGTATTAAACAAAAGGTTTAGTAGTTATAAATCAAGTGTGAGAGTGTTACTTGATGCCGGTTTTTCTTTGTATGCCGCAAAGATAGAAGTATGTAGAGAATTGAACAATGTAGAAGGACCTGAAAGACAATATACATATCGATCAATAGCAGAAGGAACGTTAGCGGAAAAAGAATTTAAATATATTTGGGAACAATGTATGTCGGGTTCAGGGAATCAAACTTCAATTTTAACTATCGATGAGCATTTTTATTCAGTGCAAACAGAGTTAGGTACGGGCTGGGAAAAGTCATGTATTGTTTTTTATGATAAAAATGAGCCGATTGGTATGTCCATACCGCATATAGAAACTGGAACAGAAAGTGAAGGACGATTATTTTATTTTGGGGTAATGCCTTATTATCGCGGGAAAGGAATTGCTTCCCATATGCATCTTCAATCGTTGCATATGTTAAAGGAAATGGGGGCTACTTATTACATTGGAAGCACACATACTTCAAATGAAAAGATGCAGAGGATATTTTGGAGAAATAATTGTTCGTTGAAAACGAAGATAGAGCTTTATTATAAAATCTTTAAAGAAGGTTAGGAGAAAAGAAAATGAAGACTATAAACGTATTTCATTACGACGCATTTACGAATAAACCAAATAAGGGAAATCCAGCAGGTATTGTATTAGAAGCAGATGGGTTAACGGAAGAGGAAATGCAAATTATTGCTGAAAAAGTTGGATATAACGAAACAACTTTTGTTCTTTTCTCAGAAGTAGGAGATATAAGAATGCGCTATTTTACACCTGGTTTTGAAATGGATTTATGTGGTCATGGGACAGTAGGGACGATATTTGCCTTGCGCGAAAAAGGTTTATTAGAAGAGAAAAGTAACCTTACGATTGAAACGAAGGCTGGGATTTTACCGATACAAATAGGTGTAAATGAAAATGGAGAAACCTTTATTAAAATGAGACAGGCAGCACCTCAGTTTAAAGAATTTACAGGTTCAAAAGAAGAATTAGCTCAAAGTATCGGTTTAGAAGTAAATGATTTAGATGTAAGTTTACCGATTGTATATGGAAGTACTGGTAATTGGACTGTAATTGTACCGATTAAAAATCTTAATGCATGTGAGAGAATGACACCTAATAATGCTGCATTTCCATCAGTATTAAAAGAAATACCTAATGCTTCTATTCACCCCATTTGTCTAGAAACTTATGATGAACTAGCACAAATGCACGGCCGTCATTTTTCATCAGCTTACGCTGGGACGATTGAAGATCCAGTGACAGGAACAGCTTCAGGTGTAATGGGAGCGTATTATGCGGAGTATTTAGAGAAAGATTTTGAACATGAATTGGGTTTAATCGTTGAGCAAGGACAGGAAATAAATAAAGATGGTCGTGTAACTGTTTATGTAACGAAAGGGATAGAAAACGAAAAGTTACAAATAGATATTGCTGGAACAGCGGTGTATGTAAAAGAGTTTGAAATTTCGATATAAAGTGAAACTTTAATCAGTGGGGGTCTTACTGCTCGGTGAATAGCGCGATAAAAAAGAAAGCCCGGAATACATCCGGACTTTCATTATCTGTTCAATACTTCAATGTACGAAGCATCTCCAGTTGTTCTTAAAACGGAGCGGAAATTATTATTTTCTAACGCCTTAGCAACTTGTTGTAACTGCTGTGCATCATCATGATGAATAAGTAAGCTGTCAGCACCGCTTTCCTCTATATGAATGTGTTCGACATTTCCGATTGCATCATGTACAGCTTTTAAAAATTCAGGTTTCATATTGTCCTCCTATATGTATGTAACGTTGTAATTTAGTATTTCCTTATTTATGAAATATAAAAGTAAATGAAAGGAGAAATAAAAATGAATATAAAGCAGTTTAAAGAACATATAACATCACTATTTGGAGAGCATCTTCATAAATATGGCGATGATGAATATGGTTTTACTTATATAAGTAAAGAAGAGTTTCACAAAATCGGTTACACAACAAATTTAACGTTAGAAACTATTGAAGAAGCGTATCGAAATGGAGTCGATATGATAGTTACACATCATGCGCCGTGGAGTTTTTTATTTGGTATGGAAGAGGCTTGTATTGAGAAATTGAAGCAATATGAAATGAATCATTTTTGGATTCATTTGCCGTTAGATTTTGTAAAGTTTGGCACGTGTACATCGTTATTTAACGAAATTGGGATAGATACAATACTGGAATATTCAACCTATGAGGAAGAAGAACTACCGGGAATAGGAGAATATAAAGAAGCGATTCCTTTTTCAAACTTAGTTGGAAAACTTGAAGAAAAAATGGAAGAGAAAGTGAAGAGCTGGAGAAATCACGATAAACTAGTAAAACGGATTGCGATTTTAACCGGTGCAGGAAACAACACAAATTTGATTGAGCGTGCATTAGAGAAAGGGTGTGACACGTACATAACCGGTGAAAAAACATTATATACAGTTCAACATGCGAAATTTAAAGGAATTAATTTAATTGTAGGCAGTCATACGTTTACAGAAGTGTTTGGTGTAGAAAGTTTGGCTCATAAGTTAAAAGAAAGAGATAATTCAATAGAAATTACTAGATTAAATGAAGATCATTTGGAGTGAAGAAATCACATCGCATTACCATAAATGGAATGAACTATATAATGGAATATTGAAGGAAGCAGTTGCAGTGAAATAAAATTATTTTTTGTTATATTAAGATTTTTAGGGGAAATTCCCTTATGTTTGTCAAATAATAGTAAAGTTGTCTTTTGAATTAAGGGAATATTCGGAGTTGAAGGGTGAGAGAATGGACATTTCAATAATCACTGCACAACTAGTTAAGGAAAAAGTTGTTTCACATTATCCAAATAGCGTAAAAGCATTAAACGGGGGAACGACAAGTACTATATATTTGTTAGATGAACAATACGTTATAAAGTTGAATGAATCGGATGTCATACGTGAAGAAGCTTATTTTCTTCAGTTTTATAAAAAGGACGAATTATTTCCAAAGCTTTTATATAAGGAACCTTTAAATCGCTATATTGTTTACTCATTCCTTGAGGGCACAACTTCTTGCAAACTAGGCCATAAACGGAGTGTTCTTTGTAAACTTGTAAAGAAAGTTATCAATAAGTATGAAGTAGCTACAGAGGTTGATAGCTGGGGATGGAAAGAAAATCCGGTTCAATCTTGGAATGAATTTTTAACAACAAATGTGATAGAAGCTCATGAAAATGTAAGATGTTACATAAGTGAAGAAGAGTATAGAACGGTTCTTAAGTTAGCAAATAGGGACGCTGGAATAAATCAGCCGTTTTTATTACATGGTGATCTTGGATTTCATAACTTTATATTTAAAGAGAATGAGCTACATGGTGTAATTGATCCTTTACCATTGTTAGGAGATCCTATATATGATTTAATTTATGCGTTCTGTTCAACCCCGGAAGATTTAACAAAAGAAACAATCGATTATGCGATGAAACAATGTGTATTTCATAAAAAAGACCGTGATTTATATGAAGAAATAGTCATAGGATTATATTTGCGTATAGATACATGTTTACGGCACCACCCGAAAGATTTAGAAAATTATTTAGCAGCTTGGCGTTATTGGATGGGTGAGGTTGAGGTGCCTTTATAGTACAAATATTTTGGGGGAGATAGTGAGATGAATGTTGCAGAAGCGAAAAAGGATTTACTGTAATGCCATTATTGGTTACAGTTGTCTATTTACTTACTTTTATAAGTTTATTAATTGAAAATAAAAAAGTAGATCATTATCAACAAAAATCAGCTTAATAAAAATATAGGGATAGGGGAAATTATTATGAAAAATTTCGTTTGTACAACGTGCGGTGTGCAGTATGCAGCGAGTGTAGATGAACCGGTGAGTTGTCATATTTGTGATGAAGAAAGGCAGTATGTGAATCCGAAAGGGCAGTCTTGGACGACTTTAGAAAATTTGCAAACAGATGATACATATAAAAATGAAATAATCAAAGAGGAAAATGGACTTTATAGTATTACGACAAAACCAGGATTTGCGATCGGTCAAACGGCATTTATAGTGAAAACAGAGTCATATCGTTTACTATGGGACTGCATTACGTATTTAGATGAAACGACAATTGCGAAAATAAAAGAGCTTGGTGGATTAGATGCAATTGCATTGTCTCATCCTCATTATTATTCAACGCAAGTAGAATGGGCAGAGACATTTGATGTACCAATTTATATACATGAAGATGATAAAGAATGGGTGATGCGCCCAAGTAGTCGTATTATTTATTGGTCTGGTGAGTCTTTACAATTAGCGGATGGGATTACTGTACATCGTCTTGGAGGACATTTTAGTGGTGGTTCTGTATTGCATTGGGAAGAAGGTAATGATGGAAAAGGGATTTTGTTAACAGGTGATATTATTCAAGTCGTAGCAGATGAGAAGTGGGTAAGCTTTATGTACAGCTATCCAAACTTAATTCCATTACCAGCGAGAAAAGTGGAAGAAATGGTGAACCGAGTTAAGCCGTTACAGTTTAATCGTTTATACAACGCTTTTCATCGAGTAGTAAAAGAAAATGCAAATGGGGCAGTTGAACGTTCTGCTGAAAGATATATAAAAGCAATAGAAGGAAAGTTGTTTCATACGTAAAAGGAGAGTAGCTTAATGAAAACGTTAGTATGTTTTGGAGATAGTATTACAGCTGATGAAACATTTTTTGATGGAATGCCGAGATTAACACCACGTTTGCAAGAGATGTTTCCGAAATGGAAAGTAGTGAATGCAGGTGTTCCAGGGGATAATACATTCGATGCGTTAAATAGGATTGAAGAAGATGTAATATCATATAAACCAGATTTCGTAACAGTTTTTCTTGGTACGAATGATGCAGTTTCTTTTTCTCAAGTGTCATTACAAGCATATAAAGAAAACTTAGAGAAGATTGTGAACCATATTTCATCAGATAAAGTACTACTGATTAGTCCTGCACCAGTTGATGAAGAAAGACAGCGTAATAGAACAAATAGAGTGCTGGGTCAGTATGCAGACGTGGTGGAGAAAGTGGCGAGGGAAACAGGAAGTTATTTTCTAAACGTATTCGCTGAAATGATTCAAGAACGGGATTATAAAAGATTTGTAGAAAATGATGAAAAAGATGGATTACACTTTGGACCAGAAGGCTATGAGTATGTAGCGAGGTTAATTGGTGAAAAGTTAAAAGGAATTTTATAAGGAGCAAAGCACTTAGTGCTTTGCTTTTTCGTATTTCTTTCGCAGTCCATAAACTTATTGATCGCTGTAATTTGGACAGATATTTTGCTTTTTTATGTGCGTAAAAGGCTAATGCTGTTTTAAAGTAATATAAATTTATTTTTTTAAATTTATATTTCATAGTTGAAAATCAACAAATGTGTAACTATAATGGTTACAGTAAGTTTGTTATTTTGAAATATACACATTGAATTACAAGAATGAAAGGAGTTTTTATGTAAATCAAAAAGTTATAAAAATCTATTAATTTTTATAATAAGATAAAAAGCATTTCGGTTCATACACATTATTAAATATGTTAATTCTAATAGAAAACTAGAGGTGGAAAGATGAAAAATTTTAAAGGTATGTTGATATCATCACTTGCAATTACAACTTTTGCTGGAGTAGGTACGACATTTGTAACAAATACAGTACATGCTGCTAATAACGATTCTAGTAAAATACAAGTTCGTTCTAATAAGAGTATAAACACAACGCCTAGCTCGAGATTGCCTGTATTATCAGTGAATCCTTATGATGATCCTAGATTTTCGAGACAGGGATATCTTGAAGAGGCACCTTTAGGAATTAATGCTCCTTATGCTTGGGGAATTAAAGGAGGAGATGGTCAAGGAGCAACCTTTGTAGATTTGGAAGAAGGCTGGTTATTAAATCATGAAGATTTAGTCGGTCAAAATATTGAATTTATGTCTGGAAAAATGAGTAATGATCTTTCTCACGGTACTTCAGTTCTAGGTGTTGTTTCTGCAGCTGACAATGGGATTGGGAACATTGGGATTGCACCAAAAGCAAAGGCAAAAGTAATTTCAGTGATTCGAGATAATGGGAGAATCGATGTAAGAGATGCTATTTTAAGTGCCGTAGATTCTTTACAGGCTGGAGATGTTTTATTAATAGAAGAATCCTTTAAATATGATGGATATGGAGATGACCCTTTACCAGTAGAAGTATACCCGAGTATATTTAACGCAATTCGCAAAGGTACAGATAAAGGCATTATTATTGTAGAAGCAGCTGGTAATGGTGGGATTGATTTAGATGAATTTAAAGACCGTAATGGTAAACAGATTTTAAATCGAAATAGTCCAGACTTTAAAGATTCAGGAGCTATTATAGTTGGAGCATCTACTGCAAGAGTTCCTCATAAACGTTTAGGTTTCTCTAACTATGGTAGTAGAATTGATGTATATGGTTGGGGAGAGTATGTTGATACATTAGATACATATCAAAATCAAAATAGTAAAGGACAAAAAGTTACAGATCAGAATATAATGAATCGTTATACTTCTAACTTCCGTGGTACTTCTAGCGCTTCGCCTATAATTGCTGGGGC
The DNA here is from genome assembly GCF_051916495.1 of Bacillus cereus group sp. MYBK216-1. NCBI lineage: Bacteria > Bacillati > Bacillota > Bacilli > Caryophanales > Bacillaceae > Bacillus > Bacillus cereus group sp. MYBK216-1. The sequence goes on from NZ_JBQAGT010000003.1 coordinate 345,451, forward strand.
TGCTGTATCAATTCAAGGGATTGCTAAAGAACATTTAGGTAAGGCATATACACCAAAAGAATTGAGAGCAATTTTAAGTAATCCTAATACAGGCACAAAGTCTAATAACCCATCATCTGATAAAATAGGGGTTTTACCAGATTTAAAAGCGATTTTGTCTAACCTTGGATTTCATAGTGATTTGACTACCAATGATCCTATGGTATTTCCAGATAACGTAGAAAAAAATGAAGGAAAAGAAAATTCAACTTTCGTATTTCCAGGTGAAGAAACAAAACGAACCGGGGATAAAAATTCAACTGTAAACTTCCCAGAAGAAGATTTAAAACAGGAGGAAAAAGAAGAGGGATTAATTGTTTTTCCGGATTAATAAAAATACTACCTTCCATTTGGAGGTAGTATTTTTTATTTCGTGTAATTAACAAGAGTGCATGAAATTTGTATTTGTTTATCTTTCATAATGAATTTAACCACAAAATCGAATATTTGACTGTTAATTAACTTTCTCGTCTCAATCAATTACATGAATTAATCTAGAAATGCTTGCTGCAATGCTTTCAGTCCATCGCTGTAGATACCATGAAACAGATTTATTGCCTCTTCAACACTAACCTCAACAGGAGTGAACGTACCAGACCACTCTACTAATGATGTGTTACTTTCAGTACCTTCTTTAACTTGGATTGTAGATAAATAATTAGTGACCGGGAACGGTGCATTCATGATTGAATACATGTAGTAGCGTTCCTTATCATTGAATACTTCTAAGCGTTCTATAATTGTTTCACCCTCTGGATTAGCTAGATGACGTACACGACCGCCTTCGGTTAATTTACTACTAGGTATATAAGGTAACCAGTCTGGAAGGGAGTTGAAACCTCCGATTAATTGCCATACTTGTTCAGGTGATCCAAAAATTTCCATAGATATAGTAGTATATGCCATGTTCATTACGCTCCTTTTCATCCCGGTATTTACGGGTAAATAATCAGTAGGGGATAAACCGCCCCACTGATTAAAGTTTCACTTTATAGGTCCATAACTTATAGTGAGAATGAATTTTATCGTGGATTTTTTATTTAATATATAATTATAAAGTTAAAACTATATACTTTTAATGATTAAATTATATAATAAATATAGAAACGAAAATTTATGAGCAAGGAAGTTGAAAAATATGACATTAACAATGGGCTTTATTGGATTTGGAAAGTCAGCTAACCGCTATCACTTACCTTATGTAAACACACGTAATAATATAAAAATAAAAACGATTTTTGTACGGCAAATAAATGAAAAATTAGCGGCTCCATATGAGGAAAAAGGTGTTTACTTCACTACTGATTTGGATGAATTGTTGAATGACAAAGAAATTCAAGTGGTGACGGTCTGTACGCCAGCACATACGCATTACGAATTAGCGAAAAAAGTTATACTTGCTGGAAAATCAGTTATCGTTGAAAAACCATTTTGCGATACAGTGGAACATGCGAAAGAATTATTAGCTTTAGGACGAGAAAAAGGTGTAGTAGTTATGCCTTATCAAAACCGCCGTTTTGATGGTGATTTTTTAGCTGTGAAGCAAGTAGTTGAACAAGGATTCCTTGGTGATATTATTGAGATTGAATCACATATTGATTATTTCCGTCCTGGTTCAATCACTCATGAAGCTCCAAAAGAAGAAGGTTCATTTTATAGTTTAGGTATTCATACGATGGACCGCATGATTTCACTATTCGGCCGTCCAGATACGGTGACATACGATATTCGTAATAATGAAATGGAAGGTGCGGTTGATAACTATTTCGATGTTGGTTTACATTACGGAAATCAGTTGAAGATTAAGCTGAAAACAAACCATGTCGTAGCAAAAGATTATCCACGCTTTATCGTCCATGGAACAAATGGATCATTTATTAAATACGGTGAAGATCAGCAGGAAAATGATTTGAAAGCGGGGATTATGCCTGAGAGTGCAGGGTTTGGTGAAGATTCACCGATGTACTATGGAGTTGCTAAGTATCGTAATGCAAATGGTGACTGGATTGAAAAACAAATTAAAACGCCACTTGGTGATTACGGTCGTTTCTATGATGCCGCGTATGAAACAATTATAAATGGTGCACCAAAACTTGTGAAAGACGAAGAAGTGGTAACGAATATTGAAATCTTAGAAAATGGATTTGCTGCCCCATCACCTTCAGTTTACAAACTTGAGGCTTTACATTTGAATGAATAGAAGAGAGTTTGCAGTATAAAGGAGGTATGGAAATGGCAAGCGGATCAACACAAGTAAAATACCTCGGCATTTATCAAAAGATTAAACAGCAAATTTTAGACGGTGAATATAAAATCAACGAAAAAATTCCGAGTAGCCCCGTCCTTGCTGAAGAATTTGGTGTTTCAGCCCTTACTATTAAGAAAGCGCTGGATCTATTAGTTAGAGATGGCTACATTATCCGCCGGCGCGGAAGTGGAACAGTGGTGCAAGATTGGCGTCAACAGGAAAAGGCACGAATGATTCAAACTTTAACGGGTACGAAAGCTGTATACGGCAGTGAGGTAGAAAGTAAAATTATCGAGTTTGCGATTGTTGGGGCTGATGAAGTAGTTGCTGAGAAATTGGGAGTTTCAATCGGTGATTTCGTCTATAAAATCATTCGCCTCCGCATCATTCACAGCATTCCGACGATTATGGAGCATACATGGATGCCAATTTCGGTTATCCCAGGTGTTGAGGCTTCTATTTTAGAGGAGTCGATATACTCACATATTCAAAATAAACTTGGTCTTGAAGTAGGGACATCTGTTGTCAGGGTTAAAGGAATTCGCCCAGATGATAGGGGAAAGCAGTTTATGAACTTAACAAATCAGGATTTCCTAATGCGAGTTGAACAAGTAGCTTATTTAACGGATGGACGAACTTTTGAATATTCTTATGCAGATCATCTACCCGAAACCTTTGAGTTTGAAACAGTCATTACTGCAAAAAATTATAAAGAGATATAAAAATCGGTTGAGGCAAGTATTGTCTCAACTGCTCCTATTATAAGTTAATAGAATGAATCCAAGACTTAACATTTGATTTATAGAACTGTAAAGTTTAAAATTACAGTATAGTTTTTAGAAGTGAGTTGTTATCGTCTGTAAAATGTAGATAAATTAAATATTCTCGAATAAATAATATTGCTTGTATTTGATTCTAAACTGTAATTTTTTTTAATACATTTCAATAAACGATGTTTAAAATGTACGTTTCATAACATTAAAGGAGTGAGTTAAATATGGTAATTCTATATACAACAGCAAGCTGTGCCTCATGCCGAAAAGCGAAAGCATGGCTTGAAGAGCATCAAATTGATTATATTGAAAAAAACATCGTATCAAATTCTATGACAGTTGATGAGCTTAAATCAATTCTTCGTTTAACTGAAGAGGGGGCTACTGAAATTATTTCAACTAGATCGAAAACTTTTCAGGACTTAAATATAAATATTGAGGAGCTCTCGCTCAATGAATTTTATACATTAATAATTGAGCATCCACTAATGTTACGTCGCCCAATTATGCTGGACGAGAAAAGATTGCAGATTGGTTTTAATGAGGAAGAAATTCGTAAATTTTTACCACGTAGCGTTCGAACGTTTTTGAACATTGAATTGCAAAAATTGGCCAATTAATAAGTAGTATTTTTTAGAAAAAGTTTTTTGAAAGGAGGAAGCAGAAGATGATTGAAGTATGTGTTACAGTTAATTATAATGATAGAAATTATCAAACAAATGTTATTGTGAGTAAAGATACGATTTGGACAAAAATTGAACAGTTGGCAGAAGAACAAGTGAAGAAACAGTGGAGTGTTTAATTTTATTTTCAACTTAAAAAGCTAAATGAAGTTATCAGATATAGGTGGAACCGGATAGAATATAAGAGAATTAATTTTTTATGGCAAGAAGTATTCTATATGTTTTAACGTTCTAACCTATCTGTAATATTTATGGCTACAGTATGTTAATATATGAAAAACAATATTTTGAATCGTAGGAGGAAAATCATGAACAGCGACTTTACCTTGGCCATTCACAGTTTAACTTATTTAGCTTTACAGCCAGACCGGATGTCAACAAGTAATGCTATTTCAGAAAGTGCAGGTGTACATCCAGTACGTATTCGTAAAGTGCTAAGTTTGTTAAAAAAACATAAATTTATACAATCGAAAGAGGGAACTGGTGGAGGTTTTATTTTCGCTCGCGATTTAGATGAAATTAATCTTTGGCATATTTATCAGATAACCTCTGAAGGTGCTTTGCAGCCGAAGTGTCCGGAATCAAACAATCAGTGTGTTGTAGGTTCGAACATGCGAAAAGTTCTTTTCGCTATTTTCTTAGGTGCTGAAGAACATCTAGGTGAATACTTAAAGAATTATACAATGAAAGAAGTTGTTGACCTTATCAATCAAGAGCGTTAAGGGGGCTTAATTATTATATAGCCGTGAGTTCTTAACACTTAAATGTAATGAAAAATATTACAGTATAATTTGTTTTTATATCTTTTTTATCGTCACAAAAAATATTTATAAGAAGGTGAAACGGTATGATGTCAAATAATAATCATGTTTTAAAAGTAGGAGATTGGGTTCGTGGAATATCAAATGAAGGTGAATTAATAGTTGGTTATATTGTATCACTTGATGATGTGGAGGATATAGTTACAGTTAGTATTGTGAAACGTGACGGCAAGTACACAATAAACGAAGCGATTTTACTCTTTAGTAAACACGTTAACAAACTCCCTGAATCAAAGGTAATAAATAAGGAACAAATCCTTTATCTTATAGATCTTGCATTATTAACAGGGGATGAAGAATGGTTTATCGAGCTTTCTTCAAAATTAAACTCGATAAAAGAGCTAGTTAATGAGGGATTTTAAAATTTAAACTTTTGAGGGTGCACACAATCCGCCTTATGGAGAGGACGCAATTACTTTTCGCATAAAGGGAAACGATGTAAAAACGATTCATTACAAACATAGAGATATTCCTGAAGAAGAGCCGAACAAATTACAATTAAGATGATATTGAATTGATTTGTTTGTGTATTCCTGATAACGATAATTATGTAAATGAGCTGTCCATATGGGGCAGCTTTTTTGTTTTTTGCTCAGTGTAGCTTTTTAAATTGTATATGAATTCAATATTGATAATATATATCCTGAAATTTGGTTTATGTATTTTTGGTTTTTTTCTTTTTACCTACATTAATTATTTATTACAATATCTTTTATGTTTAAAATAAAATTTTTTGATAAAAGTGGATATAAGTGTCTTTATAATAAATCACCTAGAAAGATAATGTATTATTGTATTTTTTTACTAACTAATTCAGCTTTAAGCTATAAAAACAATGGCTACATGCTAACTGTAAAATATTATCTGTATAAAATTATTCCACTTTAATATTTCTGAAAATATAAAAATATTAATTTTATAAATATACACGTTATAATGAGGGCGTCGAGAGAAATTTTATTATCTCTGGAGAAAATATAAAAAATGCGATTCTTAGTAAGAAAGGTGTGTGATTAGAGGCGAAATGTATGTAATGTGCTTCAGTGGCTTGTGTAAGCAATATCATCAGTGCTACCGAAGTTATGAAGGTAATGTATAGAATTGAGAAAGAAATGCCTCGCAAATTAAGAGAGGCCGGTTTAGCTAAAATTACTGTTAAAAGTAAAAAAGAGAAACCATTAAAGTAATACACTGTTATTAGAAATGTTGCAACGTATTTATGAAGTCTATTCTATATTGTTCTCTTAAGGGGTCTTTATATAAAGAGCGGATATTACGAGTAAACTTTTTTGTGAACGCTAACAATTATATTAGGACGCTAATTAGTGAATGTTTCAATTTGGATTCATTATGATGAAGGACATACAATGTGGGGCAACTTGTAAGGAATTCATTTTCCAGAAAGGGAATATTTGTTAGATGCAAAGAGAGATGCAGGAATAGATACAAGGGGGAGTTATTATATGAACGGGAATACTGCAAAGAAAATAGAAGTTCAAGCTGAAAATACCGCACTAAAAAATGAGCAATATGCAGATCCGAAAAAGTGGCATAAGCAGGATACTACATGGGCACTGAGTCTATTTGGAACTGCAATTGGAGCAGGGGTGCTCTTTTTACCGATTAATGCAGGTTCAGGTGGTTTATTATCTTTACTACTAATTACATTACTTGCATATCCAGTTATGTACTACTCACATAGGGCGCTTGCTAAAATGATATACGCTTCTAATTCTGCTGATGAGGGGATCACAGGTACAATTAGAGAGTATTTCGGAAATAAAGCGAGTATCATTTTTAACATCGTATATTTCGGTTCAATTTATACAATCGTGCTAATGTATTCGGTTGCGCTTACAAACACTGCAAGTAGTTTTATCGTGCATCAATTGCACATGCCAGAACCTCCAAGAGCTATTTTATCACTTGTATTAGTTCTTGGTCTTATCGCTATACTGAATTTTGGTCAAGATATTACTGTAAAGGTAATGAGTATGTTAGTGTATCCTTTCATAGTTTCTCTACTTTTTATCGCAATATCTTTAATTCCACAGTGGAATACGTCAATGCTTAGTTTTTCAGCTGTTTCAACTGCTTCAACAGGAACAGGCTATTTTGGGACGATATTGATGATTCTACCAATCATCGTATTCTCATTTAATCATTCACCTATGATTTCATCATTTGTTGTGAAACAGAGAGCTACGTATGGAATCGAAGCCACTGATGCTAAATGTGCGCAAATACAAAAGGTTTGTTATATCATGACATTCGCTGTTGTTATGTTCTTCGTTTGGAGTAGCGCATTGAGCTTGACTCCAGATGATATAAAAATGGCAAAAGAACAAAACTTATCAATACTTTCATATCTTGCTAATGAGCTTAATTCGCCTGTAATCACTATTGCAGCTCCAATTATTGCTTTTGTGGCTATTACAAAGTCTTTCCTTGGCCATTATATCGGAGCATTTGAAGTAATGCGTGACATGATTATTAAGTTTGGTAAATCACGTGGAAAAGATATTGAAGAAAAAACAATTAAGACAGTAATCCTTACTTTTGTTGTATTATCATGCTGGTTTGTTGCTTATACAAATCCAAGTATTCTTGGACTTATTGATTCTCTAAGCGGTCCTTTAGTTGCTGCTATCTTATGTCTATTACCGATGTATGCGATTCAAAAAGTGCCAGTACTAGCTAAATACAAAGGGAAAATGAGCAACGTATTTGTTATTATTGTAGGTGTACTTACTGTCTTAGCAAGTATTAAGTCATTATTCTAATTCATTATTATTCGTATTAGTGTAAAAATAGTTAACATGAAAAACTTTTTGGACAAACTTCTCACATTGGAGAGTTTGTCCTTTTTTAGTCATTCTATCAACTTGCCGACAAACAGCCACCTTCCAGGCAGAAGGTGGCTTGTTTCGGTATTAATTTATTTTAACTATTCACGTCTGAATGGCCTTTTTGGAGCAATTAGCTCTAAATTAGTACCATCTGGATTGGGGAAGTAGGCAACTCCCCTACCAAATCCAGTTTTCTAGCCGTCTTCTTGAAAGATAATTGGTTCGTCATCTGGGTGCTATCCTATGCCCATCAAGCTAACAAAATGGATTGCTTCTGAAACAAAAAATGATTTTTATTACTATAAAAAACGTAAAGTATCTGTTTTTAGAAAAAATTAATTTTTATAAATTGATGGAGATATAACTCAATTCTTTTATATATTTAGTTAAATATGATTGTTAGAATGAACTTAAAGTAATTATGATTTCTAGAAATGCAAACTGATGTTTTGAATTGGTTTAAAGTTGCTGGAACAAAATAAAACCAATTGAGCAAAAAAACTTGCAAAAATAAAAAGAGAGGTGTATATTAATTGATGTATCAATAATTGATATATCAATTAATGTTTTGACAAGAAAGAAAAGGAACATTTTATGAAAGAAATGTTCGTAAATATCAGTGGAGAAGAACGCAAAATACTTATTCATGTTCTATTACAGATGCAAAAAAATGTGGAGAATATTAAAGAATAGAGAGTGTAGGGGGCAGAATAGTGTGGAAATAATTGCAGCTATTTTAGTCGGGATCGTAGCATTAGAACATTTGTTTATCATGATCCTTGAAATGTTTTTTATTGATTCAAAAGTAGCAAAACGTGCTTTCAAATTACCGAAGCATTTAGAAGGAGATCGAAACGTAGCCATTATGTTTGCAAACCAAGGTTTATATAATGGGTTTTTAGCGGCTGGTCTCATTTGGGGACTTGTACTTGGGCTCAATCCAATTGGTTATATGGTCCAATTATTTTTCGTGATTTGTGTGGTGATAGCAGCTATTTTCGGAGGTTTCACATCTAATAAATCAATTATTGTGAAACAAGGACTTCCAGCTGTTTTAGCACTGGTTGCCCTTTTATGTATAATATAGAATCAAATTTTCTCAATAAAAGAAATCATTTTTGAAAAGAATACGCTATTCTTTCTTTAGAATTATAGGAAAGGATGGCGTTTTTTGTATGTTTATTTCTATATGTAGTGAATTATAACTATTCTCTCAAGGGACTCAACTGCTTTTCAGCTTTTGGATATATTTTCATCCATCTTTGTTTCCTCCTATTGTTGGATAGTGTAATAATTGATAAAAATTTTGATGAAATTGGATTATAACGATTGATCAAAAAAGTTAGTGATTAAAAATATTATTCTTTAGTACATACATTTTTAAGATGTTAAATATATTTCATAATAGTCTCTGTAAGATAGGGATAAGTAGAATAGTACTTTTTATAACTTTGAATGTCATTCATAATAGCACCAGTAAGAAGAAAACAAGCTTTACGGTACTACTAGTTACCAAAGATGTTACAGTAGTTTATTTAGAATCAAATTGATTGAAAGGTTGTACTATATGGCCTAATAATTTCGAAAAAATGTCGGTGTGGCATAAAACAATTATGGAGGTTAAAGATATGAGTACTTCAAATTTGAATGAAATAAGTAAACAAATTTTAAAAGAGGAGGAAACACTTCAATTTTCCTCTTTTACAAATGAAGATGCCTTGCAAATAGGTTTATTTATCGTTGAAACAGCGAAGAAAGAGGGGAAATTGATTGCTGTTGATATAACGAAAAATGGTGTGCAATTATTTCATTTCAAGATGACAGGGACAAATGAGGAAAATACGAAATGGATTGAGCGTAAAAAACGAGTCGTTTCCCTACATGATCGTAGCTCGTATTATATGCAGATACAAAGTGAAATAACTGGAATTTCATATAATGAAAAATATCTTTTAGATACTTCGGAATATGCTGCGTTTGGTGGATGCTTTCCTATCAGAATAAAAAACGTAGGGGTTATTGGAATGATAACAGTTTCAGGATTACCACCAGAAGAAGATCATGAATTGGTTATAAGAGCGGTGAAAAATCAGTTGAATCAGTAATGAAAGTATTTTTATACTTTCATATTAGATAATGGAGTATTATAAGCAATTATTAATATGTAAATCCTTATGAGATGTTAATTATTAAATAAGTGACCAGTATGGTTTCTACTACAGTTCGTTAGTAATATTTAGTTAAATTTAAAATGTAAAAAGCCAGGTAATGCATTATTCATGCTACCTGGCTTTTTAACTATCAATTTAAGCTTATTTTCATGTTTGTGTAAATATGAAACAAGCAGGATACATGAATAGAGAATGGGTAAAATAATACCGAATGATGATTAGATTTTATGAATGATGTTATAAGGCTTTTTTTAGGGAAACTGAAGGAAGCAGTGTGTTTAGATTTAGAATGACTGGCAATGGGTGATAGGAAGTTCAATGATTCAAAAATGAACTCATTTAAACGCATATTATCTTTGAGATGTATCCTTTTGAAGAATATTAAAACTTAGGAGGAATGGAATTATGACAAAAGATTTCTATACTGCACTGAAAGAAAGACGTACTTACTATGGAATTAATAAAGAGGTACAAGTATCGGATGAAAAAATTAAAGAAATTGTGGAGTTTGCTGTGAAATATACTCCATCAGCTTTCAATTCTCAAACTGCGCGATTAGTTGTATTATTTGGTGAAGCTCATGATAAATTATGGGATATTACAACTGAAACATTAAGAAAAGTAGTTGGAGATGGAGAATTCTCAGGAACGCAACAAAAAATGGATTCTTTTAAAGCTGGTTATGGAACAGTACTATTCTTTGAAGATGAGGCTATCGTTAAATCGCTTCAAGAAAAATTTGTTGCATATGCTGAAAACTTCCCAATTTGGTCACACCAAGCATCAGGTATGCACCAATTAGTCGTGTGGACAGGTTTAGAAGCAGAGGGATTAGGGGCATCTTTACAACATTATAATCCATTAATTGACGATGAGGTAAAACAAGAATGGAATGTCCCTGCTAATTGGAAACTAATTGCACAAATGCCATTTGGTAATCCAACAGCTGCACCAGGTGAAAAAGAATTCCAACCACTTGAAGAGCGTGTGAAATTTCATAAGTAATATTCGAATGTAATAAAATAGAAATTTAATCAGTGGTGGTCTTACTGTCCGCAAATAGCAGGAGAAGCTAACTGTATTGTAAAAATAAAACTGTTTAGTAATAAAAAAACTTATTCGTTTTTTTATTAATCGAGTATGTATGAATAAAAGATTTTAAAACACTATTTTAATCTGTAAGGTAACAAGGTGATCGTTTTGATCACCTTGCTTTATTTCTTACATTTTATTTATTAAAAAACGCTAGCTTTTCATAAATGCTTGAAAAATTAGCGTTTTAATAATAGGTATCTGTAATTTGACACTTAAAACTATATACGAAAAAGCTTTTATGTTATTCCTCAAGTTCTATCCATTCCTGTGACCATTCTTCTATTCCGCGAATAATAGCTTCTAAAGCAAATCCTTTTTGAGTTAAAGAATATTCTATACGAACTGGTGTCTCAGGAAAGACTTTACGTTCGACAATTCCTTCTAGTTCTAATTCTTTCAATCTTTCTGAAAGTAATCTTCCGCTAACAGGAAGAGAAGATTCAAGCGTACAAAAGCGCTGAGATCCAGAAAAAAGTTGGTAAATAATTAGTGCTGTCCATCGTTGACTAAAAAATTTCATTCCTTTTTCAAAGCGAGGGCATAATGTAGAATCATTCATTTTCCTTCACCTCCTAAAATAAATTATATAACATCTTACTATTAGTAACAAATGTTTTTATAATTAATTACTTGACGTAAATTAATTACAAATGTATACTAACTTACATAAAGTAACTAAGTTGTTTTATGTAACTAAAACTCTTTTCTTTAAATGGCCAAAGTTGTAATGATACATATTGCATATAAGCTGAGAGAAAAAAGAATAGCATCTGTAAAAACACTTACGTTGTGTAAGTTAAACAATAAAAAATATAACAATGGAAGAGAATTTTAGAGATTCTCTATACTAGGAGGTACCTAATGGTTACAACAGATACAATTCATATGTTAGAAGATAAAATTCAATTTATACATCAAGATGGAAAGGATATTTATTTAGTAGGCCCTATCAAATTGCCAATTAATTTATATGGGGAGACTAAAGTTTTTCAATGGTATTCTTGGTTACAATGTAGTGAGGGTACAAATAGTGTAGAAGGGGTTATTGAAAAACTTTCATCTATTAATTTAGCTGATATGCAGCAATCTAGTGTGCTTGTATATGGTGATTTTGAGAATTCTGAAGATGCCCTAATTCGTATGCATAGTATTTGTCACACCGGTGATATCTTTGGTAGTAAACGTTGTGACTGTGGATTCCAATTAAAGCAGTCTTTACAAATGATTACAGAACATGGTTCAGGCGCATTATTTTACTTAGCGAATCATGAAGGAAGAGGAATTGGCTTGTTTAGTAAAGCTATGACGTACCTCTTGCAAGAAAATGGGTTAGATACAGTAGAAGCTAATCTGAACCTAGGTTTTGAAGATGATGTTCGAAACTATGATGATACAATTGAAGTATTAAAAGCGCTACGCTCAAAACCTGTAAAACTTATTACAAATAATCCGAAAAAATTAGAAGCGTTACAAAAAGCTGGATTAAATGTTACGAGTCGTGAACCGTTATGGGGTGATGTCTCAGAGTTTAATGAGAAATATTTGCAAACGAAGATTCAGCGTTCTGGACATTTTGAAGGGGGACACTTACATGCTTGAGCATGAATTGTATATGAAGCTAGCACTAGAAAATGCCAAGGCTATGAAGGGACAAACGACTCCAAATCCATTGGTTGGATCTGTAATTGTAAATGATAACCGAATTGTAGGGGTCGGAGCACATATGAAGGCTGGAGAACCACATGCTGAAATACATGCGATACGTATGGCGGAAGAACAGGCGCGTGGTGGTACAATCTATGTAACTCTTGAACCTTGTTCTCATCATGGAAGAACAGGGCCTTGTGCAGAAGCAATTGTACAAGCAGGAATTAAGAAGGTAGTAGTTGCTACACTTGATCCAAACCCGCTTGTTTCTGGACGTGGAATTAAAATTCTACAAGATGCAGGTATTGAAGTACTTGTAGGAGTGTGTGAAGAAGAATCTAAAAAGATGAATGAAGTCTTTAATAAATATATTTTGACAAAGCGCCCATTTGTAGCGATTAAATCAGGAGTTACATTAGATGGGAAAATTGCTACTTCTTTATCGGATAGTAAGTGGATCACATCTACAGAAGCGAGACAGGAAGTACACCAAATACGAAATGAAAATGCAGCCATTTTAGTAGGAGCAAATACTGTACAAGAGGATAATCCATCATTGACAACGCGTATTCCAAATGGGCGAAATCCAATTCGAGTAATATTGGACTCAACATTACGCATACCAATGGAAGCTAAGGTTATTACAGATGGAGAAGCTCCTACCTGGATATTTACAACAAGTAATCATGCAGCGGAAAAAAAGAAAGCATTAGAAAATGCAGGAGTCAAAGTATTTGTTACTAGCGGAGAAAAGCATATAAACTTATATGAAATGCTTGATGTTTTAGGGGAAAAAGGAGTTTCCTCCCTGCTTATTGAAGGTGGTGGAGAGGTAAATGCTTCGTTTATTGAAAATAAATTAATAGATAAACTGATTTTATATATTGCACCTAAAATGATTGGGGGTAGAATGGCGCCTAGCTTTGTAGAGGGGGCTGGTATTACTAAAATGCAAGATGCAATTGAATTTAAGGATATATCATTTACCCAGGTTGGAAAAGATTATAGATTTATTGGTTACCCAGAATATCAGAAAGGTGAGAAATAAGGAGAATAAAAACTACTTATATTTTCCGATAAATGGATTGCAGAAAGGAGCGATGAAGAGTGAAGTTTGGATTTGATATCGATGATACGTTAATTGATTTAAGGCAGCATGCTTTTCATTTATATAATAAAAAATTAAACAAAAAAGTAGGATTGGATGTATTTCATTCTTTAAAAACAATTGAAATTCATGAAGCATTTGGCATGACTTCGGAGGAAGGTAGTCATATGTGGAATAGTTTGCTGGATGAGATTTATTATACTTCTTGTTCACCGTTTCCATATGCAGTAGAGACATTGCAAGAATTAGAAAGACAGGGACATGAAATATACTATATAACAGCGCGACCTAAAGAGCATGGAGAGCAAACAAAAAAATGGTTAATAGAAAAAGGTTTTCCGGTACATGAAGATCGCTTTTTCTATGGAATGAAGGATGAAGAAAAAATACACTTCATACAAGAAATAAAATTAAACTATTTCTTTGATGATAAGCCGGCAGTCTTAGAAACGTTAATAGGAAAACCGATAAATGTGTATGCAAAAAATACTTCTTACAATCAACATCTCAATATCCCGCGAATTACAAGTTGGACGGAGTTAGGAAATATTATAAAGAAAGAAATGCGAGGATTTAACTGGAAAATCAAATAGAGCCAAGAGCATATTGAGTGTTACAATTTTAGAGGAAAGACATAGGTGTTATGTCTTTCCTTATTTTTTTAATACTATCGTTTTTATTAGTGTGATGTGCTAGAAGTACTTCTAATAGAGAGGAAATAGAAAAATGAGCAATAAGAAAAATATTTTTAAGCTAGTCTTGTATGGAAGTATAATTTATATATCAATGATAGGTTCCCCTGGTGCCACAATATTTGTGGATATTTTGGATGAGAAGTTCAAGATTTAATGGGGTGTGCTCATAATCATGAATTTTTGGATTCTTATTATAAAATACATTATTTAAACTATATATTAGAATGAAAAAATATGAAATTGGAATTATTAAGAAACAGTAAGGTTGGTACAAAACTAAACATATTAATAACGATATCAAGTATTGCATGTATAGTATTATCCCTAATAGGGTTTTGGGGATTAGAAAGAGGGAAAAGTACTTCCTCTAATATGTATGAGGATAATTTACTACCAATTGAGTGGATTGGGATTGTAGAATCTAATTTTTATCACGTTAATATGAACTTTATGGAAATAATGTTATCAAAAGATGAAAAAAGAATGAACGAATTAATAAGAGAAATGGATGGAATTCGTAAAGAAAATGATCATCTTTTAAAGCAGTTTGAGGCTAAACTTATTTCTACTAAAGAAAAAGAATTATATAACACGTTTCATGAAACATTTAATGAATTAAGGACTCAAATGAAGAAAGCACAAGAATTAGGAAAATCTAATAATGAAGAAGTATATGCATATTACCTAAAAGAGATTGAACCTAATATGCAAAAATCAATAAAATCAATTTGTGAATTGATTTTATATAATAGTAATAATGCAGAGCTTTTACAGAAGGAAAATAATAATAGTGCTCAAAATACAATGATAATGTTTGTTAGTATTTCGATTTTAGCAATTTTAATAATTATATTAATTGGATATATTATTAAATTAACTATCCGAAAACCACTTGCATTACTACAAAATGATATGGAGAAAGTAGCAGCTGGAGATTTAACAACACGTACTCCTTATAAAGCAAATAATGAATTAGGGCATATTGTTCAGTCTTTTAATAGTATGTTAGATAACCTTCAACAATTAATTGAGAATGTTAAGATGACAACACAAGAGGTTATTTTTCCTACGGAGGGCGTAGTACAAGATACAAATCGAGCGTCTAGTATTTCAAATGAGGTTGTACAGACTGTTCTAGAAGTAAAAACAAAAATAGAAGGACAGGTAACTAGTATTCAGGAGAGCCCATCCTCAATGGAAGAAATTACAACCGGGGTGCAAACTGTAGCTGAATCTTCAGCAGTAGTCGCTGAGGTAGCAGTAACGACTACAGAACGAATAAATATCGGTAGTGAAGTGATAAATCACTCTATTCTTCAAATGAATAGTGTGCATGATGTTGTCGAGGAAACATCAAAAGTAATAAATAAACTTGTTACACGTACACAACAGATTGATACAGCTCTCGCTGCAATTACTAATATTGCCGAACAAACGAACCTTCTTGCCTTAAATGCCGCTATTGAAGTGGCACGTGCTGGAGAGAATGGGAAAGGATTTGCAGTGGTTGCCGCAGAAGTTCGAGACTTGGCTGAGCAATCTAAAGAATCTGCAAAAGAAGTTAATCATTTAATAAAATCGATTCAAAAAGATACCCAAGATACAGTTAATGTCATGCAAAAAGGACAACAAAAGGCAGTAGAAGGAAAAGAAGCTGCTTAAGATTACAGGTCAAATTCAAGAAGTATCCGCAGCGACAGAAGAGATGTCTGCTGGTACAGAAGAAGTAAATGCTTCTCTTTCGCTAGTTTCTGAAACTGCTACGGATGTGAAAAAGGAGACTCTTCAAACAGTAAATTCAATTCAATCACAGGCCGTATCAATTGAACAAATATCAATCCAATCCAACAAAATGAAAGAAAAGGTGGAAGAATTAACGGAATTGGTTTCAAAATTTAATATTACAGAACAAAAAGGATGAGTAAATCATAAAAGTTTACGTATGGCTATTAGCCTAAAAATAATTGATTTTTTACGATTAAAAAGATTTTAGTAATTAATTCAATTACAAGTGTAATAACATGTATAAAAAACATGAAGACTTAAGAGTCTTCGTGTTTTTTTATTGAATAATGTCTGAAAAAATATTGATAATTATACGATATTTTGGAACTTATCACAAAATATTCATATATGCAAAATTACATACGTTTAATGATTGATAATCACGAGTTAATGTAACTATAATAATTACACTGATAAGTAACTTATTGACGACAGTTATAAGTGAAGAAGGAGGGTTTTATTGTATTTTGTATATAAAAAATAGAGAAGGAGATATGTAAATGAAAAGGTTACTTGTTATAGGCATAATGTATACAATGTTTTTCCTCATAGGAAATATACACTTACATGCTGATGAACGGACAAATGTAAAAGAAATTACTAGTTTAGAAGAGCCTACTTGGATATTTCAGGCGGGCATAAGTAAGGGGAAATATCACGATCGACAAGATTTAGGGCTTATTTTGCAGAGAAATACACCACTAAAGGTAAGACAAACGAATCCTAATTTTAAAGACAAATTAACATTACGTTTATTGTCTAATGACTCAAAAAATGAAAAATCCATACAAGTAGGAAATGAATGGGTTACCATTCAAGGTGATACGCCTTTAGTTCCTTTCATAGATACTCCGTATGGTGAAGAGCATGCTGTACTTGAGTACCAAGTAGGGAATGAAAGTGCTACTAAGCCTCTTCCCATTTATAAACAACAAGAAAGTGTATCTCAATTTTTTAGTACATGGGATCAATTTGATGGAGAGTATGCGTTAATTCAAGGGGAGAGTTTTCAATTATTTGTACCTAAAAAAGATAAAGAGTTAGTAAGATCTTTAAAAGATTTTCAATCGTTGGATGAGTTAATTGCGTATTATGAAGATATTTTTGCGATGTATGATTCAATTATTGGTTTAGATGGTTCAGCGTTTGAAAATAAAAAAAGTCAAAATCGTTATTTTTTAAAAGCAGATATATCTGGTGCTGGCGGTGCTTATTATGGCACAAATTGGACAGCGAATAGTTCAGATAGTACAAAAATGTGGTTAGATAAACTGAGTTGGGGAACTTTACATGAAATCGCTCATGGATACCAAGCTGGTTTTGATAATCAAGGAATATTTACAGGAGAAGTTTCTAATAATCTATTTGGTGTTCAATATCAATATAGTAAATACGGCAAAAAAGCAGATCAAGTTGGTTGGTTGTTTAATTTCGGGAAAAAGGAACAGGTAGAACGGAATTTATATAATGCTTTAATGAAAGAAAATAAAAATTATGATGATTTAGATTTACGACAAAAACTTATTCTTTTAACGATGGCGAAACAAAAAGCTGGCGATGAAGCTTTTGCAAAAATGTATCAAGGTTATCGAAAACTAGCTAGCAATGCTGCTTTCAAAAAAGATGACCATTCTTTACCAGATTTGATGAATGAGTATTATAGTGAGAATGGAGGAGTTGATTTTACACCTGTATTTGAAAGATGGGGCTTTAAGCTTAATCATAAACAAATAGAGATGAATAGGGCGAAAGGTTTTCCGGCTGTTACTTCTTTAGCTTATATAGTGCCTGAATCACAATTAGCTAAAGCAAGAGCACTAGTTGATTCTGAGATTCTTATAAACTCTAACTTTGAAATAGTTACAAATCAGCAAATTGCTTCACTTGGGCTAAAAGGGAATTTGCATATCCATTTAAATACAAATGAAATAGATACATTGAAAGGAGGAAAAATTAAATTAAAAGAAGGGAATATAGTTATTCAAGAGAAAACAATCGAAACAACAGATATCAATTTACAAGATGTACCAAATGGGGTTTATACAGTTGAGATTTCAGGTGGAAAAACAGATGTTATGTATCATTTCAGTTCGTATTATGCCTATGTAAAAGAAAAAGATAATAGTCTAACTATTGATGTTAACGAAATGAAAGTGGGCAAGTTGGTAAATCAAACGATCCAATTCCTAGGGTTAGGAGATGACCAATTTGCTGAATTAAATACGGATTTAGAGCAAAAGCGAGCTGTTTTTACGGTTACTACTAAAACGCCTCATAGCTATTATGCAGGTGAAAAATATGCATCGATAGAGGTCTTTAATGAAAAAGGTGAAAAAATTTATACGAAGGAAATGGAAGGAACAAATGTAATAATTGTAAAAGATATCATTCCACTAAAAGAGGGATATAGAATTAAAATCTATCATGATGAAATAAAAAAACGATTAACTAGTAAAGCTACTATTATTAATCCTATGAATAAAACGAATGAATTTATAATAACAAAATGGGGATTGAAAAATACTTCTTTGCAAAATAATCCAGAAGAAAATCTTATACAAAGAATTGATGAAGAAATGGAAGCGATTATAGGTAATCAGTTTTTAAAAGAGATACCAATGCAAAAATTAGAAATGAAAAAGAATGTGTGGATGGCAATAAATATGTTATCAGAACCACAAAAAATAACGTATATGAATAAATATAAAGATAGCTTATATAATGAGTAATTTTTGAGAAATGAATTGAATCTAAAAAAGTAGCAAACCAATCTATTAACCTATATATGGAGAGGTATGTAAAAACGATTGGCTATAGTTAAAATTTTTTATCTATGCTTAAAATTCTAAAATACATTTTTTAAATTTGATAATACGATTATAAAGGAGTAAAAATATGAATAATTTCGTAAAGGTAGGTTTAACTACAGGAGTGGTGTTATCGGCGATTATGCCTTATGGAGGAGTACATGCGGAAACAGAAGATTTAAAAGTGGAAACAAAGGAAGATACGTTCCGAACAGGTAATTTAACAGCACCTTCTCAAAATTCGGCAGAAAATGTAGCAAAGGATGCGCTAAAAGGAAAAACAGAACAAGCATTATCATCAAAGCAAGTTAATACTGAATCCAAAGTTAATTATAATGTTACGCAAAGTCGTAAATCTTATGATGGTACTACATTGGTACGTCTTCAACAAACATATGAAGGACGTGATGTATACGGATATCAATTAACAGCACATATTAATGATGATGGTGTACTTACGAGTGTTTCGGGGGATAGCGCCCAAGATCTACAACAACAGGAAGATTTGAAACAACCTATTACTCTATCAGAAGAAGATGCAAAGAAACAGCTCTTTAACATTTATGGGAATAATCTCACATTTGTTGAAGAACCAGAAATTAAACAAGTAGTATATGTAGATGAAAATACAAGTAAAGCTACAAACGCATATCAAATTACTTTTAGTGCATCTACACCTGAATATGTATCGGGTACAGTATTAATTGATGCTTTTGGTGGTAATCTATTAAAAGAACTCGTTCAAAAATTGGGTATACAAGTAGATAGTAGTATTGTCCAATCTGCGACAGCAAATAAATCACAAGATCCTTCAAAATTAACAGGTACAGGAAAAGATGACTTAGGTATTAATCGTACGTTTGGAATTACGCAGCGAAGTGATGGAACGTACATGCTTGCAGATTATTCTCGTGGTAAGGGAATTGAAACATACACTGCTAATTATAAAGATTATAATAATTATAGAAGAAATGTATGGGGTTATCTCGATGATTTAGTAACAAGTAATTCTACAAATTTTACTGATCCTAAAGCAGTTAGTGCCCATTATTTAGCAACGAAAGTATATGATTTTTATCAAGAAAAATATGGGCGTAACAGCTTTGATAATAACGGACAAAAAGTAATTTCTGTCGTTCATGGCTGGAATACAAATGGTACGAATAAAGGAAATCCTAAGCAGTGGTTTAATGCATTTAGTAATGGAGCTATGCTAGTATACGGAGATCCAATTGTTAGAGCATTTGATGTGGCAGGACATGAATTTACACACGCGGTTACAAGAAATGAGTCTGGACTTGAGTACGCAGGAGAAGCTGGTGCAATTAATGAGGCTCTATCTGATATTTTAGGAGTAGCAGTTGAAAAGTATGCCAATAACGGAAAGTTCAATTGGACAATGGGAGAACAATCAGGTCGTATTTTTAGAGATATGAAAAACCCATCATCTATCTCTTCTAGATATCCGGAGGACTATAGACATTATAATAACTTACCTATTGATGCTGACCACGATCATGGTGGTGTACACACGAACTCTAGCATTATTAATAAAGTAGCTTACTTGATTGCTAGTGGTGGAAACCATAATGGAGTAAACGTACATGGCATTGGAGAAGATAAAATGTTTGATATTTTCTATTATGCAAATACGGATGAATTAAATATGACTTCTGACTTTAAAGAATTAAAAGAAGCTTGTATTCGTGTAGCAACGAACTTATATGGTAAAGATTCATTAGAAGTACAAGCTGTCCAACAAGCCTTTAAAGCAGCTTATATTTAATAGTATTGTGATGAATTATAAACTCTTTTATTTTAATATAGTGATTAATTTGTATGTATAGACAAAAACCTTGTAGAATTTTTCTGCAAGGTTTTTTTGAATGTTATGCCGCTATTTGCCGGGCAGTAAGACCCCCGCCTCAAAATTCAGCGAAAGCAAAGAAGTTAGGTGGGAGTTGGGCTGCTTGTAAAAGCCAGATTGGTAAGGGCTAATTAAAGTTTCACTTTATTCGGAGCGACAGAGGATTTAGCGAAACGCAAAATTTACCATGCTTTATACAAACTAATTAGTAATCAACATATACCGCAATCTATTTCAATTATCGGTATTGGTAGAGGGGGAATGTCAGATGTGGAATTTCAAACAAAGGTAGAACAATCCATTGCTACATTTTCTAGAAGATCTACTGATGACGAATCAGGAGTAGAAGGATTTATTAGCACATTTCGTTATTGTCAATTAAATACAGCGAATGTAGAGGACTATCAAGATTTGTTGAGTCTTGTAAAGAGGCGTGAAACAGAATTAAATATTCCTGAAAACCGTATGTTTTACCTATCTGTTATACCAGAAGTATTTGATGTCATTGCTTTAAATATTAAGGAAAGTGGATTGTGGGCTACAAAAGGATTAAATCGTCTTATTATAGAGAAGCCTTTTGATTATAATGTAACGTCTGCTCGTGAGTTTAACGCGAAATTAATTGAAGATTTCGATGAAACTGATATTTATTATAACGATCATTATCTTTGAAAATGAATGGTAACTAGGAATACACTTAGAAAAGTATTACGAAATAAATCGTATGTAATTCAAGACATTTTTATTGACGATAATAATTTATGTGGTTAATATATTAGACATAAGATTATCTAATTACTAAAAGTAATTAGATATAAAATATTCCGTTAAATTCTATAAATAAGTAAGTTGTGGTAGAAATGCTTTGAATTGCCACTATTAATATTGGGGACAATTAAAAAGCGAAAGGCATAAAAAGAATTGGAATTTGATAACTCTTTGTTTTTATAAAACATGAGCTTCTGTACAATTCATTTTTAAAATATTGACAAGGATTATACAACAAGAGGGGGACTGAAATTGGAATCAATGACCTTTGTTTTATTTGGAGCGACAGGGGACTTAGCGAAACGCAAAATTTACCCCGCACTATATAACTTATATAGAGATCAAAAACTTCCAAAGCAAATATCCGTTATCGGGCTTGGGAGACGTCAAGTATCTCATGTAGATTTTCAAGGAAGAATAAAAGAATCAATAGAGACGTTTTCCCGTCATAGAGAAGAAGGTACTCCAGAACTGGAAGGTTTTTTAGATAATTTTCGCTATTGTCCATTAGATGTGAGTAAGCCGGAAGACTATGAGAGGTTATTACAAGTCGTTCGTGAAAGGGAAGAAGAATTACATATAAAAGGAAATAGAATGTTTTATCTTTCCGTTGCTCCTGAATTTTTCGAGACCATTGCTTTAAATATTAAGGAAAGCGGACTTGATAAAACGGATGGATGGAAACGTCTGATGATTGAGAAACCATTCGGGCACGACCTTACATCTGCTCGTGAGCTTAACGATAAGCTTAGTCGCACGTTTGAAGAAGACGAGATATACCGTATCGATCATTATTTAGGTAAACCGATGATTCAAAATCTTGAAGCATTAGAATTTGCAAATCCTGTTCTCCAATCAATTTGGAATAAAGAACATATAGCGAATGTACAAATCACAGCGAGTGAAACAGTTGGGGTTGAAGAAAGGGCAGGATATTATGACCAGGCAGGGGCCATTCGAGATATGGTTCAAAATCATATGTTACAAATATTAATGATGACTGCTATGAATCTGCCGGAAAAGGTTAATGCATGTGAAATTCGAGAGGAAAAGCGAAAGGTAATGGAAACGCTTCGTAAAGTGAAAAAAGAAGACGTTCAAAGCCATATCATTCGCGGACAATACGCTGCAGGTGAGATAAAAGGCGGGCAAGTTGTAGCATACAAAGAGGAGCCAGGAGTAAATCCTTCTTCTAACATAGACACATTTGTTGCTGCTCGCCTGTGGATCGATAATCCATTTTGGACTGGCGTTCCCTTCTATATACGAACAGGCAAACGAATGAAAGAAAAGTCTACTCGTATTGTAATTGAATTTAAAAATACGTTAAAACAGCAATATCAAGATAGTAATCCAAATGCAGCACCTAACTTGTTAATAATTGAAATTAGTCCAGGTGAGAACGTTTCATTACAGTTAAACAGTAAAAATCCATTGAAAAATGGAGAAATTGAACCGATGCGTATTAACTTTACTTGTGAGCAAGCGGATGTGGGAGTACCTGAAGCGTATGAAAGACTCATTCATGATGCTGTGAGTGGAGACGCTACATTCTTTGCACATTGGAGAGAAGTTGAATTGTCATGGGAATGGGTACAACCAATTCTTGAAGCGTTCGAGGAAAACTTATTACCGCTTTATGAATATGAGTCTGGTTCATATGGTCCAGAAGCGTCTAATGAACTGTTGCAAGAAAGTGGATTTAAATGGTGGTTAGATCAAGAGACGGAAAAATAAGTACTTTCTTTAATGAAAGCATTTAGGGGGACGATTACTATGACACAAAACATAAATCAATTAGCAGTGAATACACTTCGTACGTTATCGATTGATGCTATTAATGCGGCAAACTCAGGTCATCCAGGTCTTCCGATGGGAGCAGCACCAATGGCTTATGCATTATGGGCGAATCATTTAAATTACAATCCTAATCACCCAGAATGGTTTAACCGTGATCGTTTCGTTTTATCGGCGGGACATGGATCTAGTCTGTTATATAGTCTACTTCATTTAGCTGGATATGATGTTTCAATTGATGACTTGAAAAACTTCAGAAAGTTAAATAGTAAAACACCAGGACATCCTGAGTTTGGTCATACTCCTGGAGTTGAAGCGACTACAGGCCCGTTAGGACAAGGGATTGCTAATGCTGTCGGAATGGCAATGGCAGAAGCTCATTTAGCAGCAAAGTTTAATAAGGGTGGTCACTCTATTATAGATCACAATACGTATGCTTTAGTCGGAGATGGTGACTTAATGGAGGGTGTCGCTTATGAAGCGATGTCAATGGCAGGACATATGAAACTTGGCAAGCTAATTGTACTGTATGATTCAAATGAAATTTCACTTGATGGTGAATTAGGCATTGCTTTCTCTGAAGATATTCAGAAAAGGGTAGAATCTGTACATTGGCAATATGTAAGAGTTGAAGATGGAAACGATGTCGATGCTATTACAAAAGCTATTACATTAGCGAAAGAAAATAAGGATCAACCTACTCTTATAGAAATTAGAACCATTATAGGTTATGGAAGTCCAAAAGTTGCTGGAACGAACAAAGCACATGGTAATCCGCTTGGAGTAGAAGAGGCAACAGCGACAAAACAAGTGTATGGTTGGGGTTATAAGGAAGATTTCTTTGTACCTGAAGAAGTAAAAGCTCATTTTAATGAACTAAAACAAAAAGGTATTGAAAAAGACAATGACTGGAATGAGCAGTTCAACTTATACAGAGAAGCGAATCCTACACTGGCAGATGAATTAGAAAAAGCGATTACAGGTGAGGTTTTAATTGAAGCGAAAGACATTCTATCCTTTGATACTGAAAAAACAATTTCTACTCGTGTTGCAAGTGGGGAAGCTATTAATCATTATGTGAAATCGATTCCTTCTATTTTCGGTGGAAGTGCGGATCTTTCTCATTCTACGATGACAGATATAAAAGGTGAAGCAGTATATGCAGTAGAATCGTATGCTGGACGAAATATATATTTCGGTGTACGTGAACATGCAATGGGCGCTGCAGCGAATGGATTGGCGCTTCATGGAGGAGTAAAACCTTTCGTAAGTACATTCTTTGTATTTAATGATTATCTTCGTCCGTCCATTCGACTGGCTGCACTGCAAAAGTTACCTGTTACTTACGTATTTACACATGATTCGATTGCTGTAGGAGAAGATGGTCCAACGCATGAACCAATTGAACAATTGGCAGCTCTTCGAGCAATTCCTGGTCTAACAGTTATCCGTCCGTCAGATGCAAATGAAACAGGAAGTGCTTGGGCGTATGCTTTACAGCAAACGGATGGTCCAGTCGTTTTAGTACTGAGCCGTCAAAATTTACCGGTGTTTAATGAAACGAAAGCGAACATAGAGAATCTCTCTAAAGGAGCTTACGTATTAACACAAACGAATGAAAATCCGGATGTAATTTTAATTGCGACAGGTTCTGAAGTACCCTTAGCTGCTAGTGCGAAAGCAAAATTAGAAGAAGATCAAGTTTCTGTTCGCATCGTTGCAATGCCGAGCTGGGAGCTATTCGATTACCAATCGAACGCATATAAAGAATCCGTTCTTCCGTCTTCTATAACGAAACGAGTATCTCTTGAAATGGGTGTATCTCTCGGTTGGGAACGTTATGTAGGACAAGAAGGAAAAGTACTATCAATTGAAACATTTGGAGCTTCAGGTACTGGAGCTGAAGTCATGAATCTATTTGGATTTACGACAGAAAATGTTGTTCAAATTACAAAAAATGTGTTGAATTCTTAAGCTATGACTGTGAATACCTTTCTGTACATATTAACATTTCAGTGCTGAAAGGTATTCCAGATTGTAGTGATATGGATTTTTAATAAAAGATGATTTGAGGAGGAATTATATTATGCAAGTAGGATTAATTGGGTTAGGTAAAATGGGATTAAATTTAGGGAAAAATTTAATGGATCATAAACATGAAGTAGTAGCATTTGATTTAAATACGAGCGCAGTAGAAGAAATGAAAGAGTACGGGGCAACAGGTACATCTAGTTTAAGTGAACTTGTTCAGTCATTACAATCACCAAGAATTCTTTGGGTAATGGTACCACACGCTGTTGTTGATTCTGTTATTGATGAGGTTACACCACTTTTATCAAAAGGAGATATTTTAATTGAAGCTGGTAATTCACATTATAAAGAGTCTATCCGCCGATATGAGCAATTAAAGAAAGATGGCATTCACTTTATGGATGCAGGAACTTCTGGTGGAATGGAAGGAGCTCGTAATGGTGCTTGTTACATGATCGGAGGAGATCAAGAAGCTTGGGACATCGTTGAACCTATCTTCCGCGATACTGCTGTAGAAAATGGATTCTTATATGCTGGAAAAGCTGGTAGTGGTCACTTCTTAAAAATGGTTCATAACGGAATTGAATACGGTATGATGGCTGCTATTGGTGAAGGATTTGAGATTCTAGAGAAAAGTGAATTTGACTACGATTATGAAAAAGTATCAAGAGTATGGAACAACGGTTCAGTCATTCGTTCTTGGTTAATGGAATTAACAGAAAATGCATTTTCTAAAGATGCAAAACTGGATGAGATTAAGGGTGTTATGCATTCTTCTGGTGAAGGAAAATGGACAGTAGAAACAGCATTAGACCTTCAAACAGCAACTCCTGTTATCGCAATGTCTCTATTAATGCGCTACCGCTCATTAGACAATGATACATTTACAGGAAAAGTTGTAGCAGCTCTGCGCAATGAATTTGGTGGACATGCAGTAGAAAAGAAATAAAGTGAAACTTTAATAAGTAGGGGCTTCATTCCACACCAATCGGGCTTTTACGGGATAAGCATATTAAACATGTAACTCATCAACGTTTAAAAACTGGAGGGAATTAATCATGAAATTTTTTATTGATACTGCAAATCTTGAGGATATAAAAAAAGCATATAAACTTGGAGTTTTAGCTGGTGTTACAACGAATCCTTCTTTAGTAGCAAAAGAGGGCATTAAATTTGAAGACCGTATTGCAGAAATTTGTCAGGCAGTTCCTAAAGTTGAATCTGTTTCGGCAGAAGTAACGCCAGATGCTGTTACAGCTGAAGAGATGATCGCCCAAGCAGAAGAACTGATTAAAATTAACGGTGGCGATGAAAAAGTTACAGTTAAACTTCCGATGACGTTAGCTGGATTAGAAGCTTGTCGCTACCTTACTGAAAAAGGTGTGAAAACGAATGTTACACTTATTTTCACGGTGAACCAAGCACTTTTAGCTGCTCGAGCAGGTGCAACGTACGTTTCTCCATTTTTAGGACGCTTAGATGATATTTCTGAAGATGGCGTATTATTAGTTGCTAAAATTGCTGAATTATTCGATGTTCATCAACTAGATACACAAATTATTGCGGCTTCTGTTAGACATCCAGATCATGTAACTCGTGTAGCGATGGCAGGTGCTCACATTGCAACAATTCCTTATAAAGTAATTGAACAACTTGCTATGCACCCATTAACAGACCAAGGTATTGAGAAATTTGCTGCTGATTGGGCGAAAGCGCCTAAATTATAATGTATGAAAGCGAAGGTGCTTTCCGAAAATTGTTTTTCATAAGAGGACAAATCTTAAGTAACTTCATCGTTTAAACTGGATCCTGAGTTTGTAGTCTTACTACGTGAAAACAGCAAGAGAAGAAAGTGTCATTCACTTTTGAAGAAGGAAAATATGCTCGTATGAAGCATGTATAAAATAACATTATAATTATGAAAGAGAAATCCCCTTATCAGAGAGAGTAGTTAACATGTATCTCTGATAAGGGAGATTCTTTTTGTATAAATTATTATTTTGTGAAGATGATTTGTATATCGATATATAAATTCTTACTCATGAAAGAACTATATAGGTGCTCTTAATTGTATAGTAATTTTGAAAGGGTTTACATAAAGGGGTGAAATTGCGTATGAATATGTACCTTTTAATTATTACATTATTATCAATTGTAATTGTTATTTTAGGGGTATCGTGGTGGAGATGGCATGCGTTTATTAGTTTAACGATTGCAAGTTTGTTTTTAGCAATTATGTCTGGAATGCCAATGGATAAAATAGTGAGTGCTTATGAAATGGGAGTCGGAAGTGTTCTCGGGCATTTAGTAGGTATTTTAGTATTGGGTACAATTTTAGGGAAAATGATGGCAGAGTCAGGTGCTGGAATGCAAGTGGCAGAGTTCTTTATTAAATCCTTTGGGATAAAAAACTTACCATGGGCTATGTTAATTGCAGGTTTTATTATTGGAATCCCGGTGTTTTTTGAAGTAGGCATTTTAATATTACTGCCGTTAGTAATTTCAATTCATAAAACAACGAAACAAAATATTTTATTAATAGCATTACCAGCAATTGCTGGGCTATCTGTCGTACACGGCCTTGTTCCTCCGCATCCAGGGGCCATAGTTGCAATTGGTATTTATAAAGCGAATCTTGGGAAGGTACTAATGTATTCACTCATTATTACATTTTTTGCAGCGATTATTGCAGGTCCTATATTTGCGACATGGATTCACAAACGTGTAATTCCTGAAAATGAGCCAGAATTGATTCGTGTAAATACAAAATCAACGAAATTACCAGGAATAGGAGTTTCATTTTTAGTTATATTGTTACCTGTTATGTTAATGGTTTTAGCTGCAGCAGCTCCTTATGTGCCTCTTTCTAATACTTTGATGAAGGTTATCACATTAATCGGTAGTCCTATAATTGCGCTATTGATTGCATGTTTTGCGGCGTTCTATTTTCTTGGATTTCGTCAAGGTATCGATAAAAAAGCTATTAAGAAGATAACAGAAGATAGCTTATTACCAATCGGTTCAATTGTTGCGATTATTGGTGCTGGTGGTGGATTTAAGCAAATCCTTATCGATAGTGGTGTAGGGAATGCTATTGCTCAAATGTCTGAGCATTTAGCTCTATCTCCAATTGTATTAGCATTTATAGTAGCTGGATTAATTCGAATTGCGACAGGGTCAGCGACAGTCGCTTTAACAACAGCAGCGGGTATCGTTTCGCCAATCGTTGAAAATACGACAGGTGTGAACTTAGAGTTACTCGTTATTGCAACAGGTGCAGGAGCATTAATGTTTTCACACGTAAACGATGCTGGTTTTTGGATGGTAAAAGAATACCTAGGTTTAACAGTGAAAGAAACATTTAAAACATGGACAGTATTAGAAACGTTACTTTCATTTATCGCTTTTGGAGGCGTTTTACTACTCGATATGTTTGTTTAAGATAAAGATGTTTCTATTTAGATAATTGTGGCATACAACGTTATTAATAGATAAAAGGAATGTATTTTTATGGTGGGATACTGTAGCAATTTTTTGTTAGGAGGAAGAGATGGTGAGCTCAAAATATATGATTGGTGTAGATATTGGGACAACTAGTACAAAATCAGTTCTATTTTCTACTGATGGATCTGTTATTGCTAGTCATGGAATTGAATATCCTTTATATTCTCCTACACCTGAAACAGCAGAACAAGACCCAGAAGAAATCTTTCATGCAGTAATAAATACGATTAAAGAAACTGTACGAATAAGTAGTGTACAGCCGAATGATATTCTTTGTGTCTCTTTTAGTTCGGCAATGCATAGTATCATTGCTGTAGATGAAAAGGGAAAGCCGTTAACGAGATGTATCACTTGGGCAGATAATAGAAGTGCAAGCTGGGCGGAGAAAATAAAGAATGATATGAATGGTCATGAAATTTACCTTCGTACTGGGACACCAATTCATCCGATGTCACCACTGTCGAAATTAGTTTGGCTACAGAATGAGCAAGCAGAGTTATTCGCAAAAAGTTATAAATTCATTTCTATTAAAGAATATGTTTTTTACAAGTTATATAAAGAATATGTAATTGATTATTCTATAGCATCAGCGACAGGAATGTTCAATTTAAAATCTTTAAAGTGGGATGAAGAGGCTTTACATGTAGCAGGAATTACAGATGAAAAGCTTTCAAAGCTTGTTCCAACAACGCACAGTTTAACAGGATTAGATGAAGAGTTTGCCAAAGAGATGAATGTACTTGTTTCTACGCCTTTTGTCGTAGGAGCGAGTGATGGAGTACTATCTAATTTAGGTGTAAATGCAATAGATCCTGGCGTTGTGGCTGTTACAATTGGTACAAGCGGTGCGATACGTGCTGTAACAAATCGTCCTGTAACAGATCCAAAAGGTAGAATTTTTTGTTATGCGTTAACTGAAGACCATTGGGTAATCGGTGGACCAGTTAATAACGGCGGTATGATTTTCAGGTGGGCTCGTGACCAATTGGGCACTTCAGAGATTGAACTTGCAAAGCGCTTAGGAAAAGATCCATATGAGGTGCTTACTGAAATAGCAGCAAAAGTGAATCCGGGATCTGACGGTTTATTATTTCACCCGTATTTAGCGGGGGAAAGAGCTCCTTTATGGAATGCAAATGCGCGAGGATCTTTCTTTGGACTCGGATTGCATCATAAGAAAGAACATCTGATACGTGCTGTTTTAGAAGGAGTAATTTATAACTTATATACAGTTCTTCTCGCTTTAAAAGAACTCATTGGCGAACCGAAAAAAATTCAAGCGACAGGCGGTTTTGCAAGGTCGGAACTTTGGAGACAGATGATGGCGGATATTTTCCATCAAGACGTATATGTTCCTGAAAGTTTCGAAAGCTCTTGCTTAGGAGCTGCCATCCTCGGTTTATATAGTTTAGGTGAAGTAGATACGTTACATGTAGTTTCTGAAATGGTAGGTGCAGATTTTCATCATGAGCCAAACATGGAAAGTGTGGAAAAATATAAAGATTTAACGCCAATCTATATCCGTTTGTCCCGTCAATTGGAAGAAGAATATGAAAGTATAGCAGCGTATCAAAAAAAGTGGGTTTAAAAGCTATTTACCAAGAAAATATGGTAACGTATAAAGGGGTACTCCGATTTTTTAGGATACTCTTTCAACATAAAATATTTTAAGAAGTATGATGAATGAAAAATATAGGGAGAGAGGGTTATGAAAATGAAGGATAACAAAGAGTTTATCGGATATGTTGGAACATACACGAAAGAAAATAGTGAAGGAATATATAAGTTTATTTTAGACACGGAAGCAAAAAAAATTGGTAATGTAACACTTGCCGCTAAGTTGGATAACCCTACATATGTAACGATTAACCGAAATAATGAATATCTCTATTCCGTTGTTAAGGAAGGCGAATCTGGCGGTGTAGCTGCTTATTCCATTGATAGTCATACTGGAGAACTAAAAGCGAAAAATAGACAAGTAGTAGAAGGGGCTTCTCCTTGTCATATTAGTGTTGATAGTGGAAATCATACAGTAGTTACAGCAAATTACCATAAAGGAACGATTGAGTCTTTTGAAATAAATGAAGAAAATGGAACTGTAAATCCTGCTGCATCTATTATGGCGCATGAAGGTTCAGGTCCGAATAAAGAAAGACAAGAAAAACCACACGCACATTACGCGGGGTACACTCCTGATGAAAAATATGTGATAGGTGTTGATTTAGGGATAGATAAATTAATTACGTATGAAATAAAAGATAGTACATTAATAGAAGTGAATAGCCTGTCTGTGAATCCGGGAAGTGGACCAAGACACATTGCTTTTCATCCAAATGGAAAATACGCTTATGTAATGACGGAGCTGAGTTCAGAGGTTATTGCGTTAACATATAACTCGGAAGAAGGCTCCTTTACAGAATTACAGTATATTTCTACTCTTCCAGAACAATTTGATGAAAATAGTCAAGGCAGTGCTATCCATATTTCTTCTGAAGGCCGCTTTGTATATGCAGGTAATCGTGGTCATAATAGTATTGCTGTTTTCAGTGTGGATCAAAACTCAGGTGAGCTTGCATTTGTGGAACATACATCTACAGAAGGAAATTGGCCGAGGGATTTTGTATTAGATCCTACTGAAAAGTTTCTTGTTGCTACAAATGAAAAGTCACATAATCTTGTGCTATTTTCAAGAGATGAATCTACAGGAAAGTTAACACTTTTACAATCTGATGTTGCTGTGCCAGAGCCTGTTTGTGTGAAGTTTTTAAATGTTTAAGTTGTGTTCGATATAATTTCATATACTCAGAAAATAATAAAAAGCAAAGCGATATCGCTTTGCTTTTTATTGTTTCTTTTTCGGTCTACGTACTAATTCGCCGCCGCAGTTTGGACAAACGTTTTGTCTTTCTTCTGTACATGGTGCGCAAAATGTACATTCATATACACAAATGTATGCTTCAGAATCTTGTTCGAGCGATTGATCACAAATTTGACAGTTTGTTTTCATTTCTAGTGCCATAATAAGTCTCCTTTTAGTTAGAAAATTTATAATTTAATTATAATTCATTGAATAGAAATAGTCCTTTTCAATTGAAAGGAAATCGAATGATAAAGTTATGAATTGAAACGAAAGATGCCGGTTTATTTTAAAATTGATTATTTATTACAGTTGGAATATTATGAAATAGTCAAAAGACAACAGGGGGTATAGATTTTGACTAATCATAATGATCATTTAAAAGCAAACTGCGAAAAATGCTTCGGTCTATGTTGCGTTGCATTACCGTTCGCAGCATCGGTAGATTTTGCAGTGAATAAAGATGGTGGTAAACCATGTTCCAACTTACAATCAGATTTTAAATGTAGTATACATAAAAATCTTAGAGGAAAAGGTTATAAAGGTTGTACAGTATTTGAGTGTTTCGGTGCTGGGCAGAAGATTTCTCAGGGTACGTTTAAAGGGATTGATTGGAGGAAAGATGCAAAGCATGCAAGAAAAATGTACGATGCTTTTCCGGTTATGCATCAACTTCATGAAATGCTTTGGTATTTGAATGAAGCGATTCTTTTAAAGGCAACACAGCCAATTCATAAAGAGCTGGAGACCGCAATTGAGGAGACAGAGCGACTTTCGAATTTAAATCCAGGTGAGTTAATGAAAATAAATGTTCCAATGCATAGGGCAGAGGTGAACATTCTTCTTTTAGAAACGAGCGAATTAGTATGGAAGGAAATGAATACTGCGCGTAAGAAACGAATCATTCACCGCGGAGCAGACCTTATGGGAGCAAATCTGAAAAAGAAAGATTTACAAGGTGCAAATTTAAGAGGAGCTTACTTAATTGCGGCAAACTTAAATGGAGCAGACTTACGAGGGGCAGATCTCATTGGAGCAGATTTACGAGATGCAGATATTCGCGGAGCAGACTTTACAAATTGTATTTTTCTTACGCAAGTTCAAATTAATGCGGCGAAAGGGGATAAGCATACGAAATTGCCGAAATTGTTGTCCCGTCCATCGCATTGGAGTGCGTAAAGAGTGAGGAGTGTTTAGTGTGGATATATTTCAGTATTTAGAAGAGATGCAAGAGGATGTCTTTTCGTTAGCAGTAGAGCAAATAGAAGCGAAGTATTATGATATTTGTTGCATGTTGGCATCTACAGAATATGCAGAACGAATTAAAGCAATTGATTTAGAGTCATATAAGGAAAGTATTCGAGTAGGTTTGGATGCAGCTGTAGAAATGGCTACTAACGAAGAAGCAAAAGCGATTTATTTTGAGTATGACCTTGATAACGAATGGGATAGTCAGTTTTATATTTGTGAGGAGTATTTTCCAATGGAAGAAGAGGATCACGATTGGGCATCTGAATGGACATATAATATTGAGGGGCCGGGGGCTGTAGAATTAGCAGATATGTATAATGAAAATGGCTTTGATACAAGTGAAAAAGCAATCAGTATAACTTTATATTTAATTGCTAAAACGCTGTGTAGTTTTATAAGTGTACGTAGTGAAGTGCAAAGTAATATACCGATTTGTATTGGTTTTCACGACCAAGATCCAATTATGCGAACAGGCAGAGACTAAGAATCTCTGCCTGCTTTTTATTTCTTTTCAAAAGTAGTAATGAAAACGCTACATATAATGAGCATACCACCAATGAAAAAGTTACTATTTAATGTCTCATTTAATAAGAGCCAACCAAGTAATGATCCAACGATAGGTTGGAAGAAGAAAAATAAGGAACCGATGCTTGCATCCATTAAGTCTAATCCTTTATTCCAAAGGAAAAAGGCACCTGCTGTTGAGACGATTCCTAAGTATAATACGCCTAATATGACGTACGTATTTACTGTTCCGATAGAGGATGTTTGTAGTTCCCCTATCATAAAAGGTGTAATAAAAAAGAGTGAAAAGAATATGGCATACGTTGTAATAACTAAGGATGAAAATTGGATTGAAGCGATTTTTACATAAATAGATAGTAAAGCCCACGTAATAGCGGCTCCAACTAAAATGATTGTTCCGATAAAATAGGAGCCAATTTCAATATCCCACCCGATTACGATAATGACACCGATTGTCGCTATGATAGTAGATAAAAGTCTACGAGCGGTTAGTTTTTCTTTCAAAATGAGCGCTGCAAATATAGCCATAAATGCAGGTGTAGCTGATGTTACTAATGAGCCTGTATGAGCGTCGGATAATTTTGTTCCGATAAATTGACATGTGATTGAAATAAAATATCCGATAAATCCAATCCAAGCGAATAGGAGCCAATCTTTTTTGCGAATGGTTACTTTTTTCTTTTGCTTTTTCTCAGCTAGTTTTAAAATGCCATACAAAACAACAAAAGCGATAATAAAGCGTAGCCAAACGAGTGTTAGTGGTGGGATAAAATCGAGTACGTATTTGCTAACAACATACATACCGCCCCATATACTTGCTGCTAGTGATAAGCATATAGCTCCTAAAATTGTTTGTTTCATTTGAAGTACCTCCGTCTATTTTTAGGGTAATATGAGTTCCCTAAGACGAGGCATAGTGTATGTGTTACAAGCCCGCCTTAGTTTATAGACGGCCTACAGGTTGATCGTTTTCGAATGAAGTGTTGTAGTACATGGGTGCATTCCTCCTTCATATTTTATAATGATATTATAACTTAATTTTCAGTTTATTGGGATGTTTCTTTAGGAAATAGTGGCTGTCTAAGAAAGTGTAGTATATGGTAGAAAAACATATTTTTAAAATAAGAGAAACCAATGACATAGTAGATAAGTATATTAAGAGTAGGATGAAAAAGTAGATTAATAGAGAAAGAGGAGGAGATTGTTATAACTACAACTGTTATTTCTCATTTTTATAACGAAGAGTATTTATTGCCGTGGTGGCTTATACATCATACGAAACTGTTTGATCATGGCATTTTAATTAATAAAGGTTCTAAGGATCGTTCGGTTGAGATTTGTAAAAAATTCGCACCGCATTGGGAGGTGCGAGATTCTGTAAATCCAGAGTTTGATGCATATGCGACAGATCATGAAGTGATGAGGATAGAACAAGAAGTACAAGGATGGAAAATGATTTTAAATACGACTGAGTTTCTTTGCGTGCAAGATAAAAATCAGTTTTGGAAATCGCTAAATGAATTGGGGGGGAGGATGTATTGGCTGGACGGGCTTATTATGGTTGATGATCCTAACTACAACTATCCGGACCTTAACTTTGGAATACCTTTAATGAAACAGCGGTTTCATGGTTATTTACCAGAAGATTGGCCGTTATGGAGAAGAGGTAGATTTATTCATAATCATGAGCATGGAAGTTATACGGTTGGAAGACATTTATCTGCGCATGAATCGATGATTTATCCACCTCTTGCCTGTATATTATGGTTTGGGTTTAGTCCGTGGAACGATGCGATGAGAAAGAGAAAGTTACAAATTGGTCCGACTCTTTCTGAAGCTAGTAAGCATGGGGGAATGGGGACGCATCATATTGTTACGCCGGAAAGATTAGAAGGATGGTATAAGGAATTAGCGAGAGGAACGAAGGATTTACGTTTTAATGATGCATATCGTTATGTTTTTGTATAAATGATTTCCACCATAAAATTGTTTCTTCAATTCCTGTATTTAGATCGTATGTTGGTTTCCAGTTTACTTCAGTTTTTAAACGTTCTACATTAACCCCGACAAATAAAGGTTCATCTTTAGAGAAAGGGATTGCACCTAGTTTAATTAAATGTTCTTTTCCTATCTTTTTAGCAATGATAGAAGCTAACTCTTTAATTTGTACAGATTGACCAGAAGCGATATTGATGGTGCCTGTAACGCTGTGTTCTAATATTGTTACGAGAGCGTCAGCGACGTCACTCACATGGAGGAAATCTCTCGATTGTTTTCCATGTGTACATAGTGCTTCCTCGTTTTTTAATAAGGAAGTGATAATGTTAGAAACGAGCCGATTACCTTGTTCGTGAGGTCCATACATATGAAAAATGCGGCCCCAACACATGCTGAGGCCTGTTTGTTGTGCATACGTTTCTAGCCAGGAGTGCAGTGCATTTTTACATAAAGAATACGGGGTTTTATAGGAAAGGAGCGGTGAATCTTCAAATAATACGCCGTTAAACCATTCGTACTCTGCGCCAGTACCTGCAACGACAACACGCTTTCCACCGCATGTTGTAAAGTGTTGAATCAATGAAATACTAGACTTTAGCCAATAGTAATTATTAATAGATACATAGCATGCTGGTGGCACTGCTTCCCAAGCAAGGTGAATGAGATGGCTAGGCTGAACGTCGTAAATGAATTGTTTTACTTCGTCATCGCGAAGCAAGTTTACTTTATGCCAATGGCAAGGGAGGTGAGAGGGGTTATTTTTATTATACGTGGCGTGCACTTCGTATCCCTTTTGTATAAGTGAATGTACAACATATTTACCTATCCAGCCACTACCACCTGTTACAACAACTTTCTTCATGGCTCGATCACCTCAATTTCTGGAACCGTCACTAAAAATTTACCGCCCCATTCACGAATGAAAGAGCATTCTTTCATAATTTCGTCTTTCAAATTCCAAGGAAGTATAAGAATGTAATCTGGTTTTGTACGTTTAATTTCTGCTGGAGATTTTATTGGAATACGAGTTCCTGGTAAAAGGAGATTTTGTTTGTGAGGATTTTTATCTACTGTATAAGCTAGAAATTCTTTACCTATCCCGCAATAATTCAAAAGGGTGTTTCCTTTAGCTGGAGCACCGTAACCGATAATTTGTTTGTTTAAAGCTTTCGCTTCAATAAAAAACTTTAAAATATTTATTTTCAATTGTTCGATGCGTTTAGAAAAAAGGAGATAGCAATCTAAAGTATCTAACCCGTGGTCGACTTCTTTTTGAATTAATTTTGTAACATTGGAATGGATAGTTGATTGGGCACTTAGATGGTTTACAAAAATCCGTAAGGAACCACCATGCGTTGAAAGTTCTTCTACATCAACAATTTGTAAATGATGATAACTTAAAACTTTTTGAAGGCTTATAAGTGAGAAGTAGGAAAAGTGCTCATGGTAGATAGTATCGAACTGTTTAAAGGATATGAGGTTTAATAAGTGTGGGAATTCAATTGTTATCGTGCCATCACGTTTTAATAGTGTTTTTAAACCAGCGACAAAATCATGCAAGTTCGGAACGTGTGCTAATACGTTATTTGCGACGATTAAATCAGCTTGTGGCAATTTTTTTGCTAAGTCATTACTGAAAAAATTCACATGAGTAGGAATTCCTTTTTTGATAGCAATTTCTGCTACGTTTTTCGCGGGTTCAATTCCCAATGTCTCGATATTTTCTTTTTTAAAGTATTGTAATAAGTACCCATCGTTACTTGCGATTTCAATCACTTTTGAATGTTTCGTTAAGTTGAAACGCTTAATCGCCATTTCTACATATTGTTTAGCGTGTAGCAGCCAGCTTGAGGAGTAAGAGCTGAAGTATAAGTAGTCATGAAAAATATTGTGCGGAGATTCAAATTCATCTAGCTGCACGAGTAAACAAGAGTGACAAACAAATGTGTGCAGCGGATAAAATGGTTCCATTTTATATGAATTTTCAGGAGCTACAAATGAATTAGCAAGAGGAGAAACGCCCAAATCTAAAAAAGTGTTGGTTAGTAATGAGTGGCAAAAACGGCATTTTTTCTGTTCCATTTTATAGTCCCCTTATAAATTTTTGAATGCATCGATTTGTTGTCGCGTGAAAGATTCTATATTTTCACCGGATGCATATTTTTTGTACCAATCAACAGTCCAAGAAATAGAATCATCTGTTGATAACTTAGGGGTCCAGCCGAGTTTGTTTACTGCTTTTGTACTGTTGAGTGTTAAAATTGGTGATTCATAAGGAGTTTTCGTAGAGGGAGAATGGATGGTGAGTCGTTTATTCCATAATTTCGTTACGGATTGAATGACATCATTTACGGTTCTGCTAGGTTCATTAATCGGTCCGAAATTCCATGCTTCTGCATATTTAGCATCATTCCAAAGTTTCTCAGCTAGAAGGATATAGCCATGTAGAGGATCTAAAACATGTTGCCACGGACGGACGGCATATTTGTTTCGAATACACAAAGTATGATTGTGCAAATATGCCCGAATGATATCAGGGAATAATCGATCTTCTGCCCAATCACCACCGCCGATGACGTTACCAGCTCTGACTGAGGCGAGTTTCTGGGTATTAGTGCGGAAGAATGATTTTTGATAGGATGTTGCCACTATTTCAGCGCAAGCTTTGCTAGCGCTATAAGGGTCGAAACCTCCTAGTCGGTCATTTTCCACGAACGCTCGGTCGCCACTACCGTCATTCTCATAACATTTATCGCTTGTCACATTAATAATGGCACGTACGCTTTCGACGGACTTTGCTGCTTCTAGCACGTGGACAGTACCTAAAACATTCGTTTTGAATGTATCGATAGGATTTTTGTATGAAGTGGTGACGATTGGCTGAGCTCCTAAATGAAATATTATGTCGGGATTATGTTGTTTTAGGGCGTGGAATAAAGAGTCGTAATCAGTAATATCGCCATGAATTGTCATACACTCTTTTGCTACGTTACCTTGTTCAAAAAGATTAGGAATGGATGGGGGATGAGAAGAAAAGCCCACTATTTCTGCCCCTAAAGAACTTAAGAAAAGGGTGAGCCAGGAGCCTTTAAATCCAGTATGTCCCGTAATAAATACTTTTTTCTTATTCCAAAAAGATGATGAAGCCATATTACCAAACCTTCCATGGAGCGTTATTACTTTCCCATAGCTCGACTAATTTATTTTTATCACGCAATGTATCCATTGGATGCCAAAAACCAGAATGTTGATATGCGGCCAATTCGTTTTTGTTTACTAACTGAACTAAAGTGTCTGTTTCAAAAACAGACTTATCTCCACTAATGTAATTGAAAACTTCAGGATTTAAAACGAAAAATCCACCGTTAACCCATCCGCCATCACCTAATGGCTTTTCTTGAAAAGATGTTACAGACTGTTTATCTAATATGAGAGAACCAAATCTACCAGGAGGTTGTACGGCAGTAACAGTAGCCATTTTTCCATGTTTTTTATGGAATGTAATAAGTTCTTTTATATTTACATTACTTAATCCATCACCATAAGTGAGGCAGAAAGGTTCGTCTCCGACATAATTTTGAATCTTTTTCACTCGGCCACCCGTTTCGGTATTTACACCAGTATCGATTAGTGTAACTTTCCACGGTTCTACACGATGAGAATGGCTAGTAATTGTATTATCGTTTAACTGTATTGTGAAATCAGACATGTGTAAGTTGTAATTTAGAAAGAACTCTTTAATTGCATATCCTTTATAGCCTAAGCAAATAATAAACTCAGTAATCCCGTAATGACTATACAAACTCATAATGTGCCATAGAATGGGTTTTGTTCCAATTTCAATCATAGGTTTCGGTTTTAAATGTGTTTCTTCCCCAATTCTTGTACCGTACCCACCAGCAAGAATAACAGCTTTCATTTTTTCCTCCTAAAATAAAAATTTATTATTTATACAGTATTCATGTTTTATGCAAATGAGATTGTTTTTGATTAAGCGAATGAAAATGTTTGAGGCGATGACGATGCAGAAAATATTACGGTTTGAATTTTGGGAATAATTCTTGGTATTCAGGGTTATGACGGAGGTCTTGTGTTAGGTTACTAAGCTCTAAAAAACGTATGTCCAGTACTTCAGGAGATTGACCGTAATGTGTTTGAAGCCCCATTTGAACACCCCTTTTTGAAAGGGTAGGTGTAATTTGTAATTTTCTTGCCTTTGACTGTTCATTCCAAGGGCTAAAATAAAATTTTAAAATAAATGAAGGATAGTCATAAATTATATATCCGTGCCGCGAATGATGTCTACCAGGTAAATATGCACCATCTAGATGATTGTGAATAAATCTCCAAGCACATCCGAGTTGTGGGTTGTAAGGGAAGACACCGTGGTATCGCTGTTCTACTAAGGGGATAGAATATCTAGGCTTTGAATAATTATAATTGTGATTATCTATCATTAAAATCATTCTAATCGCATACATGTTTTGGCCTAGTGTATGAAGAGATGAAAAAAAATCTTCAGTATTATTACAACAAAAGAATTCAGTAGTATTTAAAACGATTTTCCAACCTGAAACTTCTCTTTCAATTTCCATCACTTCAATATCAGTATTAGTTGGATCAAACTCAAGAAATCTGGAATTTCGTACTTCCCAGTGGGGTGCTAATAGTTTACAAATCTCTACGGAACGATCTGTAGACCCTCTATTAATTAAAATGCCGTGATCGAATATTTTCGTGTGATGCATAAGCCACCATGGAAGTAGGTATTCTTCATTATAAAAATGAGAAATGATTGTCTTTTTCATGTTAATTCCCTCCTATACAAGCAATCATTATTAGTAGAATATGCTTTTAAATAAGAAAGGTTAAAAGGTACAGACAATGTAGTGATTAGGTAATAGTTTAGTAATTTTATTGTATGAGTGATTTGTATTGGATAATAGTAGGGTGGAGCTTGGAATTTGGTATAAATTGTGAATAATAAACCGTCACGTTTGACTGTACAGTTTATGTATTGTATCATGTAAGTAATATAAACAAGGGGGGAAAATCGTTGGGAAGGTGTATCGAATCGGACAGTTGGCTCTCATGGCTCACGTGTCGAAACGAACGATTGATTATTATACGAATCTAGGTATCTTAAAAGCGGAGCGATCTCAATCTAATTATCGCTATTACGACGAAACAGCATTTGAGACATTACAATTTATTGAGAAGTGCAAAGAAATGCATATGCCGCTTTGTGAGATTAAAGAGAAAATCGAGGAGAAGAAGAAGCTGCTCGGTATCAATGAACACGTTTCGAAACAAGTGAATGAAGTGACAGACCATATTCATCGATTAGAAGCAGAGTTAACAGAGTTAAAGCCGCTTTTAGATGGATTGACTGATTCACAACGTGAAAAAATATCGAAATCTTTATCTGGTCAAACGACAGCTTTAATACAGACACTTGCTCTATTATTATAGAAAAAGTGAAATCTGACCTCTTTAATTTTTGTATAGGGCTATGTTTTCTAAGAAACAAATAAGAAAACATTATAGTATACAGGAGGTGGACACCTTAGTTTTTTAACTAAGGGGATTCATTGGAAATATTTAATTTAGTCATGGTTGCGATTTTAATCGCATTTACTGGATTTTTCGTAGCAGCTGAGTTTGCGATTGTAAAAGTACGTTCAAGTCGTATTGATCAGCTTGTTGCAGAAGGAAAACGCGGTGCTTTAGCAGCGAAAAAGGTAACAACAAATTTAGATGAATATTTATCTGCTTGTCAATTAGGTATTACAGTGACAGCTATGGGATTAGGTTGGTTAGGTGAACCGACAATTGAAAAGTTATTACACCCATTATTTGAGAAATGGAACTTAAATCCTTCTATTTCATCAGTATTAACATTTGGTCTTGCTTTTATGTTAATGACGTATTTACACGTTGTAGTAGGGGAATTGGCTCCGAAAACGATGGCAATTCAAAAGGCTGAAAAAGTAACATTATTATTTGCAGCTCCACTAATGATGTTCTATAAAGTAATGTATCCATTTATTTGGGTATTGAATGGTTCAGCTCGTGTGATAACTGGTTTATTCGGTTTAAAACCGGCTTCTGAACATGAAGTAGCTCATACCGAAGAAGAATTACGCCTTATTCTTTCAGATAGCTATGAAAGTGGCGAAATTAATCAAGCCGAATACAAGTATGTAAATAACATTTTTGAATTTGATAATCGTATTGCAAAAGAGATTATGGTACCGCGAACAGAAATCGTTGGTTTCTACCTGGAAGATTCAGTAGAAGAACACATGAAAGTGATCCAAAATGAGAGATACACACGTTATCCAATTTTTGGAGAGGATAAAGATGATATTATCGGTATGGTCAACGTAAAAGATTTCTTTATTCGATATATGACCGAGGATCAAAAAGATTTATCATCTATTCGCTCGTATATGCGTCCGATTATTGAAGTGATGGAAACGACTCCAATTCACGATTTATTACTTCAAATGCAGAAGAAGCGAATTCCGATGGCTGTTTTATATGATGAGTACGGAGGAACAGCCGGAATTGTAACGCTTGAAGATATCTTGGAGGAAATCGTCGGCGAAATTCGTGACGAATATGATGAAGATGAAGCGCCACCAATTCAACATGTGAACGAGCAACATATCATTGTTGATGGAAAAGTGCTTATCTCAGAAGTGAAAGATTTATTTGGATTACACATCGAAGAAGATGATGTGGATACAATCGGTGGATGGATTATGATGCAAAATCATGAAATCGAAGAAGGACAACACGTTGAGGCAGAAGGTTATGAATTTAAAGTGTTAGAAAAAGACGCTTACCAAATTAAACGTGTTGAAATTCGTAAGATGGAACAAGAACAAGAAGAAGAGAAAGCAGCAACTGTGTAAGTTGCTGCTTTTCTTCTAAAGTACAAAAAATGAGAACTTAGGAGCGGATATTTTGATTCAAGAAGCCTTACGTGTATATCGATTACAATTGTATGTGATCTTTAGTGGTTTACTACTTATGTGGACGATTACTCCGTTTGGAAAACAAGTGACAGGGTTTGGTATTGGATTAGCAGTAAGCGCCTATTGTCTTTGGTTATTAGCTCGCAGAGTGGAGAAACTCGGAAAAAGTATCGTAATGAAGGAAAAGTCTCCTGGATTAGGAGTTTTAAACCG
The DNA here is from genome assembly GCF_051916495.1 of Bacillus cereus group sp. MYBK216-1. Classification (NCBI taxonomy): domain Bacteria; kingdom Bacillati; phylum Bacillota; class Bacilli; order Caryophanales; family Bacillaceae; genus Bacillus; species Bacillus cereus group sp. MYBK216-1. Next base: position 387,966 of record NZ_JBQAGT010000003.1, read on the forward strand.
ATTTGCAGCTGCTATTTTAGGAGCTATAATCATGTATGAAATTGAGCATGAAATGGAAATTTGGGCATTCGGTACAGGTATTTTAGGTGGTCACTTTTTAATGATTGCAAATTTAGCGTATGCAAATATGCAGTTAGTGAAAGAAGAAGAGAAGCAAAGGGAACGTGCTTCGAAAAACATAGAGCTATGATGAAAGGGACCTAATTGGGTTCCTTTTTTAGTTTAGCGATATGATACAAGTAATCAAATTAACGACAAATATGATACGCTTCTTTTTTGCGTTTTTCAATAGTATGAAAAATAATAAAAAAATTTTAAAAAACCCATCGATTTCTAAAGGTTATGTATGTTATTATGACAAAAGACTTTTTGAAAGAGGTGGATACCAATGTTACAAGCGCTACTTATTTTTGTGCTACAAATTATTTACGTTCCAATTTTAACAATTCGTACGATTTTGCTTGTAAAGAATCAAACAAGATCCGCTGCTGGTGTTGGATTGTTAGAAGGAGCTATTTACATTGTCAGTTTAGGTATTGTGTTTCAAGATTTATCAAATTGGATGAACATCGTTGCCTATGTCATTGGCTTTAGTGCGGGACTGTTATTAGGCGGTTATATAGAGAATAAATTAGCAATTGGTTATATTACGTATCAAGTTAGTTTACTAGACCGTTGTAATGAATTAGTAGATGAGTTACGTCACTCTGGATTTGGCGTTACAGTATTTGAAGGCGAAGGTATTAATTCTATACGTTATCGCTTAGATATCGTCGCAAAGCGTTCTAGAGAGAAAGAGCTTTTAGAAATTATTAATGAAATTGCACCGAAAGCGTTTATGTCTTCGTATGAAATTCGTTCGTTTAAAGGTGGATATTTAACGAAAGCGATGAAGAAAAGAGCGTTAATGAAGAAGAAAGATGAACATGCATCGTAAAAAAGAGGAGTAGTGCTGCAGTAAAAGCGCAGTATAAGTCCAAATGTAAAAGGGAGGAATCTATTTTGATGTAGATTCCTCTCTTTTTTATGAAAAATATTCATCTGTTAATTCAAAAAAACTAAATCGTATAATTATTTTTTTTACTCATTCTCAAATTAATGATTAGCCATATAATTTGAAAAAATACCGGTATGATAAATGTAATTAATAAAACGATAAGTGATATTGATTTAATTTCAGGTGTTTGAATAACACCAGCACCATCAACATCTCGTAGCCAAATGATAGTGGCCCATATTCCAAAAACGATAATCCAAAATATGTTACCAATCCACCAAGAAATCCATCGTTTTTTCATGTTAGCACCCCTTACATGTATCTACTGTTAAAAGTATATTTTCGTTCGTTACATTTATAATGAAACAACTTTAAAATCAGTTTTTAACTGTATATCTAACTTGTTTGAAGGTTACTATTTCTCCATCATCATCATCATCTTTCGTTTGCAAAAGTTGAACTTTTGGTTTGTAGTCTGTCCTATGAGCGTGTTCGATATCTTTAATGTTAAGCTTGTAGGATTCACCATTCTTTAGCTTTTGTTCCAACACTTTTTTATTAGCAACATAAATAAAGGTCACTTTATTTTCATCAATGCCCTCGGTCTTAATTTCTAATTCATTATCTTTTGTTGTAATGGTTGGTGTTAATAATTCCATACTGCCGTTTCCAGTTTCTAAAGAATTTCCTGGAATAGCTGAACATCCGGATAATATGATTCCGGTGAATAGAAGAACAGCTAATTTCTGTTTCATAACATCCCTCAATTCCATGTGAATTTTGATTTTGGTATTGCTAGATTACTAGTGTGGAGCGTAAATGTTTAGTTAGTACCCTTTTAATTGTACCATAATATGTAAATTAAAACAGGGTGTATATCCAATTTAAGGGAGATTGAAAAATTTACTGATTGTTGTAAATTCATGTGTTTTAGCTTCTATTTCAATCGAAATGTAGACGAGAGAAAGAAATTTTTTTATAGAAATTATAATTTTTACATTTTACTATAATGATAGGGAATAGATGAATTCATTTACTTCGGAGGTATTTATTTGAACATTAATGAGAAGGCAATTGAAATGTTTGAACAAAATAAATATGAGGAAGCAATGGAACTGTTTCAACAAGCAGTACATGAATCTAGAGACGTACAATCTCTCAATAATCTGGCTTGGATGTACTTTTATGAGGAAGAGAATGATGATAAAGCTCTTGAATTAATAAGAGAAGTTGTTAAGTTGAATCCTTCTTCATACTTTCCTTATAACATCTTAGGGGACATTTACATGAAACAAGAAAAATGGACAGAAGCGAAAGAAGCATTACAAAAGTCTATTTCGATTCAACCATCAGATGAAGCATATCATAATGTAGCTGTAGCACATTATAACCTTGGAGAGCTGGAAAAAGCTTCAGAATTTTTCTTGCGAGTTGCAGGGGATTCGGACTATATCATGTATAGCTATGTAAAATGTTTAATTGATTTAGGGCGAACGACAGAAGCAAAAGAGAAGTTAGATACTTTTAACAGGGAATCTGATAATTTTTTAGGGGAAATTAAGGTAGCAGATTTATATGTTGAGTTGAATTGCTATAAAGAAGCAATTGAATGGTTCGAAAAGGGATATAAAGAATGCTGGAAAAGTCCTAATTGGATTGGTAGATTTGTGTATGCTCTATATAAAACGAATAATTTCTCCCGTATAAATGAAGTTATACGGGAATCTATCGAAGCGAAAACAGCAGAAATAGAAGATGTTCAGAATGAAGAAGTAGAAGAAAACTGGACAGAAAATGATAAGAAAGAGTTAATTGAGGAATATACAGAAGAGAATAATTGTTATAAAACATTGGTAGAACGTATCAAATCTGGATACGTTCCAGGATTAGAGTTTGAAACTGATTATATAGGGGCTTGCTATTTATTTGGTTGTAAAAGACATAATCACCTTGAATATGAAAAATAAAAAGATTCGACTGTTGGTCATCTCCCTGTCAAGTAGACAGTAATAAAAAGAGTATTATGCCACGGCCTTTTCCCGATATTCTATCGGGGAAAGACCGTGAAGTTTTTCTTGGAACCTTTCTGTATTATAGAATTGAATATATTCTTGAATTGCTCGATAGACCATTTCATATGTTTTTGGGCGCACTAAATACAACTTCTCTGTTTTTAAATGTGAGAAGAATGATTCGATACACGCATTATCAAAACAGTTTCTTCAAATGATTTTTAAATATCACAGATGTTTTTCTTCCATAAAACGGACATTTTTTTCGAATGATAGATTGAATATCCAGCTCTCTCATGAGACGACGAACAAGTTTATGATTCATTACCACTCCTTCTCGAGCTAAAGCACGAGTCATGCGTTTATACCCATAATAAGGGTGCTGACGATGAATAGATAAAATATGTTCTTTATGCCACCTATCCCTTTTCTGACGTAAACGCTGTACGTTATGATATTTCCGCCATTTATAGTAGCCAGCCTTAGAAACTTCCGCGATTTGAAACAGCCATCGAAGTGGCTAGGCTTGGCGTAATGAATCGATAAGAGAAAATCGTTCTTTCTTTAGGACCATTCCTTCCCGTTTAGATTTGGATTGCGCTTTTTTAAATACTCAACCTGTGCCTCCAAATAAGCATTTTCTTCTTCTAGACTATTAAAATTCTTTCGATTCCAGACGCCACGTTGATCATCAAAGGGCTCCCCCTGTTGCGCACGTTTTACCCACTCAATAATCTGAGCATCTCTCTTCACACCGAGTTGTTCTCGAATTTCTCGCAATGATTTTCTCTCTTCTAATCGAAGACGAACTGCTTCTCGCTTTAGTTCTTCTGTATATTTTTGAAATGATTGTCCCTTTCTTGCCATAAAAAAATCTCCTCCAGATAAAACAGTATTGAGTCCATCATATCAGATGGACTCTTTTTTTACTGTCTACCTATAGGGGATAATACCAAGATGAAATGATAGGCTTCTTTATTTTAAAAAAATGAGGTCAAAGGTGTACTTTTCTTATAAAAATGCATTTCATATAAAAGGTGTAATGATTTTAGGGAAGGGGGATTGTTGTGCGTCATCATAGAAATTGCAAAAAATTCGGAGTGGCACTGCCTCTTCCGCTTATAGGAGCAACTGGTCCGACAGGTAATAGTGGTCCAATCGGTCCAACTGGAGGGCATGAAGGTCCTGTTGGTCCTACAGGGGTGACTGGACCGACGGGAGCAACTGGGCCCCAAGGTCCTCAAGGTATCAGGGGAATACAAGGTCCCCGAGGGACAACAGGAGCACAAGGAATACAAGGAGCTATTGGTGGTACAGGAGAGCAAGGTATAACTGGCCCGACTGGTCTCCAAGGTGCTCAAGGATTAATCGGTAACCAAGGTCTAATTGGTGATATTGGAGTACAAGGGTTAGAAGGAATACAAGGAGCTACGGGTCCTGCTGGTAGTCAAGGTATACAAGGCATACAGGGAATACAAGGGGAAATAGGTGAGCGAGGACAAACAGGAGGACAAGGAATGCAAGGAGAGAGAGGCATAACTGGACTCTCGGGTGTAACTGGTTCACAAGGTCCTCAAGGTGTTCAAGGAATACAAGGAGAGCAAGGGGCTACTGGTATACAAGGAGAAGACGGCTTCCAAGGGATACAAGGAATTACTGGGGAGGAAGGCCCGCAAGGAGCACAAGGAATACAAGGTGAAGTGGGTCCAACTGGTTCTACTGGAATGCAAGGTGCCCAAGGTATAAGTGGAATAAAGGGGATAACAGGTGCAATAGGTTTACAAGGACCACAAGGTGTGCAAGGAATACAAGGTATAACGGGAGCAACAGGTTTTCAAGGGATAAAAGGAATAAGAGGTATAACGGGAGCGACGGGTAGCATTGGTATTCAAGGCTCAGAAGGACCGCCGGGCGGTCCGACGGGAACAACAGGTCCAATTGGTCCATCTAGTGGGGTGACTGGACCAGCTGGCCCACCCGGTCCACCAGGAGGTCCAACCGGTCCGACGGGTGCGACTGGTTCAACAGGCGTAAGCGGAGGGATAGGACCAATTGGAGCGCAAGGAGTGCAAGGTATAACAGGTCCAACCGGTCCTCAAGGTGTAAGGGGAGCACAAGGTTCACAAGGTGTAGTTGGAGCAGTTGGAGTACAAGGGGCACAAGGTCCTCAAGGTAACCAAGGAATAACAGGTCCAACGGGTGCAGAAGGTTCTCAAGGAATACAAGGTACGCGTGGAGTAACTGGTCCAACAGGTGCAGAAGGCTCTAAAGGTATTCAAGGTATTCAAGGTGTAATAGGCCCAACAGGAGCACAAGGAATGGTGGGAATACAAGGGATAGCCGGTCCAGCTGGTGTTACAGGAGCGGAAGGAGCTCAAGGTGCACAAGGAATCCGAGGAGCAACCGGTCCTGCTGGAGCACAAGGTATACAAGGAGTGCAAGGAATACAAGGAGAAACAGGAGCAGCTGGAATACAAGGTCCTCAAGGTGTTCAAGGGATACAAGGGACTACCGGATTGACAGGCACACAAGGTGCACAAGGTCCTCAAGGAGTGCAAGGAATAATAGGACCGACTGGAGCTATTGGCTTGCAAGGTCCTCAAGGATTACAAGGAATAATGGGTCCAACAGGAGCGCAAGGAGTGCAAGGAATACAAGGAGAGCAAGGAATTATCGGTCCAACAGGTGCGCAAGGAATTAGAGGTCCCCAAGGAAATACAGGGGAAGTCGGTATAACAGGCCCTCAAGGAGTCCAAGGGGCGCAAGGTAGTCAAGGCCCACAAGGCCCACAAGGGAATGTTGGAATTACTGGTGCAATGGGTGAAACTGGAGCTACTGGAGCAACCGGGGCAACTGGACCACAAGGTTTGCAAGGTTTTCAAGGGATTACGGGAATACAAGGAATAACGGGAACGACCGGCAATACAGGTGCAACGGGTCCGCAAGGAATACAAGGTATACAAGGGGTTCAAGGATTGCAAGGCCCAAGTGGAGTAAGTGGGGTGATAGGTGCTAGTGGTAGTATAGGCCCGGTTGGAGCACAAGGTAGTCAGGGCCCGAGTGGCGTGGTGGGACCGACAGGAGCAACTGGTAGTGCAGGTTCAATAGGTTTCTTGGGAATAGCGGGAGCGACAGGAGCGACTGGCTTACCTAGCGGGGGCGGTTATTTCTTTTCTACTTCAACGAGTACAATTGCAGCGAATGCGTTAATACCAATTAATTCTGGATCTACAATTTTTGGATCAGGAGTTAGTTTAACAAATGCGACAACTATAACGTTAAGTACGCCAGGGATATATTTGATAAGTTATTATTTTCAAGGTGATGCAATTTTTGGGAATGAAACAATTTCAGTAAGTCTTGTGTTAAACGGAACGCAAGTCGCAGGGAGTTTTATTTTTTATGTTACAAAAGGTAATTTTATATTAGAACCAGCGATTTCCAATACGATGGTAATCGAAGTTACTTCTCTAAATTCCACTTTGTCATTACAAAATGGTCCATTAGCTATTGGGCATGTAACGACATTAGCGGGAGTAATAACAGCCAGTTTAAATATATTGAAAATAGTTTGATGCGTTACAAACGGGAGGAGATGCTTGTGAAGAATCAAGATAAGTGTAGTAAGTTTCAAGCACCTATTCCTTTTCCGCCGCCAGGTATTACGGGGCCTACTGGACCAACCGGTCCGACAGGTTCTTTAGGTGGACCAACTGGCCCTCAAGGAATACAAGGCGTACAAGGTCCAATCGGTCCAACCGGGCCTCAAGGAATACAAGGGGTGCAAGGGGTGCAAGGAGAAAATGGTCCAACCGGCCCAACTGGTTTAACTGGACCACAAGGTTCTCAAGGTAATCAAGGACCTATGGGAGAACGAGGCCCACAGGGAATACAAGGCGAAAGAGGTCCGACTGGTCCAACTGGTATTCAAGGGATACAAGGAATTCCTGGTCCAATCGGTCCAACCGGTCCAACAGGAATACAAGGGATACAAGGCGTACAAGGTCCAATCGGTCCAATCGGCCCGACAGGAATACAAGGTATACAAGGGGTGCAAGGAGAAAATGGTCCAACCGGTCCAACTGGAAATACTGGTATACAAGGTGTTCAAGGTAATTTAGGAGGTAGTGGTTTACAAGGTGTAACAGGAATACAAGGACTACAGGGTCCGATTGGGCCAACTGGTTCTCAAGGAATTCAAGGGGAGCAAGGGCCAATGGGGCCACAAGGGGAGACTGGTGTTCAAGGTTTACAAGGTCCCCAGGGAGAAATGGGGCAGGTAGGTCCAACAGGAATACAAGGGATACAAGGAGTGCAAGGTGTAATTGGTCCGACCGGTCCAACCGGTTTACAAGGTGATCCAGGTCCAACCGGCCCCACAGGAGCAACTGGGATAACTGGTCCGACAGGTTCTGCAACTGGCCCGACCGGAGCAACCGGTCCAACCGGTCCACCAGGAGGTCCAACCGGTCCAACCGGTCCACCAGGAGGTCCAACCGGTCCAACCGGTCCAGCAGGATCACCAGGGGGTCCAACCGGTCCGACCGGAGCAACAGGGGCTACAGGGGCGACCGGAGCAACAGGAGCAACTGGAATCCAAGGAGTGCAAGGGATACAGGGTCCAACAGGAGCAACTGGTTTAACAGGTTTGCAAGGGGTACAGGGACCGATGGGGGCAACTGGTCCAACGGGTGACCAAGGCATTCAAGGTCCACAAGGGATACAAGGAGTAACCGGCCCAACCGGTCCGCAAGGTCTACAAGGAATACAAGGCTCAATCGGTCCAACCGGCCCACAAGGGGTTCAAGGTATACAAGGTGAGCAAGGAGTAAGGGGAGCGACAGGTCCAACTGGTTTACAGGGTCTACAAGGAATCCAAGGTCCGAGTGGTCCAACTGGTCCTCAAGGAGTGCAAGGCGTGCAAGGTCCGAGTGGCATAACAGGTCCAACCGGTCCTCAAGGAATCCAAGGTATTCAAGGACCACAAGGAAGTATAGGCCCAACCGGTCCTCAAGGAATCCAAGGAGTGCAAGGTCCCCAAGGCCCAACCGGCGAGGCGGGTGCAACGGGTCCTCAAGGAATTCAGGGAATACAAGGTCCAATTGGTCCAACGGGTCCCCAAGGAATTCAGGGGATACAAGGAGTGCAAGGTCCCCAAGGCCCAACAGGTCCAACCGGCCCTCAAGGTCTACAAGGAATAACCGGTCAGGCGGGAGCAACCGGTCCAACGGGAGCAACCGGACCGACTGGAGAAACGGGTCCCCAAGGTCCTCAAGGAATTCAAGGACCACAAGGGGAAACTGGTCCAACGGGAGCAACCGGCCAGACTGGAGTAACCGGTCCTCAAGGAATCCAGGGAATCCAGGGTCCCCAAGGGATAACCGGTCAGGCGGGAGCAACCGGACTGACTGGAGAAACGGGTCCCCAAGGCCCACAAGGAATCCAAGGTCCCCAAGGGATAACCGGTCCAACAGGAGCAACCGGCCAGACGGGAGTGACTGGTGCAACTGGACCGACCGGAATACAAGGCATACAAGGAATGACTGGAGCAACAGGGGTAACGGGGGGAACGGGCCCAACAGGTGCTACGGGTCCAACTGGCTTGACAGGAGCAACAGGATCATCTGCTATATCGACAGGTGGCGGATATTTCTTTTCTACATCAACAAGTACAATTGCAGCAAATGCCAACATCCCAATTAATTCTGGATCCACTGTATATGGAACTGGTGTATCTTTAACTAGTGCTACGACAGTCACAGTAGCGACGCCAGGAATATATTTAGTAAGCTACTATTTCCAAGGGGACGCGACTGGTGGGAATGAGACAGTATCTGTTAGGTTGCTATTAAATGGAACGCAACTAACAGGGAGTTTTATACAAAACGTAACGACATCAACTGTAGTAATCGAACCAGCCATTTCAAATACACTTCTTGTGAATGTGACGAGTGCCAATTCAACATTAATATTACAAAATGGCCCGTTAGGTGTAGGTCATGTGACTACTATAGCAGGTGCGATTACAGCAAGTTTAAATGTAGTGAGAATTTTATAAAGAATATAAAAAACACAAGGAATGTCTTTGTAAGACACACCTTGTGTTTTTTAATATTAAATAAACATTTTCTTCATCTTTTCGGTTGGAAAATATGCTGAAAGAAGTATTTGTGATGTAAGTTATCTACAACTTTATTTGCTTGATATGTGCGTTGTTTTTCAATTCGGAGTCTTTGCTCCATCATTTTTATTGCGTGATCAGATAAACGTAACATAATACATTCTCCTTTTCTATAAATATAGGTGACTATTTGATATCGATCCCATATTTATAATTAAGGAGGCAAAATGTGTAACATAGGCAAAAAGCACCTTCCTCTCCCATTACGCTTACGAGGTTAGCTGTCGGACTCGGGAAGTGAGAGTTTCCCTACTTAAAAAAGATTCGCCCCAAGTAGCATAGCTACAAAAATGGTTCCCCCGCTCCAAAATTTGGACTCAGCAAAAGGTTTTATAAAGTAAAAAATAACATAAAGGAGCGAACAAGTCAAATTATTTTGTGTATTCTGTCTTTTTAAATTGCGTAAGAATCATACCGTCAGGAAGTATTGTATCTGATACTGTAATGAATCCGTGTTTTTTATATAAAGTAATAGCAGGGGTATTCGCTTTACCTGTTTGTACAATGTATGTCATTGAAGAGGGAAACATGTTAAATATATGAATTAGGAGTTTCGTTGCGATTCCTTTTTGAAAAAAATCGGGCGATACAACTAACCTGTGGATATCGATTAGTTTTTCTTCTTGTACAAAAGAAATAAAACCGACAAGTTTATTTTCAGAAAAATATCCATAGAATGTTTCACCACAACTTTGAATATCGTTTACAGTATCATATAAACGAGGTATGGCAGTACTATTTAAGTAGTCTGCTTCAACTTTATAAGCTGGAATTTGAACCTGTAAAATGGATGTTGCTACTTTAATAGAAGTGGAATTTAACTTAAGAATCATAGATAATGAAGCCTCCTTTGAATATGGTATATGAATATAATTGCTTTATGAGTGAATTTGACAATATTTTTCTTTTTTGCATATAATATATGTATCTCCATATGTAAAATAGTAGTAAATATATTTCTATAGTGAAATATGATTAGCAATGATAAATACATATGTTTGTATTGAATCATACAAACTATAATAGAAATGGAGGACTAAAAATGGGATGGATTATCACATTTTTAGTTGGTGCTATTATAGGTGCAATTGCTAGTTCTATAACAGGTAAAAATTTCCCAGGTGGTATGTTCGGAAATATTATCGCAGGTTTATTAGGTGCTTCGTTAGGTGGTAGATTATTTGGATCCTTTGGGCCATCATTTGGTGGGATTCATGTCATGCCAGCATTATTAGGTGCAATCGTGTTAATTTTTATTGTATCATTTGTAGTGAAAGCTGCAAAGAAATAGATATATAGATTATGATGAAGAGCCCTGAATAAGGGCTTTTCATCATTCGAAGAGGTGGTTTCATTGGAGAAAATAAATATAAGAAAAAGAGATAAGTTAAGAAAGTTTTTTAGAGAACAAAATTATTTGGCGGTATTACTTGGATTTGCGTTATTGTTCATTAATATTTTATTGCTAACAAAAATATCATTTGTTTTTACACCGTTTATCGTATTTTTAAAAACAATTTTCTTCCCAGTACTATTAGCAGGCGTGCTATTCTATATTTTACATCCATTCGTTTCGCTTTTAGAAAAGAAAGGTGTTTCAAGAATTGTATCGATAGCTTCCATATATTTAATCGTACTAGGATTATTTGTATTTTTAGTTGTAACGGTTATCCCTATTATTAAAGATCAAATTGATGCATTAATTGATAACTTACCTTATTTTGGTCATGAGATTGAACAAGCAGCACGTAGATTCGGGGAAAGTAATTTACTCGGTAAAATTCAGGAGAATTTAAATATTAATGTTGCGAATATGGTAAAAGACTACACAGTTGATTTTACGAAATCTTTATCATCAGTAACAGGAAATGTAACTGGATTTTTGAGTACTGTTACAGAGGTTGTTTTAACGTTTGTAATGGTTCCGTTTATATTGTTCTATCTTTTAAAAGATGGTGAGCAATTACCGAATCACTTTTTAAAGTTTATTTCAGAACAAAGACGACCAGCAGCGATGAGAATACTAGACGATATGCATTATGCGATTAGCTCGTATATTAGAGGACAAATTATCGTTAGCTTATTTATCGGTATTATGCTATTAATTGGTTACCTTATTATCGGTATTAAATATGCGGTACTACTCGCTATTTTAGCGATGATTGTAAATATCGTTCCGTACGTAGGCCCAATCATTGCAATTACACCAGCTTTAATTATCGCATTTATTGACTCGCCAGCAATGGTTTTAAAGGTAATTATCGTAATGATGGTCGTACAATTAGCAGAAGGTAAATTTATTTCTCCGCAAGTCATGGGTAAAAAGTTAGATATTCACCCGATTACTATCATTTTTATTATTTTAACTGCCGGAAATTTATTTGGAATTATGGGGATTATTTTAGCAATTCCAGGGTATGCAATATTAAAAGTGTTAGTTACGCACGGATATCGATTTGTTAAGTTGAATACGTGAAAAAAAGAGCTAAAACAGTGGGAACTGTTTTAGCTCTTTTTTATTAACAATTCATTTGCATATTGGCGCGCCCATTGATCCGCTTCTAATATAGCATCTAGTGAAGGATCTTTTACGTTATGATGAGCTTCAACTGTTTTGTAAATTGTTTTTTCAATATCGAAAAAGGCAATTTCATTTTTTAAGAATAATGCATTTGCAATTTCATTTGCTGCGTTTAATACAGCAGGAGTAGTGCCACCAATTTTGCCACATTCATATGCGTATTGTAGACAAGGGAACTTCTCTAAATCTGGTTTTTCAAAATGTAAACTACCAATTTCTAATAAATTTAATTTTTCATAGGAAGAAGGTAGCCGAGTAGGGTAGTGAAACGCATATTGAATTGGCATTCTCATATCAGGAGCACCGAGCTGCGCAATAACTGATCCATCAATAAACTCTACTAAAGAATGAATAATACTTTCTTTATGAATCATTACATCAATTTTTTCATAAGGAATATCAAATAGCCATCTTGCTTCCATTACTTCGAATCCTTTATTCATTAATGTGGCAGAATCAATCGTTAGTTTTGCCCCCATTAACCAGTTTGGGTGCTTTAAAGCATCTTTTGCTTGTAAAGTTTTCATTTCTTCACGTGTTTTATCACGGAATGCACCGCCAGAAGCTGTAACGATTAATTTGTCAATTTCTTTATTATTTTCTCCGTTTAAACATTGGAAAATAGCTGAATGTTCGCTATCGACTGGAATTAAACGACATCCGTTTTGCTTGGCCAGTTCAGTTACGATATGACCAGCTGCAACTAACGTTTCTTTATTAGCGATGGCAATATCTTTCTTCGCCTTTAATGCTTCAATCGTTGGAAGTAGTCCGGAAACTCCGACAACAGAACTTAATACAAGATTTGAATCAGGGTGAGTAGCTACCGCAATTAAGCCATCAGTTCCGTATGTGATTTTTGTATTCGCTGAAATACGCGTACGAAGCGTGTCTGCTAAGTCTTTTGTTGCAACGCTTACAATACGAGGTTGAAACGTTTTGATTTGTTGCTCAAGAAGATCGATATTATAATTTGCGGTTAAACCGACGATTTTGAAATGTTCAGGATGAGCTGAAACGACATCTAATGCAGATGTGCCGATGGATCCTGTGGAACCTAAAATGGATATATATTTTACCATGAAAAAACCTCCAAAGTTGTTTCGAATATTTCTGCAAACCTATATATCATTAGACAATTGAAGTGGAAATTCCTGCTATATAAAATAGAAAATTCGGGTTTGTTTAGAAGTGAAATGTGATAAACTGTAAAAAATAACGAAAAAGCAATGAAAGAGAAGAGTACATATTCGAAACTTTTCAGAGAGCTGATATGTGGTGAGAATCAGTAAGGGATGAATATGGAATGGACTCTGGAGCTTCTAACTGAAATGAGTAGGTAAAGACGGTTACTTCACGTTATTGAAGTATGAAGTGAGCTAATGATAGCTAATTAAGGTGGTACCGCGGGAGTTTCTCGTCCTTTTTTAAGGATGAGGGGCTCTTTTTATTTTGAGAAAGGAGGAGTTAGTGTGAGTGAAAAAATAATGTTAACAGGAATTAAGCCGACAGGTTATCCGCATTTAGGAAATTATATTGGTGCGATTAAACCTGCATTACAAATGTCAAAGAATAATGAAGGAAAAGCATTGTACTTTATAGCTGATTATCATGCATTAAATGCTGTGCATGATCCGAGTCAGTTTAGTAGTTATACGAAAGAGGTAGCAGCTACTTGGCTATCGCTTGGACTTGGAGAAGATGTGATTTTTTATCGACAAACGGAAGTGCCGGAGATTCTAGAATTAGCTTGGATTTTAGCTTGCCTAACTCCGAAAGGTCTTATGAACCGTGCTCATGCGTATAAAGCGAAGGTGGAGCAAAATAAAGAAGCAGGGTTAGAGGTCGATGCGGGAGTGAATATGGGGTTATACACGTACCCGATTTTAATGGCAGCTGACATATTATTATTTCAAGCTACTCATGTACCAGTTGGAAAAGACCAAATTCAGCATATTGAAATTGCTCGTGATATTGCGACGTATTTTAATCATACATTTGGCACGACATTTACACTTCCAGAGTATGTCATACAAGAAGAAGGGGCTATTTTACCTGGTCTTGACGGAAGGAAGATGAGTAAAAGTTACGGAAATGTGATCCCATTATTTGCAGAGCAAGAAAAACTACGAAAATTAATATTTAAAATCAAAACAGATTCTTCACTTCCAAATGAACCGAAAGAACTAGAAACCTTATTTACAATTTATAAAGAATTTGCGACAGAAGACGAAGTACAGTCATTACGTGAAAAATATGAGACTGGAATCGGATGGGGCGATGTTAAAAAAGAGTTATTTCGCGTTGTAGATCGTGAGTTAGCTGGACCTCGGGAGAAATACGCAATGTATATGAATGAGCCAAATTTATTATATGAAGCGTTAGAAAAAGGTGCTGAGCGGGCACGTGCTATTGCGAAGGTAAATTTAGCGGAAATTAAAAAGCAGATTGGATTTGAGAGGGAACGTTAAGCGTTCCCTTATTTTTTTAGATAATCTGTAATAATCCTCTCAATAACAGGAGGAAGATTATTAGGTAATTTATCAAGTGAAAAGAAGCGTAGTTCTTTTGATTCACTTTGATCGCATACAAGTTCACCATGAAATTCTCGGCAAATATAAACAACGAGTACACCGTGTACTTGATCGCCGTTTGGATAGATTTGAAAGAAGTCTGGCCCTGAGTATGTACGGAATAGTTCTGGATTTTTAATAATAAGTCCAGTTTCTTCAAACACTTCTCGTTTTAAAGCATCTTCTAACGTTTCGTTATATTCTAGGGCACCACCAATAATGCCCCAGCGTTTAAAATCTGTACGGAGTTGCAGCAATACTTCATCTTTTTCATTTAATATAATGGCGTGTGATCCTATTAAAATAAGTGGATGATTTCCTACTAGATTTCTCATATCTTCAATATAACCCATGTCATTGCTCCTTGTATTTAATAATAGTTAGGAAGTTCTTTTAACATTCTTTCTGTTTTACGTGCTGTAAAGGCTAAGTTATGGTCATCTTTTGTTCTGAAAAATAATGTGCGTAAAAAGGTTTTAATATTGGCACATAAAATACAATACTCATTAAGCGAAAGGCGTTTTCTAATTTGAGGAAGCCTTTTTATTTTTTTATGAATAATAGAAATTAACTCGTTTTGAGGAAAATCATGATACAGCATTGCTAGTAATGGCGTAACAATGCGCTCATCTTCGTTATTATGAAAAAGGTCAGATGGAATAAAGATTTTATTTAATAAACAATGAATTAATTCTTCGTACCATTCAAAAGTTGTATACGTATTATGAACAATTTCAGTAAAGGCATCAGATACATGAGCAAGACAATGAGCCCATCCTTTATTTTCGATATAGCCCCGAAAATCCGTTTCTAAGTTTGTGTATGTAATGAGTTTATTTTTTATTTCTTCGATATCCTCCTCTGTACAAAAGTAGTGCGAATTAGCGAATTGGAGTATTAACGCAATTAACGAAACAGTGTAAGAACGTGTGAAAACCCCATCTGTATGTGGGGAGTAAATGTCACAATATAAATACTCATCACTTAAACAAGTTTGCAGAAGTAATTTCAGCTGATCGTCCATAAGGAATTCATGATGAATGAAATGCGCAAAACATTTATATATAAGTTGGTAACGAACGTAGCTATCAGTCGTTCCGATATACTGAAGCATGTTCAAAGTTAACTCATTTACATCTATATGCTGTAGTTGCGTATAGTCATTTTGTTGTATAAGCTCTAATTGTTGTTGCAATGCTGTAATATCCACTGGAGAACCTCCTCCGCACTTTAAAGATGCGATCTTTTCTAGTATTCTATATATTCAAGGACAATCCTGCTCATGCAAGGAGAACGATTAGAAATTCGAGTATGATATAGATGAGGGAAGAATATGACGACGATAGAACAGTTAGAAAAACATTTTAAAATAAGAAGAAGTGCTTCTTCTATTATGATAAAAGAAAATAATGCAGAGGTTTTTACAGAAGAGCAATTAGAGGGAATGATGCAGTATTGCGTTGCCGAAGCTGAAAAAGATGGATTAGAAAAATTACATTTTGAAATTTCTTCAAAAAGCCCAAATTATGATGTGTATAAAAAATGTTTTGAAACGTATTCATTTGAATATGTTACGGAAAGCATGATTGTATTTAAAGATATATACGAAGTAGAAGATATAGAAAGTGAAGTTGATTTTAAGTTAATTGAAGAAGTAGGGGAAGAGGCTTTTTATTCACTGTGGAATGAAGCGACGGGAGAACCAGTCGTTCATGATCAATTTGTGCATATGATGCTACAAGAAATTGGTGAGCAATGGAAAGAACATTGCTTAACAGCGAATGTCGATGAAAAGCCGATAGGAATTGTAATCCCGCATATTGAAAGAGGTACGTTAGAAGAAGGGAAACTTATGTACTTCGCAGTTACTCCAAATATGCGTAATAAGGGATATGAAGCTGCATTATTTGCAGGTGCGTTGTTTGTCTTAAAGGAAATAGGTGCATCTTATTATATTGGTGAGACAAATATGAAAAATGAGTGGATGAAGGATGTTTTTGAAAAGAATGGATGTCAGTTGCTGAGTTGTACTGAGCGGTATGTGAGGGAGTTTTAGGAGGGTGAATGATGTACTCTCTCGAACTCATTTAGTGGGAGGGGTATATATGTTAAAACAATCCATGCATTCATTCGTTTTACTGTATCCAAATGTGTTGTTAGAAGGGTGGAGGATTGAAAAAGTTTCAGAACGTTTTGAAGGTGAAAAGTGGGAAACTGTTTGGTTTCAGATTGATACTCCAACTGGAATGTTTCGAGTAAAGGAGTTTTTTCTCGATATAATGGAGCCAGTATTTCCAGATACCTGTATTTCTCAAGCAAAAGGGGATTGTTTTCAATATAAAAAGCTTGTGTATTAAAAAGGTGTAAATTATAAAGGAAAAGAAAGTTACGTTACATCTACATGGAAAACACAAGTTGAAATTTCTGTTGATCATGGATATGTAAACCTAGGCGAAATGGAAAGGTTTCTACTCGGATTACAACCGGTACATACAGAGTTTGCGAAAACGATATTACATACACCATTTTACTTATTAAGCTTTCAAGCTAAGAGAGGTGAAATGGGTGAGATAGGAAGATGTCGTGAGTGGAATGATCCAGATAACATACGCTATGTAAAGTTATCAATTCATAAAAAGCTGAGTTGGAAACTTGAATCGGTCGGTTTTGGAAATGATGAAACGCAGTATGTATACTGGGACGAAGATAATAAACTATATGCACTTTGGGTTTGTAGGCATAAAAACAAAGCGTATTATCCTGTTTCTTCATGGGCAATGAATTATGGTCCACAACAAATTATAAACGGGTTAGAGTTTTATTCTCACCCTGATCACGGAACAGTTGTATATGAAAATCTCGGTAATGAACAAATCGCATACGTATTTCGAGGGAATCCATGTACAAATTTTGAACAAGTAAAAGAACTTTTTGCCTCTTTGTAAGATAAAAAGAAAAATGAGAACGACAAAGTAGATATTCCTATAATAAAATAGAGAAGGATTAGACTATACGAAGAAAGCGTTGGTGAAAGAATGGAGCAGCAAAGACATTGGCTACAAGCAACTGTAGAAAGAAATGAAACGAATACGTTACATATAAAGTGGGAAGATAATATAGAAGAAGTTCGCATTTATTGGAGTACTTCACCAGATCATATTGAAGAAAATGGGGAGTTACTTGCAACGGTAAATGGAGAATCATCATATACAATTGGAAATTTAAGTGAAAATGAGCGTCCATATTTTAGACTAATAGGTAGTAATGGACAAGCAGTGACAGTAGCTGAGCGTAGACTGCCATTACAAGGCGCGTTTAACTTCCGTGATATGGGAGGGTATGAAACGCTTGAAGGCCGTAAAGTAAAATGGGGCAAGTTGTACCGTTCTGAAGAGTTAGCAGGATTAACAGAGTGGGATATTGAGTATTTACAAAAGTCTGGCTTAAAGTTAATTTGTGATTACCGTACAGACTTCGAAGTGAAGCATAAGCCAAACCCTGAGATTACAGGAGCTCGTCAAGTGTGCTTACCAGTTATGCAAGATTTAGCGAAAGACTTGAATATAAATGAGTTTTTCCAAGTTGGTGACCTTTCTATGTTAGGGAAACCAGGCGAATACCTTGTAAAAATGAATCAAGATTTCGTAAGTGGTAACGAGGCGTTCGTAAGCTTCTTAAACTTAGCGCAAAACCCGGAAAACTTACCGTTAGTAAACCACTGTACAGCTGGAAAAGACCGTACTGGATTTGGATCAGCATTATTATTACTTTTACTAGGTGTACCAGAGAAAACAGTAATGGAAGATTATTTACTAAGTAACGGTTTCCGTGAAAAGTTAAACGAGAAAATGATGGCCTTTTTAGGTGCAAAACTACAAAACGATGAGAGTAGAGCGATATTAGGTGCGATGTTCGAAGCTCGTGCTGAGTATTTACAAGCTGCGATTGATGAAGTGAAAAAGCAATATGGTTCAGTTGAAGCGTATGCTGAAAAAGCACTTGGCTTTACGAAAGAGTCGTTAGAGGAAATGAAAGTGTTATTGTTAGAGGATAAATAAGAATTCGGGAGGCTGATTGGATTAGCCTCCTTTTCTTATTGTTGATATCATGTTATTCCATAAAATGATGGATAACCGAATATCGTTGTCCGCATTATGAAATTTTTCGTTGCCTTATTATGCCTATAATAATTGGAATAGCTGTCCCAATTAATAATATCGGTAAAAATAATTTTCCAAAACCGCCGCTCCAATCTAGCGCTATTGAAATTGTTTCAAATTGGATGAAAGCAAAAATAAGTAAACAGACATTTTTTAATTGATTAAGCATTTTTCTGCTGTTTAAATAAAACTGCTTCGCATTTGATTCATTAAATCTTTTTGGGTAGTTATGAACTTCTGGAAACTTTTCTAAAGTCTGCATGAGAAGGAGTATGAATGCTCCTATTCCTGGTAGAAGTAAAAGCTCCCACTTTGATCCCCAACGATCTACAGCCCCATATGCGTTATAATGTGCGGGTACTTCCTCAGGTAATCTTCCCCAAATGATAATCAAAAAAATGATGGATCCAAAGAACAATGAATATCCAATAATATCTCCACCCCATTCACTTTTTGTTTTTGGGATTTTTATTTTAGGTCTTTCCCATGAATTTACTATATTTTTCCGCTCCCTTCCTATAAGAACTAGAGTAATACAGTTCCTGGATTGCCAGTTTATAATTTGAATCTATTATCCAAATTATCTCAAATTTATAGTATTTTCACAATTAATTATTTTTGAATAACATGACTCATGTGTTTTAAACAGCTGTAAGATCTTTGGATAGTAGCTGTTCGTAAAAGAAAAAATTCGACTTAAGAGTTGATTAATGAGAAAATACAAGTTGTAAATAACGTACTAGTTGAGGAGAGCATAATGAAATATAAAGTTATATTATTCGACGTAGACGATACATTATTAGATTTCCCTGAAACGGAAAAATACGCATTACATAATGCGTTTGTACAGTTCGGTATGCCTACAGGGTATACTGATTATCTTGCAAGTTATAAAGAGATTAGTAATGGATTATGGAGAGATTTAGAAAATAAAATGATTACGCTAAGTGAATTAGCCGTAGAGCGATTTAGACAATTATTTGCACTTCATAATATAGACGTAGATGCGCAGCAATTTAGTGATGTATATCTTAAAAACTTAGGAAAAGAGGTACACCTTATAGAAGGTGCAGTGCAATTATGTGAAAATCTACAAGATTGCAAGTTAGGTATTATTACGAATGGATATACGAAGGTGCAACAATCTAGAATTGGAAATTCGCCTTTATGTAATTTCTTTGATCATATTATTATTTCAGAAGAGGTTGGTCATCAAAAACCAGCACGTGAGATTTTTGATTATGCGTTTGAAAAGTTTGGGATTACTGATAAATCAAGTGTACTAATAGTTGGAGATTCGTTAACTTCTGATATGAAAGGCGGAGAAGATTACGGCATTGATACGTGTTGGTATAATCCGAGTTTGAAAGAGAATAAGACGAGTGTTAATCCGACTTATGAAGTGGAGAGTCTGCTACAAATTTTAGAAATTGTAGAAATGGCGGAAGAAAAGGTAGCTTCATTTTAATTGTGCTGATATTTGTCGAAAAATCGATGATATAAGTTCATATACTAAGATATAGAACAAAAAATAACGCTACTATACAAGGTCATTCACGTGTTATAATGCGTGAATTAAATATACGTATATAAATAGTTTCTCAGAGTGATGCGATGTCATGTATGATTAGTGTAACAACTAGAGGTGAATAAAGGATGTTAACGTTTTTATTTGAGTTAGACAAGAATCTCCCGCAGAAGGATGAGTCACGGTATGATGCTTATTCAAAGGGTTTTATCGAAGGAGATGTAACGATTTGCGCGAGTGACAGCGTATTTTTTCAAAAATCATGTATAAAGGTTGCAGAGCTGGGCATTTATTTAGGTCAGTGGATGGAACAAGTTCAACATGGGCAGAACGTGCCTATGAAATATGAAACGGCTAACCGTGAAGAGGTAATTCTTGGTTTCTTCTATGAAGAGGATCATAATCAATGGAATGTTTCTTCCAGCTGGCAAGAATTTGAACTGCAAGAGCGTATAGCTACTACAACATTAATAGAGAGTGTTCAACGCTATTTGTATGAGCTAAATAAAGAACTGCGCATGATAGAATATCCTGTGACATTTGATCAGTACTTAAGAGGAGAGCGAATGATGCAGCTCTCTTACAAACGACCGTGTGACAGCAAAGCAGATACGACGCCGATAGAGGTTTATAATGGAAGCGAGCAAGTAGGCGTAGTACGGGGCTATTATAAAAATACGTTGATGAGAGTGCTGGATTTTATTCCGAAAATTGGTAGTAATATTATTTATGAAATAAAAGATATTAAGGACAATATTCGCGTCATTGCAAAGGATGTAAGTAGGCAGCGTCAAAGAAGAATTTTAGTAACATATAAAGATAATCATGATGCAGAGCATGAAATACTTGTATGTGACGGAAAGTTATTGGATGCAAATTTCTTATTTACCTTTACATATAAGAAAGAAGAATATGTTGTTCATAAAACTTCATTTGGAATGGGAAAGTTATTACGAAAAGGCTATGTAATCGCAGATTGGAATATTCGTCTTGAGGAAGATATGTATTACATTGAGATGAATGTATATGATGAAGATTACATGCAGGATCAATACTTACTATTAGACATATTTCATGCGGTTTTATATGGATAATCAATGAGAAATACCGTCATTCGTCTTGGAAAGAATGACGGTATTTTTTATGTGATTCTTGTGACTGGATGCCTTTAATCAATCCTCAAAAATAAAAACCTCATCAATCGTACTATGAAGTGCCCTCGCAATATCGTGAGCAAGCTGCAAGGAAGGATTATATTTTCCTTTTTCGAGATGGCTAATTGTTTCACGTCGCACACCAACGCTCTTCGCTAAATCTTCTTGTGTCATGTTCAATTTGGCCCGGTATTCTTTTATTTTCGTTACGAACGCCATGGTGCATCTTCCATTTCATCAACAGGTTTATCATAAAAGAACATAGAAAAACCGAATGTAAGAATGAGTGTGGCGAAAATAAGAGCGATATCAATTTCTTGTAGCGTCGGGTTTAGAAATAACATTTCAATAAATATAATGATTGCAGTAGTTAGTAACGTAACGATAAATGCATTGCGGCACGATTTATTGACAATTTGTTCAAACAGTTCATCGTGTTGAACTGTTCTATATGAGGTGAAAAAGGAGAAGAAACAGAACATAGTAAACAATCCTTTTTCATAAAAAAAGCCAAGAAAACCGAAGAAACCAAGAAATCCTAAATATTTTATCCAAGTTGTTTTCATGATAGTTCCTCCTTATTATGTTATAAATATATCACGTATGGATAGGAATGGTAATAATAGTTTTCCAGTTTGCTTCATAATAATAGTAAAAAGAGGAAATATACTGCGAAATAAAGAGGATAATATTGTAAAATGGTTGTAAGGAGGGGGAGGAAGGTATGCTAAATTGGATTATGATCGTTGTATTACTTGTAGTGATTACTGTAGTCGCGACGGTGTTAATTGGGCGAAAGGGTGATGCAAATTATAGTAAATCTACAAAGGGGAATATTAGAAGACTTACGATGATTTATATTATACTAGCTGTCGTTTTAATCGTTGGGTTAGGTCTGTATATTTATTTTAAAGGTTAAAAACTGAAAAATACAAAAATCTAAAAATATAAGTATGCTATAATATCAATATAGTTATTTGGTAATTAAGGAAAGGATTGGATGGAATGATTGAAATTACGAATGTGTCAAAAAGTTATAATGGTTCTACCTATGCAGTAAAAGATTTAAGTTTATCTGTGCCTAGCGGCGAAATCTTTGGATTTTTAGGACCGAATGGTGCCGGTAAATCAACGACAATTAAGATGATTACTGGTATCCATGGGGTGGACAAAGGAACGATTACGATTAATGGTATAGATATTATGAAAAATCCGATGGAAGCGAAAAGGACGTTTGGTTATGTCCCAGATAGTCCAGATATGTTTTTACGATTAAAGGGAATTGAATATTTAAACTTTATGGCAGATATGTATGAAGTGCCGAAAGAAGTACGCCAAGAACGAATTGAGTCCTTAGCGAAGAAATTTGATCTTTATAATGCTTTATCAGATCAAATTCAAAGTTACTCGCACGGTATGAGACAAAAGATTGTTATTATTGGTGTGCTCGTGCATGAGCCAGATGTATGGATTTTAGATGAACCGTTAACGGGGCTGGATCCGAAATCTGCATATATTTTAAAAGAAATGATGAGAGAACATGCGGATAAAGGAAAGATTGTATTCTTCTCTACACACGTATTAGAAGTGGCAGAAAAATTATGTGACCGCGTCGCGATTATTAATAAGGGGAATTTGCAGTTCAAAGGGAATTTAGATGAAATGAGAGATCATTTTAAATCCAATGAATCACTTGAAAAAATGTTCTTGGAGATGACGGGCAATGAGTAAAATTTGGACGTTAACGAAAGTATTATTGAAATTAAATTATGCAGATTTTATAACAGATAAGAAGAAGCGATGGGCGTATGTATTTTCATTTGCAGCTATTTTATTTGTCGGCTTTTTACTGTTTGGTTCTATCACGCATGCAATGTATGAGGGAATGATACATTTAGGGCAAGATCCAGGAATGATTATCGCAATGGGACTTGCGATTGCGAGTATATGGGTATTTTTAATGAGTATAACGAACATTTTAACTGTATTTTACTACAGCAATGACATTGAAATGTTACTTCCGTTACCATTAAAACCAGCGCAAATTATTTCGGCAAAATTTTTAACGGTATTAATTACACAATACGTAATGAGTTCATTTATTTTATTACCAATCTTCATTACATACGGTTTAAAAAGTGGCGCATTTATTACATATTACATATATATGATTTTTATTTACTTACTCTTCCCAATCGTGCCGTTAGTATTAGCTTCGTTACTGATGACAATTATTATGAGGTATACAAATATAGCGAAAAATAAAGATCGAGGAAATATATTTATTGGAATCGTAAGTATATTATTTATTGTAGGAATTAACGTATTTATGCAGTGGAGAAATAAAAGTGCGTTTTCTGGAGACGGGGCTGCGGAATATCTTGTAAATAATCAATCTTCTCTTTTAGTACAAATGACAAATTATTTTCCAACTACATATTTTGGAGCAGTGGCATTAGTAGAAAATGCAAATTGGAAGGGACCTTTATATGTAATAATCTTTGCAGTTATTTCATTTGTCTTCTTTGTGTTGTTTTATTACATTGCAGAGCGTACATATTTAAAAGGGGTTATTGGACTTTCAACGAGTACAGCAAAGAAACAAGTTATTTCCGCGGAAGGTTTACAGAAATCAACAGTACAAAGTTCGCATTTAAAAGCGTATGTGAAAAAAGAATTTAAAACGTTATTCCGTACACCACAATTTTTCTTAAATTGCATTGTACAAACTTTCGTTATGCCAATTATGTTGTTCTTTATTTTATTTGTGCAAGATGGAAATTTAAAGTTTATTACAGAGTATATTAACAATCCAGAGACAACGGGATTTGCAATTGGTGTTGGCCTTTGTGCATCGTTATTTTTAATGGGTAGTAACGTCATTGCAACAACGTCATTTTCGCGAGATGGAAGCTCTTGGTTTGTGAATCGTTATTTACCAGTAAAGGCTTCGGATATCTTTTTTGCGAAAGCAATCACTGCTTGGTTAATTAATGTAATTATTTTAGCAGTATTCGGTATTACGATGGCAGTTGTAGCGGGAATTTCTCCAGTATTTATGGTTCTTTGGTTCTTATTAAGTGCGAACGGTTTATTGTTAATTAATTTAATCGGAACACGCTGGGACGCACAAACTGCAGATATTCATTGGGATACAGAGCAGAAATTATTTAAAAGTCGATATACAACTTTGTGGAATTTTTTAGTTAATATTTTAATAGCTTTAATTATTGTGGGGGGAGTAAGTGTATTATACTTCTTCCTTCATGTCGGACTGTGGGTTATGTTTATCGTTTTATTTGTAATGTTTACGATTGTAAATTATATTTTTATTAAAATGTTAAAATTAGGTGCTGAACGTATACTGTCAAATATTCAATAAGAAGATAGATCCTCTGTATTCATGCAGGGGATCTGTGTATAGATGGAGGAGAAAAAGGTGAAGAAAATAGCAATTGTAACAGGGGCAACTCGTCTGAATGGAATTGGTGCAGCTGTATGCAAGGTGCTTGCTCAAAAGGGGATAGACATTTTTTTCACGTACTGGCCAAAGTATGATAAAGCGATGCCATGGGGAATGAGTGATCAAGAACCCTTTTTGCTGAAAGAGGAAATTGAAAGTTACGATGTTCGATGTGAAATGGCAGAAATCAATTTATCGCAGTCTTATTCGCCAAATCGTTTGTTTTATATGGTATCAGAACGGTTAGGTGATCCATCTATTCTAGTTAATAATGCAGTATATTCTATTCATACGAGAATTGAGGAATTAGATGTAGAGCAGTTGGATAAACATTATACAGTTAATGTTCGGGCTACTATGTTATTAAGCTCATTGTTTATAAAACATTATTCACTTAAAACGGGCGGGAGTATTATTAATCTTACTTCAGGACAGTCAGTAGGTCCAATGCCAGATGAACTAGCATATGCAGCAACGAAAGGGGCAATTGAAGCATTTACAAAGTCAGTAGCACCAGTTGCGATGGAGAAGGGGATTACAGTGAATGCTGTAGATCCAGGACCGACGAATACAGGATGGATTACAGAGGAGCTGAAGCATCATTTAGTATGGAAGTTCCCGCAAGGTAGAGTTGGAGAAACAATGGATGCTGCGCGCTTAATTTCTTTTTTAGTAAGTGAAGAAGCGAAATGGGTTACTGGGCAAGTCATTCACTCGAATGGTGGTTATTCATAAAAATATTATGTTAACAAATGTTGAGAAACAAAAAACGAAAGAAAATTTTATTTTTTTGTATAAATAAAATGTCAAGAAAGATAAAAATTTGATAGAAGAGTATATCGTCATATGAAGATAGTAATTCTTAATGTGACAATATACTCTTTTTCTTTTGTTAGAGAGAAGAAAAATGAAGTAGAAGAAACTCGAATATTCGAATTGATTTATCAGTTTTTGTACGTATTATTATGAAGATTACTGTCGGAAAGATGGTAATTCGTATGAAAAGGGATTTTTTAAGGGGGAATCGAATCGTAAAGGGGAGGATAAATAAAGTAAACATAGGGGGATTTATATGAAAATGAAAAAGGTCGCTATCGCATCGATAACAATTGGTACAATGCTTACTATGGCAGCTTGTAGTCCATCAGCAGATAAAGAGGCAGAAAAGAAAGAGCAAGTAACAGCGCAAAATGAAGGAGAAGCAAAAACGACAAGTGCAGATGAAGCGTCCAAAACAACGAAAGATACTGAAAAAGAAACAAATACTTCTTCAAATGAAAAAACAGATAAAGATGCAAAAAATACGAAAGAATCATCAGGAACAGAAAGTAACGGTAAAACATCAACTCAAAATGAGAATGTGAAAACAAAAGAAAAAGAAACGACAGGAAAAACGAATGACCAAACGACTAGCGGGAAAACAGCAGATCAAAGCACAAGTACAAGCTCAAACACAAACACAAACAATAACGAAAAGACAACGAAAGATCCGAAGAAAAGTGTTGCTGTGAAAACGAACGTTAAAGAAGTTGTGGCATTAATTGATAGCTTGGATAAGCAGTTAGCTGCTAATCCAAAATTGGAAACAGTGAATAAGCTTGGCAAACAAATTAATGAAAAGTGGGACGTGATTGAAAAAGAGCTAGAAGCATCACATCCGACGGATTCTAAAACAATCGGTCAAAGCATGTATCCGTTAATTGTAGGAGCGGAGAAAGAAAAAATCGATATTAATAAAATGAAATCATTAACGACGAAAACGAAAAAAGATTTAAATCAGTTATTGACGAAACTTTCATAGTTTCAAAAGCCTACTCGTGTGAGTAGGCCTTTTTTAGGTTGTTGTAATGTGCACAGTATAACTTATTTATTTTCATTTTCAATTACGATGCGAAAGGAACTGAATGCTTGTTGACTGATATAATCTTCTTCGCTAACTTTAAAAGGAAATGGAAAAGCAACGAGTTGAAAATTACTTTCCTGATCCACTGAAGGCAATGTGAAATTAAAGATTTGTCTTGTTTCAGGTGCAACCTTAGTATAAACGACTTTTCTATTGTTAAATATTTCAACTTGTTTCCAATCTTTAAAAGCCACGATTGCGTAAGTCATTTCATCATTTGTTTCATTACCGCTTGATAAAATTAATTGCTTGCCTTCCTTTTCAAAGAAGACAGTTTGTAAGTTCTCTTCACGGTTCGTAACAAATAATGGTTCGTAAAGACCATCTTTTAAAATAGCATCTGGATCTATAAGGGAGAATTTTATTTTTTCGTTTTCTTTCTGAAGAGGATGCATTGAATATCGCATACTTAGAATATCTTCTAAAATAGCTGCTTTATTTAAGTTATTATCTTTTAATTTGTATTCAGGTTTTTTAATTATTAAAAAGGTTAATTCATTTGCATTAGGAGAGGTGTGTAAAGAGATTTTCGTAGTAATTGAACTGTTTGGTTTCATATCAAAAAAATAGTGTGATATTTCATTAGTAGTATCTTCTATTTTAAAAGGTTTTTGTACGTAATCTTCTAGAACAATTAATCCATATTTTCGGTTTTCATTAATAGTATGTACGAATGATAATGTTACATTAACTCTATTATCCTCACTAGTAATGGTACTACCATTGTTAATATGTTGACCTTGATTATCCTTCAATCCGTAAGAAATAGTATTGGTTTGTTGCTCTCGTTTATTTTCTATGGAAGGTGGATGAGGTTGTATGATTGAAGTATTGAACAAAATATAAATTGTAAGTAATGAAATAAGTAAAACACCGCTAATAATATATATTTGTTTCATAAATAGCACCTCAATATATGTAAAATATTAGAGAAAAAAGATATGCAAGATGCATATCTTTTTTCTCTTTCTTACCAGAAAGCTTTTGTTTCGTGATTCACATCATTATAACCACTTAATTTATAGGTATGATTACCGATAGCGTAATCATCTCCATAATAAATGCTTGTGTTGGTCGCTGTAGCACTTACAAAGGATGATTTTTTTGCACTATTACTTTTCGTATTTACTAATGAGCCATCGCCATTGAAAGTTCTTGCTTTTGCATAAACATAGTCTTCGGTCGTAGTTGATTTCGATTTCGCAACTGCATATGGGTTACCAAAAAAGGGAGTATATACGCTAATGTTAGAGTCATTCTTAGGTGCAGCTGCAACAGTCAAACTAGGAACAATAGATGTTTTTGTTGATTGAATTGTATCAAAGTCAACTAAAATGGGCTGCTTGTCTACAGTATTGACCTCTGAAGCACTTGCGTTATTAGTAAAACCAAAACCTAAAACCGCTAACCCTAAAGTTGTCACCGATAAAGATTTTTTCATATTCACTAATTTTCCCACCTTTTAAAATTTTTGAGTTCGAACTCAATTCATACAATATATGAAAATTTCGAAACTCTCAATGTTTTATCCCATACTTAACTTTTCTTTTATTTTCAATTCAACATATCTTCATTTGGAAAAAAGCGAATATATCTTCTAATGCTTAGCCAGCAAGGAATACAGGTTTAACCTTATGAATTTCGTGTAAATTTAAATCTATTCATGTCATAATCTCTGTTATTTTTAAGTTCATATGGGAAACGTATTAAAAAAAGGATGGTGACAAAAATGACAATTGATCGAATTTGTACAATTGGACCCGCAAGTAATAATAAAGAAACGTTAGCACAGTTAATAAAGAATGGTATGAAAATTGTTCGACTAAATTTATCGCATGGCACGCATGAAAGTCATAAAGACATCATTCGTTTAGTGAAATCATTAGATGACTCTATTAAATTTTTGGGTGATGTACAAGGTCCTAAAATAAGATTAGGTGAAGTGAAGGGAGAGCAAATTACACTTCAGGCAGGAGATCCTTTTATTTTACATACACAACTAGTTACAGGGAGTAATATAGAAGCAAGCGTTGATTATGAAGGAATTGCGAATGATGTGAAAGTAGACAGTAGAATTTTGATTAATGATGGAGAAGTTGAATTAATTGTTGAAAAGATAAGTACGGACAAAATAGAAACAAAGGTCAAAACAGGTGGCAATATCTCATCCCATAAAGGAGTTAATTTACCAGGTGCGGCTGTTAGTTTACCAGCTATTACAGAGAAAGATAAAAAAGATATTCAGTTTCTTTTAGAAGAGAATGTTGATTTTATCGCGTGTTCTTTCGTAAGAAAACCTAGTCATATAAAAGAAATACGAGATTTTATACAACAGTATAAAGAAACGTCACCTAATGTAATTGCAAAAATAGAAACGATGGAAGCAATCGAGAATTTTCAAGATATATGTAAAGAAGCAGATGGAATTATGATTGCAAGGGGCGATTTAGGAGTAGAGTTACCGTATCAATGCATTCCGCTTTTACAGAAAATGATGATTCAGGAATGTAATCGAACGAATACATATGTCATTACAGCAACACAAATGCTTCAATCTATGGTAGATCATTCTATTCCAACAAGGGCAGAGGTGACTGATGTGTTTCAAGCTGTACTGGACGGGACGAATGCAGTTATGCTTTCAGCTGAAAGTGCATCAGGAGAGCATCCAATCGAAAGTGTGAGAACATTACGTCTCGTTTCAGAATTTGCGGAGCATGTTAAAAAAGGTGGACCTTTTGCGATGAAAGATGTACTGCAATTACTGCGTGAGTCTCTGGATGAGTAATAAATAAAAAGAGGGCGGATATGCATCCGCTCTCGTGTTTTTCATTCATACTATTCTTGCTCTTGCTCATCCAAAATCTTTTCAAACGCAGCAGATACTTTATCAAACTCTTCATCATTTTCAATGTATGAAAACTCATTATCTTCTTCTACTTTTAAAAAGAAAATATCAATGTCTTCCTCAGTTTCTGTTTGGATATCTTCAACAAAGGCAACTGCAATATACTCTGCGCCTTCGACATCCATCACTCCAAGTACTTCTACTTCTTGCTCTTCGTTATTCTCATCACTAAGAGTAAACACTTCGCCAACTTCAATATCAGACATATTCATTCTCCTCCTGTTCGACTCTAAAAATAGAGCGCTCAAACTGTATACATACTAATATATCTTTCCATGAAAAACCAAATTCATACATAAGAAAAACGACTGATAGTTCTTTAGTATAAGTATCCAGCTATTAGGAGCATTATTTGTCTGTGCTATATTACTTAATCCATTCAACAATTGTATCCATAGTCTGTCTTGTTTTATCACGCTTTGGCTCTTCTTTACGGTAACCAAAGGCAACCATAACTGATACTTCAAGATTATCGCCTTGTATAATGCCTTCTTGACGAAGTAAAGTATCTACTTCCTCTTTATCAAATCCTTCTATTGGACAAGAATCAATACCGATTTGAGCTGCGCTCGTCATCATATTACCTAAAGCAATATAAGTTTGTTTAGATGCCCAATCAAATACAGCACGATCGGATTGTAATAAGTTAAAATCTGATTCCTGGAACTTTTTGAAGAATTCATATCTAATTTTTTGAGTGTCTTCAGGCAATCCAATAATATCGTTCATCATATATTTAATATACTCTGCATCATAGTGCATATCTTTAATGTTTCTTGAAAGAACAATGACGAAGTGGCTTGCTGTTGCAAGTTGCCCACCAGCGCCCCATGAATATGGTTGTAGTTTTTCTCTTAATTCTTTATTTTGTACGACAATAAATTTCCAAGGTTCATATCCAAAAGAAGAAGGAGATAATCTGCCTGTTTCTAAAATGAATTTAAAATCCTCTTCTGAAATTTTGTGCATAGGATCGAACTCTTTACATGCATGTCTGAAATGAAAAGCCTCCATAATCTTTTCTTTTGTAATTTCGTTTGTATTTGTCATAAAAGTTCCTCTTTTCATAAATTTATTTTTGTAAGTAAATTATATTTTTAAAGTAACATAGATACAAGTACGCACATTTATGTTGTATAGTATCAAAAAAGATACTATTGATAAGGGAAGGGATTTATTATGGATTGTCCAAACGAAAATAATATAAATTACCCATTTTTAAACAAATATTCTTGTCCAGTTGAAGCGATGGTTGAGGTTATTGGTGGAAAATGGAAAGGTGTTATTTTGTATCATTTATTAGATGGGAAAAAGAGGTTTAATGAATTAAAAAGATTAAAACCTAATATCACACAAAGAATGTTAACACTTCAGCTTAGAGAACTTGAAGCAGATGGCATCATACATCGCGAAGTATACCGTGAAGTGCCGCCAAAAGTAGAATATTCATTAACTGAGCTTGGGGAATCTCTTCGTCCAGTAATTCTATTAATGATGGAATGGGCAACCCATAATATGGAGAAAGTCTTGGAGAGTAGGAATACGAAAAATAATAATTAAGAGTTGAAATTGGTATAGACGAGATATGTGAAATAGTTGTAGAAATAAAAGGTGTTTTCCATATGTGAAGACACCTTTTATTTTCATGTTTTTTACTTTTTAACATCAACTGCTGAAATTGCGAAGTCATTCAAGTTTACAGTTTTGCCATACCAATCAGCGTGTTTAAAAACAACACCTTTTCCATATCCTTCAGTTGAAGTATGTTCCCATAGCGTTGTTGAATAGCTAGCAGTAGGGGATGCTGTACTTATGGAAGAAATTCTATTTTGCCAACTAGGAGGCAAATTTTTAAAACCGCTGCTATGAGAAAAATACTCGCCACCTTTATTTGCATGTTCATAGAAGTCTGTACTATTAGGTCCGCTCCCGCCAACCCCAAGGGGAGTAATTGTATTATTCAATCTTTGTTTATCTTTTTCAATAAAAGACTTTAAACTTTCTTTGCTCGAAAATCCATAAGATAACCAGTCTCCATTTTGATTTTGTTTCGGTAGTACTAACGTTATTTTTATGTCTTCCTTTAATGGCGCACTCAATTTGTTAAACGAATCTACAGTCTTTTCATCTACAGTTACATATTCAAAAGAGGTAATCGAATAATCCTTTTCGGTACTAGCTGATACTAATCCCACTCCTCCAGTTAACGATGAAACAGTTAATAATGCACCTGCTATCAACTTTTTAAGCATGGATTCATCTCCTTAAAACTTAGATTTTTTTCATAACTAAAATGTATGTTAATTTGAATGTATTATAAATATTTAGAAATTTATAAAGATTAAACAGAATATTCTTTTATTAGCCTGGAGTAAGGAAAGTAATTAAAAATGAAAAAAGGTTTACTTAAAAAGTAAATCCTTTTTGCTGACCTATTTCAAAACTCTATGGATTAAAGTTTCATTTTATCCATCTATGAATCATAAACTTCTTTTGCATTCGTAGAAGCAGCATCTAATAAAAGTAAAATGGCTGCTATCATATGTAGAACGAGGTCTATATAAGGGAAAAAGGCAACTAGAGTAACGATAATACCGATATAATGAGGGCACGTATTCATGTCTTCTTTTTTAGCTAATAAAAAAGTAGTGATATGTAAAGCAATCAATAGTAGTAAAAGTATCCCATCTAAGTTAACAAGTTCCTGAAATAAATAATAACAAGGAAGTAATAAAAGATGAGAGATCCCTGTGGTCCACTTTAGTGCTTGTATGTAGACTTTCAAAATAAATCCTCCTAAAATAATTAATATCTGTATATCACCAAAAATAATAGGTAATTGGATATTATATATTTTTAGTTTTAAGTAGCTTGTAATTATTTTATGTAAACTAATTATTGATTATCTATAAAATAGGAAAGCCACCCAAACGAGGGTGGTTTGTATTATAAATAACTACTTAAAGAAGAAAGGGAGACCTTCACTTCACTACCTTCTTTCATATTTCTTAGCATAACGGTTTCTGTACTAAGTTCTTCTTCACCAATAATAAGCACATAAGGGATATTCTCTTTATTGGCATAATTAAGGGCACGTTTTAATTTGCGTCCTGCTAGTTCTAGTTCGATTTTTAACGAAGTAGTGGTGCGTAATTGCTGGGCAATTTGTAAGCATAGTAACTCTGTCCCGAGTGGGATGATAAATAGATCCGCTGTAGATGGGGTTGTTTCTTTCTGCGATAGTGCTGTATAAATAACGTCTAAACCGAATGAAATACCGACTGTTGGATAGTTCATATTATCACCACGGAATGCTCCGATAATGTTGTCGTAACGGCCGCCGCTACCGATGCTGGATGTAATCGATCCATCTTTTAAAAAGATTTCATATACGGTGCCAGTATACATTGTGAGTCCTCTTGCTAAAAACGGATTGAATATCGTATTTTCATTTATTCTGAGAGCGATTAAATATTGCTGTAATTGTTGTAATTCGTTTACTCCATCGGCAACGAGTTGGTTATTGAAAGCTTCTTTAAAGTCGGCAATTGAAAGTTTTAGACAAGATAATACGGTATTACATATCGTATCAGCCATTTCTTCAGAAATTCCGCGTTCTAATACATCTTTTCGTACACCATCAATCCCAATCTTTTCGATTTTATCTAATGATAAAATGACGTCACTCGTTAACTCAGTAGGGATGTTAATGAACTCGAGAATACCGTTTAACAATTTTCGGTTATTATATTGGATCGTTACTTCTAAGTTTAATGTTCGGAACAGCTCAAACGCCATGCTCATGAGTTCCGCTTCAGCCATGACTGATTCTACACCGACTATATCAACGTCGCATTGTATAAATTCACGAAATCTTCCTTGTTTAATAGGGCCATCTCGAAATACTTTCCCAATTTCATACCGTTTAAAAGGGAGGCGAATATTCGGATTCATCGCCACGACTTTTGCGAATGGAATTGTCAAATCGTATCGTAAGGCAAGGTCACGTTTTCCTTGATCTTGAAGTGTATATATTTCTTTTAATATTTCATCGCCACCACCGTACTTGTAAGACATAAGCTCATACATATTTAACGTTGGTGTCTCTAACGGCTTGCATCCGTATCGTTCAAACGTATCTTCACAAGCCCTTTTAATTTTATTTCGCAGCACTTGCTCCTCTGGTAAATAGTCTTTCGTTCCTTTTACATTTCTCATTTCCATCATAATCACTCCTTTTTAAATTAAAAAAAGCTATGTGAGTATAAAAATACCCACATAGCTTTATGAACGCTTCGTGGGTCAACAGGAAAAGCCCTGTACCCACGAAGAAAAATTTTTCTTCGGATACACGGCGTTACGTTTGATGATGAAGTTGGAAAGAAGTATTAAGATTTCGCATTGCAAATCTCTCCTTAACGTAAGTTTTTCCAAATTATATCAGATGATTTTTGAATTATCAATATTTTTAGTTTTGAAATATACGTGAAGTTATGTAGGAGAAATGGAAAAGGGTGTATAATAAAACTTAATAATATGAAATAACCTTTTAAGGAGAACGTTATGAAAAAAGATAAAACAAATGCGATGCGAATATTAGATAAAGAGAAAATTGAATATTCGATGATGTCATATGATCCAGATGATGGGAAAATTGATGGCGTATCAGTAGCCGAGAAAATTGGAAGAGAAGTGAAAGAAGTATATAAAACGTTAATCGCTCAAGGGAATAGTAAAAATTATCATGTGTTTATCATCCCGGTAGATGAGGAACTAAATTTAAAAGCTGCGGCAAAATCAGTAAGTGAAAAAAAGATTGAAATGATTCCTGTTAAAGATATTACGAAAGTGTCAGGGTATATTCGCGGTGGTTGTTCGCCAGTCGGAATGAAAAAGCTATTTTCTACATGTATCGATGAAAGCGCCCAATCACTTGAAACGATGATAGTAAGCGGCGGGAAAATCGGTATACAAATTGAGCTTAAAGTTGATGACTTGGTGAAAGTGACGAGAGCGCAGTTTGGTGAGATAACGAAATAAATAGTGAGACTTGAAGGGATATAGAATCCTTTTACAAATGGGAATGAAAAAAGGGATGTGTGAGACACATTCTTTTTTTATTTGTAGAGAAAAGAATTCATATTAGCATCGGATTTTTAATTTCTATATTAAATTTTATATATTTGAGCACAGTTTTCTTTAAATGCTTTTGAACAAATTATCAAATATGTATTATTGCATAAATAAATTACAATTTATAAGTTAATATTAAACTACTTTTAAATTGTAAAGAATATTTTAATAATCTTTATAAGAGAAGGATATTCCTTGTAAAAAGTGAAATTGTTTGGAATGTGAATAAACAAAAAGTTTAGAAGTGATACAGACTGGATAGAGTCTTGTATTAAATAAACAGAAAAGGGGTATGGGTTTCTAAAAGGTTTCGGGGGTTAGAAAGCGCTTTTTAGTTAATAGCTTCAAATTATATTTTAAAGGGGAATGGGTATATGAAGTTTCGAAATACAAAGATTGCTATGATTACACTATCTTCATTTTTTATTTTAGGTTCTGCATCTCTATCATTCACAGATACTATACACGGTGAAGTAGCTCCTGCATCAGCACAAGAGATTATTGTAAAAAGTTATGACGATACATATTATAATAACGCAATAGGAAAAACGGGCTTAGAATTAAAGAAGGAACTGCATAATATTATTGATAATCATACAAAGTTATCATACAGTGCGGTTTGGGAAGCACTAAGAGATACTGATGAAGATCCAAATAATAAAAATAATGTGATACTCTTATATACTGGTCGTTCGCAAGGGAAGCTTACGAATGGATCAGGAGTAAATAACTGGAACCGTGAGCATGTTTGGGCAAAATCTCACGGTGACTTTGGAACGACTGCAGGACCTGGAACAGATCTACATCATTTAAGAGCGACGGATGTATCTGTAAATAGTTCACGTGGAAATCTGGATTTTGATAACGGTGGTGTAAATCATTCTGAAGCGACAGAATGTAAATATGATAGTGATTCTTGGGAACCTCGTGATAGTGTA
Organism: Bacillus cereus group sp. MYBK216-1; assembly: GCF_051916495.1. Lineage (NCBI taxonomy): Bacteria > Bacillati > Bacillota > Bacilli > Caryophanales > Bacillaceae > Bacillus > Bacillus cereus group sp. MYBK216-1. The sequence goes on from NZ_JBQAGT010000003.1 coordinate 423,497, forward strand.
AAAGGAGATATTGCTAGAATGCTGTTTTATATGGCTGTTCGTTACGAGGGGGACAACGGCGAAATAGATTTAGAACTAAATGAAAAAGTGAATAACAATAAAGATGCATACATGGGGAAACTATCTGTTTTATTAAAATGGAATGAACAAGACCCGGTCGATGATTTAGAGCGAAAGCGTAATGAAGTGATTTTTACAAAATATCAACATAACCGCAATCCTTTTATTGATCATCCTGAATGGGTAAATAAAATTTGGAACTAAGATTTTTAAAGGTATTATATTTTGATAAAAGGGATTGATCATTATGATCAATCCCTTCTTATATGTTTACTAGAATAAATGATTTTTATAGGATTGAAGAGGAGAATAGGATAGATATTTTATCAAGTTAAGTATATATGGGTATTTTAGTACGGTCCCCACTCAATATTCACCCCAACAATAAGAAAAACAAGTCCAATGATAAACCAAATGAATGCAAGTGGAGCCATGAATCGAATCCATTTGCCGTAAGAAATGCCGCTTGCTGCGAGAACGCCCATTAAAACACCGGAAGTTGGATTTAAGCAGTTGACTACACCTTCTCCAAGCATAACAGCCTGTACTGTAACTTGGCGTGTAATGTGCATGAAATCAGCTAATGGAGCTAATATCGGAATAAAAATAACCGATTCTCCTGTCCCGGATGAAATAAGGAAATGTAATGCGGCACTACTCACATACATGCCGATAACACCAAATACAGGGCTTTGTCCTTCGAGAGCTTGTGCGAGTTGGTTAACAATTGTATCAAGCAATTTTCCTTGTTCTAAAATGACTGAAATACAACGAGCCATTCCAACGATTAAAGCACCGTATATGAGATTTTGGCAACCTGCTAGAAAAGTAGAAGCGATATCGTTTGCTTTCATACCACCTATTATTCCCGCTGTAATTGCTATGAAAATAAAAGTAGCAGTCATTTCTGCGTCCGTCCAATGTAGACGAAAAGCGCCTATTAAAAATGCAATTAATGATAAAGCTGAAACGAGTAAAATTAATTTATGACGTATCGTCCAAGGAACTTCTTTTTTCTCTGTTTCTTTTTCGCTTGAAAGAGCGTTACTTGGAAACCAGTTAACGCCAAGAATGCTTCCTTTATTCGATTTTTTCAAGCGCTTTACATACCAATTTATATAAAGGATAGTGGCAAGTAAAAAAGATATATAGATTGCGGTGCGTAAACCAATTCCGGAAAACATCGGAAGTTCTGCAATCTTTTGTGAAATGCCTAAAGGTGAGGGAGATAAAATAGTAGCATTAAAGCCAGCATAAGTACCTAAATATATAATTGCTACACCGACGATAGCGTCCCATTTTAATGTGCGTGCAACGATGATGCCGATGGGGATAAAACCGATAACTGAATTAACGATAATGCCAGTCGTTCCAAGAATAGAAAAAAGTGCGGCAACTATACAAATGAAAAGTAATTGCTGATTACGAAATTTGTTAATAACATGATAGATTAAACCGTCAAGGGCACCTGTTTTTTCAAGAATTGCAATAGCCCCGCCCGTAAATAAAATTAGAAAGATAATAGGAGCAGCAAGTGTCATTCCTTTTTCAATAGCGGTAAAAAAAGAGACAAATCCTACAGGTGATTGCGGAACAGAATGGTAGCTACCTGGTATTGTTGTTGTAACGGTCCCGTTTGTAACCCTTTTAAATTCTCCAGCAGGAACGAAATACGTAGCAATGGCGCAAAGTAAAGCAATAAAAAATAGTAGTACGTACGCATCGGGCATTTTAAACTTTTGTTTACTAGATTGTTTTTTTGTCTCAGTTTGTATTTGCATAAAATCCCTCCTTCTTCACTTGGTTAATTTTTAATATTCTGAATTTAATCCGTGAAATAGATTATAATAAAGGTAGCTTCTTAAGGCAATAGTTTTTGTATCCTTTCCCGTACATACAAATTATTGCAATATTAGACAGGGAAACGAAAATAAGCCCAGAATATGTTATGTAGAAAGAAAAAGGAAAAGAGGGAACAAGATGTGGAAAACTACAGATCTATGTGATGAATTTGAAAAGGAATTACAAATATGTCGCCAGTCTTTTCGGTCTTTTGGGAAGAAAGAACAATTCCACGGAAAAATTGCAACTGTAAAAGTGAAAGATGATAATGTACTAGTGAAGGAAGGATTGCAAACATTACCAGAAGGAACAGTATTAGTTGTTGATGGCGGAGCGTCTACTAATTGTGCGTTACTTGGTGATAATTTGGCAGCTATTGCTGAAGAAAGAAAGCTAGCAGGAATTATTGTGAATGGGTATGTTCGTGATTCTAGTGAACTAAAGAATATTAATATTGGTATTTTAGCGTTAGGGACAATGCCAAATAGAAGTGTGAAAGAAGGAAAAGGAGAACGAAATATTTCATTGCATTTTGGACAAGTGGATTGGAATCCAAATGAATATGTTTATGCGGATGAAGATGGCGTCATTATTAGTGAAAAGAGTTTACATAGTTAAGAGTTAATAAGTTATTATTCTTAGAAAATAAATCCGATAAAGCATGGACAAAATTCTTTGTCAATAGTAAAATAATACAGAAATTTAAAATTTACAGAATGTATAGGTTTATCGTTTTACGATAACTTAAATGGAAGTAAGTTGTGCCGAGAAAAGTGAATGTTATCACAATGATACGTTCATAAACAAAATTATTTTTCCTATACAAATATAGCCGCGAATAATGCGGGTAGGAGGTGTTGTACATTTTTGTTCGACACTTACAAAAAGAGAGTGTCAATCGCACGCCCTTGAAGGGCCTTTTTTTGTGTAAATGGTAGTAAGGGAGGAAATTTTGGGATGGCAATGTTGAAAAAGTGGCTGCTTACGTCGTTAATGGCAGTGACACTTGTATTTGTTTCTTTTGCGAATACAGTACATATTACGTTTGCTGAAGAAAATACAGCAAAACTTGCAATTATTGGGGAATCACAAAAAGGCATTATGTTATGTCCGAAAGAAGAGCAGATTAAAGATGGGGAAACAGCTTTAAGTTTGCTGCAAAAGGTCATGGGGGACAAGGTAGAATCTGAAACGATGTCGTTTGGAACATATGTAAAAGGCATCGATGGCTTAATGGCCGGGGCTACAAGTGGTTGGACATACGATGTAAATGATACATCTGCACAAGTTGGGGCAGATAGTTATAAATTAGAGTCTGGTGATGTTGTTGTATTCCGTTTTGTTTCAGACTGGAGCAATATGAGCCAGGAAACATTGAAAGAAACGTTAGATAAGTTCGGGACTTGTAAAACAGAAGAACCAAAGACGGATGATCCAAAACAAGAAAAACCAGAACAACCAAAGACGGATAATCCAAAACAAGAAAAACCAGAAGAACCAAAGACAGATGGTTCAAAACAAGAAAAAACAGATGGTACAAAAACAAATGATGAAAAACCAGAACAACCAAAGCAAGAGAACATTCAAGATCCAAGTGCACAATTAAACGAAGCCATTTCTAAAACATCAGATAAGATGTTACAAGATGGAATTGAAAGTGACTGGGTAGCTGTAGCGCTTTCTCGTTCTGGAAAGAATGTGCCAATTGAGGCGAAATTAAATTATGTTAAGTCAGTAACTGAAAAAGTAGAAAAGCGCATTAATCGTTTTTCAGCGACAGATTTAGCTAGAACAATTATTATGATGAATGCAATGAGTGCAGACCCTAAAAATGTAGGTGGACATAATTTAGTTCAAAAATTGTATGAGTCAGATAAAGTGAATTCTGTTACAGGTTATGCATTTGCTTTACTTGCATTTGATACGAAGAAGTATGAGATTCCAGTTGAATCAAAATGGAACAGAGTTGCTCTAGTGGAAGCACTGTTAAATAATCAGCATACAGACGGTGGATGGACTTATAATAGTTCAGGTAGTAAAGATAGTGCTAGTAGTGTTGATGTAACAGGTATGGTTTTATCAGCATTAGCTCCTTATCAAGAGCGATCAGATGTGAAACCAGCTATACAAAAAGCTGTTGCGTATTTATATAACGAACAGCTGCAAAATGGCGGTTTTTCAGCTGATGGACAAGAAAATTCAAATAGTACTGCGCAAGCAATTATTGGATTATCGCTTGTTAAAGATGTAGATCAAAATCGTCTTCATAAGGCAATGCAAAACCTATTATCATATCAACTTTCAAATGGTGAATTTAAATGGTTACCAAGTGATCAAAATGGTAACGGAATGGCTACAGAACAGGCTCTTTTAGCATTACTTCAATTTAAGGAAATGGGAAAATCTATTTATGATTGGTCTAATGTAGACGATGGTAATGTAATTAAGCCAAAACCGATTGAAGAGCCAGAAAAGGTCGTTGAACAAGAAAATAATGTAGTAGAAAAAGAAGTTATTGAAGAACCGAAAGAACAAAAACAAGTACAACAAGAAACAAAAGATGAAAATCTAAAAGTAGTTGTAGATAACGAACCGGTTAAGAATAAAAAAATCGGAAACGGTAACAGTCTACCAAAAACAGGAGCATCTTCTCATAGTGCAGCAACAGAAGTAGGTATGGGTGTATTATGTATTGCTTCTGCATATGTATTATGGAGACGTAAAGCAGCTTAACAAAAAATTAGGAGCAATTATTTGCTCCTAATTTTCGTATGAAAGGTGAGAGATATGATGAGTAAGGTGAAATGGTTCATTTCTTTACTGCTTTCGCTCGGGCTACTTGCCGGATGTGAAGAGGCAGCTGTAAAGCCTGAGAAGAAGGTAGAACCGAAGCAAGAAGAGGTAGCGAAACAAGAAGAACAAAAAGATGAAGCGAAGCCGGAAGAAAAAACAGAAGAAAAGCAAGCTGAATCAGAGCAAAAGCAGCAAGAAGAGCAGAAAGAGAAACAAGAACAAAAAGTAGAAGAGAAGCCGAAAGAGGAAAAGCCGCAGGCACAACCAGAGGTAAAGAAAGAAGAGAAACAACAGGAACAACCGAAAGAACAGCCGGCTGTAAATAAGCAACCAGAGCAGCAACCAGCACAAGAAGAGAAACAACAACCGAAAGCACCAGAAGTAAAAGAAGAAGCAAAGGTTGTGAATCAGCCGAAAGAAACACCGAAGCAGGAGCAAAAAGTTGATCCGAATAAAGCGGAGAAAACGATACCGACTCCGGCAGTACCAAAACCTGAACCATCAAAACCAGATCCAGTACCAGTACCGAAACCGCAAGCAAAACAAGTAACAATCTCGGTAAAAGGAAATAACGGATATATAATGGGTGCGAAAAAGATGGATGTACAAGAAGGCGATACAGTGTATAAAGTATTGCAACGTACAGGATTAGATGTTGATGCAAGCGGATCTAGAGATAGTATTTATGTAAAAGGTATTAATGATTTATATGAAAAAGATATTGCGGATACTAGTGGATGGAAATATCGTGTGAACGGTGCTTTTCCAAACCATAGTGCTGGTGTAGCTACGGTAAAACCAGGAGATACAATTGAGTGGGTATACGTATTACAATAAGAAAGGCATTCGGTAAAGGGCTATGAAAATAAGTTTTTCTTCTTTACATCCTTTTGTGAATTTTTTCTATTATATCGGGGTGATGATACTATGTATGATGTGTCTTCATCCTCTTTTTTTAATTGGAGCAATAGTATTAATTATTATGTTAAATGTGATGCAAGGAAATAGCGAAAAGATAAGAAAGATGCTACCGAGCACAATTGTTTTCTTCTTTGTGGTAATTTTATTTAATTCGTTATTAACGCATAGAGGTCGAACTACGTTATTTTGGTTAGGTGATAGCCGTATTAAGCTTGAGGCGATTATGTTTGGAATAGTAATGGGGTTATTACTAGTTGCAGTTATGTTTACGTTTGCGTCATACAATGATATTATTTCCAGTCATAAATTTTTATATTTGTTTTCAAGAATTTCACCGAAAGTTGCATTGTTAACGATGATTACAGTGAGATTTGTTCCTTTGTTTATAAGGCGATTAAAGAAAATCACACTCGTTCAAAAGACGAAAGGTGTGCAGGTAGATTCAGGTTCGATAATTGAACGCGTCAAAAATGGTATGCAATTGCTGCAAGTATTATTAATTTGTTCATTAGAAGATGCACTGCAAACGGCAGATTCTATGCAAGCTCGTGGATTTGGTGTAACGAAGCGTACGACGTATATTCGCTATAGAATGGAAAGGCGTGACTGGTATACGCTCAGTTATTTAATCATTTTATTTATAGCTGCTATTGTATGTAGTAATTACGGCGGAGGGAAATTGATTATTTATCCGAAAGTCGAATCGATTCTATTTCAGCAATACGATGGGATGATGTTTGTCGTATTTTCGATGTTTATTAGTTTACCAATCATAATGGAAGGGAGAGAATGGATATGGTGGCGCATGCAGAAATAAACAATTTATCATTTGTATATGCTGATGAAAATGAAAAAGTGTTACAGCATATTTCTCTTTCTGTTCAAAAAGGTGAGTTTATTGCACTTGCTGGAGGATCGGGATCTGGGAAGACGACGTTATTAAAACATTTTAAAAAGGAGTTACTTCCAATTGGTACGCGTTCTGGAGAGATATTTTATGAGGGTGTTTTAATAGAGGAAGTAGCTGATTTGTTATCTGCCCAAGAAATTGGGATGGTATTTCAAAACCCAGAAAACCAGATCGTTATGGATACAGTGATTCAAGAATTAGCATTTTCTTTAGAAAATATCGGATTACCATCACATATTATTCAAAAAAGAATAGCAGAGCTTATTAGCTTTTTAGGATTTCAAGATTTATTGCATCAATCTGTTCATACGTTATCTGGTGGGCAGAAGCAGCTTGTCAATTTAGCTGCGGTATTAGTTATGCAGCCGAAATTGCTATTATTAGATGAACCGACAGCGCAGTTAGATCCAATCGCTGCAAAAGAGTTTTTAGGATTATTAAAACGGATTAATGAAGAACTTGGAATTACGATTATTTTAAGTGAACATCGTTTAGATGAAGTTATCCCGCTTGCAACACGCGTTGTTTGTATGGATAATGGCCGTATTATGTATGATGGTAGTCCTAAAATTGTTATTACGGATATGTGGGGAGTAGAAACATTCCGTCCATTTATTCCGCAAATTCCAAGGCTATTTTTAGAGTGGAATGTGAGAGATATTCCGTTTACAGTGCGAGAGGCGCAAATGAAAATGAATGATTTTGCAGCGATATCATATGTAAATGACCTAATAGCACAAAGTGAAAAGCAAGAGGTAATTTTAAGCGCAGAGCATATTTCGTTCCAATATGAAAAAAATAGTCCGCTTATTTTACGTGATTTATCAGTTTCGATTGAAAAAGGAAAATGGGTAGCGCTCGTTGGGAAGAACGGTACAGGTAAGTCTACACTGTTAACGATTTTAGCAGGATTACAAAAAGCGAGAAGAGGAAAAGTAAAGTGGAACGGAAAAGTGATACATAAAATCGATTCGAAAGAACGGTTTAAAAGTATTGGGTATGTATCGCAGCATCCGTATTACCATTTTACATTTGATACAGTATGGGACGAGGTTTATGAACGTGCGCGTGAATTATATGGAGAACAAGGAAAAGAAATAGCAGAAGATACGCTAAAACAGTTTTGGTTGTACTCGCTTAAAGAACGCCATCCGCATGATTGTAGCGGAGGGGAGCAACAATTACTTGCGTTATGTACGACGTTATTATCAAAGCCAACGTTATTATTACTTGATGAACCGACAAAGGGATTGGATCCATGGAAGAAAGAAAGAGTAGGAGAACTATTTAGGAAGCTGCAAAAAGAAGGTACAACAATTGTAATGGCAACGCATGATATTGAGTTTGCAGCGAAATACGTGGATCAATGTATGATGTTATTTGATGGAACAGTCATTATGAATGATGCACCGAAAGAATTTTTTAGCGGCAACTTCTTTTATACAACATCTATTAACCGATTCATTCGAAAAGAATTGCCATATGCATTAACGTGGGAGGATGTGTACGAAGCTTGTCCAAACGATATGTTGCATTCATAATATGTATCTTTGCAGTAATAATCGGCACATTACTCTTTACGACACTTGTCATGGACGGTTATTACATGTTAAGTAGTTTGTTTATATTAGCGGTTATTATGTTACCTTTCTATATCCGTTTTGAAAGAAAGGTGTTTGTTTCACGTGAAATTGTTCTCGTTGCTGTATTAGCAGCAATTGCAGCAGTAAGCCGGGTGCCATTTTCTATTTTACCAAGTGTACAACCAACTTCTTTTGTCATTATCGTTTCTGCAATTGTATTTGGAAGTGAAACTGGTTTTATGATTGGTGCTACAGCAGCAATCGTATCTAATATTTTTTTAGGACAAGGTCCATGGACACCGTGGCAAATGTTTTCGTGGGGTATGATTGGTTTTATAGCAGGTTTACTTCGTAATACATTTTTTATGAAAAAGCTATGGGGAAGACTTCTTTACGGAGTAATTGTTGGCTTTTTATTTGGCTGGATTATGAATTTCTGGGGCCTTCTCGGTTTTATACGAGAAGCAACGTGGGAAACTGTCATTTCGTATTATATCGCAAGTTTTTACTTTGATTTGAGCCATGCGATTTCGAATGTTATTTTCTTACTACTATTTAGTACATCTTGGATTACGATTCTTACAAGATTTAAAAAGAAATACGGTATATTAGATGAGCATAACGTGACATAGAAAAGCATACTCATATAAGGTAGGGTCGCGACTTACATATTCGTTTGCCTCTTTCATGCTTCTTACATATTGTAAGGAGCATTTTTTTGTCAAAAAATTGATTTAATATGCATCCGTTATTATATAAAATTATTTGTATAATGGTAGGTGAGAACTTTTTTCAAAAGTGAGGTGTATAGTTAATGAAGTTAGTTATTCCGAAGCAACATGGTGCATGGGCCATGCTTGTTATTCCTTTTTTATTAAGTGTCATACTTGGGAAACCTACTATTTATCATATTCCATTGTTTTTAGCGTGGTTTTTTATCTATTTAGCCACGTATCCATTTCTTACGTACATAAAGCAAAGACGAAAAAAAGAGTTTTTACAAGCTGCCATTGTTTATTTCATTATTGCGTTCCTATTTGGGATGATTTCTTTATTATATGAGTGGCGAATTCTTTTATTCGTAATAGTAATGATTCCATTATTTATAGTGAATATGTATTACGCCCGTCAAAAAAATGAAAGAGCACTATTAAATGATATTTGTGCAATCATTGTGTTTTGTATCGGTGGGTTAATTAGTTATTACTTTTCAATGAAGCAAATCGATCATACAGCTTTATTCATTGCACTTATTTCATTTTTATACTTTTTAGGTAGTACGTTTTATGTGAAAACGATGATTCGTGAAAAAAATAATCCGAAGTATCGTCTTATATCTTGGGGATATCATATCTTATTAACGATAATTGTATTTGCAATTAATCCGTGGTGTTCTCTTATTTTTATACCAAGTGTCATTCGAGCAATTGTGTTGTATGGCAAAAAAATTTCTATTATAAAAGTAGGAATTTTAGAAATTGCTAATTCTGTATATTTTTTAATCATAACGGCAATAATTATGAAGTATGCCATTTGAAAAAACTTCCCATCAATTGATGGGAAGTTTTTAATCTTTTTCTAAAATGTGAAAGGTGTACTCGCAACGTTGAATAGCTTGTTCAACAGCATAAAGTGATTGTTCAATACGAGCGCGATTAAAATCTTTTTCAACTGTTTCGAGCGCTTCTTCTAAACAATTTTTAGCTTCTTGTAATGATTGAAAAGAATCTTGTACATATCCGCGAGCATTTTGATGCATTTCATAATCCTCCTTGCATGTTCGTATATGGGTAGTATGAACAGTAAGGAAGAAAATATAATTTGTTATATTTATTATATTTGTTTGACAATTAAAGTGGAATTACGTATAGTAAGAATTAAGTGAATATTTTCTTATCCAGAGAGGTGGAGGGACTGGCCCGATGAAACCCAGCAACCGCGATGCAGGTGCTAATTCCAGCAGAACATATTTGTTCTGGGAGATAAGACGAAGATATATACGTAACTTCTTCTTATCGGAGAGGTTTTTTTATTGCAAAAAAACCGATTACGAAAATTTATATTAAGAAGAAAGGGGTTGCGCATTACTGTGACACTCGAAAAATACGTAAAACTGCGTAGTACAGTTTATGAATATATGATAGAGCAAGATAAGCCGATATCATTGTTAGATATTCAAGAACATATCGTTTCGCATCATGAAGGAAAATTCACGAAAAAGATGTTGCATCAATTTTATTTATCAAGATTATTAGACGAACTAAAACTGGATGGGAAAATTACATTAGCTGATGAATATCTCTATGCTGAAAAAGGGGTATTGTATAAGGCGAGAAAAGGGAGCTAAGCTCTCTTTTTTTCTTAAAATAACGGAGTATGTAGAGTAAAAGACTGCTAAAGCAGCCTGATACAGGGAATGGTGTTGAGTGTGTAGTGTCAAAAATTGAATGTGCCTGAAAGAGGCAATTCATATCGGCTGCAAATGAAAAGAGACACCTTCGCCGAATAGGTGTCAGTCATTTTGTCATATAGACTTGCTATTTGACAGTTATTAGAATAACATACAGGATTTTTGAAGTCAAAAGGGAATTAAAGGAAGGGGTACAATTATGTACGCTTACTTATTAAAAGATATAACGAAATGGATCCCAAAGTACATTGTAGATAAGGGATATGAATATTATGAAGATGGACATGTAGAAGATGTTGAAATACATGATAAAAAAGTGTTTGCTTTCGTTACTGGAAATGCAGGAAATTATGAAGTAGTTATCGATCTCGAAGATTTTTCAGAAAGTAGCTGCGAATGTCCATATGAGAATCTTTGTAAGCATATGGCGGCAGTTGTTTATGATATTCAAGGTGCTGGTGAGAGTGCAGTTAAAGAGAAACTGAAAGATTTAGAAAAAGAAGAATTACTTATATTATTGAATCGATTATTGCAAAGTTCGAAAAACGTGCAAATTGTAGAGAAGATGTTAAAGAAGGAGAAACTTTAACGTATAGAGGGAGTTGTTATGTAGTGAACGTACTAATTGTATACGCTCATCCTAATCCTTCAAGTTTTAACGCGGCGATTTTCAATCATGTGCAAAAAGGACTACCGGAAACAAATCATTCAGTTACGCTGCTTGATTTATACAAAGAACAATTTGATCCAGTCCTCGTATTTAATGAAGAGAAGAAAAGACGTGATTTAGTAAATGAAGAAGAAACAGCTCGGTACAGAACGTTAGTAGAAGAAGTAGATACACTTTTATTCATCTATCCAATATGGTGGTGGGGGATGCCAGCAATTTTAAAAGGATTTATCGATCGTATTTTCGTAGCTGGATTTGCTTATAAATATGAAGGGGCTCTGGCGAAAGGCTTATTGAAAGGTAAGAAGGCGTGGGTGATTAATACGCTAGATTCACCGTTATGGTACGTCGCACTATTATATCGATCAGCAGATTGGATTATGATGAAGAGAGGTGTTTTACGTTTTTGTGGCATTCGCGATATAAAACGTTCAGTGTTTCAATCTGTGAAAACGAGTAAAGTATCAAAGCGTGAAAAATGGTTATTACAAATAAAAGAAAAGGCTCGTACATTATGAATGAAGTCGACCGTATTATAAACTGTGTTCAGTATGATGGCGAACTTTTTCGGAAGTATGTTACGTGTTTACTTCAATTGAAAAAATGTAGTAAAACATTTCAGCAAATTCAAATAGAGTTAAGAAATGACTACTTGATAAGAGGAATTTGTGAAAGAGAAGTTGATGAGGTAGTACGGGGAAGTAAAGAATATGAAACATATTTTCTTCCTAAAGCGTTACAGTGGAATTTTTTGAGTGAACATCCACACTTGATCGGAAAAATTTGCGAAGATTTTTTTACATTTGAGTCATTACATCTTACGGAGATAGAGTGGAAGAAGATTATAAATTGCATGGGAAATAAGTGATTTATTATGTAAAAAAGCTAGTATAAAACTAGCTTTTTGTTTAAATAAATAAGAAACATAGACTGATGATAAAACCCGCATATAGTAAGTTCACAACACAAAATCCCATAATGTCACGAGCACCTAAACCAGCTATCGCTAATGCTGGTAATGCCCAGAAAGGTTGAATTAAATTCGTCCAAGCATCGCCCCATGCAATTGCCATTGCTGTTTTTGCAGCAGGTACACCAAGTTCAGCGCCAGCTGGAATCATAATTGGTGCTTGCACAGCCCATTGACCACCGCCTGATGGAACGAAAATATTAACAATGCCAGCACTTAAAAATGTAAAGAGCGGAAAAGTCGTTTCATTTGAAATGCTAATAAAGAAATTAGAAATAGCTCCTCCAAGTGAAAGTCCTTCACTATTTGCTCCAATCATCATGCCCATAATTCCTGCGTAAAACGGAAATTGAAGTAAAATGCCAGAAGCACTTTTCGTAGAGTCTGAAAAAGCGCGAATATACTGAATCGGAGTACGGTGGAAAATAAGACCTGCAATTAATAACATAAAAATCACGATATCGAGAGTAAGGTTAAAACCTTTCGTATAAAAGTAATTGAAAATATAAATGAGACCTAACAATCCAACGCAAAGTGTAATAATAATGCTATTTTCCATCTTTTCAGCGAATGTATTTTTTTCTACTTCTTGAGCAGCGGCTTCTTCATGGAACACGCTAGGATCTACAGTTATCGTATGTTTTTCATCTGGATGCATTGCCTTATTAATGAGAGGCATCGTAATGAGAAAAATAATAACTGGAACGAGAGCGTATGGTGAGAATAACGTTTCTGTTATTGGAATCGCCTCTTTAATACTTCCAGCAGTCGTTTTAATTAACGTTTCACCGCCTGTTGCTAACGTAAGAGGGATAGAGGCAGAAAGACCGGCATGCCAAATGAGAAACCCAGAGTAAGAAGAGGCGATTGCTAGTCTATAATCTAATCCGTCCAGCTGCCTTGCCACTTCTTTTGCGTATAAAACAGATACAACAATTCCAAAGCCCCAGTTTATGTATGCACCAAGTAAACTTACAATTGAAATGGCGATAATGCCTTGGCCATTCGTTTTTGGTAGTCTGGCAGCTTTCGTTAATCCTTTTTTTATAAGAGGAGCATTTGCTAAAGCAGATCCAGTCACGAGTACAAGTGCCATTTGCATAGAAAAGGCGAGGAGTCCCCAAATTCCATTACCCCAGTGATTAATCATTTCTACAGGTGTTTGGTGAGTCGCAAACATACCAAAGAAGATAACGAAAACAGTTAGTAAACATGATAAAATAAACGGTTCTGGCAAGAAGCGTTGCACTAAGGCGACGCAACCATTTGTAAAGGAACGAAACAAAATAGATCACCCTCCTTATGTATATGTATTACAATTATTCGAGGTTGTTTAGGAGATAACCTCCAATATAAAGAAAATTCAGATATTTATAGGGTGGTAATTTATTGATAGGTTGATATAGAGCCTTGTGTCAGATTCTGCTTTTAATATACTAGAAGAAAACGGTTGGAAATGGGGTAGCACTTATAGGGATAGTATAGAGAAAGGTTACTAGCTGGCTTTAAAGCAACTGTTGCAAAGGGAGAGGAGATTCAATACAATAGTGTTGCATTACATGAGAAATATGTTTTAGCACAAATCTAGCTAAAAATGTTTATACAAATACATTTAAAATTGATGGGGGAATTATGATCAAAAGTTTTTATCTTTTAAAGCCTAAAATGTTTACGGCAGATATGTATTATAAAGTTTTTATTACAGGTGACTGTATATATTTTATAAAGATTGGCGGACAGTTTCATAGTCAACATGCTTATAAAAAACAATTACCTGGTATTTCAGAGCTATTGTTTTTGCTCTGGTTCAAAAAAATTGAGAAAAAACAATTAAACTTAGAAACTGAAATAGATACAAAAATACATACTGGCGATGTACATGAACTCTTGCAATTAAAGAATAACTTTTCAATTGAAATAAATACAATTGAAGAGGTAGTATTAAATAAACGAGGAACGTTTCATACAGGTTTTAATGATAATGGAACAATTTCCTTTATGTTAAAAAATGGTCAAAAAATAAAGTTCATCATCCCGGAAGAAACTTTATTTTCATCTATAGAAGAAATTTTCGACCAATATGAACAGACAATCTTTGTAAGGGAAGTGTTTTAACGAATTCTCCAAAAGGTTTGGATGTATTAGTTAAACACTTAATTAAACATGTAAACTGCTTATATAAATTTTGATAGGCGTGTTTTAAGCAGTTATTCTTTCAGTATCTTCTAATATGTAGGAGTATAAATAAAATATCCCAACAAGAAAAAGCTTCCACTACTGTGGAAGCTTTTCTAAATAATGTGCAATATCAACATACATATTTGAGTAAACCGAATGTATTTCATTACTTGGCGTTGCGTTAGAAGAGAAGTGGGCGATTACCATATTTGCTTTCGGATCGATGTAAAGTGTTTGTCCGTAACTACCTAACACTTCAAAAGCACCTTGTTCATTGTGCGGAATCCACCATTGATTATGATAAGAAATGGAAGCTCCAGGGCCAATTGCAAGTTCACCTTCTTGGACATTTTTTATATCTTCAGTAATAGAAGAAGGGAGAATTTGTTTTCCGTTATATTCCCCGTTGTTTAATAGTAATTGCCCAAATCTCGCCATATCTCTAGCAGTTGCATTTAATCCAGCACTAGCTTGTTCTACTTTTGTTTCATCTGTAACGTAATACGCGTTTTCTTCCATACCAATTTGAGACCAAATTCGTTCACTTACATTTTCAGCTAGTGATTTACCAGTAATAGTTCTAATAATCCAAGCGAGCGTTTCTGTTGATCCGTTATTGTAAGAAAAGGAAGAACCAGGCGGTGCAGTTTCTTCGGCTTCCCGTAACATATCATAAATTTTCATCGGACCGTCGTAATTTTTGCCGCGGGGTAAAATATTGCTAGCTAAATATAATTGTGCATCTTGATTTTCTAGCCCAGGTTGCTCATATCCATGAGTAGGATATTCAGCTGAAACTTGCATGTCCATTAATTGCTGAAGTGTGGCATTACCGAACGGTGTGTTTTTTAATTCTTTTATGTAAGTGTCAGCTGTTTTTTCTAAGTCAATACGTTTTTCTTCAGCGAGAGATTGTATAATTGCCCCGGTAAAGACTTTTGCTAATGATGCCATACCATGAGGTTCATTCTGTTTATACCCATTGAAATATCGTTCGTAAACAAGTTGTCCATTATGTACAACGACAAAAGCATCTGTTTTGTTATCGTCTAAAAGTTTTTTTAGAGGAGTTGTATTTCCGAATCTACGCTCCACAGCAAAATCGTCTAAGTTTTGCAATGCGGAAGGGAAGTGAGCAATTTGGTCAGGATTGTTTTTTACGTTATTAACTAAAGTGAATTCTTTCATATGGGTATATGACCAACGTAAGTAAGGGTCATTTAACCAGTTTTCTTTTGTCACATTATGTTTTGATGGGGTCGTTTTATTTTGTTTGAAGTAAGTAAACCCAAGCCCTGTAATTACAAATATGAATGTTAGTATAAGTAAGAGTAGGGGAGATCTTTTTAGTTTCATATATGGCCCTCCTTTTTATTTCTACTATAAGTATACGCTCGTCTTGAAAGAAATACAAAATAAGGAAAGTAAACGGGGAAGTTTACTTTCCTTATTAACGTTAAGCGGAAATTTTTCCGTCTGTAGGTTGTTTCTTGAATTTTTGTTTTCGTCCGTGTAATCCATAATATAAAAGTAAAGTGAACGCAACGATAATAGTTGCGATAAAATACATATTATGATAACTGGATTTCGCTGCGACAATACCTAAAATGAAAGAACCAAAACCAATACCACTATCAAAGAATGAGAAATACGTAGCTGTCGCAGAACCACGTCTATGGTTTGGAGCGGCAGAAATCGCAATCGTTTGGAAACTCGGAATTAATGTCCCGTAACCTAAACCGATTAGCATACCTGCGCCAAGGAACCAAAATGAAGTTTGTGCTTGGCTTAATATGAACATTCCGATTGTGAAAATAATGATAGCAGGGTAAACGAGTACATTTTCACCGAAGCGATCAAAAATCTTTCCTGTAAATGGACGAGAAATGACAACAACAAGTGCGTATAAAATAAAGAAGTAACTTGCAATTTCACTTAAACCGAGTTCTTTCGCATAAATAGGAATAAAGGATAAAATACCACTATAAGAAAAGGCTAAAACAAATCCTGTAAGTGCAATTGGAATAGAAGATGGTTCGATTAAGTCTTTCCATTTCATTTTTTCACGTTTTTGTTTGCTAACAGGTGCTTCGTGAGGAATATCGACAAGTAGCCCTAATAAAAATGCAAGTAATGAAAATACGGAACAAACGATAAATAACACAGTAAACGAAAAATGAGAAATAATTGTTAAACCTAAAAAAGGACCAATTACCATCGGTAGACTCATAAATACGCCGAAATATGCAAGTGCTTCGCCTCGTCGATGAGCTGGCGCAACATCAGTTACGATCGTACCAGTAGCTGTCGTTGCCATCCCGAACCCAATACCGTGTAAGAAGCGAAGGGCAAGTAATAAGAATAAACTTTGCGCACCGAAATACATAACAGTAGCGGCTAAAAATAATGAAAGTGAAATAAATAATATTTTCTTTCTTCCTAAATCATCGAGCCATTTTCCTGTGAATGGTCTACATAAAACAGAAGAAATAAGAAACACAGTTGCAACTAAACCAATTTCCTCAGGTTTTCCTTTTAGGCCGTCTATTACATAGACAGGCAGAGTAGTCATAAGCATGTAAAACGTTAAGAAGAGAAATAGACTACTAAAACAAGTTCCGAGGAAATCCTTCGTCCAAAGTTTCTCACTTTGCATCGTCATCCCTCCAATTTAATCTAAATTTTTAATAATTTGTTGTAACACTTGAAATGCTTGATGTAAATCATCTTCGTTAATACCTTCTAGCGTTTTTTCTTCGAAAGTATCAACTTCTTCTTGCCATATTGGAATCATCTTTATCGCTGTTTCGGATAAAGAAATGAGCTTCTCACGGCGATCTTTACCTTCTGTACGAATAATCCATCCCATCGTTTCCATACGTGTTAACGTACGAGTCATCGTTGGTGATTCAACATTTAAATACTGGCACAATTCTGTTTGCGTACAAGAACCAGTTTGATTAATGCGGAAAATAACAGCCCATTGCGCACTAAATAACCCTGTTGGAGATACACGTTCATTAAATTTCTTCGTAAACTTTCGAGAAGTCTGGCTGACGATGTGAAAAAAATGTTGTTTTTCGTCCATGTATTTTGATCCTTTCAAATTAGTTACCTAGCTAACTATATACTTTTTTATAATAATTGTCTAGTAATAGACATGTTGATTTATGTAAAAAATTCTTATAGGTTTTATGTTGCGAACGTACATTCTACGTGCTATTCTTTAATTAAGTAAAGAATTTTCTTTCTATTAAATAGAATGGGGGAACTTGTGATGATTAAGCCTGCAACAATGGAGTTTGTTTCACTATCGAACGGAGAAACGATTGCATATCAGGAAGTTGGAAGGCGAAATACAGATATTCTTTTACTCATTCACGGGAACATGACATCGTCACAACATTGGGATTTAGTTATTGAAAAGTTGCAAGATCAATACCATATTTACGCTCTTGATTTAAGAGGGTTTGGACAATCAACGTATAATCAGTCCATAGATTCATTACAAGACTTTGTAGAAGATATAAAATTATTTATCGACGAGTTAAAGCTAGAGAAATTCTCATTAATGGGCTGGTCAATGGGCGGTGGCGTTGCGATGCAATTTACAGCGAACCACCCAACTTTTGTAGAAAAGTTAATTTTAGTAGAATCAGTAGGAATGAAAGGATACCCAATCTTTAAAAAAGATACGAATGGGCAGCCGATTGTATCAAGTTTAGTAAAGACGAAAGAAGAAATTGCGCAAGATCCAGTACAAATCGCTCCAGTATTAGACGCGATAAAAAATATGAACAAACTATATTACCGTACAGTATGGAATCTATTAATATATACACATAATCAACCTGAACCGGACCGTTATGAAAAGTATTTAGATGATATGTTAACGCAACGTAATTTCGTAGATGTGAATTATGCGCTCATTACATTTAATATTTCAGATGAACATAACGGGGTTGTAGGGGGAAGTAAGCAAATTCATCGTATTAAAGCGCCAACACTCGTCATACAAGGTGATAGAGATTATGTCGTACCGCAAGTAGTCGGTGAGGAATTAGCGAAACATTTGCCAAATGCAGAGTTGAAGGTATTAGAAGATTGCGGACACTCGCCGTTTATTGATTGTTTAGATGTATTTATAAAACATGTAGAGGATTGGTTAGAACAGAAATAATCCCCGAAATGAGAAGTGTTGCATATACTATAACATTTGTATGTATAAGGGGAGATTATCAATGCATAAACCATCCTTAATCGCTTATTCGCCATATAATCATCATATCTATACAAAAATAATGATAGATCCGATGTATATGCAAGTTTCACCAGCTGTAGTTCCTTTACAGATGCAGCAGCCACTAACAGCTCATATGCAACATTACTTATATGGACCTTCATTTTATGAAAATCCATATTTTAAACACTTTCATTACAATGTGAAAGCGCAAGTTTGGGAAGGATAGGAAGCTAAAAGGTTCATTCTTTTAGCTTCTTTTTTATTATGAATATTCGTACACGCATTTGCAGAAACAGTTTATAATGAAAAGTGGAAGCGTGAGAAGGAGAGGGAAAGGGATGTCAATGCGTTTTACTTTTTGGATTATGGTTGGGATTGTAGCAATCTCGGGTTTGTCACAAGGAATGCTCTTACCTGCCATTGCAATGATTTTTGAACAAGAAGGGGTTAGTTCAAGTATTAATGGTATTCATGCGACGGCATTGTACATTGGGATATTAGTCATTTCGCCGTTTCTTGAAAAACCGATACAAAGGTTTGGAATGAAGCCGATTATTGTTATAGGTGGGTTTCTCGTTATTATTTCATTATTCTTTTTTACACAAACATTTTCGTTTTGGGTATGGTTTATCCTTAGATTTCTAGTTGGAGTCGGAGATCATATGCTTCATGTCGGAACACAAACATGGATCACGACAACATCAGACCCAAGTAAAATAGGGAGACAAGTATCGATATATGGTGTATTCTTCGGAATTGGTTTTGCCGTTGGTCCGTATTTAGCAAGCACTGTGCAGTACGGTCTTGCAACACCATTTATTATATCTACTATACTTTGTCTAATAGGTTGGCTTTTACTACTTCCAACAAAAAATGCATTCCCAGCGCAAGATGAAAGAGAAGTGAAGAGTGAATCATCATTTTCTCGTTATAAACAAGTTGTTGGATTAGGATGGATTGCATTGCTAGGTCCACTTGCATATGGCGTACTTGAAGCGATGTTAAACAGTAACTTACCAGTATACGCACTTCGTAAAGGGTGGTCTGTTTCAGATGTATCCTTCTTATTACCAGCATTTGCAGTTGGGGGTATTATTACACAAATTCCGCTCGGTATATTAAGTGACAAATACGGAAGGGACCGTATATTAACGTGGACGTTTAGCATAAGTACGGGCATTTTTCTACTTGCCGCCGTATTTGATCAATATTACTGGATCGTCTTTGCCTGCATGCTTTTAGCGGGTATGGTTATTGGATCGTGCTTCTCTTTAGGGCTTGGATTTATGACTGATTTATTACCGAGACACTTACTACCAGCAGGTAATATATTATCCGGAATCGCTTTTAGTTTAGGAAGTATTATGGGACCTGTATTAGGCGGCGTATTTATAGAAAAAATACAGTATACAAGCTTTTTTATTGCGGTTATGATTATAATGGGAATTCTCGCAATGTTATATATGGTCTACATGAAAAATCAATTCGCATCAAGAAAAATAGAAAGTAGGTTAGGGCATGACAAAACAACCTAATAAAAAGAAATTTGAAGTACTTGAAAATGAAACAATTACAGACTGCTTAGCACGTATGGAACAAGAAGGCTACGCTCCGTCTCGTCGTATGGAAGAGCCAATCTTTCATGAAGTAAAGAAAGACGGCAAAACAGTAGTTGAGCCGTGCGGTAGGAAGATTGTTTTTGAAGGGAAATTGAAGTAATCCAATAACAAATTCTCTTTATAGTATAGAGCCATCCAATAGTTGGGTGGCTTGTTTTTTTATTAATCAATGAAGGAATTGAATAGAATGAATCTCTCGTTCATTTCTCCTAATTGGCTTCTTTATATGGGGCAAAAGATTGCTACTTTTTTCGTATATTGGTAAAATAAGTTCTTGGGTCTTACTTATTGTTATCGGTATAATGTTTGTCGCTTGAATGAAAGAAATTAGTTACAAAAATTTCGCACTATGTAAAGGGGTACAGCAACGATCCCTTTTTTGGAGGCACCTTAAACATAAAGCGAGAGAAGAGGCTATATGAACGATTCTCCTATCTTGTTTAAATATTAAACGAGTTATTGCAATTGGAATAGGTATATCAAACTAGTCGACATCCTGATGGATTATGTTTTTCTAGTAATCTATTACTTCTGATGGAATCGATAGATTGCTAGAAAGCGGAAAACAATTATTAGTATATTCCGAAGCAGGTGTAACAGAGTGTCCTTCCATAATTAAGGGTAAAACCAAAATACGTTTTTTTAAAGAATGATTTGTTAGAACTAGTTATAAGGAATAAAACAGAAAAGAGGATCACATGTTAGATACTTTACAGAGAAGTAAAAAGTTTTTTTTAGTATGTCTTATTTTTTTAGTGCTTTTAACCGCTTGTGGTAATACTGATGTTAAGACATCTAAAGCTTCATTACCACCGGCTGAATCCAATATAGATACATCATTAAAAGCACCAAATTGGGTAGAGAAAAGTCCTATCCAACAGTCTCCTAATTTTACGGAAGATAAAAAAGTACAATCGGTTGTGAATTTAATAGCTACGGGTGATAATTTATATCATGACGCAGTAATTAAAGATGGCAAACAAAAAGACGGTTCATATGATTATAATTATATTTATGAAAATATCAAAAAAGCTGTTAAATCAAGTGATCTTGCTATAGTGAACCAGGAGACTCCGATTGCCGGAAATAATTTAAAAGTACAGGGATATCCGACTTTCAATACACCTGAAGAAGTAGGCCAATCTTTAGTGGACACTGGATTCAATATAGTGACGCAAGCGACAAATCACGCTATGGATATGGGTATTAAAGGTGTTGCGAATACAAGAGAATACTGGAAGAAATATCCAGATGTTATCCCGGTAGGTATTAATGAGAGTAAAAACGAGCGTAATGAAATAAAAACGATTACAAAAAATGGTATTCGTTTTGCGTTACTAAATTATACATATGGTACGAATGGAATTAAAATTCCAGCTGATAAGTCTTGGGCTTTAAATTTAATTGATAAAAAAGCGATACAAAATGATGTGGAAAAGGCAAAGAGTAGCTCTGATATGGTGATTGTTATGGTGCATTGGGGAGTAGAATATACCTCAACACCTTCAAAGCAACAAAAAGAAGTTGCTCAATATTTAACAGATTTAGGTGTAGATGTAGTAATTGGAAATCATCCACATGTAATTCAACCAATTGAGTGGAAACAAAATAAAGATGGACATGAAACGCTAATCTATTATTCTCTTGGAAATCTTATTTCTGCGCAAGAAAAATTAGAAACATTAGTTGGAGGATTATCTTATGTACAATTTGTTAAGTATGAAGATAAAACTTTTGGTATACGACAAGCGGCAATCGTACCGACAGTAACCGACTATGCCGATGGTAAGAAACAATTTAAAATTCAATTTTTAAAAGATTATTCGGATGAAAATTCTAAAAAACATGGAATTAAAAAATTTGTCGGCCCCGTTTCTTTGAAGGATTTCAAGGAGATTCCTAGAGACGTGTTGGGAAATTGGTATAAAGACTAATAAACAAAAAGGGAATGAGATACAATTAAAAAATTTATAATTTTAGCATTGGTATTAGCAATGGGATGGAGTCTTGCTGCTTGTAGTGGAAAGCAAACATCTCAGGCAACTACTAATAATAACGATAAAAATAAAAATGAAATACATGCGAAGAAAAAAGATGTTTTACCTATCTCTGATGTTAATGATTGGAGAATTATCCTTGTAAATAGAGAGCATATGTTATCAAAGGAACTAGGAATTGAATTAACAAGTATCACCCAAAATGCGAAGCCAAATATGAAAATAGATAGTAGAATTGCAACTTCCTATCAGGATATGGTAGCAGCTGCAAAAAAAGAGGGAATCAATCTTTATTTAAGATCAGGTTATCGAGCTATAAAATTACAACAAACTTATTATGATGCTTCAGTTAAAAGCTATAAATCTCAAGGCTTGTCGGATAAAGAGGCTAGTGCTAAGGCATTGGAATATCTTCAGTATCCTGGTGCAAGTGAACATCATACTGGATTAGCGTTAGACATTATTTCAGTTGAATGGCAGAATACTGTAGAAGATTTAAATGCAAAATTTGAAACTACCGATGCATTCAAATGGTTAGATAAGAATGCTGCAGAATATGGATTTATTCTCCGCTATCCAAAAGATAAAGAGAATATTACTGGCATTAAGTATGAGCCATGGCACTATCGTTATGTAGGGAAAGAAGTTGCTGTTTATCTAAAAGAAAAAGGGTTAACTTTAGAAGAATATAACGAAAAAATTAAGTCTGATAAGTAAAAATATGCTTTAATTTTATTAAATATTATGCACTGCTACAAGAAAAGGTGAATCTAAGGATGTGTTAACCTTCCACCTAGTATTGTAAAAACTGAGTATGATAATTTGAGCACGTACGAACCAGTTATCGTGTAAAAAGATGTATGTATTAAGAAATTAAAGTTAAGGATCTGATATTCATATCAGATCCTTTTTCTATCGTTCTTTTAAGAGCGACTGAGCCAAAATATTGGAATGAATATAGAAATAAAACAGCCAAAGGAATAGTAAAACGAATCAGGGAGTCTACTCGTACGCTTCATTGGGATTATCCAGAAATAGTTGTTGATGAAAATAAGAAAGAACTGGTCTTACTCTCAAGCAAGGATTTAATATGAATGAATTGGATAAAAGGAAATAATAAATACATAGTCATATTGATTAAAGTTTCACTTTATTGAAGAAAAATGCGAAAGCCATTCATAAAATATGGAAATGTTAAAATCCCTTTGATAAAATAGCAATATGTAAAAAAAATATTTGTTAATTCTTAATGTAATGAATATTCATGTTTAAATATAAGGATTTAACTACATAGTTATTGTGCTAAAGGGGGAGAAAGATGTTAGATGAATTGTATAATGCTTTTTTAAATGCGTCTGGTTTTACAGAAAGTGCGAGGAAACGAGATCGGTATGATGATTTACATGATTATTTAAAAGATAAAGAAAGAGAGTTAAAGCAATTCATTCAAGAGGCTGAATCAGCGAAGAGAGAGTATGAGAGTAAAAGTAATGGCTTAGAAGCTAATAAAATTCCGGCAGTTGAATTTGAACAAAAACGTCATGAAAAGGATGAAGACTTACATACAGTATTATCCTATTTTAAAAGTGCATTAAGCGATATTGGATCTGCAAAAAGTACAGCTTATGCAAAGTATTTGGAATATAAAGCGAAAGCAGAATCGGAGAAAGCGTCAGCATACGCCGCAGCGACCAAGGCTTTTGAAGAAAAGAAAAAGGAAATTGAAAAACTTATCCATTAAGTATACAAAGAATGGAGGGAACGAACATGAGTGGTAAAGAGGTTGAAATTATAGGAAGTAACACTGCAAGTGCCATTTCTTACGCACAAAACATTGAAAATGGTATGAAGGATTCTTTAAATCAAGCGAAAGACTTAAAAGCATATGTCACAGGTGCGAAATGGAATGGAAAAACGAGAGATGCATTTTTAAGTTATCTTGATTTGATCATTCAATATAATTCAGAAATGGTAGAGGCATTTGAAGGACATACGAAAGCTTTGAAAGAGTTAGATAAAAGCATTCAAACGTACGGAGATAAATCGGAAGTAAGGGCGATAAAACAATTGTGATGGAGAAACGAGGGATAAAAGAATGGGGAAAGAAATGAGTTTTGCACCTGCTGAATTATATGTTCTCGCAGGTGCAGCTGGGGTTACCGATATATTTGGATTGCCAAACCGTGACGCAATTATTTTACTTGATGAAGAATGTGTCACGAAAGCAACTACGAGTTTAAAAGAAAAAGGCCTACTTACAAGTGAAAATGGAATTACCCCTGCAGCTTTTCAAATAATTGAATTATTAAAGGAATATGAAAATTGTCATGAATACACGAGAATGAATAATGTATTAATTGGCTTTTTAAAAGAGGATAAAGACCGAGTGGCTGTATTAACAGAAATAGAACCAAATAAAAAATACGAGATCGACTACATACCAAAACCGGACGTATATTTTTCCTTATTAACACGCATCCCTTTCTTATTGAGAGAACCGAGGGACATAGAAGATACATTTTTCTCAAAGAGAATGACAGAAACAGAACAACAAACATTTGAGGAAAAAGATTTATCAAATAAAGACGTTATAGCGATGGAAACGTATACGAGGCCTCGTAGTAATAGAGGAGGAAAATGGGAATGTTTCTTATATTTCACTGAAGGAGAAGATTACGTTCAAATAGATGTAGAACGTAATCGATATGACTGGGTGAGCCTCTATGCGGTAAATAAGAAATTGTATGACGTGTTAAAAATGCCGTATAAAAAATTAATTGACCCGAGACAATTTTCGTTAGGAGGTATTGAATAATGCAAGTATCAATGGGAGACGGTGGTTCTGGTGGTGGAGAAGAAGTATTAGTTAATTTTCAAGAACTACTTGATATAGTAATGAAATTAGAAAATATATATAAAATCCATTTAGACGTCATTGGAACGAATATTGAGAGTTTATTAAGTAGTGATTTTTATCAAAAAGGTGAAGCAATGAGAGTAATTGAAAAATACCCTGATATATTACACAAAACACTTGAATTGTCTGAACACTATTATAGGTCGGCGACAGTTGTAAGGGACGCATGTGTAGAAATGTTTGAAAAGGACGAACAATTACGTGAAATATTAAGTAAGTTGTAGAAATCACCATACGGCTGGGGGATGAAAACGAAATGGATGTGAAATATAGACCTGAACCATGGCAAAACATGGGAGATGGTATGAATAGAATTACAAAAGATGCACTCATAAAATTACAGCGCGCAAATGAATTATTGAAAAAAATTGATGGAAGAATACGAGATTTAGACTCAGATGGCAGTATACATTTTAACCCAAAAGATCAATCGCAAAAAATAGGAGAATTACTTGATAGCTATTCGACATTACAAAAATATTGCGGAGAAGCCGGGCGATTGGTCTCTGAACATATAGATAAACCTTTTTTAGTAGAAATGGATAAATTCGCTCAAAAAATGAGAGATACATCTATTCTCAGTTTCAAAACAGATAACCGAATTGGCTCCACAACAACGACAGTATTACCAGGTGGGCATGCAGGCTACGGAAGTGTACCACAAACAATACAGAAGAAGAAAGATAAAATAACAGTAGAAGATATTTTTAAAGATTCACCTGCATTTGATAAAGTACTGAGAGGGGAATACAAAGAACTAAAAAAACAAAATCCAGATGCAAAATTAAATTATGAAGAATACAAGAAAGTAGTCCCATCCACACGAGGATTTGAATACAAATCGATAGAAGATGAACAGAAAAAACTAGAAATGGTGCGAGACATAGGAATAGGCGTAGGAATCATCATCACAACAATCCTTTGCCCACCACTCGGGGCCGCTGCCGCAGTTGTATACGGCGCTGTACAAATAAAAAGCGGTATCGACGGAGAAGACTGGGGAACACACCGGAAATTGAGCCAAGAAGAACGCACAGCAAACATCATTTTTGGCGGATTAGATGCAATCCCAGTTGTTGGAGCAGTAGGAAAAGGAGTAAAAGCATTCAAAGGCACGAGTGAATTAGCAGATTTAGCCAAATTATTAAAATTCAAAGAAGGAATGCCTGGTTTTAATCCAAATTTGGGTAAAAATGTGGTACAATCGCTTAAGGAAAATAATCTATTAAAAAATTTAAAAATACAAGGTTGGAAAACCGTAGATAAGATTAATGATGCGGACTACTTCATTAAAGGTCTAGTAGCAAAAGGTGCGGACTCCGTATCCCCAATCTTTAAAGGTGTAGAAATAATGCCAGATGGAAGTGTCGCTAGAACTGGAACGAATTATAGCGGGAAATTCCAAGAAGCCCATGATGCCTCGAAGGCGAGTATTCAGAGTAGGATCTCGAATTTGGAGAGTGGTGGGGTTAAGGGTACGGGTGAAGTTGGAAAAGGGAATTCTGATTTACTTGATAATACTGGTAGATTTAAAGATGCTGAGTTGCAATCTAAGTATGATGTATATTGTGAAAGGAAATATAAGAATAGTGAAGCGCCTAAAGAGCCGCTGGAGTGGAAAGAAGCAAGTGAAAAATGGGCATCACTTAAAGAGCAGGGGCAAGAATTTTCTGATGAAAGTTTTAATCTATTTTCACAGCAGTATGAAAACGCTGAACGAGAAATAACCATTGTTACACATGAAGGGACTAAGGTAAGAGTTGACGCAATTGCATCTGATGAATATGGGAATGTTATTATACAAGAATATAAAAGTTCCGCTACTGCTCCCTATACTACAAATCAAGAAAAGGGATTCCCTGAATTGAAGAATTCTGGTGGAAAGGTCGTAGGTGAAGGAAAGGGAGATTTTTCAGGGGGATACGAAGTGCCTAGTGGAACAAGACCGCAAATTGTTCGTCCTGAAGGGACAACTTATTTTGATGAATAAATGAGGTGAGAGATAAGTGTCGATATTAGACAAAAATAAAATAGATGGCATTGGCAAGAGTATGAGTGAAAATAAGTTAGCATTAATGATTGCAGATCATTTAGAGTGGGAAAATGAACTTCAGCACTTAACATTGTTACAAGATAAAATTAATGCCTATGTATCTTTTATTGAAAGTGGGCAAATATATAGTGTTTATCCGGATGCTAAGTTAGTAGATGGCTTTATATTCGATTTAAGGTTTAAATATAAACCGACTGAAAATTGTAATAAATTATTGGAGGTTTTTAGGAAGAATACTCAAGATTTGAGGATTGAGTTTAAAATATATGAATCTTAGGTAGTTTGAATTGGAGATGTAATATGAAAGCAAATAAAGCATTTGAGCGCGTATGTAATCTAATATCTGAAAAGTATTTAGATAATGGCTGGAAATATTCTAAGTCTGGTCATTGGATGAGTAAAAAAGATAAAAATTTCATTTATAAGGTACTCTTTTATACAAGTTGGAATAATATATCTGATAAAAATGTAGTATTTTATGGTGAATGCGCAATTCTTCCTTTAAAATCTAAAGATAAAATATTTCATATTAATACACGTCAGTGCAATGTACCAAGCGGTCAGTTATATTGGAACATAGCAAATGAGGAAGAGTGGGAGCGGACAGTTAACGAATTCACTAATTGGTTAAATAGTGTATTTATGCCAATTGTAGAAAGGTGTACGAATGATTTGAACAACTTTGTAAAAGAGGTTGTTGAAAGAGGTTTTTATCCTCAAAAGGGTTATATGGTAGATATTAATTTTATATTAACGCACGGCTCGCTTGAATTGGCAGAGGAAGCTATCAAAAGATACTATGACAGTTTGGAAGAGTCGATAAAAAAAGAATTTAAAGATAACTATGAAAGTATGGTGTGTGGTAATGAAGCAGTTAGTGCATATGGTAATAACATGATGAGAAATTACACCAATTTTAGAACTATCATAGATAATAAAATAATTGTTACTTTATAGTACAACAAATGGTTTGACTTAGTAAGCGATAATTGGTAACCCAATTATCGCTTTTGGTTTTAAATAAGGGTACGGGTGAAGTTGGTTATGGCAGTAACATTTCAGACAATATCTCAAAAGAAATTAAAGAGTTAGATAAAGAAATAAATAGATTGAAAATAGAGGGAAATGACAAAGAAGTCAAAAGATTAACGCGAGAAAAAAATAAATTGGCCAACAAGTTGGATACGAAAGATGTTATTAGTGATCATTATGACTTGAAGGTTGCAAAGGAGTATGAAAGAAAAATCGATAATTCTAAATATTTTTCTCGTGATAAAGGTGATTTTGGAGAAGAGTGACAAAAATAGTAGCTAGAGACAGTGATTTAGGTAAAGATGTTTCCGATCTGTTCCAAGTGGGGAGAAATGGTATAGATGCAGCATTCCTATCGAAAGGGCCGCCGCCAAAGTTAACTATTATTGAATCAAAGGCATCAGATTCCGCTAGTTTTAGTTACTCGGATAAACAGAAAAAGGGTGGAGATACTTATTTTCAAGACATGGTTAACAGCGATGATCCTAGGTATGCTAATTTTAGAGATAACTTAGAGAATCTGATGGAGGAGAGTCCGGATCTACAATTCGATTTTATTAGAGTTGAAACAGATATAAAGATTACTGATACTGGATTCGGTGTTGATGAGTTAAAGGTAAAGGACTGGAATAAGGAAATAGATTAATTCATAGGGAGGATGCAATGATGAACCCCAAAAAGTTAGAAATGGCTTTTAAAAGATATAGCAAAAATTTTGTGGATGGAATCGAATTTGAAGATGTTAAAGATAAATATAATGTCAGTAGAAGTAAGGTTGAGAAAATTGTTAAGCAAAATGAAACAGAGAAAGATCACATCCTACTAATAAATTTAAGCAAAATTTTCTCATATCACTTGTCACTATGGAAAAACGATGTATTGATAAGCGGTGGAAACAATGTAGAAGGATTAAAGAACATGCAGAAAGTCTTATTTTACCAGTGCATGGGACAAGATCTTTATAAAATCAGATATCCAAAGATGATTTTGGGGTATACGTTTAGAGAAGTCGTCCTCACATTAGTTCATTTTGCAATGTATGGATGGGAGAAAGAAGAAAATATATTATATGATTTTATGGTTCATCACTTCGGTGGACATTTAATAGATGCTAATGAAGAGAATAGACATATTTGGTTTTTGCTAGAGCTATACTCGCAGTATAGAAATAAAACCATCATGGGGACAAATGAAAAATTGCATCTAGTCGTGAAAAATAAGTTTAAAGAAGCTGAACTACGATGCGATTTAATCCCTGAAGACCTAAATATATATGATGAAGTGTTAGGACGTTGGTCGACTCGTGACTTAGAAGAAATAGAATATCTAATTTCCATAATGTCTCAGTATCATTCTGCGTTAGCTTCTGAAATCGGACAGCTAGGTGAATTTGGTGATTTCAGATACGGATTTTATCCTTTTGAAATATTATTTTTAATCCATGTAAGGAAACAACTAGGGTTGCCAGTACCTACTCAAATCGATAATTTTCTGATGAATACTCCAGAAGCTAGAATGGTATTTGGGGAACATGAGTCATATCCTGAATGGGATCCCGTACTTCAGATGATTGATCAATTTTATCGTGAAAACTATCCGGAATATATTTCTAACAAGCATGGAAAATTATTCCAATAAAAGGGAGGAAGCTAAGATGCCTGATCAAGGGATAGCGCAGATTATATTTCCTGATAGCAAGGATTTGGAAACATTTTTGAAGGAACAAGGAGGTTATGACTTACATGAAGACCTATTAAAATATGGATTGACAACGAAACAGTTTTTATACATTGACTATAAAGGTGAGCAATACCAAGAAATTGTCAATTTTATTCTTGATTACGAATTTGCCCACCAAATTGAATTAGCAACACAAGAAGAACTTGAGAGATTAGAAGCATTTAATTATGAATTTTTACCCGATAAGATCAAGATGGCCAACAAAATACTGTCACCAAAGGGATATGGTCTGTTTTTATATCCAAATTCGGGCGACTTTTATGCATTATTCATTGGGAAAATAGAGAATATAACAAAAATCCTGCAAGAAGAGGTGTTGCTTGATGATAGAATTCCTTTTCAAGAAAGGTGTATCAAATATTATAGATAGACCTAAGGATTGTATGCCTTCACCCTTGAATCCGATCAAGATTTTCTTATAAGTTAATATCAAGATTGCATAACCATCTAGAATGTGCTATTTTTGGCCACGTACAATTTTAATAACACCATGTGATACTACAAATGCATTTAAACTTTTCACCTCCTGAATTCGAAATAATAAAAATGTTTTGGGTTTGGGAGGGGTGATAATAGAGATAGAAAAATAAATTGAGAAATGTGCCTATTTTGTTGGTTACTTGGACGCTGACAAAGGTACATGCTTAGTAAAGGAATTCAATGGCAACGTTAGGAGAACGTAGTGGCTATTGAATTTTTTATTTTTACAACTGTATTAGAAAGAAATGCGTGAGAATTAGGTGAGATGATATTTTATTGAAAAGACATGGAAAGGACACAATAATAATGACCTCGTAAGTATTAATGTATTACTTGTTACCATATAAAAAGGTGTCATA
Source organism: Bacillus cereus group sp. MYBK216-1 (assembly GCF_051916495.1). Classification (NCBI taxonomy): domain Bacteria; kingdom Bacillati; phylum Bacillota; class Bacilli; order Caryophanales; family Bacillaceae; genus Bacillus; species Bacillus cereus group sp. MYBK216-1. Next base: position 454,274 of record NZ_JBQAGT010000003.1, read on the forward strand.
ATACTGTTACTACAAAATTTACAAATTTAATGCTACTTAAAACAGATGAATTTAAAGCACTTGATTGTCTCCGAAAGGCAACGAGTGCTTTTTTATTAGATAGACATGCTATAAATTTTTAGAAAATATTTTTTATGAATTCAGGCTAACATAAATTATTAGTATTATATAATTGAAAATACATTAGCAAAAGGTGCGGACTCCGTATCCCAAATCTTTAAAGGTGTAGAAATACTGCCAGATGGAAGTGTCGTTAGATCTGGAACGAACTATAGCGGGAAATTCCAAGAAGCCCATGATGCCTCAAAGGCGAGTATTCAGAGTAGGATCTCGAATTTGGAGAGTGGTGGGGTTAAGGGTACGGGTAACGCTGTTCATAGATCTGAAATTGACGAAGTAATTAAAAATAATTACGATAAAGACGGGAACTTGATTAATAGATCAATTGTTCCTAAGGGATATGATAGTGTTGAAGAGTTTAAAGAAGTGGTAGGTTATGTTGATGAATATTTGAATGCCTCACCTAAAAATAATATTTTAAATAAATCATTAGCGGGAGGTACACATGTGAAAGGTGTAGACTACGATGTACTAGGATTTCCTATTTTTAAAGGAGATGCTGTTAAGTTTCAAACAAAGTTGGATAAAGGGATGTTTATAGCATCTGATGATAAACAGTTTAAGTTCTGTACAAAGGCATTAAAAGAAGCAATAGAGAAGGGAGATATACCAAAGGAAATCTTTACAGAGAAACAGCTCCGGGATATTTATAATGAGGAAGCTAGAATAAAAGGATTGACTTGGCATCATCATCAAGTACCTGGTAAAATGCAGTTAGTAGTGTCTAAAACGCATAAAGTTAACCATTTAGGTGGAAATGCATTATGGGGGGATGGAATCAGATGAGTAAGGTACAATGGAGATCACCAGATGAACCTATTATACGAGAAGATGTAAAGAATGTTGAACAGGAATTGAACATTAATTTTCCTTTAGATTATATAGAATGTGTGATGAAGAATAATGGAGCGCATGTTAGTCCAGAGGTGTTTGAAGTTGAAGGGAAAAGAAAGGTTTTTGGAACGTTATTAAGTTACGATATGGATGATGATGAAAATATTATAGAAGTATTTGATGATTACAAGGATACACTACCGGCAGAATTAGTTCCTTTTGCTTTTGACCCAGCGGGAAATTTAATATGTTTTGACTATAAAAATGACAAAAATAACCCTGTTGTGGTATTTTGGGAACATGAAAATGCTGGTGAAAAAGAAATGTTGATGCGAGAAGAAGGATTAACAGAAGAACAAGTGGAAGAACGTGCAAGAGAAAATGTATTTTACATTGCAGATACATTTACTGATTTTTTAAGTAAATTACACGATTAAAAAATATAATGATGAATGAAAAATAAAGTTTATGTGAAGTGGATAGAAAAAATAATAGGGTGTTTGAAAATAGATACTCCATGATGGTTGTACCATCATGGAGTACTGTGTGCAATGATAGAATAGAAAACGAAGTACGAGCTTAGGCGAAATGACATTTTATATGGCGGTGAATATAAACACATGGAATGTACATTAAACTAACGAACTCGTACAAACTCGTAAGTTTTAACGGAGTAGTTGTCATACTGTTACTACAAAACTTACAAATTTATGCTATTTTAAAAAATGAACTTAAAGCACTTGATTCTCTACTTGAGGCAACAAGTGCTTTTTTGCGTAGAAATTTAACAGATCACTATAATTTTATTATGTAAACTTTTTACATAGTTTTCTATACAACTAAAGAGAAGAAAAATGTTCACTATTACTTTCATTTCTGTTATAAAAATTCTACAATAGAAGGCAGAACGTATATTTGGTATAATCAAAATATACTATATGAAATGATGTACATGAGTTTGAAATTCATGTAACGAGGTAAGCACTACATAACAATGACTAATATTTAAAGTTTTCGTACCTATAGAATTCAATTCATGTTATATAAATCAATTGTTAGAAAGGAACAGGTGTAATGAATCAAATTTCATTTGAAGATTTATTTGAAGAAGAAAAAGAAAAGGTGGAGGTAGCTGAGGTATGTAAGGTACCAGCCCCTTTATCACCATTACAAAAAGATATTTTAGAATTAATTGATTCTGAAGAAATAAGTGCGCTTGAGCTATGTGAACGATTAATACGATCTGGTAAAATACCCGATGAAAGATTCACTACGAATAAGCCTAAAGCATATGGACAAGTATGTTTACTATTAGAAGGTTTTGTTACAGAAGGAAAACTTATTTTTATCAAAGATGATGAGAAAAGAGATAGGGTATATAAATTGAAAGAAGAAGTTTGAGATGTATAGTGGGAGATGAATGATTGGTTCCCTTTAACTTGCAGCTCCGTTAGTCTAGTAATGTCCACAAAAAAGGTGTCAATCTCTCCTACATTGACACCTTCATACTTTTAACACCTTACATACTTACGCTTGAAACCAAGTCTTCCTCTATCAAGTTCTTTCTGGATACTTTCAGAAGCATTTAACAAACTGCTTTTTTTATTCTCCCGTTTGACTTCAACTATACCAACTTCTTTTGCAATCTCGACTGCTTTTTCATGTAGTGGTACATATGAGATTGCTACTGTGTTTAGGAAATTATTCATAGCGGATTTTGTTCGTTCTGGAGAATGATGAATTGTATCTTTCACCATTTCAAGCATATCGGAAATTTTATTTTCGGAAAATTCATTGTCTTTGCGATTTCCTAAAAGCCAACAGTAGCAACTCCAGCCTGCAGACATTTTAAGCTCGTCCCCACTTGCAATCCATTTATCAGCAACATCTTGTGCGATATTTGACTCTGATAAAGTTACTGCCACCACATAATCGGATAGCATATAAAAATATGCCCCGTCTATCCAGCGATCAAAATCAGACTCACTCATAGCTTTTGGATCGGCAATAATACCTGCAAAGTACATAGCATCGTAGTTGCCTGTGGCATAAAGTTCTTCAGCTAATTCTTGATTTAATTTTATTTTTTTAGCGATTGGTTTCATAGCACCTGTAGCTACTCCGAATACTGGCTCATGCGCACCGTTAGATATGTATATTTTTTTCGTTCGTTCCTTACCTAGAGCTTCAAGTTCTTGCATAACTGTTTTAAGATCCATAGTTGTGCAACTTCCTTTCTTCATGTGAAAGCCTTTTTAAGCTTTTCGTATTTCATATGTTAATACTAATTGTATTCAAGAGGTATGTCTACTTTCTAAAGGTATCAAAACCAGTTAGTAATTTTGAAGCTTTTGATTTTGTGACTGCTACAAGCTATCTATAGTTAGAAGCAAAGTATAGTAGAATAAAAAATACATTTGTATAGTTTTTCCAATTAATATTTGGTATGATGGTGAATGGGAAAAATATACAAGCAGTTAGTGGTTCATAAAAGGGGGATTGAATTGAAAAGAACGCCTGAATTTGTATTAGGTTTAATTGATGGCATTTTGGGAATTATTATTTCCATAATATTAATAGTTGTAGCGTTTAATATTATGGAAGGGGTTGATTACGAACTTTTAGCTTATTACTCTATTATTTTAACGGTTCAAATAGGGTTGTTCATTTTATCGTGTTTAGTAAACAAGGTTAATAATAAAGTTTATGGAGTTTGTATGATTGTGATTCCTATAGTTATGTTATTTATGTCATTATTCTTTTTACTTATTCCGACAATTTTACAAATTATATCTGGTTCATTTGCATTTAGAACATTAAAGTTAGAATCGAATGTAAGCTAAATGTAATTATTAACGTCTGAATATTCGGTTTTTTAAACGTTTTCGTTTGCAGTTCAAATTAACATAAAGTACAAAGTTGTACGCTTTAGGAGGAGAAATAGATGATTATTTGGTCTGGTTGGGGTTTTTTAGTCGCAATTATTGTAATTATTAATACTCTTTTGGGTAAGGCTATCTTTGGATCTATAACGGGGGATGCTACATATTTTCAAGACCATAGTTGGCCAATGGCGGTAATGTTTATTATATCAGGGGTTATGTCTTGGTATTTAGGTAAATATATTAATAAGCCAGATGGGAAAGTTTATATAGATACCGAAACTGGTGAAAAAGTTATGTTTAACAAAAAGCACTCATTATTTTTTATAAAAATGGAATATTGGGGACCGATTCTAGGAGTTATTGCGATTGTAACTTTAATTACAAGATAAAAAAAGAGGATGGGTATAGTAAGAGTAATCTATTCAAGTAAAAGGAGAAATCAGTCATGAATACAAAGAAACTACTAGGGGTAGCAGTTCCGGTCATGTTGTTATTTGGTTGTGGAGTTTCTGAGAAAACGAACACTTCTAAACAGGAGAAAACAGAAGAGTCTAAAGTAAAAGAATCGAAGTCTAATAGTAAGAAAGAAAAAGTTTCAAAGGAAGACTATCCTAATAAAGTGTATAAATTAGGGATAGAGTTTGATAAGTTGTTTGCGGAGCATAACAATATTACAAGAGAGGTTTTTGATGGTAAGAAAAAGAAATCAGATATAGTAGATAGTGTGAAAGAATTAAATAAAACGTTAGATAAATTCGAGTCGATAGATCCCCCTGCAGAGTATGTAAATCAACAAAAGGATTTTCAAAAAGCAATTAGTTATTTTAGAGAGTCTTTTTCTTTAATCAATGAAGTATTCACCCGAAAAGAAAAAAGAGAAAAAGGCGATAAGACTGATAAAGAGTTAATGGAGAAATCCGAAAAGTTAGTGAAAGAAGGAGATATTTACTGGCTTAAGGCATTCAAAGACCTTGAAGGGGATATTAAAATCGGTGACGGTACAGTATCTGTGAAAGATTTGAAAGAGTTAGATAAGAAAGCTGGAATTAATACGGATAACGTTATGAAGAATGTGAAGGATGGTACGGAATTAATTGGTAATTGGGGATTCAAAGGAACAGACGGTTTCATTATGTCACTTATTTTAAAAGGTGATAAGACATTTGAAACGTATGGTAAAGGTGAGTATCCAAATAAAAAGAATTATATTGAAGGCACTTGGGAATATGATAAGGAAGCTTTTACAATCTATTTACATCTCAATAAACGTTTAGTAGACGGTGTAGAAGATACAATTCAAAAAAAGAAAATAGCATATAAAGTTCAAGATTATGATGGGGAAAACTTGCAATTATTTAATGAGACGTCATTTCATACAATTAAGTATGTGAAGCAAAGTTAAAGTTATGTAGGACTAGGTTTAAATGGCCTGGTCCTTCATTAAAGTGCGAGTATGTAAATAATATGTTATCTTTCGTTCTGTTTACTTAGTATCATGTTATTCTTTAATAGAGTAATAAATGGAGTTTTACATTAAATATATGAGGTTGGTTACAAATGATAAAGAAATTCACTAGGTTAGTATTAATAGTGGTTATGCCAATCAGTCTTATTACAGGTTGTGGGGCTACTGAAAAAACTGAAGCACAAAAGCCGAAAGCGGTACAAACGGAGAAAAAGGACTATATGGATTATTCATATGGTAGCAAAGGTATATTAGTAAGTGGCAAAGCGAAAGAACGGCAACAATACGAGATTGGATATATGGATGATAATAAGTTAATTGGGATTGACGAAAATATTGAAGACTGCATTATTTTAGATAATAAAGATGAAGCAGGCCTCATTTGGAAACAAATAGAGCGTGGATTTATTATTGAAGTGCAATACGGTAAGGATCGCAATGATATCGTAGGCGTGCAATTCGTAGGAGATCGTGAGCCATACGAAATTAGTGATAAGTTTGATCGAAATACGATAAACGAAATTGTTGAAAACGTTAAAGGGAATTTGTAATAAATGTATTTCGATAGTATAGGATCTCTTATTATGAAATTGTATGTCAGTTATTTGCCTAAGTTTAAATTGATTATTTTGACGGTAGTTGTAATTAGTTGTAAAATAATGTTTGTTGACGGATTTTGTAAAAAGTATGTTAGATGAAATTCATCTGTAGGGATGACATATAAATATTTTCTTAATGGTTATAAAATATAATTATTTAAATATGTAAATAAAAAGAAGTCATATTAGAAGTACATAGTAGATTCATATTTTAACAAATTAATGTGAGAATAAAGGGAGGTTGAGATACATACACGGCGGGAATGTGTATGTATCTATTATAATAATGAATAAGACAATCAAACAACAAGTAATCGCACTATCAACAAGTCTAGTGATTTTAGGGAGCGTACCTTTATCAGCATCAGCAAAAGAGTTGAACAAATCTCAAACTGATCAACTTAATATTGCCCAGGGAGAAAATGGAACGAGCGGATTAAATTATTCTAATTTCAAGTTGGAAGTTCCTGATCATGTACAAGTTAACGAAGCAGAAGTATCTGAAAATGAAAAAATTCTTTTAGAAGAATATAAGCATAAACATGATGAAACAGAAGAATTAAACAAAATGCAAGATGCTAAGAAGGGGCAAGTAGCAGAAAAGGAAGCTATTTCAAACATTGAAAAGGCATTTGAATCTGTAGATGGTCGAAATGATGGATCTGATCGTCAAATGAAACCTGTTGCAAAGCCAAGAGGTATTCAATATAGTGCACAGAGTACGAAGAAATATGGAACACTTGCAGGAGTTCCATTTGTGGAGTGGATTGTTCCAGCAGGAAATCCTGATATTCGTCCTGCAAATCCGATGAAAGCACGTTACATTACAATTCATGAGACCGCAAATACAGCCGCTGGTGCTAATGCTGAAAATCATGCGAAATATTTATACAAGCAAGCAACTGAAGGCACTTTCCGAACAGCTTCATGGCATTTTACTGTAGATGATAAACAAATTTATCAACACTTACCAACAAACGAAAATGGTTGGCATGCAGGAGATGGAGATGGTTCAGGAAACAGGGAGTCTATCGGTATCGAGATTGCGGTTAACCAAGACGGTGATTACAATAAAGCGTTAGAAAATGCAAAACGACTTGCAGGTTATTTAATGAACAAAGAAGGAATTGGTGCAGATCATATTTACAAGCATCAACAATGGAGCGGGAAAAAATGTCCTGACATTTTAATTTCACGTGGTAATTGGGCTGGTTTCGTACAAGGAATTCAGTGGTATGCAAATATAAATGCGCAGATTGATACGCCTTTACAAGATAAAAATGACTCATTTAATCCAAATGAAAATAATCCAGCTGAACCTAGCATGGAACTAGTGGTAAATGGTAGTGGCATCAATGTACGTAGTGATGCGGGTATTGAACATCGTGTTGTACGTAAAGCTTCAAACGGAGATCGTTACAAAGTATTAGCCGTTAAAAATGGTTGGTATAAAGTAGGTAATGGAGAATGGATTTTCTATGACCCAAGTTGGATTAAAATTAACTACAATGTACCAAAGGAAGAAGTACAAAAACCAAAAGATGATATTACAGGTGGCTGGTTTGAAGGGCATATTCGTAAATTAAACAGTCTAGGTATTATGCAAGGCGAAGGTAATGGTGTATTTGCGCCATATCGAAATGTAACGAGAGCGGAGTTTGCGAAATTAATCTCGAATGCTCTTAAACTACCAGAGGGAAATAAGTCATTTGTAGATATTAATGAGGCACATCCATCACTTCATGACGGTATTAAACGTTGTGCAAGTGCAGGAATTATTAATGGTCGTGGTGAAGGGATTTTTGATCCTAACTCACCAATTACTCGTGAAGAAGTATCTATTATGATTGACAAAGCATTACGATATAAAGGAATTACAGGAGAGTTAGTAGCATTACCATTTACAGATAAGCATTTAATAACATACAAAGAATCGGTTCAACGATTATACAGTCTAAAGGTAGTTAATGGTATTGGAAATAATGAGTTTGATCCCCGAGGTACAGCAACTCGTGGTCAGGCAGCTGCCTTTATTGTGAAGATGTTAGATTCAATGCAAAAATAAAATGAAACTTTAATCAGTGAGGGCCACTTGCACTGCAATCGAGCAGTTTATTCACCGAATTTTGAAATGAGAGTGTTACTGCCCGCAAATAGCAGAATAAATGGTATGTAGAAGCTGACATTGGTAGAAGTAAAAAATAAGAAGAATTTGAAAGGAGCTATCCAAAATAATAATTTGGAATAGCTCCTATTTAGTAGGAAGAACAATTGTATTTGATAGATTGTAATGTAGAATGCCCTTCCAAGCCCCTCATAAGCCCCTACCAAGTAATAAATCACTAAGAAAAAACAAAAACAAAAACAAAAACAAAAACAACTACAAGAACAAAACAAGCGCGAAAAAATGAAACCGGCGTTGTAGTAGTAAAAAAATTGTAATTCGAATGCCAAAACCATTCCCGCAGTCCTATCTTTATAATGAAGGATTAAAATTTTCCTATTTACTAGCAAAGAGTGGAGGGAAACATATGGCAGTATACCGTAATGTGCAGGTGAACTTTTGGCAAGATGAATTCATATTAGATTTAACGCCAGAGGAGCGTTATTTTTACATATATTTGTTAACTGGTACGAAAACGAAGCAATGTGGTATTTATATATTACCGAAGCGTGTGGCAGAGCTTGAAACAGGTTATAGTATGGAGACTGTTGAGAAGTTGCTAAACAGGTTTGTTGAGTATGGAAAGATTCTATATGATACGGAAACGAAAGAGGTATTCATAATAAACTGGTTACACTATAACCCTATTTCAAATACGAATGTGGAGAAGTGCGTATTACGTGAGTTAAAGACTATAAAAAGTAATGAGTTCATACATATATTTTTACGTAAATGCCTTGAAGAAGAATACAAGATTCCATTATTATTGCAGCATTTTGGTATGCCAGAAGAAGAGGATAATAGTAGTTCACAAGTAGTTATTGAAGAGAAAGAAGAAGCGGAAGAGATAGAGGTAGAAACCATAGAAGAGGACGTTCCAAATAGTGAAGTTTATAAGTTTTATGAACAAAATATTAGTAGTTTATCCCCATATATTGTGAAGGAATTGAAGAATTGGATACAAAGACTTTCTGGAGAGAAAGTGTTAGAGGCACTTAAAATTGCGTTTGAAAATAATAAGAAAACGTTAGCTTATGTGAAGGGGATTTTGAGGAATTGGTGTAAGAAAGGACGAGTAGATTTTAGTGAAGGAATGCATAGGAGAGAAGTATTTGGTTTGTATGATCCATAGTTTGGATAAGGATTTTTTCTAGTCTAAAAGGTTCTTTTACTATAGAAGCGAATATTGTGAGAAAGGGGTGGTTATATGGAAGTCGTTATAAAGAAGAAACGAAAAAAGGGAAAAAGAATTTTTATTTGGGCTAGTAGTATCGTTCTTTTGTTAGTTATTTCCGCTGTGATTTTTTTGAACATATATACGCTGAAATCTATGCCAAAGATAGATGGAACGATAAAGCTAGAGGATTTACAACAGGCTGTTACGGTGAAGCGTGATAGTAAAGGTGTACCGCATATTAAATCGGAAAATGCACATGATTTATATTTTTCACAAGGATATGTGCAAGCGCAAGATCGTTTGTTTCAAATGGATTTAAGTAGAAGACAAGCGTCTGGTATGTTAAGTGAAGTTGTTGGGGAAGCAGCTGTTGATCGAGATAAATTGTTTCGAACACTCGGTTTACGGCGAGCGGCCGAAGCTTCAGTTAGTCAATATGATGGAGAAGCGAAATATGCCCTGCAGTCATTTGCTGATGGGGTGAACGCTTTTATACGTGAGGCGAAAGAGGAAAAGAAATTACCAGTTGAGTTTACTATATTAGGTTATGAACCTGCTGAGTGGTCAATTGTTGATACTTTAACGATCGGGAAGTATATGGCGTTTGACTTAGGAGGACATTGGCACGGACAGGCATTTCGATATTGGGCCCTGAAAAATCTTCCCAAAGAGCAAGCGAATGAGCTATTTCCTGCATATCCGAAAGATGCCCCTAGATTGCTAACTGAACTGAAAAATACAAATGTGGACGTAGCACAAAGTTTTTCAAAAACGATAATTCCGCCGGAGTTTAACGGTAGTAATAACTGGGTTGTGAGCGGTGAGAAGAGTGCGTCAGGTAAGCCAATTTTAGCAGATGATCCTCATTTATCTCTTGCGACGCCTTCTATTTGGTATCAAACGCGACTTGAAATGAAAGGTTTGAATGTGAGTGGCGTTATTTTTGCCGGAGTACCAGGTGTTATATTAGGACACAATGACAAAATAGCGTGGGGCGTTACGAATACGGGGCCTGATGTGCAAGATTTATATATTGAGAAGAGAAATCCTAATAATGAAAATGAATTTCTGTATAACGATAAATGGGAGAAAGCTACCGTTGTAGACGAGTCGATTAAAGTAAAAGGCAGGAAGACAATTCCTTATAACGTTACGATTACGAGGCATGGACCAGTAATTTCAGAGTTTGCGGATAAGGGAAAGGAAAAAAACAAAACCGTATTCTCTTTAAAGTGGACAGCTTTAGAACCGTCAGCTGAGTTAAAAGCTGTATTAAATATGAATAAAGCAAAAGACTGGAATGAGTTTGAAACCGCTCTTCAAGAGTTTCATACACCAACCCAAAACTTTGTGTTTGCATCAAATGACGGCACAATTGCTTATAAAGCGAATGGAAATATACCAGTGCGTAAAAAAGGTGATGGTAGCTTGCCTGTTCCAGGATGGACAGATGAATATGAATGGGAAGGGTATATCCCGTTTGATCAACTTCCAAAAGTAATCAATCCAAAACAAGGGTTTATTTCAACTGCGAATAATAAAATTGTTGATGATGATTATCCATATCATATTAGCAATACGTGGGCGCAGCCATATAGGCAAATGCGTATTCAAGAATTTTTGCAAGAGAAGGAAAAGTATACGGTGAAAGATTTAGAAGAGTTACAGATGGATCAAAAGAATTTATACGGGAAAGAGTTTACTCCTATATTTTTAAAAGAGTTAAATAAAGCATCTTTAAATGAGGTAGAGAAAGAAGGCGTAGACCAATTAACAAAGTGGAATTTTTACGATAGTAAAGATGAAGCGGCACCATTAATATTCCATTTGTTAATGAAAGAGATTTCAAATACGTTATTTTCAAAAGAAATACCGAAAGATGTAATGGAGTTATTTGAAGGGAAGTCACAAGTTGTTGATGAATTGATTCGAAAAGAAGTAGCGGGAGAAAATAGCGTTTGGTTTACGAAGTACGGAGGTTTCACAACAGTTGTGCATACATCGTACGAGAATGTAATGAAGAAATTGCAGAAGGAATATGGACCCGATGTTGGAGAGTGGAAGTGGGGCGATTACCATCAACTCGCTTTTACACATCCAATTTCGAAATCATCGAGTATGTTAGCATTACTCGCTTTTAATCGTGAGAAACCAGTTCCGATTGGTGGGAGCCAAGTTACCGTGCAAGCAGCAAGTTACGGCGAAAACGGCATTGTAAATCACGGGGCGTCTTGGAGATTCATTATTGATACGAAAGATATGTCAAACGGTTATCATATCGTAGGGCCAGGACAGTCGGGACATTTTAGAAGCGATTGGTATCATGATCAAATAGATGATTGGGTAAATGGCACGTATCATACGACTACATTGAATACGGAGGGGATAGAGGGGAAGGTGCTAAATTTAGAACCGAAGTGATAGGGTGTTTTTGTTTGTGGAGGGAACTAGTAATACTCTTTTTGATAATGAAAGCTTATCATTTAGAACATAACCCAGTTCTTAAATAATTTTAACAGCCAGCCTACTATCATTTAATTTGATAGTAGGCTGTTTCCATCTTCGAAATACGCTGTAGCAACTTCTTCAGGATTACGATTATTTCCACATGCTGCAAGTGCTGTAACTAATAAAGTCATTACAACTATTAACATGATCATTCCAGTTTTGAGGGGAATTAGTTAACAAAGACTAGGTATTATTTGCAACAGAACTGTTCCTCTATTCCCCTTGTTTCATCATTTTTCTAGGCCAGCCAACTTGACAAATGTTTTTTTATCAAACTACAATGAAAATCATTATCAATAATATAGGGAGGATACTTTGGTCAATAAATGAAAAATAATATATTTATAGGTTAATAACCAGATCATGTTAAGTTGTATGTACTATTTTTAGTTTAGCGTTTCCCAGAATGTACACCAATTAATCTCGCGAATTACAAGAAAACTATTATTGAAATGAGGCGTGTATTGTGAAGTTGGACGTGAATGAGTTAGCAGAGTATCTTGCCAATACTCCTTTCCGAGTAGAAGGAGTATATCGTTATGCTAAAAATCCAGGTGTGCCTTTTGCTGAGTCTACAGATTCTTTCCCAGGATTTGTATTTCCAATTACAGGGAAGACGCAATTTCAATTTAATGGTACGCCGTATACTCTTTCCCCAGGAAAAGTTATACATGGGGGTGCAAAAATGACATTAGCCCATAAAATGCTTGGTGAAATGAACTGGGAATATATTCTTGTTTTATATCAGATAAGCAATTCAGAACGAGAAGACTCTGGCTTTACTCATCAGCATTTTGAATTATTAACAGGACAATCTCCTCGTCTTGTCGAATTACTTATGCGTCTTTGGGATGTATATAATCAGCGTGGAGGCATTTCGATGTTTCAGACCGAAATGCTGTTTCGCGAAGCGTTGAATGAAGCTTTATTAAGTGTTTTCAATAGAGAAAGCAATTATGAGTCGCATACTTTATTCGAACGAATATCTAGTTACGTTCGTAAATACTATTATAAGGATATTACAATTCATACGCTTACAGAACAAAATAATGTTAATCGAAATCGTCTTTCTTACGTGTTTAGAAAGCATGCAGGTATGGGGGCAACAGAATATTTATTGAACTATCGTATAAAGATGGCTCAAAAAATGTTATGTACAAGTGATGTGCCTGTACAACAAATTGCGCAGGCTGTTGGAATCGCAGACCCTTTTTATTTTAGTAGAGTTTTCAAGAAGCGAGTTGGCATTTCGCCTACTAAATATCGCGAGAAGTTCATCAATAATCCATACGAATGTCAACAGGGGTCCATTCTTATTTGAAAATCACTGTTCTATACTTATGGAGAGTTAAAGGAAACATTGGATTGAAAGTACTTTCATTGAAATCACTCCTTTGTACTATCTGAATGAAAAGTTCTGGCCGGAGCATTTTCTTTTTAAGCGTAATAACGACTTTTTTACTTATATTACTGTAATATAGTGGAATTCGAAAGTAAGGAGGGATTATTATCCATTACCAACCTATTAAACTAAATGACGAGTTATCTAAAATTAACGATTATTGGTATCCACAAGTGATTGGTGAAATGAATGACGATCAAATTCAGCTTTTTAAAGCTAATGGAGATTTTATATGGCATGAGCACCCTAATACGGATAAGCTATTTATTGTGCTTGAAGGGGAGATGTTCATCGATTTTCGTGATGGACAGGTGAAAATTTCTAAAGGCGAGATGTTTATTGTCCCGAGAGGCGTTGAGCATAAACCTTTCACTGAAAAGGAATCTCATATCATGTTGGTAGAGCCTAAAAGGGAAATAGATTGATAATTGTAAAAAGATAAAAAAGGAGCGGAAATCCGTTCCTTTTTTATTTATCTTACTATTTTTAGGAGCTTAGTATGAGTAAGATGTGAATAAAGGATGAATAGCATTTTTATCAATAAAAATTTATTGGATTTTTTGTGGAATATATATGAAACGTTGTATAAAATAATCAAGAAAGCCAAAAATTATAGGGGGAAAGTTGTGAAGAAAAATAAGAGTTTAATAAGTTTTTTAGGAGTGTTTATTATGTTGTTTTCTTTTTGTTTTCAAGGAAATGTACAGGCAGATGTAAATACTGTTCAATCTGGAAAAATCAAATCAGGAAACGTAACAGTATGGGAAGTTGGAAATGTAGCGAAAGTATTAGCGGATGTGGAGCGCTTAAATTTAAATACAGTAAATGTACCGATTCAAGTAGATATCCCAAATGTGACTTCTACTAACATGGTAATTAATCAAGCGCAAAAGCAACAAGCTATTATTTTAATTCAAGAATTATTAAAGCGTAATATTCAAGTTATAGTGGAACCGTTCCCGTATATTCAGCAGGGGAATGTTGGAGAGACAGAATGGAACCCAAGTAACATTAATGATTTCTTCTGGAATTGGAAGACGGTTATTCTGCAAGATATTTTTAATTCCATTACAAGTAAATACAATGTGTATGGACTAAAGATTGCTTCTAATTTCGTGAATATGGAGTATGCAGAAGGATACTGGAGCGATACAATTGATTTTGTTCGTAATCAGTATAAAGGAAATGTTTTGTATCAAATGAACTGGTGGTTAACAGCAAGCTGGGACCCTTCTTATGAAGCGAAGTTTAAAGAGAAAATCAATCGCCCGTATTTAAAAAAGGTGGATATTGTTAGCATAGACAGTTGGTTTGAAGTTTCAGGAAAAAGAAATCCATCATACGAAGAAGTGAAGCAAAGTTTATTTGCGACGACAGTATATAATCGTGGGCAAAATGTTGTTCAGCAACTAGAACAATTACATAAAGCAACAGGAAAGCCTGTTTATTTTGGTGGATTTAACGTTCCAGCGCGTGAACTTGGACTGCAAAATCCGTGGAATCCAGATGTTTCTAATGTGTTTTCAAAAGACGTACAATTAAACGGATGGCGCGCTTACCGTGACGTATTAGAACCAAAACCATATTTTAAAGGTTTTTCAATTTGGTTTATTGGATCTAATGATAGTACGCATGCGTATCAAATACATAGTAAAGAAGCAGAGGCAGTTATTAGCGGGTGGTACCGAAAATAAATTTTATAAAATAGGTAAGTTTTAAAGTTTACCACATATATTTCTAGTGAAAGGCCTTTCACCATCTTATCACCTAGGGGGCAATCATAATGAAATTTTTGTCTTACCTTACAGTAATTTTGGTGATTCTTGGCGGTTTGAATTGGTTGTTTGTAGCGTTAGATTACAATGTAGTTGAGAAATGGTTTGGTTCTATGCCGGCGCTTGTGGACACTATTTATTGGCTCATTGGTCTTTCTGCAATTTATCAAATTTTTGATCGGTTCTTTACGGACAATTAGCTATTATTCTTTCATTACTAGAGTGTTAAGTACGATTATGTACTTAACACTTTTTTGTATGTTTATAAAAAAAAGGTTTGCACTTGCAAGCGATTCCATTGCGTCTTACGCCATAATAGTGGAAAACAAATTGACCGTATATTATATTTTAGGTTATAATTCAGAAAGTTTAAAAATTAATAAAAATGAGAAATAGGGGGGTTATCATGGTGATGGAGAGAGTGTATAATTTTTCAGCAGGACCATCAATACTCCCTTTGCCAGTTTTAGAAAAAGTGCAAAAGGAGCTTGTAAATTATAACGGGACAGGCATGTCTATTATGGAAATGAGTCATCGATCTTCATATTTTCAAAGTATTATAGATGAAGCTAGTAACCTACTTCGTGAATTAATGAACATTCCTAATGAATATGATGTATTGTTTTTACAAGGCGGTGCGTCATTACAATTCTCTATGATACCGTTAAATGTAATGAATACGTATAAAAAAGCAGGGTACGTATTGACTGGCTCATGGTCAAAAAAGGCGATGCAAGAAGCTGAAAAAGTAGGGGAAGTACAAGTGATTGCTTCTTCTGAAAAAGAGAAGTTTACTACAATTCCTAAATTGGATGGTTTACTGAGCGATGAAAAACTAGATTATGTACATATTACAACGAATAATACAATTGAGGGGACGAAATATGTAGAAGTTCCACATTTAGATAAAGTACCGCTCGTTGCGGATATGTCCTCAAATATTTTATCAGAACAATATGATGTTACGAAGTTTGGCCTTATATATGCGGGAGCGCAAAAGAATTTAGGGCCAGCGGGCTTAACGATTGCAATTATAAAAAGAGATTTAATTGGAGGAGCAGATCGCTCTTGTCCTACGATGTTAAACTATGAAACTTACAGCAAAAATAACTCCTTATATAATACACCGCCGTCCTTTAGTATTTACGTAACAAAACTTGTACTAGAGTGGTTGAAAGAGCAAGGCGGAGTATCTGCGATTGAAGAACAGAATAGAATGAAATCTTCACTTATTTATCATTTTTTAGATGAATCTAAATTGTTTACTTCACCAGTTGACCCTGCGTATCGATCACTTATGAATATTCCGTTTACAACACCGTCAGAAGAGCTGAACAATGAGTTTTTACAAAAAACGAAAGAACGCGGCCTTGTTACGTTAAAAGGACATCGCTCAGTCGGTGGTATGCGTGCAAGTATTTACAATGCGATGCCAGTACACGGTGTACAGCAATTAGTAGATTATATGAAGGAATTTGAGCTTGAGAATAGATAGGGAGATGGGGATATGTTTCGTGTTCAAACGTTAAATCAAATTGCGGAAAAAGGTTTACAAGTTCTTAGCGGAGAGCGTTATGAAGTAGGGGAGAGAATGGATCACCCAGATGGTATTTTACTTCGCAGCTATTCTTTACATCAAGAAGATTTTTCAAAAGACTTAAAGGCGATTGCAAGAGCTGGTGCTGGTGTAAATAATATTCCTGTCGAGCGCTGTACAGAAAAAGGGATTGTAGTATTTAATACACCAGGAGCGAATGCAAATGCAGTGAAGGAACTTATTATCGCCAGCCTTATTATGTCTTCACGTAATATTATTAACGGAGTAAGCTGGACGAAAAATTTAGAGGGTGAAGAAGTACCACAGCTTGTTGAATCAGGGAAAAAACAATTCGTTGGATCAGAGATTGCAGGGAAACGTCTAGGGGTTATCGGACTTGGCGCAATTGGTGCTTTAGTTGCGAACGATGCGTTAGCTTTAGGGATGGACGTCGTCGGATATGATCCTTACATTTCAGTTGAAACAGCTTGGCGCCTTTCTACACATGTGCAAAGAGCATTTAGCCTTGATGAAATTTTTGCAACGTGTGATTATATTACACTGCATATTCCTCTTACCAATCAAACGAAGGGGCTTATTGGTGAACACGCTATAGAGAAGATGAAAAAAGGAATGCGTTTATTCAATTTCTCAAGAGGAGAACTTGTAGATGAAAAAGTTCTTCAAAAAGCGTTAGAAGAAGATGTTATTGCGCATTACGTAACTGACTTCCCGAATGAAAATGTGATTAAAATGAAAAACGTAACAGCGACGCCTCACCTCGGTGCATCTACGTCTGAATCGGAAGAAAATTGTGCAGTAATGGCAGCGCGCCAATTACGTGAATATTTAGAGACAGGAAATATTCGTAATTCAGTAAACTATCCAAACGTAGAATTACCGTATATCGGAAAAAAACGAATTACGATTATGCATCAAAACGTTCCGAACATGGTAGGACAAATTACAGGATGTTTAGCAGAACATCATATTAATATTGCTGATATGATTAATCGTAGTAAACATTCTTGGGCGTACACAATGATTGATATTGATAACGGAATTGATGATATAATAAAAGAGAATATTGTGGAAAATATAAGCAAAATTACAGGTGTTGTAGCCGTTCGAATGATTGTGTAAAGGAGAGAGGAACTTGGCAAAAATCCGACCGTTTCGGGCCATTCGTCCAGTAGAAGAAAAAGCAGCGGAAGTGGCAGCTTTACCGTATGACGTATTAAATAGTGAAGAAGCAAGAGAGGTTGTAAAAGGGAATCCTTATTCTTTCTTACACGTTGATAAAGCAGAAATTGATTTAGACCCGGCACTTTCACCGTACGATGATCGCGTATATGAAAAAGCGGGTGAAAATTTAAATCGATTTATACGAGAAGAAGTGTTCATTCAAGACGAAGAGCCAGCGTTATACATTTATGAATTGACGATGCAAGGAAGAACGCAGTCAGGCCTTGTCGTTTGTACATCTATTGATGAGTATGAAGATGATACAATTAAAAAACATGAAAGAACGCGTCATGAAAAAGAACTTGATCGCATTCGCCACGTAGATGTGTGTGACGCAAATACAGGTCCTATCTTTTTAACGTATCGTACAAAAGAAGAGATAAAGCGTTTTGTTGCCAGCTGGAAAGAAGAACATGCGCCAATCTATACATTTACAGCAGAAGACGGCGTTAAGCATGTTGCCTGGAAAATAGCTGATGAAGAAGTAATTGCAAGTTTAGTAAACGTATTTGAAGATATTCCTAATCTTTATATTGCAGATGGGCATCACCGCTCCGCATCAGCTGCAAAAGTAGGGCTCATGCGAAGAGAACAATATCCGAATTACACAGGAGAAGAAGAGTTTAATTTCTTCTTATCTGTTTTATTCCCTCACGATGAGTTATCTATTTGGGACTATAACCGAGTTGTAAAAGACTTAAACGGTTTATCAGAAGAACAGTTTTTAAAACAAATAGCGCAATACTTTTATGTAGAAGAAGCGGCTGTTTCTCCGTATAAACCAAATGAGCCAAAAACATTTGGTATGTATGTAAATGAGAAGTGGTATAAGCTTACTGTGAAAGAAGAAACATTTGATGCGAATGATCTTGTTAGAGGTTTAGATGTATCTATCCTGCAAGATCATTTATTAAGCCAAGTACTTGAAATACACGATCCGCGATCTGATTCACGCGTTGATTTTGTCGGAGGAATCCGCGGGTTAGAAGAACTAGAACGCCTTGTAAATAGCGGTGAATATAAAGCAGCGTTCTCACTATATCCGACATCAATGGAATCGTTATTAGCAATCGCAGACGCTGGAGAAATTATGCCGCCAAAGTCAACGTGGTTTGAACCGAAACTGCGCAGCGGGTTGTTTGTACATTCTTTAAAGTAAATATAGACTTCTACAGTTTTGAAAAACCGAAATGATTATAGTTTCGGTTTTTCTTATTTTGGCTCAGTTAACGTTTCATGTTGATTTTGATGTTAAGATTGAAATATGTAACGACAGATCGCTACAAAAAACGGAGGAAATACGATGAAAATGCAACTGCAAGAACGTTTTTATGTTGAGTTGAAAAATGCAATTCGTTGTCATTATAACGAACTTATAACTAGGTGCGGTGTTGACACGATATATGGGTACTCCATATTAACAGACGATTGTGTCAATAGCATTGGACCAGTGGCTAATAAAGAAAGACTAATCAAAGTTAATAAGTCGGACCCTTTATACAATTATTATAGATACGGAGCTGTTGAGTGGAGCGAATGGGACGATTTTGGAATGTTTGATGAAGTGAACAAAATTATTAACAAATATCATGATATCGTCGAAGATGACTTTAACATACGAGTAAATACACTGTTGAAAGAAACGTTAAATGTGTTAATGGAACTTAAATCAGAAGGCTTGTTTGGAGACGGAGATGATAATCGATTTATTATCATTTGTGTAACTGATTCATCGAACGAAATCATGATTGAATCAGTTCGATTGCTTAATACATTAAAGACATACGAAGAATATGCCTCAGAATTTGCATAAGAATGAATATAAGTAAAACTGCGCTCTATAAGAGGCGATTTTCATTTAATCGAAAGTCACCAATTAATAGTAACTATTCATTGTGACGTAACCATTGAACAATTTGAGCCCGATGAAAAAAATCGTACAAAAATTATTGCGATGTTTATATGTAGGAATCAAATTGAAAAGGAAGTTATGAAGGGGAGTTTTTCTGGGATTATTCTTTAGTTAGTAGAGAAAGTAATGAATAGGTGGGCCATGTCACTCGGGCTTAGATTTTTAATTCCCCCCATAACGAAAATTTTATGTATCATTGAATACTGTTAATAAGAAGTTATGTAATATATTCTGTTCATTTTTAACTTGAATAAGCTCGTCAACAAAAAGGACATTCCTAGTATTACAAGAAGTGTCCTTTCCACTAAATTATAGGATATTTTGCTAACATTCAAACTCTAAAATTAGTTTACTGGTTTGACCTGTAAATTGATAATTATAGGATCCTTTTAGATTTTCTAAGTTACCGGTAGCTTTAATAATTGTTCCTGGGGAATCTAAATTTTCTTTATCAAATATTTCTTGCTCTATAGCTGTAAATGTCCCTTGTTGCCCCTTATAAATTCCTTCAAAGTGTAAAAATCCAGAAATTTTAGAAGTAGCTAAGTGACCATCATTTATATTTGAGTCTAAATAATATAAGAAGTATTCAATAAAAGCTTTTCCTTTTAATTCACCATCAATATCATATTCGACATGTGCAATATTAATAGGGAAATCTTTTTTAGTATCATCGATTGGTTTTTCATCCCATTTACTTACTGTAAATGTTACTTCCATACATGTAAATCCCCCTTTATCATTTGAAAAGTACTAATTCACAGTCATATCTTATAGGGGTGTTTTTATTTATTTGAGCCCTGTCATATCGTTATCTTATCTCAGAATTACCTGCGCCTCCTCATGAAGGACTTACTGTCGCCAGGATATCTCCTGCTTGTAACCTCTTTGGTTTTATTAACATGTTAACTCCGCTGCTACATAATGTAATGGACTACGATTATACAAACTGTATCATTGAAAAACATGATGTATGAAATTAGTTTCTTCATCATTAATCCGTTTACCTGCTGGGATTCAAGAATTCAGTCTTAGTGTTGAATATAGGAATAATCAATTTACATTTGAAAATTACAGTATGCAACATTGCATGAGGAAAACGGTTGTTATTTTTATGACTTGTAACTATAATGATTACAGGTTGGTCGATACCAATCAAACAAATACAATCATCATGAATGGAGATGTTACATATGGGTATGAAAAAAATAATTTTAGCAGGTGCTTTAGGTATCGCAGCATTATCAGGAACAAATGTACCAGGGTTAGAACTAACAAAAGCGAGTGCCGCTTCTATTGAATCGAACTTCTCGACGTTAGAAGGACGAGTAGTAGAGGTAGATAACGGTGTAATTGTTGTAAAATCTCAGCAATATGAGGAACCTGTTAGTGTGTATATTGATTCACTTTCAAACGTTAAAGTAGGAGATGAAGTAAAAGCTACTGGATCTATGATGCGTAATTTTACAGAATATATGGTTGCAACTGCAGTTGAAAATACAACAGACAAGTTAGGTATGCACATGAAAGAAGATGGCTCACCTAATTATGTAATTGGAGAAGTATCAAAAGTAGGAACGATGGAAGATGAGGGAGACGGTGCTACTAAATATGTTGTAGTTGAGTATCCATCGCTAAATGGGAAGAAAGATATTATTGATGTTTTCTTAACAAAGGGACAAGTATTTAATGTGGGTGAGAAAGTGAAAATTGATATGGAGTATGTGGGCTGGGGTGGTATTTCTATTAACTGGAACACAGTTGATCATATTGAAAAAGTTCATGAAGCAAAGACGAACGCTGAAAATAATGATGATGTATGGATTTGGTCTTAATAAGGCGAGTATAGGTCGTTATTTGCAATTTTCTCCAAACAATACATGTAAAAACTAAATGTATCATGCAGTACCCATCTAATTCTCATTCCGTATGAGAATTAGATGGGTACTTTTTTATTTGAAATTTGTGCAAGTCAATGTTTAGCATTTCTTTTTAAGAGTAAATTACGGTTGAAATCAAAACTTTATTTGCAGTACATAATAAATAATGTTGATTTTTTATCTTATATTAAAATAAAAACAAACCACTGTTCGATTTGAATATTCCACGATATAATGGTGAGAGTTTATGGCAGAATAAATATTTACATAAGAAGTGAGGTACTGTATGAAAAAAAGAACGACAGACATTATTTTTATTATTATTGGTGCATTTCTTTTTGCGTTAGGTGTCAATTTGTTTGTTATCCCGAACGAGTTTGGTGAGGGTGGGGTAACAGGTATCACGATTATTACGTATTATTTATTTGAATGGTCACCGGGCTTAGTTAACTTAATTTTAAATGCAATTTTGTTAATAGCCGGTTATAAATTTTTAAATAAGATAACAACAATTTATACGATTATCGCTGTAGTTACGAACTCGCTATTCCTTCATTTGACAGAAGGATGGACGATTGCTTCGGATGAAATGCTCGTAAATGCCATTTTCGGAGGAATATTTATTGGATGCGGGATTGGTCTTATCATTCGCGTTGGCGGAACAACTGCAGGTACTACCATCTTAGCAAGGATGACGCATAAGTATTTAGGATGGAGCATTAGCTACGGTCTACTGTTCTTCGATTTAATCGTTGCGTTTTCATCTTATTTCATCATTGGTGCAGAAAAACTGATGATAACAATTATTATGCTATATGTAGCAACGAAAGTGATGGAGTTTGTAATTGAAGGTTTAAATCCGAAGAAAGCCATTACGATTATTTCTGATAACCCGAATGAAATTGCCGGGAAGGTAACTACGTTAATGGGCAGAGGGGTTACCGTGTATTCAGGTCATGGCTATTACACGAAAACTCCGAAGGAAATTCTTTATGTTGTTATCAATAAGCAAGAAGTAGTGAAGCTAAAGAGGATTGTTCAAACTACAGATCCGGCTGCATTCATCGCTATACATGATGTTCGTGACGTATTTGGAGAAGGATTCGTTGATATTTCTAAAGCTTAGAACTTATTTTTTATTAAAATAATCTTAATACTAAAACGTAAGAATCTATTTTGAATCATCTTTTTTCAAAATAGATTCTTTTTCTTTTTCTTGCAAAAAATTCAATTGTTTCTTAAGGTAAGGATGTAGAAGGATGAACAAGAGAGGGTTTAATGAAGATGATACATATTTTATTAGCTGATGATGATAAGCATATTAGAGAGTTGTTGCATTACCATTTGCAAAAAGAGGGGTTTAAAGTTTTTGAAGCAGAAGATGGAAAGGTAGCGCAAGACGTTTTAGAGAAGGAAAATATTCATCTTGCGATCGTAGACATTATGATGCCGTTCGTTGATGGCTATACGTTATGTGAAGAAATCCGGAAGTATCATGATATACCGGTTATTTTATTAACTGCGAAAGACCAGTTAGTGGATAAAGAAAAAGGATTCATTTCTGGTACAGATGATTATATCGTAAAACCATTTGAACCAGCTGAAGTGATTTTCCGTATGAAAGCTTTATTACGCCGTTATCAAATGCTGAGTGCAGATATTATTACGTTGCACGGAACGACAATTGATCGAAAAGGTGTAGAAGTAAAGTGTAACGGTCAAACAATTTTACTTCCTTTAAAGGAATTTGAGTTATTATCACAATTAGCTAGTTATCCTGGAAGAACATTTTCAAGAGAAGAATTAATTGAATTAGTATGGGGAATGGATTTTGAAGGAGATGAACGAACAGTTGATGTTCATGTGAAAAGGCTCCGAGATCGTTTCTCAAAACGAACGGATGATTTTCAAATTACGACAGTGCGCGGCCTCGGGTATAAGTTGGAGTTGAAATAAGATGAAATCACTATATTCTAGATTTGTATTTATGACGGTCGGCATTATGCTACTTAGTAGTATTATCGGCTTTTTATTAACGAACGTATATTATCAAGTGAAGTTAAAACCGTATAATAGTGAAAAGATTTTAAAGTATGCGGAAGAAGTTAAATCGTTATATGAAAAGCAAAGTGAAGAAAATCAAGAGACGTATTTGCATTCTATTGCAAAGTTAGGGTATGAAATTTATATTGTCGATGATCAAAAGAATGGGAAGCGTATTGGTAATGCGTTTCGTAAGACGTCTATTAGCGATGCTACTGTTCATAAAGTATTGCAAGGAGAAACGTTTAATGGTGTTTCTACGTATCCAACGCGTCTTTTTATTACAGGATTTTTCGATAATGAATTAATAAATAGTGTTGGTGTACCGGTAAAGCACGGTGATAAACAGTACGCGTTATTTATTCGTCCTGACATTCAGAACCAATTTGGCGAGATGCGAATTTTCTTAGCGGTATTACTTGGGTTTATCGTACTATTAAGTATTATCTTTATAGCGATTGCAGCAGGTTATATCGTTCGCCCAATCCGTAAATTTACGAAGGCTACGCAAAAAATTGCGAGTGGGGAATATGAAATTGAATTAGATGTAAAACGAAAAGATGAAATAGGAACGTTATCTACAAGCTTCCAAAAGATGACGAAGAGTATTAAAGAACTAGATGAAATGAGACAAGAATTCGTTTCGAACGTTTCACATGAATTTCAGTCGCCACTTTCTTCCATACAAGGTTTTTCAAAAACGTTGCAAACAGAAAAGATGAGTGAGGAAGAAAGAAATCATTACTTACAAATTATTGAGGGTGAAAGCAAGCGAATGTCTAGTTTATGTAAACAGTTACTTACGCTCGCTTCATTAGATAAAGAGGAAAAGGTTCTACAAATAAGAGAATTCAATCTGCAGAAGCAAATTAAAGACGTCATTTTTATGCTTGAGTGGAAATGGCGCGAGAAAGATATTGCCGTTGAATTTGATGTGCCGGATATCACTATAAAAGGTGATGAAAACTTACTTCATCAAGTATGGAGTAATATCTTTACGAATAGTATTAAGTTTTCAAACGATGGTGGGACCATTGAGTTTTTTGTCGAAGAGTTAGAGTCTAGCGTTATAATCTCTATATCCGATAACGGAATCGGCATGGAAAAAGAAGAAATGGAGCGTATTTTTGATCGTTTTTATAAGGTAGATACAGCAAGGGCAAGAAATGTAGAAGGTAGCGGTTTAGGGTTATCGATCGTGCAGAAGATTGTTGAACTGCATCATGGAAACGTTTCAGTGTATAGTACGAAGGGAGAAGGGACGACCGTTCGGGTTGAGCTTCCTAAATAGATGAAAGAGGCTGTTTTCGGAACGGCCTCTTTTTTTGTCGGTAAGTCGATATAATCGAAAAATCGCCGATATAAATTTCACGTACCCTCTCACTGCAGCTATAAAGCCGCATCTTTCCCACGTTCTACTTTAAACCGAACCCCAAAAGTATCCGCAGTAATTTCATCAGCTTTTGGCAATGCTCGTAATTTCGGATGAAGCAGCCATACGAGAGAAATAAATAAAATTCCGATGCTAGCGAGCGCGAAAATGAGTTGGCTACTAAATACATTTGCAGCATATCCACCAATTAAAGAACCGAACGGCATAGCAATTGTGCCCATACTTCGCATGACTGAATTGATGCGCCCGATATATTGATTTGGAATTACAATTTGACTAATTGTCGCAAATAATATGTTGGTCGCACCAATTGGAATCCAGGCTAGGCCGAATAAGAAAATAGATAGCCATTGAAACGGTACAATCGTAGAGAGAAACCAAAAGATAGCGCCGGTCGCAAAGCTAATAATGGAGACACGGCCAACATTACGTTTGCCAACCCATGAACTGAATAATGCACCGATAAGACTACCTGCTGATATAGCAGCTAAGAAGAACCCATATGATTTCACACCTCCTAAAGAATCAGCGAAAGAAGGGAGTATCGCCATCGTCATACCGATTGAAAAATTAGCGACTACTGAACCGATTAAGAATACGCCCATTAATGAACGAAAGACGATCGAAAAACCTTCTTTTAAATCAGTGAAATATTGTTTAGTTGATAGCGATGTATTGGTTTCTGTTTGCTTTGGCATTTTTAGTGAAAAGAACAAAAGGGCAGTAATCGCGAATGTAAAAGAGTCGATTACATATAAAGTAATTGCGCCAAATAGTGCTACTAATATTCCAGAAAGAGTCGTACAAATTAAATCAATGCCTTGATATGCAAATGAAAAGAGTGAGTTTCCTTTTAATAATTGTGTTTTATGCAGTAGAAGTGGTAAAGCTTTCGATTGTGCGGGATAGGCGAATTGTTCGATAAAGGCTACGATGGGCATGATGATGAGTAGTAGTTGAACTGTTAATAGATCGAAGTAGTGTGTAATAGGAATGATTAATATAAGAATGCATTGCAGAACTTGTGTGATGACGAGGGTGTTTTTGATTGACCATCTATCGACGAATGGACCGGTAAGAAATTGAAGTGCAGAAGGTAATAACGTAAGAAAACCAGCCAATCCAGAATAGAAAGGATTACCACTTAGCTTATATACGAGCCACATCGCGGCTACATAGTATAAGCTATCTCCTATGTTTGTAAAAATTCTCCCTAAAAACAATAAGAGGAAATTCCGGTTTTTTAATATGTCCATTTAATCTACTCCTTTATAATAAATTTATTCGGTAAAATAAATTTGACCGTTTGTATAAAAAAATCGTATTACGATTTTTCTTCTTTTTTCACAAATCGCTGCATTGCTCGTTCTTCGATTTGTAGGGCAGTAGTAGAAATGTAGTAAGATTTACTATTTGGATCTTTATCCGCGTCTTTTGTGATCTCGTTTAATTCACCCATCAATTCATAAAACTTTTTCACCCACATTTGAAATTGTTCTGGCGTGGCATCAAACTCCCAGCAAGATGAAACGTAATTCCACTCAGCTGGATCTTCGCTTTCTTTTCGTAATGTAAAGGCTTCTTCTGGTGCAGCGAGAATATGGCTTTTCGTTCTTTCCGTCATTTGTAAAAAGATTTGGCGACCTGATTCGCTTAACATTTCTAAATGAGGTAATAGATCTGCGGCAGGGGTGAAGCCTCTAGCGACAGATTGATAAAACTTTTGAACGATGCCATTCTTTTCTTCTGTATAAACAATTTCTATAAAACCATTCTTCTCTAATTCTTTTAAATGATAATGAATTTTCGCCCTTGAAATGCCGAATTTCTCAGATAGTAATTGTCCTGTATAAGGACGTTCGCATAGACGTATCATCATTTCGGCACGTAATGGATCGCTTAATGCTTTTAGTTGGCTATAAGTAGTTAGTGTGAACATGGGCTTCAAAATGATCAACTCCTTAAATGAAATTACTCGGTCAAGATTATTTGACTGAATTGTATCAAGGATTTCAATTATTTTCAATACTTTCTGAAAATTAAATCTTATCCTCTGTAATCTTCTGTTCATATTCCGTTCATAATTCTTTTTTATGATAAGTGCATAGAAAGAAAGAGGAAGGAGCGAGCGAAATGTTTTTAGCTCTGCGTGAATTGAAACAATCAAAATTAAGATATGGATTAATCGGACTTATTATGGTGTTATTATCATTTTTAGTTCTTGTTATTTCAGGATTAGCAAATGGACTATCATATGATAATGCTTCATCGATTCAAAATATGGAGGCAAATAAGTTCGTTTTAGCAGATGATGCGGAAAATAAATTACTTCGTTCACAAATTAAGAAAGACGATGTTGATAACGTAGTAAATCAAGTAGGCGAGAAAGATGCTGTTCCGTTTCGTGTAAAAGTTTCAACGTATGAAAAGAAAGATAGTTCGAAAAAGGTTGATATCGCTATTTTCTCAAGTGAGCGCGATTCATTTTTAGAGCCGAACATTGTAAAAGGTGAGAAATTAGGCACAGCAAATAATGAAATGGTTGCTGATGAATCAATTAAAGAAAAAGGAATTGATATTGGAGATACAATTATTGATCCTGTTTCAAAGAAAGAATTTAAAATTGTTGGATTTACAAAAGATCAAATGTTTAGCCATACACCAGTCGTTTATGTAAATGAAGACGTATGGGGATCTATTTCACAACCAAACCAAAAAGATTATAGTGCAATTGCACTTAACACAGATAAAGAGATTAAAAGTGCACACGTAATTGACAAAAAAGAAGTACTGCAAAGTATTCCAGGATTTAAAGAAGAGCAAGGGACATTAACGATGATCATTGCATTCTTACTAGTTATCGCTGCGTTACTAATCGGCGTATTCTTCTACGTCATTACATTGCAAAAAACACAGCAATTAGGCGTATTAAAAGCAATTGGTACGAAGAACTCTTATTTAGCAAATAGCTTAGTCGTACAGGCGTTATTCTTATCAGTCGTTGCTATGGTAATCAGTATTGTTTTTGTACAAGGATTAGAACAAATTTTACCAGCAGGTATGCCATTCTTATTAACAACACCGATGATTGCACAATATGCAGCAATCTTTATCGTCATTAGTATTTTAGGAACACTTATTTCGTTATACCAAGTATTAAAAGTTGATGCATTAGAAGCAATTGGAGGCGGGATGTAATGACTTCATTATTAAAATTAGACAAAGTAAGTAAAGTGTACGGAGAAGGGAATACAGAAGTAACAGCCCTTCATCCGATGTCGCTTGATGTGAAAGCTGGAGAGTTTATCGGAATTGTCGGTCCTTCTGGATCAGGGAAAAGTACGTTATTATCAATCGCGGGTGCTTTATTATCACCTTCAAAAGGGGATATTTACATTCGTGAGCAAAATATTACGAAGCTATCAGAAAAAGAAATGACAGACATTCGTTTGAAAAAAATCGGCTTCATTTTCCAGTTCGCAAATCTTGTTCCATATTTAAATGTAAAAGAACAATTGCTTTACATTGCAAAGCTTAAAAAAGAAAACAAACAAGAATCAGAAAAGCGTGCGGATCATTTATTAGCAGCATTTGGATTAGGAGAAAGAAAAAATCATTATCCAAATCAATTGTCTGGCGGAGAAAAACAAAGGGTAGCAATCGCTCGCGCGTTTATGAACAATCCGGATTTAATATTAGCGGATGAACCAACAGCAAGCTTAGACTCAAAACGTGCACGTGAAGTTGTAGAAATGATGAAACGTGAAGTGAAAGAGAGCCAAAAAGCAGCAATTATGATTACGCATGATGAAAGAATGCTTGATGTATGTGATCGTATATTGACGCTTCGAGATGGGAAGTTAATATAAAGAAAAATGGCCAACCGTACATGCGGTTGGCCTTTGTATAATTACTTTATTTTGAGAATAACGTTTTAATTTTATTTCGAGTTACTAATAAAATTCCGCCTAATACAGATAACATACCTAAAGCCATATTATTTGATTGCTCACTACCAGCGTTAGGAAGTTCTTTAGCGTTATTGTTTGTGTTTGTAGTACCAGTCTTTGTTTCAGTTTGTTTCGATTGAGAGACTTCATTAATTTTGTTATCTACATTTTGCTTCGTAGTATGTACCTCACCTAATTTGTCCTCAATTTTTTTCTCAGTATGTTTAAAGTCGTTGATTTTAATATCTAAGTCTTGTTTTTTCTTTGTTAAATCGTCTGAAACAGTTTGTTTCGCTTGTTTTATTTCGTTAATTTTATTTAGTAAATCTTCTCTAGCTTTTTGTAATTCAGCTAGTTTGTTTTTTACATCTTGTTTCGCTAGTTCTAAGTTAGCGGAAAGACTATCTAAATTACCTTTAATTTTCTTAAGTTCCTCTAACGTATTCCCAGTATGCGGCTTATTTTCTTTTAACTCAGCAAGTTTGTCCTCAGCAGTTTGTTTTGCTTTCTTTAACTCAGCTAATTTTTCATCTACTTGTTTTTTAACTTCCTTAAGTTCATTAATCTTTTGATCAATGTTCTCTTTATGTTGCTTAATTTCATTCACTTTTTCATCGACAGTTTGTTTATGTTCTTTAATCTCATTCACTTTGTTATCAATATTTTGCTTATGTTCTTTAACTTCAGCAACTTTATCTTCTACTTGTTTTTTATGCTCTTTAATTTCAGCGATTTTATCTTCGGCGATTTGTTTGTCCTGCTGAAGTTTTGCATCTAGCTCTTCTTTACGTTGTTTTATTTCGTTAATTTTTTCATCAGCAACTTGTTTACGCTCATGTAGTTCATTAACCTTCGTATCAACATTTTCCTTAACTTGGTTAAGTTCATTCAACTTTTGATCCACGTTTTCTTTGTGTTGCTGCAATTTCGCATCTAACTCTTGTTTATGTTGCTTAATTTCAGCTAATCGATCTCCTGTACTTTGCTGAGGAGTAGCATCAGTTACTTCCGCATGAGCAGAGTTTGCGCCAGCAATCATTGCTAAAGCTAGTGTAGACGCAGCGATAGTTTGTTTTGTTTTCATATTTTTGTACCTCTTTTCTTTCATATGCATGAGCTATTTTGTGTAAAATTGAGCATATAGAAGTAGATTATCTTATCATTATATACCATGTAGGATGTCTAGAGGAAGTATTTACATAATAATCTATCATTATGTAATTATGAAATTCTCTTATTTTGGAGTAGGGGACAAAACTTTAGCTAGATGAATAATTTCTTCTATAGTAGAGTTTACATCCTTACTATTACGAATAACGAACAAATAATCAGCCTCGTTTTCTATAGGATCTACTACATCTTCGTGAAGTGATTCAGCTTGTTGTCGATCAAGTACTTCTTTGAAATTAGAATAACCACCTCTAAAAATATTCGTACTTCGTGTGCTTCGAGCTACTCGTTCGTAAAGGACATCAGCTGGCATGTCAAAATGAACGAGTATGCGTACATAGTCTTCTTTTGGAAACGATTCATTGAGTAAATACATTCTGCCGTTTCGACTTCTATTTGAGTTGCAAATAATAAGATGTAAACTTGTATATTCTTTTGCATAATCAACAATGAATTTCGAAAGACCGTGCTTAAATGTATTGGCGCCTTCAGCCGGCTGTAATTTTTCATAATGCGTGTTAATAAATTGTGCTTGGTTGTCTTGATCCATAACGAAAGAGTGGGGGAACTCTTTTTCTAGTTCTTTAGCAAATGTAGTTTTTCCGCTGTGTGTTTTTCCTACGGTAATAATGACGAATCGTTTCATATTGGCCTCCATATGTATTGTTATAATTTGGGTATTCGATGTGAATTGACAATTTTCCTGCTGGGGGATATGCAAAGTGGCTGAGTAGCAATGGGCTGAAAGTTTTACAAAAAAATATTCTGTTTAGAAAGGAGGCAGTAATGCTATCGTTACTGAAATATATTATGAAAATGTTCTTGATGAAAAGGAGATTTAAAACAAATATTAATAATAAAAAGGTAAAAACATATACCCTTTATTATTAAATACAGCCTTTCATAAAATCTATGTTGAAGTGATTGGAAAATTAATGGGAAAGTGTTATGGTTTATTTGGAAGCTGCGCATGATTTATGTTCAGTAAAAAAGGGGGATTAAAGTGGGAGCTAAAATTTTTAACGGCAGGCATATAGCTAATAGTAAGGATCAAGAATTTGTTGTTTTTATTATTGGTATGCGTATTAATAACCTATTAAAATTTTGGAAGTGGATACCAGTTTTTAATGCTATGGGACCTATGATTAAAGAATTGTATCAAAACCCACAATGGGGTTTCTTACATACAGAATTCTTCTTTAGTTGGAGAAAGGTGGTCTTAATTCAATACTGGAAGGGATTCGATGAATTAGTAAACTATGCTCACGGAAAAAATCATTCAAATGCTTGGAAATCATATAATAATAAGATTAAAGATAATGGGAGTGTCGGTGTTTTTCACGAAACGTATCAAATAGAAAAAGGCGCTTCTGAAGCAATCTATGTTAATATGCCAAAAACAGGTTTATCTAGAGCTACCGAACATATACCAGTATCTCAAGATACTAATACTGCTCAAAAAAGAATGGATAAATAATTCGAAAACTTGTGTAAATAATTACGGTTTTCCTGCCAGAGAATATACAAAGTGTCGGAGTGGTAGTAGGCTAGAAACTTGACAAAAAAACTTATTTATGCTATAATTTACCAATATAAAAATAAAGTGTATAATAGGGTTCTCCTGGCCAGGGGAACCCTATTTTTTTGTCAAAATGAAGGAGTGTATGTGCGTGAAAAAAGGTGAAGCAAGTGTAACGTCGCTAGTATCAGCTTTCGGAAGAGCGTATCATAGTGAATTCGATCGTCCTAAAATCTTTGATGATTATGTAGCGAAAGATTTCATTTCACAAAAAGAACGTAACAATATTGAAACGAATATGGTTCAAGGAATACATTTTTTCAATATAGACATCGCACAGCAGTTTCAAGATAATCCACAAGAAATATTAAAATGGATTACACAAGTTCAATTATCCCCAACACCTTTGGCACGCGCGGCATATTGTGAAAGAGTATTGCTGCATGAAATTGCATTAGGCGCGACACAATACGTCATACTCGGTGCAGGCTTAGACACATTTAGTTTTAGACATCGAGAATTAGAAAAACAAATAAAAATATTTGAAGTGGATCATCCTTCTACGCAAAGATTTAAGAAGGAGAGAATAAAAGAAGCAGAACTTGAAATTCCAAACAACCTTCATTTTGTTTCAATGGATTTTACGAAAGGATTTTCTTACGAACAGTTACGGAATGAAGGATTTGAAAATAAAAAGACTTTCTTTAGTCTATTAGGTGTTACGTACTATTTAACGAAAGAGGAGCTTTCTAGTTTAATAGAATACTTATTCGAAATGGTTCCAGAGGGGAGCTCTATCGTATTCGATTATCCGGATGAAAATTTATTTACGGAAAAAGGATTGTCCAATCGAGTGGAAAATATGGTGAAAATGGCTGCAGTAGGCGGAGAACCGATGAAATCATGTTTTTCTTATACCGAAATGGAAGCACTGTTAGAGAAGGCGGGCTTACTCATTTATGAGCATTTATCGCCAGAAGACATAAATAAATTATATTTTGAAGGACGAAATGATTATTTAGAAGCTTTTGAGACGGTGCATTACGTGCATGCGGTGAAGAAGTAGAGGATTAGTAGGCATGGGGAGAAATCTCTGTGCCTTTTTTGTGGGAGAACAAGGGGGAAATATTAACTAGGAAGGGAAATTCGATAATGTAAAGAATATGAAGTATGAATGTAATAAATTAAGTAGCAATGATAAAGGAGAGCGTAATGTACACAATTGGACAAGTTGCTAAATTTTTAGATGTATCTAGAGATACTTTAAAGTTTTATGAGGAAAAAGATTTGGTCAAGCCGAAGCAAGATATTGAGAATGGGTATAGAAAATATAATCATTTGGATATATATGATATAACAACGGTCAATTTCTATAGGGAAATGGATATCGAAATAAAAAAAATTCAGGAATTAAGAAAAAGTAAGAGTATAGAGGAAATAAAATCACTGTTGGAAGAGAAAGAACAAGAAGTTTTAGAGGAGATAGAATATAAAAATCTTCTTTTAAAAAAGGTTCAAATTGTAAAAGAAGATTGTGAAAAAATAAAGCAATTCTTAGGGAAATACGCAGTAAAAGAAATGAAGCCTTTAGAAGTAAACGGAGAAATAGAGCATTTTACTGCATATGATGAATATGAATCTTTGAAAAAGAACACGGATAGCTTAAAAAAGGCAGTTACTTTAAACTCTTTACAAAGAGTTATACATTTCAATGAAGAAGGTATTATAGAAGATAAATTTATTATTGTAAGAAAAGTAGAGGGCTCTGATAAAAGAGTGGAAGGAAAAATTCTATCGCATCCAAAATGTATTTATACAGTTATTGAAGATGGAAGGTGGGCAACTGGTGGGGAAAGTATTGATCATAATGTGGAATCCAGTTTAAGAAAAGCGGCGATAGAATAAGGATATGAGCTTTTGGGGCTAGTGTATATAAATATATTACTTACCACGTATGAAGATGAACTTGAGCGTATATTTTTAGAAATTTATGCACCTGTAAAATAATGCAGACATGTATTGACCTGTGAGTAACCCCCAGGTTTAAGCTGAAAGTATCTGTAAATATAAATACTATTATGTTTACGAAATACTTAGTTTGAAATGGGGATTGTGCATGAATAGAGAAAAGAAATTAAAAAAGCCAGTAGCTAGTTTTATTGTACTAACCAATATTATTTTTCTGCCACTTTTTTTACTTGTAGGAGCTACAAGTATGCTAGGATTCCCAGCATGGGTTTTTAATGTAATGTTTTGTATATCGTCTTGGTCCTCAACTTTTGCTTTTGCCGTGTTATTTAAAAAAATCTATCCCGGTCAGAGCTTTATACAATTTGTAAAAGACAAGTTCAAGAACAAACTTAAAGTTTCTGTCCTTCTTATTGTGAGTGCGATTCAAACTTTTATATTTCTAATGATTTTGTTTGTCGTGTCTAAAAATAGTGAAGTAGACTCTATTTTTACTGTCTCTTCATGGGGAATGCTAATCTATTTTTTGTTAAAAACTTTCTTGCGGGGCCATTGGGAGAAGAACTAGGATGGAGAGGCTTTGCACAAATTGAACTTCAAAAGAAGTATTCACCATTAAAAGCTTCAATAATCATTGGATTTTGGTGGGGGATGTGGCATCTACCTATTTGGTTTACTACAGGATTTGTTGGCATGGACCTAATTAAATATATTCTATTTTTTATGATCTCTATCATATCTATAAAAATCGTCATGACTGCATTTTACAACTTGAATCAGAATTTAATTATTCCAATCATTATCCATCAATTCTTTAATTTTTTTATTGGTATTATAAACGGAAATTTAATAAATCTAATCATGTATAACGCGATATTTTATTTAGTGGTAGCAGTTGTAATGATTGTTATAAATCCAAAGAGAGTTTTGTATGGAGCGGAAGACATGAATAGTAGAAATGGAAAGTATTATAGGGCATAGTGATGTGTCTATAAAAGAAAAGGAAATTAAATTTAGTGATGGTAGGTATATATATCTTTTGCATTACTATCTAAAGCTCTGTCAATCCAATTATAGAAATCATTTTTTTGAAAACAAAAGAGAAAATAGAAGATGTTTAAATGAGATGTATATACGTTCCATATGTTTATATTTGCTGCTCAATAAACGATCCTCTCACGTAAGTTCATACCACATATTCACTTTTATTTACAAAAAATACCATTAATTATTTTCGGATAATTGTTATAATATAATTAAATTGATATAAAAGTGTTTTTCTAAAGTATGTATTTGAAGAATTCTCATGCAAAAAGAGCCAGTTCTCAAGTAGAGAACTGGCTCTTTTTTGAAGAGAAGTAGGATTAGATGTACATAATGGGATAGCAGAATTTTACAAGAAAATCTGTATTTATCCACAACAGTAGTTATATATGACGGAATTTTAAAATTTATAAAAAGATTAAGAGGCGATAGAAAATGAAAAGGTATATTAGTATAAAAGGAATTGGTACATATCTTCCGAAAAGAAAGGTAGAATCTTTTGAAATAGATCGTATGCTACAAGTGCCAGAAGGCTGGACATTAAAAAAAGCTGGGGTAAAAACAAGATATTTTGTTGATGGGGAGACGTCTTCTTATATGGGGGCGGAAGCTGCAAAAAAAGCTGTAGAAGATGCTAAGTTAACTTGGGATGATATCGATTGTATTATTTGCGGAAGCGGAACGATTCAACAGGCGATTCCTTCTACAGCATCACTTATTCAAGAACAGCTCGGGCTACAGCATTCTGGTATTCCATGTTTTGATATTAACTCAACATGTTTAAGTTTCATAACAGCACTTGATACAATTTCGTACGCAATTGAATGCGGGAGATACGAAAATGTTGTTATTATTTCTTCTGAAATTTCTTCTGTCGGATTAAATTGGGGCCAAAATGAAAGCAGCATTTTATTTGGTGACGGTGCGGCAGCTGTTGTCATAACAAAAGGCGATCATACATCTTCTATTATTGCTTCTCATATGGAAACATATAGCTCTGGTGCGCATTTATCAGAAATTCGTGGCGGTGGAACGATGATTCATCCTCGCGAGTATAGTGAGGAACGAAAAGAAGACTTCTTATTCGATATGAATGGAAGAGCCATTTTTAAACTATCTTCTAAGTATTTGTTGAAGTTTATCGACAAGCTACTTATGGATACTGGTTATTCCCTGGCCGATATTGATTTAATTGTTCCTCACCAAGCGAGTGGACCAGCTATGAGACTCATTCGTAAAAAACTAGGGGTTGAGGAAGAGCGCTTTATGACCATTTTTGAAGACTACGGTAATATGATTTCCGCATCTATTCCAGTCGCTCTTTTCGAAGCGATTAAGCAAAAGAAAGTGCAACGTGGAAATAAAATACTATTACTAGGTACTTCTGCAGGACTTTCTATCGGGGGCATCCTTCTTGAATACTAAGAAAACAGTATTAATTACAGGGGCACGTGCACCAGCAACTTTGCATTTATGCAGACTGTTTCATAACACCGGACATACCGTTATTATTGCAGATAGTATTCCGTATCCATTAAGTAAAGTTTCAAAGAGTACGGATTACTTTTATGAAATTCCTTCTCCAAAGTGGAAAACAAATGAAAGTATCCGTGCGCTACTATCCATTATTCAACGACACAATGTGGATTTGCTTATTCCTACTTGTGAAGAAGTGTTTTACATATCTAAATATAGAGAAGAGTTAAATGCATTTTGTCATGTATTAGTAGATGATTTTCAAAAACTTTCATTACTGCATAATAAGTGGGAATTTATTCAGTTCGTAGCGAATTTAGGGTGGCAAGTACCTGCAACATATAGAATAAATAATGAAGCAGGGATAAGTTCAATGATGCACAAAACACCAGCTCATACTCCTTTTGTAAGAAAGCCGATTTTCTCCCGTTTTTCTGATAAAGTGGAATTTATTACAAAAGAGGATGCTCTAAAAGAAAGCATGATAGATAAGTCGAATTATATTATGCAAGAGTTTATACGAGGAACGCAGCATTGTTCCTACAGTATTGCACAATCTGGGGAAGTGTTAGCGCACTCTTCGTATAAAACGGAATTTACGGCAGGCTTAGGTGCTACCATTGCGTTTCAGCATATGAATCATCCTAAAATTGATCAGTTTGTGAGACATATTGTAAAAGAGCTAAATTTCTCAGGACAAATTGCTTTTGATTTTATCGTTACAGAGGATGGAGATGCGATGCCGATTGAGTGTAATCCACGTACTACAAGTGGATTACATTTATTCGATGAGGAAATATTGCCCGCTTTCTTTCATGAAACAGTAAACAATACACTCATTCCAAAAGAAAATTCGGAGTGTGCAATTCGGTTAGCGATGCTTTTATATGGATTTCCTTATTTAAAAAGTAAACAAAAACGTAAGCGATGGTTAAAAGTTCTATGCTCTTTTCCAGATATCGTTTATCGTCACAATGATTGGAAACCATTTTTTTATCAGTTTTTTAGCATGTATAAATTATGGCGTGAAAGTTATAAACATGAACGGACTATTTTAGAGCAAACAACATATGACATATCGTGGGATGGTGAAGATTTATGAAAATGCTAGTAACTGGTGGAACGGGCTTTCTAGGACAAAAACTCGCCTTTCGACTGAAAAATATGGGCTATGAAGTAACGGCAACAGGGAGAAATAAAACAATTGGTAAGGTATTAGAACAAAATGGAATTGAGTTTGTTTACTGTCCTCTTGAAGACAGAGATCGTGTGCTACAAGTTTGTAAAGATAAAGATTATATCTTTCATAGCGGCGCACTTTCTTCCCCTTGGGGCAAATATGAAGATTTTTATAATGCGAATGTGTTAGGAACGAAACATATTATCGAGGGAAGTAAAAAGTACGGGATAAAACGCCTGATCCACGTATCAACACCAAGTATTTATTTCTATTATGATGAACGACAAAATGTAGTAGAAAACGCGAAACTTCCTGATGCATTTGTAAATCATTACGCAACAACGAAGCACATGGCTGAACAAGCTATTGATCAAGCTTTCATGCATGGTTTACCAGTTATCACAATACGCCCGCGCGCTGTATTCGGACCAGGAGATAACGCGATTCTTCCGCGTCTTATTAAAGTATGTGAAAAGGGTGCTTTACCGAGAATTGGTACTGAAAATGTTCTTGTTGATATTACGTATGTTGAGAATGTTGTAGATGCTTTACTTCTTTGTATGCATTCTCCAAAACATACATTAGGTAAAAAGTACAATATAACAAATGACGAGCGTGTAAATTTATATGAGGTCATAGAAAATGTAATGAAGCGTCTTGATAAGGAAGTAAAATATAAAAAAATTTCCTACAAAACCGCTTTTTCACTAGCTGCTATACTAGAAGGAATCTCAAAAACTATTTTATTTGGAAAAGAACCTATTCTCACAAAATATACTGTTAGTGTCCTTTCAAAAAGCCAAACATTAAATATTGATAAAGCTAAAGAAGAACTAGGATATGCTCCAAAGATCAGTATAGAAGAAGGAATTACAAAATTTGTAGACTGGTGGAAAATACAATGAAAATCAAATCTTTAAAGCTATATGATACAGGATATTGCACACATCCAGAAAAAATTGCATACTCCAAGGGCAGTTGGAAACAAATATGTTTTCCAGCTACAGTAGGGTTACTCCAGCATCCAGTATTAGGATATATTTTATTTGATACTGGATATGCGGGACATTTTAAAGAGGCGACAAAAAAATTTCCTTACTCTGTATATGCAAAACTTACGCCTGTTCATTTTACGGAAGAGCAATCTATTAAACAACAACTTCTTCTTGATGGTATTCAGCCAGAAGAAATTAAATATATTATTCTTTCTCATTTTCATGGCGATCATACTGCTGGTTTACCTGATTTTCCGAAAGCGAAAATATTAACCTTCGCAAAAGCTTATGAGGATATTAAAAAGAGAAGTAAATTTGGTGCTCTATTAAAAGGGTGTCTAAAAGATACACTGCCGGTGGATTTAGAGAAGAGGATGTCATTCATTGATCAAACTCCACCGCAAAACTTACCTTCTACATATGGAAAGTTTGAAGAAGGGTATGATGTATTTGAGGATGGTTCATTATTTGCTGTTGACTTAACAGGACATGCAACGGGACAATTTGGTCTATTCGTTCATTTACAGAGTAATAAAATTGTCTTTCTATGTGCAGACGCAGTGTGGCTAAGTAAAACGTATCAAAATCTTGTATTTCCTAGTAAGGTTGCCAACCTTTTAACTAGCGATCCAAAATCTTACCGAAAGAATATTGAGAAGTTACACCATTTATCACAAACATCACCTGAGATTGAAATTGTACCAACTCATTGTGAACATACATGGGATAAAATTAAAGCAGGGGTGTACTATGAATAAACTACGAATTCTTAAGCAATACTTGAAAACAAAATATGGCTTGAGATTTTCAAATCGCAAACAATTGGAACAGTTTCATAAACGACAAATACAAAAACAACTTTTGTTCACGATAGAGGCGTCGCCTTTTTATCGCCAGTTATATAAGCCGTTTTTACATGAAATTGAAAAAGGGAATTTGTCTGCACTCCCGATTATTGATAAAGAAGTAATGATGGAACATTTTGATACATTAAATACAGTCCATATTTCAAAGGAAGAAGCGTTTCATATAGCATTTGAAGCAGAGAAGACCCGGAATTTCTCACCAACCATTCGTAATATAACTGTCGGTTTATCATCAGGCACTAGTGGCAATCGCGGGGTTTTTCTCGTTTCCGAGGAAGAACAAACGTTGTGGGCTGGCTCGATTATTGGAAAGGTGCTTCCTTCTAGCATTTTACATAAACATACGATAGCTTTTTTCTTACGTGCAAATAGCAATTTATACGAAGCGACAAAAAATAAGCGAATCTCATTTCATTTTTTTGATTTACTAGATTCGTTTCAGCAGCATATCACGCGATTAAATGAAATACAGCCATCTATTTTAATCGCACCTCCGTCTATGTTACGGAAAATTGCTTACTGGCAGCAAGAAGGACTGATTACAATTTGTCCTAAGAAAATTATCTCTGTAGCAGAAGTGCTTGAAGATATTGATAGAGACTTTATTCGTGCAACTTTCAAGCAGACAGTACACCAAGTTTACCAATGTACAGAAGGTTTTCTTGCTACCACCTGCAAGCATGGGACATTACACATGAATGAAGACCTCGTTCATATTGAAAAAGAATACTTAGATCAAGAGAAGGGGATATTCGTTCCCATTATTACTGATTTCATGAGGAAAACACAGCCGATTATACGCTATCGTCTCAATGACATATTAATTGAGAAAAAAACGCCGTGCAGCTGTGGCTCACCTTTCTTAGCATTAGAACGAATTGACGGTCGATGCGACGATATATTTATTGGAATAAGTGAATTGGATAATAGCGAAATATCTATTTTTCCTGATTTCATTAGAAGAGCAATTTTGTTTGCATCTAGTGACATTCAAGAATTTAAAGTGATACAACATAGCGTAGACAAAATTGAAATTAAACTTAAAGCACGACCTGAAAATCTCGAATTATGTCAATCGAAGGTAATGCAAGAATTACATACACTGTG
The DNA here is from genome assembly GCF_051916495.1 of Bacillus cereus group sp. MYBK216-1. Lineage (NCBI taxonomy): Bacteria > Bacillati > Bacillota > Bacilli > Caryophanales > Bacillaceae > Bacillus > Bacillus cereus group sp. MYBK216-1. The sequence goes on from NZ_JBQAGT010000003.1 coordinate 494,488, forward strand.
GGCTACTAAAAAGTGTGCGATACCACATTTTTTCTTTTCACATTACGATATTCAAGTATATGATAAAAAATTAAAAAGAATAGAAAGTCTTGTAAGGCGTGGTGAACATAAATGATTCAGTTGCACGATGTTCGTTCCTTGCATAGCATTGATTGGGAATCCAAAAAAGATGGAGCATATGTACGAGATAGTTTTCTGCCACTGTTTCAAAAGGGCGTTACAGTATTTATTGAAAATGTTAACACACAGCTCTTTCTATTAGAAATTGATGATCTTATCTTGCCAGTTACTCTTAATAACGCAGAGTTCGAAAATTCATATGTATGTTCTCCTTATACACATTACGTATCTTATGCGTTAGAAGAGCTATGGGAGTTGAAAAAACCATGGTTAGAGAAGCTATTAACCTATCCAATTTATCTTATGGGAAGTTGGTTACGACGAACGAATTTGAATAAAGTAATTGTCGTAAATAATTGGATGCTTTCAACAAACCTTTATCACTCTATTAACGAACAACAAATCGAACAAATTACAAATCTATTTGTTGAGAAATTTCCAGAGCATACAATTTTATTTCGCTCTTTAAATAACGAATTATATCCTGTAACGACAGAAGCACTATCTACAGTAGGTTACAAGAAAATTATGTCTCGTTCTATATACTTATTTGATCCGAAACACTATAAAAAAATGAATCGAAAAAAACGAAAAGACTTATTAAACGATAAAAGTTTATTAGAGAAAAGCAATTATGAAATCATTACAAATGAAGAATTAACAAAGGAGGATATTTTACAAATTTCCCAGCTATACAACCAACTATATATTGAAAAATATTCCGCACATAACCCAATGTTTACACCCGCTTATTTATGGAATGCTCTTCAGCATCGTTTATTTGAGATAAAGGCCATAAAAAAAGGGGATACAATTGATGGTGTTATTGCTTATTTTATTAGGGATGGAGTTATGACAACGCCGATTCTTGGCTATAATACAAACTCTGACCAGCAACAAGGTTTGTATCGTATACTGTCTCTCCTTATTACAATGGATTCTATCGAAAAAGATTTAATTTGTCATTGTAGTGCTGGGGCTGGAGAGTTTAAACGAAATCGTGGTGCAACACAGCAGATCGAATACAGTTATGTATATAACGCTCATCTCCCACCTAGCCAACAAAGGGTATGGAAAGTATTAATGTGGATATTAAATACATATATAGAACCGATGGCAAAAAAACATCGCTTTTAAACAAAAAGACTTTTATGATTGCTTGTTACCTGGAACTCTTTATTTAAGTGTAGCTGCAATACCTATGTTATGGAGTTAATATAGTATATTTTTAATAATTTATTTTATATGTATCGTTTGGATGAAAGAGAGAAGTGCTTGAAGAGTAGTTCTCTTTTTTATTAAGTTTTTGAAACAGCCCATTATGTACATACAGTAAAGAAGTAGAAGATTAGTAGGCATGGAGAGAAATCTTTATGTCCTTTTTTATGAGGATTTTTAATTTTAAAAATATATCGTAAGAAATAATTTACAATTTGTAAAAAATAAATTACAATTATCTAAAGAGGTGTTACTATTGTTGCATAATAAAATTGTAGTTTGTCGAGCAGAAAAAGGTTGGACCCAAGAAGAACTGGCAACAAGAGTGGGAGTTAGTCGTCAAACTATTGCTACTCTTGAAAAGAATAAATATAACCCTTCTCTAATTCTTGCCTTTAAAATCGCAAATGCATTTGAAAAGCCGTTAACCGACGTATTTGATTATCTAGAGGAGTGATACATATGTTGTTGTTAAAAATTTTATTATTTGGTTTAATAGTGATAAGTAAGATGTATGTAATAAAATTTCAATCAAGTGATGAAGCAAATGACGAACGAGGAAGAGAAATTCTATATAAAACAAATAATGTTTTGTACAATATTTTATATTTAGGTATCCTTGCCATTATTGTTTTACAATTAATTGATATTATTCCTTTGAAATTTCTACCTGACTTGTTATTATATTTTGCACTTTCATTAAGTGTGTTAGGCAGTATTTTTATATTTATCAACAGAAACAGTAAAAATTACTAATACGAGTTAAGTGTTTAATCTTGTTCTGTTAGTTGATTAAACAAAATGTTTTTTTAGTAGGCTACATAAAATAATCAATCTTTTTTATAAAAACTTAAGGAAGCCAAAAGAACCCCACACATTTAAATCAAAATGTGTGGGGTTCTTCTTTTTATAGAATAAATATTTGCAGCAATACTTTGTTCAAATTCTAATTAAAACTAAAATCCACCTTTTCTATTATAAATTTTTGTAGTTTGGAATATATCTATTTGATTAACCAAACTAGTATTTTAGGGGCCTTAACTGAAACAATAAATATAATTTCATATCAATCTTGTTAATGAATTTCATTGTCCTCGGATAAAGGACAATAGTAGAAGTTTGATTTTTATTACAATTTTGTAAGGTTAAGTAATAAAAATCGATAGAACTAGATAAATGAATGGGATATTCTGAGTGACGGAAAGAATATTCTGAAAAAAGGGGCAAAGCAAATGAAGAATAGACAAAAAGCATCGATAATATGCAAAAGTATTTTATGTTTCATCATTTGTATATTCATTACGAATGAAGCATTGTTTACAAATGTGGTGAGGACAGAATCGAGTAAGTTGACTGATAGGGGTATAGAGGATTTCAAAAAAAAGCTGGATGAACAGGTACCAAAATGGCAGGAGAATTATGAGGTACCAGGGGTTGCAATAGGGATTGTACATGAGGGGCGTATTGCTTATACACTAAACTACGGTTATGTAGATAAAAAGACAAAAAAAGCGTTGAGTGATGATACTGTATTTCAAGCTGGTTCCATATCTAAAAGCCTTACAGCGTGGGGAGTCTTGCATCTTGTAGATGAAGGGCGTTTATCACTAGATGATCCAGTTGAAAAATATCTGACCAAATGGAAATTATCTAATTCAGAGTTTCATAATAATGAAGTCACAATAAGAAGATTATTAAGTCATACAGCAGGGCTGTCTGCACATAAAGGATACCTTGGGGTTGCACCAGGAAAACATCTTGATTCTATCGAGGAGTCTTTGTCTGGAAAAGGATGGCTTAATGAACCAGTGGAGGTTACTAATAAACCAGGTTCAGAAACAATATACTCTGGTGGAGGATATACAATTTTACAACTTGTAATGGAAGAGGTTACTGGAATACCGTTTAATCGTTATATGGAAGAACAAATTATGAAACCTTTGGGAATGAACTCTAGTTCATTTTTACAAAATCCTGAAAACCCTAACCTTTCGAAAGGCTATGGATATTTTGGAGAGGAGCTCCCTAGTTACCAATTTACCGAACAGGCTGCTGCAGGCCTCAAGACAAATGTTACGGATATGATGACATTGATACTTGCAAGCATGGATGCAAATAATAAAGGGAGTGGTGTCATCAAAAGTGAACGTGTTGAAGAAATGCAAAAGCCAGTATTAGGGGAGAATGGTTTAGGTATATTTGAAAAAAAACTATCTAATCAATGGAAATTACTTTATCATTCTGGTGACAATCGAGGCTGGCATTCTTTTTATGGTTTCATTCCTAATACAAAGGATGGATTGGTAATTCTTACGAATAGTGAAGGTGGTATAGACTTACGACAGGATATTTACCACGCATGGATTGAATATGAAACGGGAAAATTACCTGAAAGTTACTTTGCTCTAGCTGAGCAGAGAAAAAATAACTTCATTACATCAATTGTTATTGGAGCCGCACTTGGTGTATACTTGCTACTATTTGTAATTAGATTGTACAAAGGTGGAAGAACTTTCATTTTTAAGCAAGAGAAGAAATCCTACATCGGATTAGTAGTTAGGACATTTTTACTTATTATTACTGCTATTCTCGTTTTTTGTGCTGCCTATTTGTGGAGGGTTTTCAGCTTGAATTCCGGTAATACAATAAATTTTATTCTAATAATGGTATGGATTATAACATTATTAATTAGTGGATTTTTCCCGAAAATTAGAAGTAATAAAAAACAACGTATGAAAATAAAAGATTTAACATCAAAATTTACATGTATGTAATGTAAAAGACTAGAAAGCTATATTGGCGCGAATTGCTAATTGTGGAGTGTGAAAAAAGACAAAATCTCTTAAAAAACACTTAATTTTTTATTCCATTAATCTTTACAATCTCCCCCTATAATATGAATTGGACAAGCACCTAAGAGAAGCAGAACATGTCAGTTGGTACATTCTATTATTAGGGGGAGAATTTGTATGAAAAAGACAGTTGCTTCGTTAGCAGTTATGGCGGCATTATTACCGACATTTTCAGCACATGCGGAAGGGAAAGAGCAAGTTCGAAAATCAGCTACAACTTTTAATGTTATTAGTGACATTCAAGGTGATTTAGGAGATTTTGATCACGTATTAAAAGATATGAATAAAGTAACGCCACTTTCTAGAGCGCTTATTATGAATGGGGATATAACGCCGACTGGACAACAGTCACAATATGATGATGTAAAGCGTGTGTTAAATAAAAATAAGCATCCAGAAAATGTATGGTCTACTGTTGGGAATCATGAGTTTTATGCTGGTAAATGGACAGCAGATGGGAAACTCTCTCAAAGTACATGGCCAAATGGTGTAACTGAGGAAACTTTATTTAACCGCTATCTGAAATTTAGTGGACAAGAAAAGGTATATCATAAAAAAGAATTAGACGGTTATCCGCTTCTATTTTTAGGAACTGAAAAATATATGAAATACCACGATTCAAAAATGTGGGATGAAGTATATATGAGTGATGAGCAATTAGGTTGGTTAAAACAAAATTTAGAAGAGTACAGTCAAAAAGATAAAAATAAGCCAATCTTCATTTTCTCTCATCACGTTTTACCTGATACAGTATCGGGATCAAGACAATCACCATATTTACAAGATTATTTAAACGTGGATAAATTGTACGATATATTAAAAGACTATCCGCAAGTTGTTTTCTTCACGAGCCATACGCATTGGGATTTAAACTTACCTGACTGGGCTGGTAAAAAGAAAATTAAAGGTGGAGATGAAAAAGGTTTCACTGTTGTAAATACGGGCGGTATTGAAACAGGCTGGATGTCAGCAGGGCCAAATGGAGGAGAGAAAACTGCTCCAGATGGCTATTCATTTAAACAAGGGTTACAAGTGAAAGCATATGGTAACGATGTAATTGTGACAGCTTACGATTACAAACGTGATAAGGATATAAAGAAGTTATTAATTAGTGATTCAAAAATTGCGCAGATGGCACCAAATGTAACGGCAGATGATCGTAAAAATATAATTGTCGGTGCAACTGAATATATGGAGTATTCTATAGAAGGAACGAATGAGTGGCATACGTATAGTAAAGCAAATCCTCCGAAATTTGATGGAGATAAAGTCGTATACGTACGCCATAAAGGTGAAATGAATTTAGAGCCGGGATTAACACAGTTACTTCGTTTTTCGGTAAATAAGTGATTGGAGGGAGTCTGCATTTGAATGTGTAGGCTCTTTTTTTGTTGATGAGAAAGGGGTTGCCTGTCTGTCGTTTTTTGTCGATAGATCGATATATTAAGAAAATCGTTGATATATTGCAAGTTACGATAGATATATTTGAAAAATCGTTGATATATTGTAAGGAATGAACGATATATTTAAAAAATCGTTGATATAAATTTCATGTACCGTAATTAAGTTAAAATCATTAATACGGTTTTACTTATCAAAACGAAATTCTAATACATTTTTAACCCAGAAAGATGACTTCACCATTTTTACGTGTAATAATAGTAACGTTACATATATTGTGAAAGAAGTACAAAAGGAGCGTTACAATGAATTTAGCTAAATTCCCGAGAAAAAAATATACAGAATCATATACACCAATTGAAAAGTTAAACAACTTTTCTGAAGCACTTGGTGGCCCGACTATTTATTTTAAACGAGATGATTTACTTGGTTTAACAGCTGGTGGCAATAAGACGAGAAAATTAGAATTTTTAGTTGCAGATGCACAGGAAAAGGGTGCAGATACGTTAATTACAGCTGGTGGTATTCAGTCAAATCATTGCCGCCTGACACTGGCAGCTGCGGTAAAAGAAAAAATGAAATGTATTCTTGTATTAGAGGAAGGGCTTGAGACAGAAGAGGAGAGAGACTTTAACGGGAACTATTTCTTATATCACTTATTAGGTGCTGAAAATGTAATTGTTGTACCGAACGGAGCAGATCTTATGGAAGAAATGCATAAAGTAGCACAAGAAGTAAGTGAAAAAGGTAATACACCATATGTAATTCCAGTTGGTGGATCAAATCCTACGGGCGCAATGGGATACGTTGCTTGTGCGCAAGAAATTATGGCGCAATCATTTGAGCAAGGAATTGATTTCAGTTCAGTTGTTTGTGTAAGTGGTAGCGGCGGTATGCATGCTGGTTTAATTACTGGTTTTTCTGGAACACAAAGCCATATTCCTGTAATCGGGATTAACGTAAGTAGAGGAAAAGCTGAGCAAGAAGAGAAAGTAGCAAAACTTGTAGATGAAACTTCAGCACACGTTGGTATTCCAAACTTTATCTCGCGCGACGCTGTTACGTGCTTTGATGAATATGTAGGACCCGGCTATGCGTTACCAACGCCGGAAATGGTAGAGGCAGTTCAGTTACTTGCGAAAACAGAAGGTATTTTACTTGATCCAGTGTATACAGGTAAGGCGGTAGCGGGATTAATCGACTTAATTAGAAAAGGTAAATTTAATAAGGAAGACAATATTTTATTCGTACATTCAGGTGGTTCACCAGCTTTATATGCGAATACTTCTTTATTTGTGTAAGTGTAAAAAGCATTGGGTATCCAATGCTTTTTTGTTATATACTGGAATTATCGAGAGGTAGGAGGATGATATGAATTCAAATTTAAAATGGATTATATATACGGCACTCGGCATTTCTATTCTATTAATCTTATTTGTGGCTTATGGGGTGTATTCTTATTTTACATTTTAAAAGCGTAATGGAAGTGAACCATAATGTAATGTATGTTATAGTTTGATATGTTAATTACTTACAATACTTTCTACAAGGAGAATACATAATGAGAGCAAAGAAACTAGTAACGTTAGCAGTTCCATTTATGCTGTTAGTCGGATGCGAGGTAGGAGATAAAGATTCTACTCATAAGACTGAGCAAACTAGTAAAGCAATAACGAAAACAGTAATTTCTGAACAACAGTATCCGTACTACATATGTGAGCAAGTGGTAGAGTTCCAATTTAAGAAGGATGAACTATTACTAAACTTAGGAGAATCCTTAAAGGACAAAGAAAAAGCAAAAGCTGTTTTAAAAACATCAAACGAGATAGATAAAATTTTAGACAATATGGAACACATAAAAGTACCTGATACATACAAAGACATTCACAAATCCATACAAGAAGGGGTAACAGAGGCAAGAAAAGCAACGAAGTTAATTAAGGATGCTGGTAAAGAAGATAAACAGAAGATTCAAGAAGCTACAATGAAAGGTACTGAATTTTTATCAGGTGTAGACGGAGAGCATTGGAAAAAAGCAATTTATGAGTTATCACAGGAAAAGAAAGATGCTTATAGTAAGGCACTTGATAAGAAAGTAAAGGAGCACTCAAAGTAAAACGGTAACTTGTAACAATACATATCTACCTAAAATTTCCGCGAATGCTATGCTAGGAAGTTAGGTGGGAGATTACTGTCCTTAAATGTGGTTGATTAAAGCTACAGCCACATTCTCCTGTTCTAATTAACTAAAAGAAGAACTTCCCCATCCCGATTAGACTACTGATCATTCCTATTCCACTCATGGTGCCTTTTCCTGCTGTAAGTAAGTTTCCAAGCATTCCTAGCTGACCGTTACCTCCGTTATTTCCCCATCCCATTGGGGCCCACGGACCACCCCATCCTGGAGGATTTCCAAAAACACCCGAGTTATTGGTATTGAAATGAAAAGGCTTGGCTGGCGGCGATAGTAAAGCTGCAAGATGACCTTGTGCGAACATCCCTGTATGACTGAATGGTTGCGCCCAGGGGAAGGGAGGTTTTTGAAAATTAAAACCTGCATGACTTGGTAATGGAGTCCAATTAGCAGGCTGACCTTGGGGCATTATCCCTGCATAATTAATTGGCTGCCCCCAAGAGAAGAGAGGGGGGTGGGGATTGAACCCCGTATAATTGGCTGATGAATCCCAACTAACTGGATAGACTCGGTAACTCCAATTCTCAGAAATCTTCAAATCATTCATTACCTCAGATGTAGTTATCTCGGGCTGTGAATATAATGAAATTTGGTTATTATATTGTTGCCCATTTCCCTTTGAATTCAAATACCAATATTGGTCCATACGCTTATTCTCCTCACTTTAAAAATGTAATGTTAGACTTAGCCTATGTAATATTCCTTTTTATGGATGGTTACATAACTAGATCTACAAGCCTGTATTTAAAAGAATGGGTGCGTGGTCTTTTTGGTTTTTCTCGCTGCCTGTAAAATTCCCATTGATTTAAAGCTTCACTTTATTTTAGAAGGGGATTTTCAGTTGCTTATTTTGTGTATTTCAGCCTAATTTAAATTCCGTTAACAAACATTTTTATAAAGGTTTAATCAACAAAAAGATTTTAAAATGGTATGTTGAGCAAGTGGAATTGCTAAAAAGAGAATATCCATTCGAAGAGTTTGGCAAAATACTGCAAGGGTAATATTTTCTTGTGCAAATATGTAAACGATTTAAACGAATCAATGAAATTTATAATGAAGGGGCAATTAAATATATGAGTGAAACATTACATAAAAGAAAACCGCCATATGTAATGCTTGTAATCCTTTTTATTGGGGCATTTGTTTCATTTCTAAATAACTCCCTTTTAAATGTAGCCTTGCCATCAATAATGAAAGATTTAAACATTCAAGATTATTCAACGATCCAGTGGCTTTCTACAGGGTATATGCTTGTAAGTGGTATATTAATTCCGGCCTCAGCATTTTTAATAACGCGTTTCTCCAATAGGAGCCTATTTATTACATCTATGGTGATTTTTATTCTTGGTACTGCCTTAGCGGCTGTAGCACCTAACTTTGGTTTATTACTTACTGGTCGGATGGTTCAAGCGGCAGGCTCTTCAGTTATGGGACCTTTGTTAATGAATATTATGCTAGTAAGCTTTCCAAGAGAAAAAAGGGGAACAGCAATGGGGATTTTTGGACTAGTTATGATTACAGCTCCAGCAATTGGGCCGACACTATCAGGTTATATTGTAGAGTATTATGACTGGCGTTTGCTTTTTGAAATGATTTTACCGTTAGCAATCATTAGCTTACTGTTAGGGATTTGGAAATCTGAGAATGTCATGAAACAAAACAAAAATGCAAAACTTGATTATCTCTCATTACTATTATCTTCTGTCGGTTTTGGCGGTTTGTTATATGGATTCAGTTCTGCAAGCTCCGATGGCTGGACGAATAAAGTTGTCTTAACAACCTTAATCATAGGCGCTATTGCCCTAATTGCTTTCATTATTCGTCAATTAAAAATGGATGAGCCGTTATTGGATTTACGTGTTTACAAGTACCCAATGTTTGCACTTGCGTCTGTAATTGCAATTGTCAACGCGGTGGCCATGTTTTCGGGTATGATTTTAACACCAGCTTATGTACAAAACGTCCGTGGTATTTCGCCGCTGAGCTCTGGGCTGATGATGCTTCCAGGTGCGGTAATAATGGGGATTATGTCACCAATTACAGGTAAACTATTTGATAAATATGGTCCTCGGATTCTTGGCATAGTGGGGCTTTCCATTACAGCTGTTTCGACGTATATGTTGGCAAGTCTGCAAATTGACTCTAGTCACACACATATTATTCTTATCTACACACTGCGGATGTTTGGGATGGCGATGGTTATGATGCCACTTATGACAAATGGTCTTAATCAATTGCCAACTCGCTTAAATCCGCACGGTACAGCTGTTAATAATACAGCTCAACAAGTGTCCGGTTCGATTGGTACTGCTATTCTTGTTACGATTATGAATTCTGTAACAAAAACGAAAGCTGAAAGTTTAATGTCTCATATAGATCCAACAACCTTCACAGAAACTACGAAGGCAATAGTAACTCAGAAAGCTTTATTATCTGGAATTCAATATTCATTTTATGTAGCGCTTGGCATGAATGTTGTTGCACTACTACTAGTTTTTTTCGTTAAACGTGTAGATACAAGTGCGGAAGCTGTCGAGAAGTTAAATCGGTAGAGAAGAATAAAACCTTAGATAATGATTCCTACAAGTTTTTTACTGCTAAGGCGCCAGTATTTAAAATGGGAAAAGAACTGAAAGAAGCAGTGACATAATTATGTAGTGAAAGAGGACCTGATGTTCATATCAGGTCCTCTTTCACTAGTAACACGGTATATTTGCTTATCGTATTGCTTTAACTAAACTACTGATTTTTCGAATACTACAATCTTAAGAGTGTCAACTTCTTTGTTTTGGGGTGTTTTAGAAGAAAATGAATCAAAATAATCGTTTTTATAAACAAATACAAGAGATGAGATCCATTTGCAATTTTTCATAAACATTACAAGTTTAGATTATCTTTTAACCTCAACATTAAAAGGCTCCAACTATATTTATTCGCTTCATTTTAATTTAGTATTTTTCTACAAGTTATAAATCTAATTGCCAAGCTTATACGTAATATCATAATCATGAATAGTTAGGGAAAAGATAAAATAAGGTAATCAATTACATATCTTTATCCCAGGCGATTAGTTGCTATTTCCTCTTTATTAAATGGGATATGCTATCCCGCATTAACGGGCAGTAAGACCCCCACCTCAAAATTTAGCGGAAGCAAAGAAGTTAGGTGGGGGACCAACTGCCCGTAAAAGCCCGATTGGTGAGGGCTAATAATCAGTGGGGGATGAACAAAACCCCCACTGATTAAAGTTTCACTTTATTTCATGCTTTTTTGAAAGGGTGTTTTAAATGGAAAAAAAAGTATCTGCCATTCCCCAGCCGAAAACATATGGACCGCTGGGTAATCTCCCATTAATCAATAAAGATAAACCGACTCTATCGTTTATTAAGCTGGCGGAAGAGTATGGTCCCATTTTTCGAATTCAAACTTTAAGTGATGCCATAATTGTCGTTTCTGGACATGAACTGGTAGCAGAAGTTTGTGACGAAACGCGGTTCGATAAAAGCATAGAGGGTGCTTTAGCGAAAGTTCGTGCTTTTGCTGGAGACGGATTATTTACTAGCGAGACTCACGAGCCTAACTGGAAAAAAGCTCATAATATTTTGATGCCTACATTTAGCCAACGGGCAATGAAAGATTACCATGCCATGATGGTCGATATTGCTGTACAACTCGTTCAAAAATGGGCAAGACTGAATCCGAACGAAAACGTAGATGTTCCAGAGGATATGACTCGCCTTACGTTAGATACAATTGGTCTATGTGGTTTTAATTACCGATTTAATAGCTTTTATCGTGAGACACCTCATCCTTTTATTACTAGCATGACCCGTGCTCTAGATGAGGCGATGCACCAATTGCAGCGGCTGGATATAGAAGACAAACTTATGTGGAGAACGAAACGTCAATTTCAGCATGATATCCAATCTATGTTTTCTTTAGTAGATAATATTATTGCTGAACGTAAAAGTAGTGGAGATCAGGAAGAAAATGATTTACTTTCCCGTATGTTAAATGTGCCAGATCCGGAAACTGGTGAAAAATTAGATGATGAAAACATTCGTTTCCAAATTATCACTTTTTTAATAGCTGGGCATGAGACAACAAGTGGATTGTTATCGTTTGCAATTTACTTTTTATTAAAGAATCCGGATAAGTTGAAAAAAGCCTATAAAGAAGTAGACCGTGTTTTGACAGATTCCACTCCAACATACCAACAAGTTATGAAACTGAAGTATATACGGATGATTTTAAATGAATCGCTACGTCTATGGCCTACCGCTCCAGCATTCAGTCTCTATGCAAAAGAAGATACAGTGATTGGCGGGAAATACCCAATTAAGAAAGGAGAAGATCGTATTTCTGTTCTTATTCCACAGCTACATAGGGATAAAGATGCATGGGGAGACAATGTGGAAGAATTCCAACCTGAACGATTTGAAGAGCTGGATAAGGTTCCTCATCATGCTTATAAGCCATTTGGAAATGGCCAGAGAGCATGTATCGGTATGCAATTTGCACTTCATGAAGCCACTCTTGTAATGGGAATGCTTCTTCAACATTTTGAATTAATCGATTATCAAAACTATCAGCTGGACGTAAAACAAACATTAACGCTAAAGCCCGGTGATTTTAAGATTAGGATTCTACCCCGAAAACAAACTATAAGCCATCCTACTGCTCTTGCACCTACAGAGGACAAGCTGAAAAGCCATGAAATTAAGCAGCACGTCCAGAAGACACCTTCTATTATTGGGGCCGATAATCTTTCACTTCTTGTTCTGTACGGCTCGGATACAGGGGTAGCAGAAGGTATTGCAAGAGAATTAGCGGATACAGCTAGTTTAGAAGGAGTTCAAACGGAAGTGGTAGCTCTTAACGATCGAATTGGAAGTTTGCCAAAAGAAGGAGCGGTACTTATTGTGACTTCTTCTTATAATGGAAAACCGCCAAGTAATGCAGGGCAGTTTGTGCAATGGTTGGAGGAACTAAAACCGGATGAGCTAAAAGGGGTTCAATACGCAGTTTTTGGTTGTGGAGATCATAATTGGGCTAGTACCTATCAACGGATTCCAAGATATATTGATGAGCAGATGGCTCAAAAAGGAGCAACAAGATTTTCTAAACGCGGAGAAGCAGATGCAAGTGGTGATTTCGAGGAACAGCTCGAGCAATGGAAACAAAGCATGTGGTCTGATGCGATGAAGGCATTTGGATTGGAGCTCAACAAAAATATGGAAAAAGAGCGCAGTACGTTGAGTCTGCAATTTGTCAGTCGTCTTGGAGGATCTCCTCTTGCACGAACATATGAAGCAGTTTATGCGTCTATACTAGAAAATCGTGAACTCCAATCATCCAGCAGTGATAGAAGTACACGACATATCGAGGTATCCTTGCCAGAAGGCGCTACATATAAAGAAGGAGACCACCTTGGAGTGCTGCCAGTTAATAGCGAGAAAAATATCAACCGAATTTTAAGACGCTTTGGATTAAATGGGAAGGATCAAGTTATACTGAGTGCAAGTGGACGAAGTATAAATCACATACCTTTAGACAGTCCTGTTAGTTTATTGGACCTTCTTAGTTATAGTGTCGAAGTTCAAGAAGCAGCCACTCGTGCACAAATACGAGAAATGGTAACATTCACAGCATGTCCTCCTCATAAAAAAGAATTGGAAGCATTGTTAGAAGAAGGAGTTTACCATGAACAAATATTAAAGAAACGGATTTCAATGTTGGACCTTCTTGAAAAGTATGAGGCTTGTGAAATCCGATTTGAACGCTTTTTAGAACTTCTTCCTGCGCTCAAACCGCGTTACTATTCTATTTCAAGCTCTCCACTCGTTGCACACAATCGTCTGAGCATTACGGTCGGTGTTGTTAATGCGCCTGCATGGAGTGGGGAAGGGACATATGAAGGAGTCGCTTCTAATTACTTAGCTCAGCGTCATAATAAAGATGAGATTATCTGTTTCATTCGAACGCCACAATCAAACTTTGAATTACCTAAAGATCCAGAAACACCAATTATTATGGTTGGGCCAGGTACTGGAATTGCACCATTCCGTGGATTCTTGCAAGCGCGTCGTGTTCAAAAGCAAAAAGGTATGAACTTAGGACAAGCGCATCTATATTTTGGTTGTCGTCATCCTGAAAAAGATTATCTTTATCGTACAGAACTAGAAAATGATGAAAGAGATGGATTAATCTCTTTACACACAGCTTTTTCTCGTCTAGAGGGACATCCAAAAACATATGTACAGCATTTAATAAAACAAGATAGAATCAATTTAATTTCGTTATTAGATAATGGAGCTCACCTTTATATATGTGGTGATGGAAGTAAAATGGCTCCGGATGTAGAAGATACCCTTTGTCAAGCATATCAAGAAATTCATGAAGTCAGTGAACAAGAAGCAAGAAATTGGTTGGATCGTGTGCAAGATGAAGGGCGATATGGAAAAGATGTTTGGGCTGGTATATGAATGTTTCTTAATTAGATACATATTAACTAATGAAATTCTTTCGAATAAATTTCAATTTATTAGTATAGTGTATTTAGATGAATAGTGATTAACCGGACTATTTAGTATCTACTAAATAAAAAACAGGACCTGATATGCATCTATCAGGTCCTGTTTCACATAGACATTATACATGGATATTTTCCACACATTATCAATGTTTGTAATGTAGTTAGCCTTGTGGATCAGCCATAAAATCAGATATTATTTTTTCGATATCGAAAGGAGTAATCCCTTTATCCAAAGAAAAAATGCTTTCTGCTTCTTCGATGTCTTGAACGAGTTCACCTCTAGCTTCAATATGTAATCGGAACAAGTCATATAAATTCGGTTTAACTAAATTAGTTAAAGCCTTTCCAATAAGTATCATACCTTTTTGATTAGCCTCGATGGTATTATCATAAGTTAGATCTCTTATAAGAGACAAATCTGTCCAAATCAATTTTCGTTCCTTTAAGTCTAAAATAACTGGAATAGAGATTTGGGTGTCGGCAGTAATATCCACTTTATCTTGAACAGTAGAAGGTTCAAATATTTCACCTGAACCAGGATATTGACGAACCATCCAACCAGTAAAGCATTCTGGTAAATCTTTATATGGTTGGTCTGTGTAAGAAAGCAAAGTCATGACTACATAGCGTCCACCATATTTCAGCACAGACGGAATATCGAAATCAATGAATTCAGATGCTCCCTTTGGTGCAGAAGTAATATCTCCGCTATGGTAAGCTTTGAAATTTTTTGAACGTAAGTTCGTGAAGGATACATGTTCTTTGTATTGCCAATCTTCGTCGTACATTGCAGCAGATAAATCAATGTCAACACGTCCTGTATGTCGTCCATTCACATAGCCTTCTTTCCACCATAGGAAAAAACGAATCGTATCTCCTTCGGGCAAATCTACTTTACTTCCTCGAGATAATGTGCGAAGCGCTTTGCTGGCTGAACGTTGAGAGAAGGGAACTAAGTGATTTTTTAACTGTTCATCCAAAAATACTTTTCCGAGACTTGGAAGTTCTGCGAAGCGATTTTTTAAAGTATCTTCACACATTTTTACAATCATTAAACAAATATCCTCTGAGATAAATGGAAGTGTATTTTCAATACCTATAGCTTTTGCTACATTTCCCTTTGGAAAAAAGGTACGAAATTCATTTTTATCATTTCGATGCTTAAAATGAGCCGTGAGTTGAAGTAATACAGGAGTAGAAACGTTTCCTATTATACTTAGAAAATCTTCGAGAATATTGAAAACATCTGTTGACTTATCACTACATAAACGGATTAAATGATCCAAGCGTCTGGCAAATTCCCCCGGGCGAGTTTTTAAAAGATTTTTCGCTGTCATGATATCACGATTCAACAAAGCTGCTTCTATTTTTCCATTAAATGTTTCAACTTTAATGTTGTTGCGAAGAATCTCAAATGCTCGGTGGGTTTTTGGGAAACGAGTATGATATTCTGCTGGATGAAGAATTTCACCTAAACGAATCCAACGTTTTTTGTATCGAAGCATATCTTCGGTAATGTTTCCGCATTGCTCTAACAATCCTAAAAGGAAGCGTCTTTCTGCTCGGTTAAACTTCTTGAATCGGACGGAGGATGCTAAACTCACATCGCCTTCAGATAAAGCAACTGCAAGGCGAAGAACATCAGTTGCTGTTTTAAAATACTTTGCAGCAGCATCGGCTGATATTTTTCTGTTTATTAATAAAACCCCAATTATAAAAGACATATTTTCCTTATGAGGAATTACATTAGGCAGAAAACAGGAAACATCTTCAGTGTGTGTAATAGCCCATTCTATATCTGTCTTATCAGTTGAGGAAATAGAGCTATTTGCACTAATCAATTGAGAAATCATTTTATTGAAATCTTCTTCACTTCCTAAGTCAATAACTTTCAAATCAACGCTATCTAAAAGAGGAAGTCGTTCTTCTATTTTTGATACAGGTAGGCGCAACGTCACATAATGAATAACGGCATTGATGTATAAATCAGCGTCACTTAAATCCATCATTTGTTGCGGAAAGTTTGGATACATAGGAGCAAACTGAATATGTGCACCAACCATTTCTTTTAAATGTTTTACCAACTCTTTGTAAAACGATGTGAATGTATCAATCGAAAGTGTTTGCAACTCTTCTATTAAAGCCTCGGAAAAAGTAAATCCTAAACTTTCCAAGTTTTTTAAAACAGTGGCTAAATAAATGTTTGGTAGTTTATTTTCTTCTCTTTTTATAATTACTTTCAAACTTCTTCTTATATAAATAGAATTTTTCATGAGAACGCCAGCTATTCACTCCTTATAAAAGAGGGGAATAGTCTGACTGTCCTCCTTTCAGTGGTAGATTTTTATTTTTACATGCATAAACACACTAATTGTAGAAAAATACACAGAGGTTACATAGCTATTTTTTAGTGAAAAATTAGGGGTATAACATTTAGTTGTTAAGTGGTAATTTGTTAATTAAGAAAAGAAAACCTCTACATCAATGGTTGATAAACTAAAGTTTATTCAATCCCAAAGAAGAAAGAGGTTTTATAGTCTAATTATTTTTCATAGGGAATTGACAACTCTAAAACAATTTAAAATTTCTGAAAAAGAAGGAAGAATTGTCATAGCCTATGTGTTTAGCAGGAAAGTAACATCCCTATTTGGCCAAAGAAGTTAGAAGGAAGGAACGTCATAGCCTGCTTTATTAGTATATTCTCTTGCGAAGAGCAATTCAAGTATACTGTCTGATTTTTTATATTTTTCTTAAAGGGGAATTTTCATGATTATCCCGCATTAACGGGTAGCCCGATTAGTGAGGGTGATTAAAGTTTCACTTTATAAATAGGGAGACCATCACATGCCTTTTTTATAATACTATTACGGGAGGATTTTTATTTTTGATATATTATACCATTTATTTAATGGTATAATATGGTGTTAGTTCTATGGAATGGAGTTGAATGAGTATTATAAATACAAAAGGTGAAATTAAAAAAACAAAAAGAAAAGTATTACTAACTATAATTACTATGTTAGTAATTATAATTGGGTTTGGATATTGGAAATTTTTTAGTTTGCAAGGTGTTCCAAAAGGGGAATTCATTCGAACAGTGAAATCTCCAGATGGAAAATATCTCATCAAGACTTATTTTCATAATGCAGGATCATTAAGTGCGGATGCTGTTAGGGGTGAATTAGTTAACCTTGATACAGATTCAGAGAAAAATATATATTGGAATTATCCAGATACCGATCCATATATTGAATGGGTAAATAAGAATATTGTTAGAATTGGAGATCAAACTTTAGATATTTCACAGAAAGAAACCTATGATTGGCGTGATGATGATAAGCACGTTAAAGAAATGCCTAAACAGTTTAGTAGATAAAACAAGAAAATTTAAATTTATTTAATCTTATTCGTTTAACTATAGATAGGATTATATGAGTGAAAAAGTCCATTTAGATCTTCTAAATGGACTTTTTTAGGTTTCTAGATACGACTACTGATAAAAATGGAACAAACTTGTT
Source organism: Bacillus cereus group sp. MYBK216-1 (assembly GCF_051916495.1). Lineage (NCBI taxonomy): Bacteria > Bacillati > Bacillota > Bacilli > Caryophanales > Bacillaceae > Bacillus > Bacillus cereus group sp. MYBK216-1. The sequence continues at coordinate 512,326 of NZ_JBQAGT010000003.1, forward strand.
ACTTAAGTTGTCTATTAAGTATACGTATAAAACAGGTGTTCATGATAATTCGCTCATTTTATCCCGCTATTTGCCAGGAAGTAAGATCTCCACCACAAAATTCAGCGAAAGTAAAGAAGTTAGATGGGGGCCCTGCTGCCCGTAAAAGCCCGATTGGTGAGGGCTGATTAAAGTTTCACTTTATGGAAAGTGAGATGCAAGAAGAGTGATATCCGATAGACTTTTTCATTGTGTCGGTATGTATAACACCTAGAAAAACTATATATTCTTGAAAGAGGTTGAAAATGTATGATAGTCTTAAACAAGTTTTTTAACATTTTACATTACAAAAAGATGGTACCTGTAGTATTTCTTTCATGTGCAACGCTTATAGGCTGTTCCGATGGTAATACTCAATCTGAATCACTTAAACAAACGAAACAAACAAATCAAATCAAACAAGAAACTACTGGTAATGATTCTTTTGCTAAACTTGAAAAAGAATTTGATGCTAAACTTGGTATTTATGCATTGGACACTGATACGAATCAAACCGTTACGTATCAATCAGATAAACGGTTTGCATACGCATCTACCCACAAAGCTTTAGCTGTGGGAGTACTTTTACAAAAGAAATCAATAGAAGATCTAAATCAAAGAGTTTTGTATACTCGTGAAGATCTTGTTAATTACAATCCAATTACAGAAAAGTATGTTGATAGGGGCATGACTCTGAAAGAGCTTGCAGATGCTTCCCTTCGATATAGTGATAATACTGCACAAAATCTTATTCTTAAACAATTAGGTGGACCTAGCGAATTCAAAAAATCACTGAGAGAAATAGGAGATACCGTTACAAATCCTGAACGTTTTGAACCAGAGTTAAACGAAGTGCATCCAGGAGACGTACATGATACTAGTACCCCAAAGGCATTAGCTACTAGTCTTCAGGCTTTTGCGTTAGGAGATGTACTTTCAACTGAGAAACGGGATTTATTAATAGATTGGATGAAAAGGAATACTACCGGAGACAACTTAATTCGTGCCGGAGTTCCAGGAGGATGGGAAGTAGCTGATAAGACCGGATCGGGATCTTATGGAACCAGAAATGATATCGCAATTATTTGGCCACCAAATAAAAAACCAATTGTTCTTGCGATACTTTCTAATCATGATAAAGAGGATGCTAAATACGATGATAAGCTTATTGCAGAAGCAACCAAGATAGTGTTAGATGCTTTAAAAGTGACAAATAAATAATAATAGTAACTAGTTATTATTATTTTCCCGGTTTTTCGTCACAATATTGTGAGTCATGATTTTGCTAGCGGATTAATGTTTATGGTGTTCTTCGTTGGAATTGCATTTTTAGCAATAATGGCAAGTTGCTTAATGTTTAAAGTTCTGTCGGGAGCATCAAAAGATGTGGCTCGTTATCAAATGCTTCGTAAAATTGTTGTCCGCCGAGAATTATTAACAAAATCAATCTATAAAGAGTTATTCTTCATATTTTTATTCCCAGCAATTATAGGGATTACTCATATATCAGTTGGTATGAACATGTTTAGCCCTCTTTTAATCGATCCGTACTCTCGCATTTGGTTACCACTTGTTATTTTTGTAGTAATTTACTCGATTTAGTACTTAACTACAGTTCAATTATATAAAGGAATAGTACTCCCGAAAAAAGATTAATGTAATGATGCTATTTGCCGGACAGTAAGCCCCCCACCTCAAAATTCAGCGGAAGCAAAGAAGTTAGGTGGGGGGCGGGCTGCCCGTAAAAAACCGATTGGTGAGGGCTGATTAAAGTTTCACTTTATCCTTTACTGTATCTTGTAATTACATTTCACCTTGCTATAGAGAAACAAAAAACATTTTTCTTATTCAATAATTCCAATTTCTAGAGCCTTTTGAACAGCTTCTTCTTTGTTACGGACTCCTAGCTTTGTATAAGCTGTAGAAGCATAATTTCTGACCGTACCATTTGACAAATATAACCTTGATGCTATGGTAGTGTATCGAAGTCCCTTTGCTACTAGCTGTAATATTTCTATTTCCCTAGCTGTTAGCTCATAAGCGGTTGCTTTTGATTGTGGTGTCTCTTTTTGCTCATCAAACTTCTCAAATATTTTGTGAGACATTCCCTGATCAATTAGTGTCCCACCTTTGTGAATAAGTCGGATCGTATTAGCTAGCTCCAACGTTTCAATAGATTTGAGTAAAAAACCATCCGCACCGTTGCGAAGCGATTCCAACGCCTGTTTGGTATCTTGAAACGTTGTAAAAATCAATATGCGGATATGTGGCCATTGTTGCTTAATCTTTTTGGTTGCTTCAACTCCATCCATTTGCTGCATATCTAAATCCATAAGGATAACATGGGGTTGAAGGCGCCCGCACAAATCTATGGCTTGATTGCCATTCTCGGCCAAACCCACTACATTTAAATCTTCATATCTATCGAGTAGTGTCCTCAAACTTTCTCGAACAAACGGCTGGTCGTCTACAATTAACAAACGAATAAGTCCATCTTTTATTTCAGTTTGTCGCGGTACGGTACATGTAACAAGCATTCCTTCATCCGGCTTTGTATATACAGACAATTGACCTTGCAAATTCATTGCTCGTTCTTTCATCGCATTCATACCGAAGCCTTCCTGCCATTCTACATTTCCTTTTCCATTATCTTGAACTTCTAATCTCGTATATTGTTGTTCAAACTGCAATGAAACTATAATTTCAGTTCCTTGACCATGACGTACTGCATTTGTAAGGGACTCTTGTAAGCAACGAATGAACGCTATCTTCGCTTGCCGAGACAATTCATATTCCTCTCCGTATGCCCGAAAACTTACATTAACTTGAGCGTGCTCCTGAAATTCGACTCCAAGATTTTGGAGAGATTGAATTAAGGAAGGCGATTGACACGGAGACTCCATTTGATGTAGGTAACCTCTCACGTCCTCGATGCTTTTACGTCCCATTTCAAGCAGAGAATCTAGCCTCTGTATACCCATTTCAGTAGCAAGTTCGGTGCGCAACGTTTCCATTCCCATAATAATAGAAGTATAAGCGTGACCAACTGTATCATGAAGCTCACTCGACAGTCTGTTTCGTTCTTCCGCCAGTGTAATGCGTTCAATCTGAGACATATATTGCTCAAGTACCGCGTTTTGTTTACGAATTGATTCATTTTGCTTATGATTGACGATTAATAAATGAAAAGCGAAGCCCATTACATATGCGAATCCATAATAGGTGACCATAACCCAATAGCTATTACTTGGCGCAACCGCATAGAAAATTCCAGTCGTTATAAAAACTGTTATTGGAGCTGTCCAATAATAGGACAAATGCTTACTATTTGCAGCAATTAGAAACACCGATATAAGAAATGTGTTGTAAGCTTCCGGAAATAATGAGGTTAAATATATACATAGTCCACCATATAGCAGTATTTCTGTGAACAAATAATATTTATAATTGAATAGTAAGGCTACCCATGGAATTGAGAAGGCAATAATTTCCCAAAGAATAATAATCCAAAGTGGTAATGTTAAACCATTTTGAAAATTTAATGTAGCTAGGATGATAGATACACTAGTAAGTAGACGAATCCCTAACATAATCCAATCATACCAAAACCAATACTTAACCATATCTAACAAGTCATTTACCTCCTAAATAGCCTGCCTTTTTACTTCCTATATTATAATTTAATCTTTCATGTCTTATTATACTTTTTAATTTAAAACTGTGATACTACTCACAGACTGTAAACCTCTATTGATTTAGTTGCCGAATCATACTACGTGTATAGCCCCCGATTTTCTTTGTCAAACCATCTACTATTCTAATACTTATGGCGGTAAATACTATACCCATAAACATTACAAAGAGTGATTTGGCAAAAGTATCTATCTGTATGAATATAATATTCATATCGATGTATCGATACAGTAGTGGTGCCAACAGGAACATAAGTGGCATTACATAAAAAATGATTGCACTAATGAGACTGAAAATGCCAATCACAAATTTCTGCATTAACCAATAGACAGCACACCAAGTGCGACGATCTGCAAGCACTAATTTCACCTGAGCCCAGTTCGATGTATCCATTGCTATACTTCGATCGTAAGAGTCTGTTGAAACATCTGTATAAATTTTCGTCTGTATGCGTTCGAATTGGATAAAGGGTGTGGTAGTCTGTAGTACGCGCATAATTAATGGAATCCCAACAACAGTAAATGAAAGGGTTAAACTAAATAGCAGAGCTATTAGATAAAAACAAAAATAAAACAATCCTGTAATGAAAGTTAGCAATAAAAAATAACCATTCTGGATGAATTTTGATTTCATAAAGTTCATCGCTCCTATCTATGTAATAACCGAATCATACTGCTTTTTTTGTCATTCTCACTAGTGTAAAAGTGTCATATGACAGTTTTAAATGAGATTGAAAAGGGGGGAGAACAGCTTACTTCTAGTTAAAAAAGATCCTTTTATCCCGCTATTTGCCGGGCAGTAAGACCCCCACCTCAAAATTCAGTGGAAGCAAATAAGTTAGGTGGGGGATGAATAAAATCCCGACTGATTAAAGTTTCACTTTATTAATCCTCCACAAAAAAACCGTTTTTGCATCTGCAAGAACGGTTTTTTTGTACTTTTATTTAATATGAGATGGACTTGTTTTTCGAATATGAAAAATAATATCAAATTGCTCAAGCAATGAAGTATCAAAGTATACCGAACTGTTCGGGAGGATTTGTCCTCCTATACTTAGTAATGGTCTTTTTGCTTTAACCCATTTCTCTGCTTGTCCTTTAAGGTGACGGTTATCCAATAAAAACATTTTATAGGGCACTTTTCCGAGAGTATAATTGAAACTTTTTACATCTTGTGGAATAGCGTCTGTTGTAATCTTACCTCCGGTGGAAGGATTATATTCGCTATATAAGGTGAAATTCCCCTCCGTAGTTGTACTACCAATTGTGACATAATTATTGTCTAAACGTTCCTTTAAAAACTGCCCCGCAACATCAGGATATAATTGTTCATCGATAATTCCTTTAGCTATATGAATATTGTGTCCCCATACCATCGTTTTACCACCAAATGTCTCTTGTGCCCACATTGCATGATCGGCCAAGTATTGCTCATGTAGCTTTATTATACTTGGATAGTCGTTAGGAAGTAGCATTGTGGTAAATTTCTCTATTGCACTTGCCGTTGCTTTTACCCACATGTACTCAGGTGAAACTATTTCTGTGTTGGCTTGCTCATTCTCATCATTTAGTAATCGGGCTACTCTCTCAGCGTTTGCTTTGAACTTCTCTTTCAATTCAGGAGTAAGTTTCATATATTCTTGTATACTTCCAGTAAAAGACGATAATTCTTTATAATTTTCTTCTACTTCTGCAAGCAAATTTGGTCGATGTACCCTTACATAATCAATTACTTTATTAAAGCTACCTTGGTCCAACGTTTTTAAGTCGATTCCAATAAATTGGATCTTCTTTTTATTGGATGGATCAGCATTATAATCTTTCATCCACTCAATCATGGCTATAATTTCATCAGTAGGATATAACAAATTTAAAAATTCCCTAGGGCTTCCTTTTCCTGTTTGGATATATTCATTTAGCTTTAAGCCGTTTCCCCAATCTTCTTCCATTGTGAAATTTGTAAAGCCCATCTCAGTAACCAAATATTTCACAAGGCGAAACTTCATAGTGAAAATTTCAGAGCTTCCATGAGTATTCTCTCCTAATCCTACATATTGTGCGCTCCCAATCATTTTCTTAAGTGGTTTTAAATCTTCAAATGGTTTTGACGGTTCTATCGTTTTTAATGGGTTAGCCTGTGAATGTATTGATTTAACTATATTTTTTTGGATTGATTGACCTGAGTTTTCGACTGCTACAGTTTGAGCGTTTCCTACTTCCCCACATCCTGTGACTAATAAAGCTGTACTAACCATTGCAATCATTTTTTTCTTATTCATTTTTGCTCACCTCAATTGAATTATTTGTAAAAGCAAGATTGATTCATGTACTTACACGAATTAATTGCCTTAATTCAATTGTTATTTATTCCATATCATATTTTCTAGTTACATATTGTCATAAGGTTAATTGACACAAGTCATAGGCTAATCATTACACTTTTGTACTATCGGCTATGACACCTTATAAATAATAATTACATTGTTGAGTCGCAAGTAAGATTAGATTATGAATTTGGGAGGGATTGTAAAGATGAATGAATCTGTATGCCAAAATATTTTTATTCTAAGTTGTAGCTGTTGAAATGACAGGAAGTAAATTTAATAAACAAATGAATAAAAGGGGAAGGGCGGATTACAATGTTGTTACACGGAGAAGCATTCCATAATAAAGATAAAATCCAACGTGCTAAAATAGGACTTCAACTCTTTCTAAGTATCTTAACCATTACTTCCATTATCCTAAATGTAGTAGTAATGGTTACTAACAGTATGCCGCTTATTGTGGTATATATGTTTACCCCAGCATTTTCTTCTATTTTGACTCGCATAATACTGAAAGAAGGGTTTAAAGATGTATCTTTTAGTCTCGGTAACTTAAAGGTATGGAAGGGGATTGGTTTTGCTCTGCTAATACCTATGATTATTTGTGGAATTACTTATTCTATAGCCTGGTTGAGCGGAATTGCGGGGTTTCAGCATCCCGAAGGTGGTATGTTAGAACCGATCTACAATATACTTGGACTTCAGTATGTAACGGCACCATTCAGTTTCATTTATCTAGTAGTATTGAGCGGCATTTTAGGAAGTTTGCTTAACTTAATCCCAGTTTTTGGAGAAGAAATGGGGTGGCGAGGTTACATGCTTATAAGGCTAATCGATGCAGAGTTTTCACGCCCCATCCTTATTAGTGGATTGATTTGGGCAACGTGGCATGTTCCAATTGTTATCGCTGGTCTGTATGTAGAAGGATCATCTGTCTTTCTCTCAGTACTTGGCATTTATTTATGTATTGTGCCATTCAGTTACATTACAGCTTATTTACGACTTATCACAGGTAGCGTTTGGCCTTCGGTTATCATTCATACCACTTGGAACGCCATTATCCAAGGACCTTTCGCACGTGCAAGTACAGGATATCAAACTGAGATTTGGATTGGAGAATCTGGCTTGATAACCGCTATTATTATCTTGATTACTGCAATAATTACGTCTCGAATCGTAAATTTTACTAAATAGCATATGGATGTGTTTTAAATTTAATTAGTGAAATATGACAAGGTGAAATAAGATGCTCCTAAAAATATTAGAAAAAATCTAGTTGAACAGACTCTTACTTAATCTTAGGTTGCTGGATATGTGGGGGACATCAAGCTAAGAAAATAAACTTGGTTGCCATAAAAAACATAATGTTTTCATTTAAAGGCTATGAGATGAAATTTCATCATCTTCATCAAGTTTGACCTTCAGGAAATAAAAAGTTAAACGATTATACAAATACTCTAACTGAAAAAACGATAGTCCTTCTACATTTTAGATAGAAGGACTATCGTTTTTTTTTGACAAAATTAGGAGGTGATGTTCATAAAACGGATAATATAATTCGTATTTTACGTAAAGAGAAAAAGTTTTCCAAAGAAGATGTAGTTAATTCCCTTGGTATAACGGTTGATTGAAATTTCATTTTATAACTTGTAAAGGGCTGTGCAATGCATCGTACTATTAAAAAATCTAAATTTAATCATTAAATTGCGATAAAATGTGGTCGGAAATAATGAAATTTTAGGAAAAATAAGGTACACTAGTCTATGATTTTAATTGAAAATCGTTTGACGTTAATACATACGGGGGAAAGATTGATGAACAACAATACAACAAATGAATCAGTTGAAGAAATTGATCAAAAACGAGTAAGATCAAACAAACGTTATACAAATTGGAAGTTTATCGCAGCGGGTATTGGTGTAATTGCACTTCTTATTGGGGGAATGAGTTATTACCAGGCAACTCACTTCAATTCGAATGTTACAATTAATGACACAAAAGTTGGTGGTCTGAGCGCTGATCAAGCAATACAAAAATTAAAGACATCTGGACTAGCAAACAAAGTCTATGTTGATCAACAACAAATTTTAGATGAAAAAGATACAAAAACGGAACTTACGGAAAAAGATTTGCCTCAAATTAAGAAACTATTAAAAAGCCAGTGGACATTTTTCCCTTCTTCAAAGGGGAAAAATTATTCATTGCTACCAGAGAAGGCAGATCAGTATCGTAGTGAAACGATGAAAAAACTTGTGGAAGAAAAGCTCATCTCTATGAATGAGAAATTAAAAGCGCCTCAAGATGCTATGGCGAAGCTAGAACAAGGGAAAATTGTTATTTCGAAAAGTGTGGAAGGAAAACAGTATGATGTTACTAGTCTACTGAAAGATTATGATAAGCAAAAATATAAAAGCGAAATTCATCTGAAGTCTGCATACATAAAACCTATTAAAGAAGACGATCCGATTGTCAAAAAAGAGGAGAAAGCACTACAGAATCTTCTTGGGCAGTCTGTTGAGTATAAAGTGCAGGATGAAGTTTATCCTTTAAAAGCGAAAGATTTAATTCAAAATGCCTCTATGTCAAAGGATATGAAAGTTACAATTGATGCGAGTGACATTAAGAAGAAAATTACTGAAATTAATAATGCCAAATCAACATTAAATAAAGATTTCTCATTTAAAACTCATTCCGGTTCAGTCATATCAGTAAAAGGACAAGGATACGGCTGGGCACTAGATGTTGAAAAAGAAACTAAACAAGTTCAACAAGCCTTTGAGAAAGGCGAAAAATCGCTTTCTGCTTCTAATATTCACGGAAATGGTTGGGAGAAGGAAGGTATCGGTTATAAAACAACATCGAATAATGGCATCGGAGACACGTATGCAGAAGTTTCAATTGCAGAGCAACAAATTTGGATTTACAAAGATGGAAAATTAGTTGTTACAACAAATGTAGTAACTGGTAAACATAGTACTGGTGAAGATACATCACCAGGTGTGTGGTACGTTCTATATAAACGAACACCATACACGCTAAGAGGTAGCGCAGTAGGAAAAGCTGATTATGCGGTTAAAGTAGATTACTGGGTTCCATTCACAAATAGTGGTCAAGGATTCCACGATGCTGGCTGGCGAAAAGACTGGGGAAATAACGCTTATTTAACAGGAGGATCAGGTGGATGTGTGAACCTTCTTCCTAATGTTGCAAAAACTGTATATGATAGTTTGAACACTTATGATCCAGTTATCGTGTACTAAAAAATAGCTACGTATCAAGAAATAAACAAAGCAGGAAATCTTACCTGATGGTATATGAAAAAACACCTCTTGCATTCGCATACTAAGTGTGCAAATGCAATGGAGGTGTTTTTGTTTGAATACAAGAGTGTATTGCTTATAAGAAACAAAGTAGGAAGAGATTAAGAATAAGTATTCAAATAGTCAATAAAATTGACAATGAATATCATTTTCACTTAATATAGAATCGTCGCATTTAATTAGACATGAATTTTTTGTTAATATAATAGATTTCTATTAAGTTGTCACATTTAAGAACTATCATTAAATCTTTTAAGAATTTAAATGTAAGAAAGGGTAATATAAAATGAACTGGAAAAAAGGCGGATTATGGGTTATTATTTTTTTCGTTGTAAAAGGCACAATTTCTACACTTTTAATCGTTACAGGTGCTAAATATTTTGATCTATCATTTATGCAACTTATCTTATTAATTCTGACCTTATTAGTGATTTCTCTAATAAGCCGAAAATTGCTGTATAGACATAAACAAAACAAAAAGCAAAAAGAGCTAAATATATAATGGAGCCCCAGAGACCGTTGGATTTCTGGGGTTTTATTTCGATAGTTTTTTCGCATGTATATCAATTTAACAGAATAGGTTGTCCAAAATGATAAAATCGATGATGTTTAAAATGCGTCAGTTATTTTTACATAAGGATTGTAGAGAGCCTTTAAATATCAATCTTTATTTTGAAGCGACAGACGCGCATGAATTATGCTCTTTTTTCAATTGGTAGTTTAAATGTAAAAGTACTGCCTTCTCCTAATTCACTTTCAACTGTAATTTCTCCTCCGTGTAGTTCGACAATCCATTTTACCATCGACAATCCTAAACCTGTGTTTCCGATGTTTGAAGATGTGCGTGCTGCATCAACTCGATAGAAGCGGTCCCATATTTTAGTAATATGTTGCTCGCTGATGCCGATGCCATTATCGGAGACTTTACCTATTATGTTGGTTTCATCACGGAATAGTTGCATATTCACAGTTCCACTCGCTTTGCTATAAGCAATCGCATTCGTTAGTAAATTCATTAATAAACGCATCATCAATGTTTGATCGGCTTTAATAAATAGGTCTTTCTCTATATTGGTTGTTATTTCAACCGAAGCTTCTTGAACCATTAATGAAAGTTCTTCTACAACGATTTCCGTTAATTCACTCATATTGATACATTCAAATTGGAAAGTATTATGGTTTCCTTGGTCAGCTCTTGCTAATAATAAAAGTTGTGAGATTAGAGTGGATATTTTACGTGATTGCTTTAAAATTACTTCTAACGATTCTTCCATTTCTTTCGGATTATTCTTCTGCGATAAAGCGTATTCGCATTGTGAAATAATAACAGATGTTGGTGTTCTTAATTCATGAGATGCGTCAGATGTAAATTGTTTTTCACTTTCAAATGATGTCTCCAATCGCTCAAACATTTTGTCAAAGGTTTGTGCTAAATGATACATTTCGTCTTTCGGTGAACCTTGTAAATTAATTCTCTTCGAAAGGTCTTTACCATCACCAATTTTACTAGCTGAATCACTCATTTGTTGCACAGGTCGAAACGCTCTTTGCGTAATAAAATATCCTCCCGCTGCCGCAATGAGAATAAGTAATGGGAATGAGATGAGTGTTATGACAATAAGTGTATTCATCGTTGAAGATAATTGGTTCATGGTCATTATTCCACGAATCCAGACTTGCTCATCGTCGCCTGCATTATGGAGAAAATCATATACAATCCATTCTTTATTACCGTCTTTAATGGTTTGTATTTCATCGGATTTAAGCGATACCTTTTTATTAAAGTTTGTAGGACTATTTCCTGCTAGCAGCTCACCTTGTTTATTATAAATACTTATATTTACGCCATCTTCTAAGGCTTCAAAATCATCGTCCATCTTTAAGTGTCCATGCTTATATTCGATATCTTCCATGCTTTCTTTTACTGTGCTCTTCAATTTATCTTTCATATTAAAAAGCAAAACTTTATCTGAAGAAGTTAAAATAAAAGCTAACACGAGTGCCATAATAATTACAATTAGCCCCGTATACCACAGGGTTACTCTCATTTTTATAGATAGTCTTTTCATGATTCTACTCGCAATACGTAACCAGTTCCTCGCACTGTATGAATTAACTTCGTTTCAAACTGGCTATCAATTTTTTTACGAAGATAGCGGACGTAAACATCAATAATATTCGAGCCACCTTCATAATCGTAATTCCACACATGTTGCTCAATTTTATCTCGTGTCAACACAACTTCTTTATTACGAATCATATATTCTAAAATAGCAAATTCCTTACTGGAAAGAGTGGTAACTTGGTCTCCTCGTGTTACTTTATGCATATTGCAATCTACCACTAGGTCAGCGATTTCAAACACATTAGATGTATTTCCTGTTTTTCTTCGCATTAACACTCGAATTCTTGCTAACAGTTCGTCAAAAGCAAACGGCTTCACTAAATAATCATCCGCACCTAAGTCGAGTCCTGTTACACGATCATCAATTGTATCTTTAGCTGTAAGAAGCAAGACAGGAGTCTCATTATTGTCCCCGCGTAATCTTTGTAAGACGTGTAAACCATCTATTCCGGGAATCATAATGTCAAGGACAATCAAATCGTAGGTAGCCATGTTTATATAATCCAAGGCATCTTCTCCATTCCCACATGCATCGACACTATAATGTTCTGCATTTAATCGTTTTACCAATATATTTTGTAAGTCTTGTTCATCTTCGACAATAAGAACTCGCATTAACATTCTCCTTTTCTTCTTATTAATATGTATCACTATAATTCAAAAATATTAAAGAAAGATTAGAAACGATTTAATTATATCATTTTATCCAGCATTAACGGACAGTAAGACTCCTCCTTCAAAATTCGGCGAATGCGAGGGAGTTAGGGGAAGTCGGGCTACCCGTAAAAGTCTTCACTTTATTTTTTGTACATTAATCTTCCTTTAATGTTTGTTCAGTAATATAAAGGCAAGGATAAGGTGCACATGTAAAGGGAGGAAAACAGAATGCGAAAATGGATGCTGATTGGAGCGATATCTTGTTTATTGTTAACAGCTTGTTCTACTCAAGCTGATAACAATACAGAAGTGCAACAACTGAAAGTGGAAAATGATAAATTACAAAAAGAAGTTGCTCAACTACAACAAGAACCAAACAAAATAGGGCCCGCTACGAATGATACGAAGCAAACACAAGATTTCAAAAACGAAGTCACATCTATTGTAGAAAAGGCCAATAACACGAAACCGGTTGGAGCAAAAGAAGAAAAATTAAATACGTACTTAGCAGTAAAAAAAGAAATTGACCAATTGGATGACAAGATAGATCTATCTGATAATCGGCTAGAAGCAGATTATCACGCTGGAACGATAACGATTGAACAATATAAAGCGCAAGAAAAAGAATACGATATACTGGAAGATCAATTAGAACAAGCAGAAAAGGCACTTGAAGCAAGATTTGGAATAGAGGATTAATCAATAAGGAGTGGATGAAAATGTTAAAACATAAAAAGAAAATAATTATAAGTGTAATTGCTATTTTAGTAAGTGGTATTGCTATTATTGGTGGATATTATGGTATGGGTTACAATTATGCAAAAAAGAATGAAAACTACACAGAGAAACAAGTTCGTGAAATTTCTTTAGCTCATACAAATGGAGAAATTATTAATGTGAAAAAAGAATTTGAATTAGAAGATGACAACTTAGCACAATCAAAATTTGAATATGAAGTGGAAATTAAGACACCTAATAATCTGTTAAGTATTTTAAAGGTTAGTGCTAGAACGGGTACAATAGAAATCGATAATGAAGATTGAAAAAATATCGACAAATAAAATATTACGTACTTGATTTTTGTTATCGATAGCGAAGAAAAAGACGGTTCCCTAATTTTACAAGGGAATCGTCTTTTTTTTGTTCTATGAATCTATGCATTTTTTATACTTTCCTATCCTGGTGCGGTTTTAGGGTTCTTGTCTGTTATTGGATTAACTGAAAAACTGTATAAAACCTTGTATACCCTTAGTGTGGTTTTTTCCGAAATACTGGCGGTACCCCGTCGCTATCAATCTAAGCTCATACAACGTCAATTATATTAGGGGGTGTTTCAGTTCTCGTTTTATCTTTTTACAATGATGAATATGAAATAATGACTTCCACTTATAAGAATGTGAAGAAGTGTTGATGCCAGTTGGAGCTGTTGTAAAGGTTGAGGGAGGCATCCAAGGAAATATGAGAGATGTGCATGATGATTTGGCGCAGGGTTATGAATCCAACTTCTATGAAATTGTGGGATTATATAAGCATTTATTATCCTGGAGATTTTAAAATAAAATCTACCTAATTATAGAAGTGATTTGAACGTAAGAAAATTGTAAGAAATGGATAAGAAAAAAGAAATTTTTATTATGTAGGATACAAATATAGAGAAGCACAAAAGAGGGAGGATAAATAGGGTTTATTCATACGAAAACCAAACTAGTAACAAGCACATTCTAAATAAAAAAATCATTTATGGTACTAACATACATGTGAAAAAGAGAGGTTTTACCGTTTGTTACAACAGTAGGGATAAAGCCAGAATAGTAGTTTATGTGATGTTTGTAATTGAACAAATAAAAGATGAAATCGATCATTTATCTAAGGAGGAATTTTTCTTATGGAAAATAAATTATCTGGAGTGTTAGCCGCTACCTTAGCTCTAACGATGAGTCTACCAACAGGAGCGATAGCGTCTTCTAGCAGTAAGACTCCGGTTGTATCTAGCCAAGAAGTTGCTAGCAAAGATTTGGAGAAGATTGCTGCAGAGAACGCTGCACTGCTCACGAAGTCCTATGAGACGACTAGTGTACAGTATGCGCTGATTGATAATGGTAAACTTATTTTGTCGGGTCAGACAGGTAAGAACGACATAGAAGGGAAAGAGCCACTAACTAAAGATACTCTATATGGAATTGGTTCAACCAGTAAAGTATATACAGCTGCGGCTGTTATGAAACTGGTAGACGAAGGAAAAGTTGATTTGGATGCTCCTGTTGCCCGCTATATTCCTGATTTCAAAATGAAAGATAAACGATATAAGCGTATTACACCGCGTATGCTGTTGAATCACTCCTCGGGTTTGCAAGGTTCGACGTTCAATAATGCATTTTTATTTAAAGATAATGATGCTTATGCCCATGATATCTTGTTGCAACAATTGTCCAACCAAAACTTGAAGGCAGACCCTGGTGCGTTCTCAGTATACTGTAATGACGGTTTTACACTGGCTGAGATCTTGGTAGAAAGAGTCAGCGGTATGAGTTTTACTGAATTTCTACATCAAAAGTTTACAGAGCCATTAAAACTGAATCATACGATAACATCGCAAGACAAATCGGAAGACGAAAAGCGGGCTGGACTGTATTCTCCGACATACCAGGGACAGCTAGCAAGTGAAATGGTGAATCTAATTGGTACGGGAGGAATCTCTTCTACTGCAGAAGATGTGGTGCGATTCTCACAAATATTTATGGGACAGGGGAAAGAAATTCTCTCTAATAAAGCAGTCAAGGCGATGGAACAAGAAGAATATAAAAAAGGAATGTGGCCGGAAGATAGCGGAAATGTGTTCAACTATGGACTTGGCTGGGATAGTGTGAAACTATACCCATTCAGTGAATATGGGATAAAAGCGTTGACTAAGGGTGGGGATACGATACTGCAACATGCTACATTGGTCGTGCTTCCAGAACAGAAGATGGCAGCAGCTGTATTGTCCTCCGGCGGCAGCAGCATGACAAATCAACTGTTGGCAAATAAATTACTGCTAGCTAGGCTTAAAGAGAAAGGGACAATTAAGGATATAAAGCCAGATAAATCCTTCAGCAAGCCCGACAAGGCTAAAGTGCCTCAAGACGTGGTAAAAAAAGCAGGATTTTATGGAAATAGCTATAGCCATTTCAAAATAGAAATTACGAAGAAGGGAGAACTGTTTCTACCAACTAAACCGGAAGAAAAATATGTATATACGGCGGATGGGAGCTTTATAAATGAGAAGGGTACTTCCAAGCTTAACTTCGTCACAGAGAAGAATGGAAAAGTTTATTTGAGAGAGAGCACATATGAATTATCACCGGGATTGGGGCAAAATGTGCTGACTCACTATTTAGCCCAGAAATTAGAAAACAATGTGTTACCGAAGAAAACAGCTGCTGCATGGGCGAAGCGCGAGGGTGGCAAGTTCTATCTCGTTAACGAAAAATTTAATTCTATGAACTATCTAGGACAACTAATGCCTCTTAACACACAAATTACGATCAAGGATGGATATTGGGACGGCAAAAAAATTACAGGTCCGAATACGGCGACGCATCAAATTCAAATTCCTGTGATGAATGGGCGGGATACAAAGGAAGCCCATTTCTATACAGAGGATGGTACTGAATATATGGAGATGTCCAGCTTTTTATACGTCAGTGAATCTAACGTAAAACCCCTTGATACAGGTCAATTATCGAAAGTTACATTGCAAAAAAATGGGCATGCGAAATGGTTTACGGTCCCGCAAGAGGCAGCAGGGAAAACGATGAATGTGGAGTTGTCATCAGGAAGTTCATTCGCGGTGTATGATGAGAATGGAGTATGCGTCAATTTTACCGTCGTTAGTGATAATAACAAAGTGAAACTACCAGAAAACGGAACGGTTGTATTTGCTGGCGCACCGAACTCCGAATTTACAGTCGCATTGAACTAGCTACAACTCGGGATAGACTTCAATAAAACAGTGCGACATGGAAAAGATATTTTATTTGTATCTTAAGTATTACCTTAAATGATATTACACTTAAATTCTTACCTTAATAGCAATGGGATAGGACCACATGCCTATCAGCCTAAGAAAATAAATCAACCCCATGTCCATCAAGCTAGTAAAAAAAATACCCCAAAAATAGTAAAATTGACACCCCCAGAGTAAAAATGTTAAAAATTATTGTTTAGGGGCAGCGTAAAACATTAGTTTGATAGCGATATTGCGCTACTCATAAAAAAGAAATAGGAGAGAATATCCTATTTCTTTTTATTAATATAATAAAATGTAATGAATAGATCCAAAGTAATGATAATAATTAGAAGTAACAAGTGTATAAGTGCATCAGTTTTTCCGTTTAGTAAAGACTTTACAAAGAAATCCCATTCTGTTTCATAGGGAGGTTCTACCCAATTTCGTTGCAGACCTAATACCATTCCATTTATGAAATAGAAAATGCTTAATAGAATCCTTCCAACAAATAAGGCAGCTGTTTTTATATTCCAATCCTTTATCTTGATGACATAAAGGAATGGAAATAGTATCAGTATCCAAAAAACAAGAATAAAGACTGTATTTCCCATTCTCTCCTCCTAACAAAATGATTGTATTTTTAATCTTGGTAAATTCTTAGGTTGGAGGTATGTTTCATTGTTACTGGTTAAAAACAAGGACCGTAATTCCGGCTCTTTTTCTATTCCGCAAAATAAAGGTTTGCTTTATCTCTCGGTTTCAAAAAACTCAATCCATTCTCCATCAGGACCAGCGAAGAATATGTAACGTGTTCCATCTGGTAATGTTTCGATTTCTTCTCCTAGTAAAAAGGTTACTTTATGTTTCTGTATTCTTTCGATTTCATTCTCTAATGAATCTACTTTAAAGCAAATGTGATGTACTTTTCCTTCTGCCGGAAGAGAAGAGTTATAACCTTCAATGAGTTCTAGTATCGTTTCCTTTGATTCTTCCACACCTAAAAAAGCGAGTTTTAAGTCTGGATTCGGGTGTCCCATACGTTTAATGAGCTGTAAGCCAACTACTTCTTCATAAAATGAAATAGATGTTTCTAAGTTTGCGACCATAAGTCCGACGTGTTCAATTCTTCTAACTGACATGTAGATTCCTTCTTTCTGAAAATTATATACAATATATTATTGAAAATTAAGAAAATAAGCAAGATAAAAACCTTACAAATTTTAGCGTGTTATATGGTATAGTGAGAAAGTATGTTTGGGGAGAAGGAAGGAGATTATACGATGAATACACCTACTCAAACTCCTTCATTATCGGAAACGATGAAAGAGTGGCATTATGCATTAGCGTATGAAATTAAGCATTGGAAAACGATAGGTGGTAGTAAAATTTCTATCATGAACGGTCGTTTTTTATATACAGATTATGAAAGTACAGTATATGTATTTCAGCTTATTTCGGAAGTAAGCTTACCTGAAGGTTCACCAATTCGAATTGAGTTCGATGGTGAGGAAGCGACAGGAGAAGTATTATCTGTACATGGATTAGAAATAGAATTGAAATTAAATGATTATATACAAGGTGAAATACGAGAAGCTGTTTTATACAGTGAACCGTGGCAGCTTTTAGAGCAGCTGCAAGAGCGATTGAAAGAAGCACGTAAAGATAAGCTGAAACGTAATCGTATAAAGCGTCTTGTTGATGGGACGAGCAGTCCGAAACATATTGAGAAGATGAAAAATCCAAAAAATGAATTGGCGTATCGTTCATTTTACAATCCGACGACGTACGTGTGGGGACCACCTGGAACAGGGAAGTCTTACAATTTATCACGTATTATTTCGGCGCATTATCAAAAAGGAAAGTCGGTACTTGTGTTAGCCCATAGTAATGCGGCAGTAGACGTATTAATGAGTGAAGTAACGAAACAAATTGAAAAGAAAAAGAAATGGACGCCTGGCGAAATTGTTCGTTACGGTTATAGTCAGCATGAGCATATACGAAATCATGAAACGTTACTTGCGTCGAAGTTAGTTGAAACGACGAACGGATCTTGGGGAGAAGAAAGACTCTATTTAGAAGAAACACGACAAGATCTTCGCGAAAAGATTTTATCGCATAAAGCGACTTCTGCTGATAAGAAGCGTATACAAGAGATTGAAAGTGACCTTCGAAAGCAAAAAGCAAAAATTAAAGAAGTAGAAAAAGAATACATTGAAAATGCGAAAGTAATCGGCGCGACTTTATCGAAATGTGCCATTGATTCACTGATTTATGAGCGTACATTTGATTTAGTTGTCGTAGATGAAGTGAGTATGGCATATGTTCCGCAAATCGCATTAGCTGCTTCACTTGGAAAACGTATCGTCGTTTGTGGCGACTTTTTACAATTACCTCCAATTGCGATGGCGAACCATGAACTTGTTCGCAAATGGCTCGGGGAAGATATGTTTTACCATGCTGGGATTGTTGAGTCTGTTAATAAATCAGAAGTACATCCGAACCTATTTATGTTGCAGGAACAAAGACGTATGCATGCGGATATATCGAAGTTTACGAATTCGTTTATTTATAAAAATAGAGTATACGATCATCCGTCTGTTTCAGAGCGTAAAGAACTTGCGCAATTGCAGCCGTTCGCAAATGAGGCGAGTGTTTTATTCGATACGAGCTTAATGGGAGCCTTTTCTTTAAAAGACGCTGCATCTGGTTCACGTTTTAACATTATGTCTGGTTTAGTAGCAATGCAAATGATGTTAATCGGATTGTTAGATGGTGTTCAATCGATTGGTGTTGTGACACCTTACAGGGCGCAGTCACGCTTTTTATCGACGTGTATTAGAGAAATGTTGCAGAGAACGAAATATCAAAACATACCAGTATTAGCGGCAACAGTTCATAAGTTCCAAGGTTCTGAAAGAGATATGATGATCTTTGATACGGTTGACAGTTATCCGCAAGAACGACCTGGCGTATTATTCTTTGATCACAAAAACCATCGCCTCGTCAATGTAGCAGTGACAAGGGCGAGAGGGAAGTTCATTCAATTATCAGATTGCCATTATATGCGTAAAAACCTTTCGAGAAAACAAGCATTATCACAATTAACAGCTCATATAGAACGTCACGGAGATGTGTATGATCGCACGACATCAAGACAATTGTGGGAACGGAAAATTTCGAAACGTTTACGCTGGTTTATGGAAATGAATCTTGAGGAAACGAAAGGGTTATTAAAAGATATTTTAGCCGCAAAACGAAAAATTATTATTTCACTTCCAAGTACAAAACAAGTGGATAAGCGAGTATGGCAAGCGTTAATGCGTACAAATGCGCAAATAACAGTTTATAGTGATGGACCAGTTCCACTGAAAAATGTAAAGTTACAAAGACAAAATAAAGCATTCCCATTCTTAGTAATTGATGATGAAATCTTCTGGGCAGGTGCACCGCTTACATCTCAAATGATGTTTGAAGGTAGTACGGAATTTCCGTACGTATGTGCAAGACTGCAAGCACCTGAAACAATTGGTGTATTAAAAGGATTTTTAGATATTCGGTAAATTCGGATAGGAATTCCTTGACTTTTATTTGAAATGAACTTAGAATGAATGTAATTTAATATAATTTTATGAAAATTCTTATCACGAGAGGTGGAGGGACTGGCCCTATGATACCTCGGCAGCGGATTCGTTATGAATACTGTGCCAATTCCAGCAAGGTAACTTGAAAGATAAGAAAGAAGCTCATTTTGACTGTATATACAGAAGCCTCTTTCTATCTTTTAGAAAGAGGCTTTTTTACGTGAAAATAAAAGGAGGAAGAACAATGGGAGCGACAGGAGTAGCGTCACAAAGAAAAACAATTAAAGAGAGTATCGAAAGAAATAAGGAAAAGTACATAGACACAAGTCATGATATTCATGCGAATCCGGAGATTGGTAACCAAGAGTTTTATGCATCAAGAACGTTAAGTTTATTACTGGGTAGTGCAGGATTTCAACTGCAGCACAATATAGCTGGACATGAAACGGGATTTATCGCGCGAAAAAGCTCTGGAAAACAAGGAGCGGCAATCGCATTTTTAGCTGAGTATGACGCTTTACCAGGACTCGGTCATGCGTGTGGTCACAATTTAATTGGCACAATTAGCGTTGCAGCAGCGATCGCATTATCAGAAACGCTTGAAGAAATTGGCGGGGAAGTTGTCGTGTTTGGAACACCAGCTGAAGAAGGAGGGCCAAACGGTAGCGCGAAATCAAGTTATGTAAAGGCAGGTTTATTTAAAGACATTGATGCGGCACTTATGATTCATCCGAGCGGAAAAACAGCGACAACAAGCCCTTCACTAGCAGTCGATCCACTTGATTTTCATTTTTACGGAAAAACAGCTCACGCCGCAGCTTCACCAGAAGAAGGAATTAACGCATTAGATGCGGTTATTCAGCTCTATAACGGTATTAACGCACTTCGCCAACAACTTCCGTCAGATGTGAAAATTCATGGCGTTATTACAGAAGGCGGAAAAGCACCTAACATTATTCCTGACTACGCCTCAGCAAGGTTCTTCATCCGTGCAGCAACGCGAAAAAGATGCGCGGAAGTAACAGAAAAAGTAAGAAACATTGCTGAGGGAGCAGCGTTAGCAACAGGTGCAAAAGTAAAAATCCATCAATTCCAAAATGAAATCGATGAATTACTCGTAACAAAAACATATAACGATATCGTAGCGGAAGAACTAGAACTATTAGGTGAAGATGTAAACCGTAAAGAAAGAGTAGGGATCGGTTCAACCGACGCAGGAAACGTAAGTCAAGTCGTACCGACAATTCATCCGTACATTAAAATCGGACCAGATGATTTAATTGCACATACGAATGAATTTAGAGAAGCAGCACGTTCAGAACTCGGAGATAAAGCATTAATTACATCGGCAAAAGCATTAGCAAATACGGCGTATCGATTAATTACGGAAGAAGGGTTGTTAGAGAAGGTGAAGGAGGAGTTTAGAGAGGCACAGAGGAATCAGGGGTAAGGCGCTTTTTCGAATATAAATCTAATTCATATGCAGAAATAATAGAAAAGAACATTGAAAAATCAATGTTCTTTTCTATTTATGAATCATTTATTTCTTTAGTGATATCTTGAATCTGGTCTAGTCTAGTTTAATAGTAACGGTGATCTGTGAGTTCAAATTGCATTAAAGGATAATAACTAGAGAATGTGTTGTAATTAAAATTTATATTTCTATATTAATTTGTAAAATAAATTCACTTTATGTTATTATATTTCCCTTGGACTGAAAGTTTATAGAATGTATAGTGAATATTTGAAAAGTTAAAATAGGGGATGTATTACGTTGAAATGGTTATCTTGGGACAAAAATTTAAAAACTAGATTGATTGGCGAAACTATGTTCAATACATTGTTTTGGATGTATTTTCCGTTTATGGCAATATACTATAGCGATGCTTTTGGTAAAGCAATTGGCGGAATTTTAATGGCAATTATACCTCTTGTAGGCATAATAGGTAATTTGTTAGGTGGATATTTAGCTGATCGATTAGGGCGTCGACCTGTCATGCTATTAGGCACAATCATACAAGTAGCAATGTTTGCAGTTTTTGCTTTATCTCATTCACATTGGATTAATTATTTAGCCTATATCGGTATTGGAATTAGCGGGGCAATATACAGTCCAGCAAGTTCTGCAATGATAGCTGATATAGTGCCAGAAAAGGATAGAAGGGTGGTCTTTGCCACTTTTGTTACAGCAAATAATATTGGTGCTGTATTTGGACCAGTGTTAGGTTCATTTTTCTTCTTTCATTATCGAAGTGAATTGTTATGGACTTGTACAATTGTTACATTTATTTATTTTATAGCAATCTATTTCATAATTAGAGAAACGCTGCCCGAAGCTTCTAAAAATGATGGAGATAACAATCCAATATCAAAAATCTTTAAAGAACAATGGAATAATTATATGAAAATTTTTAGTGATAAAATTTTCTCTCTTTACATATTTGCGGGAGTTTTGATTATGATAGCTTTCATGCAGCTAGATCTTTATCTTGCATTATATGTAAAGGAATTTGTACCAACTCAATCTCTTTTCTCATGGAGTACTGGTTCATTCTCTTTGAGTAATACTGAAATTTTCGGATGGATGATGGGGTTAAATGGCATTTTGTTTGTTTTATGTTCTTTACCTGTTGCAAAATATTTTGAGAATTGGAGCGACCGAAACGTTTTAATTGTCTCTAATATATTATTTGGAATGGGTATGTTTTTAATAGGGTTAACAACGAATATATGGCTACTATTTGGCTTTATGGCAATATTAACTATTGGGGAATTGATTCGTTCGCCAGTTGTACATAGTTTCGTCAGTAAATATGCACCTGAAAATTCTAGAGGACAGTATATGGCAGCATCTAATTTACAATTTACCATTGGGCGTTTTATTGCACCAATAATGATTGTATTTTCTACATGGCTATCTCCAATTGTTGTGTTCGGAATTATATTACTTTGTACCCTTGTTAGTGCAGTTTTCTATGTGAAAGTATTTCGTATGATTTCAAATACAAACATACATAATTCTACAAAATAGCCCTGTTATGCAGGGCATTTTGTAATTTGATAACTTAAAAGTTCTGTTAAGGGAAAGAAGAGAAGAATATATTAATCAAAAAAAATTGATTAATTAGTTGCATAAAGAGCTAAACTACATATATACTATAAACATCAAAAAAATTTGATGAAGGGAGAGGGGACTAAAATGGCACAAGATTTTCAGCTCTATGAGAAAAAATTTAAAGCATTAGCGGATCAAAAGCGTTTAGAGATTATGTATGAACTTTGCCAGCGAGGCCAGACTTGTGTATGTGATTTAGCAGAGATTTTTGAAATGACGCAATCTAAGTTGTCCTATCATTTAAAGATTTTATTAGATGCAGGTTTAATTGTAAAAGAAACAAAAGGTACGTGGAGTTATTATGATTTAAATGATGCGGAAGTAAATAATTTATTATCAGAAGAATTGTGCTGCATTTTTAGAAAAACAGGCAAAGGTAGTTGCTGTTAAAATTTTGTAGTATTAATCAAAAAAAATTGATTAATAACATATAAAGAGGAGGAATAAGTTATGAGATATGTTCATGTTGGTATAAATGTTACGGATTTAGAGAAGTCTATTGAATTTTACGAAAAAGTATTTGGTGAGTCACCAGTTAAGGTGAAAATGGATTATGCAAAATTTTTATTAGAGACGCCAGGACTTAACTTCACGCTGAACGTAAGAGATGAAGTGAAGGGAAACCAAGTAAATCATTTCGGTTTCCAAGTGGATACAGCTGAAGAGATTATGTTACATAAAGAAAGGTTAGAAAAAGAAGGTTTCTTTGCACGTGATGAGATGGATACAACTTGTTGCTATGCGGTTCAAGATAAGTTTTGGGTAACGGATCCTGATGGGAACGAGTGGGAATTCTTTTATACAAAAGCACAGAGTGATGTTCACAAAATAGAAGAGTCATCTTGTTGCACGACTTCTAACGTAGTAGAACAAAATTCTTGTTGTTAATAGGAGATGGAAAATAAAATGAAACGTTTATCTTTTCTAGATCGATATTTAACACTATGGATTTTTCTAGCTATGGCTGTTGGGATTGGTTTAGGGTATGTATTTCCTAGTGTAGTAGACGGACTAAATACATTACAAGTTGGAACGACGTCTATCCCGCTTGCTGTTGGTTTAATTGTCATGATGTATCCACCATTAGCAAAGGTTCGTTACGAGGAAATGGGCCGAGTATTTAAAGATGTAAAAGTATTGGTTTTATCTTTAGTACAAAACTGGATTATCGGACCTGTACTTATGTTTGTTTTAGCAATTATTTTTCTTCCTGATAAGCCAGAATATATGGTTGGTCTCATTATGATTGGGTTAGCACGTTGTATTGCGATGGTCATTGTTTGGAACGATCTTGCAGATGGGGATAAAGAGTATGCAGCAGGTTTAGTGGCTTTTAACTCAGTATTCCAAATGCTATTCTTCTCCGTTTATGCATACGTGTTTGTAACAGTCATTCCAGAATGGTTAGGAATTGAAGGGGCTATTGTCGATATTACAATGGTAGAAGTAGCGAAATCCGTGTTTATCTATTTGGGAATTCCTTTTATAGCAGGTATGTTGACGCGATTTGTACTCGTTAAGTTAAAAGGTAGACAGTGGTATGAAAAGGTATTTATACCGAAGATTAGTCCACTTACATTACTTGCATTACTATTTACAATCATCGTTATGTTCTCTTTAAAAGGGGAAATGATTGTTAGCGTACCATTAGATGTAGTAAGAATAGCGATTCCGTTATTAATCTATTTTATTGTAATGTTTTTTGTTTCTTTCTTTATGGGAAGAAAAATTGGTGCAAACTATCCGGTGACGACAACGTTAGCATTTACAGCAGGTAGTAATAACTTTGAGTTAGCGATTGCTGTAGCAGTTGGTGTGTTTGGTATTCATTCGGGCGCAGCATTTGCAGCTGTTATCGGGCCGTTAGTGGAAGTACCTGTAATGATTGCACTTGTAAACGTCGCTTTTTGGTTTAAGCGTAAATATTTTAATGATCAACCAGTATAATTTAAAAACAAAGGTGGAAAACAACATGGAAAACAAAAAGACAATCTATTTCTTATGCACAGGAAATTCATGCCGAAGCCAAATGGCAGAAGCGTGGGGCAAACAATATTTAGGTGATAAGTGGAATGTATATTCTGCAGGAATTGAAGCACATGGAGTAAATCCAAACGCAATTAAAGCAATGAATGAAGTAAATATTGATATAACAAATCAAACTTCGGATATGATTGATATAAATATTTTAAATAATGCTGATTTAGTCGTTACCCTTTGTAGTCATGCAGATTCTGTTTGTCCGTCTACACCAAAACATGTGAATCGTGTTCACTGGGGATTTGATGACCCAGCAGGAAAAGAATGGTCTGAATTTCAACGTGTTCGCGATGAAATTGGAGAACGTATAAAGAGATTTTCTGATACAGGGGAGTAAATAAAGGAAAGAGCCAATCTTCTATTTTATAGGGATTGGCTCTTTTTTTATTGTACATAGTTATGACTGCATTGGTTCGCATAAATTACCGAAAAGCAGAGGATATTCTGTTGGGTTTATAAAGTTAGAAATATATTTAATCATGTAGGTGTTCATAAATAATAAAGTCATATAAAAGATAATAAAGTTGTTTAGAATTAGAGGTGGTATGATGAATAATCACACTAACTTTCCTTTGTTAAGTATAATTAAATGAAAGGATTTTTGGATATATAAATAAAGGGTAGTATATTAGCGCAAGGGGGAGAATGATGGATAAGTTGTTACAAGAAATTATAAATTGGTTAAAGATGAGAGATGAACAAATTGTTATCGGTATTTCAGGACATGGTGCAGCTGGAAAAACAACGTTTACTAATAGACTCGTAAAGCTACTAAATCAAAATGAAGTAAATTATATTAATACAGATCCTTACATTGTTAGTTCAGATATCCGCAAGCATGCAGTGATTCACTATACATATCAAAATGAAAATCATCGTTATAAAATGACAGCTTGTCATCCAGCGGCGCACCATTTGGCAGCTTTAGAAAGAGATATTCATATGGTTAGAGCTGGGCTAGATTTTTATACGATAGATACGCATTATATGAAAAGTAAGTTGATTTCTTCGGAAAATAAAGTAACGATTGTGGAAGGAATGAGCGCCGCATTTATTAATCCTGATTTATTTGATTTGAAAATTTATTTTTATACAGATGGCGAAACGGAACTAATGAGAAGATCAAGCCGGGATATAGCTGAAAGGGGAGCCGATATAAATTATTTAAGGCAGTCTCATGAAGAACGCCGGATTCAATATGAAGTATTTATGCATTCGTATAGTCAGCGTTTTGATATCATTATCAAAACCTCTGATGAAACAATATGTATAGAAAAAAATACATTTGAGTTTTATAAAGTTTAAATGAAAATCCTCAATTTGTTAATTGCATTATAACGGTTATTTTTTCTTATTTAGTACTTGTATTAAACAAATGTATTATTTAATCAATAATACATTCACTATGAAATAACTAGATTTTTAAAAAGATTTAGTAGCCTTCTTTCATCTACATATATAGAAGGCTATTGTAATTTTGGCGGCAAAATTACATAACTTTATTATTACTCCACAGTAGGATAGAATTCTTTATTTGAATACATTAGGTGTATCTTAAAAATCCTCACTTTAAAAGGTTTTTATTCGGAAGTACAAGAATGAATTTTTGCATGAAAGGGGAATAGGGTGAAACGCATAATAAGAAATGTAGTAATAAATTATTTTAAAGAAATTCATTCACTAATAGTGGAAGCAGAATTACATAAGAACAGTTGGCATACAGATTTACATTATAAAATCATCGTAAATGGAGACCGGTATTCCGCACGGTTTATGAATAGCGATCGAACAACTAATCCAGCTTTTGGGACATTATCAAATGAACAATTGAAAGAGCAAGTACGATTTACGTATTATTTACGAGAGCATGGAATCCCATTTATGCAGATTAAGGAGAATCGGGCGGGAGGGTCATTTACATTTATTACTTGGAATGATGAACAGTACCGGTTTGTATTGTCTACTTGGATTGAAGGGGAGCATATTACTCATTGTACAGAAACAATGGCAGAGATTTTTGGAAAGGAAGCAAGAAATATACATGATATTTCTAGTACATTTCAAAACTCGACTTTTCAAAAGAAATCGCATTTAGATGGATATGGTGAGTTTATAAAGCTATTAGAAAATAAAGGTGGTACATGTAAGGAATTGCGGGGGTATATAGAGCTCGCTAAGTGTCATATAGAATGTGCATATACGAATAATTTGGAGTTTATTGTACAAACCGATTTAAATCCTTTGAATGTTTTATGGGGATCAAGTCAAAAGGTAAAAGGAATTGTGGATTTTGAATCTATTAGTTATGTTGACCGCGTTGAAGGGTTAGCCTTTTTAATAAAGTGGTATTCCCGGACAGAAGGAATGGAGTCACATGTAGTATGTCCGAAAGTTGCTAGAGCATTTTTAGAAGGGTATGGAGCTAATAACATTTTAACTTTAAATGAGTATGAAAGACTTTCTTCGTTGCTATGGTTATCAGGTAGTTTAAATTGGAACTTTGTTAAAAAGACGATGAACCTAATGGGTGACGAGAGTGCATTAGTAGAACATTTGAGAGTTTATAAAGGAAGAGGAGAAAGACTGTCGTCATTGTTAATTGGTAGATAACATTTATTATTCTAATTTTGGATGCGAAAAAGAAAGCATATGGGGTGTTCAAAAAATGAAAATACAAATTGTATTGTTTGATGGTTTTGGAGAACTTGTCTCCTTTGCACCTTTTGAAGTATTGAAAAGAGCGATAGAAGAAGGGGCTCCATTTACGGTTGAACTCGTATCAAGTGTACAGAAACAAGAAGTTACTACTTCATTTGGAATTACGGTGAAACTACATGATTTTTTACGAATGGATAATCGCCCAGATTTATTAATTGTACCTGGTGGTGGCTGGAATCATAAAGCAGAGCATGGGGCACGAAAGCAAGCAGAGCTTGGAACACTGACAGAAACGATTAGAGAGATGCATAATGAAGGAACGATTGTTGCGGGAGTTTGTACTGGAGGTATGTTACTAGCTGCATCCGGTATATTAAATGATAAAAAGGCGACAATGCATCATTTGGCGCAGAGTGAAATGAGTGAATATGGAGCGGAGTTTCTTCCTTACAGAATTGTAGATCAAGGCGATATTATTACTGTAAGAGGAGTTACTTCAGGAATTGATTTAGCTCTTTGGGTTATCGAAAAGTTCGCAAGTCCTAAAATTGCAGTCGCTGTTGAATATAGAATGGAATATGAGCGGCGAGGTGTTGTTTGGAAGTAATTTAATTATATTTTTTGCTGCAGAGCGTATCAAATATTGTAAAAGAGAAAGAGTCAACTCATACGAGTAGGTTCTTTCATTTATATACTATATTGCTTATTTTTCACAGTAATATCTTTTTCAAAAAATCATAAAATAGATAATATATTTTGTTCCACATTGATAATTATTTTCATTATATATTTATAAATTAGTAAAATTTAGTTTACAAATTTGCGTACAACTTATATAATTTGACTCATATAAAAAAGTTTCCTTAAGGAAACTTAAACGTGGATTTACATTCGCTTTATATTTTTTTGCTTAAAAGTTGCCTTTACGCAAAATAATTATATATACGAAAAAAAGAAAGGGGAATGCATAAAAAATGGATGAGGCTATAATTGTTAAAGATTTGTTTGTATCGTATCAAGGGAATCAAGTAGTTCAAAATGTCTCCTTCGATATTGAGAAAGGGAAGCTCGTTGGAATTATTGGTCCAAATGGAGCGGGGAAATCTACTTTAATGAAAGCTGTATTAGATTTAATTCCAAATGATAAGGGATATGTCCAAATCCTTGGAGAGGATATTCGAAGCATTAGAAAGAGTGTTGCATATGTACCGCAAAGAAGTGATATAGATTGGGACTTTCCGATTACAGTTTTAGATGTCGTGCTAATTGGAACGTATCCATCTTTAGGTATGATGAAAAGACCGAAGAAAGAGCATTGGGATTGGGCGTTTGATTGCTTAAAAAAAGTCGGAATGGAAGAGTTTAAAAATCGCCAAATCGGTGAGCTGTCAGGTGGACAACAACAACGTGTCTTTTTGGCGAGAGCTTTAGCGCAAAAGGCGGAAATATTCTTCTTAGATGAGCCGTTTGTCGGAATTGATGTAACAAGTGAAGAGACAATCATTAAAATTCTTAGGGAACTACGTAAAGAAGGAAAAACGATTGTCGTTGTCCATCATGATTTAAGTAAAGCAGAATCGTATTTTGATAAATTACTATTAATGAATAAAAGCTTAATTCATTACGGAGAAGTACGCCAAGTATTAGAACCAACTGTTATGTCAAAAGCGTATGTGAATCAAGGAATATTGTTTAATAATGCAGCGGAGGTACATTCATCATGAAGATTGTAGAATTTATAGATGCATTAACGCAGTATAGTTTTCTGCAGAAGGCGTTATTAACTTCCGTTATGGTAGGCGTTATTTGCGGCGTAATTGGCTGTTTTATTATTTTACGAGGTATGGCATTAATGGGTGATGCCATTTCACATGCTGTTCTTCCAGGAGTAGCGCTTTCTTATATGATTGGAATGAACTATTTTATAGGAGCGGTTTTAACAGGTGTTATTACTGCAGTAGGAATCGGATTTGTAAGTCAAAATAGTCGTATTAAACATGATATGGCGATAGGAATTATGTTTACATCTGTTTTCGCTGTAGGGATTATTTTAATTACCTTTATGAAGAGTAGTTCTGATTTGTATCATATTTTATTCGGGAATGTCTTATCCGTTCGTTCTTCTGATATGTGGATGACACTGATTATTGGAGTGGTCATTATTGGTCTTGTAATGTTGTTTTACAAAGAATTACTCGTATCCACGTTTGATCCAACGATGGCGCAAAGCTATGGATTACCGAATAAATGGATTCATTATGGCTTAATGATTCTCCTTACAATGGTTACAGTAGCTTCACTTCAAACTGTTGGAATTATTCTAGTTGTTGCCATGCTTATTACACCAGCGGCTACAGCGTATTTATTAACAAATCGTTTATGGGTCATGATTTATTTAGCGGCAGGAATTGGTGCACTTTCATCTGTAGTAGGGCTGTATTTTAGTTTCTCGTATAATCTTGCTTCAGGTGCAACAATCGTTCTCGTTGCAACATTCTTGTTCGCGCTGGCATTCTTTTTCTCACCGTCACAAGGTTTGTTTTGGAGAGCTATTAAAATTAGAAAAAATAGAGCAGAGTTGTCATAATTGATTGGAGGATAATGATGAAATTAAAAAATATTTTATTATCGGTAATTTGTATTTTCGTATTTGCGTTAACAGCGTGTTCTAGTAACACAAATGGGAAAGAAGAGGGTAGTGGAAAATTAAAAGTTGTAACAACATACTCCATTATATACGATATGGTGAAGCAAATTGGTGGAGATAAAGTTGAGATTCATAGTCTTGTTCCAATTGGAGCTAATCCACATGAATATGATCCACTACCGAAAGATGTTATGAAAATGACAGATGCAGATATGGTGTTTTACAATGGGCTAAACTTAGAAGAGGGCGGAGCATGGTTTAAAAAACTATTAAAAACGGCAAATAAATCAGAGAAAGATGCACCGGTTTATAAAGTAAGTGAAGGTGTAGAAGCTATTTATTTAGAAACAAAAGGATTAGAAAAAGAACCAGACCCACATGCTTGGATGAATATTAAAAATGGTATTGTATACGCTGAAAATGTGAAGAAAGCATTAATTAAAGAAGATCCTAAAAATAAAGAGTTCTATACTAAAAATGCGGATAAGTATGTAGCAGAACTTCAAAAATTACATGATGAGACAGTAAACAGAATTCATCAAATCCCTGAAGAAAAACGTTTCTTAATTTCTAGTGAAGGTGCTTTTAAATATTTTGGAAAAGCATATGGCATTAAGACGGGATACATTTGGGAAATCAACTCAGAAAATCAAGGTACACCAGATCAAATTCGAGATGTTGTAAGTTTAATTCAAACAAACAAAGTGCCAGCTTTATTTGTTGAAACAAGTGTAGATCGACGTAGTATGGAAACTGTTTCAAAAGAAACAAACGTACCAATTGCAGGGACAATTTTTACAGACTCACTAGGTAAATTAGGTGAGGATGGAGATACTTACTTAAAAATGATGAAATGGAATATAGATACCATTATTAATGGGCTAAAAAAGTAGGATCTATCTGTTTTTCAATGTAGCGTAACTATTGAATTTTTATAAAATAAGAGATGAAAGAGCTAGCTCATATGAGTTGGCTCTTTTATTTATCCCAATATTTGCGGGCGGATAAGATCCCCTCCTTAAAAATTCAGCGAATGGGAGGGAGGGCTGCCCGTAAAATCCCAATGAATATGTACTAATAATCAGTGGGGGTGACAAAACTTCTAATAATTAAAGTTTCATTTTATAATTTTTACTTTATTAAAAGTAGATTTGTTAGAAAGGATAATCATTTATTGATATAATGAATGGATGCGAAGCAGGAAATAGATAGAAAGATACTGCTAGTAATTTATACTAAAAATGTAGGGAGATTGAACAGAGTTATGGGGAATGAAAAAGAAATTAGTTCCGCTAAATTAATATGGAAGATGACGCGCCCACATACATTAACGGCGACGTTTTCACCTGTAATTTTAGGGACAGTGGCATCACTTTATGTTGCCGAAATTGATTGGCTTTTATTTATTGCGATGATGCTTGCATGTTTAGCGCTGCAAATAGCAACGAACTTATTTAATGAGTACTATGATTTTAAACGTGGACTAGACACTGCTGAATCCGTTGGCATCGGTGGCGGAATTGTCCGTCATGGATTGAAACCAAAAAATGTGTTAACAGTTGCGCTTTTATTATATGTAGTAGCAGCTTTTATTGGCATTTATATTTGTATGAATAGCAGCTGGTGGTTAGTTGTCATTGGTTTAATTGGGATGGCAGTTGGCTATTTATATACAGGCGGTCCATTACCAATTGCGTACACCCCGTTTGGAGAATTAGTTTCTGGATTGTTAATGGGGACATGTTTTGTACTCATTGCTTTCTTTATTCAAACGAATACTGTAACGATTGAAAGTGTATTGATTTCCATTCCAATTGGAATTTTAGTAGGTGCAATCAATATGTCGAATAACATCCGAGATATCGAAGAAGATATTAAAGGTGGAAGAAAGACATTAGTAATCCTCCTTGGGAGAGAGAAAGCTGTAGTAACACTAGCGGTAGCCTTTTTCATTGCGTATTTATGGATTGCCGTAATTGTATTAATGGGTTATATAAGTCCTTGGGCATTAGTTATGTTCCTAGGTTTGAGAAAGCCAATTTCTGCGATTCAAAGTTTCCAAAAAGGAGCAAAGGATCCTGGGTATATGCGCATGGCAATGAAATCAACAGCGATGACAAATACGATTTTTGGCTTCTTATTATCAGCAGGATTATTAATTAGTTATTTGTTTTAAATGAAAAATATTGTTAAATAGCTTAACCCCAATTTCTCAATTTTAATATAGAGAGATTGGGGTTTTTATTTTGACTTTGTTTAATGTTAAAAACAGTTTTATTTGAAATGAAAATACCAATAAATTGCAACTTCATCATTTTCAATATCCAAACCTTTATAAACAAGAAAATCAAACCCACCAATTACAAATCCACATTTTTCATAAAATTTACATGCTGTGACATTATTATTTTGCGTTTCAAGCATGATACCTGGCATATTGCCTTTTTTTGCCCACTGCTTTGCTTGATCAACTAATCTTTTACCAACTCCGAGTGAACGATATTTTTTATCCACTGTTATATCTTCTATGTAAGCATAGTGGTTCCAATTCTTTTTCAATACTATTAATCCGATGATTTGGTTATGTAACAGTGCTATGTAAATTACTTGATTAGGTTTATTTATATATTCATTGTAAGCCAGTTCTTCATTATCATCTTGATTTTGTAAATAACTTTTTTCATAACTCGGAACGTCTTCTACTGTATATTCTATACGTCTATTTACTTTGGAAAGAGAAAGAATTAACCGAGCATTCACTATAAAACTGTCATCGATCTTCGGGAAATTGTCTAAATCATTTTTTTCTAACTCTCTAATTAAAAGATTCATCGGAGCACCTCCACATAATAATATTTCTTCTAGTTCTTTATTTGATTCAAATTAATTCCAATTACAAAATTATAATAGAATTTCAATAGTATGGCTAACTCAGTATTTTATCTTTATAACAGCATGCTATTATCTTGATATAAAAATTTTGTTTAGAAAGAGTAGTATTTTTTATTTTGGATGTATATCCAGTTTTCAAATTTAACTGTATTAGAGAAAACAATATTTTTCTAAAGAGTGGATGCAATAAGTTATTCTTTAACTAATTTCGACATTATCTGCATTTTATCTTCACCTTCCTCTATTAATCTACTTATTGTAAATATCAACTGGAGTTAATGCTTAGCTGTATAAATAATGAATATGAAAATTAGTAGGGAAAGGATCGAAACATAATGAAAGAATCACAAAATAAGAAAAAAACAAATGTAGGAACTAAGGCAATACTATCTCTAGGAGTTGTTTTAGCAACGACCTTTTTCACGTTCTTTTTAATAGGAAAATGGAACTCTATTCCAGCGAAAGGAGTAGCTAATGAAAGTATTAAGCTAGCTAATACGCAACAACAAAAAAAGAAAGAGGACACATCACTGGCAAAACAGAAAAGACCTGATGGAAAACCGGTAGGAAAGGTTGTGTATTTAACATTCGATGACGGTCCTAGTGAATTAACTGGGAAATTTTTAGATGTACTAAAAGAACAAAATGTTGCCTCGACATTTTTTATGCAAGGTAGCAATTTACAAAATACAGGTTTTCAGGAAAATGTAAAAAGAGCGGTAAAAGAAGGACATTATATTGGTGCTCATAGTATGACACATAATAGTGATAAGCTATACAAAAAGGGACAATTTGTACCGGAGATGAAAGAAACGTTAGCTCTGATCCATAATATTACGGGTACAACTCCTAAACTAGTTCGTCCGCCATATGGATCTGCACCGGGATTAAAGGGTGAGGAAATTCGTAATCAAATTGTAGAAGCAGCAATAAAAGTTTGGGATTGGACAATAGATTCAAATGATTGGAAACTAAAAGGTAACCCACAGCAAATTATAGAAAATGTAAAGCGTACAACAACAGAAGATGTGGAAGTAGTTCTAATGCATGAAAAACCACAGACATTACAAGCGCTTCCGGAAATTATTAAATTTTATAAGGAAAAAGGGTATGAATTCGGGGTATACAATGAAGCGGATCATTTTCAACTAAATTTCCAGAAAGATCAACGTCTATAGTATCAAATAAATAAATTAAGAGCATGTTCTGATTCATCTTTCTTCAGGACATGCTTTTTTTGCTTGTTTCTATAACCTCATTATTACCAATTTAACAAAGCATCAGTTACAAGTTACTTTATGGATACCTCATTTTAAAATAACTAACTTATAGAAAAAATTGAATAATTTTCATGTGTAAGGAGATTTTAAGAAGGATATAGAGGAGATATTTTCCTTTTGTTTTCTAGATAAATGATTACTTACCCAAAACATTATAGTGGAACGGTTTCTAAAGCGTTTCTGTCAAGAAATCCTAACACTAAAGTTCAAGTATAAAAACATAAACCATTCGATAAATGGGGTAGTATGATGAAAAAACTTAGTAGAAAGCGTTTGAGAAAAGATATTCAGGAACTTGAGAGTGCAAGTATGCTACTCCAAAATGATCAAGAGTGCGAACTCAAGCAGAGTGTATCTGCGAATGAAGAAGTTTTGAGACAAGTTTTTGAAAATTGTTCCGATATTGTTTTTCGTCCAATAATCATAGATAGTCAAAATAAAATTCTTTTTATTTATATAGATGGATTAGTTGACACTAAAGTTGTGGAACAAGTTGTTTTGAAACCAATGATGTTCGAAGGTCTGCCTAGTGGAGTAAAGAGTGTGGATTCGGTAGGAGAAATTATACAAAATCAGCTAATTGCGGTTTCTCAAGTAAAAACAATTTCAAAAGTTCGTGAGGTTATAGAAGCGGTATTGAAAGCGAATATCGTTATTTTAACAGAAAGAGAGAGTCAAGCTCTAGTCGCTGATTTAAAAGGTTTTGAAAAACGAGGTATTGAAGAGCCGGCTGCCGAGATCTCTGTTCGTGGCCCTCGGGACGGGTTTACGGAAACGATAAGGGTCAATACGAGCCTGATTCGCCGAAGAATTCGAAGCCAAAAACTAAAAATGGAACCTTATTCGATTGGGGAATTGTCACAGACAGATGTGGTAATTGCCTATATTGAGGGCATTGCACCTGATTTGGTTTTGGATGAAGTTCGCCAAAGGGTAAAGCGAATTCAAATTGATGGAGTGTTGGAGTCAGCTTTCATTGAAGAGTTTATTGAGGACCAACCCTTTTCGCCCTTTCCACAAATTCAAAATACTGAGCGGCCAGATGCGGTTTGTGCAAGTTTATTAGAGGGGAAAGTCGCTATTTTAGTCGATAACACACCTTTCGTTTTGATTGTTCCTATGACATTTTGGACAGGTCTGCAAGCAGCGGAGGATTATTATGAACGCTCCATCTACACAACTTTTGTTCGATGGATACGTTTAATATTAATTAATATTTCATTATTTCTTCCCTCTCTCTATGTTGCTATTACAACCTTTCATCCTAAATTAATTCCGACAAATTTGCTTATTAGTATTGCAGCTGCGAGAGAAGGCATTCCTTTCCCGGCTGTCATAGAAGCGCTAATGATGGAGTTTTTATTTGAAGGTTTGAGGGAAGCGGGGGTTCGGTTACCAAAACCTGTTGGATCCGCAGTTAGTATTGTTGGAGCACTTGTTATCGGGCAAGCTGCTGTGCAAGCAGGTATTATTTCGGCACCTTTGGTCATTGTTGTGGCGACGACCGGTATTGCGTCATTTGCGTTCCCACGCTACAACTTAGGAACGGCTTACCGGATGTTACGCTTTCCTATGCTGTTATTGGCAGGAATGCTCGGGCTATACGGTGTTGCAATAAGTACCCTTGCGATTTTGATTCATTTAACTAACATTCGTTCTTTTGGCATTCCGTATTTAAGTCCAGTTGCACCTCAGACTCCTCGTGATTTAAAGGATGTTTTTCTCCGAACACCTCGTTGGAATATGACCCACCGCCCAATAATGGTATCTGGTGAAGAGAAAGTCCGTTTTCCAGGTGGACAAAAGCCAGATGAGAAACGGGGAGGGGAAACAGAATGAGCCTGCACAAGGCACTCTGTATGATACTGGTCATTTCTTTATGCTTCTTGACGGGATGTTGGGATCGGACAGAATTAAATGATTTGGCAATAGAATTAGGATGGGGACTTGATCAAGCGAAGAACAATAAGATTGAAATTAGTGCTCAGTTTATTATTCCATCAAAAATGGGAATGGGACAGAGCGGAAGAAGTAATGCAGGAAAAGCGTTTTTTACAGAATCGGGAACGGGAAAGGATACACATGAAGCTATACAAATGATGCAAACAAAAATGTCGAGAGAAATTTTTCGAGGGCACCAGCGTGTAATATTGATTGGAGAAAAAATGGCTAAAAGTGGTCTTGCTCCAGTTTTAGATGCATATAGCCGCGATCCTGATATTCGATTACGAGTAGGTGTGTTCGTCATAAAAGGGAATACTGCAAAAGATTTTCTGAAAGCATCCATCCCTTTAGAGTCTATTCCGGCACTTGGGGCACTTAAAGAGCATATGCAAATAGAGGCAGCGGGAGATATGTCTTTGTTAAATTTTCTTATTGCTGGTACGAGTGATGGAATCACCCCGATTTTGCCCGTTATTAAACTAAATGTGTCTCCTAAAAAAGGTAAAACCGTGGTCAAAGGGTTTCAAATTGTAGGCGGTGCTATATTTAACAACGATTTCAAATTGGTAGGATACTTGAACATGCAGGAATGGTTAACTACTCTTTGGATAGTGAATCGTTTAAGTAAACAGACAGTTACAGCAACGGCCTCTAAAGGAAATGGTAGTGCAAGTTTATATATGACAAAGATCAATAGAAAAATCATACCTACTATACAAGGGGACACAATTAAGTGTGACATTGTTTTTTCTGGTGAAGGAACAATTCAGGAGAACAATACGAATTTAGATCTTTCGAAGCCAAAAAATCTTACTCTTTTAGAACATGTATTGGAAAAACAGTCCGATAAGGAAGCTCTCCAAACTATTAAAAAGGTTCAAAAACAATACGGAACCGATATCTTTGGATTTGGAGAAGCCATTCATCAAAAATATCCATCCGAATGGAAAGGGTTAAAAAAGAATTGGAGTAAACAATTTCGAAAAGTGGAGGTTTCTGTTCATACAAAGCTTACTATTCGGCGAGTAGGACTGACTGGACCACCGTTGCAGTTGAAGAAAAATGAAATGAAAAAATAAGGAGGAATATAGAGTGTGAGAAATTCGATGAAAATCTCTGGCAGGCAAATCTTTTGGATGATGTTCACATTTGAAGTGGGACAATCACTCCTTCTAGTTATTCCAGCGACGATTCGTACTGTCAAACAAGATGCGTGGATCTCGATTTTGATTGCAGGAGTGATAGGGGTTGCTCTTACTTTTTTGGCAACTACACTTGGTTCGCTTTATCCGAAACAAACTCTCATTGAATTTAGTCAAACTATTCTTGGTAAATGGCTAGGAAAGCTACTGATGATTCCTTACTTCTTTGGGTGGTACATGATAATTTGGATAACCGTCCGTGAATTTGGTGAATTCATTATTATCGCTTTGTTTCATAATACACCTTTGTGGGTCATTGTCTTTACTGCGATGTTATTGCTCATTTTTATCATTTACCAAGGAGGGGTGGAAGGTATTGGACGTTTAAGTGAAATCATAGGGCCAATTGTACTTTTAATGATAACGTTTGTAATCATTTTGAATGTTGGCAATATGAATTGGGATTATATGCGGCCTATTTATCACGATTCTGGCTGGCTTCCCATCCTTAAAGGTTCCTATACCCCTGTAGCCGCATTTTTTGGAGAGGCTGTTATGATGATGATGTTCGTTTTTTTTATGGATAAACCAGAGCAAGCGTCATCAAGGGCGATGTTGGGGGTAGGATTAGCCGTTTTCATGGTAACAATCGGAACATTAGCGGTCATTTTAACATTCGGTCCGAATTTATCTTCAAGTTTTTTGTATCCGGTTTACGATTTGAGCCGATACATATCTGTCATGGAGTTCATTCAAAATGTGGATATTTTGATAGTTATTATTTGGTTTTTTAGTATTTTTGTGAAATTGGCGTTATACATGTTTATCGCTTGTTATGGAACAGCACAAATATTTCATTTGAAGGATTGGCGAAAAGTAGCGTTAGTTCTTGCTCCTATTTCGTTTATCATAGCTGTGTCAGTTAAAAATATCCAGACATTTACCCATTATTACTACATATTTTTCGTAATTCCAATTGCATTACCCATTTATGAGCTAGGGATTCCTTTACTGTTATTGGTGGTTGGCAAAATTCGAAGGAAATATGCATAAACCCAATCGGTAATATGTTTGGAGGGCAGGTATACTTTTAAGTTTTTGAATAATATAAAAAGAGAAAAATCCTACTCATAAGTGTAGGGTTTTTTGTTTGTATATTACGTTACAAGAGTTTCCTTATTTTCTTCGGAATGTCTTTTTTAGAAATCTATGCAACAGAGCCTTTATAGTAAGAGTATCTTGTTGGGGATAATCAAAAAACGCATATCGCAATATAAAAATTCACTTTAATACTAAAGGATACATGACAACGATTCGTATAAATTCTTCTCAATAATTGAAAATAAAATCAATCCAGATTATTATATTGTTATTGTAATTATAAATGTAATTACATTTTATTGAAGGAGGATACATAGATGAAAAACTCAAAAGGCTCGATTGAATCAGAGATAAGCAAAGCAATTACTCACTGGGAAAAGGACTACCTAGGACGCGGATCTATATCCGTTAAGACAGATATATTGCGGGATATGATTATCGTAAATTTACAAGGTATTTTAACGCCGGCTGAATATACTGTTTGCGAAACAAAAGACGGTATGCTAACGATAAAGAAAAATCGTTCGGAGCTAGTTGAATCTGGAATTGAAGATTTGAAAGAGATTATTCTAGAATTAACTGGAGAAAAAGTGAAAAGCTTTCATACGGATATAAGCTCCCGTACAGGTGAACGAGTAATGATTTTTAAATTGTTTAATAATCTTGAGGAAAAGTTTTAAAAATAAAAAACAGCTTAAGATTAGGGGGGAATAAACTGAAAATGTAGCGGGAGGATTCAGAAGTCTACAAGTTTTGCGCTTTATTTAACTTTATTAACATGCTAATAATAAAAATTAAGTTATTTAAATGTAATAAAGCTTAACTCGAATTACTCTAAAAAATTAATAAATAAATTGACAAACTGCTTAATATAGTTTATCTTATAATTGTTTTAAAAAATTAATAGATGCTTATTTTAACTGTTTGCTATAATTAAGGCTTTAGCATTTTTTTAATATGTAATATTGACTAAATGAAAAAGTTTCTTAATTAAAAGATAGCGCATAACATAAATTGATATATTGATTGCATAATCTAGGAGATCAGAGATATACTGTTATTTTTAATAGGAGTAATACATACATTACTATCCTCTATAAAATGGGAGCTCTTCAAAAAACTTTATTGAAGTTAGTTGAAGTGAAACCGACAATCTCCATAATTCAATGATGATATAAAATCATTGAATTATGGAAGTTGTCGGTTTTTTTTATGGGAAAAAACGATGCACTAAAAAGAGTGAATGAAAATTGAAATTTAAAAAATTATCTTAATTAAAAGGAATTTTTATAGGTTATTTTCGCTTAGAAGGGAGTATTTAATATGTTAATTTCGCTGAGTTCATCAACACTGTTAACATTATTTTTTATGGCGCTTAGTGCTTCTTGGCTAAGTGGATTATTGTTTTTAAATGCAAGGATACCTTTACGTTTTGTTCATATCCATATTGGTATCGCTGCTTTGCCTTCATTGATTTCTTTACTCGCACTTGTTAATAACAATGGAGATAGAGTTGTAGGGCCTT
Organism: Bacillus cereus group sp. MYBK216-1; assembly: GCF_051916495.1. NCBI lineage: Bacteria > Bacillati > Bacillota > Bacilli > Caryophanales > Bacillaceae > Bacillus > Bacillus cereus group sp. MYBK216-1. The sequence goes on from NZ_JBQAGT010000003.1 coordinate 552,375, forward strand.
GGCATCTAGATACTTTAGCTTGGTTAATGGCTTTCTTTGTTCTTACAATTGGTTTAATCATTCAGCGTTTTTCTGTACGTTACTTAATGGGAGACCGCTCATATCGAAAATACTTTGTACTTTTTACATTTACTACAGGTGTATCTTCGGTTGCATGGTTAAGTGATGATTTTCGCTTAATGCTCATTTTTTGGGGAGCAACGCTTATAGGATTGGTTCTACTCATAGGGCTAAATAAAGGGTGGAAAGTAGTTAGCGAAGCAACAAAAATCTCTGGCTATTTATTTACAATAAGTTGGATTGCGTTGCTATCAGCTATCATTTGGCTTTTTCAAGTAACAGGACAGTGGCAATTAACATCAGTTTTAACGAATGAAAATGTAGCGCTACATGGAACATTGGAGGGAACAGGAATTAACTTATTAATTATATTAGCGGTAATGATTCCAGCAGCACAATGGCCTTTTCAAAGATGGTTAATTGAGTCTGCTGTTGCTCCAACTCCTGTTTCTGCTATTATGCATGCGGGTTTAGTAAATGCTGGTGGTATCATGTTAACTAGATTTTCGCCTCTTTTTCATGATGATATTGCACAAATCATTTTACTTATTTTCTCTAGTATTTCTGTCTTAATCGGAACAGGAATTAGTTTAGTCCAAGTTGATTATAAACGTCAGCTAGTAGGTTCAACTATTGCGCAAATGGGATTTATGCTTATTCAATGTGCATTAGGCGCCTATTTAGCGGCTGTTATTCATTTAATTTTACATGGTTTGTTTAAAGCTACACTGTTTTTACAAGCTGGTTCTTCAGTGCAACGTTTTGGGGTAGTGAATCAGTCTAATGAAAAAATGCCCAATTTATGGATTATATTCGGGCGTGTTTTAGGATTATTTATAGCAATTACTTTCTGGTTTATGACTTCTGGAGAGGGATATCAACTAGTTAGTGCGTTAATCTTAGGCTGGTCACTTTACTTTTCATGGAAACAGCTTGTTGTTTTTGGAGAGGGAAGAATGGGACGAATTGCTGGCTTAATTGTTTTGATTGGATTTTCTCTCATTTACTTTACTGTTCATAATTCTCTTTATAAATGGTTGCATACTGACATTTATCAAAGTGTTCAACCTTCAGTTCCAGCCGTTATCTTTGTTATATGTATTTTACTATTTAGTAGTGCTATTAGTACTTTCGTTACTCGTAATCAATCTTCTACTTTATTCGCTGTACTTTATCTTTGGTTAGTTCGAGTAGGTGAGGCGAGAAGAAAGTCAGTAGAAAGTCACCCAAGCTATCTGAAACATTATGTATCAAAGGGAGGTAATTCGTGATGAGTATAACGTCAATATTAAAGAAAAATACAAACATTGATATGCAAGAAAATAATATAAATGATTTAGTTGCATCTGCTAGCCGAGTGATTGCACCACTTTGGCCTATCTCTACGTTTGCAGCTCACCACCCTTGGATGGGACTTGAAAAGCAATCATTTGAACAAGTCGCAAATTGGTTAAAAGAAGCTCGTAATGTGGATATTTATCCTAGTGCCTCCATGATTCATTCGGCAAAAGCGAAAGGTGAGATTGAGGAATCATTTTTACAAAGTAGTTTGTCTCGTTGGCTGGATTCACAATCTTTTCATATTCCGCGAGAGAAAGCAGAGCGATTTTGCCAAGCAGCTTTAAAGTTAGAGAAATTACCTTCTAGTCTATTATCATCGCCAGAATTAAATAAACTGGCAGACGAAATGAGTTATATAAATACAGGGAGTATGAAAGCCTCTGTTATGCAGCCAATAAGTTCGCTTATAGAGAATCACAATAGTGAAAACCTATCTGATATTCTTAATTATCATATCATTAAATGGTGTAAATTATATCTTGATGACTCCGGATCAAGTTGGACGATGCCAAATCGAGAGAAAGGTTTTTATCGTGCATGGCAACACCTTATTAATTTTGATCCAGCGCTCAGTAAAAATGAGCGTAAAGTTTTAAAAGATTGGCCACAAGATGCCCAAGTAGCTTTAGCGAGAGCATTATTTGAACTAGGAATTTCTGAATCTAACATACAAGCTTACCTTGAAGGGCACTTACTTTCTTTGCCTGGGTGGGCAGGAATGATACGATGGCGCTCACAACAATCAATTCAGGAACAGGAACTCCTAATAGAATATTTAGCAGTTCGAATTTCTATGGAGCTGGCTATTGCAAAACCTTATTTACCTTTAAAACATCAAAAGGTTGAGAAAAAAGTTGCACTCGTCCCGCTTATAGCTTCTTGGATCTATTGGGGAGATATTTCAACACGGGAATGGTTACAAATGCCTGCTGCTGAACAAAGCGAATTGTTAGCATTTGCATATCGTTTTGATGAAAATATTCGCAGAAAACTTTGGCTCGAAGCTTGGGAACAGACGCATGCAGAGCAATTAAGGGAGAAGATTTCTTCTAAACAGCGTGTAACTAATGATAAAAAGCATGTATTAGCTCAATTAGCATTTTGTATTGATGTACGTTCAGAACCGTTTCGTCGCCACTTAGAAAAACTAGGTCCGTTTGAAACGTTTGGAATAGCTGGTTTCTTTGGATTACCAATTGCGACTAGTGAACTAGGTAGTAATGACAGCCATCCTTCTTTGCCAGTTATATTAAAACCGAAGCATCAAATAAAAGAGCTCACAGATGAAAACGAATTTAAATCTTATGAGCAACGTAAGAGGGTAGGCAGTTCGGTGCGTTATACATTTAAAACGATGAAACAGAACGTACTGACAAGTATGGCGCTACCTGAGTTAAGTGGTCCTTTACTTGGTCTACAGATGGTGACAAGAAGCTTTGTCCCAAGAGGAGTTGGTGGTTTCATTCGTAACCTTCGTAAAACTATGTTACAAAAACCTGATACAACATTCTCGCTTAATCATGTTCATGACACAAAGGGCGAGATACCTATCGGTTTTACGAAAGAAGAAAAAGTGAACTATGTGCGTCAAGCTTTAAAAATGGTGGGACTGACAGAAAAATTTGCTCCTTTAGTTGTAATGTGCGGACATAGTAGTCAAAGTACGAACAATCCTTATGCTGCAGCACTTGAGTGTGGTGCTTGTGGAGGAGCAGCAGGAGGATTCAATGCAAGAGTTTTCGCTACTTTATGTAATCTTCCAGAAGTAAGAGAGGCGTTGTCTGCTGAAGGCATTAAAATTCCTGAGGATACCATTTTTGCAGCAGCTGAACATAAAACAACAGTGGACGAATTGGAATGGATTTACGTCCCAGAACTTTCGAAAACTGCGCAAGAAGCATTTGATTGTATTGAGTCAATTATGCCAAATGTGAGCCAACATGCAAATAGAGAGCGTTTAATGCAATTACCTAATTTTAAAACGGAAATAAACAATCCTAGTAAAGAGGCACATCGATTTGCAGAAGATTGGAGTGAAATACGTCCAGAATGGGGATTAGCTCGTAATGCATCTTTTATTATCGGACAGCGTGAATTAACTCAAGATTGTGACTTAGAAGGCAGGGCTTTCCTTCATAATTATGATTGGAAACAGGATGAAAGTGGCGATATATTAGCTAACATTATTGCAGGACCAGGAACAGTTGCGCAGTGGATAAATCTACAATATTACGCATCAACTGTAGCTCCTCATTATTATGGTAGTGGAAATAAAACAACCCAAACCGTAACGGCGGGTCTCGGTGTTATGCAAGGGAATGCTAGTGACCTGTTGCCAGGCTTACCTTGGCAATCTGTTATGCAGTCAGATAGTGAGACGTATCATTCACCACTTCGTTTACTAATTGTCATTCAAGCACCTATTGAATATATAGAACGTTTGTTAAATAATGATTTCACATTTCGAGAAAAAGTTCAAAATGGATGGGTTAGACTTGCAAGTGTTGATCCAGAGGGACGCTGGAAAAACTGGTAACAATTATTATTGTTACTAGCTTAAAAGTTTCATAAATACAATAATGAAGAAGGAGTGCTCCATATGAATTCAAAGAATAAAAAAGTTTTATTATTAACAGACATTGAACACGGAATAGAGCCTAGTATCCAACAAGTAACTAACATTCACCAAGAAAACATGTTGACTATACACAGCTATGATTCTGTAATTGTACATCCTTATGGAGATATAATGAGATCTATTATTATTGCTATTTATCAAGAAAATGTTAAAGAAATTTTTGTTGTCGGAATAGAGGATAAAGAAACGTCTTCAGTTAATCTACAAATTCAACGTGATTTCATAAAAGATAATATAGAATTAGACTATCTCTTTAAAAATTGCATGCCTGAATTTTTAAGTGGTAGCCTTAATCAATGGCTGAGTGGACAAAAAAATGTTAGTGAAAATATTGAAAAGAGTATAGATATGATTCGTCATCATCCATTAGTACCTTCTGATATTGAAGTTCATGGTTTCATAATTGATAGAACGGGTGAAAAAGAAACGGTTGTTAAAGTTTCTGCTAATAAAGTAGTGAAACAAATGCATTCTTATGTGTAAGTTATCGATAGATAAGCAACTTTTATTTGGACTTGTGTCCTTTACAAAGAGCAAAAGAAATCTTCTATAAATGGAGATCTTTTGCTTTTTTTGTTTGGATTTTTAATGTGTTTTATACGAGACACTTAATACATAACAAAATAAAAATATATAAATTTTTGCATGAAAATTTAAATGCGGATTAGCAGGTGATAATAAAGTTAATCGTAAAATAGAAGTGTATATTGTGATTTATCCCGCTTTAACGGGCAGCCCTATTGGTGAGGGCTGATTAAAGTTTCACTTTATTTTAAGGTTATTATGAAAAAGAATGGAGATTCTTTTGTTATGAGAATAAAACAGTTAAAAACTAAAATGATATAAGAATAATTTTGATAAGAAGTATATAGTTAGAATGATTTGGAGATACAGATGGGGATATAACTATTTTATTTAGGATGGTGCACTTAAAATGGATTTACAGAAAGGGAAATTCTATTGGAACACAACTTTTTCTAATACACCTTCGTATCCTCGTTTGGACGAAGATATAAAATGTGACGTACTAATAATAGGAGCAGGAAGTTCAGGTGCTCAATCAGCATACTATTTGAGTGAATCAGATTTAAATATTGTTATCGTTGATAAAAGAAAGGTAGGACATGGAAGTAACCTTACAAATACAGCACTTATTCAATATTTAGGAGATAAGATGTTTTTTGAACTTGTAAATACATTTGGAGAAGAGTATGCAGTTAAGCATATGAAATTATGTGAACAAGCTATTAATGATATTGAATATGCTGATCAAAACTTGCCTTATTGCTCTGATTTTAAACGACGTGACAGTTTATATTATGCAAGTTATGAAGAGGATATAAAGAAATTAGAAAAAGAACTGTATTATTTACATAAGCATGATTTTAAAGCGACTTGGCTATCAGAGGAACAAATTGGACAGAGATATCCATTTAAAAAACGTGCAGCTATTTATACGTATAATGATGGTGAAATAAATCCTTATAAATTTACACATAGTTTATTAAAACAAGCTTCTAATAAAGGAGTTCAGATTTATGAAGATACAGAGATTGTTGGCAAAAAGTTAGAGAAAGAATGTGCTGTTTTTTATACAAAAGGGGGCAATTCTATTACTGCCAACAAAGTAATTGTGGCTGCAGGATATGAAGGTTTGGAATTTAAAAAGGAGAAGAACGCTACACTGATTAGCTCATATGCAATTGTGACTAATCCTGTGGAAGATTTATCTTCTTGGTATAAGCGTACTCTTATTTGGGAAACTGCGAGACCATATATTTATATGAGAACTACTGCAGATAACAGGATTATTATAGGTGGATTAGATGAAGATACAAACATTGCTCAAGAAAGAGATTCAAAATTAATTCATAAAAAAGAGAAATTAGTAAATGAATTTAATAAGCTCTTTCCAAATATAACAGTTGAACCTGAATTTTATTTAAGTGCTTTTTATGGTGGTACTCATGATGGTTTACCTATAATTGGAATGTATGAAGAGTTTCCAAATTGTCACTTTATCTATGCATATGGAGATAATGGATTAGTATATAGTATGGTACTTTCTAAAATTGTTCGAGATGTAATTATTAGCGGTTCAAGTCCGGATTTGAATTTATATTTACAAACTAGACCAAAACTAAATGAGTAAGCTGCACGTATGCAAAATCATAGTATTTAGGGTACCATATAAAAAGCGCTATTTTAAATGCATTAGTTTAATGTGACTATTTGTTATGTTTATGAATGCTTAAATAAAGCATTCATAAACAATATTATTTGTTAAATCCATTCATCTTACTAAGTTCTGTTATTTGTATAATCCATTCTTTTTTTAGGTAGGGTAGAGTTGCTTGGATATTATGATATTCCCATTCTTCCTCAATGGTAGGATAAAGGTTAAATAAGTATTTTTCTTCATCATTTGTTACACTTGCTTTAGGATTGCCACTAAGTTTAAAATAAATGTCGCACCATCCGCTATAGTTTGTTAACATAAATAAAAAATTAGGACATGTGAATTCGATGAGGTATATTTCTTTCTCTAATTGAATATCTGATAGTAATTCCCTTGCAGTTTCAAAAGTAGGCTTTTTTTGGTAACCATTGCATGAATGCCATGCCCAAATGGGTAAATCTATAATAAAGTTAATACTATTCTGTTTCATATGTCTTACAATGTATTTATATGCTGTGATATCTTCTTTACTAACAAACATAGGATTGGCTATAAGCTTATCTTCATTCAAAAGTGTATTTATAGCATTTTGGTTTTGAAAAGTCCATAGGATTGTTGAATCAATAAATGTATTTAAGTTTGATTGTGTATCAAATTGTTTTCTCATCTTTCGCTCCATTTTCTTTTTTATTTTGCAGAATTAAGAATAAATATGACTAATCGTACAATAAGAAATACCTATGCTAGATACAATTGTAAATGCTTATTTAAAGTAACAGCAAGGAATAACCTTTTTATATAGAGTGTACAATACATGCAAAACAGGATTAAAGAAGATTTTAAATATAATATGAAATAGTACAAAATAAGAATTTGATATATCTTTTATATATAAACTATTAATTGAAGTTTGTAATTACACATTATAGTTAGTATACTAACTATATAATTAGTGTACTAACTATATTGGAGGTTATATGAATAATTTAGGCTATTTATTACACAAGGTAAGTATAATGACGAAAACAGAATTATCAAATCAATTAAAAGAATATAAAATAACAGCTCAGCAATGGTCTGTGTTAAAGGATATATCTCTTTATCCAAATGGAACCACCCCGGCTATGATTGCTGAAAGGCTCTTAGCAGACCGTCCAACAGTAACCGGAATTATACAAAGATTATTGCAAAAAGAATGGATTCTTATAAAACATAATCCTAAAGATAAACGGTCACATTTAATATTTTTAACAGATGAAACTAAGGCATTAATACAGGAGATAGAAAATGTAAGCGATGAAGTTATAAAAAATGCTACAGCTAGTATTCCTAAAGAGGAAGTAGAAAATACAGTTCGAGTTTTGCAAAGTATGATTCAAAATTTACAAAAAAATAAAGGGTGATTAAAATGATTTTAGTAACAGGTGCTACAGGGAATGTAGGAAAAGAGGTTGTAAAATGCCTAATAAAAAGAAATGCTACTTTCAAAGTCACAACGCGCAGTAGAGAAACTGAAGGAGTGTATTTTGATTTTGAAAACCCCTCATCTGTAAAGGTGGCTTTAACAGGTGTTACTAAAGTCTTTCTAGTAAGACCACCACATCTAGCTGATGCAAAAAAGTATTTCCAGCCTGTTGTAGATGCTGCAAAAGAAATAGGTATAAAACACATTGTATTTTTATCTTTATTAGGTGTAGAAAAAAATCCGATAGTACCTCATGCTAAAATTGAAGCTATGATAAAGTCTTCTGGGATCCCTTACACATTCCTAAGACCGAGTTTTTTTATGCAAAATTTATTATCACAACATGGTGATGAATTAAGAAATGAAAAAATAATTGAAGTACCTGCTGGTAAAGGGGAAACAAGTTTTATAGATGTACGGGATATTGGAGAAGTTGCAGCTAAAATATTAACCGAAGAGGGACATGAATTTAAAGCCTATTCTTTAACGGGAAATGAGGCATTAACATATTATGAAGTTGCTGCTATTATTTCAAAAATAATAAATAAAGATATTACTTATACAAATCCAAGTATATTTAAATTTAGAAAAAGAATGATTCAAAAGGGACTTAACAGTGACTTTATTTGGGTTATGATTGGAATATATACAACTGCAAAATTAGGGTTAGCTAAAAAAGTCACATCAGATTTATCGAATTTACTAGATAGAAGTCCAATAACCATGGAAACGTTTGTTTATGATTACAAAGAATTATTAATATAATAATGCAAAAGCAAAAAAGAAGATTATTCACATAAAGAATCTATTATGTTTTAAGAGTAAGAAAGGATAGCCATGCAAAATAAAATTATCGTTATGTTTCAAAAAGATTTTCGCTTATATGATAACCCAGCTCTATTTGAAGCTGTTCAGTCTGGTGAGGTTCTTCCTATATATATACAAGATGAAACTTTTTCAATAGGAAGTGCGGCAAAGTGGTGGTTGCACCATGCTATAATAGATATAAAGAAGCAACTTGAGGCATTGGGTTCTACTTTAATAATCCGCAAAGGAAATACACAGGAAGAAATACTTTCTCTCATAAAACAATTAGATATAACGGCTGTATATTGGAATAGTTGTTATGATCCAGACAGGTTAAAATCTAATCAAAAAATGAAAATGATATTAGAAGATAAAGGTATTATTTGTAAGGAATTTAATTCGCATTTATTATTAGAACCGTGGATTATAAAAAAGAAGGATAACACTGAATATAAGGTGTTTACACCTTTTTACAATGCATTTCAAAAGCAGGTAATACCTAAACCTACTAGCAAAGTGCAGAGTATAAAGTGGGGAAGCTCTTTACCAGCAAGCTTATCTGTTTCAGAATTACACTTGTTGCCGACTATACCGTGGACATCTCATATGGAAGCAATATGGGATCCGACAGAAGAAGGGGCATATAAAGTATTTAAGAAATTTTTCTCTAGCAAATTAGCCTTTTATAGTGAAGGAAGAGATTTTCCAAATCAAAATGCTCATTCGATGTTGGCGCCATATCTTTCATTTGGCCAAATACCAGTGAAGTTAATGTATCACTACTTAATAAATAAAAGTACCGAAAGACAATGTAGTCTTTTTGAAAAACAAGTGATTAGTTTTATACGCCAATTAATTTGGAGAGAGTTTTCTTATTATTTGCTATATCACTATCCGTTTACAGTATATAAACCTCTTAATAAAAACTTTGAACATTTTCCATGGAATAAGGAAGAGGAGTTATTAAGAGTATGGCAGAAAGGTGAAACTGGTTATCCGTTTATTGATGCGGGAATGCGGGAGCTTTGGCAAACAGGTTTTATGCATAATCGGGCAAGAATGGCTGTAGCCTCTTTTCTTGTAAAGCATTTGTTAATTTCGTGGCAGGAAGGAGCAAAATGGTTTATGGATACACTACTAGATGCGGATATTGCAAATAATACAATGGGATGGCAATGGGTTGCTGGAAGTGGAGCAGATGCATCACCGTACTTTCGTATTTTTAATCCTATCACACAAGGAGAAAAGTTTGATAAAAATGGAGAGTATATAAGAAAATGGGTACCAGAATTAAGAGATATACCGAATAAGTATATACATAAACCTTGGGAAGCACCTGAGCATATTTTGCAAAAAGCCAATATAAAACTTGGTCATACATATCCTTTGCCAGTTGTTGATCATAAGGCAGCACGGGAGAGAGCACTTTGTGCATATAAAAGTATGAAAGAACTTGTATAAAATAAATGAATCAATATAAATTTCATATGTAAAGGTTACAATGCAAAGTATAGGAATATCTATTTACACATTAAAGTTTTATTCATTGAAAGAGCACACGAATCAAATAGAGTTTCTAAAACCTTCTATTAAAAAAGGAGAATGTTTATGAAAAAATCTAGTATTATAGTATTTTTACTAACATATGGTTTGTTTTATGTTTCTAGTATTTTATTTCCTATTGATCGTGCTTGGTATGATGCGTTAGAAAAGCCGTCTTGGACACCTCCTGGTATGACAATCGGCATAGTTTGGGCTGTATTATATGGACTCATTGCATTATCAGTTGCAATTATTTACAACAAATATGGATTTAAGCCAAAAACATTTTGGTTTATATTCCTTTTAAATTATATGTGTAATCAAGCGTTCAGCTATTTTCAATTCAGTCAAAAGAATTTGTTTTTAGCAACAGTAGATTGTTTACTTGTCGCTATTACTACGTTACTTCTCATAGCGGTTTCTTCCAAATTATCTAAAGTATCGACATGGTTGCTAATTCCGTATTTTTTATGGTCTGCATTTGCTACATATTTATCTTGGACAATTTATAGTATAAATTAAAGACGGAACTAAAAACTTGAGCATAATAAAAATGCTCGAGTTTTTATGTGTGTTAATGATAATCTAAAATATGGAATATATACATCTTAGGGAGGTCATCCTTGTGAAGAAATGGATAAAAATTACGCTGTACTCTTTACTAGCTATTTTAATTATAGGAAGTATTACTTTTTTGACTTGGTCTCAGTTTACTTATAAACCGACGAAAGAGGCTTTGTCGTTAGTAGATGATAAAAAAGATGAAGATAATATCGTTTTTGGAGCGAAAGATGCGAAAGTAGGGGTTATTTTTTATCAAGGAGCTAAAGTAGAAGCTGAGGCTTATAGTTACTTAGGAGAAGCTCTTGCAAAAAATGGGCACTTTGTAGTAATGCCTAAGTTACCATTAAATTTAGCGATACTTGGAATAAATGAGGTAGACAGTGTAATTGAAAAGTATCCGGAAGTTCAAAAATGGTATGTTGCAGGGCATTCAATGGGAGGAGCTATGATTTCTAAGTATGCCTTCCAACATGAAGACAAGGTAGACGGGATCATTTTCTTAGGTTCGTATCCTGCAGATGACTTTTCTACAAAATCGATTCCAATGTTATCAATTTATGGGGAAGTAGATGCTTTAGCAACTGTAGAAAAAATAGAGAACAATAAAAAGTTAATGTCGAAAAATAAAACTATGCACATGATAAAAGGGGGCAATCATGCTCATTTTGGCATGTATGGTGAGCAAAAAGGTGATAATGCTAGTTTAATTACGTCAAAAGCACAACGAGATGAAACAGTGAAAGTAATTGAAGAATGGTTATTAAAACAATGATAACAAACTTAATAAATCGATCAAAAAAGACTCTTACTATATAAGAGTCTTTTTTGAGTCTGGTTCTAAAATATATAAATAGCTAGCAGAAAAAATCAATTTTTCATTAAGCGGCTATTTAAACTTCTGTTTTTTGTAATGCTCGTTTTAATGCACCGATATATTCTTTCTCAGCCCTTTGGCTAATTTCAGCATGAGGCACTATTAATTCGAATCCGTGGTAGCCACCAGGATAAACATGAAATTCCGTTGGTACTCCAGCTTGCATTAATCTATTCGCGTATTCAATTGTTTCGTCGCGGAATGGGTCTATTTCACCCACCATCGTATACGTTGGTGGAAGTCCTGTAAGGTCAGTTGCACGAGCTGGTGCAGCGTGTGGAGATACATCTTCACCGTAAGCTGAACCTAAATACATTTTCCATCCAATAATATTAGCTTCTCTGTTCCATACTTTTGAATCCGTTATCTCAAAAGTAGAAGGTGTAATATTACGGTCATCAATCATTGGGCATAGCGGCATTTGGAATAGGATTGAAGGTCCCTTTCTATCTCTTGCTAAAAGAGCAAGGGCTGCTGTTAGTCCGCCTCCTGCACTCATGCCGGCAATTGCAATTCGAGAAGAATCGATACCAAGATCTTTCGAATTATTAGAAACCCACTGTAAAGCTGCATAGCAGTCTTCAAGTGGTGCAGGAAATGGATTTTCCGGTGCTAATCGATAATCAACTGAAACCACTACACAGTTGGCTTCCAATACAAATTTTTCACAAAGCCTATCATCCATTTCGGGTAATCCCACTTGGTATCCACCACCGTGAATCCAGAGTACCCCTGGTAAAGCTTTTGTGTTTTTAGTTGGTTCATAAATGCGAACTCTAACTTCGGGTGCTCCTTCAGGTCCAGGTATGAATCGATTGGATACGGTAATTTTATCATTCGACGTTAAATCAGTTGCAGCAAAGGCTTCATTAGCCCATTTTCTATATTGTTGGAAATTTTCCGGACCATTATCCATAGCTGGTAATACAGAAAACATTTCTCTTAATTCTGGATGAACTCTATTCTTCATTATAAATCCTCCTTTATTTTGAAAGTTTTTGTCGCTACTTTAGTTACTTTTTTGCGAAACCAGTCTTAACTGCTCGTACATAATCAGTCCAAGCGTGAATAGATATATCAGCATCTGGATGCATCATTTCGAACCCATGATAAGCCCCAGGATATAAATGAAACTCGACATCAACACCAGCTTCTGCAAGTTTCGTTACATATGTTAATGTTTCACTACGGAATGGGTCTAATTGACCAACACATGTGTAGGTACGTGGTAAATTACGATAATCTTCTGCTCGAGCTGCAGCTGCATAAGTAGGAATATGATTCGTTCCATGTAATTCTCCTAAATACATTTTCCAGCCAGCTTCATTTGACTTTTGATTCCAAACAAACCCTTCTTTAATTTCATTCGTAGAAGGTGTATTATTACGATCATCAATCATTGGATAGAGCGGCATTTGGAAACAAATAGAAGGGTATTGTCGATCACGAGCTAACAATGTTAATGCTGCTGTAAGTCCGCCCCCAGCGCTTACTCCTGCAACACCAATTCGATTTGAATCAATGTTTAATGCTTCTGCATTATCAGCAATCCATTTTAATGCTGCATAACAATCTTCAATTGGGGCTGGATAAGGATGTTCAGGAGCTAAACGGTAATCTACAGAAACGACCATACAGTTAGCTTCTTTTGCAATTTTTACAGCAAGATCATCGTTATCATTTATAGAACCCAAGATATAACCGCCACCATGTATCCACAACAGGACAGGTAAGGATTCCTTATTTGATTTTGGACGATAAATTTTTAATCGTAATGGATTCGCATCAGGTCCCTCAATAACTTTATCTGTTACAGAAAGAGTTTCATCAACGATGGTAGGTGGGAATACTCGCGAAGCCTCTTCTCGCATTGCTTGCAAACACTCTGGGCGTAAATCTTGATCTGGATACATTTCTAAGCCTGGTAATAACTCTGGATTTACTCGATTTTTCATTTAAAAAACTCCTTTTTATAATGTTTTGTCTGAAAGGTGAAATATTATTTTTAAGCTAGCTATGTTTAGCAATTTATCATAGGTATTAGAAGAAAACGATAATCAAAAATGTGTATGTGTTTCAAAATGAGACAAAAATCTCAAATTGGCTCATTTCTTAATAAACTTCTAACGGTATGTAGCAAAATTAGTAATCAAATTTATTCATGACTCTTGTCTTTATACACGTATTTTAGTGCGTATTTTCTTCCTCGAAACTAATTAATGAGGGGAGCAAGGGGCTTAAAATGGATTGATGTACGATTTATCCCACTTTAATGGGCAGTAAGACCCCCACTGATTAAAGTTTCACTTTATATGTTGTAGTATAAAAAAGAAAAAGCATCAATCTTCTTTCCTATAGTAGAAAGAAGGTTGATGCTTTTTCTTTTAGTTCAGCTGCTTTAGCACCTTGAAAAAATAAACCAGACTTAAATATAAAGCCTAGGGCAAGAGAGCATACAGTTTGAATGAAATTTATGATTTTAAAGACTTCAATGCTAATTGTATATAAGTATCCATTCTCTGTTCTAGTGAGTATTCTCTATCTGCAACACACCAGTCTAATATAAGCCCTCTAGCAATTATAAAAAGATACGTTGTTATTTCTTCTACACTCATATCATTTGTTAGTTCTTTTTCGAGTTGTCCTTTATAAACAAAATCATTTAGAGTTTTGTAAATTAATGAAGGTTGATATGCGAATATCCTTTTATTGTAATCGTTAAGAAGATTTATATGTAATTCTAATTTAGTTGTATATTCAGCTATGCATTGGAAGAAATTCAAAATCGTTCTTTGTGCTGTTGCATGTTGCGCTATATTTTCTAATTCAACATGTAGGTTTTCCTCAATTTGTTGAAATAATTTTTTATAAATATCCTCTTTGGAAGAGAAATAATGATAAAAAGTTCCTACTGATACACTTGCTTTTTTACAAATATCTTCAATTGTTATATTCTCAAATTTTTTTTCTTTCGTTAAATTTAAAAACACAAGGAATATATTACTTTGTGTTAGTAGAGCTTGTTGTTTTCTTTTCGTCAAATTTTTTTTATACAAGGTTTATTCCTCCTTGATTATATATTAACTGATATCTTAAAAATGAAAAAGTAGTTTGAAAATATGTTTTGTTGTTATATAATCTTCAATACACCGAATTGCATTCGGTGAATTGTATTCAGTTTAATGTAAATGATTTTTTGAGGGGAGATTGTATATATGAAAACACCTTATGAATCAATTATTATGATTCCTACAAATAAGCTGATAGGAAAAAAGGCCTTGGAAGATCCATATGATCCATTTGCATGGTATAAAGAAATGCGAGAGGAAGAGCCTATTTGTTTTAATCCTCAGGCTGATATGTGGAATGTTTTTTTGTACGACGATGTAAAAAGAGTTTTAGAGGATAAAGAGTATTTTTCTAATATTATGCCCGAAAAGAAGAAGCCTCCATTTCCCCAAAGTATCCTTGGAATGGATCAACCAAAGCATACGCAAATTCGGTCTATCGTAAATCGTTCTTTCACTCCTAAAGCATTAGAGGTATGGGAGCCTAGAATCCAAGAAATCACAGAAGATATCCTTACTCAATTATCCAATCGCGAAAATTTTGATATTGTCCAGGAGTTATTTTATCCTTTACCGGTTATAGTAATTGCGGAGATGTTAGGTGTTTCTACTAATGACATGGACAAATTTAAGAATTGGTCTGATATTATCGTAAGTTCACCCAGTCATGATGATCCGGATTATTTAAAAGAATTTTTTCATACACGTTTACAAGCAGAAAATGAATTAGAGAATTTTTTTGAAGAAATCCTACAACTCAATCGAGGAAATTCCAATAAAGATTCAAATGATATTATCTCTTTATTAGTACAAAGTGAAGTAGACGAAAAAATTTCAGGAAAAGAAATAGTATCATTTTGTAAACTACTATTAGTAGCAGGAAATGAAACAACAACCAACTTGCTCGGCAACTTATTATATTGTTTAATTGAACATCCAGATGTTTATAAACAAATACAACAGGATACAGCTCTTATTCCAAAAGCAATTGAAGAAGTATTGCGTTATCGTTCACCGGCTCAAAGAGTTGTACGCAGAGTAAAAAAAGAGATGCAATTAAATGGCCAAACTTTACAAGTAGATCAAATCATCTCAGCTTGGGTGGGATCAGCTAATCGAGATTCTAATTATTTCAAAGATGCTGATAGTTTCAACATACACCGTAAGCGCAATCCCCATCTTGCATTTGGTCATGGAATCCACTTTTGCTTAGGTGCTCGACTAGCTAGGTTAGAAGCTACAATTGTCTTGATGGAATTAATTAAAAAATATAAATCATTTTCGTTCATTGATACTAATCTTCCAATACCTATCTCAAATAGTAGTTCTGTATATGGATTAAAATCTTTTCCGGTGAAAAGTGAAATGATCCAAATAAAATAAATAGTAAAGCCTTGGTGCAGGTGCATCAGGGCTTTACTTCAAATTTACATTCTAGAATAAAAATGTATCTTTCCATAGTTAGTTGAATCGTTTTTGGGATTTGGGTAAAACATTATTTTTAGCTTGATTGTGATGTAAAACATCCCGTATGACTACTACGAAATAAAACAGGCTATTCAATTAGTGTGAATGAATCGAAACGCTCCCCGAGTTGTGCAAATATTAATGGAAAAAAATAATCCTTATCAGTGGAGAAACTAAAATATTACGCAGCTTTAGAGGCATGCAAGTTCGAAAATATTGTATTTCGGTGGTCAACTCAAGGTTTAGTTACATTCATATATCGTTAAATTCATCTTTGATTAAAAGTGTATGAATTGCTAACGGATATAGGGAATGGGGACTATATTGGAAAAATGACTATAAATTTAAACAATGTTAAGAATTTGATATAGGAGGGTATTTAATTTGAGCAATTTTACACGTTTACGCACACAAAACATAATAAAAGATGCATTCATGGAATTATTAAAAGAAAAAACATTTTCATCCATCACAATTAATCATATATGTGAAAAGGCAATGGTTCATAGAAGCACATTTTACCGTCATTACGAAGATAAATATGTGCTGTTTAGTGATGTGTCAAATTCAATCGCAATAAACCTCTTTGAACAAACGAAGCAAGGTTCCGATTTAGAACGTACATTGTTTGAAGAAATAATCGAATACATAGATGTTAATCGTACATTGTTTTTTAATATTACGAGTAAAAATAATAGCCTTGAGTTATACAAGAAATTGATTCAGTTTGGTGCAGAAAATTTATATGAAAATTCAATGGAATATAATGATCCACTTTCCAAACGAATTAAAAACTCCGATTACCCAATGGTATTATGTGATTTCTACTGTAGTGGTTTTTTTGAGATTATAAAAAAATGGTTAAACAATGAATATTCATATACAAAAGAAGAATTAATTCAGATTTCTAAAAACTTATAATAGATAAATGAACCACTTCATAACATATGTCTCACTTTGAGACATATGTTATTTTTTGCTCATCGAATTCCTCCAAAACCTATGATAGATTAATGAACATAGCAAAGGGGGAAAGGAATTAGGAGGAAGATTAAAGAAGAAAAGAAACTTGTTTTCATGCTTTAAAAAAGGATTACAATCCAATATTCAACAAAAAATTTATATATAACATTTTAATTATTTAAAGGAGGATTTTTTATGAAGGCTGCAGTGTGGTATGGCGAAAGAGATATTCGTATTGAGGAAAGAGAAGTGAAAGAATTACAACCTAATGATGTAAAAGTTAAAGTAGCATGGGCTGGTATTTGTGGGTCTGATTTACATGCATATTTGCATCCGGATTCAGTACCAATGAATAAGAATATGGTAATCGGACATGAATTTTCTGGTGAAATTGTAGAGGTCGGTTCTCATGTTACGAAATTTAAAGAAGGTGACAGAGTATGTATCTATCCAATGATGCTTAAAGATCCTTCAAATGCTGAAACGGAACGTTTCATCACTATAGACGCGGTTGGTGCACATATCGACGGAGGGTTTGCAGAATACGCGATACTTCCACAAAAAACGATTTTTAAAATTCCAGATAATTTACCACTAGAAGTAGCAGCAATGGTTGAACCCGCAGCTGTATCTTTCCAATCAATTAAGGATTTAAATGTAAAAGAAGGAGATACAGTTGTTGTTTATGGAGCGGGTCCAATTGGGTTATTTGCTGTATTAGGTGCAAAAGTAGCAGGTGCTTCTAATATTATTGTTGTCGATTTATTGGATAGTCGACTCGATAAAGCAACTGAAATGGGTGCAACACATGTCTTTAATGCTAAAGAAGTGAACCCTGTTGAAGAAATTCGTAAATTATTCCCAGATGGAGCAGATGTTACAGTTGAAGCTGCAGGTGTTGAGTCAACATTTAATCAAGCCATTCAATCAACTAAAGTTCGTGGCACAATGATGGTTATCAGTTTTCACACGGAAGATATCCAGTTTAATGGTCCTGCTTCATTAATTTTTAGTGGTGTAAAAATAATGGGGTCTGTAGGATACAGTAATGAAACTTACAATGAGGTCATTGAATTACTTGCTAACGGAGGATTGCCAGCGCAATCAATTATTACAAGTAAAATTAATATAGATAATCTCGTTGAACAAGGCTTTGAAGCACTAATGAATGATAAGTCTCAATCAAAAATTTTAGTTAAATTAAGTGGCGCACATTAATTATATTGCAGATAAATGAACTTGCGACGCGTAACAAATGAATTAGAGCTAAACAGTAATGATAAGTTGTATCCATAAAATAAAAGAGCCAGCTCATACGAGTAGGCTCTTTTATTTAACTTTTATCTCCAATGTCCTTTTGAATATCCTTTTCAGAAATAATATCGTAATAATAGACATATCTACCTTTCACATTAATTTTCAAGTAAGTTATTCGTACAAAATTATTAGGGGTGTCTGCTCCTACTGTATATTCTTCTTTATTCACTGATTCATCAATACCCTTTAGTGAGTACATTGCTCTTCCTTCACTATGCTAATCAGGAATGCCGTATCCTTCCGCAACAGCATATACATTTTTTTCTTCAGCAAGAGGATTAAACCTGTCCAAATCCCCGCGCAATAGGAAAGGTAGTAAATATATAAGGAGTCCTATTCCTAATATGCAAAGTAAAAGTTTCTTCATGATTGTTTCTCCTTTTGTCTATTGGAGCAATAAACCTAGATGAATATAAATTCTACAAAGCGCAATTTGAACTGTTAAATGATCCTAATTTCTCTGGTCAGAATCCACCAAAAGATTTTCACTTAGGATCAGCAGTCTTTTGGGATTCTATCCGGAAAATTAAAGCAGCAGAAATGTTAAAAGAACAAAAGAAACGGCTTTAATATCCAAGAATATTAATAACCTATTACCTAAAGTTTTTTGAAAATTTAGGTTTAACATCTTTAAAATAGGTGTATTACATATTACATAACAACTAAATAAAAAAATCTAAAGGAGGAAAGATACCATGTATAAGAATGAAAGAAAACCGGTGGTTTATGAATATCAAAATGAACAGGAAGTAGTTATGAAAGTAAAAGAGCTAGAATTGCAAGGGATTCACCAAGATGACATTTACGTCTTAACACATGAAAAACATATAACAAAAAAGATTGCAGATGATACAAACACAAATACGATTGGAGTAAAAGAACAAGGATTGGGCACAAGTATTATCAATTTTTTCTCCAAAAAAGGAGACGAACTTCGAAATCAAATGGAAGAAATGGGGTTGTCGAAGGAGGAAGCTAATTTATATGAAGAAAAATTAGATCAAGGGAAGATTTTACTCCTAGTAACAGCTGAAACACCAACGGCGAGTGATAGGCAGCTGCAAAACTATCATTCTCTCTAATAGCTTGCAACATCTGATAAATAGATAAGTTAATTGTTTTAGGTTGTAGCATGGAAGAAAATAAAAGTAGAGAAGGGTGAGAAAAATGAAACATACAATATTTAAGTATGCTGTGATTGGGATTACGACCGGAGTCATAGTCTCCCTATTAAAAAAAGAAAATCGGAAAGCTATACAAACAAAAGGAAAAAGCATAAAAGAAAAACTACAAGAAGGAAACATAAAGGAAACATTAGAGAAGGTAACTGAGACAAGTAAACAATTCTCTGCAACTGCAGCTAATGTTGCAAAACAATCATTACCACAATTGCTTACAGCCACACCAGTTGTCATTTCTACCATTAAAGACTTAACAGAGAACGAAAATAACAAAAAGAAAACAGATGAAAAGGATTACGAAATAAATGAAAATAGTAAGAACTTAGATGGGGAAAAAACGAAAAATGAAAAGAAATATGTGAAAGAAGGGAAAGAAGAGAGTGCCTAGATGTAACTCTAAAAATAGAAAGTGAGGAAAAAAGTATGAAATCTCTGTATGCAATTGATGTAGGAATTGGCTTTACCAAAAGGGCATATCGACAGGATGTAGATTCTGAGATGACGATCAAGAGTGAAGCTTCCACACTAGCCCCTGTACCTAATCATGCTGAAAGTGAAGATTTAACAAAGGTAAGTTTTATAGACTTAGATTTTGCATACTATATGGGAAATGAAGCACATCAATCTGACGCTTCGTTTCTTCCTCCATTTGACGAAGAAATAGAAAATTATTATGAAAGCGAACGATTTAAACAACAAATATTTGGTTGCATTGCAAAGGATTATAAAGAAAATGTCGTGTTACCTCTAGTTGTTACCGGGCTTCCCATCACTTGTTTTGGTAGTCAGCAGGAGCAATTACAACGTGCACTAAAAAAAGAAACTTCCGTGCAAATTGATGGGAAATTTATTAATATTACGGTGGAAAATGCTTTGATTCTTCAGCAACCGGTCGCTTTACATGCCTATTTCTTAAAAGAGGGAATCATTCAGGAACGAGATCGCATCTTAATTATTGATGGCGGATTTCGTACATTAGAAATGACAGATATGAAACAGAATCTCATTTTAAATCATTATGAGACGGAACTAGGATGTAGCAAGCCTTTGAAAAATATTAAGAATATCGTGCAGAATCATACGGATGAAAGTAATCAATTGCATATTAACGACATGCCAAACATATTAGAAAAAGGATATGAATGTCGAGAAGAAAATCATGAGACAAGTCAGGTTCATACTTTGATTCAAAAAGAGTTGGATGCACATTTCCAAGACGTCATGCGTGTATTACAAGAACAATTTAAGTTAGAACAGTATGATACTATTATTTGGACAGGAGGAATAGTAGATCTCCACAAAAAACGAATTGAAAAAATGCAAGGTGAAATTTCTTCTTTCCGTATGGTAGACGCTTCGAAAGAGGCTGCACTTCATGGATACTACATTATTGGGAGTCAAGTATTTGAAGACATCACAAATCAATCTGCATATGAATCCAAATTATAATAACGACTGAAATGGAGTTCGTTGAATAGACGTGCCAAATTATGTAGCTTCTTTTCCACATATAATAAATTATTTATAAGAAAAGATAAAAAGTGCTTGTATAGAGGAAATGTTTAAAATTGAGAATAAAAATAACTAATATATAGGGGGTCTTTCTTTTAAAAGAATAAGACCTCCTATGCCATTTATTATCTAAACACTTTTCCTCCAAGATATGAATACCTACATACAAATTTCATATTACGGATATGATTCGATCAAACATAAAACTATTTAGAAAGGAAGAATAATATGGAATGCATAAAAATGACGAAATGGAGTTGGTATCATGTGAAAACTAGTGAGCTTGAAAAACTTTCTTCTATAATCCCTCGTGATATAACATCTTATTTCTCTCAATTTGTAAAGAAAATAAGTTCTCCTTGTGAAAATGGATTATATGTTTATACGTTATCACCAAGTCAAACTTGTGTATATGGTTCGTTTTTATATGATCAAGATAAAAAGGAGGCCAAAATTCAAAAATTTCTTCATTATTTCGTAGCTCATGGAATACTGATAACAGTTCAGGAAAAAGAGGAAGAGGACTTCCAAAAATTAATACATAATTTCCCTATGGGTACAAAAAATTGTAACACTTCCGCTGAAGGATTATGTGCTATCTTATCAATGTTTATATCTCATTATTTGCGAAAGGTTGACTACTTTGAAAACAATTTCAGAAATGTATTATGGGATTTTTATCATCATAATAACATAGCAGTTTTAGAAAGGATTTATCATATTCGTCATGAATTATTTATGAACACACATGTGTTTCGCTTAATACAAGAAGTGTTACAAGGATTGGAGGAAGCTTGGTTAGAAAAACTAACAAGCACCCTTTGTTATAAACAAACACACGTAAAATTAGAGCGTGGATTACAACTTGTTAAAGAGTACCAAGAAGAATTAGACACGATGATTCATTTACAAGAAGTTGTTTCTTCTCATCGTGGGAATGAAATTATGAAAGCTCTTACTGTATTAACTGCTGTGAGTACGCCTTTGACAGCCTTAGGAGCATTATGGGGTATGAATTTTAAATACATGCCTGAACTAGAATGGAAATATAGCTATTTAATCGCTCTCTTATTTATTATTTTCACAACAGGGGGTATGTATTTGTATATGCGGATAAAAGGATGGACAGGTGATTTATTACGAGTAAAGAAAAAAAAATCTTTTTTTAAATCAAATTAATCTTGTTTTATAAAACATATGATAGATATATGGTTAGTAATATTTATTAATTGGGGTAGTGCCATATCCTCACCAAGTTAAAATTTTGATGTCCCCGCAATGATAAAAATGGTGAATATTTATATGAAAGATTAGAGCTCTCCTTCTTGTAAGAGAGCTCTAATCTTTGTTTAAAAACTATATTATATACATAGGCAGACTCATCATCTGAAATTTGTTCCGATTCAATTTAGAATATGACAAAAGAGAACTTGCGTTAGACAACAAGCTCTCTTTAAAAGAAATAACGTAATTGAGATACTTATATAGTAACAATTGTTTTCTTCTAATTCCATATGTCTTATGTTGAGAAATAAATTATAAGTGGCTTGATAACGCTAAAATGAATGATTGACATAATATTTTGACGATAATATAATAAATCTCGAATTCAAGATAACTTGTAAAGGATTGGGAATTATGAGCGTGATTAACGATGAGAGCCTATATTTAAAGTTATTTGTTATATTATGAAGGGAATTACAGTCAATCACTAAATGTATTGCAAAGGATATAAAAAATTATGGACTTAATCCAACTGAATTTGCAGTGCGTGAGCTACTATACAGTAAAGATAATCAGCTTATACAAAAACTTGGAGACAAAATATTACTTGCAAGTAGTAGTATCACGTACGCGTCAAATATTTCAGAAGGTATTGAATTAATGGACACTATTTTTCCTCAGCATAAAGGGGGATTCGGCAAATATTTGATAGTTTGGACTATATGGAGAAAAAATGATAATTAAACAGTTGAAAAAGTTAGGATGTTACACACAGAAATTGTAAGTTTTTAGAGGTTATTTCTGCTTAGTAATATCCTAATTAAATATAAATTAAATAAATAGGAGGAAAAATTAATAAATAGTAGTAAATTTATTGTAATGCAAAGTAAATAAATTATGTAATTGCAATTGATATAGTAAGAAAGATAGTTGTTATGTTAACGATATATATATCGTCCTTTTCATTATAAATCTTTCATAAAGCGGAGAGTGGGTATCAAGAATGGAATTACGTCATTTAGAGTATTTTATTCAAGTTTGTAATAATAATAGTTTTACTAAAGCTGCGGAAGTTCTAGGTATTTCACAGCCGACTTTAAGCCAACAAATCCGTGTGTTAGAAGGTGAACTTGATACACCTTTGTTTCATCGAGTTGGAAGAGGTATCAAAATGACAGAAGCGGGTAAGCTGCTATTTGATAAAGGAAAATTTATCATGCAACAATTTGATGAAGTTTATAATGAAATTTTTGAATTAAAGGGTGTAAAAAGAGGGGTAATTACTATAGGTGGTTTATTAGAGGATCTCACTTATTTAACACCTTATATTATGAAGTTTCAACAACATTATCCCAACATCGTAGTGAAAATTATAGAATCCGAAGTTGCTGTAAATCAAATCGTTGATAAAAATATTGATATAGGCATCACACGTAGTGCTCAAATTCCAGAGACATTAACAAGCACCCTTTTGTATAGAGAAGAGCTTGTCCTTGTCATTCCAAAAAATCATCCTTTGAATGAAACATCATTTGTTTCTTTTCGAGAATTAGTAGGGCTCAGTAGAATAATGGTTTCATGTAGTTGTCGTGAATCTATTAAAATATATTGTGAGAGTTTAGGGTTATCTTTATCTGAAGCAAATATAGAAACAAAATCTTCTATTTCTCTATTGAGCCTTGTATACAATGGACATGGGGTTGCCATAATACCTCTTTCACTGGTTAACTTTGTTAATAATGATACTTTGAGCATAGTTCGTATTATTGACCCGACACCAAGTCAAGATATTAATCTTATCCACTTTGATGATAAATTTTTAAGTTTTGCAGCACGTATCTTTATGCAGAAGTTAAATAATCCTGAAAAAGCATTAGTATAATAAAAATAATAATGATTATAGTGTGAGGATTAAACATGATACATAATTCTTGGGAGAAGACCTAAATTACAGTCAAAGGGCATTGGCTTTATATGTGTGGTGTGATCGATTCAAATGGGAATATCATTGACTTTTACTTAAGGGAAAAAGGGCAGACTTTGCAATGAGAGAAGGCTGTTAAAAATAAGTCAAGTTAATTAATTAGCTCTTCGATTTTATCACATAGTAATAGATTCCATTAGGGAGATATTGCTATTTCTTTTTACATATCCTTATTGCATAAAGAATACCACCGGCATTATACCGGTGGTTTTGACTTAGAAAGCAAAGCAAGTACAACCAATACCCCATTTAGTTCCATCTTTTCCTATTACGGTATGAGTGTGTTGATGGAGAGGGTTACTGTAACTATGTAACTTGTGATCATGGGCATCGTGAGAAAGTATAGTGTGGGCTAGGTTAGCACCACCATAACCATAAACTCCCGTCGGTGACCAATCAGGTGATGCTGGTGGCAATTCAGGTGATAAATTTTTAAATTCATCATTTCCATAAACAACCTGCCCACCCATAATGGTGAGTAATGATTCAAGGTTCTTGATTTCTTCTTCTGGCACAGTAAAGTAGTCAGCAGACAATACAGCAAGATCAGCAAACTGACCTACTGCAAGGGTTCCTTTTTTACCTTCATCACCAGAGAACCACGCACTTCCTTTTGAATATAATTCCAGGGCTACTTTTCTATCAAGTTTATTTTTTTCATCGTATATCGAAAGTCCACCAATGGTTTTTTCGGCAACCATCCAGTAAAGAGCGACCCAAGGGTTATAGCTGGAAACCCTAGTTGCATCACTACCGGCGCCAACAGGTATACCTAGGTCTAACATACGATAAATCGGAGGAGTACGCTTTGCAGCTTCCTTTCCGTATAAATCAACAAAGTATTCACCTTGAAAAGCCATGCGGTCTTGGATGGCAATACCACCATTTAAAGCTATTTCCTTGAAATACATTTATGCATTTTGTTTACTAAGATCTCGCTGCGCGCCCATATAGCTTCCAATTATATTTTGATAGCCTGGAAGATTGCTAGCAAGCAAATTGCCAAAACCTTCGACATCGTTGCGCCAATCACGTTGTAATTCGCAAGCTACGCTAAACCAGTTCATAAGTTGCACACCACTATGTGCCATACGAGTATTTGCAGCATCTGCTACTTGTTTACTGAAAGTTCCTGAAGCATCAGTAACAGCAAATACTTCATATCCAGCTTTTATAGCGGAAAGTGCAGGGAAAGCAACACAAACGTCAGTAACTACGCCCGCGATGATAAGTTGCTTTTTTCCAGTTTCTTCGATTGCTTTTACAAAATCATCATTATCCCATGCGTTAATTTGTCCAGGTCGAGCTATTTTTGGTACATGAGGAAAGAGATCAACCAATTCTTGCATTAAAGGTCCGTTAGGCCCGTTTTCAAAACTTGTTGTTAAAATAACTGGTAAATCAAAAAACTTAGCAGTATGAGCAAGAGCTAGAACATTGTTCTTGAATTCATCAACACCATAGTCACGTACTAGTCCGGACATAAGACCAGTTTGATGATCTACTAAAAGCACGACAGCATCATCTTTGTTAATACGAGAATAGAAATCAGTCATTATGTATTCCTCCTAAAAATTAAGTAATCGAAGAAAGTTTAAATAGTCGAATACTATCATAAGTTTCTTCGTTTATAACTAAGCTGACCAATAATATTGGTTATAGCAGCATTCACAGAACATGAAGTGCTATACAAATTTATAGTATTTGAAAACTGATTAATTAATCAATTCTAAATTATCTATAATTTGTATAGGTCGTAACTATAGTTGTTTTCACTATAAAATAGATTGGTTTTACCTATACATCCTATAGATAGAACAATATTGATAGTCACCTATTTTTGTTATTACAATTGAATATGAGTAATGTTCAGTAATTATTTTATGATGAAAAAGGTATTAGAGGGGGGATTGTTCCAAAAGGAGAAAATGAATGCATTGGAACAATAGAGTTTCATACTTAGAGTTCACAACATAAAGGTGCATGAATAGGTTATGAGATTCATCCGAGTTATTGAAGAAAAGGATACATATTAGAATATTTTTTGGAGGTAGAAGCATGGCTAAAATTACTGTAGGAACCGAAAATCAAGCACCAATTGAGATATATTATGAGGATCATGGCACAGGAAAACCAGTTGTACTAATTCATGGTTGGCCGTTAAGTGGTCGATCTTGGGAATACCAAGTTCCAGCTCTTGTTGAGGCTGGATACAGAGTTATAACGTATGATCGTCGAGGATTTGGAAAATCATCTCAGCCGTGGGATGGGTATGAATATGATACCTTTACTTCTGATTTACATCAACTATTAGAACATTTAGAGCTTCAAAATGTCACACTTGTTGGTTTTTCTATGGGTGGAGGAGAGGTAGCTAGGTATATTGGGAAATATGGAACCAATAGAGTAGAGAAGGCTGTATTTGCAGGAGCTGTACCACCATTCCTTTACAAGTCAGCAGATCATCCTGAGGGTGTATTAGATGATGTAGCAATTCAAGGATTTGAAAATGGAGTAAAAAGTGATCGCCTAGCATTCCTTGATGAGTTTACGAAAGGATTTTTTGCTGCTGGAGATCGAACTGACTTAGTTAGTGAACCATTTCGACTTTACAATAGGGATATCGCTGCAGGTGCATCACCTAAAGGAACACTAGATTGTATCGCTGCTTTCAGCAAAACAGACTTCAGAGGCGATTTAGCTAAGGTTAATATACCTACCCTTATTATTCATGGTGATTCAGATGCGACTGTACCATTTGAATATAGTGGGAAATTAACACATGAAGCAATTCCTAATTCTAAAGTAACGTTAATAAAGGGTGGTCCACATGGGCTAAATGCAACGCATGCCAAAGAATTTAATGAAGCACTCCTATTATTTTTAAAGGACTGATTATAACTATATAATTGTTAATTGATAACTTATAAACAAGTTAAAATAAAGCTTTATAAAAGATGCTCTTGGATAAATCTAGGAGCATCTTTTTAAATGGTGATATTGAGATGTTAGATTGATAAATCTCCAGTAGTTTTGGATTGAATATTCTTCTTAACAGCTAAAATGTATTGATTAGAGTTTTTTAGATTTCTTAGAAGTATTGTTATATTACTATCAAGATAATATTTTGAATAATCCTCAAAAAAAGAAATGTTTTGTCAGAAAATAATAAAATTTTATTAATTTTTATAATTAGTTGAATTTTTATAGAAATAATTCTCTTAATATATTAAAATAACATCGTATTATGTCAGATTTTAATTATTAGGGGAGAGAAATTTTATGTTGAAAAAAATCATTCCAGTTGCTTTAGCAATAAGTACAGTTACTTTTACTAGTGTATTTGCTTTGCCTTCAGTACAAGCGAGTACAGAACCAAACCGCTACATAGATGTGCAAATGCTCGGTATTAACGATTTTCATGGGCAACTAGACACGGTAAAAAAAATTAACAATAAAGATGCAGGGGGAATTGAGTACTTAGGGGCTTATTTACGTAATCGTGAAAAACAAAATCCGAATACATTAAAGGTACATGCTGGCGATGTTGTTGGAGCAAGTACTCCTGTTTCAGCATTATTACAAGACGAACCTACGATTGAATTTCTAAATGATTTGAAATTCGATGTTGGAACGATAGGAAATCATGAATTTGATGAAGGTGTTGCGGAAATGAACCGCCTTATTTATGGTGGATACCATGAGAAAACAGGGAATTTTAAAGGAGCAAAATTCCCATATGTTGCTGCGAATTTCTATAATAAATCCACCGGGCGTCTATTTTTACCACCATTCACTATAAAAAAGGTACAAGGAGTGCCTGTTGGATTCATCGGAGTCGTAACAACGGATGTTCCTAACCTTGTTATGCCTACTATGCTAAAGAATGTAGAAATTACAGATGAAGTTGAAGCTATTAACAAATCCGTAAAGCAATTAAAAAAACTAGGCGTTAAATCTATCGTTGTTCTTGCACATAACGGAGGTACAACAGATGGGAACGGAGTAACAAATGGTGATATCGTCCGATTAGCAAATGAGACTGATCCAGAAGTCGATGTTATTTTTGGTGGCCATAGCCACACTTATGTAAATGGAACTGTTAATAATAAACTTGTCGTACAAGCAAATTCATATGGTATGGCTTTTGCTGATGTTGATGTAAAGATTGATCGTAAGACACAAGATATTGTTGAGAAAAAAGCAGAAATTGTTACAACTTACCATGAAGGCATGGAGCCTGATAAAAAAATAAAGAAGAAGATGGAGAAATATCAAGCAAAAATCGCACCTCTTGTTAATGAAGTTGTAGGTAAGTCTATTGCTCCACTAGATCGTAAACTCAATACGGCTGGTGAATCTACTCTCGGAAATTTAGTTGCTGATGCCCAGCGTGCAACAATGCAATCTCAAATTGCACTTATGAATCCTGGTGGTATTCGTAATGACTTAGATGCTGGTGATATTACATGGGGAGAGATATATGGTATTCAACCATTCGGAAATCAATTAATAAAAATAAATTTAACAGGTCAAGACATTCGTGATATTTTAAATCAACAATGGCAAAAAGATATAACAAGAATGCTTCAAATTTCAGGTATCCAATACACTTGGGATGCGAACAAGCCTAATGGAGAAAAAGTAACAAGTATTCGCTTAACAAATGGAGAAGAAATCATTCCTTCTAAAACTTACAGCGTCGTTGCTAACGCATTTCTAGCTTCAGGTGGAGATGGATTTGTATCCTTTAAAAACGGTAAAGATGCTGAAACAGGACCAACTGATTTTGAAGCATTAGTAGATTATATAAAAAAATCAAAAGAACCAATTCAGTCTATTATCGATGGAAGAATTCAACAAATAAATTAGTTTTTATTAATCTCAAAAACAACTAGATTACCTGTGCGCTATACTCTTTAGTGTGCAGGTAATCTAGTTTTTTGATTTGAAATAGTCTAACTGTGGCCAATGGGTATACCGTCTAGATGCAGAGTACCGAAAAAAATGAAGTGAACAAAAAATAACCCCTAAATTAACTCTATGATAAAGAGACTACAAACAATCAAAATTTGGAACTTCATATTAACCACGTTAATAATACATACTGAAATTGAATACTTTAGATAACATCATTTATAACGAATATCTATACATTATAATGTTATGCAATGAGGAATTTACACTACAATGGATTGAAGCTTATGTAGTTTTATATTCGTATAAGTGAATTAAGAATTTCTTAAGAACCTATTAAGAAATAAGTGAGTTTTAGGAATTAGAATAAATGTATCTTAACAGTAATAAGAAAATGAATGTTTTAAATGGAAGTTGGCAGAGTATGTCAAAAAGCTATAAGTAAATATTTCAGGAGGTTTTTTATGAAAAAGAAAATAATTATTGCAATTGTTGCTTCTGCTATAACAATGACTCATTTTGTAGGAAATACTTATGCAGATTCGAAAACAGAGGTTTCTGTTACAGCTCCCTACAATATAAATCAAATAGTGAAATGGTTAGAAGCACATGCAAAGCCTTTAAAAACAACTAATCCAACTGCATCTCTTAATGATTTGAAACCACTTAAGAATATGATAGGTTCAGCTTCAATTGTAGGTTTAGGTGAAGCTACGCATGGGGCTCATGAGATTTTTACAATGAAACACCGCATTGTTAAGTATTTAGTATCTGAAAAGGGCTTTACCAACTTAGTTTTAGAAGAGGGATGGGACAGAGCTTTGGAACTTGATCGATATGTTCTTACTGGAAAGGGAAACCCAAGCCAACATTTATCACCTACATTTAAGACGAAAGAAATGCTAGATTTACTTGATTGGATTCGGCAATATAATGCTAATCCAAAACATAAATCGAAAGTACGTATCATTGGGATGGACATTCAATCAGTAAACGAGAATGTCTATAATAGCATAATAGAATATATTAAAGCGAACAATTCAAAACTGTTGCCTAGAGTAGAAGAGAAGATAAAAGATCTTATTCCTGTAACAAAGGATATGAATACTTTTGAAAGCCTTACGAAAGAAGAAAAAGAAAAGTATGTTTTAGATGCTAAACAAATTAGTGCTTTATTAGAGGGAAATAAAAGCTATTTAAATGGAAAATCTAAAGAGTTTGCATGGATAAAGCAAAATGCTCGTATTATTGAACAGTTTACTACAATGTTAGCGACACCTCCTGATAAACCAGCGGATTTTTATTTGAAACATGATATTGCAATGTATGAAAATGCGAAGTGGACTGAAGAACATTTAGGGAAAACCATTGTATGGGGACATAATGGACACGTTTCAAAAACAAATATGCTTCCTTTTATATATCCTAAAGTAGCTGGGCAGCATTTGACAGAATATTACGGAAAAAGATACGTATCTATTGGAACGTCAGTTTATGAAGGACAATACAATGTTAAGAATAGCAATGGTGAATTTGGCCCATATGGAACATTAAAATCGGATGATCCAAACAGTTATAACTACATTTTTGGACAGGTCAAAAAAGATCAATTTTTTATTGATTTACGTAAGGCGAACGGCGTGACAAAAACTTGGTTAAACGAACAACATCCAATTTTCGCTGGAATAACTACCGAAGGGCCTGATATACCAAAAACTGTTGATATATCATTAGGTAAAACGTTTGATATACTTGTTCAAATTCAAAAAGTGAGTCCATCTCAACTACATCAATAAATTTAGAATAATGTACCTTAATGACAACTTGAGAAGTGTTTCATATAACACTATGAAATTTGTTTTATATAGCAAGAAGAATAATCGTATTAGAAAAAATCAGCAGTTTAACCTGTTAAGAGTAAAACGAATCTTCAATATGTAAAGCGCAAAAAACACTGAAACGAAAAGCATCGGTGTTTTTTGCGCTTTTGGGCACAGATGCTACTTCGATCCTATTGTAGAAGTGATTTTGTATGTAAGGAATTTGTAAGGAATAGGTAAGGAAAAAGAGATTTTCATTGTGTAGGATAAAAATATAAGGAGGCGTGAAGGGGGGAACAAGTACGGCCTACATATAAAACAAATAATCAGTAACAAGAGTGTTTTGTGAAAATAATGAGTACAATGATTGCAAATGCATTGTTGCCTTTTCATCATTGAGAGAATGGATAGCTGTGTGGTTCGTATATGACACTGCTATTAACTATCTATATAATTTAAATAGAAGAGAGGAATTCTTTATGAAAACACGCAGTAAAATTACATGTGCAAGTCTAGCACTTTTAATAGGTGGAAGTTCCCTGTTATACATAACACCAACATCAATTGTAAAAGCAGAATCTACGCAAAATGTATCTAGTTCGTTACAAACAAGTACGAAAAGCGATCGTACTTCCGTTAAGAAAGCAATACGGGATGAACTGCAACTTGGATACCCGGGAATACTCGCTCAAATTTCTAAGGGTGGTAAAACTTGGAGTTATACCGCTGGGGTAGCGGATCTGAAAACTAAGAGACCAATGAAAGCAGATTTTCGCTTTCGCATTGGCAGTGTGACGAAAACGTTCATTGCAACGACTCTACTTCAATTATCTGGAGAGAATCGTTTGAATCTAGACGACTCCATTGAAAAATGGTTGCCTGGTGTCATTCAAGGAAACGGATATGATGGTAACCAGATTACTATCCGGCAAATATTGAATCATACAAGTGGTATTGCTGACTATATAAATTCAAAAGACTTTGATATAACGGATATAAAAAAATCGTACACGGCTGAAGAATTCGTAAAGATGGGGATTTCACTTCCCCCAGACTTTGCACCAGGAAAGGGTTGGTCTTATTCAAACACAGGATACGTATTACTGGGAATCCTTATTGAAAAAGTAACTGGCAACAGTTATGCCGAAGAGGTTGAAAATCGGATTATTGAACCGCTTGATTTGTCAAATACATTTCTACCTGGCAATTCAAGCGTGATTCCAGGTACCAAGCATGCACGTGGCTATTTGCAACTAGACGGAGCGAGTGAGCTAAAAGACGTTACTTATATTAACCCAGGTAGCTCGGATGGAGATATGATTTCTACTGCTGACGACTTAAACAAATTCTTCTCTTACTTACTAGGTGGCAAATTACTGAAGGAACAGCAACTAAAACAAATGCTTACTACAGTTCCTACAAATAGAGAGGGAACTGGATATGGTCTTGGAATCCTTGAAATTAAGCTTTCGAACGGTGTCTCGGTATGGGGACACAGAGGTGCCGTTCCAGGGTTTTCCACTTTTGTTGGTGGAACACTTGGAGGTAAACATACACTCGCTATCAATTCGAACAGTTTAAACATTAATAACCCGGAATTTTTTAAAAACATTTTACTTGCTGAATTTAGCAAGTAGACAAAAAGGAAAACTGGATAAATTTATCATTTGCAATTTCAATAGGAATGGATTAACACTTGAAATGAGTATAGGGGGGCATTAAGTATCTAGAAATAATCAAACCAATAATGAGAGATTGCTAAGTAAAAGGATTTGTTTATATATTCTATTCTCTCCAGCCGATTAAAAAAGTAACAGATATAATGAGTGATTATTATGTATACATTATTGCATTTGTGTTGGTATCGTCACTGATTATAAAATTGTATAAGGTGCGAAGTCTAATTTATGACTTCGCACTTTTGCTGTTTAACAGCCATTATTACTAAGCTATTAATAATAGAAAAAAGGAGAATGTAACTAGTTATGCAGATGAATCTTGGCACAGGCGTTATGTAGGAGGTTTTGCTGAGAATAAATTTAGAAGAATATATGAATTAGAGACATGAAGGCTGAAGTGAATTTTAGTAGTTTTTATGTTCATGAGTTACTTGAAATTCTAGCTGTTTTGTATGCATAGTTTTTCCCACCGTGATTGATAGTGCATAGATATTATTCTTATTATTATATATATATTACCGAGTATGCATTAAGTGAGATTTTTTTAGAACTAAATACAGTGCCATCCCCTAATGGTGAAAATGGTATTTGAATATTGTAGGGCTCTTAAGTATTTTTTAGATTTTTAAAGCCCGGTCATTTTAACCAAAATTTTCATAGAAATACCTTTGAAAAGAACGTAAGTTCGTATATAATAAGAACGAATGTTCTTTTGTTGGGAGTGATAACCTTGTATGATTATTCTCTTTTACCGAATCGTATTATTCTTTGTGTAGACCTTCGTAGCTTTTATGCAAGCGTATCATGTATTAAAAAAGGACTTGATCCAAGATATACAAAATTGGCTGTCGTAGGGGATGTGAATCAGAGCGGATCAATTGTATTAGCAGCAACACCGCCATTAAAAGCGTTAGGAATAAAGAAGATGGCTCGTTTGTACGAAATACCGAAGCGACCAGATATTATTATTGTGAATCCAATTATGCATACGTATATGAAATGTTCAACTTTCATAACGGGTTTGGCTTTGCAGTATGTCGCGCCGGAAGATTTTCATCAATATAGTATCGATGAATTTTTTATGGATATGACTGCAAGTATTCATTTGTTTGCCAGTAATCCGCGCGAATTCGCATTAAAGTTCAAGCGAGAAATATATGAACGTACAAGGATTGAAAGTACGATTGGTATAGGGCCTAATTTATTATTAAGTAAAGTAGCGATGGATGTAGAAGCGAAGAAGAATAGGGATGGAATAGCGCAGTGGACGTATGACGATATACCCGAGAAGTTATGGAGTATTAGACCGCTCAGTAAATTTTGGGGTATATCGTATAAAACAGAGATGAAATTGAATCGAAAAGGTATACATACCATTGGAGAATTAGCTCAGTATCCTTTGAAATATTTAAAGCAATCATTCGGTGTAATAGGAGAAGAATTACATCTACATAGTAACGGAATTGATTTTAGTAGAATAGCAGAAAAATACGTTCCAGCAACAACATCTATAGCGAAAAGCCAAATATTATTGCGTAATTATTCGATAGAAGAGTTCATAGTTATTTTATTAGAGCATATAGAAGAGGTTTGTTATAGGTTGAGACGAGAAAAGAAATGCGCGCAAACAATTCATTTTTCAGTTGGATATAGTAAGGAATACGGTGAGGGAATAAAAAAGGTACATACGTTAAATAGAGCAACAAACTTAACGATGGATATTTATAATGTTTGTACATATTTTTTATATGAACGCCATACAGGAGAGCCGATTCGATCAGTAAGTGTTTCATTAACAAACCTTATTAATGAAGGGGAAGAGCAAATTTCGCTTTTCGATAACATTATACAAAGAGAAAAAGAAATACGATTAACGAAAGTTATGGACGAAATTCGAACACGATTTGGTAAGAATAGTATTTTACGAGGTGTTTCTTACACAAGCGTCGCAACAGCAAGATATAGAAATACATTATTAGGAGGGCACAAATCGTGAAGAATGTTAATATGCCAAAAGGAAGAGGTATGGTAAAGTGGCAACCGTTTGCCAGTATGCCGGAGCAGTTCGCAGTTATTAAAGAAATGGTAAAGGAGCAAACGAAAGCCTCGCGTCCAACTGTAACGCAAGATGCAAAAGAAATGATTGAAAATAAGCTATTAATTTCATTTTTAGGTGAGGAAGAGGTTTTACTTACATATTATAAAGATGGTTATTTATATAAAAATTACATAACAGTAGTGGATATTAATCCATTAATGGAGACGATCACTTGTACGGATAATAAGCGCACTTTTAAGTTTTTTGATGTAATTGAGATTGATTAAAGTATATTTCTATGCAGCAGGCGTATTTTTTTAGCCTACTGCATAGAAAGGTCAGTTACAGTATTAGGCTTATACTAAAAATAAGATACCCTTTATTACCATTGACGATAGTTGCATTTTAGATGAAAGAATGTGGGGAAACACCCCCCGTTAACAATAGAATTAGCATTAACATTAACAGCAGTTATAGGGTTTCTTAAAATTATGCATATCAGTTGTTAGAGGGTGCGATATTTATTTAGAAAAAGCCGTTTTAGATACTAATAGATATAATTAAGAAAAGACTTAATGACTAAAGAAAATAAGCATTTTACACTTCAATTATAATAGGGAGGATCATTGGTTTTCTTTTTGTATGTGAGTATATAAAGTGACCAAGTGATTCTCGTATTTCTCTTTTTAGAACATTCCATTGATTAATATGTGCTTTTTGTAATCTGTTGACAGTTTCTACAACTAATTGATTAATTTTATTTAAGAAATCTTCTGAGTCCCGAACATATACAAACCCACGAGAAATTGTATCAGGGCCAGAAATTATTTTCTCTTCTGTTTTACTCAAGGTTATAACTATTACAAGCATACCATCTTCAGAAAGTTGTTTGCGATCGCGCAATAAGGCGTTTCCAACATCTCCAATACCTAAGCCATCTACATATATATTACCCGCAGTTATACGTCTTGTTTGCATAGCAGTTTGATTTTTAATATCAACAACATCTCCATTGCCGATAACATAAATATTATCTTTCTTGACACCAACAGATTCTGCCAATTGACGGTGATGATGTAACATTCTAAATTCACCGTGTATGGGAATGAAATATTTAGGTTTCATTAAAGTAAGCATCAATTTTAATTCCTCTTGATATGCATGTCCAGAAACGTGCATTCCTGTTGAACTTCCAGATCTATAAATAACATTTGCTCCTAATAGATATAAGTTATCTATAATACGTGAAACATTACGCTCATTTCCTGGTATGGGGGATGCAGACAAAATGACTGTGTCACCTGGTAAAATATCAACTTGTCGATAGTTGCCACTAGATAATCGGGACAGAGCAGCCATAGGTTCACCTTGACTACCAGTGCAAAGTATAGCGACTTTTTCGGGTTCCATTTGATTAATCTCATTTGCTTCGATTAACATGCCTTCAGGTATATTCAAATAGCCTTGTTCTAAGGCGACAGAAACTACGTTCACCATACTTCTTCCGAGGAGGGCAAGCTTTCTATTTGTTTTTAAAGCGGCATCTACTATTTGCTGTACACGATTCACATTAGAAGCAAAGGTAGATATAATAACTTTGCTGTGAGCCTTTACAAAGGCTTCTTCAATTTTTTCGCCTACTAATCGTTCTGATGGAGTAAATCCAGAACGTTCGGCATTCGTACTTTCTGAGAGGAGAGCTAAAACTCCGTTACTTCCGATATTAGCCATTTTGTGAATGTCTGGATATTGATTGTTTATGGGAGTCAAATCAAATTTAAAATCACCTGTATGGACTACTGTACCTTCTGGTGTATGAAAAGCAATCCCGAGGCAATCGGGAATACTATGATTTGTTTTGAAAAAAGATAGGTTTATCTGTCCGAATTCAATTAAAGACTCAGAGTCAATAACAATTAACTGTGTCGAATCTTGAAGTTTATGTTCTTTTAATTTAATGCCGATTAAGCCTAAGGTTAATTTTGTTGCGTAAATTGGTACATTCAATTGTTTTAAAAAATACGGAATACCTCCAATGTGATCTTCGTGTCCATGTGTAACAATTAAACCTCGAATTTTATCTTTATTTTCTTGTAAATATGTAACATCAGGTATTATTAAATCTATGCCTAATAAACTCTCGTCAGGAAACTTAGAACCACAATCAATGATTACAATGTCATCTGAATATTGTATGACATACATGTTTTTACCAATTTCATTAACGCCACCTAAAGCAAAAATAGATAGTTTATCATTTATTATACTCAAATGAATATCCTCCTCTTAAAACAAATTTACTTGAATCTATGTAAAGGTTTGTAACCAACTATTCATTAATAGTTGGTTACAGTTATCTCAAAGACCCATATCTTTTAATCCAGGACTATGCTCATTTGGCATTTCAGGAAGTTCTGGTACAGGAAAACCTTTTGGCGGGTCAGTTACTGCTAATATTCCTTTGTTTCTACTTGGTGATTCACCTTGGAATATTTCTCCTATTCTTGTTGGATCTAAGCTAAAATTAAATTGTGCGTTATGGAATCCCATGTCTACATACTTTCTGCACTCTGGGTATTTATTAATATCATAGTTCGGCACAGGGAAGAGTTTCCCCCATTCAACACCCAATGTCTCTAAAGCTTTTGCGAAAGCATTTTGATGAGCATTATCACGTACAATTAAAAATGCAAGTGTTTCTCTAAAAGTTTGATTGGAACTCATTTCATAAATTCGAGTTTTTTGAAGTACACCTGTAGATTCAAGTACTACGTTATCTAATAAATCGCTAATTAAATTCCCATGACTATATACCCAAGATCCATTCCATGGGTTGCCAGCTGCATCAACAGGCAATGAACTTTGAGCACCTACAATAAAGTGGTGAGGATTTGCATGTTTAACCGCTTCATCAAGTGGTGCGTTGTCAACACCAGCATTTCCTGGCGTAGGTTCACCAGATCCAGTTAATAGTTGATTAATTGTATGTTGTACAAGTTCTACATGGCTTATTTCCTCTAAAAAAACACCTCGAAGTAAATCGCGATATTGCTTCTCTTTACCTCTAAAATTTGAGCTTTGGAAGAAGTATTGCATCATTGTACGCATTTCGCCATAATGCCCACCTAATATTTCTTGTAAAACTTTTGCGGCAGCTGGATCTGGCTTGTCCGGCTTGATAATATTAATCAGTTCTTCTTTATAATAAAACATGAAGTACACCTCTTTTAAGTTAGTTAACATTGTTATCGTGTCCGCTAATTGGTTACTTAATACTCAAATTCATTTTTTTACCAATAAATCATGATCTCAAAATGCAAATTCTTTTGGAAATAACTATTTTCGATATGAGATGAAAATGGGGGAATAGCTACTTACAATTTAATAAAAAAGATAAGATTACGGAGTGTAATCTTATCTTTTTATTAAGAATAATAAATTGTATCTTCAAGGTTTTAAAATGACTTTTATACAATCATCTTCACGATTATTAAAAATTTGATAACCATAGCTCGCTTCTTCAAGGGGGATTTTGTGTGTAATAATCTCTTTTGGATCGAATTCTTTGTTTATTATTTTTTCAAATAGTTCCGGCATAAAATGAATAACAGGTGCTTGTCCCATTTTAAGGTTAATATTTCTAACCCAAAATGCTCCGAGTGGAAATGCATTATAATTGCCACCATAAACGCCAGTCATTTGAACCGTTCCATATTTTCTTACGGCTTTCGTAGCGATTTGAATAGGGCCGAGAGTTCCGCCTTGTAATTTTAATTTTTGTTCTAGAAATTCTAGTGGCGATTTTTTTCCATCCATGCCCACGCAATCAATGACTACATCGGCACCGCCATGTGTGATTTCCTTTAAATGTTCTCCCATATCGGGGAATTTTGTAAACTCAAATACCTCAACATTGTTAATCTTTTTTGCATAATTTATACGATAATCTAAGTAATCGACTGCGATTACACGCTTAGCACCTTGCATCCAAGCAAATTTTTGTGTCATTAATCCAACAGGCCCGCAACCAAGGACGATAACAGTATCACCTGGCTTAACACCAGCGTTTATTACACTCCAATAGGCTGTTGGCAAAACATCGGATAAAAACAGTAAAGATTCATCTTCAAGTTCGCATGATTCTGGTATAACAAATGGAGTGAAATTTCCAAAAGGAACTTTTAAATATTCTGCTTGTCCACCTGGATGGTTACCAAATTTCTCTGTATAACCAAAGTATCCACCAGAATCATAATGAGGATTGGAGTTATCACATTGGCTTTCCATTTCATGTTGGCAATAAAAACAATGTCCACAAGAAACGTTGAAGGGGATGACAACACGATCTCCTTTTTTCACTTTAGTAACATCTGGACCAACTTCTTCAACAATGCCCATTGGCTCATGACCAATAATGTAACCTGGAGGTAAAGGCATGTTGCCCTGATATAAATGTAAATCAGAACCGCAAATAGCAGTTGAAGTAATTTTTACAATAATATCATCTTTTTTCTCTAACTTTGCATCATCAACCTGTTTAACTTGTACTTGGTTTGGTCCTTGATAGGTTACAGCTTTCATCTCATATCTCCTTAGGAATCATTTTTCATAATTTATCTCGCTATTTGCCGGCTGCCCGTAAAAGCCCGATTGATGAGGGCTGATAATCACCCGGGGATGAACAAAACCCCACTGATTAAAATTTCACTTTATATGTATCTCCTGATAAAATATAAATTTTTAGTAAAGAGAAACCTGTACATAGTGTTGTTATGAAAGTATGTTATAGCAACTCTTCTTTCTTATATCTTTTGCCCTATTTTAAGAAGAAACTCAATAATTATTCATAATCTAATTTCCATAAAAAGGATAATTATTATTTCATAATTTGTCGCATATTAAAAACATCGGAGGTGAAATAATATGGCAAACAATAATAGTGGAAATCGTAATGAATTATTAGTTCGAGGCGCTGAACAGGCTCTTGATCAAATGAAATATGAAATTGCACAAGAGTTTGGTGTACAACTTGGTGCAGATACAACAGCTCGTTCAAACGGATCTGTTGGTGGTGAAATTACAAAACGTTTAGTTGCAATGGCTGAACAACAACTTGGTGGTAGAGCTAACCGCTAAGAGAATTCGTATAAAATATAGCGAATATGTAAATCAATTTCTTTTGTATATGTATAAAAATAAAAACCCTTATAGTAAATGGATTCTCACTCAAAGATTATTGATAATCTTCTTTCATAATCTTTGGGTATTTAATTTGTAAACTACTTTCCTAAACAATAAACACGCAGTGTTGGAAAGGTGTTTTCCATGCATAGTAGAAAAGCTTTTGCAGGAAAAAGCATACTTAAAAATTTGATTTCAATATTGAAATCAATATTGATTATGATATTTTCGAAAGGGAGGAATTTAAAAATGGGTATTTTAAGTGGAAACCCTCAAAATGAACCGTTACATTACGGAGAAGTATTTGATATTTGGAGTTATCTTCTAGCCGCACAAGGTGGAATCGCAAGCCATCAAGTATTTATGAATCATACAGGTGACGAAGATTTGAAGAAGTTTTTAGAAAGCTTAATTGAAAATGATATGAATTCAGAAATAGAAGAGTTAAAAACTCTTTTAAAAGTTAATGGCGTAGCTTTACCGCCAGCTCCGCCAGAACGACCAGTTGCATCTATTGAAGACATTCCTCCTGGAGCACGTATTAATGATGCAGAAATTGCAGCAGCGGTTTCTACAGGATTAGCAGCTGGACTTGTGACATGTAGTCAAGTGATGGGAAAATGTCTTCGAGAAGATGTAGGGATGCTATTCGGACAATTTCATATGAAAAAAGCACAAGCAGGTGTAACTTTGCTACGTTTAAGTAAGAAAAAAGGGTGGGTAGTTCCACCTCCATTACATGTGAAAAACTCTGATCAAGCTTAATAAACAAAAATAAAAAAGTGGCATTGGCCACTTTTTTATTTTTTAGATGTATCCTCAACTTTGGATTTATTTATTGTAGAAGAATCCATATATTCATCTGACATTTCCATAGCATATTTATCATGATGAATATGATTGTGATTTCTTAATTCATCGTCGTTACGCAGTACTAACCTCTTCATATAAATGTGGAAGAAAACCTCTATTCCGCCAATAATTAAAGCGGCTAAGAATGAAGAAAGTCCAATATTACGAGTAGCATCTAAATTAGTAAACAAGTATGTTAAAAGCCAAATTCCGAAGAAGCTTAAGCCGAAATCTGCCATTGTAGCAATCGTATTTCCGTATTTAGGTAAAATGAAGAGATCGCCGATTAAATAGGCAGCTCCTGTTAAGAAAAGAGAAATGAGTAATACTCTAGGAATGGAAATGCCTTGAAAGATACTGAGTACGATAAGTAATACTGCAGTTATCGCTGTGTATTTAATTAATAAAGCAACAATATGTTTCATCATTTTCCTCCATTGTTTAAACGTATATGGAATAAAATATTTCATTAGAAACGGGTTATGCTTTTATATAGCGTAACCCGTTTCATTTTCTGATGGAGGCCTATTTATAATATCCCATGGCACGTATATTGTATTTCGTTCTCCTATACACTATTATGTTGGGCTTAAAGGGCATCAATTATACCTTTGAATTCACGGTCGTAATTACCAATTAATTAGCTATATATTTTAGCATGTAATTTAACATATTAAAGAAAGAAGGAGGTGAATGAACATGTCAAACAATAACAGTGGAAGCAGCAATCAATTATTAGTACGTGGCGCTGAACAAGCTCTTGATCAAATGAAATATGAAATTGCTCAAGAATTTGGCGTACAACTTGGTGCAGATGCAACAGCTCGTGCAAACGGATCTGTTGGTGGTGAAATTACGAAACGTCTTGTATCATTAGCTGAGCAACAACTTGGCGGTGGCGTTACTCGTTAATTTTATATATGAAATGGATATAAAGGAGAGGCATGCCGTCTCTCCTTTCTCATACATTTTTATTTGTTTAACTTTTAGACTCTCGAGGTTTTAAATACA
Organism: Bacillus cereus group sp. MYBK216-1; assembly: GCF_051916495.1. Classification (NCBI taxonomy): domain Bacteria; kingdom Bacillati; phylum Bacillota; class Bacilli; order Caryophanales; family Bacillaceae; genus Bacillus; species Bacillus cereus group sp. MYBK216-1. The sequence continues at coordinate 594,059 of NZ_JBQAGT010000003.1, forward strand.
TAATGAATTTTTTGTGAAATAAAAGGATAAAAGATAAGAGGTTATATTTGATGCGAAAGGGGCAGAAAAAATGAAATATGAAGCGTTATTTACAGTTGAGATTTCTGTAGGAAGTGAGAGAGTAGCAAACCATAAAATAAAGGCACATGATGTCGTTGATGTTGTTGAAAAGCTTGCTGAAAAGTACTTAAGTAATCATGAGGGACATTCTCAAAATGAATAAAGGAGAATCGTAATATGACCTGTCATGATGTTAAGAACAAAACGAAAGAAAAAAAAGATTTAAAATGGTGGCAACTCTCACTTATTGGAATTGGTTGTACGATAGGAACGGGCTTTTTTTTAGGATCCAGTATAGGGATTAAAATAGGTGGATCTTCAATTATTCTTATTTTGATTTTAACTGGATTCACTACATATATTGTATTTGAAGCATTGGCAAAAATGGCTGTGGAAGATCCGCAAAAAGGATCGTTTCGCATTTATTCAAGAAAAGCTTTTGGAAATTGGGCGGGTTTTAGTCACGGATGGACATATTGGTGTTCGGAGTTGCTTATTATGGGCAGCCAGTTAAGTGCGTTAGGAATCTTTTCACGTTACTGGTTCCCTAAAATACCACTATGGATATTTGCTGCTGTATATGGAGTAGCGGCTATATTAATTATTTTTATAGGGGTAAAGATATTCGAACGTTTAGAAAAATGGATGGCTATTATAAAAATCGTTGCTATTGTGGGGTTTATTGTAATTGCCATTTTAGTTATTTTAGGATTTATAAAGGGTGGTTTATATAAGGCACAAATCCCGCGTAATTTTAAAGACTGGTTCCCAAATGGATTAAAAGGCACTTGGTCCTCTCTAATTTATGCATTTTATGCATTTGGAGGAATCGAAATTATGGGATTAATGACAATAAGACTGAAAGACCCTAAAGATGCACAAAAGTCAGGAAGAGTAATGTTAATGATTTTAACGATTATTTACGTAGTCTCTTTAGGGTTGGCAATTATGATGGTTCCGTTAAATCAGTTTAATACGAAAGAAAGTCCTTTTGTAATAGCGTTACAAGACTATAATTTACCGTATGTGCCATTTATTTTAAATGTAGTATTAATTTTAGCGGGCTTTTCAACGTTAGTTGGTTCATTATTTGCAGTGACAAGTGTATTAATGAACTTAGCTGAAGAGGGTGATGCACCTGCGATGTTTGCGAAAAAAAACAAGAAGAATATCTCTTTTCCAGCTTTAATTCTTATCATAATGGGGCTTGGTGCTTCTATCCTTAGCGCTTTATTACTACCAAAAAATATATATGAATATGTAACAACTGCAGCTGGATTAATGTTGTTGTATACATGGAGTTTAATTCTTCTTTCCTTTTGGAGACTAATGAATCCAAAAGGGTGGATGCAGATAAAAAGTATTATTGGTCTTATTATGATTGCACTAGCTGTTAGTGGAACACTATTACAAAAAACAACGCGTTTTGGTTTCTTAGTGAGCTTGTTGTTTTTAGGAATAGTTATTATTGTTACTATAATTGTTCATTTTGTCTCACGAAAAAGGAATCCAGCTATATGAAGTATCTTTCTTTTCACACCATGAATAGTATGTCAGAACTAAATAATAGAAGTTATTGAAAAATGATTTGGTAAGTTTGAAAACCAAAATATAATCCATAAATAATAAGTGATATTCCAGATACTACTGTTATAAGAGACAATATACGTGTATTCAAAATTTTACGAAATATACTAGATGTACTTGCCATCGTAATATCCCAAATAAAAATGCCTAAAATAATCCCGAAACTATATAACAAAAGCTGCTCTTTATTATAGGAAGAAGCGGCTTTTGCTAATATAGAGCCGAAAATTCCAAGCCAAAATAGAATTGTTAATGGATTAGATAAGGACATAAAAAAACCAGAAAAAAAGCTTTTAATAACTGAATCATCATTTCTCGTATTACTAATGCTAATTTGATTTGCATTTTTTAAACTTTCGATACCTGTATAGATTAAAACAAAAGCGCCGAAAGACCATAAGAAAAGTTTTATAATATCTTTTTCGAGGAAATGAATGACACCTAAATAAATAAGTGCCATGTAGATGACATCTGCAAGTAAGGCTCCTATGCCAAGAATCCAAGCGTGAAAAAACCCACTCCTAATACCTTTTTCTAACTGTGCAGCATTAATAGGCCCCATTGGAGCAGATAATGATAAACCTAAGAAAACATAGCTTAAAAATATGCCCACGTATGATATGCTCCTCCCACTAAATTTGATCTATATTAAATCTATTCAGTGGTTAAAGTTTGTACAACTAAATAATAAAAAGTGGAGTGGGTTACTTATTTTTATGCAAGTATTTTATTATTCGAGAAAAGGGACACTTGGATGGAATTGTTTCATCATCACGTAAAAAATATTGTTGCCATTCATAATTATCTTTTTCACCATAATCTTTAAGAGAAGGGTGAATAGGAGCTTTGTCATAAGCGGCTAGACGTTGACGTATTAAGTTTTTTAGCTTTCTACTGCGTTTCTCAGAATTCATAATTCCCTGTAAAACCCACCTAGGAGTTAAAGCAAGCATCATACATGAAAAATGTCTACTTTGTCTATTGACATGGGCAGGTGTAGCGCAGTAAACAAAATATGATTCATTATGAAAGCAAAATTCCCAAGTGTTTTCCATAGGATCATTTGGAATGTGCATAGGCCATTCCATTTCGTCCAAACGGCTAGTTGTATTAAGTAGAGACCAATAAATATGTTCAAAATCTTCAACTGTAGTTTCTCGCAGTAAATCTATTGGTGTATGAATAAAAACAATAAGTGAAGCGTATTGCCCTGTGTCTCTAGAACATTCCGTATATTCTTTAAGTAATGTGGCAAAATCAGCGCTAGTATTCGTATCTCTAGGATCACCTATGAATCCGTACCGGAGGTGATTGGCTGTAAAGCCGTGTTGAGCTGGGATACAAGGGAAAGGTTTATCTTTATCTGTCATTTTTAATTTAAAAGAACGGAAAGCTTCTTGTTGCCAATGTGGAAGGTTAGTAATATTTTTTTGTAAAGAGTCTTTATCATAAAGCATAGTCATCTTTTTATCCCTCCTAAGTCATAATATATAACCTATTAATTATTTAAAAATAGGTGACTAACACGGCTAGAATAATTATTTTTTAATCTATAAAAATAAAATGACTTAATGAAGAATCCCCTTCAATGTAGTTACTTTAATAGTTGATCTTTAATAACGTATAAATTTAAGTAGCTATAAAATTTGAAAAATATATAAGGAATATGTAGGTACAATGTTCACATTTATATTTTCTAACTAATATGGTTTATAACGAAACAAGAAGGGATGTATTATGATGGGAATTTTTAAGGAAGAAAAAATTAAATTTATAGATTGTAAAGGCGAGGAAGTCATTTTGAAAATCAAAATTAAGGATATAAAAAAGTAGGGAAGAGGAATTAAGGATACTTTATTGTGATTAACATAGAAGGATGAAAAGTAACCATGAATTAGATTGAAATGAATTCAGTAGTATAGGCCCTTTTTGAATTTTTTTGCATATTGTAGCATGAATGAATATTAAGGGGGAACGTCTATGTCTTATCCTAATCAACTAGCTTGGCATGAAACATTGGAGTTACATGAATTAGTAGCATTTCAAGCAAACGGTTTAATCAAATTAAAAAAATCAGTTAGGAATGTACCTGATCAAGCACTTCAATCGTTATATATTAAAGCTATAAATGCCATCCAAAACAATTTACAAGAGTTAGTACAGTTTTATCCATATGCTCCTGGATTTCAATCGCAACATCGTGATGACACTGGATTTTACGCTGGAGATTTGCTTGGGTTAGCAAAGACATCTGTTCGAAATTATGCAATAGCGATTACTGAAACTGCAACGCCTCGTCTTAGAGAAGTTTTAATCCGTCAAATAAATGGTGCTATACAATTACATGCACAGGTTTTTAACTTTATGTATGAGCGTGGTTACTATCCAGCTTATGATTTAAAGCAACTATTAAAAAATGATGTTCAAAATGTGCAAAAGGCAATACAAATGCAATATTAAAATGAAGATTTGGAAATTATCATGAGAGAAAAACTATAGTTTATTTATAGAGGATCAAATAATTAAGACTATATGATAATTTCCATTGTTAATAAATTAATTAAATGCTAAAAATATAGATTCATTCTAAAATATTAAAGAAATTATACTAGCGCTATTTTAGAATGGTGAATTCCTTAAAGCTTTTTTAGTGAGTTTTAATAAAATATTAAATACGCTTGAGAATAAGTATTTATATGATACATCTAATTGAATGTTATTTTCCTTCGGCACTAAGTATGTTTAGCACGTTTTTCTTTTGGGAAAAATAAGAATATACATTAGTGGAAAGGATAGGATTTAATGTTTACCAAAACCGATAATACAAGCTATTTAACCTCTTCTGTTTATTTGACCCGTAATCTATGGTCAGGTATCTTGTTTGGGCTAGGGTTAGTAGCTTTTATAGATGAAACTATTTTTCATCAACTGCTACATTGGCACCATTTCTATGATAAATCTACAACAGATATTGGACTCATTTCAGATGGTCTTTTTCATGCTTTTAGTTGGTTTGCAACGATTGGTTCCTTGTTTATGGTTGCTGATCTCCGCCGTAGAAATGCATTTTGGTTGAAAAGATGGTGGAGCGGATTAATGCTTGGTAGTGGTGGATTTCAATTATATGACGGTATAATTCAACACAAACTAATGAAAATACATCAGATTCGATACGTAGATAATGTTCTTATCTACGACGTAATATGGAATATAATTGCGACTGTAATGCTCTTAATTGGCATTCTGCTAGTTTTTCAGACAAGAACTGATGAAAGATTATTGAGAGGTAAAAGCTTAAATGAACAATAACCATCTTCATCATGAAATATGGAATGCACTGGATATTTTACTATTCGTATTCATTTTAATTATGTTAATAATTTATATAGTAGCCACGATTTTATCAAATAGCCATTACAAACGATGGCCGTTATATCGAAGTGTCTTCTGGATTTTAGGACTTATTTGTGTGGCAATAGCAGTTGTTGGGCCCTTAGCTCATCGTGCTCATAATGATTTCACAGTGCATATGCTTGTGCATTTACTCCTTGGGATGCTTGCTCCAATTTTTATAGCATTAGCCGCTCCAATGACTCTTTTTTTACGAACGCTCAATGTGAAAGCAGCACGACGTCTTTCAAGGATACTAAAGAGTAGGCCTCTACAACTTCTTACTCATCCAATTATCGCAACCTTACTTAATTTAGGAGGACTATGGATTCTCTATACGACTAGCTTATACTCGATGATGCACGAAAGTATACTTCTTCATTTGTTCATACATTTCCACGTTTTTATTGCAGGATATCTGTTTACCACATCAATGATTTATGTTGATTTAATATCCCATAGGTATAGCTATACGTACCGATCAATTATTTTAATAATTGCATCAGCTGGTCATGGGATATTATCAAAATACATATATGCTCATCCGCCTGCTGGTGTAGTTACTAAACAAGCAGAAATTGGGGGCGTGCTGATGTATTATGGCGGAGATTTCGTTGATATTGTTCTTATTTTTATACTTTGTTTGCAATGGTCTAGGGGTAGCAGAAAGAGAACAAAAGTTAATAATGTAGTAAGGGCATGGGATGTATCGGATTTTTTGAAACTAAAAACTTTGAAATGAAATGTAGTTAAACTGTATTATGGATTAAGTATGGTATGAACAAAATTTAAAAAAGTATGTTAAAAGTAAAAAGAGCAGTTATTTATTATGACTGCTCTTTTTTATGGTAAGAAGTACAACCTGGGTAAGAAGCAGGCTACACTACAGGTAGTGTTTGCGGAATATCGAGTTTTATTCAACAAGGATAGTTCCATTCTTAAAATAGAGAGGTCGCCTAAGGTTATTATTTTCACATATTTTAACATTCTTTGACATTTTGATTTTGTGAGACATTTTAGTTTTTTGTTTAATTTATGTTTTTATCTACATATTTTCCATAATCAGGTGTAGCAATTTTATCAAATTCTTGAACCAGTGTATTGAGGCTTGTTGATAGCAATTCACCTGACATTGGTATCCCATGTCCAGTAATAGCGACTAGAGGCTTTAATTCTTCTAATTTAATGACTGATTCTTTAGCTGCTTTCCAGTCTGTTGTTAAATAACGAGGGGGTCCGCTTATTTCCTGTTCTTGAGTTATTACTTTATACAGATACTCCTGTTTCACTGTAACAAAAGCGTCCCCAGCAATTAAAGTTCGGTCTTTCTCTCTGAATAATGAAATATGCCCAGGAGTATGCCCTGATGTATGAATCCATCTAAACTCTGGCATATGGGGAACAGTTCCATCGGTAGGTAGTGCTTTTACGCTATTTCCTAAATCAATCGGTTCATTAGGGAACAGGGGAGACATTTTCGCTACCATACCACCTTCAACTGTTGGATCTGGTTCAGGATAGCTTTGTTGTCCAGTCAAAAACGGTATCTCCATTTGATGGGCATAGACTGGAACATCCCAATATTTAATGAGTTCAATTATTCCTCCAACATGATCAAAATGGCCGTGAGTTAAAATAATTGCTTTTGGGCGACTATTGGTACCAAATCGATTCTCAGCGATAGAGATAATTTCATTTGCACATTTAGGCATTCCAGCGTCAACTAAAACAAAATCATCGGTATGCGGATTCCCAACAAAACATATGTTGACGATTTGAATCGTGTAGCAAAATAAATCAGGCAATACTTCGATGCCATGACCACTTTCAATTGAAGTTGCTGGAATAAACTTATAATCACTTCCATAATTCATCTCATTGTCCACTTTTTATCCCCCTTACTATATGTTAATACGACATTATAGTTCCCTAATTTCTCAAATCCATTTTGGAGGATTTGAGAAAAGAATGAGTGGGGGATTAAAAAAACAATAATTTACTCCTAGAATTAAGGTGGAGACATATCAATTTATATAAAGTGCAAACAAAAAATATTGATTGTAAAGTCGTAGTTTCTACTATTATTTTGAGTTTAAGTGTATATCTTTTAAGAGGATATACCAAGTTCTTTTATTTTGATAATTACTTGAAACTTGAATAGGGAAAACATGATCAAGCCCCCATTCTAATTCGTTTATTTCATTTTCAAGTCCTGTTGGATAGAGTAAAAGAATCTTAAAATTATTTTTAACAATATTCGATAAAACGGTTTGTAATTCTAGTGCTTCAGTCAAGTTTCCGCCCCATCTAACAAATAAAATGGATTGTGAATGATGAATTTTTTCGTAAAAGTTATCAATTCTTCGATCTAATTTTTGTTTAAAATCATGGTATGTGATGAACCAATCTTCATTTGGAATAACAGGGAAATCATGATAAGATGTTACGTTATATTTTGTGTCTTTTATAATATGAGAAAAAACAGGTTGTATCTGTTTTTTAAATCCATAAAGTCTATAAAATTATTTTTCAATAATGTGTTGATAGAAGAAAGATTCGGTGATTCAAACCAATCTAGAGGACCTGAATATTTCCGCAGCCTATATTTTTTCAGATGGATAGCGGTATAACAATTTTCCCCTAAACTAATAACATCATCATAAATTCCTTGAAGTTTTTTCATTTCCAATACAATCATCCTTTTTTTGGAAAGTGTGAGAACTAATTCATTATAAATAATATATGTATGTATAAAACCTCCTGTGAAAAGGCTCACAGGAGGTTAAACTAAAGCGTATTTCGAGTTATATACTATTTGTCGAGGTAAGAATTGTGTGTGATAATTAATGGCGTGTTATAAAAAAGGAGAAAAACAGAAGTACATTGAAGTTAGTTGTGAATAAATTATAATTTAAAATTGAGCGGAAATAAGGAGCCCCAGTTACTTCATTATGCAACTGGGGCATTTTTTAATCTCTTCCTAACTTAATTATATCATGTAAATCAAGTTCGAAATAGACTGTTTCTTCTCATTTACTACTGTTACAATCAAGAACACATGAATAGTAAGGAGAGGTGCCAAATGAGTTCTTTCGTTCTCGGTTTTCAGGAAATAGAAAAAACACAGCTTTTTCTCGTTGGTGGAAAAGGATTGAATTTAGGGGAGTTATCCAATATTCAAGGGATACAAGTGCCAGAAGGTTTTTGTGTTACAACGGTAGGGTATGAACAGGCCATCGGAAAAAATGAAGCATTTCAAACTTTGTTGAATCAATTAAAAATGCTAAAAATTGAGGAACGAGATCAAATTGGTGAAATTAGTAAGAAGATTAGAGCAGTCATTATGGCGGTGGAAATTCCAGTTGATGTAGTGGAATCAGTAGCTCATTATCTCTCGCACTTTGGCGATGAACATGGGTATGCAGTGCGTTCGAGTGCTACTGCTGAAGATTTACTGTATGCCTCGTTTGCTGGTCAACAAGATACGTATTTAAATATTATTGGAAAAGAAAACATTTTGCAGCATATTAAAAAATGCTGGGCTTCTTTATTTACAGATCGAGCGGTTATATACCGAATGCAAAACGGTTTTGATCATAATCAAGTTTCTATATGTGTTGTCATTCAAAAAATGGTTTTCCCTGTGGCTTCAGGGATTTTATTTACTGCGGATCCGATTACTTCGAATAGGAAGGTGTTGTCAATCGATGCCAGCTTTGGACTTGGCGAAGCGCTAGTATCTGGATTGGTTTCTGCAGATAATTATAAGGTAATAGAAGACGAAATCGTCGAAAAGGTCATCGCAACGAAAAAATTAGCCATCTATGGACGAAAAGAAGGCGGAACAGAGAGAAAGAAAATTACTCCTAATAAGCAAAAAGTTCAAACACTTACTGAACAACAGATTTTACAACTAGCACGCATCGGAAGACAAATCGAAGCTTATTTTGGTTGTCCGCAAGATATTGAATGGTGCTTAGTTGATGATACATTTTATATAGTCCAAAGCAGGCCAATTACGACTTTATATCCAATTCCAGAAGTAAATGATGGGGGAAATCACGTTTATATATCAGTTGGTCACCAACAAATGATGACCGATGCGATGAAACCATTAGGTTTATCCTTTTTCTTGTTAACGACTAATGCTCCTATGCGCAAAGCGGGAGGAAGGCTGTTTGTTGATGCTACGCAACAATTAGCTTTACCTGCTAGCAGAGATTATTTAGTAAACACTTTAGGGAAATCGGATCCACTCGTAAGAGATGCATTAACGACTATAATCGAACGAGATTATTTTATTAAATTATTACCGGATGAAGAAAAAGAAAAGAGTGCTAGTAAAAGTAAGCCACCAGTAAGTTCGCAACCAGAAATCGAAATTGATCCAGCAATCGTTACAGATTTAATAAAAAATAGTGAAGCATCAATCGAAGAGTTAAAGCGAAACATGCAAACGAAATCAAGGGTGGATGTACTTGATTTTATTTTGGAAGACATTCAGCAATTAAAGAAAGTATTATTTAACCCGCAAAGTATAGCGGTCATTATGGCAGGTATGAATGCTTCGGCTTGGATCAATGAAAAAATGGAGCAATGGCTAGGCGAAAAGAATGTAGCAGACGCGCTTTCTCAATCGGTACAAAATAATATTACGTCAGAAATGGGGCTAGCATTAATGGATGTTGCTGATGTGATTCGGCCGTATCCAGAAGTTATTGCGTATTTACAACATGTAGAAGAGGATAACTTTTTAGATGAACTTGTTCAGTATAACGGCGGAGAAAAAACTCGAGATACAATCATTGCTTTCCTAAATAAATATGGAATGAGATGTAGCGGAGAAATCGACATTACGAAAACGCGCTGGAGTGAGAAGCCAACAACCATTATCCCAATGATATTAAATAATATAAGAGACTTTGAATATGGTGCGAGTAAGCGGAAGTTTGAAGAAGGACTGCAAGAAGCTTTGAAAAAAGAAGAAGAATTATTAGACCGATTGCAGCACGTGCCGGATAGTAAACAAAAAGTAGAAGAAACGAAGCGAATGATTCGTAATATCCGTAATTTTATTGGCTATCGTGAATATCCAAAATACGGTATGATTAATCGTTATTTCATATATAAGCAGGCGTTATTGAAAGAAGCTGAGCAACTTGTGCAGAGCGGTGTCATTCATGAAGTTGATGATATTTACTATTTAACTTTTGAAGAGCTTCACGAAGTTGTTCGCACGAAGAAACTAGATTACGAAATTATTCATAAACAAAAAAATGATTATAAATTATATGAAAAACTAACGCCTCCGCGTGTAATGACGTCTGATGGAGAAATCATTACAGGTAAATATAAACGTGAAAACCTTCCAGCTGACGCGATTGTAGGCCTGCCTGTTTCTTCAGGAGTGATTGAGGGAAGAGCTCGCGTTATTTTAAACATGGAAGAAGCGAATTTAGAAGAAGGAGATATATTAGTTACTGCGTTTACTGATCCTGGCTGGACACCATTATTTGTATCTATAAAAGGATTAGTCACTGAAGTCGGCGGGCTGATGACCCATGGAGCGGTTATCGCACGTGAATATGGATTACCAGCAGTTGTCGGGGTAGAGAATGCTACGAAATTAATAAAAGATGGGCAACGAATACGGGTACATGGAACAGAAGGGTATATTGAAGTGTTGTAATGAAATAAAAGATCATCCGCTATAAATAGTGGATGATCTTTTATTTTGCAACAACTCATTTCTTTAAACCAGCCGCATAAAAAGGACCATGAACTGCGATTGTTGATAAAAAGCGAGCAATCTCCTCAGGTGTTTCTTTTTGTCCATTATTTAACCATTGTTGGATGACACCTATATGCGCAGATGCCATATAAGAAGTTAAGTATTATTGCGACACTTGTAATTGGGTTTGGTCTTACATGGATTGCGGATGGGATGGTAGGGTTAAATATCTCGAACTTCACGGATACAGCTCTATTCTTATCCATTACTTCTTTTAGTTTCTTCTTAATGATATCTGCGGTACTTTCATTAGTTGGGCTAAAAGGGATCGGTTTATTCGCTTTATTACTATTCTTCGGGGCGCCGTTATTATCGTTAGCACCTGAGATGTTGTCTCCGTTTTATCAAGACTGGGTTTACTCATGGTTACCAATGAAATTTATGATTGAAGGCCTAAGAGAAATCTTCTTCTTCGGAAAAGGGTTAAGTTGGAATACTCCTGTTACTGTACTCGTTTGGATTGGTATAGTAAGTATGGTTACTATATTAGCAACTGCACTCAAACGTAGTGTAGTAAAAGGGCATGAAACAGAATTGAATGCTTAAAAACAAGCTGTTTCACTAATTAGTGAAACGGCTTGTTTTTGATTTTTTCTCAATGTAAATGCCTGATTGTTGAAAAGTGTATTGTTTAGAATTAAGTCGGAATCTCTAAAAATCGCGTACGTTCCAAACAATCTCACCACGTTCATCATCCCACGTACTGTGATGACGCTTAAATCCTATCTTTTCTAGTACCCGGAGGGAAGCGATATTCCAAGCACCTACAGTCGACCAAAGTCTTTGGCGCCCAGTAGCAATCGCTGCGTCCAGTACAATAGATGCCGCCTCAGTCGCATAACCTTTACCATGAACGCTACGGAACAACTCGTATGCAACCTCCGGCTCTTCAATTGTGGAACGTCCAATAATTAAGCCACAGTATCCGATGAAATCACCTTCATTGCGCCTTCGAATAGTGAGAAGAGAAATGCCATTTTCGTCTGCCTTCTTGCGCATCTCAATGAGCCGGTTACGAACGGAATCAACGGCTGGAATGTCCACGCCACGTTCGCCAATTAATTTGCTCAGCCAAACGGAATCGGATTCCTCCCACATACTAAGCTCAAGTCTTTCGGTTTTCAGCTGGAAGGCCATAGTTTTAAATAAAGATGGCATAGTGGTACCTCCTAGTTATATGACTGGATTCATAATAGCTTCGCATCTCAACACCACATCTGGTTGGAAACCTGATTCATTCGCGAATTTATAGCAACAGCGTACAAAAAAATAGTGATATTTTATCCGCTATTTGTCGTGTAGTAAAATCCCCACTGAATATAGCTTCACTTTATGAATAAGCAATTCCTTTGCAAAATAGACCCTTTTCTCAAACTTTTCTTTCAATCTAAAGCCGTCCCGTTATATACATAGGCTCCTACTATTTCTAAATGCATAAAATGTTAAGCGAAAGTATGAAGGGATACGATGTATAATTCGAATTATTATGATTGGTATAGACAAAATGATAAGTTGATTAGTGATATTGAAAAAGCTATAAATGGAGAGTATAGCGCTATAAGCTGCTATGCAAAATTAGCGAATATGGCTCCAAATCAAGTAGAACAAAAATAAATTTTTGAAATTCGTAATGATGAAATAAAGCATTTCCACAACTTTGTACAAATTTATACGAACTTAACTGGCAGGCAGCCGAAAGCACAAATTACTGAAAACTGTTCGAATACGTATTTACAAGGATTAGAGTTTGCTATACAAGATGAACAAAATCATGCAGTATGGTTTTTATATTACTTCCTGAAGTCGAAGTGAGCATTAAGAATGAACGGCTAATGTGGTGCATATATTAGAAAACATTTTAAAACGTAGTGCAACAATTGAATAAAATATTTAAATGTAAGCAGAAGGAAACCGTTTCGCTAGTAGTGGAGCGGTTTTTTATGATGTACATATGTATCGACAAAATATAGTAATTACATTTGATATATAATGTATGAAATGAAAATGAATAAGTTAGGAGCAGACATATGAAAAGAGGGATTACAGTAGATATTCTAGATGGATATGATAATTTACTTTGGAAAGTATTAAAGCCAATTGATATTACTGTATTTGATTGGCAAGTCATGGGAAGGGAGGAAGCTTATATAATAATAGGGAATGAATTAGGTCCAGAATTATTTTCAGAAGATAACGAGATCATGGAAGGATCAGAATTAAAAAAGCTAATAAAAGATAACATATATTATCTTTTATTTTTAGATCTAAAAGCATGTCCAAAAGGAGAGGTACTAGGAGAAATTGCAACATTTGAAGAATTTAAGGAGAGTAAGTGTGAAGTAGTCGTATTAGTAGCGGATGGTGAGTATATACAAATTTATGCGAAAAACCAAGAAGAGATTGAAATGATGTATGAAAACGCAGTGAATCAAGGATTTTATGTAGAATATATTACAGATGAAAATGATGGAAGGACTCGTTTGTCAGTATGGTAGCAATTTGAAAGGGGAAAGGCAATATGGAGAGCAATATAAGTAAAGAATATGCAATTCGAATTGCTACTGAAAATGAAAGTGATAGTATTATCCTTTTATTAAAAGAGGTAGCACAATGGCTACAATATAAAGAAGTGGATCAGTGGCAGTATCTTTTAGGAGAGGAAGCTACGGCTGAAATAATAGAATGTATAAGAGAGAAATATACATATGTTGTTCTGAAAGAAGATGAAATAGTTGGTACGGTTACAGTTTCTCCTAAACAAAATGAATGGGATGAACATATTTTTGGTAAAGAGGAAGTTTCTAATTCATTATATATTCATAGATTTGCGGTGAAACGGAAGTATAAGGGGAACGGAATTGGCGAATGGATTTTACAGTGGATAGAAGAGAATGTACAACATGACAAAGAGTATTTGAAGTTAGATTGCGTGGGCATAATCGTACGTTGAATGATTTTTATAAGAAAAATAGTTTTGAATATGTTGGGAGTACGGATGGGCTTAGTAAGTTTCAAAAGAAAAGGAGAATGTGAATGCATCCAATTAATGTAAGTTTAGTTAAAAAGTTAATACAGGAACAGTTTCCTGAATGGGCCCATTTAGAAGTGAAACCTGTAAAGTTTAGTGGGCATGATAATAGGACGTTTCACTTAGGGGATGAGATGAGTGTAAGATTGCCAAGTGATGTGGCATATGCACCGCAAGTAGAGAAAGAAAATAAGTGGTTACCACTATTAAGTAAGGGGCTTTCTTTACCGATTTCTACCCCACTTGCGAAAGGAAATCCGTCTGAAGCGTATCCATTGCCTTGGTCTATTAATAAGTGGATAGAGGGAGAAACAGTTACGAAACAAAACGTTCGGGATTTAAATGAATTTGCGGCGGACTTAGGATCTTTTTTAGTAGAATTGCAATCTATTAATGCGAGTAACGGACCTTTAGCTGGAACACATAATTTTTACCGAGGCGGACTTATATCTGTATATGATGAAGAGGCGAGAGTTGCTATTGAAAATAATAAGGATGTTTTTGACGAGGCATTATTAAAGCACCTTTGGAATGTAGCACTTAGTTCAACATGGGACCGTAAGCCAGTTTGGATTCATGGAGATGTAGCACCGGGGAATTTACTCGTTAAAGAGGGAAAACTTTGTGCTGTAATTGATTTTGGTATTTTAGGTGTAGGAGATCCTGCTTGTGATGCAGCGATGGCGTGGACGTTTTTTGATGAAAATAGTAGAAATGTATTTAAAGAAGTATTACGCATGGATGAAGAAAAGTGGAATAGAGCGAGAGGATGGGCTCTTTGGAAGGCGTTAATTACATATGATGCGAATAGGGATAGTAATGAAAAAGTAGCAGAAGAATCGTATCGTATCATTCAAGTGATTGTGGATGATTATGAGAGGTAATAGAAAAGCCTATTTTAAAATAGGCTTTTTCATATGATTAAATAGTAGAAATGGAAAGAAGGAATATAACATAATTATACAGAATATTTAGATAATAGGAGGTGTCGAATTTTGAGTGAAATTGAATTAAAGAGTAATGTAATTAAGACAGGGCGAGAGAAGGGGATTATTCTTCGGTTTATACTTGCTAGTCTCGTTGGGGTGTTTATGTTTTTCGTTCCTGTTACGATAAACGGTGCATCGTCTATTATGATTGATCATATCGTATCGTGGATTAGGGCTTCGGTTCCAGGCGTAGTACCTTATTATGCATTGTTCGTTATGGCGATTGGTGCGATTTATCCATTTTATACGAAGAAATGGAATGCATCTATCGTAGACATTTGTTTTTCTATTTTAAAAGTAGTTGGCGTTGTTTTTGGCATATTATATTGTTTAAAAGTAGGACCAGCTTGGTTCTTTGCGCCAGATGTTGGAACGTTTTTATATGAGAAGCTAGTCATATCAGTAAGTTTGCTCGTTCCAATTGGCTCGGCGTTTTTAGCGTTATTAGTCGGATATGGATTGCTTGAATTTATCGGTACATTCTGTCGTCCGATTATGAGGCCATTATGGAATACGCCGGGGAGATCGGCAATCGATGCAGTTGCGTCCTTCGTTGGAAGTTATTCGCTTGCTCTCCTTATTACGAATCGCGTGTATAAAGAAGGAAAGTATACGACAAAAGAAGCGGCGATTATCGCTACAGGATTTTCTACAGTATCCGCTACATTTATGATCATCATCGCAAAAACATTAGATATTATGCATTTATGGAATGTTTATTTTTGGACTACACTTGTTGTAACATTCATCGTGACTGCTATCACCGTAAGAATCCCGCCCCTCAGTAGAAAACCAGATACATATGTAACAGAAGAAGGGTTCCCAGAGCCTGTTTATAAAGAGAAAATGTTAGAACGTGCTTGGGAAGATGCGTTAGAAGTATCAAAATCTGCACCGAGCATTATGAAAAACATTCCAGTGAATTTAAAAGATGGATTTATTATGACGATGGGAATTTTACCATCTATTATGTCAGTAGGATTAATTGGTATCGTCTTAGCGAAGTTCACGCCAATATTTGATTGGATTAGTTATATTTTCTATCCATTTACATGGCTATTACAATTACCGGAAGCAGAATTAGCTGCTAAAGCCGCATCAGTTGGTATTGCAGAAATGTTTTTACCGTCATTATTAGTAGTAAGTGCACCACTTGTGACAAAGTTTGTTATTGCAGTTGTTTCCGTATCATCTATACTGTTTTTCTCTGCTTCCATTCCTTGTATATTATCAACAGATATTCCGTTAAAAGTATCTGAACTTATTATTTTATATGTGCAGAGAACGATTTTAACGTTGCTTATCATTACGCCGATTGCTTATTTGTTGCTTTGAAGTTTTAATAAGATAAAGTTATAAAAAAGAAGCCGTCTGTAAAAAGAGGGCTTCTTTTGTTTAAAAGCGGGATATTTTTATTTATTTTTCGTATATGACGTAACGCTTCTTAAGAAGATTCCTAGTCCCGCAAAAAAGAACCCTAAGCATAATAAGCTGCCTGGCGTTCCCCAAGTAATTTGATCTAACATTTTTTATCCCCTCCCGTTTATCATTATATAGGATTTATTGGAAATTATGAAAAGCTTTTTTTAAGGGTTACTGATGAGTCTTCCTACCGTATAATACGAGAAGAATATATTTGAAAAGAATTTTTTTATTATATTTTTTTATTCTTATAATACGTTTTTAATTCTTATGATATAGTAACAACAAAGGGGGCTTACAAATGGAATTTATTCACGAAAGAGCAAAGTTGCGGTTAATGGATAATACTGATGTCGAAACTTTGTTTTCGATTGTAGAAGGAAATCGGGATATTTGGGCGTATTTAATCTCTAAAATGGATAGTGTGCAAGATATGCAACAATACGTTCAAAAAGCGATAAAGGGTTACGGAAGAGGTACTCAAATACCTTTCGTAGTCGTAGATCAACAGACGAATAAGATTGTAGGAAGTACACGTTTATATAATATTTCAGTAGAAGATAAGACAGTTGAGTTAGGGCAAACGTGGTATCATCCGAGTGTGCAACGTACGAGTATAAATACAGAGTGTAAGTATATGCTTCTCCAGTATGCTTTTGAAAAACTGCATATGCTTAGGGTACAAATTAAGACGGATGCAAGAAATGAAAAAGCACAACGAGCAATTGAAAGATTAGGCGCAGTAAAAGAGGGTGTGCTTAGAAATGAAAGAAAATTACCGAATGGTTATGTGAGAGATGCGGTGGTGTACAGTATTATCTCGAGTGAATGGCCAGGCGTAAAAGAACAATTGTTAGAAAAATTAGAGTTATATAAAGAAAAGTTATAATTCGTGTTTTGAAAGGTATATTGTTCGTGAGGTATGAAAAATATACCTTTTTTCTTACAAAATGCTACTTTATTTTAATTCCTTTTGTTTCATCGTTCCCTTCTGAGAAAAAATTCGTTACAATGTAGTTGTATGGTAATAAACTTATGAATTTAAAAAATGTAATGAAAACCGCAAATGAAAATGAATTGATAATCCTCAATTTTAAATGAAAACCCTTTTATATATAAATAACAAGTAAAGTTCCTTCTTTTAAATAAACTCAAACAAAACGATTTGATATAAATGTTTTTTATAGAAGTATGGATGATGTACGGAGGCAATTACAAATGAAAGAGAATAAGAAGAGTAAGAAAAGACGAATCTTTCAAGTATTTTTACTAATGATTTGTTCTGCTATTTTATATGTAAGTTATGCAGCTTACGATATTTGGAGTTATCGTTTTAAAGCAAATGATGACGTGAAAACGGATGCTGGTATCGTACTAGGAGCAGCTTCGTGGAACGGAAAACCATCTCCTGTATTTAAAGAAAGAATTAATCATGCGATTTCTTTATATAAGAACGGAAATATTAAAAAGATTATTTTTACAGGTGGTACAAAGTTCGAGGCAGAACTTGAGGAAGCACGTACTGCAAGAGTATATGCAATGAAACAAGGTGTAAAAGAGGAAGATATTTTAATTGAAACTAAATCCCTTTTCACTGAAGAAAATTTAAAAAATGCGAAGCAAGTTGGAATAGAGAACGGAATACGCACATACACGATTGTAAGTGATCCACTTCATATGAAGCGCGCAATGAGAATTGCAAAACATATTAATATTGAAGCGTATGCTTCACCAACGCCGACATCAGCATATAAAACGTTAGACACAGAAATTCCATTCTTCTTTAAAGAATTATTCTCGTATATTGGATATGTAACCTCTTTGCCATTAAAGGCATTGAAGGGAGATTAACATAAGAAAAGAACCTATCCTTAAATAGGAACTTTTCTTATTAGTCAAAAACATTGTATTTTTATCGGAATAGTGAAACAATAGAGAGGTAGCTTCATATAATCATAATGAAAAAGTGAGCGGTTGATGAATCGAACATAAAGGAGATTATAGTATGGCACTCTCATTTGTTGAAACAGAAGAACAATCTTTCATTATTGCACAAATAAATAAATTGATTCCGAAGTTCATGGAAAGGGAGCATCAGCTAAGTGAATTAGGATCATTTCCGTATGAAAATATAAATGATTTGAAAGATATCGGATATACGAAATTAACATTACCGAAGGAATTTGGTGGTAGTGCGATTTCTTTATATGACTTTGTTTTATTTCAAGAGAAAATCGCGGAAGGCTGCGGAGCTACTGCATTATCGATTGGCTGGCATCTTGGCATTGTGAAAGAGCTAGCGGAAAATCGCTCTTGGAATGATGAGATGTTCAAATGGTTTTGCGAAGAAGTACGTAATGGTGCGCTCTTTAACAGGGCAGCAACAGAACCGAAAACAGGGAGTCCGACGCGTGGCGGCAAACCAGAAACAATAGCGGTTCAACAAGGCGAGAAGTGGGTTATAAATGGAAGAAAAACTTTTACAACGATGGCGCCAGTACTTGATTATTTTATTATTTCAGCAAGTATGGAAGGCCAAGAAGAAGTTGGTGAGTTTGTTATTCCAAGAAATACACTCGGTGTATCTATTGAAGAAACGTGGGATAGCGTTGCAATGCGAGGGACTGCTAGCCACGACCTTGTCTTACAAAATGTAGAGATAGAAAGTCGCTTTTTTACAGATATAAAAGGCGGGAAAGTAAAACAAAAGGGTGTTGGCTGGTTGCTACATATACCAGCATGTTATTTAGGAATTGCACAATCAGCAAGAAATTATGCAGTTCAATTTGCGGAATCATACAAGCCAAACAGTTTAAACCATTCTATTAGTTTATTGCCAAATGTTAGAAAATTAATTGGAGAATTAGAACTTGAGCTTATGCAGGCTCGTGTCTTTTTATATCAAATTGCGAAAAAGTACGATGAGGCAGAAGATAAACTATCACTGCAAGCAGAATTAGCAGCCGTGAAATACGCCGTAACAAATGCGGCGATATCTATAGTGGATAAATCGATGCGCATCGTAGGAGCAAAAAGTTTATCAGAAAAAAATCCGCTCCATCGTTACTATTTAAATGTCAGAGCAGGATTACACAATCCACCGATGGATGATGCAACATTGTCTATGTTGGCGGATGCGGCGTTTCGGTCGTAGTTTTTAAATTTTACATTTTATTGTTTGTGGATATTATAGTTGTTTTGAAAGCACGGGTTTGATTAGTAATCAAACCCGTGCTTTTTATGTGTATGAAGTACTTAGTTGAGATGTAGGTTTTTAATATAAATGATTATCATGGTTTGTGATTGTTTCTTGTTGAAAAATTCTTATTGTAATGCCAGTTTGGAGGCTGTATAAACATTTTTCGTATTTAATCCCAAATTAATGGTCTTTCTAAGTTTACCATTCGTAAATATTGTAAAAATTGACCTGCATGGACCGCATCATGATAGGCAATTCGTAATAGCATATCGCCTAAATATCGTTGATAGCCAACATCGCTTCTATCAATAAGTCTTGAATCTAGCTCGGCTATGCTTATTGATTGAACATATTCTATGAAGTCAGTAAAGTATGATTGTGCCAATTCAATTTCTTTTTTTACACAAGTAATCGGCTCGTCATCATACGTGATACGTATGTCGTTTATTGAACCGTTGTTTTTTATAATCATATGGTAGTAAAAAGTTGAACTCCATACATGACGAATCATCTCACCAAAAGACATAGCCTCAGGATCAGGCTTCCAATTAAGAAAATTATTAGGAAGAGAATTCCATAATTTTTCTGAGCGCCTTCTCGTTTCTTTCAAATTTAATATACTAAGATCAATTGCATTCATAATAAATTCTCCTTTACTATTAAACTTAAAATAATTGTATCAATTTAATAGTTAGGGTATCATCGAAATATGAATGTATATCCGAATATCTCATATATAGCTAAACTAATTGCTGAACCTACAAGAGCAATCATATTAGATTGTCTAATGAATAATCAGGCACTACCCGCTAGTGAATTGGCTTATATGGCAAAAGTGTCACATCCAACAATTAGTTCTCATCTTTCTAAATTAGTAGAAGGGAATTTACTTACAGTTGAACAACATGGTAGACATCGTTACTATCGACTTGCTAATCAAGAAGTTGCAGAAGTGCTTGAAAAGTTAGGGACAATCGCACCAACAGTTCAAGTTCGCTCTTTAAAACAATCAGGTCAACTAAAACAAATTCGTTATGCTCGAACTTGTTATGATCATCTTGCAGGCAAACTCGGTGTAGAGATAACTGAAAAATTACTAGATAGGCAATTTATAATTTTAGAGGATGGAGAATACATTGTAACGGAACAAGGTAAGAAATGGTTTCTGAATTTTGGAATAAATGTTGATGAGGCAGATACAAAAAGGAGGGTATTTGCAAAACCTTGCCTTGATTGGAGTGAACGGCGTTACCATATTTCCGGTTGGTTAGGGTCTGCAATTGCAAAACTGCTTTTTGAACAGGGATGGATTACCAAAACGGATAAGAACCGAGCTGTCCATCTTACAAAGAAAGGTGTAAAGTTATTGGAAGATCAATTAGGCATTGATATGAAAACTGAGGAAAGAAAAGCTTGAAATTAGAAAAGTCCGTCAAAATGACGGGTTTTTTTCATTATGGTAGGAGTGTACATGAATAATAGGATGTTACCAATAATTGTTGCCAATAAAAAAATCTTTCTTTTTATTCTTCTTTTTTAAGTTTTAAAGGAGAAAGCTAGGCTTCTTATTTTTACTAATGTTATAATAAGAAAAAAGCACGAAAAGAGGTCATCTCATGCTAGAGGTTATTGCAACATGTTTAGAAGATGTAAAACGAATTGAAAGCGCTGGCGGGAAGCGGATTGAATTAATTTCATCTTATACAGAAGGTGGTTTAACACCGAGTTATGCTTTTATAAAAAAAGCGGTAGAAGCGGTAAGTATACCAATTCATGTTATGATTCGTCCGCATGCGAAGTCTTTTACATATACGGAAGAAGAAATTGAAATGATGAAAGAAGATATTATAGTTGCACAGAAGTTAGGAGCAGCTGGTGTAGTATTAGGCGTATTAAGCGAACGAAATGAAGTGGATGAAGAGAAATTAGCGGATTTACTATCTGTTGTAGATGGAATAAATGTAACGTACCACCGTGCGATAGATGATATAGAAAATCCAGTAGAAGCGATGAACACTTTAAAGAAGTTTCATAAAGTGACTCACGTTTTAACTTCAGGTGGACAAGGAAATATAGTAGAGAATATTCCGGTGCTTACAGAAATGCAAAAGGTAAGTGATGGTCAAATTCAGCTTGTAGCTGGAGCTGGCGTGACGAAAGAAAATATAAAGCGATTGCTAGATGAAACTGGAATTTCGCAAGCTCATGTCGGTACAGCGGTAAGAGAAGGAAAATCATGTTTTTCTGAAATAGACCCTAATTTAGTACAAGAATTAGTTAAAATCATAAAATAAGTGCTTAAGAAAGAGGAGAAACGATGAAGGAAAATACGAAGAAAGAATTATTCTCTTGGGCTAAAACGATAGGTTTTACCCTTGTATTAATTGCTATTATTCGCGGTGTTTTATTTACACCTTCTTTAGTGCAAGGTGAATCAATGATGCCCACTTTAAAAAATAACGAACGAGTGCTCGTGAATAAGATTGGTTATAGTATAAGTGGATTAGATCGCTTTGATATTATCGTCTTCCACGGAAAAGAAGGATACGATTTAGTAAAACGAGTAATTGGTTTGCCAGGCGATACAGTTGAGTATAAAAATGATGTTTTATATGTAAACGGCAAAGCGATGGAAGAACCATATTTAAAACAGTTTAAAGAAAAAGCAGTAGGCCGTGTATTAACTCCAGACTTTACGTTAGAACAAATCACAGGAAAAACGAAAGTGCCAGAAGGCCAAGTATTTGTTTTAGGGGATAATCGTGAAGTTTCTAAGGATGGTCGCATGTTTGGCTTTATTTCAGAAGATGAAATTGTCGGAAAAGGACAAGCTGTTTTCTGGCCGTTGAAACAAGTAAGAGCGTTATAAAGTGTAGTGAAGTATGGGAGAGATATTCTTCCATACTTTTTTATTTGCTTAAAATCTATTGATTGAATTGAAAGAATATTTTATAATTTTAAATTATATGTTTGTTTCGAAAAACGGAATTTAAGTTCCGTAATTCGGAACGAAAGGGAGATAGAATGAGTATAAATAAAACGGCAGTTAAGACAATGGATATTTTAGAGTTGTTTTATGAGCATGAAGAGCTAAGTTTAACTGAGATGGTTCAGCTTACCAATATGCCGAAAACATCTGTTTATCGTTTAATTGGCTCGTTAGAAGAGATGGCGTTTTTACAAAAAAACGAAAAGGGGAAATATCGTTTAGGGGTCGTATTTTTACGGTTCGGTCAACTTGTTTCACAACGATTATCAGTAAGAAATATAGCAATTCCTTATATGAAAGAACTTAGAGATAGTTTAGGACAGGCAGTTAATTTAATAATTCAAGATGGTAATGACGCAATTTACGTTGAAAAGATGGAAGGTGTTCAGCCGGTACGCGTGTATACGGCGGTTGGAAGAAGAGCACCGCTTTATACTGGTGCATGTCCAAGAATTTTACTATCGTATTTCTCTGAGGAAGAGAAACGGAGATACATAGAGGAAGTGGATTTAAAACAGTTTGCAGATGGAACAATCGTGGATAAGAAACAATTGTTAGAAGTGTTGCAAATGGCAAAAAAGGAAGGCTATACAATTAGTTATTCTGAGTTAGAAAATCATACAGCCGCAATAGCAGCGCCCATTTTCGCAAGTGATGGAACGGTTGTAGCAGGCATTAGTATTTCAGGATTAGCAATTGAGTACAGCGAAAGTAACATTTCATATTTTATCGCTAAGGTGAAAGAAACAGCACATCGCATTTCGAAAGAACTCGGCTTTTTGGCATAGAAAGAGGGAGTAGGATGAAATTTTCTGCGTTAGGGGATCAAGCAATTATTGTTACATTTGGTGAAGAAATTAAGATGGATATATATGAGAAAGTACAGCGGTTATTTCAAGCACTGCAGCAACATCCGTTTGCAGGAATGATTGAGTGCGTTCCATCGTTTACTTCATTAGCTGTTTACTACAATGTATATAAAGTATGGAAGAGAAGTGAAAGAAGTGAAAGACCATATGATTATGTTCGCCAGTATATAAAAGAGCTTTATGATTCTAATAAAGAAGAAGTAAAACAGGATGTGAAACATATTTCTATACCAGTTTGTTACGGGGGAGAATATGGACCTGATTTAGAAGATGTCGCACATTATAAAAGTTTACAAGTAGAAGATGTGGTTCGAATACATAGTGAAACTACATATTTTGTATATATGCTAGGTTTTACACCAGGGTTCCCGTATCTAGGAGGACTATCAAAAGAATTAGAAACACCTAGAAAAGAAACACCACGGTTACAAATTTCTCCTGGTTCAGTGGGTATTGGCGGGAATCAAACAGGTATATATCCACTTGAAACACCAGGAGGATGGAATATTATCGGCAGAACTCCTATTTCATTATTTAATCCAGAAGAAGAAATACCAACATATATTCAAAGTGGTATGTATTTACGATTTATCCCAATAACGAAGGAAGAGTACGTATCACTTGAGGGGGCTAAAGAATGGATGTAGAAGTTTTGCATGCGGGAATGTTTACAACAGTCCAAGATTTAGGGCGATCACATTATCAACAATACGGTGTACCCGTTGGCGGGGCAATGGATCAAAGTGCGCTTCGGATGATCAATATGTTAGTTGGTAATGAAGAGAATGAAGCCGGACTCGAAATTACGATTATGGGACCTAAATTGTTAATAAAGAAACCGACTTTACTTGCGATTGGCGGAGCAGACATGGAACCGTTATTGAATGGAGAACGTATCCCGTTATGGCGTCCCATTTTAGCGGAAGAAGGTAGTATGCTTTGTTTTGGAAAGGTGAAAAGTGGTTGCAGAGCGTATGTGACTTTTGCGGGTGGCATCCATATTGATCGCACTATGGGAAGTAAAAGTACGTACATACGTGCTACGATTGGCGGTATAGAAGGGAGAATGTTGAAAAAGGGTGACTACTTCCAAATTGGTGCACAACCAGAAATGGCGAATTGTTTCATTCAAGACTTACAAAAAGATGAGCGAATAAAAACGAAATGGGCAATTAGTAACAGCGTACTACCAAAGTATAAGAAACATCCTAAGCTTCGTGTCATAGCTGACTTTGAATATAATCAATTTACAGAAGAAAGTAGAAAGGCATTTTTTACGAAAGAGTATAAGGTATCTAATCATGCTGACCGTATGGGCTATAGAGTTGAGGGAGAAGTATTAAATAGGATTGAAGAAAAAGAGATTTTATCGAGTCCTGTTACATTTGGAACCATTCAAGTTCCAAATGGTGGACAGCCGATTATATTAATGGCAGATAGACAAACGACAGGTGGCTATCCGAGAATTGGAAATATCATTTCAGTAGATTTACCTCTTCTTGCCCAGCTAAAGCCGGGGGACTATGTTTCTTTTGAGAAAATTACGCTTGAAGAAGCGGAACAATTGTACATAGAACAAGAAGTAAATATGAATCTATTAAAGAAATTCATCGCTTTACGAAGCTGAGAGCAGGAGGGAAATATCATGACTACAATTGATTTGAATTGTGATTTAGGAGAAAGTTTTGGCGCTTATAAAATGGGGAATGATGATGAAATTCTTCCGTTCGTTTCCTCTATAAACGTTGCTTGCGGTTTTCATGCAGGTGATCCGTCTGTTATGCGTCAAACTGTTGAAAAAGCTTTGGAGCATAACGTAGCAATAGGGGCGCATCCTGGATTTCCTGATTTAATTGGATTTGGTAGAAGAAACATGAATGTTTCAGCAAGTGAAGTATACGACTATGTATTGTATCAAATCGGTGCATTAGACGCTTTTTTGAAAGCAGCTGGCGGGAAGATGCATCATGTAAAACCGCACGGTGCTCTATATAATATGGCGGCGACTAATCCGGAAATTGCAGATGCAATTGCGAAGGTAATTTATCATAGTAATCCAAATCTATTACTTTACGGATTAGCAAATAGTGAGGCATTTATACAGGCTGCAAAAAAATACAAAGTAACTCTCGTACAAGAGGCTTTTGCGGATCGTACATATAAGCAAGATGGTACATTAACGAGCCGTACAGAAGAAAATGCGCTTATAAAAGATGAAGACGAAGCGATAAAGCAAGTACTTCAAATGGTGAAAGAAGGCCATGTAAATTCGGTCAATGGAAAGAAAGTAGTAGTTCAGGCGCAAACGATTTGTTTACATGGTGATGGGGAAAAAGCAGTGCAATTTGCAGAAAGAATATACAGAACATTCAAACTTAACGGCATTTCTATTTGTGTACCGAAGTAAAAAATGAGGGGAAGTGTTGGAATTGGTGAAATTAATCGGGATATTACTTGTTGCAGTGGGCTTTTTATTTAGATTAAATACACTTTTAGTAGTTATGGTTGCAGGTATTGTTACTGGTATGGTTTCAGGATTAAGTTTTTATGATGTGATCAGTATGTTCGGTAAATTTTTCATAGAAAATAGATATATGTCTATGCCAATTATATTAACATTACCGGTAATCGGAATTTTAGAGCGTTACGGTTTAAAAGAAAGAGCAGAAGCACTTATAACGAAATCAAAAGGAGCAACAACTGGAAGAGTATTAATGTCATATTTTACGATAAGAGAATCCTCAGCAGCACTTGGACTGAATATTGGTGGTCATGCACAAACAGTAAGACCGCTCGTTGCACCGATGGCAGAAGGAGCCGCACAAGGTAAATACGGTAAACTCCCTGAAAAATTAAGAGAAAAGATTAAAGCAAACGCAGCTGCTGCGGAAAATACAGCTTGGTTTTTCGGAGAAGATATTTTCATCGCAACTGGTGCTATTTTATTAATGAAAGGATTCTTCGATTCAGTAGGTATGCATGTCGGTGTATGGGATATGGCACTTTGGGGCATTCCGACAGCAATATCTGCACTTATTGTAAGCTGGATTAGATTTAGAAGGTTTGATAAATATATAGAGAAAACAATGAAGGCAGAAGGAAAAGAAGAGAAGGAGGTAATCTAATATGAACATCATCACAATGGATACAATCTATTATGTATTAGGGATAATCGTTGCCTTTATCGCTGTTCGTATCGCATTCGATCGTGAACATCCAAACAGATTCGGTTCTAGTTTATTTTGGGCATTGTTTGCAGTTACATTTTTATTCGGAAATATAATTCCTTCGTTTTACGTTGGTTGTATAGTGCTTACTATGGTCGTTTTAGCTTCACTAAATAAAGTAACAAAGTCTCAGGAAAAAGAAGTACCAGTACAAGAACGTGTGAAACATGCTGAGAAATTAAAAAATAAAATTTTTATGCCTGCACTTTTAATTCCTATTTTTACAATTATCGGTACGTTAACGTTAGGGGAAATTAAATGGGGAAATGTCTCTCTTGTTGATCCAGATAAAGTAACATTAGTTGCATTAGCGCTTGGTGCATTACTCGCATTCGTCGCGGCAATGCGTATTACAAAATCAAAAATAACAACGCCTGTACAAGAAGGAAGCAGACTATTACAAGCTGTCGGCTGGGCTGTCATTTTACCACAAATGTTAGCAGCACTTGGTGGTATATTCGCGAAGTCTGGCGTTGGACAAGTTGTTTCAGACTTAGTCGGACAAGTGTTACCGACAGAGTATCCGTTCGTTGCTGTTATGGCGTATTGTTTAGGAATGATGCTTTTCACAGTCGTAATGGGAAATGCATTCGCAGCGTTTGCTGTTATTACCGGCGGAATTGGCTTACCTTTAATAGTTCAAATGCACGGCGGAAACCCAGCGATTATGGCAGCGCTTGGTATGTTTGCTGGATATTGCGGAACACTGCTTACTCCAATGGCAGCAAATTTTAATATCGTACCAGCAATGCTTTTAGAACTAAAGGATAAAAATGCAGTTATTAAAGCACAAGTACCAATTGCTCTTTCAATTTTTATCATAAATATGTTTATTATGTACGGCCTTGTATATCGTTTTTAATTAGGAGGATAAAACTATGAAAACAGTATTATTAACAGGGTTTGATCCATTTGGCGGAGAAAATATCAATCCAGCTTGGGAAGTAGCAAAAGGTTTGCATGAAAAAACAATTGGAGAATACAAGGTAATAAGCAAACAAGTACCAACTGTATTTCATAAATCAATAAGCGTATTAAAAGAGTATATAGAAGAACTAGCGCCGGAAATTATTATATGCATTGGACAAGCTGGGGGCAGACCAGATATTACGATAGAACGTGTTGCAATTAATATTGATGATGCAAGAATTGCTGACAATGAAGGAAATCAGCCGGTAGATGTACCGGTTGTAGAAGAAGGACCAGCTGCCTATTGGTCTGCACTTCCGATGAAAGCAATTGTAAAAAAACTTTGCGAAGAGGGCATACCGTCATCTGTTTCACAGACGGCAGGCACATTCGTTTGTAATCACTTATTCTATGGACTTATGCATGAACTAGAGAAACATGATAAGAAAATAAAAGGCGGATTCATTCATATTCCGTTTTTACCAGAACAATCGAGTAATTATCCAGGGCAACCGAGTATGTCACTTTCTACTATTAGTAAGGGAATAGAATTGGCAATTGAAGTAACGATGACAGTTGAAGTAGATATTGTAGAGATTGGGGGCGCAACGCATTAAGTAAAATGAATTGTACAACACCTCCTGTAAACAACTGGTATAATAAGAATAGGAAAATACATAGAGGTGATTTTTATGCAACAATTTGAAGAAGTACGTTCAATTTTAGAAAAAGCGAAGAAAATTACAGTATTAACAGGCGCTGGTGCAAGTACGGAAAGTGGTATCCCAGATTTCCGTTCAGCAAATGGATTGTATGCTGATGCGAATGTGGAAATGTATTTATCAAGAGGGTACTATAACCAAAGTCCGAAAGAATTTTGGAAGCATTATAAAGAAATCTTTCAAATTAATACGTTCCATCAATATAAATCAAATCGTGGACATCGTTTTTTAGCTGAGCTAGAAGAACAAGGGAAAGATATTACGATTTTAACGCAAAATATTGACGGTTTACATCAATTAGGTGGCAGTAAGCATGTTATTGATTTACATGGAACACTTCAAACAGCACATTGTCCAAAATGTAAATCAGGCTATGATTTACAGTATATGATTGATCATGAAGTACCGCGTTGTGAGAAGTGTAATTTCATTTTAAATCCAGACGTAGTTTTATACGGAGATACATTACCGCAATATCAAAATGCGATAACACGTTTATATGAAACAGATGTATTTATCGTTATGGGAACGTCATTAAAAGTACAACCCGTCGCTTCATTCCCGCAAATCGCAAAGAGGGAAATAGGGGCAACAACAATTTTAGTAAATGAAGAGTTAACAGGGCAAGAATATAACTTTGATTTTGTTTTTCAAAATAAGATTGGTGAGTTTGTTAAAGGGGTATCTTCAGTGAAATAAGTTATCTAAAAAAGTGAGGTATCTACCTCACTTTTTTATTTGAGTAATCGCTGTTTAAAGCGATATGAAAACATTTTGATAACGTAGTAACAACATCTTTATAATTTATAAAAAAGAGTTTGGTAGGTAAAATGGCAGAGTAAGAAGTAATATTTTCTTTAGCGAATACACAATCGTCATAAAGTAAGCTAATGTGTACCTGTTGTAAAGGTTTTATTTGGTTTTGTTTTAAGTATAAAACTAAATCATTATAAAGTTGCGTACTATACTCACTTACAGACCATTCTAATGAATGCTGACCTACTATGCTAGTCCACCATACTTTAAAACTACACAGTAATTCTTTAAAAGATTCCTCATTACATAATTGAGTGTCAAAAAGCTTCTCGTAAAATATATGATTCTCCTCGTGAAAAATTTGTAAATCATATCTGTCGTTAGCAGTTTGCTTACGAAGAGTCAGCCATAATTCTTTGAAGTTTGTTTTAAAGTCAGTGGAGAAATGTAATGTTTTTGTTATGTAAGGAAAACGAAAATTTTCTTTTTTTCCTTTTTGATTGAGATAAATATTTTGAATGTAAATCATAAAGTTTAAACAATGTGGCGTATTAGTATGTATGATAAACGAATCTGTCATTTTCGTTCTCTCCTTAAGTAATGTCTTTTATGAATCTATTTCTTTAGTATACAAAGAAATGTTAATTAATGGTATAAAAATCAATTTGTCCCATTTTTCTTTTAGAATAATATTCATGTTATTGTGCATTAAGGGAATGGTAATAAATAGGATAGCGAAATAAAAAACTGAAAATTAAATCTTTTATTTCTTTTGTAATTAATATAAAATTCTATATATATCATATAAATAAATTTGATACATAATGATTTTGCGTAGAAATGTTAATAGAATGAAGCGAGGGAGCGAAATGAGACAGAAAAAGGAGCAGAAAAAACAATCGAAAAAGAAAAAGACTCATATTCCATTTCGGTTAAATGTACTATTTTTTATTGTCTTTCTTTTATTTTCAGCTATTATAATTCAATTAGGTAAAGTACAAATCATTGATGGAGAAACGTATAGAAATGAAGTAAACAAAAAGGAAGATGTAACGGTAAGCACTCCCGTTCCTAGAGGGAAAATGTTTGATCGGCAAGGTCACGTTATTGTAAATAATAAACCATTGCGAACCGTTACATATACGAAAATGAGAGGAGTAGACTCGAAAGAAGTTTTACAGGTAGCAAAAGATTTAGCTAAGCTAATTGAAATGTCGCAAGAGGACATGGATAAGTTAACAGAGACAGATAAGAAAGATTTTTGGATGCAGTTAAATGAAAAGCGGGCAGCAGCGAAAGTAACGAAAGAAGATGAGAGTAAATTTAGAAAGCAAGAAATAGAAGGAAAAGAGTTAGATAAAAAAGTAGAAGAACTGCGCCGGGAAAGAATTACACAAGAAGAATTAAATGAGCTTTCAAAGGAAGATATAGAAGTATTAGTAATTAAAAGCAAAATGAATGCGGGATATAAAATGACGCCGCAAATCGTTAAAAAAGATGTAAGTCAAAATGAATATGCTGTCGTTAGTGAAAGGTTGGCAAGTTTACCGGGGGTAGATACAACAGTAGATTGGGAACGTGAATACCCAAATGATAAAATACTGCGCTCTATACTCGGTAGCGTTTCTAATGAAAATGAAGGGTTGCCAAGAGAACAATTAGATTATTATTTAGTTCGTGATTATAATCGAAACGACCGTATTGGTAAAAGTTACATCGAAAAACAATACGAAGATGCACTACATGGAACGAAAGAACAGTCTAAAAATATTATGGATAAAGCAGGGAAGATTGTTCGAACTGAAAAAGTGACTGAAGGAAAAAGTGGAAATAACTTGATGTTAACAGTCGATATGGATTTACAGAAAAGAGTAGAGGGAAGCCTTGAAAAGAATTTACGAGCTTTTCATGCTGCAGAGCCGATGATGGATCGTGCGTTCGTAGTAATGATGAATCCGAAAAACGGTCAAATTTTATCAATGGCAGGAAAGAAAATTGTAAATAAAGATGGCGGTATGCAAATAGAAGATTATGCACTAGGAACGATGACAAGTTCTTATGAGTTAGGGTCAACTGTAAAAGGTGCTACTTTATTAACTGGATATCAAACAGAAGCGATTAAGCCGTATACACATTTCTTTGATGCACCAATGTATTTTAAAGGAAGTTCTAAGCCGAAGAAATCGTGGAAAGAATTTGGGGATATTGATGATTTAAGAGCTTTGCAAGTGTCATCGAACGTTTATATGTTTAATACGGCTTTAAAAATGGCAGGCATTAATTATGTCCCAAACAATCCATTAGACATTAAACAAGAAACATTTAATAAAATGCGCTACTATTTTAGACAATTTGGCCTAGGTGTGTCGACTGGTATTGACCTGCCAAATGAATCAATTGGTCAAGTAGGTAGAACTGATAACATACCCGGATTTTTACTTGATTACGCGATTGGACAGTATGATACATATACGCCGCTTCAGCTTGCGCAATATATTTCAACCATTGCAAATGGCGGTTACCGAATGAAACCACAAATTGTACAAGAAGTTAGAGAACAACCGAATAGACCAGAGGATGTAGGAAAAGTCGTTCGGTCGATTGAACCAGTTGTATTAAATCGAGTGGATATGGACACTTCGTACATTAATCATGTAAAAGAAGGATTTAGAAGGGTTTTTCAAGAAGCTGACGGAACAGGTACTGGAACGTTTAAAGGTTTACCATATAAACCAGCGGGAAAAACAGGAACAGCTGAGACAGTATATGGTGGAGAAAGTGATATTGGAAGAGATGAGAACAACAACAGAAAAAAATGTTATAATTTAACTCTTGCCGGTTATGCGCCATATGATGCTGATCCGGAAATAGCCTTTTCAGTTGTTGTGCCATGGGTGAATGATGATAAATCAGGAATTAATTCTGCCATTGGTAAAGAGATTTTGGATGCGTATTTTGAATTAAAAACAAATAGATCAAATGCAAATTCAATTCCAGTAGAACAACCGAACAAGGCACAGTAAAAATAGTATCACTGCATGGAAACTTATTGTGCAGTGATATATTTTTTGAGTTAAAAAGCGCTTTATAAGGTGGGAATGGATATGAAAAAGGAGATTAAGAGAGGCTGGGGAAAGTACATACTATTTATATTGGTGATAGTCATAGGCTACCATTCTTTTACTTTATGTAAGGTGGAAGGGGAATCGATGCAGCCGACTTTATATGAAGCAGACTACGTATTTGTAAATAAAGCAGCAGTACGTCTTTCTAATTTACAACACGGAGAAATTGTCATTATAAAAGAAGAGGATGAATCGAAATATTATGTGAAACGTGTAATAGGGCTTCCGGGTGATGTAATTAACATAACGAATGGAAAGGTATATGTGAACGATAAAAAGCAAGAAGAACCATATACGAACAAAGATTTATTTAACAACACACAAGTGTTTTATAACTTTCAAAAGACAAAAATTCCACCAAATAAGTTATTTGTAATGGGAGATAACCGCGAAGTAAGTAGAGATAGTCGCAATGGCTTAGGATATATTGAAGAAGATAACATAATTGGCAAGGTGGAATTCGTATATTATCCTTTTTCAAAAATGAAAATGATAGAATAAGTGGGGGAGGAGCAAAACCCCACTTATTAAAGTTTCACTTTACCCCGCATTAATGGGCAGTAAGACCTCCACCTCAAAGTTCAGGGAAAGCAAAGAAGTTAGGTGGGGGATCAACTGTCCGTAAAAGCCCGATTGGTGAGGGCTGATTAAAGTTTCACTTTATTTTCTTTAAAAACCCTTTTGGATTAAATGATATGAAAAATTTATGTTTAGAGTCGTCGATTATGAAGTGATTATTTTTTGTTAAAAACTCATCCACAGCTTCCATCGGGCCAGGACCCCAATCAGGAAGAAGTGGATTTCCATTAATGGAGGTATCTTCTACAATTATATAACTGCCAGTAGTGACGATAGATTTATATAGTAAGAGTTCTTTGGATACATGTTCTTTACTATGATCAGAATCTAAAATAACTAAAATCACATCATCAGGTTTGCGCATACTTACTATTGTTTGAACGGCCTGCACAGAAACAGAAGAGGCTGTTAAATACGTAATCCGATTATGTGATGGCCGATTTGGCTGCGGAGTTATATCGATAGTAAGTACGTGACCTTTTCCAATTAAATCTAACATAGAAGCTAAATACAGTGCACTACCACCATGAAAAGTCCCGCATTCAATAATTAAATCGGGCTTTAATTCATAAATGATTTCTTGATACAAAAAGAGATCAGAGGGAAGTTTACAGATTGGAACCCCGAGCCAGTGTGTATCGTTTAACCACACAAGGCTGTTGTAATATTGGTTTAAAAATTCATTGCTTATAGTATCGATTTTAAATTCTCCTTTCTAAAAAGGATTCTCTCGTTTGACGTAAAGTGTTTACGCATGAAAGTTGTACTATATATTATGTAGTAAGGAATTGTAAGGCGAGTGTTTTTACTTGAAAATAAGCCAAATAACTCATGTGGAAAATGAAAGGAAATGATTGTATGTACAAGTACACAATTTGCTTTATTAGAAAAAGCGATAAAATACTGCTATTAAATAGAAATAAAAAGCCGAATATGGGGATGTGGAATGGTGTCGGAGGAAAAATAGAAGATAATGAAACGCCATACGAAGGAATAATTAGAGAAACATTTGAGGAAACGGGCATAGAACTTTCAAGTGTAACGTATAAAGGGACTGTTGTTTTTAAAGGTAAAGATGAGCCCCAGGCTAATGAAGGAATGTATGTGTTCGTTGCTGATTTGCCAGATGAAATGCAGATGAATACACCATTTCGTACGGCTGAAGGATTATTAGAATGGAAAGAAATTGATTGGATATTAGATGGTGATAATAGAGGTGTAGTTAGCAACTTACCAAAATACTTACCGACAGTATTAACAGAAGATGATACGAACAAGCGATATGAAAAACAACTTGTTTCTCAATAGAAGAGGAAAGTGAAAAATCACGTTTTTGCTCTCATTATATATGCGAGGTGATTATATGTTTCAGAAATACAACTCATTGGTCATAATTGTAATATGTATGATATAACTTTTCTTATGATGAAAGAGTAGAGAACATACGTAAACGGAGCAAAAAGGAGGTGGCTATGCCACCTCCTTTTTGCTAGCTGCGAATCGCCTTAATCATAAATCGATGTTGCTTCACATCAAAATATCCTTTTTGCAAGATGCTCTCATGTATGCGATATAAATCCTCATAATATCTTTCGACAGTAAAATCAGGAATTTGCCACGGAATCGCTTTTAAATAATAGACGATAGCGCCAATATCATAAAAGCGTTGGAAAGGGAATTCTTCCCTTGCTTCTAAAATAGTAAATCCATTTTGCTTTAACTCACTGCATGCTGTTTCGAGAGACCAACTTGCAAAGTCGCTATTTAGTGTTGAGCCAAACTGCTCATTAAGTTCCGCGCAATCAAGACCGCCAACTTGTTGTGTAAGAAAAACGCCACTTGGAGAAAGGATTCTGTTTACCTCAGAAGCAGCATACGATTCATGTTGATTTATAATTAAATCAAACTGCCCATCTTGAAATGGTAATGCAGTATCATCAGTTACTTCTAAAACAGTAACTCCTAAAGGCTCTAATTTGTTTTGAGCAATTGACACGTTTGGAGTGTAGCCCTCAGTAGCGAATATAGTTGACGGGAACGGTTGTAACATAGATAAAAACTCTCCGCCGCCAGTACCCATATCGAGCACTGATTCTGCACATTGCATAAGCTGAAAAGCAGTGCTGCCGTACGACCACGATAAAGGCTCGCTCTTCATTCGACCCGTTTCTGAAATGAAAGAAAAATCCCAGCCGCTAAAGTTTGTATTTGCACTTTTTAATAAAGTTAAAAATAATGGCTTACATTTCATAATTATTTCCTCCTATTTCGTAAATGAATGATATGATAAGAAAAGAAAAAGGGAGGACCTCTTATGAAAGAGAGGCAGTTTTACGTTTCGTGTTCGAATAGATTCATATAGATTCGCTCCTTGTGAGAATGGTAATTTATATATTCGGGTTAATTGAGTGAAAATCCTTTGAGGGTATAAAAGAAGGCAGTTGTTTAATGAAAAAATAAATTGAGTTATCTAATTTTATAGTGTAATTGTTCATCCATACGCATAAAAAAATTATTCTCTCCATAAAATAGTAAAATTATATTGGAGGTTGAATTATGAAAAAATTTAGTGTATTTTCAATAACCTTGATGACTTTTGGAATGTTATTATTTGGATTAAATAGGATAATAGATAGCTATTCTGAGCCTATTATCCTATTAGGGTATATTTCTTTTTTAATTGGAGTGGTTCTGAGTATTATAGCGATTGCTAGACGTGAAGGTGGAAGATTAAAATTCATATCACTTATCTCTTTCTTTGTTCTCCTGTTTTTAATTACTTGGTTTGAGTCGTTTCAGGTACTACGAATTATTACTTGGCTAAAAAATATCTATTTAAATTCAAATTGTTGGTAAAAATGGGAAACCTTAAATTTAGGTTTCTTTTTATTATATTCGATTATCAATATTAAAACTTATTAGAGCCATTAATAAAAGAAATAGATATATAAACCGAGTGTAAAAATATTTTAATTCTTTGAAAACATTCAGCGATTTAGTATTCTTTATATATGGAATATTTTGTTTATGCGAAAAGAGGGCAAGGTGCTATATGAAAAGAATGAAAAATGTAATGTTACTATTGTTATGTTTCTTATGTTTAAGTGGGTGTAATTATAAAGATGACGATCAGGTGAAAAAATATGTGAAAAAAAAGCACGGAATTGATGTGATTGTAACACATTGGGGTGCTATAAACGAAGGGAATATGGGGCATACATATCATACTGTTCAAGCAAAAAATAACAAAAATATTCAATTTAGAGTAGAGGTAGATGGCTTCTTATATTCAAGAATAAAAGGTGATGAATATCAATACGGAAAAAAAACATATGAGGAATATAAGAAATTTAAACCAATGCTAGAAGAAATTAAAAAATTAGGTTACGTGGAACCTGAAAATAAAAATGTTTTTCAATATATAGTGGATGATGATATAGAGGAGAAACCAACGGATAAGTTATTATTAACTTTAAAAACGAGTGACAAGATTGATTACAGTCAATTTGAATCAAAAGAATTAGATCGTTTATATGCTCTAATCCAATTCATTCAGAAGAGCAATAGAAAGATAACAAAACTTGAAATTGAGGATTATAATGGTGAATCTATAGGTTTGCCTTTTCAAAATGTGCAAAAAGCTATAACGAAAGAAGAACTGCTTTTAACAATGAAAAACACAGTAAGCGGTTATTGGACATATTTGGTTCAAACTGAAACAAAAGTAGGCGTAAGGTTAAATGAAATTCAAAATGATCGTTTTGAAATTGAGGATATTACTTGTCCACACCCGAAAGACGGCAATTGTCTAGAGTATGAATTGACATTAGTTTTCAATGACAGTGAGATAAAATATAGAAATGATCCATATGTAATAGAGGATTTGAGAAAGGTAGTCACTATTCTTAAAGAAGAACTATATAATAAGGAATTTAACATATTTTTAAGGAACAAGGATGGAACAAGTTATTCACTCTGGCTATCATCCGAAAAAATTAAGGAAAGTAATAACATAGAAGAGCTAGTAAAATAATGATATAAAGAAGAAATTTAAAGTGCTTTTTACGTTTGTTATTTCTGTATTCAAAAGGAAAACCGATTATACTTCATTTTTGAAGCATAATCGGTTTTCTTTAAAATACTTAAAAAGAAAAATCTTTTGGTAAAGTACCATTTTTAATAACTGTTCTTAACCCATGTTTTATAATCCAAGGATTAATAGGATGCTGTTTATCACGTAATTGCTGTAACCATTGAAAAACGAGTTCTTTATCTTCTTTCGTAATATCGTTAATATGATTGGCTACTGATTTTTGGACATATTTAGAAGTATCATTCATTAATGGTTCAAGAAGCTGTAAATTGTACTTAAAGTCACCTTTCAGAGCTCCTATTTTTTTAGCCCAAGGAAGCCTTGGTCTTGTACCTTCAGAAACTAATCTTCTAATGTGGCTGTTTTCGTCATGAATCCACTGTTGTAATATATTTAGTGTGTCTTCATGGTATGTTTCAAGAAAAGGCCGAATGGCATATTCAGCAGTATTTCTTTTCGTTATTTCATACATGGCGTTGAATGAGGTTTCAAAGTTGTTAAGTCCATATTTTTCAACGTATTTTGCAAGAGGCATGTACATATATCCATTTGTAAACATGCCTACTTCTGTTGTATTTTCTGGTCCTAATGTTTTCAGTAATATATGTATTGCTGCATTAAAATCTTTTTGTAAAGCATTTTGTAATTCATCTGCTATTACTTCAATACGTTGTTTTAACTCTAAACCTTCAACTTTACATGTTACAGAGGTTACAAAGTTTTTTTTAGAGAAATTCGGATCGTATTTACAAATAGAATCAGCTATTTTTTCTGCTAATTCTTCGCTAAATAAAAATTTTAACGGAACATAATTATCCATTTTTTCACCTCGGTGGTCAAATGAAAACAATTTTTATTTTTTAATCGACAATCCATAAACTAACGTCTCACTCGGAGTCGTAATACTAAAACCAGTCGTCTTATAATCAAGCTTCACTGTATCACCAGTGTAGTCTTTCGTGAATGAATCCATTTGTACGATAAGCTCTGCATCTTCATATACAACATCATCTGCGTTATATGTATCCCAAATTAAATCGACATCAACGAAAATACTACAAGAGTTTGTCATTGTCCCTCTAATGCGAATGATCTTTTTGTTTTCACGTTCTAATCTATGTATAGCTGCTTTTGCTTCATCAGTAATACGAATGTTCATAGTATCCCAACCTTTAGTTATATTTCCTTTATTATTGCAAAAACAGGAGCAATAGGGAAGCAAAGAGGTTTGCAACAAAAAACGAGCAAACAAATTTGTTTGCTCGTTTCACTTTATTTTAGTTCACATTTATCAAGTGGAATCACTTTTGTTTTTTTCGTAAATTTATATCCTAACCATAGTACTAAGAAGAGTGGTAAACCGATGTAAGAAACGAGTACGCCATTCCAATCGATTGATTCACCCATAAATGCCCCGTAGTTTTGTCCTAAAATTACGATGATACAAAGTGTAAATGCGAAGATTGGACCAAATGGGAACCATTTTGCTCTATATGGTAAGTCATTTAAATCTTTTCCTTGTGCGATATATGCTTTACGGAAACGGTAATGACTAATTGCGATTCCAACCCATGCGATAAAGCCAGACATTCCAGATGCGTTTAATAACCAAATGTATACAACACCGTCACCGAATAAAGAAGCAATGAAAGCAATACTACCAACAATTGACGTTACGATTAACGCGTTAACAGGTACACCGCGGCTATCTAATTTGCCTAAGAATTTTGGTGCTTTTCCTTGGCGAGCTAAATCCCAAAGCATACGAGTTGATGCATACATACCAGAGTTACCAGCAGATAGTACAGCAGTTAAAATAACAGCGTTCATAACAGAAGCAGCAAAGGCAACGCCCGCTTTTTCAAAAATAAGTGTAAATGGACTTACTGTTACATCACTTGCTGCAAGGCTTTCAGTTGTATAAGGAATTAATAAACCGATAACGAGAATCGCAAGGATATAGAATAAAAGAATACGCCAAAAGATCGAACGAATTGCTTTCGGAATATTACGTTCTGGATCAGATGTTTCACCAGCAGCTACTCCTAATAATTCAGTTCCTTGGAAAGAGAAACCAGCTGCCATAAATACACCGATAATTGCCATGATACCGCCGTTAAATGGTGCATCTGCAACAGTGAAGTTTTTGAATCCAACCGTTTCGCCGCCCATAATTCCGAAAATCATCATGAAACCAACAATTAAAAAGATAATAATAGTAACTACTTTAATAAGTGCGAACCAATATTCAGATTCACCAAACCCTTTAACAGATAAGTAGTTTAAAAGGAAAATAATAGCTAAACATAATCCGCTCCAAATAAGAGAAGGGGTATCCGGGAACCAAAATTTCATAATTAATGTTACGGCCGCTAGTTCTGCCGCAATTGTAATTGCCCAGTTATACCAATAGTTCCATCCAAGTGCAAAGCCAAGTGATGGATCAACAAATTTTGTTGCATACGTGCTAAAAGATCCAGTAACAGGCATGTAAGCTGCAAGTTCAGCTAAGCTTGTCATTAAAAAATAAACCATAATTCCAATTGCGGCGTATGCAATTAATGCGCCACCAGGTCCAGCTGTATGGATGACACCACCGCTGGCAAGAAATAGTCCGGTACCAATTGTACCACCGAGAGAAATCATCGTAAGGTGCCTTGATTTTAGACCGCGTCTTAATTCACCTTTTCCTTGTGTAGTTTGCGTTTTAGAGGTAGATTGATTTGTTGCGCTATTCATGTTCAACACTCCTTTTCTTGTAGGTTAGGAAGGAGCGGGGGAGAAAAATACAAAAAACCGCCAAAGGAATTTGGCGGAACGTTTCACAAATAACCACCCCATCATACCCTTCCGTTAAGATAGCACCCCACGTTTACACGGTAATTTTGTAAACGTGACAGTTCTGTTCCTTTCGGAGACAGCCCCAGCTCATATTTCCAGAGAAGAAATATAAACTTCGGCAACTTTTCCTTTCAAACGGAGTCAGCTGACATTCTCTGTGTCTCGTCCGTTTTACTATTAAAAGTCGCAACCTCTACCTCATCGGATTGATGAGGATTTATATATTGCTAAGATTTTTAATATATGGCAATTGTAATGACTTTCTGAATATATTGCAAGATATTTTGTAGGAAAAAATCAAAAAATATCGGTTATTGTATAGGAAACGCTTGCAAAACTCCACCCGAACCAACTATTATGTAGCAATAAGCAAAGAAAAAATTGTTATACAAATGTTTCGCAAAAAATATTGAAAAATCCTTTAAATTAAAAGAAAATTCAGAAAAATATAATTCGACATTCATGATAAGGTCATATTATTTGTTATAATTAGAGTAACGTTTAAGCAAAAAGGGGAAATCAAAATGAAATTAGAAACAGAAAGGCTCTATATAGTGCCGTGTACAGAAGAGAGGATTCAAGTCGCTAACGAGCAAGGATATAATAGCGGTCCGCATATTGTGGGGCATGTAGGGAATATAAAACAAGATGCGGATTTATTATCATGGGGGGCGTGGTATGTTCTTCGGAAAGAAGATGATATCGTTTTAGGTGATATTGGGTTTAAGGGGAAACCAAATGAGAATCAAACAGTAGAAATCGGTTATGGATTTATTGAGAAATATTGGAATCAGGGCTATGCAACAGAAGCTGTAAGAGAACTAATCGATTGGGCTTTCAAAACAGGAGAGGTAGAAACAATAATTGCAGAGACACTCCTAGATAATTATAGTTCGATGCGTGTTTTAGAAAAGTTACATATGAAGAGAGTAAATGCTACAGAAACGATGATTAATTGGAAAATAGAAAAATAAAAAATACCGCTCTAAATTGGGCGGTATTTTTATAGTTATGGTAGCATTTGCTTCTGATCATTCGGATACTCAGCCGTTGATGCGTTAGGCCGATTGGAATGATTTCGAACAGCAATGAAAATAGAAATAATAACGACAAGACCAACTGCAACGTAAGAAAGTGAAATAATAGTTGGATCCACTTTAAATGTAGTAAGCAGTGTACGAATATTTGTGAAGATAATAAGACCGCCAACTAATACGCCAAGTAAATGTGCTGGAACGATGCGAACTAACCATGCAGCAATTGGTGCAGCGACAATACCGCCAAGCATTAACGCAAATACCCAAACCCAGCTTACTTGTTCCCAGCCAAGTGAGATGAAGAAGCCAATT
This sequence comes from Bacillus cereus group sp. MYBK216-1, assembly GCF_051916495.1. NCBI lineage: Bacteria > Bacillati > Bacillota > Bacilli > Caryophanales > Bacillaceae > Bacillus > Bacillus cereus group sp. MYBK216-1. The sequence goes on from NZ_JBQAGT010000003.1 coordinate 634,984, forward strand.
GTTGCAGCGAGTGAAACAGGAAACTCACTCGTATCTACAGATCCGATAACTTTTCTCGCTTCATTTCCTCTTGCTAAAAGTACAGGTGTCGTAATCGGACCCCAGCCACCACCACCAGTTGAATCAACGAATCCAGCGAATAAGCCAAGCGGCACAAGTTGTTTTGCAGACATACGTTTTTTTGAAGCAACAATTTGTTTTTGAATGATGAATCGTAATAAAATATAAACCCCTAAAGTAAATAAAAATACAGAAATGTACGGTTTAATGACATCACCAGGTAAATTGCTTAAAAAACATGCCCCAACAAATGCGCCGATTGCCCCAGGTAATGTAAGCCTGGAAACTGTATATTTATCAACATTTCCAAATTTGATATGAGATGCACCAGAAGCCGCGGTTGTAACGACTTCAGCTAAATGAACAGATGCGGAAGCGACAGCTGGTGCAATACCAAACATTAATAATAAAGAGGAAGACGTTACCCCGTACGCCATTCCAAGCGCTCCATCGATTAATTGAGCGAAAAATCCAATAATAGCAAAGACAATTAATTTCTGCATAAAAAATCCCCCTGTAATAATAAATGAAAAAGGCACTTTTCCCGTATGAGAAAAGTGCCTTTGGTTTTTCCAATCAGCAATAATTAAATTTGTTTCATTATAATACATATTAATCTTATAAATCAACTGGGTTTTAAAGTTTTTTGAATTGAATGAAAGAAAAATAAAATATACAATAAAAGGATGGAAAGAAAGGGGAGAAAGACATGTTACGATTTGATCATCTCGTACACGCAGTACATGGTACACCGGAGGAAGCAGCAAAACAAATGCAGGAACTTGGATTTCATACTGTATTAGGCGGAGAGCATACGAATTGGGGTACTTGGAATAGTTTAAGTTATTTTGATTTATCATATATAGAATTTTTAGCAGTTCAACATGAAGAAAAAGCGGAAGAGGCAGAAAATCCATTAGTACAAGAAACGGTAGTGAAATTACAAGATGGCGAAGGGATGCTACAAATCGCAATTCGAACAGATGCCATTGAAGAATTAGCAGATAAGTTTAGTAAATACGGTTTACAAACAAAAGGACCATTTGAAGGGAAACGTATGAGAAAAGATGGTCGCCTTTTAGAATGGAAAATGTTATTTGTAAAGCAAGAAGAGAACGGGCCGAAATTACCTTTCTTTATACAATGGAATGAAACAGATGAAGAAAGAAGAAAAGATTTACGTAACATTGGAACAATCACGGAACATAAAAACAAGGTACAACAAATTGAAACGGTTCATTATGCGGTGAAAAATGTTCGAGAAACGGTGCAGAAATGGAAAGAAGTAATGGAGTTAACTGCAAGCTCGGTCGTGAAAAATGAAGAATGGAATGCGGAGTGTCAAAGTGTATCGTTTGGTGACATTCATGTGCAGTTTTGTGAACCGGTTGGAGAAGGTCTAGTGCAAGAATACAAAAAAAATCATGGCGAAAATCCATTTGCAGTAGAGTTTAAAGGTGGAAATAAACGAGAACATGAAGTGTTAGGTAGTTTGTACATATATTAATAGAGGTGAACGTTGTGGAAGAAATGCTTAGAGAGATAGAGAGAGAACTAGAATGGCCTCGTATTGCAACGTGTACAGCTATTTCGAAAGGTTTTTCACATGAAGAGAAATATAAAATAGAGTTAGAAAACACAGTAACATATTTTGTAAAAGTATGTGATGCTGTTCATTTTGAACGTAAACAAGAAGAATATACGTATATGAAACAATTAGAGTTATTACATATTCCAACGCCGAAGTTAATTCATTTCATAAAACTTGAGGAATTAAATAAATGTGTTCAAGTATTTGAATGGGTCCAAGGTGTAAATGGTGAAGAAGGTTTAGGGAAGCTATCGGTGGAAGAACAGTATTATGCAGGAAGAAAAGCAGGGGAAGTATTAAAGAGGATTCATTCAATTGAAAAAGAAAGCGTAAGTAATAAATGGGAAACGGTTCGATGGAATAAGTATGAAAGATATATAGAAGCATTAGAAGGTTACGAGGTGAAATTTCTCGATTTGAAGCCCATATTAACCTTTGTAGAAAATCATAAGTATTTATTGAAAAATCGTCCAATCACCTTTTTACACGATGATTTCCATCCAGCAAATAGTATGATTCATAATAAGGAGTTTATCGTTATCGATTTTGGTGGATATGATTTTGGCGATCCAATACACGATTTCTATAACGTAGCGATTTTTACTACAAGAATAAGTAAACCATTTGCAGTTGGACAAGTTCATGGTTATTGCGGGGGAGAACCGTCACTTCATTTTTGGAAACTGTACTCCTTATATGCAGCAATGACATTCCCAGCGGATATCGTATGGACAAACCGAAGCATGCCCCATTTAGTAGATGATATGAAAGAAAGATTGAACAGAATTTTAGAAGATCATAATCATTTTTCATCCTATATTCCAAAATGGTATCAATCACAACATGAGGATATAATAAACTATAAGTAATGGAGGGATTCATATGGATAAAATAGCAGTAATTTCAGATATTCACGGCAATATTCCGGCATTAGATTCTGTACTGAAAGATATTAAATTAAGAGGAATTGAACGCATTATTTGTCTTGGAGATTTAGTCGGAAAAGGCCCTCATTCTAGCGAAGTAATTGAAATCATTCGTAAAGAATGTGAAGTAGTTGTAATGGGTAACTGGGATGATTTTATTACAAAACCGACTGAATTTGAAGCGTTAAAATGGCATCAAAAACAATTATCGGAAGAACAAAATGATTATTTAAGAAGCTTACCATTTTCAATCGAATTTTTTATGAGTGGCAAATTGATTCGTATGTTCCACGCTTCACCGAGAAGTTTATATGAAAGAATTCAACCGCACGCTTCAAGAGAAGAGCGTGTTAGTATGTTCGAAAACAGTGAGGTCACAGAGAACATAGAAGAAGAAAGAAAGCCAGATGTCGTTTGCTACGGTGACGTTCACCAAGCATTCGTTCAAAATTTCAGAGGAAAAACGTTATGTAATGCTGGTAGCGTAGGAAACCCACTTGAAATAACACAAGCTTCCTATTTAATATTTGAAGGAACTTACAATGAAAAAGAAGCAGCGAGCTTTTCTATTCAACTTGTACGAGTACCGTATGATATTGAATTAGCTATCAGACTAGCAGAAGAACTCGAAATGCCAGAAATTGAAGAATACAAACAAGAATTACGGACTGCTTTATATCGAGGGTTTAAGGGGAAGTAAGCTAATAATATATCAACGATTTTTCAAATATATCTATCGTAACTTAAAATATATCAACGATTTTTTCGATATATCGACGATTCGATAAAGAATATCGACTTACCGACAAATAGCGACATGTATTATTACTTGTAATAATATTATGTAAACTAAATGTAAAGGGAGATATCATGAACCGAAAACAACAAATCAAAAAAATTGCAGATTATATTTTAAAGCTAAACTTAACCTATCCAACAAGAGTTGGAGTAAGTGGTATTACAGCATCAGGAAAAACAACATTTGCAAACGAACTAGCGGAAGAAATAAAAAAACGAGGATTACCAGTAACACGCGCCAGCATTGATGATTTTCATAATCCAAGAGTGATTCGCTATGCAAAAGGAAAAGAATCTGCAAGGGGGTATTATGAAGATGCACACGATTATACAGCTTTCAAAGAAAGATTATTAATGCCTTTAGGACCTAACGGGAATTTACAATATGAAACGATTTCTCATAACTTAATAACGGATATGCCTGTACATAATGAGCCGCTATTGGCCACGCAAAATATGATATTAATAGTAGATGGAACGTTTCTATTGAAAAAAGACGTTGCGCATTTATTTGATTACAAAATCTTTGTAGATACAAATTTTGAGATTGCGAGAAAACGTGGTGCTAAGCGGGAAACTGAAGCTTTTGGAAGTTATGAAGAAGCAGAGCAGATGTTTTTAAACAGATATCATGCGGCCTGTAAGATGTATATAGATGAGCATAATCCAAAAGAGTGTACGAATGTTATATTTAAGAATAATGATTTAGGAAATCCAGAAGTTATATTTCATGAAAGAGCGTAATACATAATCAGAAATATATGTATAGCCTTTTGTTTATTGTTATAATTAAATTAATTTTATGAAGCAAATAAAAGGGGATAAGACAATAAAAAACGCAAAAAGGGGACAAGAAATATAATGAATGAAGTACTAGAACTAAAAGAAGAACTACTACAAATTAAAAATAACAATTATGCTGTACCAGAAGACGTAGATGCATATCCATATGCGCAGTGGATGCTAGATTATATCGGATCACCAGATGCTGAATTACGTGATGATTTAATTTATAGTACGCTTCATACATGGATTACAAATGATGTATTTAGACAAAAAGAGTTAAGAGGATTAATGTTACAAGCAATTAGTCCTGATTATTTATTTTATAAAATTGGTGAAAAGGGAACAGATTCTGTATTTAAACGTGCATTCTCCGTATTAATTCCACCACTTATTTTATCTGTTCATGAAAGAGAACCGTTGTTATCCGAAGAACAACTGTACAGTGTAGCAGAACAAGTGCTGGAATATGTGTATTTAGAAGAAGATGTAAGAGGCTACGTAGAAGGAAAAGGCTGGGCACACTCTACTGCACATGCAGCAGATGCGCTTGATGCTTTAGCACGTACAATCCAAAATCGTGAGTTTTCATATGCTATATTAGCTGCTGTTCGTCAGAAGGTTCGCTTACATGACTACGTATACATTCACTTTGAAGATGAGAGATTAGTAGCGCCAATTATGTCGTTACGTAACCAAAATCTTTTAACTGAGGAAGAGTGGAGCAATTGGTTACATAGTATAGCAATTGTTGAAGACATCCCGCATCCTCAGTATGATATTTTAGTACAAAATATTAGAGCTTTCTTAAGAAGTTTATATTTCAGAGCTTTAGAGACAGAGGGTAGTACAGCTTTTACAGATGATATATTGGAGACTTTGAAGGGTTTGCGTAGGTATTAAAATACGTTTTTCTAAGAGAAAAGTACATAAAACCACTACCTCCCAGCCATACTAAAAAATGTGCTGGAGGTGAATGTTATGGACAATAAAGACTTTGAAAAAGTTTATAATGATTACTTACATCAAGGAGAAGAGCAAGCTCAATTTGAAGTAGACAATGAAGTCAATTCAGGAGCAGAACAAATTGTTGCTGTTCGTAAAAATGATGATGGTGATTTAATAGCGTTTAAAACAAGTAGCGGGAGAGAGTTAGATTATATGACTGCTCTTAGTGAAGCAAAATCAGGGAAGTTAGCTCATGTGGATGTATTTCATAAGTATGGCAGAGATATTATACGTAGTGAACCTGATGGAATAAAGGAAAATAACTTAGATAATTTACCTTCATTTTAAACGGGTAAACCTCAAGAAGAGAATGTTCATTTGGATATTCTCTTCTTTGTTTTGCGAAGTTTTCCTTTCGAAAAGAAGGTTCATCTTTAATGGGCGATCATACTTTTAAAGAGCGCTCTAAATTTCTCTTTATCTTCTGCTGTAAATGGTTTCGGTCCCTTTGTACGCTTACCACTTTTTCGAACCATTGCACTTAAATATCGTGTTTGTAACAATTGTTCAATGTTATCATTCGTATACTTATAGCCTTTATGGTGTAGTACGATACAGCCTTTTGCTAAAGCGAGCGAAGCAAGACCGTAATCTTGCGTTACGATTAAATCTTCTTTTTTTGCTAACTGCATAATTCGGTAATCTGCAGCATCTGCTCCAGAATCAACATAAATTGTTTCCACACCTTTAGGCTGCTGAGCATTAGAATAATGAGAAAAGCTAGTAACGAGGGTTACAGGGATTTCTGCATTCGTAGCCTCATAAATAATTACATCTTTTACAGGGCAAGCATCTGCATCAACGTAAATTTTCATTTTTACCACTCCTATAAAGTGAAACTTTAATCAGTGGGGGGGATTCACCCTTCACTGATTATTAGTTGAACCAATCGGGCATTAACGGGCAGTTAATCTCCCACCTAACTTCTTTGTTACAGCTAAATTTTGAGCTGGGAGTTTTATTGCCCGTTAATGCGGGGTAACTAGGTTCGTGTTGATAATAATGGTAGATTTTTCTTTTGTCAAACGAGAAGGCTTTATCTCACATTATTTTTCACAAAGCAAAATAGCCTCACGTAAACGAGAAATCCCTTCCTCAATTTGATTAATATTCACTTTTCCATAAGATAAACGAATATAACCATCTTTCGCGCCGAAAATACTACCCGGCATAAAGGCGATTTCTTGTTTTAAACTTTGCATAATGAGTTGTTTTTCGTTTATCGGTTCGTTTAATTTTCCCCATATGTATATACCGCCGGTCGGGTTTGAAAAAGAGATTTTGTCGTGAAGTTGCTCATTTAAGGCGCGAACGATAACGTCTCTTTTTTCCGCTAATTGTTTTCGTAACGGTACGATATGAGAGTGAAATGGCACAGTTTCGAAAAATTGCTGCATAAGCCACTGCGGGAAAATACTCATACCTAATTCCATTTGGTGTCTTGCGTCGGATAACCTTTCTACTACAGACTGCGGGGCGACAAGCCAGCCGACTCGTAAACCTGGTGCAATCATTTTAGACAAGGAATGTACATAAATGACTGTCCCATTTTCATCTATTGATTTTAAAGTAGGACAAGGTTGTTTCTTTTCTAGTGTCAGCAAACTAGATGGATCATCTTCAACGATCGCAATTCGTAAATCTGCGCAAAGTGATAACAGTTTTTTTCTACGGTTTGGATGAAGCATTGTGCCCGTAGGGTTTTGGAAATTTGGATTTAAAAAAATCATTTTAATGCGGTGCTTTCTATATAATTCCTGTACATCATCCGGATTAATACCATGTTCATCGACAGGTAACGGGAAAATACGAATACCTGCTGATTGGAATAACGGTAAGGAATAACAGTGTGAAGGACTTTCAAAAGCGACTGCATCACCGGGATTTAATAAGCATTGTACGATAAGGTGAAGTGCTTGCTGGGCGCCGGATGTAATCATAATGGATTGTTCAGTCGCCTCAACTTTTAAATATTCTTTCATATATTTTACGACCGCTTGTCTTAACGGGAGATAGCCTTGCGGATGATCATAACTTAATGAATGCGTTAACGGTTGTTCTCGTAAAATCGTTTGTAGTTGATCGTGAGGATAAAGATTACAACCGAGTTCTCCATTCGCGAAATCTATAATATTTTCATTTTGTTGTATTTCTGCCCGAATATGGCGAAGTAACGGTAAGTTTGGTAAAAACGTACCACCTTCTACGAAATTTCTCCAGTTCGGCGTTAATGTTGGAGAAACGCCCCACATATGTGTACTTACACGTGTACCTTTACCAGTCGTACTTTCTACAATTCCCATTGCACGTAGTTCATTATAAGCAGTCGTTACTGTACTTCGGTTTACATTTAACTGTGTAGCTAATTTCCGTTCGGAAGGGAGGAAGCTACCTGGAGGAAGTTCTCCATATGTAATACGTTTTTCAATAAAGTCAACAACTTGCTGATAAATGGGGATTTTACTGTCGTTATCTAGCTTCCATTCCATACAAACGCCTCCGAATCTCTTATATATATTCAGTATAACAAATTGGCTGGGTAAAAAAACAGCCAATTGGACGGTGTTATATCCAGCCAATTTTACTATGCTAAATATGGAAGGGGAGATTCGGATGAAACGATGGCAAATGGAATGGCTCCTAGTATCAGTTGCATTAGTATGGGGAGCAAATTATACAATTGGAAAGTATGGTGTGGCATATATGTCATCCATTCAATTTAATAGTTTACGATTTTTAGTAGCATCTCCGGTATTATTACTTATTACGTTTATGATGGAACGCTCATTACGTATTGAAAGAAAAGATTGGTTACGATTAGTAGCAGTCGGCATTGTTGGTACGGCAATGTATCAAACGATGTTTATGCTATCTGTGAAATATACTTCAGCAACGAACGCCTCATTATTAATTGCGATGTCACCTATTTTTACAGGGATATTAGCAGTATTACACAAACAAGAACGTTTTTCGATGAAAGTACAAATTGGTTCAATAGTAGCGTTTATTGGTGCAGCATTCGTTTTATTAACAGGACATACAGGAGGAGCTACTTATGAGTATGCGTGGCTCGGAAATGTAATTGGATTAGTCGCAGCAATTGCGTGGGGATGGTATCCAATATTAGCGCAACCTCTTATCACAAAATACTCCGCAATGAGAGTCACATCATGGTCTACTTTAATTGGAATTGTACCGCTAGTTATATACTGTTTATTCAACGTAAATTCATTAACATGGCCAGTAGATACGCCAAGCTGGGGATCACTAGCATATTCAATCATCTTCGCGACCATCTTCGGACTAGCAATATGGTATGTCGGTATTAGTCAAATAGGCTCAACAAAAGTAATGGTTTATATGTATCTTGTACCTTTATTCGCAGTTATCTTTGCGGCAGTGACAATTGGGGAGCAAGTTAATATGATGCAACTCGTTGGCGGGCTTATTATCTTTATCGGTTTATATGTTGTAAAAAAAGGCGGAATGAAAAAGCCTGCTCTCAATTTGAAAAAAGTAAGTTAACAGTAAAAATGATCTCTTTCATATAGAAGGAGATCATTTTTTATTTCGTAATAAAAGCGCGTGTTCAACGGCCCATTTTTGATGATCGTGTATGAGAAGCTTTATAGCATGCAATGGAGACATCCACCTTAGAACATGATCCTCCTCACAGTTTTCAGTTTGTTTCTGCACCATATTCGCAATATAAAAAAATCCATCGTTTAAATAATATATATCTTCCTTTTCTGCATAAAAATATCGAGCCGCATTACCGACATACTGATCAATTTTAATTGCCCATCCTAATTCCTCTAGTAGTTCACGGTGCAAACATTCTTCTTTTGTTTCATTACCTTCCATACCGCCACCAGGTAAAAAGTAACGGTCTCCTTTTTGGATAACAGCAATCTTTGAAGAAGATGAATGGAAAATAATCGCATAACAACTAGGTCTTAATACATAATGAACGGTACGTTTTTTCGAGCCAAACGTGAGTTTTGAAATCATAAAACACGACCTTTCTCTATAAAATACATAAAAGGGATATTAAGGTAAAAATAGAATTGTATAAGTATAATCTTAATAGATTGGAGTGGTAACAACATGATAAATCGAAAATGCTCAAGATGTAAAGAAAGAACAGGTACGATGCACGGTGGTAAAAAAATTAAGGAATAATTTCTATGTGAAGACTGTTTACAAAAAGGAATTGAGAACGGAGAAATCGAATTATCACAAGTGGAGCAAGAACAAACTTCGTATCTTTCTATAAAAATATTAAAAATAATGAGTGTGATTTATTTAATAGGATCAATTTTAATGGCTTTTTCAACTGGTCCATTTATACATAACCTGGGGTTTGATGAAATGTCCATTTCAGGATCAGAATTAGGTTTAATAAGTATTGTTATGCTAGGTTCTATATTTCAGTCAGTTCTTGTATTTTGCGGGATATGGGTATTCATCCTATTAGTAGAAACAGTCATTAAAATTTATGAAAAAATGAAGTGAGTGAGAGGGAGAAACATATGCGAGTAAGAAACATCCAAGGGGAAGATTATGTAAAGATTCATTCTGTTTTAAATGATTGGTGGGGCGGGAGAGACATGGCTGCCATGTTGCCAAAATTGTTTTTCGTTCACTTTCAAGAAACGAGTTTTATCATTGAGGAAGAAGGAGAAACGTTAGGTTTCTTATGTGGATTTTTTTCACAAACATATAAAGATGAAGCATACGTTCATTTTATCGGTGTAAATCCGAAGTATAGAAGAAGAGGAATCGCATCGACATTGTATTCTTATTTCTTTGATGTCGCTCGTGCAAATAATCGTAAAGTTGTAAAAGCAATTACGTCACCAACTAATAAAAAGTCGATACAGTTTCATCAAGAAATCGGTTTTCGAATTGAGGCTGGGGATGATGAGGTAGAGGGTGTATCGGTACATACAAATTATGATGGGAACGGCGGTAGTAGAGTTTTGTTTTTGAAAAATGTGTAAATAAAAGGGGAATGATTGCATGGATATGCAGCAACGGAGAATGTTAGTAGCAGGAATCGTTTTAGCAGTAGTGTTAGGGGTAGGCTATTTTTCGACAAACGTATTACAAACTTTCTCAATCGTATGTTTAGCAGTAGCGATTGTATTTGGAGTTATAGGGAGCATACAAAAGAAACGTCAAAACAAGAATTAAAAATTTGAAAATTTTTATGATACCTCAAAATTTCTCGTTTTAGAGTATTTGTTTTTCTTAGCTTAATGAAGATGGGATTGTATCACAAATTCTATTCAATTAAGTTTATATTAAAACACCATTCTTGCCCCGTTGTTGCAGACATAATGATATCCTTTTTTGTTTTGTTAATTTGATAGAAGTGAGTGGGATGTCAAAAGCAATTTCTGTAAAATAATTTCATCAAAAGAAGGGGATTTATATGCATTTTGAAAGAGATAGATATTTTTTGGAGATGGCATTGGAAGAAGCAGAAAAGGCATTAAAAGAAAACACATATCCAGTAGGAGCAGTTATTGTTGATGGAAATAATAATGTCATTGCAAGAGGAAGAAATAGAGTGCATCCACAAAAAGACATAACAGCTCACGCAGAGATAGACGCTATTCGCAATGCAGGGGAAGCAATGTTTGATGCAAAAATAAAAAATGAGAAGTTTACTATTTATAGCACGTTGGAACCGTGTCCAATGTGTACAGATGGTATTTTATTCGCAAAAATACAGAGAGTAGTCTGGTTACTAAATGATGACTTAGGTTTTGGTGGATATAAAAAGATAAAAAATGCTTTAGTTTTCGAAGGGAAATTTAATAAAATCGACATAGTGGAAGAACCATTTGAAGACTTAAAAACAAGACAAAGAGAACTTATGAGACAATGGGAGCTAAATCCCAATAATATTACTAATTTGCGTAGGGCTATAAAAAAATAGTTGTTTCTTTCAATTAAATCGGGAGACCGCCACATTACCATCAATTTAAAAAATATAGTGAAATTATATCGATTTAACAATAGAATATGGAAGAATCTATTACGAATAGAAAGCCGTCCTAAAAGTATTCTGGGATGGTTCTTTTTGTTGTGAGGAGATAAAGAGTATGGAGAATAAACAGAGTAGAAATGAGTATGTAAGACGCATACATAAGGTTCAAGATTATATAGAATCAAACATAGACAGTTCACTATCCATTGAAGAGCTAGCGGATGTAGCAGGATTTTCAAAGTTTCATTTTCATCGTATTTTTAAAGGTATAGTAGACGAGCCATTATCACGGTATGTAAACCGATTAAAATTAGAAAGAGCAACAAATTTACTTACATACCGTTTGGATATGACAATTACAGATATTGCGTATCACTTCGGATTCACAGATTCAGCAGTTTTCTCCCGCACATTTAAAAATTATTACGGTGTAAGTCCGTCACAATATCGAAACGATAATAGCAAGAATTGCAAAGACGTAAGAAGAACTTCTCAATACAATGAATGTAAGAAGGTTCGAGGGAATGTTGAAATTGTAACAGTAGATGATATAAACGTCGCATACATAAGGCATATCGGTACATATGAAGAGTTAACTATAGCTTTTTCAAAAATGATAGAGAAATTATTTCATTACGCAGTTGAACAAAATTATCATGTATTTGAGGATACGAAAGTATTAACCATTTACCACGATCATCATGAATTTACTGAGGACAATCATTTAAGAACTAGTTTATGCATAACAATTCCGAATGAGTCCGCAGTAGAAACGAGTGATATTGGAATAATGATAATACCTTCAGGCAAGTATGCAGTAGGACATTTTGAAATATTCCAAGATGAATATAAGGGAGCGTGGGACTTTATATATGGTGAGTGGCTGCCAAATAGCGGATATAAACCGAGAGACTCGTATCCTTTTGAAGTATATAGAAATGACCCAAAGCAGCATCCAAAGCATAAACATATAGTTGATATATATGTACCTATCGAACCTTTTTAATTACAGGTTAAAGGGGAAAGAATAATGAAAACTGCTGAAAAGTTAGATCAGATTATAAAAGAAGAATATGAAAATATGAATGGTATGTTAGTAATGCAGAAAGGTAATGTTATTTTTGAAAAATATTATAACGGTTACGGTCCAGATGATGCATTTCACATAGCGTCAGTCACAAAAACGATAATCTCTGCGCTAATTGGGATATGTATAGATAAGGGCTATATAAAAAGCGTTGATCAAAGAGTAATAGAATTTTTCCCGGAATATAACGTTCATTCACCTGAAATAACAGTAGAGCATCTTCTTACGATGACAGTTCCACACCCTTTCGTAGACTGGCAGGAACCGTTAGAAGAACTATGTACACAACAAGATTGGGTACAGTATACGTTAAATAGGATAGGAAAAGGCGGAGAAATCGGATCTTTTAAATACTCATCTGCAGGAGCTCATTTACTATCAGCAATCATAACGAGCGCAACAGGAAAAAGTGCCCGTGAATTTGCGAATAAATACTTATTTCAGCCACTCGGCATGAGAGAAATTCCAAACTACAATATGAAAGCATTTGGATTTGATGACTTATTCGGAAAAGATGTAAAGGGATGGGTTCACGATCCAAATGGTATTTCGACGGGCGGCTGGGGACTAACGTTAACAGTTAAAGATATGGCTAAGTTTGGACAGCTGTATTTGAATGAAGGTATTCATAATGGAAAACAAATACTATCAAAATTATGGATAAAAGAATCGACAACAATGAACCCAAATCAATATGGTTACTTATGGTGGTTACGAGAAGAGGATAGAATTTTTTCATACTGTGCAATGGGCGATGGTGGGAATATGATTTGCTGCGTACCAGAGAAGGAACTGGTGGTGGCGATTGCTTCTGAAGTTGTGCCAGAAGCAAAGGATAGATGGAGATTAATTAAAGAGTATATACTTTTAAAAGAGTAATGGTGAACTTGTAGAAAAATTTAAATGCTCCCCGTAACTTTCCTCAATAAAAAATCGTTAAACATTAGGAAGGGTTATTAATCACGAATGGGGGAGAACTATGAAAATATTAATTCTAGGCGGTACACGATTTTTAGGAAGAGCTTTTGTAGAAGAGGCCTTAAAAAGAGGACATGAAGTTACATTATTTAACCGCGGAACAAACAAAGAAATTTTTCCTGAAGTGGAGCAACTTATCGGTGACAGAAATGGTGATGTATCAAGTTTAGAAAATCGAAAATGGGATGTTGTCGTGGATACATGTGGGTTTTCTCCGCATCACATTCGGAATATTGGAGATGTCTTAAAAGATAATATAAAACATTATATATTCATCTCAAGCCTTTCCGTATATAAGGATTGGATCCCGCATGACATAAAAGAAGACTATATATTACAACCTGAACCAACGGAAGAGCAAATAAAGGCTGTAGAGAATGGTGAAATATCTCATTATGAGCATTATGGTGCACTAAAAGTATTATGTGAAAAAGAAGCAGAGAAATATTGGCCAGGGCGTGTTGTACACGTAAGAGCAGGACTTCTTTCAGGAATGTTTGATTATACAGATCGACTTCCATATTGGATCGGGCGTGTAGCAAAAGGAGGTAAAGTGTTAGTTCCAGGAAGAAAAGACCGTCCAGTGCAAATAGTTGATATAAAAGACGTCGCAAACTGGGGACTAAACATAGCAGGAAATAAAAATGTAGGTACATTCAATGTAACAGGTCCAAATTATGATTTGACGATGGAAGAGCTATTAAATACGTGTAAAAAGGTTATGAATAGTGATGCTGAATTCGTTTGGGTAGATGAATCGTTTATGAATGGACATAAAGTACAGCCTTGGACAGAGATGCCACTATGGCTTCCAGAAACTTTTTCATTAGAAGGTGAGACGAAGCCGTGGAAAGGTGGGTTTTCTATAAGTATCGAGAATGCTGTTAAAGAAGGACTTACTTTTAGAAAAATAGAAGAGACAGTTACAGACGTGTATGAGTGGATGAAGAGTACAGACGAATGGGAATTAAAAGCAGGTATTTCAGGGGAGAGGGAGAAGGAATTGTTAGAAAGATGGTATCAATAAATTTAGCGGAGTCCTTTGAATATACTTGATTGCACATAAGGAGGAGAAAAGGTGATGTGGAAAGACACCATTCACAGTATCTCATCAAACTTAAGCTTAAAAAATTCGGCTACGAAGGAGGAACTTACTGATATACAACAATGTTTATATGTGGAGTTACCGAATGATTTATATCAATTATTACAAGAAACAAACGGTATAGAAGGTGAGTACGGGGACTTTATATGGTCTGCTTCAAAAATTAAAACTGAAAATATGAATATGAGAAATATAGCTGATTTTAAGGATCTATATATGCCTTTTGGCTGTTTATTATTTTTTGCTGATGGCGGAAATGGTGATTTGTTTGGCTATTCCATTTTGAATGGAAAAGTGCAAAGAGATGATATATATGTATGGAATCATGAAAATGATAGTAGAACGTGGGTTGCTCCTTCTTTAAAGACTTTTATGGAGTGGTGGGAGAGTGGGAAGATAATAATTTAAATATAGTATCAAAAAAAGTGCCTTGTTACTAAAGAAACAAGGCGCTTTTTCACGAATAATTAATCTACTACTCAATCGGTTCTTCCCCATACATCTCCCATAGCTTAGGAAACATCTTTTTTAAACCTTCTTCATCGTCTTCATTCCAGTCAAATTCAAAATCTACATCGTTGAATTCTTCATTAGATAAGACATGGTAAAGTGTAAAGTAAGTATCATCTTCGTCACCAGTTTTTTCTGCATATACAGTGAAACCGAAATATAAAGAAAGTTCTTCAATCTCTGGGACGTCATACTCACTCAAGTTTTCTAATACAGGAATTAATCGTTCTGGATCTTCAATACAAGCTTCGTATGTCTCTTTTCCTTGATATAATAACCATCCGCGGAAGTAATCGAAAGTATCATCTGAACAGCCACCCATAATAATATAGGCTGCTGCCCATAAACGGGAGGTATAGGAATCTTTCAAAATACGATGCATATGCGTATCGAAAGCAACAATTTCATGTACTGTACGTTTAGCAAGGTGGGAAGTAAGCCATTCTATTTGTTCTACTTGTTCCTCACCTTTCGTTTTTGCACGATTAAGTAGTTCCCAAAATTCTTCTTCGGTTATTGTCTTTTCTTTTATGTAATCTTCCCCTTGAATAGGGTTTATATATCCTTTTTTACGTTTGGAAGCAACTAGTTTATTAGCTTCTTTCATACATTCTTCTTCTGTTTCAAACTCTTTCGCTTTCACACTGCCAGCTGTGCCGATTTTTCCGTAAAACACAACATAGTCTTTTTCTTTCACAACGATTTTCCAAAACTTATTTGATTTCTCAGTTTGCTGGATTAATAACGTTTCCATCCGTACCCCCATAATGTTTTCTAGTGTGCAATGTGATTGTAACATATGTATATACACTTGTAATGATGAAAAATAAGAGTTCGGAAAATTCGAAAACGATTGAATGAAGTGGATAAATTTAGTAACCTTATTTGTACAGTAATTACATAATTGTTTTGTAATAATTCGATATTTATATGAGGGGGCATTACGGATGGATCTTACGTTTAAAGTAGAGGAAACATGTTTTAATTACCGAGTCGGAGCAATTTGTAAACAAGGTAATAAACTACTTATTCAGCAATGTGACGGTGAAGATTTTTGGTACGTACCAGGCGGAAGAGTGAAAATGTTAGAGAATAGTGAGGATGCGTTAAAACGAGAGCTTGCAGAAGAATTAGGTGTTCCTATGAAAGGGAAAAGATTAATATGGTCAGTAGAAAATTTCTTTACACTTTCTGAGCGAAAGTTTCATGAAATTAGTTTTTATTATGAAGTAGAGCTACATGAGTTACCTGCAAATGGAGCGGATCAATATATTTTGGAAGAAGAGGGTAGAACGTATTTGTTTAGATGGGTGCCAGTTGAAGAACTGCATACATATAACTTACAGCCTGCATTTATAAAAGAGAAAGTAAAGGATGTATCAGTTCACACAGAACATATCGTATTACAAAAGTAAATGTATTCGGAGGGGAAAATGGTGAAGGCAACTAAAAAAGAGGTACATATAAATGACAAAGTAATTTATTACACACATATCGAAAAAGGTTCTAGTACCGTTTGCTTTATGTTTTCAGGTTCAGGATACAATTATGATAAGCCGTTATTTTATTACGCAACGATGTTAATGCTTGAACATAAAATAGATGTTGTACATATTCATTATTCTTATGACGAACAAGTAATGAATAAACCAATGGAAGAAGTAACGAAAGTAATGATGGATGATATTAATCCTGTAATAAATGAAGTATTAAAAGATGAGCAATACAACGAGACTATGTTTTTAGGGAAGTCACTCGGAACAATTCCGATTGCAAATGATTTAATGAAGAGAGACGAATTCGCGCAGTCAAAAATGATATTACTTACACCTTTACTGACGTTTGATACAATTTTTGATTCTATCTTACATAGTCGACACGAAGGGTTTTTAGTTATTGGGGATAAAGATCACCAATACAATGCAGATCAAATTGATCAGTTATATAAAACGAATTTACAGATTGAAGTTGTCAAAAATGCAAATCATTCTGTAAATGTTGGGGGATATGAAACGGAAAATTCAATTGAGGCTATAGCGAAAATAATAGGAGAACTTAAAGAAGTTGTTAGGACAAACTAACCTATTAATACATGCAAAAGAGGTGCGAATTGCACCTCTTTTACTTTAATAAGCCTTCAAAACATGAAGTAAATAATCCTTACGGTTCAGCGGATTATAATCAACACGTTTTCGAGTAGGGAAGGGAGCCATAAGCTTTGTGAAACCAGCTGGCTTCGTTGTAAATATGCCGTCTCCTTCTGTAAATGAATGTAGCATTCGTTTAAAATTCTCTGTTTTTGCAACAGGTAATGATCCTGTTAACTGGTAAGAGTTATTATTCAATATAGGCTCTCTAAAAGTTGCTGGAACGGCAGCGAGCTTATACATCGCGGTACTAATTGCGTGCTCCGGTACAGTTAATTCAAACTCGTTTATTGGTTCATATACATGTGTTTCAGTTTGCTTTAAAGCATCCATTAATACGATCGGTGTTAAATTTCTAAAGTCACTCGCTGTTGTAACAGGACTAGCATAACCAGTATGTGTTAACGTGACGATAATATCTGTAACTTCCCATCCATATAATCCTTGTTTTAACGTTTGAAATACCGTATCTTCAATCGCTTTATGGAATGCTAAAGGTAGTGAGCCGAGCTCAACACCTAATTTATATGTTATGCCGCAATTAAGTTCACCACGTTCAACTTTGAATCCGACTGTTGCGTAAAATGGATTGGCTTTTTCACCCATGACTTCAACGGAATTCCCAATGCCAATTGGCTTTTCAATACATACAACTCGCGTATTTGAAAAAGTAACCTGCAAATTATATTTTTCAAAAAGAGTCGTTTCAATTACTTCTTTCTGTACTTCACCGAAAAGGCGAATATATAGTTCATTATGAACATCATCTTTCCACACTTTAATAAGTGGATCTTCTTCACATAGCTCCATAAGTGCAGCGTATAAATCATGAATTCTTTCTTTTGATACTGCATCAATGGAAGCTTCCATTTGTGGTTCGGCAAAGTGAATATCTTTTATATAATCCGTACGTTCACCAATAATATCACCAATTTTAATATCATTCAGTCCCCACACTTTGCAAAATTCTCCGCTAGGAACGATAGAAGCTTGAACAACATTCCCGTTATGAAATAGACATATTTTCTTAACCTTTTCTTTATGCCCCAGAACGTCTCCGCGCTGTATATCAACATATTTTCTTACGTGTAAACGACCAGAAAAAACTCTTACATAAGCAATCTTTTCTCCAGAAGGTTCACGTTCAATTTTAAACACAACACCGGATAATGTTTCGTTTTCTGCCGACTTATTAGCTGGAAATAAGGTTGAAATATTTTCGAGCAGTTCAGTTACACCTATACCTGTCATGGCTGAACCGAAAAAGATTGGGTACACACTTGCTTGCTGTATTTGTTTTTCGAGTTCTTCTCTTAATAATACGTCCGGTACGATTTCATCATTTACATATGACGCAAGTAACGATTCATTATATGGCGCTAACAGTTCCGTACAATCGTCATATGATTTGTATGCAATAATCTGGGCTCCTTTCGTTCCTACGTTTAGAACAGAATAGAAGGGGAATGCTTCATTTGAAAGAACCTCTTTTATTTGTTTCATAACTTTTTCAGTGTTTGCGCCACTACGATCAATTTTATTAACGAATAAAATAGTCGGTATGTTTAGTTTCTGTAATGTTCGCATTAAAATTTTTGTTTGTGCTTGCACACCTTCAACGGCAGAGATAACTAAAATCGCACCGTCTAGAACGCGGAATGATCGCTCCACTTCAGCGATAAAATCAGCGTGTCCAGGTGTATCAATGACATTTACTTTTACATCATCAATAAAGAAAGAAACGACAGATGCTTTAATCGTAATTCCGCGTTGTCTTTCTAATTCCATTGAGTCAGTTTGTGTATTACCACTATCTACTCGGCCAATTTCTTTAATCACATTCGTTTCATAAAGAATACGCTCAGTCAAACTCGTCTTGCCAGCGTCTACGTGCGCAACAATCCCTATATTTATTGTTGTCATTTGTGAATATCCTCATTTCATTTTCCATTTTCAATTCCTCATTTCTATTTGTGTATTGCCGCATTATCAATCACTCTCCAGTTCTTTAAATTAGTATTATTATAGTGCAATTAACATTATTTGTAACGCTACAAAGCGCCTTAATTTGGAAAAAATAAAATAAAAACAAAATGCTTGCATTCTAAATCGATATAGATTATATTAATTGACATATCAACTATTGATACATCAAATGTTTTTATTTTGATTGTAAAGGAGGGTTAATTTGACAAGTTCATGCTCAAAAGAAGCGATTATTTTATATAAATTACACTTTCTAAATAAAGAAGTAAGTTCGAAATTTGAAGGGTGTACGGGTATGAGCCAGTCTCGATTAGAGCTTATACTTCAATTATTTGAAGTAGGTGAAATTAGTCAAAAAGCACTTCAGCAAGAAGTGAATATTGATAATGCTGCGATAACAAGGCATTTAAAGCAGCTTGAGGCCAATGAAATGATTGTAAGACGTAAAAATCCAGAAGATAACAGAATTACGTTAGTTTCTCTTACTGAAGAGGGACGAAATAAAATTCAAGCGTTTCAAGAGGAAAAAGAACGTTTTGCAGCATCTGCATTTAAAGGATTAAGTGAGGAAGAACGCGATAATCTTTTAAATATGTTAAATCACATTCAAGAAAATATAAAAGAATTATAAAAAAGGGAGAATACAACTATGACTAACTCAGTAAAAACAAATGATTTTAACGAAATTTTAACAGGACGTCGTTCAATTCGTAAGTACGACCCTTCAGTGAAAATTAGCAAAGAAGAAATGACAGAAATTCTTACAGAAGCAACACTTGCACCATCTTCAGTAAACATGCAACCATGGAGATTCGTAGTGATTGAAAGTGACGAAGCGAAAGCAACACTTGCGCCACTTGCGAAATTCAATCAATCTCAAGTAGAAACATCTTCAGCAATGATTGCTTTATTTGGTGATTTAAACAACTTTGATAACGCAGAAGAAATTTACGGTACAGCAGTAGAGCGTGGACTTATGCCAGCAGAAGTAAAAGAAGATCAAATGAAAAAACTTTCAGCTTACTTCTCTATGGTTACACCAGAAGTAATGAAAGATACAGTATTAATTGACGGTGGTCTTGTAGCGATGCAATTTATGCTAGCAGCTCGTGCGCACGGTTATGATACTTGTCCAATTGGTGGATTTGAAAAAGACCAAATTGCAGAAGCATTTGGACTAGATAAAGAACGCTACGTACCAGTTATGTTAATTTCAATCGGGAAAGCTGCAGACAGTGGTTACCAATCAGTACGTCTTCCAATTGAAAAAGTTGCAGAGTGGAAATAATTTTATAAAAGAACTTCAATAAGTGAAAGATGAGAGGGGAAACACCATGATTATTATTCACGCAATATTTCAAGTAGATCCAGCGAAACAACAAGCATTTTTAGAAGAAATTCAGCCACTCATTCACGGTTCAAAAGAAGAAAGTGGAAATGTATCTTATGACTTATATAAAGATACAGAAAAAGAAAGTGTTTATACGATGGTAGAAGTATGGAAAGATGAAGCAGCAGTTGCGAGTCATAATACGAGTGAACACTTCACATCTTTCGTTAGTAAAGCAGCACAGTTTTTAACTGCTCCGCTTAATATAAAAGCTTATAATGGAGAGTTAGTAAAATAATAAGGTAGAAAAAGATGACTTTAGCATATGGCTGAAGTCATCTTTTTTGTATAAGTAGAACATAATTTCGACACAGTTATGTTGAAATTATGTTCAATAATAGTGGTGAATTGTATGTTAAATTCGAACATTCGGTTTATTAGAATATTTTTCCATGGTATAATTTTCTTGAAAATATAAGGTAGAGGGGAGTAAGTGATGGGAGAATTTCAAAGTAATTTGCATACGGCAACGCAACTTGCAACGAAAATGAGAAATGCTTCAGATCGAATGCAAAGTGCTACTAGTCGCTCTATAAATAAGGCAACGCGTACTACACTATCTGTGAACTTCAAAGCACAAGAAGCAAATCAACAAAATTTACAGATCACGAAACAATTTTGTACTGCTTTTCAACAAACAATTGATAATATCCATTCCGTAGCAAATGAATTTGAGAAAATGGATACAGGACTTCAAAAGACTTTTCAATAATGTAACAACCTACGTAAAGGGGAAAAGGTAGGGAGAAAAGATGAGTCAAGGAATTGAAACGAGAATCAATCAATGTAATCAAAAATTACGAATTATATTTGAAGAACAAAATGAAAACCGAATCGCGCTGCAAAATCAAGAACGAGCTGAGGCTAGTTTTCATGAATGGAAAAATAGAAGCAATCGTTTATTTAACCGAATACTAGAAACTTGGCACGGCGACAAAGAAGTGTTTCACCTTTTTACGAATATGCGGCAAGAAATCGGACAGTATGAAAGAAAACTTACATTCGAATTAGAAAATGAAAAAGAGACGTTGCTTAAAGAAAAACGGCATCTCAGTGAGAAAGAAAACGACCTTTCCTATGAACAGCAGCAACTACAAAGGGAGGCCAATACATGAGTTTAAACATGTATTTGGGAGAAGTACAAAATCAAACTCAAAGTATGAACGCTATATGTAATGCTACGATTCAAAGTATGGAACAAGCCATTCAATCTATTGATGCCTTTGCGATAGACACAGTATTACAAGGACAAACATACAGTAGTGCAAAAGCCTACCTTGTCCAAACATTTCGGCCACTAGCGCAAGGAATCATATGCCTATGTGAAGAATTAATTCGCCAAAATGAAGCATTTCCAAATGAGTTCCAAGCGAAAGTTGCTTCGACAGATGTGATTGAACAAGAAATAAGAGAACAAATAAGGGGAATTAATCAATCGATTACAAGTATAGAAGCAATAGAAGTACTTACAACAATGCCTGGAGTAGGTGCAATTGTAACGGTATTAGGTGCAATGAGAAAAAAACTGGAAGAAAAACTAGAGCATTTATATGAATTCAATCATTCATCCAGCAACAACTACAGCACCGCTCTCCAATTAGCAGCTAGCATCACAGCCGGACTTGCTGAAGTGCAAAGTGGGAAAGGATTTAGTCCTGTGAGTGGTACGTTTAGTACACAAGGGTTGAATATGGATTGGGTGAGTTCGATTCAGGGGATTATAGAAGAAACAGCTCGAAAAAACGAGATCAAAGAAATTACTTTGCAAAAACAAGAAATGAACTTACAAGAACAGGAAGACAATAGATCATGGCATGAAAAAACAGCCATTTATGCGCAATCATTTTTGCATGGAGTTATCGAATTTTTTCAAGGTGCTGGTGATGCAGCACTAGAAAACTTTTTTGGACTACAACCACATGAGAATGATAAATTAGAAAGTAAGACAACTTACCAAGCTGGAAGGTTGGCTGGAAATGTTATATCAATAGCCGGGTCCATTGTAGAAATGTTTGAAGCTATTTCGCTCATAGGTGGATCTAATTTCTTAACTATCGTCGCAGAAGTAGGAACTGGTGGATTGGCATCACCAATTGTTATTCCATTAGATATAGCAGCAACAGCTGCTGGGGCTAGTCTTTTTGCACATGGTGGATTTGTATGGGATAAATCGATTCAAAATACTAAGGATACTATTCAAAAAATCCAGTCTTCTGGTGGAGGTAAGGGTGCGAGTAATCGAATACCTTCTTATGGAAAAGATTCTGTACCTAAAGGTCCATACCGTGAAGTAAATGGTTATCCAATAAAAGTGAAAGCAGGAGCTCAAGAAAAGCATATTCCTGATACACCGAACTATAAACAAGAATTAGCAAATGGAAAAAATAAGAGCATTTTCTATGGCGATAATAAAATAGCGCAAGAATTGCTTGATAAGTTCGCCGGGAAAGGTGAACTATTAAAAAACGGTAGAGAAAGAGTAGACTTTGGTGAGCCAATAGGAAAATATTATGACCGCAATACTGGTGAATACCATGAGACTACTAAAGGGTTGATCCATTATGGAAAAGATGGCGCTCATATAGTACCATCAAGGCCATAAAAATCATAAGAAAAGAGGATGTAAATGGGGTACGATTCTTTAATTGGAACATTAATAAATTATGAACATAGTGACATGATACTAGAATGGAAAAGTGGATTGAGGATTATTGGAGAACTAGATACAGTTTTTGAAACAGACAATGGACTAGATGAGGATGATATAAATTATACAGAATATGATGCAGCTGTATTTAGAGTAAATAATATTTTATCTCGACCTAATACAAACGAAGGTACTGTATATAATTGGTTAAAACAAGAAAAAAGTTCATTGGTTGAAATTTCTCTCTATGATGATCCGCCAAGTGCAGTGTTTTTAACTGACGGAAAAAGAGTATGGGAAAGAAAAATGTGTAAATAATAGGTGGCATTTAAACTGTTACCTTATTAGTCAAATTAGATGTAGTTAATTTTGATATATGGTTTTTAAAGGAATCAGAACAGGCTACTAACATATACTCTGGTATGAAGAAAAGATATCCTAATCGTAAGCTGATTCCTTTTGCTAAAAGAGTTGATAATGATGATACTGCATGTTTTGAAATCGGCAAAGGAAGTAAAGTTCAACTTATTCATGATTTTGCTTCTGAAGGCTTTGAACAAAGAAAAGAGTTTGATGATTTTTGGGAGTGGGTCGAAGTTGCTATGAAAGAAATGATTGATTACAATCGGAGTGAAGAAATTGAATAAACAAAAATTCTATACAAATTTAAGTAAAGAAGTATCTTATGCTTTACGTCATGCTCCATGGGAATACGAATTGGAGTTAGATGAGAATGGGTGGGTTTCTGTTGAGCAACTTTTACAAGCACTTCACCAATCCATTGAATGGAGAGATGTGAAGATAGAAGATTTAAAAATAATGATTGAGAAATCTGAGAAAAAAAGGCATGAGCTAAAAGAAAATAAAATTCGTGCGTTGTATGGACATTCTATTCCCATGAAAATAGTAAAGGAAGAAGGCGTTCCACCTAAATTTCTTTATCATGGTACATCTCCTCGCTTTTTAAATTCTATTGAATCAAATGGTCTATCACCTATGTCGAGACAATATGTCCATCTTTCTGAAGATATTATAACTGCTGAATTAGTGGGGAAAAGAAAAGATAAGCATCCTATTATTTTAGAAGTTAATACTGAAAAAGCTAGAGAAGAAGGCGTTAAATTTTATTTAGGAAATGAAAAAGTTTGGTTAGCAGATGAGATTCCTAGTGAGTTTATCGCAATTAATAAGAATTACTTGAATCTATTCTACTAGATTATGACGGCAGGAAAAATTTTTTCTTTAAGATATATATTTGAATGAACCACGTTATCTGTCTTAAAATAAACAAATAAATGGCGAGTTACTTATGGAAAATAATCAACAAGAGAGACTTCACATTTGAGGTCTCTTTTGTTGATTTCAATTGAAAATTATTATTTGAGCGAATGCACTTTCGTACCTTGCATTTCACAGGCACATAGGCTTCAATTGATGCTATATAGTATGTTTTTCAATGTCAAAAAACATTAAAAAAAACAGGGCAAAATTATTAAATAGCCGGGTCCATTGTAGAAATGTTTGAAGCTATTTCGCTCATAGGTGGATCTAATTTCTTAACTATCGTCGCAGAAGTAGGAACTGGTGGATTGGCATCACCAATTGTTATTCCATTAGATATAGCAGCAACAGCTGCTGGGGCTAGTCTTTTTGTACATGGTGGATTTGTATGGGATAAATCGATTCAAAATGCTAAGGATACTCTTCAAAGAATCCAGTCTTCTGGTGGAGGTAAGGGTAATGGTGATGGTGGCCAGGGAGCCAGTGTAGCAGGGAACATTGGAAAAAATGATAAACTAGCAAGTCAAGGACATGTTGATGCTGGCGTTTCAGGGGCTCCAAAAGTTGATGCAGGAAAACAAGGTAAACATGTTCCTGGTCATGGGAATAATGTCTCAACCAAATCGCAGTGGGGAGCAGGGAAGAATGGAGTAGTAGAGACACAAGAAGCATGGGTGAAAGGAACACCAGTAAAGCCAGATGGAAGTGTTAGAGTACATGATTTTGGAAAACCAATAGGTCCAAATGGAGAAACGAGGGTAAAGGTTCATATGGATGGTAAAGGAAATATACATGGATACCCTGTACAATAAAGGAGAATAATTATGAGTGATGAGATACTAAAAGTTGTTAATAAATTATATAAACAAGGTGATTTCCAATATGTTTTGGGGAAATTTGTTGATAAACATTTCTGGGATGGAGAAATTAATAAAATATCAAATATAAACGTTGATAATATTACTGATTTTAGTTATTCATCATGTTTTTCTTACATTTTTCTACCACTAGATGTGAAATTTCGTTTTGGTAGTGTAGAATTCAGTGAGTATGTTCGGAAGCAATCAGAAATTAATTGTGTAATGCTAATGATTTCGGCAATCGCGCCATATGCAGTGGTTAAATATTTAAGATATAGATACACTAATGGTACAATCGAGCTAGTTGAAGAGTCCTCGCCATACAATGATGAATCTAAGAAAATAGGAAGTAGTATTTTAAAATTATTAGATAGTAACGGAATAAAGAATCTTGATAAAGAAACGTTAAGTATTGAAGTGGAGGATGTTTCGTTAGAGTTAAAGGAAACAGGTGTTACTATATATAATTGTTTATTTGAAGATGAGTATTAAAAAGAAGCATTAATGATTGTCCAGAAACCAAAGAAGGGATACAAATAATAGAGGTAGATTAGTAGTTGTTAAGAAGTGATTACAGTTCGAAAATATAGCTGGTTATTTGAAAAGCCATTTAAAAGTCTGATTAATGTTATTTTGTGTAATGATAATACAAAATCTTGTGAATTCATGAAAAAATACTTGTTAGGGCAATGGTATGTTGGGCATAATAATATGGTATGGTATGAATGCCATAAACATTAAGAAAAATTATATTTTGGTTATTGGAGTTTTGAAAGTGGAGCAATTATGAAAATTTTAGGATTAGATGATAGTATATTAAAAGATATTTCTTATTATCCTTATGACATGGTTCATTTTAAAAATGAATAAATTCTCTATGCGAAAAAATAATATTAGTACAAAGAGATAATTATTATTAAAATAATCAAAAAATATTTAATTACGCTTGTAACAGAAATATGTACTTATAGCACTTGATTGTCGACTAAAGGCAACAAGTGCTTTTTATTTAGGGTATGGTTCAAGTTGATAAAGTAGCAGAGAGCATTATGTTGCTAGAAACTTAAATGAACATCAATTAAAAGTTGTAGAAGCCAAGAAAAATATTATGAAAAAAAGCAAAAAAAGGTAATTATGGTGAAATAAAATCTAATGACAATTTATTGAATAATCAAAGTTTAAAAGAAGCTGGATTTGATTTAAAGCCAGTCGGAAAAAGTGCACCAACAGGCATAAATGATAAAATAGTAAAAGGGATTGATGGATTATACGAAAATGCAAATCCAAATTCAAATATTAAATATGTTATTGATGAAGCAAAGTTTGGTAGTTCACAATTAGGAAAAACTAAAGATGGACCACAAATGTCAGATGGTTGGTTGAATGGTGCGAAGACCCGAAAAAGTAGAATATTGAAGGCCGTTGATGGAGATGCAAAATTAGCATCAAAGATTACGAAAGCATTACAAGATCAGGAAGTTGAGAGAGTGTTATCAAAGGTTGATAGTAGTGGAAATGTGAAAACATATAGGTTAGATGAAGAAGGAAACAACATTGGAGAATGGCCATAATTTAGAAGTTAGGAGGAATTGAATAGTATGAGAGATCCTTTATGTATAGAAGAAAAATGTAGAGAAGGAATAGAATATAATAAAGAGTTTATTGAGGAAAATAGAGAGGAGATTAAAAGTTTTGAAGAAGATGAAAGGAATGGTATTCAAAGAAAGGCTAAAGATAATAAAAGTCTTATAGAAGGAAGGTATCTATTAAATTTTAATTATGAGTTAGAGGATATTAACGCAAAATATTCCCTAGGAGAAGCTATCCATACAATAGAAGGAGATTTTGACAACGCTCTTATTGATTTGGGGCATATAGGGGAAAGAGAAGTTGGATATTTAAATCTAATTTGGATGATATCTCTAGGAATTTTATTAGAGACGGAGAAAAAGAATCTTGTAAGTTTAGCTAAGCTAGTTGAGAAAGAAAATATGAATGACGCAGTAATCGATTTCCTCTTATGCGCTAGTGATATCGGATACACAAAAATGACGAACAGATATTATAAAGAAAATCCATATGCAAAAACGAGAGAGATTATAGAACTTGCACAAACAGATAAAAAAGAAGCATCTAAAAGATTACAAACGTACATGGAGAAAGAATGGTTTAAAGGCCATTATGATTATGAATGGAAAAATGCGCATAAAGAACCTGGATATGTAGGGTATTGGAGCTTTGAGACAGCTGCAATAGTAAAGATACTCGAACTTGATGATACAAGTTTAAAAGATAATAATCATTATCCATATGATTTGGCACATTATAAAAATGAAATGAAATTTAAGCATATAGACCTAAGTGAATATCACTATGAAGATGAGACAGAAGAAATCGAGGATATAGTAGAAGGAATTGAACATAATCCTGCATTGGAAAACATTATTCCGCCAAAATGGCATTCATTGGTCAATGAATTGATCCATGACTATGATAATATGGACGATAGTAGTTTTTATGAAAAATACAAAAAAACGATAGGAATAGGTCAAGTGTGGTTCTTACCACAAGAGTATGAAGAAGAAAATGAGCAAAAAAATCTATTAGGAAGTTTAATTGTGTTTGCTCTGACGGTAAGAGATTATATATTACAATTGGACTATAAAGAAGATTTAGAGGACTACATCGATAATCTTAAAAATTTCTGGAATGTTTCAGAAACAAAGTTAGTTCAATTTATGTTAGAGAATGATCAAAATTATTATGCATGGGTACCAAAAGAAGTAAATATCCCAAATATGTATGAAGTGAAGGTAGAGAGTGTCGATGTAGAGGAAGTTCTATAATAAGCAAATTAAAACATTGTGTATCATGAGTAACGTTGAAAAACTAATTTATACGGAATTTAATGAATTAAGAGGTTAAAAATAGTGGTAGTTTGGAGAATCCAACTGCCACTATTTTTGTGTTTACGAATGGTTCTGTAAATTAAGTAGAGTATTTCAGAGTATATATATTATGTAGGAGAAGTAAATAAGTTAAAGGCGCTAAATAAAATCGGTCATATCGCAAAGACATCAAGTGGAATAAGTACAATTGCTAATGCAGAAAAACTAGCAAAAGAATTGAAGCCTACCCTTGAAATGTTACAATCATTTAAGAGAAATGCTTCCTATGCATTCTCTAGTGTTGGTGGAACTATTGTAACCAAAATACCTCAAGGCGAATTATTAGAAGCTTTTTATAAGTTTGCGAAGTCTAAAGATGGTGGTAAGGGTACGGGTGAAACACTATCTAAAAAGAAATCAATACCGGACTTTGTGAAAAAGCAATGGGAAGCAGGGAATAGATTTAATAAGGAAAATCGTCCTCGATATCCTTATAATGAAGTAGAGTTAGAGGCAAAGGAAATCAATGGGAAGAAATATGTTGTAGATTCTTATATTCCGAGTGAAGAAATTGTCTCGAGGAAATTTACCCAATTGGCTGAAGTAAAAGAAAAGACGGCATTAAGTTATTTAAGTGAGTTTACTAAAAAGTATTCTTCCGGTTCAGAAATTTCTTCAGGCAAATTTAATCCTAATGCTTTAAAAGGTGGTCGACTAGATGGAGAGTTAATTTTGGAAATCCCTGTACAAACAAAGCCAGTTCCACAAAAAATTATTGAAGAGGCGAATGAGAAAGGGATTATTATTCGTGATATTAATGGGAAGGTGTATAATTAATGGAAATTTATTATTGTGATAAGTGGTCTAATATAAAAAAGAAGCCTTGGAATATTATTGATGAGAATGCAGCCAAGACACTTCATGAAAATCGTCATTCTTATACTGCTGTTCTTAGTGATGGAGAGCAGCCAAAGTATTTAGTAAATGTCACTGAGAAATGGGTATCGGTAAGTTTTTTTGATGATTTTCTTCGTAAATATTTACACTACGATTTTATTGTTAAAGAAGATAATAGACTATTCCTAAGGACAATAATGTATTGGGAATATGACGGGGATACACAGTTAAAAAGTATGATTTTGGGGTATCAAGAAAATGGTCATATTGCTATGGAGCAAAAAGATTCTAAAACTGGAGAAGTAGAAGAGCGAGAGATAAAAGATGATGTATCTAGAAATTGGGATGCATTCCCTAAGTTTGGCCAATACTTATATTTGTGCAAAGAAGAGAGGTAATTCTTTTGAATATAAGAACAATAACTAGGCGAGATAGCTATTAGTGGGCTAAGAATATAAATAAATGGAATAAACATCAAACTAATGAATTCGTAAGTTTTAAAGATATTGTAAAGTTAATTGGAAATTTCCCCAAATAATCCTACTTAATAAACAGATGAACTTAAAGCACTTGATTGTCGACTAAAAGCAACAAGTGCTTTTTATTTCGGAATTACAATATTTGGTACGGTGAATTATATATTCAAAAATACCAAAACAAAAGTTTCAAATGATGAAGTGCTTCCACAATTCTCTTTCATGATATGAAGAAGTTTTCAACGACTGGATTATCGTAGCAGTTTACTCTACGAGACATGCCAATCAATCGATTACAAGTATAGAAGCAATAGAAGTACTTACACCAATGCCCGGAGTAGGTGCAATTGTAACGGTATTAGGTACAATGAGAAAAAAACTAGAAGAAAAACTAGAGCGTCTATATGAATTCAATCATTCATCCAGCAACAACTACAGCACCGCTCTCCAATTAGCAGCTAGCATCACAGCCGGACTCGCTGAAGTGCAAAGTGGGAAAGGATTTAGTCCTGTGAGTGGGACGTTTAGTACACAAGGGTTGAATATGGATTGGGTGAGTTCGATTCAGGGGATTATAGAAGAAACAGCTCGTCAAACCGAGATGAAACAAATTACTTTGCAAAAACAACAATTTAACTTACAAGAGCAGGAAGACAATAGATCATGGCATGAAAAAACAGCCATTTATGCGCAAACGTTTTTGCATGGAGTTATCGAATTTTTTCAAGGTGCTGGTGATGCAGCACTAGAAAACTTTTTTGGACTACAACCACATGAGAATGATAAATTAGAAAGTAAGACAACTTACCAAGCTGGAAGGTTGGCTGGAAATGTTATATCAATAGTCGGGTCCATTGTAGAAATGTTTGAAGGTATCTCGCTCATAGGCGGATCTAATTTCTTAACTATCGTGGCAGAAGTAGGAACTGGCGGGTTAGCGTCACCAATTGTTATCCCATTAGATATAGCAGCAACAGCTGCTGGGGCTAGTCTTTTTGCACATGGTGGATTTGTATGGGATAAATCGATTCAAAATACTAAGGGTACTATTCAAAAAATTCAGTCTTCTGGTGGGGGTAAGGGTGCGAGTAATCGAATACCTTCTTATGGAAAAGATTCTGTACCTAAAGGTCCATACCGTGAAGTAAATGGTTATCCAATAAAAGTGAAAGCAGGAGCTCAAGAAAAGCATATTCCTGATACACCGAACTATAAACAAGAATTAGCAAATGGAAAAAATAAGAGCATTTTCTATGGTGATAATAAAATAGCGCAAGAATTGCTTGATAAGTTTGCCGGAAAAGGAACCACTGTTACCAAAAATAAAGAAAGAGTGGACTTTGGTAAACCAATAGGTAAATACTATGACACTGTGACCGGACAATATATAGAGACTAATAGAGGAATGATACATTATGGAAAAGATGGTGCCCATATAGTACCAGCAAAACCATCAGAATAAAATTAAGAAAGAGGATGTCTATGGAAGCAGATTCTTTATTTAAAACATTAACAGAGCATGAAGGTGTAGAAATCATATTAGAGTGGAACAGTGGGTTGAGAATTATAGGCAAAACAGACACATTTTATGAGACAGACAATGGATTAGATGATGATGACCCCGCATACGCAGAATATTATGCAACAGCATTTCAAGTAAATCATATTTTATCTCAACCTTCTACTAACGAAGGTATTGTATATAATTGGTTGATACAAGAAAAAAGTTCATTGGTTGAAATTTCTCTCTATGATGATCCGCCAAGTGCAGTGTTTTTAACTGACGGAAAAAGAGTATGGGAAAGTGGAATATGTAAATAATAGGTGGTATATAAACTGAGACCTTGATTGGCATATATGCTTTTCAAGGTTTTTCTATGTTTTTAACACCTGTAAAGGGTGTTCATCAGTGGCACGAAATTGGTTGCAAGAATAAGAGGCAGATGAGAGTATGAGTGTACTTAGGATATCTAATAGAAATCAATGTCGATTCTTTAAAGAAACAATGAGACGAACTCAAGAGATTATAGAAGTACAAGCTGGCAAACCAAGATGAAACAATTTACTTTGCAAGAACAACAATTGAACTTACAAGAGCAGGAAGACAATATTGCTGCAGCTAGAGAGGTTGGGATAGCGAAAAATGTGTTGCAACAAGAAGGGCTTTATTTACAAAGATCTAGTGGTTGTGATAAAGGTGATTCGGGTTGGTATATAGGTCCTATTAATGAAGAAGTATCAGGAGAATTAGAGACCATATACGCCTACGAATTATTAAAAATGAAACCTGCAATTATTCAAGTACTAGCTTTACCGTATAATTATTTAGTAGTTTTTGAGAAAGACGAAATTAAATCGATTTTAAATGAAAGTGATATTGATATTTGGAGTGAAATAGAAAGATAGTGAATGTATATAAGGTGTTAAATACCCAATATGAAAATTACGTGAGTTAAGCACCTTATTGTCAATATACGATAATAGGTGCTTTTTTGCGTGCAATGAAGAAAAAATAAAAGATTCATTTTCACTCTATTTCATCTTCGAATTACATGTTATAATTTGGAAAAAATATATTCTTAATTTTTAGATAATTTAAAGGTGGTAGATACTATATGAGTACATTAAAGAAGATTACTAATAATATTTCGAAAGTTATTATAGGAAAAGATGAATCGATTGAACTGGCAGCTATAGCTCTTATAGCAAGGGGGCATATTTTATTAGAAGATGTACCTGGGACAGGAAAAACAACGTTAGCGAAAAGCTTGGCTAAAAGTGTGGACGCTAAATTTCAAAGAATACAATTTACAGCGGATACTTTGCCTGGAGATGTTATTGGTCTTGAATATTTTGATGTGAAGGAATCGGATTTTAAAACGAGGTTAGGTCCTATTTTTGCAAATATCGTATTAGTGGATGAAATTAATCGAGCTGTACCGAGAACACAATCTTCGTTACTTGAGGTTATGGAAGAGCGTACTGTTACAATTGCGAAACAGACACATTCATTACCAGAACCTTTTTTAGTTATAGCAACGCAAAATCCACTCGAATCAGCCGGCACATTTCCGTTACCAGATGCTCAGTTAGACCGGTTTTTACTCACAATACGCCAAGGTTATCCTACGAGAGAAGCTGAAAAGGAAATGATGAATCGGTTTCAAATGAATGATCCATTAGAAACGTTACATTCTATTATTTCAAGTGAAGAAATTATTACGATGCAAAAGCGTGCAAGAGAAGTGTTAGTAGGGAATGATGTGCAAGATTATCTCCTTGAAATTATTGAAGCAACTCGTAACCATGAGTTAATTGAAATTGGTGTAAGCCCTCGGGGAACGTTGGCATTTATGAGAGCAATTCAAGCACGGGCAATATTAAATGAAAGAGATTACTGTACGCCAGATGATATTAAGACGCTCGCTGCATCCGTTTGTGTTCATCGTTTAACGTTAACGATTGAGGGAGAGATGAAAACGACGAAAGAACAAATTATGAAAGAAATTCTTCATACGATTAGTGTGCCAGTGGAGAATGTACGATGAATCAACAGCTTGTGTATACACCTTTAGCGGAGCCTTTCGTAATGGGGGTTATGTCAGTTGTAGCCGTTATTTTAAGTGTATTTTCAAGTAATCTACTGTTTTTATCTCTCGTATTTTTATATGTAATTTTAATAGGTGCTATGCATGTATATATACGTAAAGTATCTCGTGTTGAATGGGAATACAGTCAAGGGAATTCGAACGTTTTTATAGGTGAAACGAATATGTGCAAAATGAAAATTTCAAACAAGTCGATATTTCCTATTCTTAATATTGTATTTCGATTTAAATGTGAAAATAAGCTAACTTGGAATCATGATGAAATAAACAAAAATCATAGTACAGGTTCAAATTATTATATGAATTTTAATTTAAAAGGAAGGGAGTCAGTTTCATTTGATTTGCAAGCTGTAGCGTTAAAAAGAGGCATCGCGAAATGGGAAGAAGTTGAAATTGTTATTACTGATCTCTTTGGATTTATAACGAACCATATAACATATAAACAAGTTGATATGCCCTCTTATTTAGTCTTACCAGCTGTTCCGAAAATACAAGTTCCTGAATTACAAGAATGGTCACGAGGATTTCGAAAAGCGATGTCTTCACCCTTATATGATGAAACGAAAGTAATGGGAGTAAAGTCTTATGAAAATGAAGATTTTCGTTCCATCCACTGGAGTGCAACAGCGAAAACAGGGACGATAACTGCGAAAAAGTATGAGCGAACACAATGTGATAAATACGCGATTTATCTCAACTTGCAAAATAAAAGTGGTGTTTCTTTGCGAAATGATATAGAAGAATTAATTGAATTAACAGCAGGCATATGTAAACAACTTCTTATGCAAAACTGTTCGTTTGAAGTATGGATTAATAGTGTGAAAGATAATGGTTTGCTACATATAAAAAATGGAGATAACCGGAAACATTTGCAAAATGTATTAAAGGTACTTGCCTCAATATCGGATCAAGATACACCTATAACTTCTTCTTATTTTTACACAGCTGGATTTCGGCGAAAGGAATTAGATGCGGTTCCTTTAATTCTTGGTACTTCCCCAAGGAAATACAGTAGAACGAATAAATGGGTCGTAATTAAAGAATAAGAAGGGGTTTATGTCATGGCTAATAAAGAGAGACATGTGAAAGTAAAGTTGTGGAGTGTTAGAGTATTAATACTACTTTTCTTTACGGTTAGTGCGATAACGTTATCACAAGGTGTTGTGCATGTACAAGACATAGTAAATGGGCTTTTTTCTAGTAAGACGGAGACAATATCGGAAAGAAATTATGATTTTACTAGTGTAGACGCACAGTTTGATGAACCTGAAAGAATTATAGATGAAGAAATAGGAGTTGTAGATACAAGAACAAAAATATATAGGGAAATTCCACTTTTTGTACGAAAAAATTCATGGACTGATGTGTTTTCTGTTCTTTCAAATGCATGGATTAGTGTCGTTTTTTATGTAATTATTGCATTAGTTATTCTATATGCTTTTTATAAATTAATGAGGAAAAAGGTAACAAAATCAGAAATAGAACAGGATAAACAATCGATAACAAAGGAAAATACGGATAGAACCGAAAAGAACAAGAAAGTGAAGCATCAGTTTGAACAGCCGTTACCTAAAGATACGATAAGGAAAACGTTAGTTGAATGGGAAAGAACATTACCATTTCACGAACAAAGAAGGTCTTATGAAACGATGCAACAATGGTTAACGAGAATTTGTAGAACGAGAGATATTATTTCGATATATGAGTCTGTTCGTTATGGTGAAAAGACGTATACGGATTTAGATGTAGAGAAGACTGTACGATGGATAGAGCGAGACGGTAAAGGGTGACATTAATATAAGTAAATAAAATTACCATATAATTAATTTTATTTACTTATATTTAATTATATGGTAATGTATACTTACTTTTTTATATCAATACTAATGGAAATGGGTTGTCTTAATAGAGTATTGCTCGTTACATTTTTTGTGGAGTTATCTTCACTACATCAATATAGAATGAAAAAGAGATAAAACAATTACTAGTAGCATGTAAATAAGAAATTATTATTTATTTTTAAATTTTTGTAAGGGTGTGAAAACAGAATGAAACCGGTATTGAAAAACATACTCCTTTCCTTTATTTTTTCTGCAGCAGGGATGTGTTGGTTTCTGTTTATGGTAGTTAGAGGAGGCGGAGACTGGTTATTGTCTTGGATAGGTGTATTAATGGCATTTTTATCTTTATACACGATAATAGATTTATATTGTAAGTATACATACGATAAAAAAACGAGTAAATTGTTTATCAAAGCAACAATTACTACCTTTAGTTTTGCAGTATTGGGAATCACCTTTGGTATTGTACACGAGCTATTACAGCCATGGAGTCTCAGTTTAATGGTTTGGTATTGGTTGTTAGTGTTACTTTTGTTTGTAACGACCATAATATTGTTAGTTTTTGTATTATTTGTTAATCGTAAAAATTATAATATTCCTGGAAGATATAGAATACTTATACTGTTTAATCTATTTCTTACGTTAGTACCAGTACTGTGGCCACTACTTCTTACTATTATAGGAAATGGTATGAACGCTAGTGCAGGATGGTAAAAGTTAATAGAGTGCTTAAAAGAACGTGTTTATAAATGAAAACACGTTCTTTTTTTATTTCCATACATAATTTTTTCTCATCTGGTCGCCAAATTTTGAAAGTAAGTATTTCGTAAGGAATGGATAAGAAAAAAGAGAGATTTATCATATAGGATGAAAGTATAGCTTGAATCAATCCGATATTAATGGAGGAGAGAAAGCCTTATGAAAAAATGTAATTCAATTAAGTTAGCAAGTTTTGCAGTTTTATTAGCGGGTACTGCTCTATTCACACCTGGTTTTACTGTGACTGCAGAGTCAACTCAAAATATTTCTAGTTCGTCACAAGTACATGATCAAAAGAATCGTAATGGCTGGAAACAAGTAATGCAGGAAACAGTACAGCTTGGTGCTGTAGGAATATTAGCTAAGGCGTCTAATAACGGAAAAACTAGTAGTTTTACTGCTGGCGTGGCGGACTTAAGTACAAAGAAACCGGTGAATTCGGATTATCGCTTTCGGATTGGTAGTGTGACGAAGTCGTTTACTGCCACGACTATTCTTCAATTAGTAGGAGAAAATCGCTTACAACTTGACGATCCAATTGAAAAGTGGCTACCGGGTCTCGTGCAAGGAAGTGGGTATGATGGTAATCAAATTACGATACGACAACTTTTGAATCATACGAGTGGTATCGCTGAATACTTAAAGTCAAAAGACGCGGACATAATGAATTCGAAAAAAACGTATACAGCAGAAGAAATAGTGAAAATAGGCCTTTCGCTGCCTCCAGATTTCTCACCGGGTAAAGACTGGTTGTATTCAAACACAGGATACGTAATACTAGGAATGCTTATTGAAAAAATAACTGGAAATAGTTATGCGGAAGAAATCGAAAAGCGAATTATTGAACCTTTGGACCTATCAAATACGTTTTTACCAGGAAATTCACCCGTCATCCCAGGAAAGAATCATGCTCGTGGATATGTGAAAATGGAAGGAACAGGCGAGTTGAAAGATATTACTTATTATAATCCGAGTTTAGCTAATGCAGCTGGAGATATGATTTCTAATGCGGATGATTTAAATAAGTTCTTTTCATCTTTACTCGGTGGTAAGTTACTGAAGGAACGCGAGCTAAAAGAAATGCTTACTACAGTTCCTATAGAAGGAAAAGGGGTTGGTGACGCATACGGTCTTGGAATCTATGAGACTAAACTTCCAAACGGTGTTTCAGTTTGGGGGCATGGAGGAGGAATTCCTGGATTTACAACTTTTGCTGGGGGAGTAATTGGAGGCAAACATACATTGGCTATCAGTGTTAACTCTATAGGTGGGATCGATATTGTTCCGCAGTTTAATAAAATGATGCAAATTGAATTTAAGAAATAGATGAAAAGAAAGCGAATAGCATTCTGTTGTAAAGGACAGTATTAGCATTCCTAGTATGACATCAAGTGTAATTCAACAATAAAAAGGATGTCAGTTACACGACATCCTTTTTTATTGTTGAGCAAAGAGGTGTGTTTTTGATTCTGAAAATTGTTATTTTTACAATCATTCCATATAATGAAGGGGATAGGGGTTATACAGGGGAGTTATGAATGGATAATACTTTAGTTTGTTAATTATTTTTATTTTAATAAATAATAGTAACTAGATGTGGAGTGAAATTCATTGGGAGAAAATCAGTTTAGATGGAGTAACAAGCAATTAAGAGAACATGTTGAAGTAATAGACGGCACAAGAAGTCCACACATTTTATTGAAAAATGCAACTTATTTAAATTCCTATATACGCGAGTGGATGCAAGCACATATTTGGATCTATGATGATCGCATTATTTATGTAGGAGAAAAACTACCAGTGCAACTACAAGGATGCGAAGTCATTGATTGTGAAGGAAAGTATGTCGTACCCGGTTACATAGAACCGCATGCACATCCGTATCAATTATATAATCCAGAAACGTTAGCGAATTATGCGATGCAATTTGGGACGACTACTTTTATTAATGATAATTTAACTTTATTTTTCACATTACAACGTGAAGAAGCATTTTGTTTATTAGATGAATTTGAAAAGATTCCAGCAAGTATGTATTGGTGGTGTCGTTTTGATGGACAGACTGAATTGCAAAACGGGGAATCTTTATTTAATCGTGAAGAAATAATAGAGTGGCTAAAGCATAAAGCAGTTCTTCAAGGCGGTGAGCTAACAGCGTGGCCAAAGTTATTACATGGCGATGATGAAATGTTACATTGGGTGCAGGAAACGAAACGATTACAAAAAAAAGTAGAAGGACATTTTCCAGGAGCATCTGAAACGACTTTAGCAAAGTTAAAACTGTTAGGTACAGATTGTGATCATGAGGCGATGACAGGACAGGAAGCTTTTGCTCGTCTTATGCAAGGTTACACGGTTTCCCTAAGAAATTCTTCAATCCGTCCAGATTTAGAAGTGTTACTGAAAGAATTGCTGGAACTAGGAGTAAAGCAGTTTGATAGATTTATTCTTACGACAGACGGTTCACATCCTTCGTTCTATGAAAATGGAATGACAAATGTAATGATAGCTACCGCGATAAAACAAGGAGTGCCAATAATAGATGCTTATCATATGGCAAGCTATAATATCGCTCGTTATTACAATATGGAACATCTACATGGTTCAATTGCGACAGGTAGAATTGCTAATATTAATATTTTGGAAAGTAAAGAAAACCCGGTTCCAATAAGTGTAATTGCAAAGGGGAAATGGGTGAAGCGTGACGGTGTAAATACACATGAGGCATTACATATAGACTGGAGTAAACATAAAGTAACTCCATTATCACTAGATTGGTCAATAGAAAAAGAGGATATGATTTTCTCTAATAAAACGGGGATACACTTATTAAATAACGTTATTACAAAACCATACACTAGTGAAATCAATATAGACTGTGATGAATTGTCCACAGATCATGATGAATGTTTCCTTATGATGATTGCTCGTGATGGCGGTTGGCAAGTGAATACAGCTGTGAAAGGTTTTGCAAAAGAACTAGGTGGGCTTGCTAGCTCTTATTCTGGTACAGGTGACATCATTCTTATAGGAAAAAGAAAAGAAGATATGCTTACAGCTTTTCGTAGAGTAAAAGAGCTCGGTGGTGGAATGGTCATAGCAGAAAACAATGAAGTGTTACACGAAATAGCATTACCATTGCTCGGGATTATGTCTAATTTAAAAATGAGAGAATTAATACAGGAAGAGAAACAGATGGTGAAATTACTACAAGAGCGTGGCTACGCGTATGATGATCCAGCATTTACAATTTTATTCTTTTCTGCGACGCACTTGCCTTTTGTACGAGTAACACCTATAGGATTATATGATGTGAAAAGTAGTAAGGTAGTTGCCTCGCCCGTGAATTTGATAAAGCAATATTAAAAGGAAAGATCCTATAAAAATTTTATTTTATAGGATCTTTCCTATTATTAGCATAAGAATATTGTAAGCCTCAAATGATATAGTATCTAAATCATTTGAGGTGATATGTAAATATGAAAAAAATATTTTACATTTTAAGCGTATTTATTCTGTGTGTATCGATACAACACGTTGTACATTCCCAATCAGATGCACCAGAGTTATCTTCGGATTGTCTCGAAGAAAGAAAAGTTAGAGATGAAAAGTATGTGAAGAATATAATACAGGACATTAAATCCACATTTAATTTAAATATTGATGAACATAGTTTTTGGGAAGTAAGTAAAAGAGATCTGGAGGCTGCTCATTTGATGTATGGTGGAAAGGAAAATGATTCTTATTATACTTCGCTAACTAAAATTTATGATAGTGGTGGATTTAGCGAACAGCCCAGCCTATTTGTGAGGGCGCAAGAAGCATTTTTACTTTATAAAGAAAAAGATAATATCAATGTAATGAAACGCCTAAAACTAGACGTTGAAAAAGGGGAATGGCTCGTTATAAAAACGAAAAAGAAGAAAGGGAAAAAAGTGAAATTCAAGCCGTTGCAATGTGAAAAAGATTATATGAAAAAGAAAAATGAGTATCATAATATAAAATGAAATAACGAAAATCTTACAGGAGAATCTATCTTTAATAATTTATAAACGAGACAATAAATTTTATTAGTAATTTTTCTATAAAAAACGTTATTTTAAACATTAAAATGACGTTTTTTATATGCTTAAATCTTTTGCAACGCACTCTCAATCTTTGCAGCTAAATCAGCAGACACTTTATGAAAATACCCTAAAACGACCTTTCTGATATCATCGGATATAACTTTTAAATCACTAGCTAAGTTTTCAGCGAGATGCTCTTTTTCTATCGGCTGTAACTTCGTATAAAATTCACCAGCCTGCGTAAAGTCATCCTGTTTCGTTATAGAAGTTCTTTCAAGTTTACCTTCAACGTACCTTCCTTCACCGGTTGTAATTTGATTAGCAGGTGTCCAATCTTGCTGCTGGTTAATCGTTAATTTGCGAAATTCTGGACCAATTCTTCTTCTTTGTGAATCACTGTAAATGTTAGCGCGCCCTTGCAGCATTTTATCATCTGATAGTTCTGCACCATCCAGTAAATTAGAAGGAGAGAATGCGACCTTTTCTACTTGTTCCATAAAATTTTCAGGATTTTTATTTAATACCATTTTCCCGACTGGTATGAGAGGATACGTCTGTTCATCCCATACTTTTGTGTCATCTAAAGGATCATAAGATAGGTGCGCTTCATCTTTCGGATCCATGAGCTGGACGTATAAACCATACTCCACTGGTTTACCATTTTTAATAGCATCATATAAATCTTTCCCGCTATAATCAGGATTTTCAGCAGCTAATTTAATTGCTTCTTTACTAGTAATGTATTGTACACCTTCAAATGGGTACCAATGATACTTTACATACTTTCGATTACCTTCCGCATTTCTCCATACATATGTATTAACACTATGTCCTGGAATGTGGCGAAGACTTTTGGTCGTACCATTATTAGAGTATAAACGGACAACAAAATGAATCGATTCAGGTGCTTTAGCGACAAAACTCCAAAATCTATTCGGGTCTATTAAGTTATTTTTAGGTGAAGGCAATAATGCTTGAATCGTTTCAGGGAAACGCATTGGATCACGAACAGAAAAAACAGGAATGTGATTACATAAAAGGTCAAAAATTCCTTCTTTTGAATAAAATTTTGTAGAAAAACCGCGTACATTTCTAGCAGTATCCGGTGTTCCTTTCGTACTAACAGCTAACGAAAATCGAACCATAACAGGAACTTTCTCATTAGAATTTTGTAAAAAACTTAATTTAGTATGTTCAGACATCGAATATATCGTTTGAAAATAACCGAACGCACCAAATCCTTTTACATGAACAGGCCTTTCTAAAATTTTTTCATGAATAAATTGTTGTAATGACTCATGCAGTACACTATCTTGTTCTAGTACGGGGCCACGTAAACCAACTGTTTGAGAGTGGAATTTAGCTGGTTCAGTAAGTTCTCGATGTTTATTAAAGTCTTCATCTAATAAATCTTTTTTATATTTATCATGTTTTTCATTCATCGATATAGCCTCCAAATTTTTTCGTCGATTGTTACTAAATATGATTTTATAGTCCCAATTATGTATGACATGCAAAGTTCAAAGCAGTAACATACCGCTAGATGAAAAAAACACATATGTAGTGGACCTGTTGAAATAGAAGAAATTATGGAAAAATGAATATCGGGAAGAGAAAGCACACGTTTTAATAAAAATGTGGAAGAAAACCACTATTAAAATTTCAATCTTAAAACTTAATTTATAAACGATTATATAGAGAATGAACGTTAAAAAAGGAAAAATAACTAGGAGGAATTTAACATGTCGGATTGGTTTCAATTAGATAAAGAATATATGGTGTCTACATATTGTCGTACAGAGGTTGCAATGGAAAGAGGAGAAGGATGTAATCTATATGATGTAGATGGTAAAGAGTATTTAGATTTATTTTCTGGCGTAGGAGTAAATGTATTAGGATACAATCATCCTAAAATTGTACAAACGACAATGGAGCAAGTTGCGAAATCGTTGCATTTACCGTTTCATTTCTTAAACCCAGTTGCAATTGAGTATGCAAAGAAATTAGTAGAGTGTACTTTAAAAAGCGGAAAAGTCTTTTTTACAAACTCTGGTACGGAAGCGACAGAAACGACATTAAAATTAATTGATAAATATAGAACTATTGCGAATGAAGAACGTGATGGAGTAGTTGTGTTAAAAGATAGTTTTCACGGGAGGACGTTAGGGGCACTACATTTTACGAGACAAGAAAAGGTATATCAAAATTTCCCTAAAACATCTATTCCTGTATATGAAGTAGAGCGCGAAAATATAGACCAATTAGAAGAGACCATTATTAAAGAGAACCCAATTGCGATTATGCTAGAGCCTGTTTTAGGAAGTGGGGGGATTTATCCTTTATCAAGTGAATATTTACATGGTATTCAATATTTATGTGAAAAATATAATGTACTTCTTGTCGTTGATGAAGTTCAAAGTGGTATGGGTAGAACGGGAAAACTATTTGCTTATCAAAATTTTAATATTACACCGGACATTATTCAAATTGGTAAAGGAGTAGGAGGCGGGATACCGCTAGGAGGAATTATTGTAGGTGAAAAGTTATGTGATGTATTTGCACCTGGAGATCACGGTACAACGTTTGCTCATTCATCTATGGGAACGGCTTTAGGGTTAACTGTATTAAACACATTGATTGACGATGGTTTAATGCAAGAAGCGTATGAAACGTCACTATATTTAAATGATAAATTACAAGAAATTCAGAAAGAAAATTCTTATTATATTCAGGAAGTACGTCATGCTGGCATGATGTTTGGAATTAGTCTGAATGATACGTATGAAAATGTGAAGAAATTACAGATTGAGCTAATGAATAAAGGAATGTTAGTCGATGTAACACAAGGGAATATTATTCGATTACTTCCGCCGTATATTATTACGAAAGAGGAAATTGACGCATTTATTAATCAGTTTATTATTTGTTTAGATAAAGTTGCTGCTGTAGTAAGTGCTTAAAAATTAAAGCTATATTTTATATAAAGTGCACTCTAATTGTTAGAAATAGTTTTACAATTGGGGTGCATTTTTTATAGTAGAATTTTGTGAAATACAGTCGTTATGAAATGAGAATGAAAAAATAAAAGGAACTTTATTAGATTTGATACATTATTTATTGATATTTGGTTGGTGAGGAAAAGAGAAAGTAAATGTGTAAAGATAGTAGATAAAACGAGTGGTACTAACAACTAATGATAGAACGTTTTGAAAATAATAGCATACGAATATATATATATGATAAGAATGAGGTGATATATTGAAAAATAATGATATTCAATTTACTTCTTTACAAATGCGAACTGATAGATTTGGGTGGGCTGGTATTCAATATACAAATAAAAAGCAAGCTATCTTATATACTCGAAACGGAGGAGTAGAATGGGAAGTTGTTAATCCTCTAAATTCAATTATATTATTTGGATATCCAATAAATGCTCGAAGCTCTTGGGCATATGGTTTAACAAAAACTAATGATGATTTATTGCCCGCTATATTTTATACAGTTAATAGAGGGGAAAGATGGAGTGAGTTTATATTACCAATTGAAGAAGAGTGGGAGAAATCGACTGATATTCAAGTACAATTGCATGCCACCAATATGGATAGTATATGGATTGTATTGTCTAGAAAGCTTGCATCAAATAAATTTGAACATAATTTATACTACATGAAAACGAAAGGGAGAGTATGGAAAGTAATTAAAAATATAAGTATTAGTGATAGTATTTCAGGAATAACATTTATAAACGAGTTAGTTGGATTTATTTCATTGCACAAACAATATGAAACATCAGCGGTATTTAAAACAATAGATGGCGGGGTAAATTGGCAGCCTATAAAAGATATTCCAAGTCTTGAAGGAAGTAATAATGAGACTTCTATGGCTTATAAAGCAATCTATAAAAATAACTTGTTAGTAATACCAACTAAAATGAATAATGATGTATTTTTAATGAATTACTCATTTGATAAGGGGAATTCGTGGCATATTTCAAATAAAACAATAAATACTAGTAAAGCGGCTGTTTCTTTTTTTAGTTCCTATTATGGCTGGGTTATAAATAGTGAACATGGAAGTGTATATCAAATAATAAAAAAAGGAGCAAAATGGATAAAGGTATCAAGTAATCCATTGTTGAAAAATGTATT
Organism: Bacillus cereus group sp. MYBK216-1; assembly: GCF_051916495.1. Lineage (NCBI taxonomy): Bacteria > Bacillati > Bacillota > Bacilli > Caryophanales > Bacillaceae > Bacillus > Bacillus cereus group sp. MYBK216-1. The sequence continues at coordinate 678,826 of NZ_JBQAGT010000003.1, forward strand.
TTGTTTACATTTTTTTAATCGGCGTAAAGGTTGGGCGTGTAATAAAAAAGAAATATTTACTACAACGGATAGAGGTATAACATGGAAAAAGATAGTATATAAAATTAATAATGTAAATAAATTAGTTTAAAACAGTCCTAAAGAAATTAGGGCTTTTTTTTGTTTTTAAATGGTGAGAGTTGTAACAAATAATGATAAGAGGAAGGGAACGAGTGTAGAACTTATATTTTCAAAAATAGACGATTGTTTTTACACAGTATAATTCACTTTTGAATATGTTAATAAAGTAGCAAATTCATAGGAAATGGTAATACTTAATATTTTATCCCGCTTTAATGGGCGGTAAGACCCCACCTCAAAATTTAGTGAAAGCAAAGAATTTAGGTGGGGGTCGGGCTGCCCATTAAAGTCCGATTGGTGAGGGCTAATAATCAGTGGGGGATGAAGAAAACCCCCACTGATTAAAGTTTCACTTTATGTCACATGATGTGTAAAGGGGGCGTGTAATGAAATCGTTAACGGTTATTATTTTGTATAGTGAAAGAGAGCAAATATTAGAAGAGTCAATTCAATCTATATGGAAGCTAAATCCTCTTGAAATTATAATTTTAGTTCCTAACGATAGAAGAAATTTGTATGAAATAGCAAAGAAAAATAAATGCCATATTGTTTTGATGGATAAATATAGTACGTATTATGAGGGGTATGAAGCTTCTGTAAAGGCAGCAAAAGGAGATGTTTTGTTATTTGTAGATAGTAATTTTTCAATATCTACAAATGAGATGAAGAAATTTATTGAACCAGTTGTTACAAATCAGGCTGATGTAGTATTAAACAAAATAGATAAATTTGTAGAAGTTGGTAAATGTCCAAATATGGATATTGTATGGAGAAAAATGTTAAATGAAATTTTAAGTCGACCAGATTTAAAAAGCAATTCAATACTTTCATTACCATATGCACTTGCGAAGGAAGTAGTAGTAAATATCGGCTTTGATTATATGAAAAATATCGTTCTAGCTCATATGAACATAGTGGATCAAGGATGGCGGATTAACGATCAATATGCAATAAAAACGTTATCTAGAGATGAAACGTTAGAAGAGGAAGGGTATTTAGTTAAAAAAGAATTGTCAGAAAATGAAAAGGAGAAATTGGGAAAATATTTAATCGGTATTTCTAAATGGATAGAGAAAAAGGGAAAAAGAGTAGGGTTTACTGATGCAGGAAAAAGAAGAGATATTGTTCAAAAACTAGGTGAATGTAAGCGATACCCTTCCTATCATCAAGGGTGGGGAATGCATTCTTCAATTTATGATGGGAAGCAACTTTCTGTCATTATACCGGTGCAAAATGAAGAGGAAACTATAGAACAAGTAATACTTGAGGCGAGAAAAATAGAACCACTAGAAATAATTGTCGTTGTAAATGGTTCGATAGATCAAACGGCCAATATCGCTAAAAGACTTGGTGCTACTATTATTAAATATAACGAACGACTCGGTCATAATGTTGGACGTGCTATTGGAGCGCTTGAAGCTACAGGAGATATTCTTTTATTTATTGATGGTGATTTTAGTGTTTCAGGAAGTGATTTACATCACTTTACAAAAGCAGTTTCAGATGGCATAGACATAGCGTTAAATGATTTGAACCCAATGCTCAATCCGCCTTTTTATATTGTTGATATTGTAAAATATATGCTTAATTTAGCATATGATCGCCCAGAATTAAGTAATGGATCATTAGTAGCTATTCCACATGCAATGAGTAGATCATGTTTAGATGCAATAGGGTGGGAAACTTTACTATGCCCTAGTCTTGCACAAGTAAAAGCTATATTACAAGGATATAGGGTAGAATGTGTTCATTATGTTGATGTTGTAAAACCGAATAGAATTCGTTTAAAGGAAAATGTAAGTCAAAATGGACATCCTCCAGCAGTATTAAGAATAATTGGTGATCATGTTGAAGCTCTCTCTTACTTGATAGAACAACTCGAAATGGATGGAAAGGGTGATTAAACTGTTAGACCAGTATAAAATAATTAACATTTCATATGAACAATTATGGCAAATGGATTTTCAAACTACGGAGCCATTTATACTCAAGGTTAATTGGGATAAAGTAACGTATGAATTTTTAATTCGTATTAAGCCCAATGCTTCTAACACAATTGTTTTTGGATCCGGAGCAGGTGGGTTTCAAGAACAACCAATTGGTCCACCTATTTTTCATCGACATTCTTGGATGAATGAATTTGAAGATACTGTTATATATTATAATGATCCTACTTTATATCTTGGAAAATTATCTTTAGGTTGGGGACAGGGAGAGTTAAATAGATTTTATTTACAAGATATAGCTAATATTCTAGAAATATTATTTATAAAGTTAAAAGTTGATTCAAAAAATGTCTTGTTTTATGGAAGTTCTGGAGGAGGATTTATGTCTTTAATTTTAGCTGGATTCGTTAAAGGTTCCACAGCTTTCATTAATAATCCTCAAACAAATTTAATAAAGTGGATACCTGTACCGGTAAATTTAGTTTTCGATTTATCTTATCCAGGTTTATCAAGAGAAGAAGTTGAGGAGAAATTTGGTGAAAGAATTAATGTTGTGAAATTTTTTAATCACATTAAATATGTGCCGAACATTTATTTTTTGCAAAATTTCGCGTGTGAATTTGATGTGCAAAATCATTTGCTACCATTTATTTCTGAATTAGAGCAACTTGATAAAGACACGGAAGTAAATCAAATTATAATTGACTTATATTTTGATAAAAAAGCAGGGCATGCAGCTGTAGGTAAGAGTGAAACAATTGAATATATAAAAAAAGTAAAACCTAATCAGACTGTAAAAGAAGAACAAAAAGAAGTGGACCTATCAGTCGTTATAGTTTTAGGAGAAGATAAATCAAAATTGAATCAAATTTTAAATAAAGTGCAGCATATAAAACCACTAGAAATTATTATTGTATCTGATGATAGAATGAGTGCGATACAATCTATATCAACATTTGTTGAAAGTAACGTTGTTGTGATTGAGGAGAAAAGTAAATGGAAAGCACCAGTTCAGGGGGCAAAAGTCGCCAATGGTGATGTGGTCTTATTTTTAAATGGAGAAGATGTTATTTTTTCGGTAGAATTAGAACGATTTATAGAACCGCTACTAAAAAAGGAACAGGATGTAATCTTAAATAACATAGACTCCGTATGTTTTGAAAAGATGAGAGTAGAATGGCCAAGTATTGCTATGGTGTATAGAAAAATAGTAAACGATGTATTGGGGCGCATGGATTTAAAATATGATTCGGTGTTATCTATGCCATATGCCATTAGAAAAAAAGCAATTGAGGACATTGGATATGACACTTTGCAAAATCCCGTTCTATCTCAAATAACTTTTATTGAGAAAGGGTGGCGACTACAATCCTCGTCAGCTATCACTAACACCTCCTTGAATAATATACCCACAAACAAAACCTCTTTCTATAAAAATGAATTAACTAAATTAGAAGTATGTGAGATTAAAGAAAACGTAAAAGCTTTGGAGAGTTGGTTACAACGAAAAGATGGTAGAGGTAACTATACAGATGGAGGAAGAAAAAGAGAAATTATAGAGCAACTAAAAAAAGAGAAGAATTATTCACTTTTTCATAAAGGATGGGGAATGAATTCCTCTATTTATAATGGAAAACAGTTATCGATTATTATACCAGCACAAAATGAAGAAACAACGATTAAAGAAGTTATTCTTGAGGCAAGAAAAATTGAACCGAAAGAAATAATTGTTGTAATTAATGGATCAACAGATCAAACAGAAGCAATTGCTAAGCAACTAGGAGCTACAGTAATTGTTTATCAAGAAGCATTGGGTCACGATGTAGGACGGGCAATTGGTGCACAAGAAGCCACAGGGGATATACTTCTCTTTATTGATGCTGATTTTGCTATTCCAGCAAAAGATCTTCACCCATTAACAAAGGCTGTTGCCAATGGGATTGATATGGCTTTAAACGATTTAAATTTAAATCTTAGATTTCCTCTATATATTGTAAATTTATATAAATATGTGTTGAATATTGCTTGTAATCGTAAAGATTTAGGAGTGGGATCCACAATTGCTGTTCCCCATGCTATTAGTAGAAAATGTTTAGAGGGAATCGGCTGGGATACACTTCACACAGCGTGTGTTGCGCAAGTAAAGGCAATATTAGAAGGATATAAAGTTGAATGTGTCCATTTTGTAGATGTAATGAAACCTAATCGTATTCGGCCACAAGAGCATTTTGCCACGATAGGACATCCACCAGCTGTATTAAGAATTACTGGGGATCATTTAGAAGGATTTTCGTATTTATTGAAGAATAAGGGTTTTAAAGATTTATTTTAAAAGGGAAATTTGTCTATTGAATGAGTAACCTCAACATTTCATTTATGCAACTTAACGATATTTAGTATTGTAATGAAACTGAAATCAAAAATTTTTATTATTTTTAGCTTAGGTACAAGTGAAGAGCATGTTTCACTGACTGATAATAAATGAACAAGTAACCAAAAGGTAAAGGCTTCTTTATATATATGAAGGAGCTTTTATCTTTTTTATTTTATGTATGGAAAGTAAAGAGTGAATAAAGTTGTAACAATATTTTTATTTCTGAATAAATTGATATTGGATATAAGAAAGGAGGAAATATCTTGTCTTGCATCAATAAAAGTTGTTTTAATATTTGTTTAGAAACTAAAGTCAATCCAAATGGTGGGGCAGAAATATTCGTAAGGTGCAATGATGAATGTTCATCTAATTTTAATGTAATACCGTTTATTGCATGTGTTTCTATTTCAGTAAAGGATGATTTGAGTTTTTTAGTTGATTTAGATAGTTTAATAAAACGTTAATTTTCTTGGAACCTAATAGTAAAATAACATCTAATTTATAAAATTTAGTAAGAGAGTCGTGTCCGAATTTAACTAACTGCATATATTGTTAAGAGAAAGGAGGGAGAGTTATGGCATGTACTACGAATAATGTTTGTTTTGATGTATGTCTTAAAATTACAATTACCCCTGGTAGTGGAATTGACGCTGTAGTGGATTGTGGGGGTGCATGTGGGACAAGTCCTACAATTGTAATTAGTCCTAGTGGATCAATTGTAATTACTTTACCATTAGTTGCATGTTTCTCAATTACACTAAACGATGATTTAAGTGTTGTATCTTCATTAACAAGCCTCTCTTTTCAAACTTCTTAAGAAAATCAAGAAATGAAAAGCCTACTTTCTACTTTTCTTTTGAACTAATGTAAAAATAAAAAAGATGGTTACAAACCATCTTTTTTATTTTGCTATATATTTAAATTGAATTTATATATTATCTGTTCGTAAGGATATACAATTAAGAGCATTCAGTGTCTCCTTTTTGTTCGAGGAGGTAAGAAATTGCCTCTATATGATCACCAATGATTTGCTGTGTTGCTAATGAAAGGTGGCCTTCCTCAGAGAAGTGTTTTTTGGGTCGAACTCGATTTATCTTGTCAACGTCGACAGAATGGGCTTTTTGTATATGCAAGCCTGCTAAAATTGTTTTAACTTGACTTAAGGTTGGTGAAAGAAGTGAATCAAATCCAATTATATCAATGCATTTTCGACTAAAAGCATGAGGGACAGCAATTGTGGATCCCATACCTAAATCTTTTCGATTACATGCTAAATTAACAGCATACTTACATGCAGTCACGATAGTATAAGGAAGACGATACATGTAGTAGTCCTCTAATTTATTTAAAGCTAAATCGGTTCCATTTTGAACAGATTGTACAAATGGTAATAAATCAGAACTAGGAATTAAGAAATCACCATCAATAAATAATAATATATCACCTTTTGCAAAATATGCACCAACGGCACGTCCGGTATCAATGCCGAGTGCTTCTTTGTAAGTAATAACTGTTGCACCGCAATTCTTCGCCAATTCCTCTGTTTTATCTGTTGATCCATTAACAATAATGATGATTTCTAAAGGTTTTAATTTCTGCACCTCAAAAATGATAGATTCTATCGTTTTTTCTTCATTTTGAACAGGGATAATGATGGATAATTGTTTATTTCCATAAGTATTTGAATAAAACTCTTTACCTGTAATTATTTTTGGTATAGCTCTTTGTTCGCCGTTTTGAAGTTCTAAAATAATATCTCGCCTTCGATTATTATCAGTATAGTTTCCTCTTGAATTTTGTAATATATTTATCCAATTTTCAATTGCTTCTAGGTGATAACGAATGAGTTGTTTTGAGGGGAAGGAGGGAATTTGCGGTATAGAAATTTTAAAATGATTGCTAATCCGAAATTTATTTTTAATAATTTTCATTTGTGCTAATATCGGATTTAATAAACTTTCTGGAGTAATTGCTTCAAGAATTTCTTTTGTTATTGCATAGGGAGGAAATAATAATGAGTTAACATGTAAATCTGGACGATGAAAAAAATGATTCGTAACTTGCTGCCAAATCATTTCTATGGTTGGCTTTTGCTTTTGATAAAAAAAATCATCTAAATTGTTTAATACTAAGTCAGCTGATTCATCTAGTAATGGTTGAAGAAATTGTTTAAGTAAGGAAGGGTTGATATTGTAATTTGCATCTAAAAATAAGAGGTACTTACCCTTTGCTTTTTTGGCACCAATTACATAACAATTATTTGATTCTGTCGGTTCTTCTAGCGTGATAATTTTACAATTGTAAGATTGTGCAATATCAATGGAATCATCGATACATCCGTTAATAGTAAGGATGATTTCTAAAGGCTGTAGTTGTTCACAGGCTTTCAAAATTTCAGTTAAAACTCTTATGTTATGCTGTATACGAATAATAATAGAAATCGGATTTTTACACATAAGTAGTCTCCTTTTTAATCAGAGGTAGTTATTAATAAGGTTAGATAAAATAGGAGATGTATATTTTATTATATACGTAACGACTATTTAGTTTTATCAGATTTAGAATTTTCATTACCTGAATTAGAACCTTTATTTATTCCAGAAGCGAGTAAATTATTGAGAACGCTAAGGTCTAATTGCATAGGGATTGAGTTTTCGGATGTAGTTTTCTCATTTTCTTTTTTTGTAGTTAATATAGTCTTTATATTTTTAATTTCTTTATATTGTTTTAAGGTAATGAAAAATCCAGAAATAATAAAGAGAAAAGAAACAGTAGCAAGTAAAAGGATTATTTCCAACATAAAACAGCCTCCTTTAAAACTACAATAATATTATAGTTGAATGTAATAAAACAGAATTCGAGCCAATGAGTTCACTTTTTAAATATATGCAAGTCTTTAGTAAAAGTTACTGATTTCTAAGTTAGAGGAAGCAATTATAGAAACGTTATAAATATAAATAAATGAAAGGTTCATTTATAGTGTAAAGGTATATATTATATAGCCTAAACTTCATTTTATAAAAAGTTAAATAGGGTGTAAATTTATACAAAAAGAGCATTTAATTGGACAAATAATTAATTATGTGAAATAATAATAACAGACAAGGAGACGTTGATTTCCCTTAAGTGCTTCGAATTAATTTTATTCAATAAGAGAAGGTGTGCTTAAAGAAGTTAAATTAAAAAAGGAGCTGTTTTATTATATGCAACAAAATAATGATTTAAATTTTGAACCTCAAGACGTTAATATTGTCAATCCTAAACAAGCCAGGAAAGCAGTAATTGCTACTGGTATAGGGAACGCAATGGAGTGGTTTGACTTCGGATTATACGCGTATTTAGCGGTAATTTTAAGTCAATTATTCTTCTCAGGTGTTGATAATAGTGGATTGCAACTTGTACTTACATTCGGTACATTTGCAGCAGCCTTTCTCGTTCGACCAATCGGAGGTGTATTCTTTGGTAGAATAGGAGATAAGTACGGCCGAAAAATCGTGTTAAGTACTACTATTATTTTAATGGCACTTTCTACATTATTCATCGCATTACTACCAACCTATGAACAAATTGGTGTATGGGCACCAATACTACTTTTAGTTGCCCGAATGATTCAAGGCTTCTCTACAGGCGGCGAATATTCAGGTGCAATGGTTTATATCGCAGAATCTTCTCCAGATAAAAAGCGTGGTATACTCGGTAGTGGTCTTGAAATTGGAACACTCTCAGGTTACATTGCTGCATCGGTAATTGTTACCATTTTGACGTTATTGTTAACAGATGAGCAAATGCTCAGCTGGGGATGGCGTATTCCGTTCTTAGTAGCTGCACCAATTGGTTTGGTCGGTTTATACTTACGCCGTCATCTAGATGAATCTCCAATCTTTGAAGAGATGGAAAAAGCACAAGAGGAATCTGAAGACAATGAACAATTTTCATTTATGGACATTATTAAGTATCACAAAAAAGACTTCTTATTAAGCACAGTAATTGTCGCCTTCTTTAATATTACGAATTATATGATTCTTTCGTATATTCCTTCTTATCTAACTCAAGTACTTAAAGTCGAAGAAACAACAGGCTTATTAATTATTTCTATTACGATGGCACTTATGATTCCACTAGCACTATATTTCGGTAAATTAAGTGATAAAATTGGTAATAAACGCGTTGTGCAAATTGGTTTACTTGGTTTAACTGTATTTGCAATTCCAGCATTTTTACTAATAGGTAACGGACATATTGCAGCTATATTTGCAGGTATTTTCGTATTAGGTTTCTTCTTAAGTGTATATGAAGGAACATTACCTTCATTATTACCATCACTCTTTTTCACTGATGTACGTTATCGAGCACTTTCGATCTCATTTAATATTTCTGTATCGATATTCGGTGGAACAACACCGCTTGTATGTTCATACTTAGTTCATGCAACTGGTAACCCGCTCGCACCGGCATTTTATTTAGCAGGTGTAAGTATTATTGGATTAGTTGTATTTAGTGTACTATTCGTTACGACTTCAGGGCGTGCGCTAAAAGGTTCATATCCTACAGTAGAAACGAAAAAAGAAGCACACCAAATTGCTAAAGAAGATCCTGAAGAAACACTTTGGTGGCATGAAGAGTCATTAGAAATTGAAGCAGGGAAGAATGCTTCCATTTAAAAAGCAACGTAGAAGTATAAAAAGACTCCTATGAATATAGGAGTCTTTTTGTTACGTTATTTCTTTCGTTTCTTCAAATTTTTTTGATATGCATAAAGCTTATGAATCTCTTTCTTAAATTCATGTAGAAGTACAGTGTTTGCACCATTTGAATACCGCACAGTATTATAAGCATCTATAATAATGTCACTTTGAATATTTACATCTTCTTCATCGTTTATTCTTTCTAGCCAAGTTTCAACAGTTTCTCCCCGTTTTCTATTTAAAGGAGAGGTTAACTTACTCTCTAGCTTAAAAATTTCCTTCCGAATTTCGTTATGTGGCGGTTTATTTCGTTTAAAACGATTTTGGCTCATTCCTTCTTTATCAGTAATGATAGTAGATTCGAAGACGTGCATATTTGGTAAACTTAAATGTTTTCGTTTTTTTACTATTTTCCAAACGACGTAAATAGCGATAGCTGTACAGACTATTATTGTAGCGCTATTTATGAGTATTGGATCAAAATCAGGAATTTTTTTTCCGTCTTCAATTTTTGGTTTTAAGAGATGTCCTTTATTTGCCCAAACATCTTCAGTATCTTTTAATTCCGCTGCTTTAATTAATGGCATTAAAGCATAGCCGACGCCTAATGCGACTACTTCCGTTATAAAACCAAAAATAAGTCGAATGAAAGGAAATATTTGAACAATTAATATACTCATTAAGCCAATCGTAATGATAGAAGCAAAACGTAATAGTTGTTGTTTGCGATTTGCCCCGGTTAACCAAAATGTAATCATAAGATGCAAGGCTAACATTAATAGTTTCCACAACGGTGGAAAGGGTGCATAAAATATAACTGAAACGACAAACCATATAATACCACCTAAAGATTTTTGAACTGGATATCCAGGTCCGACCACATGTACGATAAAGAAAAATAGTGGTAATATGATTGTGCCAAAAAGAGAAAAAGGTAAAAATAAAGAGAAAAGAACGATTTGAAGAACTAAAAGTATTACAAATCCTGTTGTTTTTTTCTGCATAAATTTATGAATAAGAAATACTCCAATATAGCCTGTTGTTAAAAATATTGCAATACTAATTAGTTCATCTCTTTCTGTTAATAATGAAAGCAGGAGGAGCAGAATGAAATCATGAATGTGATATAGCCAAGTTTTCAACCGATTCCACCATCCCTTCACTAGTAATGAGAAACGTTGGCTGCGAGAGAAGAGGGAGTTCATTTCTTTGTAAACCAATGTATATCATTGTAGACGATCGTTCTCTCTTTCTCGTTACATAATGAAGGAATCCTTGTTTCGGAAGTAACGTACTATCATCTGAAATACGGGCTAATTCTTCTAAAGCTTTTGCATATTGCGTTTGCCCTTCATGTAACGATAAATGTAATGCACCACCTTCTGCTAATACACTAATAAATAATTCAAACGGTATGTGATGCTTCGTTGCATATTGGCAAATGTATGTTGCGAATGAAATTAAATCTTCAACATTATCTTTCCAACCAAATCCACGATCGGCAGCTAAAGAAAGACAAATCGTCCAACTATAATTTTTTACAGGTTCATATTGCTTCGCTTGTAATTCCTGCATTTTAGCAGATGCCTTCCAATGAATAGAACGGAATGATTCACGTTCATAGCGTTTTACACCTATAATAGATGTTTCGTCATTGTAAAAAGAAAAATTCGTTTGATAGGATCCGATTAAAAGTTGCTGAAGTTCTTGCAAACCTGCTACTTCTTTAGGAGAAGGATACACAATAATTTCAGTCCTTAATTTATCAAAAACAGGTAAATGTACAGTTAATAGATGAAATGGATCTTTTAATACACATTCAAACTGTTCAATTTGAAACACCCCACGCTTCGTAGCGGTTAATGTTAAATCCCATTTTTGTGCCGAATGTGCAGGTTGTGAAAATGGGAAAGAGAATAACGTTTTTGATATTTGTTCAATGCCTTGCTCTTTATGCGGTATAAGGGACGAATTTAAATGAAAGTAACAAACACGATTAACGATCGGTATGCTGGCTCCATTTTTTAAATGAATAAAAAACTGTCCAGATTCCTCAGGAAAAAGCCGTGTAGTTTGTTTCTCATTTATGATTTGAAACTTCTTCTCTATGAAAGCGACATATTTATAAATAAAAATCGCAAATATATAATAGAAGAAAAAGAGAAACATAAGCATTCGTTGCGGGAAAAAGAATGTGAAAAGTAACGCGATTGGAACGGTTAGTTGAATAATATGAAGTTGAAAAAATAAAGGTACAGTTACAACGCGCTGTCCATTCATGCTTGCTCAATCTCCACGGGTACATCAACTTCTTTTAAAATACTTTGCATAATATCATTTTTTGTCGTACGTAATGCACCTTCCATTGATAAGACGATACGGTGATTCCAAACAGAAGGAACTAACAATTGTATATCTTCTGGTGTGCAATATTCTCTCCCATGTAAAAAGGCTAAAGCTTGAACAGCACGTACTAAAGCTAATGTGGCACGTGGGCTTACACCGTTAGCGATATAATCATGATTTCTTGTAGCATGAGCAAGTTTAATAATGTAATGTTCTAACGGTTCCGAAACAAATATTTCTTTTACTCGTTTTTGAGATTCTAAAATATCTTCTAATGAGATGACAGATGTGACACTTTCTAATGGTAAATCGTTCCGAAAACGTCGCATCATTTGTAACTCATCTTTAGGAGTTGGATAACCAATTGAAATCGTCATTAAAAAGCGATCAAGCTGTGCATCTGGAAGAGGGAAAGTCCCTTGTGATTCAATTGGGTTTTGCGTCGCAATAACAAAGAACGGTTTCGGCAGAGGAGTTGACTGCTTCTCAAGCGTCACTTGTCGTTCTTCCATCGCTTCTAACAAACTCGACTGCGTTCTCGGCATTGCACGGTTAATTTCATCTGCTAGCAAAATGTTTGTCATAACTGGTCCAATTCTTAATTCGAATTCGCTTGTTTTTGGGTTGAAGTATTCAATACCTGTTACATCACTTGGAAGTACATCAGGGGTGAATTGAACGCGAGAAAAACTACCACCAATACTTTTGGAAATGGTTTTCGCCAGTAACGTTTTCCCAGTACCAGGCACGTCTTCGAGTAGTGCATGTCCATCAGCAAGAAGTGAAACGAGCAGTAGATCAATAACATTTTCTTTCCCAACAAACACAGATCCGATGTTTTCTTTCAATTTATTTATCATATGTACCATTCCTTTCATTATAAAAGAGCTAATATTTCTATATTTTAACAAATTATTCAGAAAATTTGTATGGTTTTTTAATTCAAATAAATGGATATTTAATTATTAAATTAATCTTGAATATTTTGGAATATGATTATATAATATCGATATACGATGTATCGTAAGTCGATATATCATAAGGCGATGTATCGGAGGTAGTTATAATGAATGCGAAGGCGCAAAAATATATTCCGTTAACTGAGGGGACATATTACATACTGTTATCACTAGTGAAACCAATGCACGGATATGGAATTATGCAAATGGTAGAAGAGATGACAAATGGGGAAGTAAAGCTCGGTCCTGGTACTTTATACGGGAATACGACGAAATTACTTAAAGAAAAATTAATTGTTGAAGTTGCCTCTACAGATAGAAAGAAGTGCTATGAGTTAACGCCGTTTGGGAGAGAAGTGTTAGAGCTAGAATATAACAGATTGCAGAGATCTGTAAGGAATGGAAATAGTATATTAGGGGAGTGAATGGGAAATGGAGACAAAGAAGGTATTCAAACCTTTTGCGATATGGAGCTTGGAAAAAGAAGAAGCTTTTTTAAGAAAAATGCATCAAAAAGGATGGGCTTTACAAAAGTATAATGTAATGTATACGTTTAAGAAAACTGAACCAAAAGATGTAGTATATAAAGCAGACTTTAGATTAGAGTATAAAGATTCGACAGAAAAACAAAAAGAATATATCGAAATATATGAAATGTGTGGTTGGAAACATGTAACGAGTTTTGCGAAGTGGAATTACTTTTGTAAAGAAGTAGAAGAGGAAAATGAGTTACCTGATATTTATTCAGACAAAGAAACGAAGATACAAAAACTTGTTGAATTGATACAGTTCGTTGCAATTATGTTTGTAATGTTAATTCCAGTGCTTTACTTATGTTTTCTTGGAGTATCAGAATCAGGATTATATAAAGGTATGGTAGGGTTTTTAGTTTGTATATATTTATATGCGTTTATTAATTTATTTAGGAAGATTAAAAAGTTAAAAAAGGAAATATTTTAACAAAGAGTGATATTCTTAGAGAAGATATATATTGATGGGAATCAACTTCTCTAATTTCTATATATATTTATTTTGTTCATTCTTTTTTATATAATAAAAGACCAACTTTTTAATTCATAGAACTAACAGTTACAAAGATAATATCAGTAACAACACCTAAAAAAAATCATAAATGAAGAAGAAATAATCAACAATAACGAACTAGCAATTAATATTAATTTATTAGATTTTTGATTTTAAAAATGGTAGTAAAGTAAAAGACTACAAATAGTAGAAACAATCCATATTGTTAGATCGTAAGGAGTCGTTATTTTCTCCCAATCGAAGATCCAAAAGTAAAAGATGACTATATGACAAGTTAATAGTAGAAATATTGATGGAAGCGTTATCTTTTTATTGTTTGTTTTACCTCGCTTATGTAAACATTTCCAAAAGAGTGCGAAGTTTAATATATAATAAGGAAGAAATACATTTTTAATTAAGTTATTAAACGGAAAAATCCCTTATAGAAAAATCTATTTCTACAAGGGATAATCATGCTTTTATTAGAAAGACTGATTTTGCGCAGGTTTAATAAATTGTTCTGGGTTTTCAACAAGCCCACATACAGCGCATTGGACGCGATAAGTAGGTCCTTGATAGGCCATATGAAAAGCATTCATCGTTTCATTTGTGTATTCTTCTTCTACTTGACCAGTTTGTGGATTTAATTTGACTGGTTTTACTTGTTGCTCAAGAATATTAAAGCGGGTACGGTTCGTTTTACAACTTGGACATAGCATTGGTTCCATATGTATACACCTCCATTTGTATCATTTCTTAAACTCTTTAATTTTATGCAAGCAAAAAACTTTCTCAATATAAATAGGTGTTTAATGTATTTAAAATTCAGAAAAAATAAAATATAATAAAAGTACGAACTGGTTATGTCCAAACCAAATCTCCTGTTTTATGCCAATAAGCTGGGGGGCCGAGAAATCGGCCTCATTTTTTTTGCTCATTACTACAAAGAACAAGGTTTTTATGAGACTTTTGTCGAAATTTTAGGGGTAGATATAAAGGGGGATGTAAAATGGATTTGAAAATGAAGTACATCATTTTATATGTAGAAAAGTTTGAGGAATGTTTAAAATTCTATAAAGATATTTTACAGTTACCTATAAAAGCAGAGCACGGTACATATATTGAATTTAATACTGGAACTACCATTTTAGCGATGAATACGCGGCAAGATGTGAAAGAATTAACAGGACTACCGCTTACAGAAGGTGAATTACAGTCTTCTCATTTCGAATTAGGATTCGTTGTTGAGAATGTACAAGAAACGATTGAGCAATTTAGAGAACAAGGTATTAAGATTTTAGTTGAACCTATTGTAAAACCGTGGGGACAAACAATTTCTTACATTGCTGATCCAGATGGAAATTATATTGAAATTTGTAGTTCATTAGAATAGAGGGAGAAAGAGAGATGGGATTTCCGAAACTAGAAACAGAACGTTTATTCTTAAGAGAACTTACACTATTAGATGCGGAAACGATGTTCCGTTATTTTTCGAAAGAATCTGTTATACGTTATTTCGGAATGGATTCTTTCCAAAATATTGAGCAAGCGAAAACAACGATTCAAACGTTTAAAAATCGTTATGAAGAAGGAAGTGTATTTCGCTGGGGAATCGAGAAAAAAGGGACGGGCCAATTAATTGGGACGTGTGGATTTCATTTAATTAACAATCATCATAGACGAGCTGAAATTGGTTATGAATTAGATGATACATATTGGGGACAGGGGTATGCATCTGAAGCATTACAAGCAATTTTAGCTTACGGATTTGAAATACTGCAACTAATAAGAATCGCAGCGGTTGTATATGTAGAAAATAAAGCTTCACAACAATTATTAATAAAAGCAGGATTTCAAGAAGAAGGATTACTTCGAAAACATATGATTCAAAATGGTGTCGCTCATGATACCATTTTATATTCTTTATTAAAAGAAGAGTGGAAGAAGTAATGAGTACAAATGAGCTTATAAATGTTATGAAGAAGCATAAAGAAAACCGCTTTATTTTAGGGATAGATGGTTTAAGTCGATCTGGAAAAACAACATTCGTAGCAAATTTAAAAGAAAATATGAAACAAGAGGGCATCCCGTTTCATATTTTTCATATTGATGATCACATAGTGGAGCGTAATAAACGCTATCATACAGGATATGAAGAATGGTATGAGTATTATTGTTTACAGTGGGATATTCCATACTTGAGGCAGAAGTTTTTTCAGAAGTTACAACATGAGACAAAACTGACTTTGCCTTTTTATCAAGAGGAAACAGACTCATGTGAAATGAAAAAAGTACAGATTCCTATTGTAGGCGTAATTGTTATTGAAGGAGTTTTTTTGCAGCGAAAAGAATGGAGAGATTTCTTTCATTATATGGTCTATTTGGACTGTCCAAGAGAGACAAGGTTTCTACGTGAGAGTGAAAAAACGCAGAAAAACCTTTCAAAGTTTGAAAATAGGTATTGGAAAGCAGAGGATTATTACTTAGAAATGGAATTGCCGAAGGATAGGGCGGATTTAGTCATCCAATGATTTGAAAATAGAAGGTGAATAGAATGAATATTTTATGGGATTTTGATGGGACGTTATTTGATACGTACCCTGCATATACAATGATGCTTTCTGAAATATTAGGTGACTCAGTAGAAAAACAAGAAATATACAAAAACTTAAAAATATCATACTCTCATGCAATTCAGTATTATAATATTTCATGCGAGCAGGAAGAAAAGATTAAAGTTTTGAAGGGAAAATTCACGCCAAAAGATATGAAACCTTTTGCAGGTGTTAAAGAGGTTTTGAAATTTGCAGATAAAAATGTGATTATGACCCATAAACATAGGAAAGGGGTTATGGCCATTTTAAAATATTACGGCTGGGAAAAATACTTCGTAGATATGGTTACAATTGACGATGGCTTTCCTCGAAAGCCGAACTCTTTAGCTTATAATCATCTGCATAAAAAATACAATATTGATTTAGCTATTGGAGATAGAGAATTAGATTTATTACCTGCAAAAGAATTAGGTATTTCAACATGTATGTTTCAAGGTAATTGTGATGTAGCGGATTATTCTTTATCACATTACTCGGAGTTTTTTAAGGTAGTGAGTGATAGAGAGTTTTCTTTATAAAAAAAGTTATTAATAAAGACTGTATCTTTCATTTTAAAGGTACAGTCTTTATTTTTTAGAACTATTTCATTTTATTTTCTGTATATAAAAATTGCTAGGAGTTAAAGAATGTCCGTCCATCTTTATTAAAGAAGTAGCCAGGTTAATTGTTAGATAGAAATAAACTGAAGGATAAAGTGATAGCGTCCACTTTATCTTTTTTATGTTTTAACCAAATTATGGTTATTCATGTTAATATGAACTCATAGCTATATAGAAGGGGTGGGGTTAGTATGAAAACTGAAATAGTTCCTACAAAGAAGTACAGTATAATAAGCTATATATCTTTACTCATCGGCATTTTGTGTTTTCTATTCGTTTTTATAACGCCAACAAGGATAGCCAATGCAGGTAATATAGTTGGAGATTATATTACAATTGCCCTGACAGGTGTAGGTATCATGCTTTCAATAATCACAATGACGAAAAGAACAGAGAAGAAGGGAATTGCTATTCTTTCATTAATACTGTCCTCATCATTTTTTATATTTTGGATCATAGCAATTATCCTATTGTTTACTGGTCAAATTAGTTTTGCGCCGTAATGTGTAATAAAAAGAGTCCTTCTCGTATGAAGGACTCTTTTTATTCGGTATCTTCAGGTTGATATTCTAAAATATCCCCGGGTTGGCATTCTAATGCTTTACATATTGCTTCTAAAGTTGAAAAACGGACTGCTTTTGCTTTTCCATTTTTCAAGATAGAAAGGTTAGCCATTGTAATTCCAACCTTCTCCGAAAGTTCTGTTACACTCATTTTTCTTTTTGCTAACATTACATCAATATTAATAATAATTGCCATATTATTCACCTCAGACCGTTAAATCATTTTCTGATTTTATATCTATAGCATCTTTTAATAGTCTTTGGAGAACGGCAGCAAAGACCGCGATTACCATTGAAGCAAAAATCATAATCATTCCGATAATAATAATGCCAGGGGCGTCATCTCTCTCTGCCACGAGATAGAAAAGTGGCATACCTAATACATATAATACACTAATTGCCAATGCGCTGTACTTAATATTTTTTAAAGCTTGAACAGATAGCTCTGAGAATGCGTTATTTTTATCAATATAGTTTAAAAGCTTAAATGTTTGGTACAGTGCGAAGTAATAAGGTATTGCTGTTGCGTATAAATTGATAAATACAAGATATTTAATATATGCAATATCTGGATATAATTCTGCGGCAAAATTTCCTATTTTAGGGACTAAAAAAATGCACATAGCAAGAACGGGGATTCCGATCAGAATTACAACGGTCTTTAAAAAGAGTGTGGATCCTTGTTTCATAAAAAGCACCTCATTTATTTAATATCTTATTAATTTAACATGAAATTTATTGTTTAACAATAAATTTTTATTTCTTTTAATTGAGGATTTATTGTTAAATAAGTAATTAATGAAAAGGATGTTAAATCTTTTTTATAAGATAAATGATACATATCAATATTTAATTAAAGAAAGAGAAAGTAACTATTGTTAGCTTTATGAGAATTGGGAACTAATAAAACATATGTAGGTTTTGGTATGGAAAAGGAAATAAGGTGTATTGAAATGAATGCAAAGTTTATGGAGGAACAATCATGTTGAATTATGGTGTGAAGATGAAAAAGTTACTATTGGTGGGAGCTATAATAGTAAGCGTATTAAGTACGGAAAGTATGATGAATTATCATGCGGCCAAAGCTAAGGTGAAAAAAGTAGAACACCAGCCTAAAAATATAATTATGATGGTTATGGACGGAACGAGTTCAACGGCGACAACATTGGCTCGCTGGTATAAAGGGGCACCGCTTACGTTAGATCAAATTGTAACAGGAGGTGTTCGTACGTTTTCGGCGGAATCAGCTATTACAGACTCAGCGCCAGCAGCAACAGCTTTAGCAACTGGAAATAAATCGAATTCAGGATATGTAGGTGTATTACCTTCTATTGTAAGTTCGCCTAGCTTACAGCCAATAAAAGAAGAAGAAAAGTTACGGCCGGTCGCAAACGTATTAGAAGGCGCAAAATGTACTGGTCGTGCAACTGGCATTGTTGCTACATCTGAAATTCAGCATGCTACTCCGGCCGGATTCTCCGCTCACCATGTCAATCGCAAACATTTTGACGTAATTGCGAAGCAGCAAGTATATCAAAATATAGATGTCGTATTAGGCGGGGGAAAAGCGGCGCTTCTACCTATAAAAAGTAATGGAATCCGAAAAGATGGTGAAAATTTAGTAAAGGTGATTCAAGACAAAGGGTACGATTTTGTTGAAACGAAAGATGCGTTATTGAACTCCAAATCTAATAAAATTTGGGGTTCTTTCTCACATCATGCTCTTGCGTTTGATATGGATCGTATAGCAACAAATCCAGAACAACCAACACTTTCTCAAATGACAGAAAAAGCAATTCAAACATTATCAAAAGATAAAGATGGCTTCTTTTTATTCGTAGAAGGTAGTAAGCCAGATTGGGCAGCTCATGCTAATGATCCAATTGGGATTATTAGCGATGTATTGGCATTTGATGAAGCGGTAGCAAAGGCGTTACAATTTGCGAAGAAAGATGGGGATACGATGCTCATCGCTTTAACTGATCATGGTAACAGCGGCATCTCTATAGGGAATAGGAATACGACAAAAGGATACAATACTACACCGGTTTCTGCATACATTGATCCATTGAAAAAGGCGAAAATGACACTTGAAGGAACTATAAATAAACTGAAATCTGATTTATCAAATGTAGAAGATGTAGCTAAACTATACGGTTTGGATAATCTAACTCATGATGAAAAAGAAAAATTAAAAGTGGCAAAAAAGAAAATGGATGTAGGACGAATTCTTACTACATTATTGGCTAATCGTGCAAATATCGGCTTTACGACAGGAGGACATACAGGTGAGGATGTATTCTTACATTCTTATGGACCTCAAAAACCAGAAGGCTTAATCCAGAATACAGACATTGCGAAGACGATGGCGAGAGCGATGGGCTTTAACTTAGAAGAAGTAACGAATAAAATATTTTTAGAGAGTGAGCAAGCCTTTAAGAAAATCGGTGCAACTGTAACAGCCGACAAAACCGAAGGAGCAAACCCGTTACTCGTAGTAAAACATAATAAAGTAGAAGCACAATTATTTGGTAACAAAAATATAATTCGTATCAATGGTAAAGGGTATGAATTAAGAAGTATTATTGTAGAGAGTAATGGAAAGTGCTATGTACCAGAAGAAGCAATTCAACTATTTGTAAAGCATTCTCGTTAAAAAATTGCCAACCAGTTAAGCTAACTGGTGGCAATTTTTTGTGTTTATTCTAAATATAAGTGTTCGAATTGTTTTGTAAAGTTTTCCATATGAGACTTGTATAAATGTTAAAGGGAAATTATATCTTTTCTTACATTAAAAAATTTCGTTTTGTAGAATAGAGAATTTATACATATAGTAAAATCTAATGTATTATCAATTAATATTTACGAAAAATATATTAATACTTTAGAATTTATTTAATTTTCATTATTTTTTATTTAAGGTTATCCGTTATATTTATAATGTGCTTATTTCAATTTATTGTATTGAAGCTCAGTTTTATATAATTATAAAGCAATAATCAAAATAAAATCTCCACTAGAGTAAATTTATTATTTTTTGCGTCTATTTTATCCCGCTATTTGCCAGGCAGTAAGACCCCACCTCAAAATTCAGCGTAAGCAAAGAAGTTAGGTGGGGGTCGGGCTCTCCGTAAAAGCCAGATTGGTGAGGGCTGATTAAAGTTTCACTTTATTTACGAAAATTATTATGCAGCTAAGAAAACTGTAGTTTATTGAATTAGAGATATATTAGAATTTAGTTGAAGAAAGAGAGGGAATAAAATGAATATAGTGCACTTACGTCCTAAACAGCGGTCTAAGTATCGCATTATGCTAGGGAAGTGGTATTACTCTACAAAGAGGTACATTCAGTGGTTGGCAGATGGAAAAACATATGCAAAAAGGTTCCAACAAGAAAAGCTACCTTGTACAGCAATTCAGCACCGAACGATATTACTTCGTAAGCTCAAAGATGTAGATATGTGGTATCAACAGAATAAGGTTGTTAATTTGAAAATTGCTGTTAAAAAACTAAATGGTATCGTCATTAGACCGGGAGAAACATTTTCTTACTGGCGTTTAATAGGTAAGCCAACGAGGAAAAAAGGGTATGTAGAAGGTATGGTATTACATTACGGATCTTTTCAAACAGGTATTGGAGGAGGTCTTTGTCAGCTTTCGAATTTAATATATTGGATGACTTTACATACACCACTGACAGTAACAGAACGATATCGTCATAGCTTTGATGTCTTTCCTGACTCCAGGCGAACTCAACCGTTTGGGAGTGGGGCGACTTGTTCCTATAACTATTTGGATTTACAAATTAAAAATGAAACGGACCAACCGTATCAACTTCACCTTTATATGACAGATGAACATTTAGTTGGTGAATGGAGAACAGTCTATCCGCAACTTTATCAATATGAAGTGTATGAGAAAGAACACTCAATTCAACCTGCATACTGGGGCGGTTATATACGACATAATGTGATTCAACGTAAAGTATATAATCAACAGAAACAGTTAATAGAAGATCAATATGTAACAGAGAATCACGCTATAATGATGTACGAACCACTATTAGCTTGTAATAATGAGAATAGTGAGTAATATGGTAATCCATAGATTAAATAGTATAGAAAATATTTAATTATTATTTTTATTAAAAAAGTATGAATCCCAGATTTACTGGATTTTGATTGTAACTAAGAACATATAAAAGTTCACTGTTATTTATAGGAGGGTCTGTTTGTTTTTATATCTTATGTATTTCACCCTGCATAAAAAAATATTTCTCAACATTTTATTTGTTGAAAAAGATTGAATATTCGTATTATAACGAATATTATGTTGTTATCGGCAAAAAACGATAATTTGCAGACACTGGGGAGGAAATACATTGAAAAAGAAATTAAAACCATTAGCGGTATTAACAACAGCAGCAGTACTAAGTAGTACGTTTGCTTTTGGAGGTCACGCAGCTTATGCTGAGACATCAACATCATCTCTACCAATAGATGAGCACTTAATACCGGAGGAGCGTTTGGCAGAAGCGCTAAAACAACGGGGGGTAATTGATCAATCTGCATCACAAGCTGAGACGTCAAAGGCTGTCGAAAAATATGTTGAGAAAAAGAAAGGGGAAAACCCTGGGAAAGAAATCTTAACAGGAGATAGTCTTACACAAGAAGCTTCTGATTTTATGAAAAAAGTAAAAGATGCAAAAATGAAGGAAAATGAACAGGCACAGCAGCCTGAAGTAGGCCCAGTAGCTGGACAAGGTGCAGCATTGAATCCAGGGAAATTAAATGGAAAAGTACCTACTACATCAGCGAAGCAAGAAGAATACAATGGAGCTGTTCGAAAAGATAAAGTACTTGTTTTACTTGTAGAATTTAGCGATTTTAAGCATAACAATATTGATCAAGAGCCAGGATACATGTATTCTAAGGACTTTAATCGTGAACATTATCAAAAAATGTTATTTGGTGATGAACCATTCACTTTATTTGATGGATCGAAGATTAACACATTTAAGCAATATTATGAAGAACAATCTGGTGGTAGCTATACAGTTGATGGGACTGTAACAGAGTGGCTTACTGTTCCAGGAAAAGCATCAGATTATGGTGCTGATGCGGGTACTGGGCATGATAACAAGGGGCCTTTAGGACCAAAAGATTTTGTGAAAGAAGCATTAAAAGCAGCGGTAGCAAAAGGAATCAATTTAGCAGACTATGACCAATTTGATCAATACGATCAAGATGGTGATGGAAATAAAAATGAGCCAGATGGCATTATCGATCATTTAATGGTTGTACATGCTGGCGTTGGTCAAGAAGCTGGCGGCGGTAAATTGAAAGATGATGCGATTTGGTCACATCGTTCAAAACTAGGTTCAAAACCATATGCAATTGATGGCACGAAATCTTCTGTTTCGAACTGGGGCGGAAAGATGGCTGCATACGATTATACAATCGAGCCTGAAGACGGGGCAGTTGGTGTGTTTGCGCATGAGTATGGTCATGATTTAGGTTTACCAGATGAATATGATACAAAGTACTCAGGACAAGGTGAACCTGTTGAGTCATGGTCTATTATGAGTGGTGGTAGCTGGGCTGGAAAAATTGCAGGAACAGAGCCAACGAGTTTCTCACCACAAAATAAAGAGTTTTTCCAAAAGAATATGAAGGGGAACTGGGCGAATATCCTTGAAGTAGATTATGACAAACTTAGCAAAGGAATCGGTGTTGCGACATATGTAGATCAAAGCACTACAAAATCTAAACGACCTGGAATCGTTCGTGTTAACTTGCCGGACAAAGATATAAAAAATATCGAATCAGCGTTTGGTAAGAAGTTCTATTACAGTACAAAAGGAAATGACATTCATACAACACTTGAGACACCAGTATTTGACTTAACAAATGCAAAGGATGCTAAGTTCGATTATAAGGCATTTTACGAACTTGAAGCGAAGTATGATTTCCTTGACGTATATGCGATTGCAGAAGATGGAACGAAGACACGCATTGATAGAATGGGCGAAAAAGATGTAAAAGGCGGCGCGGATACAACTGATGGTAAGTGGGTTGATAAATCATACGATTTAAGCCAATTCAAAGGAAAAAAAGTAAAACTGCAATTTGAGTACTTAACAGATATTGCAGTAGCTTATAAAGGGTTTGCGTTAGATAATGCAGCATTAACTGTAGATGGAAAAGTTGTTTTCTCTGATGATGCAGAAGGTCAGCCAGCAATGACGTTAAAAGGCTTTACTGTGTCTAACGGATTTGAACAGAAAAAACATAATTACTATGTAGAGTGGAGAAATTACGCTGGTTCTGACACTGCGTTACAACATGCACGTGGACCAGTATTTAATACAGGAATGGTTGTATGGTATGCGGATCAAAGCTTTACAGATAACTGGGTAGGCGTTCATCCAGGTGAAGGGTTCTTAGGAGTAGTAGATTCTCATCCAGAGGCAATTGTAGGGACATTAAATGGACAACCTACTGTGAAGAGCAGTACGCGTTATCAAATTGCTGATGCGGCATTCTCATTTGATCAAACGCCAGCATGGAAAGTAAATTCACCAACACGCGGTATCTTTGATTATAAAGGATTACTAGGAGTGGCAAAATTTGATGATTCTAAGCAATACATCAACAGCGTTATTCCTGATGCAGGACGTAAGTTGCCGAAGCTAGGACTGAAGTTTGAAGTCGTAGGCCAAGCTGAAGACAAGTCTGCAGGTGCAGTTTGGCTTCATCGATAAAATAAGGTAAAAAGAAGAGAAGCTGCGATAAGTCGGTGAAACTGACTGATTGCAGCTTTTTTCTTCTTGTGAAAAACTCGCTGTTTTTTATGTACTTATTGGAAAAATTCGAAGTTTCTTTGATACATAAAATGCTCCGTCTGTCCAATTATAGAAGCTATTTTGGACGTAAGAAATTTGTAAGTAATGAGTAAGAAAAAAGAGATTTTCATAGTATAAAATATTTATTATAGCTACTTTTAACACCTGATACTAATAGTGTGCTATAATATGAATTAGCAACAAAAAGGAAAGGAATTAGAACAATGACCTTAGAAAATACTAAAAATTTAAAAAAACAAGTTGCTCCTTTTGAAAAATCAACGATTAAAAAAAGTGTTTGGCAACTGATCAACACAATCGTGCCATTTATTATTTTATGGTACCTTGCTTATAAAAGTTTGTCAGTTTCTTATTGGTTAACTTTAGTTCCAGCACTGTTAGCCGCTGGATTTATGACAAGAATTTTCATTATTTTTCATGATTGTACCCATTATTCGTTCTTTAAAAGTCGACGTGCAAATAGAATAGTTGGAACGTGTATGGGTGTTTTAACATTATTCCCATTTGATCAGTGGGGGCATGAGCATTCTATTCACCACGCTACGAGTGGTAATTTGGATAAGAGGGGTACAGGGGATATTTGGACGCTTACAGTTGATGAATATGTAGCAGCACCATTTAGACTTCGTTTAGCATATCGTTTATATCGCAATCCATTCGTTATGTTTGGATTAGGTCCGATTTATGTTTTCTTGCTTAAAAATAGATTTAACCGAAAAGGTGCAAGACAGAAAGAACGTATGAATACTTATTTGACGAATATTATAATTGTTGCTGTAGTAGCTATACTTTGCTGGGCAATTGGGTGGCAATCGTTTCTGTTAGTACATGGTACTATATTCTTAATAGCAGGTTCAGTAGGGATTTGGCTGTTTTACGTACAGCACACATTTGAGGATTCTTATTTTGAAGAGGATAAAGATTGGGAATATGTGAAAGCGGCAGTGGAAGGAAGTTCTTTTTATAAGCTTCCTAAAATTTTGCAATTCTTAACTGGTAATATTGGATTCCATCATGTTCACCATTTAAGTCCAAGAGTACCTAACTATAAACTAGAAGAGGCACACAACAATACCCTTCCTTTAAAAAATGTACCAACAATTACGCTTGCTACAAGCTTACAATCACTACGTTTCCGTCTTTGGGATGAGAAAAGTAACAATTTTGTTAGCTTTAAAGATGTCAAAAATATAATTAAAAATAATGTTTCTGTTCGAGTGAAATCTGAACTATAATTGCATCGTATATAAAACTCCCCTTAATCATTTTCGATTTAAGGGGAGTTTGTGTTTAAAGAGTAGATGCCAGATAAGAGGAAAATTTACATAATTCAAATTGTAATTGAAGCAGATTAGGAATTGCTCGTACGTAAGTACAAATATAAAGTGACAGTAAATGCATTATGTTAACAAGTGGAGTTATCATGAATTTTCCATTACGATAACTGTTCATAAATCCGACGAAAATTAATAGCAGGATCGTACAACATTATATCTAAAAAATTAGAAAAGACTTGAACGGAAATTTCATTCATTTTTCTTGGTGTTCCGCATTCCATACACTTAAATAGGATGCATATTCTAATTCATCTGGATTGTCATGTAACATAGAAATGAATTCTAATTTATTTCTATCACAATCTAGAAAGTATACACTTGCAGCGGGCATCCACCTTTGGACAATTGGCTCTTGATTTCCTTTTCCTTGACTTCCTATCACTACTATTCCACGTTCCTCTAACCACGCTTTAGAAGTCATTAAAAACTCTAAATTTACACCAAAAGCAAAATGTCTCGGCTCAAAGTCTTCGATATTATTTACTTCCCATAGTCCAAGCATTTGTTTTTTATTTTCTCCGACCCAAAAGAAAGCCACTCTTCTTTTGGAGAGTTTTCTTGCTAACGTTAATCCTAGCTTGTTTTGATAGAAATTTATTGCCTTTTCTAAATTTCTTACATGTAAATGAGTTTCGTATATGTTCTGTATTATTATGATCATTCCTTTCTTTATTGGTAACTACCAATTGAATAGTAAATGTAATTCTAAAGTTGAAATATGTATAAGCCTAGTAATGTACATCTATATCCGATATACCTATTTACTATTATATTGAAATTGGAATGTGATAAATCCCACTGAGGTAGTAAGTGTTTAAATGAACCCTCTACTACTTTTGTAGGAGAGGGGATATATTCATTAAATTCAGATGAAATCATATTAAAATAATGAAAAAAGACCACACATGAAGTGAAACGCCACGTGTGGTCTTTTTTGTATCGTACAATATTACGAAGTTTCGCTAATTTTAGTTTCACTTTGAGTGTTAGTTGCAATTCTTTTCTTAACTTTAAAGTGATAGTAGGTATAGCAAAAGATGATAAATGGTACAGTACAATAAATGCCTAGTCTTTGATCTGGGATAAAGATAAGACTTACTAATATAATGCCATACAATCCAAAACCAAGAATTGGTACAAGGGGATAGAGTGGAGTTCTGAACTTCAAGTCTTCTAATTTTCCACCTTCAGCTAAATAGTGTTTGCGGAAAAAGAATTGAGAAACACAAATTGACATCCAAACAATAATGGTAATGACTCCGGAAATTGAAATGAGCCACAAGTAAACAGTTTCAGCAGCTACTACACTTGTCAAAAGAGAAAAAGCAGAAATAGCTATTGTCATGATTAAAGCGTTGAGAGGAATCCCACGTGATGATAATTTCTTTAAAAATGCTGGAGCCATTTCGTTTTTTGATAAAGACCAAAGCATTCGAGTAGCAGCGTATAGTCCTGAGTTTGCGACAGAAAGAACAGCAGTAAGAATAACAAAGTTCATAATATCAGCTGCATATGGAATACCGAGATTATCAAAAACAGCAACGAATGGGCTCTTTGTGAGTCCTGCTTCTTCCCAAGGAATTAAAGCAACAAGAACAAAGATTGCTAAGACGAAGAAAAACATTGTGCGCCATATAATATTTCTAATAGAACGAGGTAAAGTTTTTGCTGGATCTTCACTTTCACCTGCTGCGATTCCGACAAGCTCTGTACCTTGGAAGGAATAATTGACTGTAACCATTGTTAATAGAATAGCTGCAAGTCCATTTGGGAATAAACCACCATGATTTACGAAATTTGAAAATAGCGGAGCTGGTTCGTCGCCTTTTAAATCAATAAAACCGAACATAGCGGCGCCACCAAGAATTATAAAAGCTATAATGGCAGATACTTTTATACTTGAAAACCAAAATTCTGTTTCTGCATAACTACGAGCAGATAATGCGTTAATAGTGAAAATCGTAACGCCAAATATTAAACACCAAACCCAAACAGGAATATCAGGAAACCAGCGCTGCATTGTAATGCCGGCAGTTGTAAATTCAAGACCGGTCGTATTCGCCCAGCTTAACCAATACAACCATCCGATTGTAAAGCCAGTTGCAGGATTGATGAACTTAGTGGCATATTCCTGGAAAGAACCCGAAACAGGCATGGCTACAGCGAGTTCACCAAGACATAGCATAACGAAATACATTAATAATCCACCGGCCATAAAGGCAAGTACGGATCCACCAGGTCCAGCTTGACTTATTATAAAGCCAGATCCGTTAAATAACCCCGTTCCAATCACACCACCGAGTGCAATCATGAATAAGTGTCTACTTTTCATCGTACGTTTTAATTCATTGTTTGTATTGTTTACTTGCGCCATTGTTTTCCTCACTTTCGTAGTTGATAGAATAAAGTTTGATGTTTTTCCGTATTATGGAATGTATTCCGTGATGTGAAATCTTGTTATAATTTTCAGATAATTAAAAAGAAAAGTCAATATTTTTTTGTTTACGTTTTCAATTCGTTGTTAGTGATATATTTTTATTGTTAGAAAATTGAATAAATATATTGATTTCATTTCGAATGTTTGCTAAATTGATAGTTAATTAAACGTACTAACATACTACGAGTAAAGTTGAGGCGAGTTATGGTACAGTCCATTGATCGAGCGATAAGTATTATTAAATTATTGAATTCTACAAATGAAAAAGAGTATTGGGCTATTTCTGATATAGCAGATGGAACACATCTCCCAGTTAGTACAGTACATAGATTACTTAACTCTCTAATGGAGCATGGGTTAGTTACACAAATACCAGAGACAAAACAGTACAAAATTGGACCAATGTGGATGGAAATAGGGTTACGTCAATTGGAGAAGGTAGACTATAGATCTGTTGCAAGAGAAGTGATGAAGCGGTTGGCCTTTGAAGTCGAAGAAAGTGTCTATTTAAATATTCCAAACGGAACGCATTCTATTATCATTGAAAGAATTGATAGTCCTTTAAAAATTCGAGTTATCGATAATCTAGGGGAACAAATTCCACTTTCAATTGGTGCCGCAAATAAAACGATGCTTGCCAATATGAAAACGAATGAAATGGAACATATTGTAGAACATTTACTTTCTTCATTACCAGAACAAAAGCAAATTCTTCTTAATCAAATAAAGCAAATAAAAAATGAAGGATATGCTGTCAGTTATGGTGAAAAAACAGAAGGGACAGCTTCAGTAGCTGCACCTATTATCGGATTTAATCATAAAGTAGTAGGAGCATTAAGTGTTGGGTTAATTAGTCATCGTATTAATGATGATCGACTATCTTTTCTTATTAGCAAGGTAAAACAAGCAGCTCATGAAATATCAATAAAAATCGGCAGTACATCAGAACTATAATTTTGATAGCTGTCGTCATTTTTTATTCATATACTGGAATTTGTTTTCATAATGCGGAAAAATAGGGGGATTTATATGTCAAAGTGGCAATCAAAAGAACAATTGATTCAATTATTAAGCAGTCTTGTTGAAATTCCTAGTATTACCGGTTCAGAAGCTGAAGTAATATTGCCAGACTTTGTTGTGGAACAATTATCTGAATTACAGTATTTCAAAGAAAACCCGCATCATTTACAAAAAAATCCGACAGGGGACGGACGATATTTTGTTACAGCGCTCGTAAAGAAAAGCGATTGTACAAAAAATACCGTAATTCTAGTTAGTCACTTTGATGTTGTAGATGTACAAGATTACGGAGTATGGAAAGAGGATGCATTCAACCCTAAAAAGTTAACGTCTATGTTTTATTCTCATAAAGATGAACTACCAGCCCATGTACGTGAAGATATAGAACAAGGAGATTGGCTATTTGGTAGAGGAACAATGGACATGAAATGCGGCCTCACGTTACAAATGGCAATGATTGAGCAAGCCTGTGAAGGAAGATTTGATGGAAATGTACTTTTATTAGCTGTTCCAGATGAAGAAGTAAATTCGTTGGGGATGAGGGCTGCTGTTCCAAGATTACTAGAGTTAGCAAAAGAACATGATTTAAATTATAAAACAGTCCTAAATTCAGAGCCTATGTTTGCAAGACATCCTGGTGACCAAAATAAGTATATTTACACGGGTTCTATTGGTAAAGTGTTACCTGGATTTCTTTGCTATGGTAAAGAAACACATGTAGGTGAACCTTTTGCGGGCTTAAATGGTAGTTATATGGCGTCATTAATCACAGCAGAATTAGAGTTGAATACGGACCTTTGTGATATTGTAGAAGGGGAAGCGAGTCCTCCGCCAACTAACTTACTTCAACGGGACTTAAAGGAGGATTATTCTGTACAAATTCCGCATCGTGCCGTTACATTATTTAATTTGTTTTTACTAGAAAAATCAATGACAGATGTCGTTTCATTGTTACGTCAAAAAGTAACGAAAGTAGCAGAGAAAATAGAAGAGAAATATGAAAAGCAAGCATATCGTTTTTCTAAATATAATCCGTTTATACCGCCTAATATGAAAGTGAATGTATTAACGTACGAAGAGCTTATCGCTTATGCAATTGAACAACATGGTCAAGCGAAAATAGATGATATTCAATCTAGTATAATAAAAAATAGAGAAGAGAAAGATGATCGTGCGGTAACAATTGATTTAGTAGATAAACTAGCTATTTTATGTAAAGAAAAGGCGCCGATGATTGTACTTTTCTTTGCTCCACCATATTATCCAGCTGTAAGTTCACGCAACGATCCATTAATTAAAGAAGTAGTTGCAGAAATGGAAAAGTATGCACATTACAATCATAACATTACATTTGAAAACCAAAACTATTTTGGAGGAATTTCAGATTTGAGCTATGTGGGCTTACAGAATCCACTACATTCAATGAGTTCACTTGTAGACAATATGCCATTATGGGATAAAGGTTACTCGATTCCACTTCAGGAACTAGAAGAGTTTGACGTTCCAGTATTAAATATGGGACCGGTAGGAAAAGATGCACATCAATGGACAGAACGTCTAGATGTAAACTACGCATTTGAAACGCTATTAGATATGTTGCCGAAATGCATTGAAAAATTATTAGTTTCTAATAAAATTACACAAGTAAAGTAGTGTGATGAGTAAAATTATTTTAATATAATTAAAAACTAAAACGGCCAAACTCAAGTATATTCGAATTTGGCCGTTTATCATGTAGTGCATTTCTAGTTAAATTCATATGAATTCATAGCTAACATGATCTCTTTTATCGTTTTATTTTTTTGTTTGGCTAGACAGTTCAATAGACTTTTGCGTACAGCGCTGCATAGCTGAAATGATGGCTGTGCGTAAGCCTTTTTCCTCTAATGTTGCTACAGCTTCTATCGTTGTTCCGCCAGGAGAACAAACCATATCTTTCAATTCACCTGGATGTATTCCTGTTTCTAGTACCATTTTTGCAGACCCTAATACAGCTTGAGCAGCGAATTTATATGCTTGATTTCTAGGCATACCATCTAGTACAGCAGCATCTGCCATCGCCTCTATAATCATATATACGTATGCTGGTGAAGAACCGCTTACTGATGTAACAACATCCATTAATTTTTCACTTACAATCTCTGCTTGACCAAAGCTATTGAAAATGTTTAGCACATCTTCTAAATCTTTTTCTGTCACCATTTCATTAGGGCATAACGCAGACATTCCTTCTCCAACAAGAGCAGGTGTATTAGGCATTACTCTTACAACTTTTAATTTTTTATCAAAAGCTTCTTCAGTACTTTTAATGCTTTTGCCGGCAGCGATCGTTACGACGATAACATCGTTTTTGATGACTTCTTTTATTTCGTTAATGACCGCTGCGTATAGGTCCGGTTTAATTGATAAAATTAAAATATCAGCATTTTTAGCTACCTCATTATTGTCAGTAGTTGTAGTTAGCCCATATTTTTCGTTAGCATGTTTTAAATTCGTAGTGTTTAAATCCGAACAAATAACATGATTTGCAGACACTACCTTTTTGTTTAGCATTCCGCCAATGATAGCCATTCCCATATTTCCGCATCCGATGAATCCAATTTGTTTATCCATAATAACTCAATCTTGCTCCTTTTTAATAAATTATATTATTTCGAAATTGTTATCTTAAAATAACAATAACATCTCCATGCAATATAAAGAAACATTCTAAGAGAATATATTCCTTTTTGCAACAGTAAAAGATAAAAATGAATTATATTCGACATTCTGTAAATATATACACTATAATGTAAGGTATTATGTTTATGAATATGAGTTGCAGTTATATCAATTTGTATTTTCATTCAGTAGGGCAATCATTTCATACAAGAACTTGTCGCTCTATTTATTTTTTAAAATACCTCTTGACACCAAATCAAACTATATCGCATAATATAAAAAAATTAAACCGAAAATCGTTGAAGGGAAATAGTACATATGTCTTCTTGCGAAAGAGAGTGGAATTCACCGGCTGAAAGATTCCTCGTATAGAATATATCGAACCTATCCCTGAGTCTTAAATGAAAGTTTAGGCGTTCGCCTGCGTTATAGGCGCCAAGTGGATATCTATGTATATCAATTAAGGTGGTACCGCGGAACAATGACCGTTTCGTCCTTTTTATTTTATTAAGGGCGAAGCGGTCATTTTTATTTTGCTCTTGAATAGGCTAGGTGCAGCAATAATGAGAATAGAAATGACTGAAAGCTGTATGAATAAAAGTGTAATGTATAAAAAACTTTGATTTTAGATTTGGGGGATACAAAAGTGAAAAAACAACGAGTTGTCGTTAAGATTGGGAGCAGCTCCTTGGCAGATAGTCACGGAGGCATTTCTAAAGAACAACTTTCAGATCATGTTGCCGCATTGGCTCGATTGAAAGAGGAAGGACATGAAGTTTTGTTAATTACATCTGGAGCCGTTGCTGCAGGTTTTTCTGCTCTAGGATATCCAAGTAGACCTGTGACAATTAAAGGAAAACAGGCTGCTGCGGCTGTCGGACAAAGCTTGTTAATGCAGGCGTACACGGAGGAATTCCGTAAATATGGTATTGTAACTGCGCAATTATTGCTGACGAGAAGTGACTTTTCTAGAAAAGAACAATATAGTAACGCTTACGCTACTTTAGGAGAGTTATTAAACCGTTCTGCTCTTCCAATCATTAATGAAAATGATTCCATCTCTTTAGAGGAGCTAACGTTCGGTGATAATGATATGCTGTCAGCTTTAGTAAGCGGACTTGTTTCAGCTGATATGCTTATGATTTTTACAGATGTGAACGGTTTATATGACAAAAATCCTCAGAAAAATGAGGATGCGAAAAAATATTATTTCCTTCCTGAAGTTACAGAAGAAATCGCTTCTCTTGCAGGAGATGCTGGCTCAAAACTTGGGACTGGCGGAATGAAATCAAAAATCGATGCTGCAAAGACAGCACTCTCTCTTGGTGCGAGTGTATTTATTGGAACAGGACGTGGACAAGAGAAATTTGTAGATGTTTTAAAGGGCAAAGGTGATGGAACATATATCGGAAATGCTCCTCAAAAAGAAATGAAGATGAACAAGCAATGGATCGCGTTGCATTCGCTCGTTAGCGGACAAATTGAAGTAGACGCTGGTGCAGCTACTGCTATCATTCAGCATGGTAAGAGTCTTCTTCCTGCCGGCGTTACAAATGTGTCAGGATTTTTCAAAGTTGGCGATGTCGTAGAAGTAATGACGCAACAAGGGCACGTAATTGGAAAAGGGCAATGCACCTATAGCGCAGAGGAATTAAGAGAGATAAAAGGTATGCAAAGCCAACATATTCAAGCAAGAGGCGAAAGACATAATTATGAAGTTATTCATAGAGATTATTGGGTTTCACTTTAAGAATAGTGATGTTAAAAAGGAGGAAACAAAAATGAATGAAGTGTTGGCAAAGGGGAAAAGGGCGAAAGAAGTTGCTAGAGAACTTGTACTAAAATCTACAAGTCAAAAAAACGAAGCACTTGCTGCCATTGCTGAAAGGTTAATAGTAGAAACAGCTTATATTTTAGAGGAAAACAAACGAGATATCGAAGAAGGTAAGGCAAAAGGATTTTCTGATTCACTCCTTGATCGTCTAATGCTGAATGAACAGCGTATCATTGATATGGCAGAGGGAATTAAGCAATTAATTGAATTACGTGATCCTGTTGGAGAATGTGTAAGCAAATGGGAGCGACCAAATGGACTATTTATTCAGGAGATGCGTGTACCACTTGGTGTTGTTGGTATGATTTATGAGGCAAGGCCAAATGTAACAGTAGATGCTGCTACAATTTGTTTAAAGACAGGAAACGCAGTTATATTACGTGGTAGTTCTTCTGCTATCAATTCTAACAAAGCTATTGTTGACGTTATTCACCGGGCGCTTAAACAAACAAGCTTGCCTCCAGAAAGTGTACAGCTCATAGAAGACACAACACGGGATAGCGCAAAGCAGTTGTTTACAATGAATGATTACTTAGACGTTCTTATTCCAAGAGGTGGCAAACAATTAATTGATACGGTAGTGAGAGAAGCATCTGTTCCAGTACTTGAAACGGGTGCAGGAAATTGTCATATTTTCATTGATGAAACAGCGAATAAACAAATGGCAATTGATATTATTATAAATGCAAAAACGCAGCGTCCATCTGTATGTAATGCCATTGAAACGATTGTACTTCATGAGAAGTGGGCGCGGCGATATGGTAGCGAGTTGTTTTCTACTTTGAAGGAAAGCGGCGTGGAGTTACGTGGTGATCAGAAAGCATTGGTAATTGATTCTTCAATAGTACTTGCTTCAGAAGAAGACTGGGGTACAGAATTTTTATCACTCATGCTGGCAGTGAAGGTAGTTTCTTCTATAGAAGAAGCGATTCATCACATAAATACGTATGGATCTATGCATTCCGAAGCGATTATTTCAGAAAACGAGGAAAACGTCAGCAAATTCTTCACAGCTGTAGATGCGGCTGCACTGTATCATAATGCGTCAACTCGTTTTACTGATGGATCTGAATTCGGATTCGGCGCAGAAATTGGCATCAGTACACAAAAGTTACACGTAAGAGGACCAATGGGGCTTCCTGCATTAACTTCTACAAAATATGTGATTCGTGGAAATGGTCAAATTCGAAAATAAAAATAGAAGACACTCAATTCGATTGGGTGTCTTTCGTTTTAAAGAATGTTTACCATACAAATAGTCCAACAAGCATAGCGCTTAATAAAGAAACCGCCATTCCGCTAACAAGAAGCTTCCAAACATTTTTACCGATGACTGATGATTTTTCTCCGCCAAATAATGAATTGTAAGTTCCGTAAATCATACCTACTGTACTAAAGTTAGCAAAAGAAGCTAGAAATGTTGTTGCAACCGCAATCGTATGTGGTTGTAGCGACTTTAAGTTTGATTTTAAATCCATCATTGCAACAAATTCATTTGTCGTTATTTTGATCCCCATTAATTCAGCTACATACATAGCATCACTGCCTGATAAACCGAGTAAAAATGCAAAAGGACTAAAGATAATGGAGAAGATTTTTTGAATTGTTAACCCTGTTACAAAAAATCCTAAAATCCCATTTAAACATGCTGTTAAAGCTACATAACCAATTACCATAGCTAAAATAACGATAACCATATTCATCCCAACTAACATACTGTTTGAAATAGTAGAAAAGAAATCCTTTTTTTCATGTTTTGAAGGTGTGTAAACAACGTCTTCTTCTTTCGAAACTTCCACAGGATTTAATACATTGGCTAAAATTAATGCGTTAATACAGTTTAATGGGATTGCGCTGAAAATATATGTTGCTGGAACCATTGATAAATAAGCACCAAGAATGGATCCGCTAACGCTACTCATACTCATAATTCCAAAAGTTAATAATCGATTTTCTTTTAAAACAGATAATTGATCACGAACAACCGCAAGTGCTTCGGTGTTTCCTAAAAACATCATTTGAATCGAAAAGAAACTTTCTAACTTTGGTAAACGAGAAATCTTTGAAATAACTGCACCTACTTTATCAATAATCCAAGTTAAGATTCCGAAATAAGAAAGAATATCGAAAAAAGTAATAACAAAAATGATAGGAAGTAACGCACTAAAGAAGAAATCAATGTGCTGACTTTCCATAGCTGAAGGAAATGCAAATCGAATACCTTCATTCGCACATGCTAGTAGCCAACTGAAAAATGACGCAATTTTATTAATGATAATACTGCCGAGCTTTGTGCCTAACATAAACCACGTAATAAAAAGCTCCAATAGGATGAGAATTACAATTGGTCTCCATTTTATATGTTTTTTATTAGGCGAACATAAGAAAACGATTAATATGACAACGAAAATCCCTAACATATTCAATATGAAATACATGTCAACAACTCCTTGAGGCTTATTATTTGTATATAAAAAAGCCTCTATTCTTCCAAATTTGGATTATGATCAGAAGTTATGAAGAAGGTAAATGATGTTTGGGATTCACGTATTTTAATTTGCTTTATTTTGAGCAATCGCAGTAATTACAAAACAAGTAGCTATTTTCAATTGCTTTGTTGGATATTAAACGTATGCGATTTTAAACATCGTTTATCTCGGATTAACGGGCAGTAAGACTTCCACCTCAAAATTCAGGGAAAGCAAAGAAGTGATGTGGGGATGGGCTGCCCGCAAAATCCCGATTGGTAAGAGCTGATTAAAATTTCACTTTATAAATAAGAACGGTGAGTTGGCCATGAACCTTGAAGTTTCCGAAGCTGTATAATTTGTCCTGTATGATAAGCATCATGCAAAAGGATATTCATATATTGTTGCCAAACTGGTAGAGAAGGACTTAGTTGATCTAGTTCTGCTTCTTGAAGGGCGGTTAATGAAGATTGTAAGGCATCATGTACTTGAAGCGTTCGCTTTACTGTTTGTTGCCAAGCGTTATCATCATTAGGCTCACCTTGGATAAAGGTTTCATCATTATTTTGTGGAGCAACAAATGTGTTGTCTTCATGTAAGCGGGAAAGTAGGCGTTCTTTAAAGATTAATAAATGGTTCACATTTTCCCAAATCGTATTACTGGCAGCACCTTCTGGTTGCCAACATGCTTGTTCAGCAGTAAGATTTTTTAACGCTTCTGATATTGGTGGGTACCATTCTTCTTCGTAAAAAACTTGTTGGACTCCATTTTGCAACATTTCTTTTCTCCCCATTCGTATAGCCTCCTATTCATTTTTCTTAATAAAATCAATTCTCTTTTCTCTTCAATAAACCTTCTTTATAGCTGATCAAGAGAAGGAAATGCAATGTATAAAAGAGGCATTAAAAACTTTCATTTTTAATAATCAAGGTTTTAATTGAGTCAGAATAAAAAAGAGTATAAACCTTTTCTATTTGCTCATTGATTAGAATATTTTTAAGGTTGTAATATAATTCTAAAAATATAGAAGGTATAATTCGATAAAAATAGAATTAAATATATAGCAAACAAGGAGGGATAAAAATGGAGGTCTATCACATAACGAGTAGAAAGAGAGAAACTTATAACGTTCAAGTGAAATATTCGATACTTTTTGAATGTGCACTTGGCATTGCTGCGATTACTCATAAGCGGTTAATTGATACTCTTGAAAAGAGTCAAAATGAATGGGAAGAAATTAAGAAATCATTAACAGAAGAAATGAGAGAGCACTTACAGTTTGTAGAGGAACATAATACGTGGAAAGCGTTACTTCAGTTGTTGTATAAAGGGGAGTTTCAGGAAATATCACAGTTTCATACTAAAATCAATGCGCTTTCAGAAGTAGATTTGAAATATATATGTTTACCGTTTTTAGGCGAGAAGCATGAAAAGAAAAGACATTTAGCAGCGAGTGGAGACGT
Source organism: Bacillus cereus group sp. MYBK216-1 (assembly GCF_051916495.1). Taxonomy (NCBI): domain Bacteria; kingdom Bacillati; phylum Bacillota; class Bacilli; order Caryophanales; family Bacillaceae; genus Bacillus; species Bacillus cereus group sp. MYBK216-1. The sequence continues at coordinate 716,142 of NZ_JBQAGT010000003.1, forward strand.
AACTGCAATACATGAACTAGAGGAACTAACGCAGGATCATCAGTTTTTCTCTACGTATATTCGTTTTATATGTAATGTGGATGTACAAGTGCTGAAACCTCATTTAATCGCTGTAATGACAGGTTGGTATGAGAGTGTTATTCAGAAAGAGGAAGAGAAAATACTTTCTATATTACAAAGAGACTATGAAGCGAAAAATGAGATGAATAAAAAGATGAAACCGGAAGAGTTCGTCGAGTGGGCGACTGGCGGTGTGAACTATATCCCAGAACCAAGTGTTCATAATGTACTTCTTATCCCGCAAATGACGTACAGACCGTGGAATATTGAGGCGGATATTGAAGATACGAAAGTATTTCATTACCCAGTTGCAAACGAAAGCATCCATCCTGAAGATCTATATGAACCGAATTATTTTTTAGTTCAAAAACATAAGGCGCTTGGGGATGAAGCAAGGTTACGCATTGTAAAAATGTTGTTTGAAAAAGAAAGAACATTGCAGGAAATTACAGAAAGACTGCAACTCGGTAAATCGACTGTACACCATCATTTGAAATTGTTACGTGCAGCGAAGTTAGTAGATATACATGACGGGAAATATGTATTAAGAAAGAAAGCAGTACAGTCGTTAGCGAAAGAATTAGATATGTTTTTGAATAGATAATTAACAACGAGAATGTACATAAAGGGAGGAATATAAAAGAAAAGTTGGTGTGTGAAATTGAAAAATATATTGAAAAATCGTTCGTTCTTTTTTATGTGGATTGGTAGTGCAATCTCAGAATTAGGAGGGGCTTTCGGAACGTTATGTAATTCAATTTTAGTATATGAGTTAACAGGATCGGAAATGGCTTTAAGTAGTATGTGGCTATTATATTTTATCCCGTCTCTCATACTGCAATTAATAAGTGGCCCATTTATTGATAAATGGAGCCGAAAGTGGATTATGATTTTTTCACAATGGATACGAGCGTCTGTATTCTTATTACCTTTGGTGATGCTAGTTACAGGTAGTATAGAAGTTTGGCATATTTATGTTGTTCAAATTGTAGTGGGACTTATTACACCTCTTTATACACCTGCGAGTCAGGCAATTACACCGAGCATTGTAAGTAAGGAACAACTTCAAGACGCAAATGCGTATATTGATGGAATGACTCGTCTCATGATGTTTCTTGCGCCAGTATTAGGTGGAGTAGTCATTCATTTCATTGGAACAGAACTTACATTATCTTTCGTATGTATTTGTCTATTTGTTAGTGGTGCTTTCTTACTTTATATAAAAGAAAAGAGAACTACAACAGATATACGAAAAACGTGGCTAGAACAATTCCTCCAAGGTTTTACATATTTTTTTACAAAACCAATCATCGTTTGGCTCGGTATATTTCTTACTTTTGTGCAGTTTGGAGTAGGGGTAACAATGGTCACAAATCTTCCTTATATAAAAGACGAGCTGTCAGCGGGATATGCAGAGTACGGCTATTTCATGGCAGGTTTTCCACTTGGCTATGTAATTGGCTCAGTATTAGTCGGAAAAGTAACATATAAAAGCCGGCGTATACTTATGCTTGGAGGATTGTTTATAGGAGGACTCACATACATTTCATTAGGGTTCAATCATAGTATTATCATTGCAATAATAATTGAAGTAATAGCAGGGATTTGTATTGCATTTTTCAATGTTTATAACACAACAATATGCCAACAAACCGTGCCGAATAATATGATAGGACAAGTATTTTCAGTGCGTTTATTTTTCATACGATCCGCTATGCCGTTAGGTGTGTTAGTAGGGGGAATATTGAGTGAAATGTGGGGAGTAAGAGTGCTATATTTAATCATCGGTGCAATTATATGTGTCACCTCTTTAATAGGAATGTTACTTCCATATTTCAAATTTTTAGATGAGGCGATAGAAAAGAAATCAGCATAATTCAAAAAATTAAAACTTTACAATTGAAAATAATTATCATAATCAATTATAATAGAAGAATAGTAGTATTCGTATTACAAAGAGGGAGTGGGATATATGTTTATCGAAACGAAAACATTTACAGTAAAAGAAGGTACATCAAATATAGTTGTAGAACGTTTCACTGGAGAAGGTATTATTGAAAAATTTGAAGGCTTTATCGACTTGAGTGTTCTTGTGAAAAAAGTAAGAAGAGGAGACGAAGAAGTTGTCGTTATGATTCGCTGGGAATCGGAAGAAGCATGGAAAAACTGGGAAACAAGTGAAGAACACTTAGCTGGACATAGAGCGGGCCGTGGTAAACCAAAACCAGATCATATTATTAATGTGGATCATGCGGTTTATTATGTGAAATCATCGAAAGCGGCTTATCAACAGTCGTAATATACAAGCAGAGGATACATGTTGTAGAAGCAAACATGTATCCTCTTTTTTAATACTGGGGGATGGGAATGATAGAAAATTTTTCATTCATTTAAAAAAAGTTCTAGGCTATAGAAAAAATATTAGACTTATAAAGCATGGTCTTAGATGGAACGCTTGAATATCTTGTCTTACATATTTAAGTGTTATGAAAATGAGTCTATATACCCTCTGTTTAAAAGGAGATGAGTACATGAAGCTGAATCATTTAAATTTATGTGTTGATGATTTATCCCACATTAACGGGCAGTAAGACCCCCACCTCAAAATTCAGCTAAAGAAAAGAAGTTAGGTGGGGGATCAACTGCTCGTAAAAGCCCGATTGATTCAACTAATAATCAGTGGGGGATGAATAAAACCCCACTAATTAAAGTTTCACTTTATCAGAAGCGACATATTTCTTTGAAACATTTTTTGATTTTCAATTTTTGGAGCAAAAGGGAAAGGCACTAGTAGTGATGAGAGTTGATTTATACTTGTACTAAGTGATCCAAAGGCATTTAAGGGGAATAAGGAAGTTACGTATCCGGAAGCTTTTCATATTGGTTTTTTAGTGGATACATCAAGTGAAGTGGATCAAGCGTATAATCGTTTAGTAGCCGGCGGCATTGAAATAGACAAGGAACCTTATTCGATGAGAGGTAGTAGTTATGGTTTTTATTTTACAGTATTTAATGGCTTATTAATTGAAGTGTCTTGTCTTGATTATAGAGAAGATAAGAAAGTTTCAAAGCTTAATAGTGATCATCAAGAGTAATCATTTGAAGGTGTATAAAATTTAAATATGTATCATATTAGAAGACGGATTAAGAAAGTTTCACTGTAAAGTAAAAAAGACAGACTAATAAATAGTCTGTCTTTTCACATTAATTCTTCACGTCATTATAAAGTTCAAGCGCCTCTTTCACATTCAATCCATTTTTCACAATACCATGTATCGCTTGAATCATCGCAGCAGGATGTTCAGATTGCCATATGTTCCGGCCCATGTCTACGCCGATTGCACCTTCTTGCAGTGCATTGTACGTAATGTTTAATGCATCTTCAATTGAATCTAGTTTTGGGCCGCCCGCGATGACAACTGGGGCAGGGCATGTGCTCGTTATTTTTTCGAATCCTTCGCAGTAATACGTTTTAATAATATCAGCACCCATTTCAACACATACGCGGGAAGCAAGTGCTAGAAAGCGAGCTTCACGTTTTTGTAATTCTTTTGCGACTGCGGTAATGCCGAGTACAGGTAGGCCGTAATCGTGAGCTTCAGAGACTACATTTGCGAGATTCGAAACAGTTTGTGTTTCATAGTCTGATCCGACAAAAACAGAAACGCCAACGCCAATTGCGTTTTGCTTCACTGCTTCTTTCACAGGTGTAACAATTGTTTCATTCGCTAAATCTTTACCGACGACAGTAGCGCCGCCAGATACACGCATAACCATCGGTGTGCTGCAGTTTTCAGGAATGCAGGAGCTAAGTACACCACGTGTTAAAAAGAGAGAATCCGTGTAAGGAAGTAAGTTTTTAACAGTTTCAAGTGGCTGTTCAAGCCCGTGGATTGGCCCTAAAAAGTAGCCGTGATCTATCGCTAACATTACCGCTCTGCCATCAGGTAAAATTGTATTTAATCGATTTTTAAATCCCCAAGTCATTCCAAATCACTCCTTCGTTAATGTTGGATTTTCCTTTTGTACCGTATCTTTATTTGGTAAATGTGGTGACTTTATAAAAACAGCTTTAAAAGGTTTGTCAGAATGGTTAATCAGATAGTGAGATTCATGAGGGCGAACTTGCAGGACATCACCTTGTTTAATCGGAACTCTTTCGTTATTTACATAGAAGTCTATTTCACCTTCTAACGCATAAAAAACTTCTTCACACGTTGTATGGTAATGATTTTGAAACTCTTGCCCAGGCTGAATGACAACAAGACCAATATCAATATTCGGGCCTTGTATTAAATATTTCGGCCCGTTATCACCGAAGCGATAGGAGAAATCATTTTCATTCGCTTTTAACATACAGTTCACTCCTTTATGTAAATGTGTTACAGTGCACCAGGCGCAATCCACATATGTGTTGTAAGTCCTTTATCAGCTAAAGCGAGCTGACTGCTATACACGGTTTTCCATGTTTCATAGAATTCCTTGTATAGCTCGTGATTTTCAGTGATTGGTTCAAATGTATTTTCCCACTGTACAAATTGTTCGGCAGTCTCTTCCATAGATGAATATATGCCAGCGCCAACTCCAGCAGCAATTGCAGTTCCTAAAGCAGCTGCTTCTTTCACAACTGGTACTTTTACAGGAATGCCGAGAACGTCTGATAGAATTTGTGGCCATAGTTGCCCTTTAGCGGCACCGCCAGCAAAAATGACTTCAGAAGGGAATGTACCAGTAAGATTTTCAATTAGTTTTAAGTTTCCAAGTGTAACGAAGGCGGCATTTTCTTCAATAGCACGGAACATTTCTTTTTTTCCGCATTTGTCAGCGTCTAAACTTAAATTTAAGAATGAAGGTGCGGCATGACGCCAAGAAATGTAGTTCATAACGTTTGAAAAAGTAGGGATAATACCATATGAACCGACAGGAACGTCTTTCGCTTGTTCTTCTAATAATTCATAAGCGTCTACACCGAGTTTTTCAGCGAGCTTTTTTTCTTCTTGGCAAAAAGCGTCTCGAAACCAACGCATAACGAGGCCAGGGAAAAAGGCAATCGTTTCATATTGCCAAAGGTTCGGAACGACGTGACAATTTACTCGAATTGCAGCATTTGGATCCGTTGTTGACTCTGCAATATTCACTTCCTGTTGCCAAAAGCTGCCGCCGCATATTAAAGTTTGATTTGGTTTTACGACTCCAGTCCCGAGTGCTGCCATTTGAGCATCACCGCCGCCAGCGACGACAGGAATCCCTTCAAGTAAACCAGTTAGTGCTGCACACTCTTTTGTAACATTACCAATCACAGTGCCAGCTTCATTTACTTTTGGTGAGAATGGCAAAGATATACCACACTCTTTAGCGACATCGTTATCCCAATTTCTATTTTGTAAATCAAAGATTCCAGACGTACAACCGTTGGAAGGGTCGATTTGCAGTACGCCGCTTAATTTATACAAAATCCAATCATTTAACATCGTAAAGGAGTGAATATTGTTGTAGACGTCTGGTTCATGTTTTTTAATCCAAAGTAGGCGAGGTAAAGCACCTAATGAAAAAGTTTGACCAGATCTAGTATATAAATCTTCTTCAAGATGTGACCGTATTTCTTTTAGCTCACTAACTTCAGCGGATGCACGCCCATCAACATTTGCACAAGCCCAAATTTCTTGCCCATTTTTATCATATAAAACAAAACCTTCCCGCATACTAGTAGCACTAATAGCTTGAATAGAAGAAGGCGTGACATTACTTCTTTGTAAAACTTCTTTCGTGCATTGTTGTACTAGCTTCCAGTTTTCTATTACATCAAAATTCATAGAACCTGGGTAACGAGGATCCGTATTATGAACCCATTCTTTTTGACTGACCGCAATTTGATTACCTAGTAAATCAAAAAGAACAGCTCGAATGCTTCCTGTACCAGCATCAAAAGCTAATAAATGAGACATTAACAATCACCATCCTTTCGTAATAAGGAGAGGGCCGTTTCCTCATCGGTAATTAATGTATGAATGAACTTTCCCTTTAAGGCACCATAAATTGCATCTATCTTTTCTGTACCTCCAGCAACACCAACGACATGATTCATATTGCGCAAAATAGAGAGAGGCGTGCCAATTAGACGATTGTGATGCGAGAGCTCTAATAAATCACCATTCGTATTATAAAACTGTCCTAAAATATCGCCCGCCCCGTTTTGACTTCGAATATATGTCATTTCACGTAGCGTTAATTTTTCTTCTTTTACAATCGTAGCGTCTTGAGATAACCCGCCAATACCGACAACTGCTGTATGTGCAAGTGAAGCGACATGAAGCATATCTTTCACACTTGGTTCTGATAAAATACTTTGTGCCATTTCAGTAGAAGATGCTAGAAAAGGAGTAGGAATAATATGAAGATCACCTTGCATGTAGTGTAAATAGTTTTGTTTTCTTGGGAGATAGTGGTTTACTCCGCCTGTTAGCGTTACGAATGAAAGATTAATAGAACTTTCAAAATGAATGTTTTCTAGCATTTTACTTATCGTTTCACCCCAGCCGATGCCGAGTAAATCACCTTGTTGGAGATGAGTCTCTAAATATTGTGCAGCGGCTTTTCCGAGAGAAGTAGCATAATTGTTTATTGGAGTAGGGATAATGAAAGCATCTTTTAAGTGGAACTTTTTCATTAAGTCACGTTCAATGCTCAAGCAATGCAAACCGGTTCCTTTTACGTGAAATGTAACGATACCTTCACTGCGTGCCTTATCTAATAACCGGACAACCTTATTTCTTGAAATATGAAGAAGTGAAGCAATCTCTTGTTGTGTTAATTGATCTTTATAATAGTACCAGGCTACTTTAGTTAATAAATTTTCTTCAAAGTTCAGCTGTGACATACTCTTCATCCCTTTCAACAATTGACCAATGCTTAAACATATGTGTCACATATTTTGTTTATTCCAGTTGAAACGATTAATAGTACATTGAAAAAAGTGTTCTAGATATGAAAAAAGGAATATACAATGCTACAAAACAAGTAGAACAAATAATCATTTTCTCAAAAAATGTTCTGGGTAAAGGCAGGTGACATCATGTGGAGAATGTGCCCTTATTACAAGTGAAGAAAATGAGTAAGGCGTTTTCGAATCAACTTGTGCTAAAGGAAGTGAACTTACAAGTAGAGCATGGTGATATATACGCTTTAGTTGGTGGAAATGGCGCCGGGAAATCGACATTAATGAAAATATTAATGGGGTTATATTCGTATGATAGTGGAGAAATGTATGTGAAAGGAAAGAGACAGCAGTTTGCAAATCCAAAAGAAGCACACCAAGAAGGGATTTATTTAATACCACAAGAACCGCTCATTTTTCCGCATATGACCATTGAAGAAAATATATGTATTGGGTTAAAAGAAAAGAAAAAGAAACTAAAAGTACAGATTCAGCAATTGATTAGCAGCTTAGGATGGGATATTGACCTTAATAAACTAGGAGGAACATTATCGATTGCGCAACAACAGTTAGTAGAAATCGTTAGAGGATTAATAAGAGAAGCTGAGATTCTTATTCTAGATGAGCCAACATCGACATTAACAACACATGAAATTAAGAGTCTTTTTGTGTTGATGAAAAGTTTACAAGAAAAAGGAATTGGGATGATTTATATTACGCATCGATTTCCAGAAATCTTTGAAATTGCCAGCAAAGTAGCAATACTACGTGATGGAATGGTTGTAAGCCAAGGTGATGTATGTGACTATACATATGACATGCTGATGGAGGGACTATTGCCAAAAGGATATAAACAGAAAGAGAAAATAGAAGTAGTTCAAGAGACAGCAAAGACGAAAAAAATATTAGAAGTGGTTGATATAAATGGTCACGCATTCGAAAATATATCATTCACTGTACATGCGGGTGAGGTTGTAGGTGTTGCTGGCATTATAGGATCTGGCAGAACGGAATTAGCAGAAGCGATATTTGGATTGAAAACTATAAAATCAGGGTCTATCTTATTGGGTGGAAAATCAATTGATACGTGTTCTTTGCATAAAAGGCTAGACGAAGGACTAGTTTATGTGCCAGAGGATAGGGCGAGGAATGGAATTTTCTCAATTGCTTCTGTTAAAGAAAATATTGCAGCAGCAAGTTTATATCAAAATAATCGCTTTTTTATAAATCAAGAAAAAGAAAGCGCTTTAGTTAATTCGTTTATAGAACAGTTCCGAATTGTTGTACAGAATATGAATAAAGAATTGGCATCTTTATCAGGAGGTAATCAGCAGAAGGTCGTGCTTGCGAAGTATCTTGCATGTAATCCTAAAATTATTATTCTTGATGAGCCGACTCGCGGAATTGATGCGAAAGCAAGGCTTGAAGTGTATGAGACGATAAAAAAAATGAAAAGGGAAGGACTCGCAATTTTATTAATCTCTTCAGATGTTGAAGAAATTGTCCAATTAGTAAACCGTGTATATGTAATGAGAAATGGGCGATTTGTTTCTCATATGGAAAAAGAACAACTGAGTGTGAATGAAGTTACACGCTTTGCATACGGAGGTGTAACGGAATGAAACGCATGTTAAAAATGCATGAAACGTCTATCATACTGTTACTACTAATTTATATAGCCATTGTCGGTATAATAAATCCTAGTTTTGTTCAGTTTAACTCGTTATCTTTAATAATGAAATCAAGCGTTATTTTAGTCGTTCTAGCAATTGGCCAATCGTTCGTTTTATTTACGAAAAATATAGACGTATCAGTTGGCTCAATTATGGGATTAAGCGCGGCAGTTTGCGGGATGTTGTTAACGAACGGGTATAATGCATTCTTGTCAATTTTTGCTGCTGTAATGCTTGGTGCTAGTATTGGTTTCATAAACGGGATTGGCGTTGCAAAGTTTCGGGTACCAGCCATTATTATGACATTAGGGATGCTAGGAATTGTTAGGGGTGCAATGTTAATCTTCACAGGCGGGAAGTGGATTGAAGATATTTCAAATAATTTTAAGAAACTTTCATCTATCGTCATACTTGGTCTGCCGATAACTGTATGGGGTATTCTAATTGTTTTATTACTACTATATTTCTTTTTAAGGAAGGTACCTTACGGAAGATACTTCTATGCGGTAGGTGACAATGAAGATGGTGCGAGACTCATTGGTATACCTGTTAATCAAGTGAAGATAAATGCGTTTATTGTATCGGGCATAAGTGCGGCAATCGCTGGTTGCATATTTGTTATGAATATCGGGTTCGTTCCAAATCAAACTGGTACAGGAATAGAACTACAGGTGATTGCAGCTGCTGTGCTAGGAGGAATTCATCTAAAAGGAGGAACAGGTTCTATATTTGGAGCTGCACTAGGAGCATTGTTTTTAGAAGTGATAAGCAGTTCACTTATCTTTTTAAAAATACCAGCATTTTGGAATAATGCTATTTCAGGTTTTTTACTATTACTTATTATCATATTAGATAGCGTCATGAAGAAGTGGAAAGCAGAAAGGAGAATGAATCTATGAAGTATTTTTACAGATGGGAAGGTGTTTTAATCATATTACTTCTTATAGAATTCATTCTCTTTAGTTTTATAAACAGCAATTTCTTAAATATTAGTAATCTCCTTTTTAGTACAAATGATTTTCTATTCATAGCAATCGCGGCAATTCCAATGACTTTCGTTATTGTAACAGGAGGAATTGACGTATCTGTAGGATCAATTATGGGGCTAACCTCGATTTTAATTGGTGTGTTTTGGATGAATGGAATTCATATTTTACTAGCAGTAATAATGGCACTTATAGTCAGTTGCTTAGCAGGAGCTTTAAACGGAATCATTATAAAATTGACAGATGTAGAACCACTAGTCGTTACACTCGGAACGATGTTTTTATACGGAGGAATTGCACTCGTCATTTCAGGAGGGGCAGGTGCTTCTGGATATGAAGGGATAAGCGGTTTACCTGATACTTATGTACAACTAGCAAATGGTAGTTTTATAGGAATACCCAATTTATTATGGCTACTTATTTTATTAACAATTGTATGCACGATTTTGTTTCACCGAACGATATATGGGCGCCACGTAAAATTAACAGGCGCGAATGAAAATACAGCAAAATACACCGGGATTAAAACGAAAAAAGTAGTAATCATTGCTTACATACTTTCTGGGTTAGGAGGTGGATTAGGAGGAGCTTTCTTAACTGCATATTTCAGTTCTGCACGTGCTGATATAGGAAGCGAAACAATATTACCAATCATTACAGCAGTCGTCTTAGGCGGTACACTTATTACAGGCGGAAAAGGAAGCATTATCGGTACTGTACTGGCGAGTATTTTCATTGGGCTCATGCAGTATGGCTTGCAAATGACGGGTTTAACAAATGAACAATCTAACGTAGTTATTGGTATTATCCTTATTCTTTCAGTTATTATGAGACATTTCAAATTACATCAATTTTTAGCGGGAAAAAGACAGAGTTTGCATAAGGGGGAAATGTCATGAAGAGAAAACTAGGGATTGTATTGATCGTATGTATTTGCCTAATTGGTTTAATAGCTTGTTCCAGTCAAACGGTAGATAAGAAAAAAGCGGATGATGTGAAATTTGCATTTATTCCGAAATTAACAGGAGTTGGCTTCTTTACATCGGGTGGTGAAGGAGCAAAGGAGATGGGAGATAAGCTAGGCGTGCAAGTGAAGTATGATGGACCGTCTGAAGCGAGTGTTTCAGGGCAAGTTAAATATATAAACAATTTCATTAATCAAAACTATGATGCGATTATGGTTTCATCTACGTCAGTGGATGGGCTATCGCAATCACTGCAACGTGCTAAGAAAAAAGGAATGACCGTCTTAACGTGGGATTCTGATGTGAATCCGAAAGATCGTTCTTTTTATATAAGCCAAGGAACACCAGACCAGCTTGCTAACTTATTAATTGAAATGACTTCCAAGCAAATTGGAGATAAAGGGAAAGTAGCATTTTTTTATTCTAGTCCAACAGTAACAGATCAAAACCAATGGGTAACGAAAGCGAAAGAAATTATTAAAAAGAAATATCCGAACTGGGAAATTGTAACGACGCAGTACGGTGAAAATAATGCACAAAAATCTTTATCCGTAGGGGAGAACATATTAAAAACGTATCCAGATATTAACGCAGTTATTTGTCCAGATGCAACAGCACTCCCAGCCATGGCGCAAGCAGCTGAAAACTTAAAAATGGATAAAAAAGTAGTGGTAACTGGATTTTCTACACCGAACGTTATGCGTGATTATATAAAACGAGGAACAGTACAACAATTCGGATTATGGGATGTCAAACAGCAAGGTGCTCTCGCAACGTATGTAGCAAATGAAATTGTTGTAAAAGGGAAGAAGTTAAAAGTAGGGGATAGCTTCGAAGTAAAAGGAATTGGAAAAGTGAAAGTAGAGCCAAACTCCATCCAAGGATATGATTATGAGGCGGAAGGAAACGGAATTATCGTATTGCCAGAGCGAGTTGTATTTACGAAAGAGAATATTGATAAATATAATTTCTAGTAACGAAAAAACGTCCGAATATATCGGACGTTTTTTTATTTCTTCATTAGTTATGAACTGTTTCTTTTTCATTTAATCCAAGTGTACGACCAGTCGAAGTGTGTAGATCTTGGAACAATCTTGGATTTTCTGTTAGTGAAATGCCGTAAGAAGGAATCATTTCTTTTATTTTTTCTTCCCATTCTACCATGCGGCTTGGGAAACATTTTTCTAATACTTCAAGCATGACGTGAACAGCAGTAGAAGCACCTGGTGATGCGCCTAGTAATGCGGCGATTGAGCCGTCAGCTGCACTTACTACTTCTGTACCAAATTGAAGTGTTCCTTTACCGCCAGCATCAGTATCTTTAATTACTTGTACACGTTGTCCAGCAACTACAATATCCCAATCTTCACTTTTCGCGTTCGGAATGAATTCGCGTAATTCTTCCATACGTTTTTCATGTGATAACATAACTTGCTGAATTAAGTATTTTGTAAGTCCCATTTCTTTTACACCAGCGGCTAACATCGTTAAGACGTTATTCGGTTTTACAGAACCGATTAAGTCAAGATTTGAGCCAGTTTTTAAGAATTTAGGTGAGAAGCCTGCGAATGGTCCAAACAGTAAAGCTTTTTTATTGTCTATATATCTCGTATCTAGATGAGGTACAGACATTGGCGGAGCGCCAACTTTAGCTTTACCGTACACTTTCGCATGATGCTGCTCTACAACTTTTTGGTTTTTACATACCATAAATAGTCCACTTACCGGGAATCCTCCGATATGCTTTGATTCAGGGATACCAGTCTTTTGAAGTAGAGGTAGACTACCGCCACCGCCGCCAATAAAGACGAATTTAGCAGTATGATGCTCAATTTTACCACTATTCATATCGTGTACTTTTACTTCCCACAAACCATTTTTCGTGCGCTTAATATTTTCGACACTATGCTTGTAGTTTAGCTCGACATTTTTTGTTTTTAAGTAATCAAACAACATACGTGTTAATGCACCGAAGTTAACATCTGTTCCAGAGTCAATCTTCGTTGCCGCCATCGGTTCATTAGATGTGCGGCCTTCCATAATGAGTGGAAGCCATTTTTTTAATGTTTCAGGAGCATCAGAAAATTCCATTCCTTGAAAGAGTGGATTTTTTGAAAGCGCTTCAAAACGGTTTTTTAGAAACTCAACATTTTTTTCCCCTTGTACTAAACTCATATGAGGTAGTGGCATAATAAAATCTTGTGGATTACGAATTAATTTGCTCTTTACAAGATATGCCCAAAATTGTCTTGAAAGCTGGAATTGCTCATTCACTTTTACAGCCTTACTAATATCTATAGATCCGTCAGCTTTTTCGGAAGTATAGTTCAGTTCGCATAGCGCAGAATGCCCTGTACCTGCATTATTCCATTCGTTAGAGCTTTCTTCCCCGGCACTTGCGAGTTTTTCAAAAACTTTAATTTCCCATTCTGGTGCTAATTCTTTTAGTAATGAGCCTAACGTTGCACTCATAATTCCTGCACCAATTAAGATAACGTCTGTTTTTTGCTGCATGTTGCTCATGATAATCTCTCCATCCCCTATATTGGCAAAAAAGTGTAGGTGTTTTCTATGTCTAAGCCGTAAAAGAGAAACACCGCCTAGGCCCCACCTAGGTGTATACCTTTTTTGTCTCAATTATATAACCATCTCATACTCTATTATAATAATTAATAGACTAAAATATCTAGTGTTATCTGATAATTTTAAACTATTTAACGTTTTATTCGCTAAAAATCTTATTTAACAAGCTCTTTTAAGGTGGTAAATAGAAAAAAATTACAGTTTGAAATTATCTCGAAAAAGCTTACGTATCCTTAAGTGACTAGATTGAGTACCTTTTTATGGGATTATTCTTTCTGTAATGGTAAGATTATTCTGAAAAATAAAAAGGAGGGATTTTAATGCGTACAAAAGAGCAAATTTCAAACTTATTTCGAAACTTTTCAATAAAGGAATGTAAAGGGTCAAGTAATTTATATGAATATTTATCGATAAAAATTGCTGAAGATGAGGAAGTACTTACACTATCGTCCTATGCTCAGGTAGGTCAACCAGTCCCAAACTTACTATTAGGTGCAGTACATTATTTATTGCTAGCAGGGAAAGAACATTATTTAAAAACGTATTATAGTAGCTTAGTCGAATATGTTGATACAAATTTAGATAAAGCTTTTAATCATTTTAAAGATTTCTGTAAAGAGTACCGAGAAGAAATCATTACTTTGTTACAAACGAAACTCGTTCAAACAAATGAAGTAAGACGGTGCGCATACTTATACCCAAGTTTCTGCTACATATTTAACAAAGTGAAGAAGCCGTTAGCGTTAATTGAAATTGGGACAAGTTCTGGGTTGCAACTGTTCTGGGACCAATATCGTTATTCGTACGGGACGGATGAAATGTACGGAAATATAAATTCAAATGTGCATGTAACTTCTGAAATAAGAGGGGAGAATGTACCGCATTTTCTAAAAGAAAGCCCATCTGTCGTAGAAAGAATCGGACTGGACTTACATGTGAATGATTTACATAATGAGGAAGATTATTTATGGTTACGTGCTTTAATTTGGCCAGAACATAAAGAAAGGCTTGAGATGTTTGATCAAGCTGCATCTTTAGTGAAAAATGAATCTGTCCAATTCATAGAAGGAGACGGTGTAGAGCTATTATCATCTATTATTGAACAAATAAGTGAAGAAGCTGTTATTTGTATTTTCCATACACACGTCGCAAATCAAATACCAGAACAAGTTAAACATAAATTAGAAAAACAAATACAAGAAATCGGCGCAAAACGTGATGTATTCCACCTGTATAACAATATGTGGGATCGTGACCTTCATATTGATTATTATATTAACGGAAACGAATATCGTGAAACGGTTGGAGAAACAGAAGGACACGGGAGATGGTTTAGCTGGAAAATTGGAAATGAGACGCTTATTTAGATTAATATGGGCGCCCTCACTTGTAAAAGAAGGGACCATAGGCTCAAGCATTGACTAAATGGTTAAGGAATAAATGTATTAGTAACATACAAAAAATGCTTCGGAGAAATCCTAAGCATTTTTTGAATTACATTTAAACCCCATAATGGATCATGTACTTCTGTTCTGCTGCAGCTTGTACAATTTTTGAAGCTAACTCATTCAGCTCATCAGATTTTTTGAAGAACTTTGAAGATGTAACTGTTTCATAGAAAATTGCTAATGATTCAGGCGGGATAATTGTAATACCGTAATAAGCTAAACCGTATTCCTGATTTTTGACTGTATGAAAGTAGGTTTTCATAATTGATAAATTTCGACTTAAGCTACTGATAATATCATCAGCAACAGAAATACAATAATATTTCTCTGGTGTATAATCATTGTAACTTTTTTGAGAATTAAATTCGTCAATTATTCCAAAATCATGGACACATGCCATCATTATCATCCTTTCAAATTTAATAAAATGATTTCTATTAAAGTAAAATGTCTATTCGTTTAAGTGTAATAGAAATAGTTATGTAGTTCATAAAATATTTTCGGTTTTTCTTCGTGAAAACAGTTTATTTATCGATGAACTCATCAGGAGTCCAAGTGGCGATTTCATTCCCAGGTGCAGCGACTACAAGCCATTGCTCACATAGGACACCAGCTTGCCAACATTCATAATAATCATGAAAACCATTTACAAAAATAATTTGTCCGCTCTCTAAATTAATAATTAAATGAGGGCTTTCTAAGCCGAGTTGTATATCGGTAACTTTTTGTCTTCTTATCTCAAATATTCTCTCATATTCTTCTTCCTCAGAATAATCTTCAAATTCATCTTCATTTAATGGGTATCTTTTTTGAGGTTTATGAAATAAACACCATTTTGATTCGATATTGATATATAATTGCCCGTCATAATCAACGGAGTCGTGAAAGTTTGTAAACTGAATCTTTATAGTGCCTGAAGAAATACCAAATTGTAATCCATCAACTTGTGATCCGATAAAGAGATTTTTTAACACTTTTTCAGCGTAAATTTTATCCTCTGTATTCATTCTTGAATTCCTCCTTTTCATAAAAATATACCTTATATTTTTATTGTAATAAATAAATTTTCATGTAAAATGAACCTTTTGTGAAAAACGAGCGAATATAGTGTGAAAGATTATGAGAGGGGAACGGAGCTTTGGATGAAGTACAATTAAAAGAATGGCTATATAAAATGGGGTCTGGGGACCAAGAAGCCTTTCAAATTATTTATGAATATACATGTAAAGATATTTATAGAACAGTAGTATTTTTAGTAGGAAGTCAAAACCAAGATGTAGACGATATAGTTAATGAAGTGTACATCAATATGTGGAAGTCCAAAACAAACTATGATATAAATCGTTCATTTCGTTTTTGGTTACATGGACTAGTTGTCAAGGAAGTACAGGATTGGCGTCGTAAATCGTGGCGACGATTTCGAATCTTTGAAAAGAAGAAAATGTATGAACAAGATCGGCCTTACTTAATGGATGAAGCTATTTTACATAAAGAAACACGAAGTGAATTAGTAGAAGTTGTACAAAATTTATCTTATAAACATCGTGAAGTAGTCATTATGCGTTACTTCCATGAATATAGCTTGGATGAAATTGCTACACTTCTTCAAATCCCTATTGGTACAGTGAAATCTCGACTACACACAGCACTAAAACGATTAAGAATGGAAATGGAACAAATGCCAAACGAAAGGGAGGAAGAAGTAAATGGATTTTGAGAGATATGTAACGAATGAACTAAAAAGAAAAGCAGAGAGTCTAGACCCGTCTCCAAATCTAGATAATCAAGTGAAAAACTCTTTTTATAAATACCAACTGTCGAAAATGAAAAGGAAGATTTCTATGAAGAAAAAATTATTGCTTGGATTTGTAGCTGCGGCAATTTTAATACCGACCGGTACTTTTGCAGGTACAACATTAATGGATAAAATTGTAGGGACACCAGAAAAAGCAAGACAAGATATGGGAATGACTGAGGATGGTTATAATGGCGTAATGGAACGTATAGAAATTGCTAAAAGTATATTTACAGAAAAGGATTTTGATAAGTATGTAACTTTATTACAGGAATCGTACTATTTTTATAAAAAAGTAAGTGTCGTAGAGAATGGTGAGAGACGATATACAGCTACAAATCGTCTAAATGCTGATGAAGAAATGAGAGAAAGAGCGGTAATGGAACAATTACATACATATGAAGAAAGAATAGATCAACATTTTACCTATACATTTGAACAAGCTGAACAAATAACTGGTTTTCCAATCAAGCATCCAACATATATTCCAGTTGGACATCAATTAGTATTTGAAGAGGTAAAAGCTGAAGCAACACTAGGAAAACCTATGCCACTTATTACGATGAGATATGAAAAACAAAATGTAAAAAAACAGCCACATACTTCAGAGGCAGAATTAGGTTTTACAATTCATCAATTAGAAATTGTTGAAGGAGAATATAAAGATTACTTTATTGATAGACCATTTGATAAACCATCTGAAAGAGGACCTAATTTTACTGGAAATATAAAGAAATATAAATTAAATGGCTATGACGTTACATTCGGTGAGTATAAAGAATCGAATGTAAGGGCTATGAAAATAATTGTGCCAGCAAGGGAAGGGAGAAATGCATATCAAGTGTATATAAATGATAGTATGCTGTCTAAAAAAGAGATTGAGAACGTTTTACTTTCGATGATTGAATAGTTATTCGGTATAAGTGATTGATAATTATATTATGTAAACTTCTTTTTTACAAAACATCCATTTTTAAAAATGGATGTTTTGCATTTAGATAGATTAGGTGGAGTGTATATTTAAAAAAAGCGGAATACTTTTCGGAAAGATAAAAACATTTTTCGGATCATATTTCGCTTTTACTTTCATTAATCGGTCAAAGTTACAACTGAAGTATGCATCTGGCCAATTTTTAATGGATAGGTCAGGCGTATTAACGTAGACACCTTTTGTAAATGGAAGCATCGCTAAGCGGAAGTCTTCAACCCATCGAATACTTCCAGCGGCACCTTCTGGTTGCTCCCAAGTAGCGAATATTGACATGTTTGATAGTGCTTTTCGGTAAAAGTAAGCAGTTGCCCCATTTGGCACCTCAGCAACAGCACCGCCTAATCCGCGGGAAAATATGGAGGTGGTAAAAAAGGGTAAGTTAAATCGTAATTTCTATTTGATTGCCTTCTGGATCACCTATTACACTTTCATAATAGCCATCTCCAGTAAAACGTGGTCCATTTAATAAAGGATAACCAGCATCTTTTATCACCTTTGTCAGTTCATTCACTCGTTCTTCACTACCGACAGAAAAAGCCATATGAGCATAGCCAGTTATGTTTAAATTAGGCTTATTTTCAACCCCTTTTTTACGCATAAGTTCAAGCCTTGCTCCAGATTCGAACGTGATAAAATAAGATTCAAATTGTTTCATTTCATTATGGTATAACGAGTTTGCTTTACCGTTAAAGTATTTTATATAAAAATCACGCATACATTCTAAGTCATTTACCCAAATTGCAATATGTTCAATTTTCATAGGTTTCACCAATCCTATCTGTATCAATTAGGCTTCCACTGTATTAAATTTACATTTGCATTGCAACAATTTTGCTTTGGTGTTAAAGCTAGTTGTTAATTTTTGATTATATACGTACATACAATATGTAATTAAGTGAATGACCATCATAGTAATTACAGAAAAGGGTGAATGAAGCATATGAATCAATTTGAGCAAATGATGTACGTTGGTGTCATCATGTCTATTGTACTATCCGTAATGATTTTAGGGTCCTTATATTATAATCCTCGACTTTCGTTAACTGATTATCCGAAAGATATTCAAAAAGTAGTTTTTCCAAAATCGATTCATGAAAGAAAGCAAACCATTTATTTTAATATTGTATATAATACTATTCTTTTCGGTAGTCCCTTCGTTTCTACATATATACTACATAAGCATGAAAAATTAATGTATATGGATGCCTATTTACACACTTTTGGTATTTTAATGATTTTCAATTTAGTAGATTTACTTATAATTGATTGGCTAATTTTTTGCTGGATTACTCCAAGGTTTGTTGTGATTCCTAGTACGGAAGGTATGAAAGGATATAAAGATTATAAGTTTCATTTAAGAGGGGCTATAGTCGCTACTCAAATTTTAGCAATCGTAAGTTTATTTTTGGCGGGAATTGCCACAACTATTTAGTGTGAAGAAGGGCATGGAGCTTTTATAAAAGATAAGGAGATCTATAATATATAGAATTAGAAATGAGAATTTGATAGTATTGGAGTAAGGAGTTTTAATAACAGTATATTAAACAATATTAATATATTGTTGCAAATGTTTTGATATTATGTAAAATTATACAATTTTACGGAGGCATTTGATAAAATTCAAAAAAATATAATGGAGGCTAATATGAAAAAAGTAATTGGCGCAGCAACCGCAACTGTTTTTGGATTGGGGGCGTTTACCACAACTGCTACCGCAGAAACAATCGTAACAGCAGATGTACTTAACGTACGTGAAAAACCGACTACAGAATCAAAAGTGGTCGAAAAAGTAAAGAATGGGCAAGAGTTAAAAGTCATAAATACCGAAGATGGCTGGTCAAAAATTGAGTTAAACGGTAAAGAAGTGTTTGTTAGTTCGGAGTTTACAAAAGATGTGTATCATGTAACGGCGGATTTGTTAAATGTACGTACTGAAGCAAACACAGATTCAGAAATTCTTGGTAGACTAAAAAAAGATGATGTAATTGAATCAACGCATCAAGTAAAAGACGGATGGCTGCAATTTGAGTATAAAGGAAAAACTGCTTATGCAAACGTTTCTTTCCTATCAAGTACAGCACCAACTGAAAAGAAAACTGAAGAGAAAACAAAGCAAGTAGCGAAAGTACAAAAATCAGTTAAAGAAAAGAAAGAAGTAAAGACGCAGAAAGTAGCAAAAGTGAAAGAAACAACGAAAGCACCAGAAATAGTAAAGCCTAAAGAAGAGGCAATAGTATCAGAGAAAGTAAAAGTTAAGGAAGAACCGAAAGCGCAAGAAATAGTAAAACCTAAAGAAGAAGTAAAAGTTAAAGAAGAACCGAAAGTGCAAGAAATAGTAAAGCCTAAAGAAATAGTAAAGCCTAAAGAAGAAGTAAAAGTTAAAGAAGAAGTAAAAGTTAAAGAAGAAGAAAAAGCGAAACAAATAGCAAAGCCTAAAGAAGAGGCAAAAGTTAAAGAAGAAGAAAAAGCACAAGAAATAGCAAAAGCTAAAGAAGAAGAAAAAGCAAGAGAAATAGCAAAAGCTAAAGAAGAAGAGAAAGCAAGAGAAATAGCAAAAGCTAAAGAAGAAGAGAAAGCAAGAGAAATAGCAAAAGCTAAAGAAGAAGAAAAAGCAAGAAAAATAGCAAAGGCTAAAGAAGAAGAGAGAGAGCATGAAATAGCAAAAGCTAAAGAAGAAGAGAAAGCAAGAGAAATAGCAAAAGCTAAAGAAGAAGAGAGAGCAAGAGAAATAGCAAAAGCTAAAGAAGAAGAGAAAGCAAGAGAAATAGCAAAGGCTAAAGAAGAAGAGAGAGCGAAAGAAACATCTAAAAACAACATACAGTCTGCTAAACGTGAATTAACGGTAGTAGCGACAGCGTATACTGCTGATCCAAGTGAAAATGGTACATATGGTGGACGCGTTTTAACTGCGATGGGGCATGATTTAACGGCAAATCCGAATATGAGAATTATCGCAGTTGACCCGAAAGTAATCCCGTTAGGATCTAAAGTATGGGTAGAAGGTTATGGAGAGGCTATCGCTGGTGATACTGGAAGTGCAATTAAAGGTAATCGTATTGATGTATTAATGGGTTCAAAAAGTAAAGCTATGAATTGGGGAAGACAAACTGTTAAAGTGAAAATTTTATAGTAACTATAATGATCCAAATAGAAGTCAGTTCTCTTTATTGAGGCTGGCTTTTATTTTTTTAGTAGAAGTATAATAGGATTTTTAAATGGCTTACTAATAAACCTGTAATAAAACATAAAAATTGTCTCATGTTTAGAAAAACTATTAAGAATGAGGTAAGGAAGTAGAACAGAAGTTTATTGAGAAGTAGAGAAGAATAGTTTGGGAAAATGAATATCTATTTTTATTTATGTCAAGATTGTCCTGTAATGAAGACCGAGATACAAGGTACATAATGTAAATAAGACTGATTGATTATGTCAGTCTTATTTGTATATCTTAATATCATTAAAAATCACATCAAATATATCTTTTTGCGTAAAGTTATCTGTAAAAATAGTTTCTCTCGTAACCTCAATTGTATCGTGCGGATTATACCATTTTTGTAGGGAATCTTCACCAAATTCATGTCGTTTGTCCCTTGTGTTATGTCTTCTAATAGTTTCCTCTAATGATAAATCAAAGTAATATGCAAATGCATTTTCATCAAAATAACGAATTAATTCTTTTAACATCTCACCATACCTATGACTGTTCAAAATACCTTCTAAAATAACAAATTTACATTTTCCTTTTCCGTACTTCGTAATTTCAAATAGTAAATCATGTGATAAATTACCCATTGTGTCGTGTACTCTAAGCATATCTCTACGTACAACATCCTGTGATACTAAAAGTGTCCCTTGTCCAAAATGTTCTTGTAGTTGTTTTGCAATCGTTGTTTTACCACTTGCGGAGTTTCCTCTAAGAATGATTAAAGTGGATGTAAGTATAGGTTTAGACATAATGTATTCCTCCAACAGTATTAATTATATAGAAAATTTTAACAAAAAAAGTGAGGGAAGTGTATAATCAATATGATGGATATTTAAGAAGGGGGTAAGATGGGAGATACATTAAAAAATGCACAACCTATATGGAAACGGACTTGGTTTCGTTATCTAGGGGCATTTTTTATTGTTCAGTTACTGTTTATCCCGCATTAACGGGCAGTAAGACCCCACCTCAAAATTCAGCGAAAGCGAAGAAGTTAGGTGGGGGATCAACTGCCCATAAAAGCCCGATTGGTTCAACTAATAATCAGTGGGGGATGAACAAAACCCCCACTGATTAAAGTTTCACTTTATTTTGTGTGAAATCACTGGGTGGGCACCAAACTTTAGGCCAGGTGGAGAGTTTTTTAATAGAATATTAAATTCTCAATTTTTCACTGAATGGTTTACACTCTATACAATCCCGCAATTTAACGTATTTACAGCATTCTTTGCGATTACATTACTACCATATGCATTAGTAGGTGCAATGAAAGATGTAACAGCAAGAAAAAATATAAAGGAATAATAGAGGTATAATATGCTTTTTCAAAAAGAAGGTTTATTGATTAGATACGTAATGGAAGATGATGCATCTATCGTTTCTAAATGGTTAACGGACCCAGCAGTCCTGCGGTATTACGAAGGACGAGATAATCCGCAGTCTGTAGAAAAGGTGCTTGATCATTTTATACATAATCCAAACGGTAATGAAAAAAGATGTTTAATAGAATTTGATACCGTTCCCATTGGTTACATGCAAATGTACCCAGTTGATTCAGAGTGGAAAGCGTTATATGGCTATAAAGAATCACAAAATGTATGGGGAATGGACCAATTTATCGGTGAACCAGCCTATTGGGGAAAAGGAATTGGACAAAAACTCGTTCAGGCAGCAATTACATACATTATGGGTGAAATGGGAGCAGAAGCAATCGCAATGGATCCGAAAGTAAATAATGAACGAGCGATAAAGTGTTATGAAAAATGCGGATTTAAAAAAGTAAAGATTTTAAAGGAACATGAGCTGCATGAGGGGAAATTAGAAGATTGTTGGATGATGGAATACAAACAATTATAATGAATATGCAATGGCTTATATAAACGAAGGGAGCTGTGCGAAATGAAAAAAGCGTTAATCGTAATTGATGTGCAAGTGGGTATGTATACAGCTGGAATGCCAGTACATAATGGAGAAAAGTTTTTACAAACATTGCAAGAGCTTATTGGGGAATGTCGTTCAAATGATATCCCAATTATTTATGTCCAACATAACGGTCCTAAAGACCATCCGTTAGAAAAAGGTACGGATGGGTGGCGAATCCATGCGGCAATCGCTCCGCAAGAAGGAGATAATATTGTTGAAAAGACGACGCCAGATTCATTCCATAAGACAAACTTAAGAGAAGTGTTACAAGAGAAAGGAATTGAACACGTTATTCTTTCGGGAATGCAATCAGAGTATTGTGTAGATACGACAACGCGCAGAGCATGTAGTGAAGGATATAAAGTAACGTTAGTGAGTGATGCGCATAGTACATTTAATACAGAAGTGTTACGTGCTGAAGATATTGTGCAACATCATAACGCAGTATTGGGAGCGTTTGCGGATGTTGTTGCATTAAAAGACTTGAAAGTGGCTGCCTCTAAATAAGAGGTAGTTTTTTTATTAGAAAAAAGCGTCAAATATTGTCGGTAAGTCGATATTTTGAAATAATCGTTTATATAATTTCACGTACCATAATGAAAATATACAAAAAAGAAGCACCACATAATTAAAAAGGGTGCTCCTGCATTAAAATGTTACTTCTTCTTGTCTTTATCCAATATATTTTGTTCTTCAGCAAACTCCGTACCATATGCAAAGCGGCGATTAATACGAATGTTATCATTGTTGTGCCTTGTATGAGAGTTAGAGAAGCGATGAACGATTACTTCAGATAAAGTGAAGACGATGGCAGAAAGGATACTGCCCCATGCAATTTGCATATAGTTGTCTAATAAAATATTACCGAAAATCCATACGCTTAAATATGTTAATAAGAAATCCGACATAATGGCACCAGTATTGCCAATTCGATTTAAAATAATTTTATCAACGAACATGTAGGATACGATTGTAACAAAGAGACTGAATGAAATAATTTGAACAAACGTTGCAGGGAAAAATAAAGCAAGCCCAATGCTAAATGCGATAATGCACGATATAAACTTGATAAGCACTACTGTGAAATCATTCAAAATTTACACCTCCGATTTATACATAGTTTTTCAATAAATTCTGAAGTTCATACATTGTAACGGATTTATTTATATAAAACTTTTTCATGTTCGGAATTTAGTCTAAATATTATAAAAACATTGAAAAAATGTTATAGTAAAATGAGAGTGTATGACATTTTTAGGTAAGGGGGAATCCAGGATGTGGATTACTTCAGAAGTAGAAATTCCAGATGAGTTAATTGATCACCTTGAGCAAGGAAAGTTAGTGTTATTTGTTGGAGCGGGAGTTTCTATGAAAGGGAAATCAAACTTACCGAATTTTGATGATTTAGTTGATGAAATTGCAAAAACGTTATATGTCGAAAAACGCGAAATAACAGAACCACATGATTATTATCTTGGTAAAATTGCGAAAACAAAAGATGTACATCAAGTCGCAAGAGATCTTGTTCATATAGAGAAATCAAAACCGAATCCATTGCATTATGCAATTCCAAGGCTATTTCCTTTAGATACAGATATCCGCATTGTAACAACAAATTTTGATCAACATTTTACAACAGCAATTAAGGAAATAAATAGAGATATCAATGTTTATTACGCTCCAGCTTTACCGACTGGGAGAGCTTTTAAAGGTCTTGCTTATATACATGGTAATGTAGAACAGGAGAAAGAGGCTTTAATTTTAACAGACGGTGATTTTGGAAGGGCTTACTTAACAGAAGGATGGGCAAGAAGATTTTTAGTTGATCTATTCTCAAATTACACCGTTTTATTCGTTGGATATAGTCATAATGACCCAGTAATGAAATATTTAGCAACTGGTTTACCACCAAGTACAAGACGATTTGCTTTTGTCGCACAAGGAGAAAATACGTACCATTGGGAACATTTAGGGATAAGACCAATTGTGTATCCGAATAAGGTGAATAATCATCAATCCCTCGTAAAAGCGGTAAAACGCTGGGCTGAATTAATGGGTGATAATTATATTACGAAAAGAATGCGTATTCGGGATATTGTAACGGTTCCCCCGTCAGTAGAACAGGAACAATTATCATACATAAAGCAATCGATTAAAAAAATTGAAACAGTACGTTACTTTGTGGAATTTGCTCATGATTATGAATGGGTCGAATGGTTAGAAGCAGAAGGTAAATTACAAAATTTGTTTATGCTTACGCCAAACTATAATGAAGTAGATGAATTACTTGCAGAATGGTTAGTGGAACAATTTCTTTTTAGTCATCAGAAAGAATTATTTCAATTAATTTATAAAAACTATTCTAAAATATCACCGTTATTATGGAGAACAATTTGTAACTACTTAAACGAAACGAAGAGTAAGATGGACCCGCTGTTGTTTGCAAGGTGGACACTCCTTTTATTAGAAACAGCTGAAAAAGATAGTAGCTCTATAGAAAAGATTTCTAAGTTACTGCAAAAATGTTCTTTTCCTGAGCATAAAGAAATTGCCTTATTGTTACTAACTTTTATTTTAGACGGAAAACTGAAGTTGAAACGTGTAAGAAAATGGGGGAATGATACGCAAGAATCAATAGAACTCGAGGAATCGAGTCGCTTACCAGTATCTACATTTTCTCATGTGGAGCAAATTTGGAACGAAAAGATGAGGCCATATATCGCTTATTATGCTGTTCCAATTATGATGATTGGATTAGAAAAATTGAGAATGTTGTCGTTAAGACAAACGGCACTGAAAAAAAGAAATAAGGAAAATGTAGAGAAAGAGTTTCATCAAAATGATCTTGCATTTTTAATACGAATTGTAAAAGAGTGTCTAACTTATTTATGCGAAAACAATGAGAAAAAAGCGGATTATTATATTACAGAAATGATAGAAGCAAATAGTGTACTTCAAAAGCGAATTGCAATTGATGCGATGAATAAAAATATTTTTGTTCGTGTAGATGACAAAATGAAATGGTTGTTACATGAAGGACTTCTTTTAGATTTCACTTATAAACACGAAGTTTTTCAACTTTTAAAAAGGCATTATGCACATTGTTTAGAAAAAACAAAAGAAGAAGTCACTCGAACTGTAATAAAGCATCTTACAGAAGAGAGGGTATTTGATGCATGTCTCGTATTAGACTTATTATTCAAGTGTGATTCGAGTAGCCCATCTACGGCAAATGGGTATGAGTTAATGAAGCAAAAGCATCCTCATTTTCATTCTGAACGATACAGTGTACAAAAGAAAGAAGATACAGCAGAAAGCATTACTTGCAATGTAACTGCTGACGGATTATTGCAGCTGAAAGATGTTGAAATTATGAAGCAAGTTCAGCAATTTTCGCAAGATGGTGTTTTTGAACAACGCCATTTTTTAGAGATGTTATCAAAAGCATGTAAATTAAACACAGAGTGGAGTATTTCATTTGCATACCGATTAGTAGGAGTGCAAGAAATAAGTAATGAAGTATGGTTTGTTTGTATTAGAGAATGGCGAAATAATCGAGGATTGACGAATGAGCAAATCCAAAAAATTATTCCGCTATTGCAGAAATTTGTTAGAAATACCGCTTTTCATTGGTTAATTAGTAGTTTTCTATATGAAGTTAGTAATCGACTAGAAGAGTTAGAAGAGAATAGTATACGTGTTGTAAAACGATTTGCTTTTTCAGTGTTTCCTCAAGTTATGAAGAGTGATACAGATTTTAAGCTTGGGAAACAAGATTTTTATAATGAATCAATTCAGCATCCAGTTGGAAAAATGACGGCTGTATTATTAAAGTTGTTATCATATGATCATTTATACGATCGTAATGTATATGAATATTTATTTTTATTTGAAGAACAAGTAAGAGTTAATTCGGAACGAACAAACTTTATGTTTGCCCGTTTAATAGCAGATATTACATTTTTATATCATATTGAAAAACAATGGTGCCGAAAATATTTGTTACCATACTTAGATTTAAAAAAACAAAATGAGATTACGGAATATGCATGGGCCGGCTTATGTTACACGCAAATAAATTTACCTTTATTTACAGAAATGAAGCGATTTATTAAGTATGCGATAGAACATTTGGAAGTATTACATCCGCATACGAGAGAAGCTTTCTTGAAGTGGCTTAGCTTTGTATTTATTAAATGTGTACTATATTGGGAGCAAAAAACAGATTGGTTATACCCGTTACTCATACTAGAAAATGAAGAAAATAAAATTAAGTTTATGCAGTTTTTATGCTATTACGTCAAAACATTAAGTGTAAAAGAACAACAAAAATTTTGGACAGCTTGGCTCAGTGTATTTTTGCGAGAACGACCAAAAATGGGTGAGATAACTGCAAGAGAATATGTAATGCTTTTACGTATTATTTTATACATGGATGAAATATTAGAAAAAGGATTATGTATTATGTCTCGTGCATTTTCAAGTGTACATGGTAAATGTACAGGTGAGGAAATGAAGCAGTTATTGATTGAAATGCTTCATAAAAAAGAAAGTATGAAAGCGCATAAAGAAATATTTGCAAATGTGTTTTTTATTTTACTACAAACATGTCACGAAGCCGTTTTATTTGAAAAAGAAATCATACAAATAAAAGAATTATTAGTTCAGTATGAAGTAGAGGAATATGTTTTACATTTACTAGAAAATGAAATGATTCGCATAGGAATTGTAATGGGTGATTTACAAAAAGAATTATAGGACGAAAGTGGAATTTTAAAAAATATATAAAAAGTTGTTGACAGTGTTTTGAAAAGCGTTCTATAATACGAATCATACTTATTCAATTTCAAAAAACATTTGAATAAACAAAGTGCAATGAAGAGATCACAGTAGTGGTTAATCTTACTGTAACAGAGAGCTGGTGGTTGGTGTGAACCAGTACAGGGATAATCATGAATTACAGTCTTGGAGCATCTTTTTCGTAATAAAGATAGTTTGTCTTTATGAGGAAAAAGCGGTCAATTGATCGTTAACAGTGAAGAGAGGTAGACGGAAAGTTAGTCTGCAACTAGGGTGGTACCGCGATAAATATCGTCCCTACTGATTTATTCAGTAGGGACTTTTTGTATTTTAGTGGTCCAACTTGAAAATAAAATAGTCATGCATTGAAAGGAAAAGCAGTAGTTGTTGTTTCCCTGTAACAGAGAGCTGGTGGTTGGTGCGAACCAGTACATAAACAAGAGCGAATTACAGTCCTAGAGCATCTTTTTCGTAGTAAAGATAGTATTGTCTTTATGAAGGGAAAGACGGTCAGATGATCGTTAACAATGAAGAGAGGTAGACGAAAGAAGTCTACAACTAGGGTGGTACCGCGATAAATATCGTCCCTACTGATTGGATCAGTAGGGCTTTTTTGTACAAAAAAGTGGGTTTCTAACTAGTAGTTCATGTCTTTGTACGAATTATTAGTTTAAGATAAGAAGAGGTATCGATTCCACTATAAATTTGTATAATTAGTCAGTTCAGAAAATAGAGAATTTTTTATTCTCTTACTATACTTTTAAAACATTAGAGGAGGATTTCCAAATGGCAAATCATGAATTAGATCAATTACGTAAACAGGTAGATGAAATTAACTTACAACTATTACACCTTTTAAACAAACGTGGTGAAATCGTTCAAAAAATTGGAGAGCAAAAGCAAGTACAAGGTACGAAACGCTTTGATCCAGTACGTGAGCGTGAAGTACTTGATATGATCGCAGAGCATAACGAAGGACCATTCGAAACATCAACAGTTCAACATATTTTCAAAACAATCTTCAAAGCTAGCTTAGAGTTACAAGAAGATGATAACCGTAAAGCGTTATTAGTATCACGTAAAAAGAAACAAGAAAACACAATCGTTGATGTAAAAGGTGAATTGATTGGTAACGGAACACAAACATTCATCATGGGACCTTGTGCGGTAGAAAGCTTAGAACAAGTTCGCCAAGTAGGGCAAGCGATGAAAGACCAAGGCTTAAAATTAATGCGCGGTGGTGCATTCAAACCGAGAACTTCTCCATACGATTTCCAAGGTTTAGGAGTAGAAGGACTTCAAATTTTACGTCAAGTAGCAGATGAGTTTGACTTAGCAATTATTAGTGAAATTTTAAATCCGAACGATGTTGAAATGGCATTAGACTACGTTGATGTAATTCAAGTTGGCGCACGTAACATGCAAAACTTCGATTTATTACGAGCTGTAGGTAAAGTTAACAAACCAGTATTATTAAAACGTGGATTAGCAGCAACAATTGATGAGTTCATTAACGCAGCGGAATACATCATTGCGCAAGGTAACGATCAAATTATTCTTTGTGAGCGCGGTATCCGCACATACGAAAGAGCAACACGTAACACATTAGACATTTCTGCAGTACCAATTTTAAAGAAAGAAACACATTTACCAGTTATCGTTGATGTAACACATTCAACTGGACGCAGAGATTTATTATTACCAACAGCGAAAGCGGCACTTGCAATTGGCGCAGATGCAGTAATGGCTGAAGTTCATCCAGATCCAGCAGTTGCATTATCAGATTCTGCACAACAAATGGACATTCCAGAATTCCATAGATTCATGGATGAGTTAAAAGGTTTCAAAAATAAATTATCTTAATTCCATATCATATATGCGTTGAAGAGGAAACAGTAGTGCTTATCTCACTGTTAAAGAGAGCTGATGGTCGGTGTGAATCAGTACAAAGGTAAGCATGAATTACAGCCTTGGAGCATCTTTCCCGACAACTTTTGGAGGGGAAGACGGTCAAACGATCGTTAAAGAAGAAGAGAGGTAGACGAAAGAAGTCTACAACTAGGGTGGTACCGCGATAAACATCGTCCCTACTGAGCGCTCAGTAGGGACTTTTTTGTACAAAAAAATAGTAAAGGGGCAAGAGAAATGAGATACATTACAGCTGGAGAATCACATGGACCGCAGTTAACAGTTATTTTAGAAGGTGTACCAGCCGGTTTGACACTTACGGCGGAACATATTAATAAAGAATTATTAAGAAGACAAAAAGGTCATGGACGCGGAAGACGTATGCAAATTGAAACAGATACAGTTGAAATTGTAAGTGGTGTTCGTCACGGGATGACACTTGGATCACCGATTACGTTAATTGTAAAAAATGATGATTTCAAACATTGGACGAAAGTAATGGGTGCAGAGCCAATTTCGGAAAAAGAAAGTAAAGACATGAAACGTACAATTACAAAACCACGTCCCGGACATGCAGATTTAAATGGAGCAATTAAATATGGTCATCGTGATATAAGAAACGTATTAGAGCGGTCATCTGCAAGAGAAACGACAGTTCGTGTAGCTGCTGGTGCAGTTGCAAAACAAATTTTAAGCGAATTAGGCGTGGAAATTGCAGGACATGTTCTTGAAATTGGTGGAGTAAAAGCAAAACATATTTCAAACTTATCGATTGAAGAAATTCAAACAATTACTGAAAACTCACCAGTTCGATGTTTAGATAAAGAAGTAGAGCAAGAAATGATGAATGCGATTGACAACGCAAAAAGTAGTGGAGATTCAATCGGTGGTATTGTGGAAGTCATTGCAGAAGGTATGCCGATTGGCGTCGGTAGTTACGTCCATTACGATCGTAAATTAGATGCAAAACTTGCTGGTGCAATTATGAGTATAAATGCATTTAAAGGTGCTGAAATTGGCGTAGGTTTTGAAGCGGCACGACAACCAGGAAGCAAAGTGCATGATGAAATTCTGTGGGATGAAGAAAAAGGATACACGAGAAAAACGAATAATGCCGGCGGTCTAGAAGGCGGTATGACAACAGGTATGCCAATTATCGTAAGAGGCGTGATGAAGCCGATTCCTACTTTATACAAACCGTTAGCAAGCGTTGATATTGATACGAAAGAAGCATTCCAAGCGAGTATTGAAAGATCTGATAGTTGCGCAGTACCAGCGGCGGGTGTAGTAGCTGAATCTGTTGTGGCATGGGAACTTGCAGATGCTCTAGTCGAACAATTCGGAAAAGATCGTATGGAATTATTAAAACAAAATATTATGCAACACAATAACTACGCAAAAGAATTTTAATAAAAAGGTGGGTTTAACGTGCAAGTAAAAGATCAACTATCATCATTACAACCATATAAACCAGGTAAATCACCAGAACAAATGAAAGAAGTGTACGGAGATCATTTGTTTGTGAAATTAGCATCGAATGAAAATCCATTTGGTTGTTCACCGAGAGTTTTAGAAGAGTTGCAAAACTCTTGGTTGGAACATGCTTTATATCCTGACGGAGGTGCTACAACGCTCCGTCAAACAATCGCAGATAAGTTGCATGTGCAAATGGAACAAGTACTTTGTGGTAGTGGTTTAGATGAAATCATTCAAATAATAAGCCGCGCCGTATTACGAGCGGGAGATAACATTGTAACAGCAGGTGCAACATTCCCGCAGTACCGTCATCATGCAATTATAGAAGGTTGCGAAGTGAAGGAAGTTGCGTTAAATAACGGTGTATACGACTTAGAAGAAATTTCTTCAGTAGTAGATAACAATACAAAAATTGTATGGATTTGTAACCCGAACAATCCAACAGGCACATATGTGAATGACCGAAAATTGACTCAATTCATTGAAGGTATTAGTGAAAATACGTTAATTGTCATTGATGAAGCGTACTATGAATACGTAACAGCAAAAGATTTCCCAGAGACATTACCGCTTTTAGAAAAACATAAAAATATTCTTGTACTTAGAACATTTTCTAAAGCGTACGGATTAGCTTCTTTCCGCGTTGGATATGCGGTTGGACAGGAAGAGTTAATCGAAAAATTAAATGTCGTTCGTTTGCCATTTAACGTATCTTCATTAGCGCAAAAAGCAGCGACGATTGCTTTTGGTGACGATGAGTTTATTGAGGAAATAGTTCGTGTAAATACAGAGGGATTACAACAATATGAAAGCTTTTGTAAGGAAAATGAAATTCCATTTTATCCATCGCAAACAAATTTCATCTTCTTGCCAGTTGAGAATGCTGGAGAGATTTATGAAGCTTGTGCACACGCAGGATTTATTATTCGTCCGTTCCCGAATGGTATCCGTATTACAGTCGGAACAAGGGAGCAAAATGAAGGGGTGATTTCAGTGTTACAACAACACTTTGAAAATAAAAAAAGAAAGTCTCGAGATGAGGAAAATGCGTAAAAAGGTAGTATTAATTGGAACAGGTTTAATAGGAGGCTCTCTCGCATTAGCAATTAAGAAAGAGCACGATGTAACGATAACAGGGTACGATATATTTAAAGAGCAAGTAGAGCGTGCAAAAGAATTACATGTAGTAGATGAAATAGCAATTAATTTACAGCATGCATGTGAAGAGGCACATTTAATTGTTTTTGCTTCTCCAGTTGAAGAAACGAAGAAGTTATTACACAAATTAGCGTCATTTCGTTTACGAGAAGATGTGATTGTAACCGATGTTGGTAGTACAAAAGGGACGATTATGAATGAAGCGGAAGCTTTGTTTTCAAAAGAAGTTTCTTTCATTGGCGGACATCCGATGGCAGGTTCTCATAAAACAGGCGTTGAAAGTGCAAAAGCGCATTTATTTGAAAATGCATTTTACATTTTAACGCCGATGAATCATGTGCCAAATGAACATGTAGAAGAACTTAAGCGTTGGTTAAATGGAACGGGATCTCATTTTCTCGTTTTAAATACGGAAGAACATGATTATGTAACAGGGATCGTTAGTCATTTTCCGCATCTTATCGCAGCTGGGTTAGTAAAGCAAGTGGAGAAACATGCAGGAGATAATCCGCTCATTCATCAACTAGCTGCCGGAGGATTTAAAGACATTACACGTATCGCATCTAGTAGCCCAAAAATGTGGAGTGATATTGTTAAACAAAATCGTGAGCATTTAATGGTATTATTAAAAGAGTGGATCTCTGAAATGGAAGATTTATATGATACAGTTTCGACCGGAGATGCAGGCGAGATTCAAAACTATTTTGCAGACGCGAAAGAATACCGTGACTCTTTACCAGTACGAAAGAGAGGGGCAATTCCTGCCTATCACGACTTATACGTCGATGTTTTAGATAAAGTAGGGGCATTGGCTCATATTACGAGTATTTTGGCGCGCGAAGAAATTAGTATTACGAACTTGCAAATATTAGAAGCGCGTGAAGGATTGCTTGGGGTATTACGTATTAGCTTCCAAAGAGAAGAAGATCGTATGAAAGCAAAGCTAGCGCTTGGAGAAGAAAAATACCAAACTTATGAAACAATTTAAATGAGAAGGTGAAAACGTGAAGGAAAGAACGATACAACCTGTTAATAACGGATTAAATGGTAACATTACAATTCCAGGAGATAAATCCATTTCACACCGCGCTGTCATGTTCGGTGCGATTGCAGAAGGAAAAACAACAATTAAAGGTTTCTTGCCCGGTGCAGATTGTTTAAGTACGATTTCTTGTTTTAAAGAAATGGGAGTAGACATCGTGCAAAACGGTGATGAAGTCACTGTAGTTGGCAAAGGATTAGAAGGTTTACAAGAACCGAAAGCTGTATTAGATGTTGGTAATTCTGGTACAACTATACGTTTAATGTCAGGGATTTTGGCAAATACACCATTTTTCTCTTGCGTACAAGGTGATGCATCTATCGCAAAAAGACCGATGAAACGTGTTACAAATCCATTAAAACAAATGGGTGCAAACATTGATGGGCGGGAAGAAGGAACGTTTACACCGCTAACAATACGGGGCGGAGATTTAAAAGCAATTGAATACACTTCGCCTGTAGCAAGCGCACAAGTAAAGTCAGCTATTTTACTTGCAGGACTTCGCACAGAAGGTGTAACAGCTGTTACAGAACCACATATTTCCCGTGATCATACGGAAAGAATGCTTGAAGCATTTGGCGTTACAGTAACGCGCGAAGGAAAAACAGTGAAACTTGCAGGTGGACAAAAGCTAACAGCAACAGATGTTCAAGTGCCAGGTGACGTATCATCAGCTGCATTTTTCCTAGTAGCCGGTGCAATCATTCCAAATAGTAAACTAGTATTACAAAATGTAGGGATGAATCCAACTCGTACAGGTATTATTGATGTTTTAGAGAAAATGGGTGCTACGTTCACTGTAGAGCCAATTAACGAAGGATCATCAGAACCAGCTGCAAACATTACGATTGAAACATCTTCATTAAAAGGAATTGAAATTGGCGGGGATATTATCCCAAGATTAATTGATGAGATTCCTGTTATTGCATTAGCGGCAACGCAAGCAGAAGGAATTACAGTAATTAAAGATGCACACGAATTAAAAGTAAAAGAAACAAACCGTATTGATACAGTCGTTGCTGAGTTAACGAAACTAGGAGCTCGAATAGAAGCAACTGATGACGGTATGATCATTTATGGAAAATCAGCTCTAAAAGGCAATATAGTAAATAGTTATGGTGATCACCGTATCGGAATGATGCTTGCAATTGCTGGCTGCCTGGCAGAAGGAAAAACAATTATTGAAGATGCAGAAGCAGTAGGTGTATCATATCCTACATTCTTTGACGAACTTCAAAAGTTAGCTAAATAAAAAGGGTGGAAAGCAGATACGTGATGTATCTGCTTTTTTTGTTAAAACGTCCGTGTAATTTCACTTACCGAACTATAATAGTAAGAATTATGATACAATTTAAATAGGGAATGGAGGAGAATTATATGAATGTCATACAATTAAAAGAAGATAAGTTCAGAGAAGCATTACGTTTATCAGAATACGCTTTTCAATATAAAGTAGATGAGGAACGATTACAGCAGCAACTTACAAAAATGAAGGAAAGTCATGAAATATACGGCATTATGGAAGGGGAAGACTTAGCTGCAAAACTACACCTCATTCCGTTTCATATTTACATAGGTAAAGAAAAATTTAAAATGGGTGGCGTTGCAGGAGTAGCGACGTATCCAGAGTACAGAAGAAGTGGGTATGTAAAAGAGCTACTTCAACATTCACTTCAAACAATGAAAAAAGATGGCTATACAGTCTCTATGTTACATCCATTTGCTGTTTCATTTTATCGTAAATACGGCTGGGAACTTTGTGCGAATCTACTCAAATGTCATATGAGTAAGAGCGATTTAGTAATGAAAAAACAAGTAAATGGTACTGTGAAACGTTTTAATAAAGAAAATCATCCAGAAGAAGTCGAGAAGCTCTATGAAGCATTTGCAGAACGTTTTTCATGTATGTTAGTTCGAGAGAAGAACTGGTGGTTACAAGCGGTTTATGATGATTTAACATTAGCCATTTACTATGATGAAAATAAAAAGGCAGCAGGTTACATGTTATACAAAATAGAAAACTATAAAATGACAGTAGAAGAATTTGTACCACTGCATAATGAAGCACGAAATGGTCTGTGGAACTTTATTTGTCAGCATGATTCTATGATTAAAGAAATTGAAATGACAGTAAGTGAGAGCGAACCATTATTATATACATTGCAAGAGCCACGCGTGAAGACAGAAATAAAACCATATTTTATGGGAAGAATTGTAGATGTGGAGCAGTTTTTAAAACAATATGAGTTGAATTGGAACAATGTACAGCAAGAAGTGATCCTAAACATTACAGACGCATTTGCTCCATGGAATAACATAACAGTGAGACTTGCAAATCATGAAATAACAATTGTAGAAGAAACAACGGAAAAAGGAATTAAACTGGATATAACTGCGCTATCGGCAATAATGCTTGGATATAAACGTCCGTTAGAACTAAATGAACTGGAATTCATTAGTGGAAGTGACGAAGTAATACGGTCATTTGATAATTTAGTACCAGTGCGTAAGCCGTTTATTTATGATTTCTTTTAATTTGCATGTATGAAGGCGGGCTATCCCAAGTGAAATTTTGGGATATCCTCCTCTTATATTGTGAATTTCTTTCGGTAAGTCGATATATCATGAGAATCGCTGATATAATTTTAAGTTGCGCCAATATATCCAGAAAGTTGCTCATATAATTTCATTCACA
Organism: Bacillus cereus group sp. MYBK216-1; assembly: GCF_051916495.1. Lineage (NCBI taxonomy): Bacteria > Bacillati > Bacillota > Bacilli > Caryophanales > Bacillaceae > Bacillus > Bacillus cereus group sp. MYBK216-1. Next base: position 751,784 of record NZ_JBQAGT010000003.1, read on the forward strand.
AATAGGGGATAAGAAATGACAGCTATACTTTGTCACACACTTGACTTTTAGCGTATCTAATTTATAATTAAAAACGGAATGAATTTTCATTCCTGGAAATTGAGGTGGAAAAATGGCTAAAAACAAACAAGAGGATATTTTTGATGCTGCAATACAACTTTTTGCAGAACGAGGTTATGATGGTACAACAATTCCCATGATTGCTGAAAAAGCAAAAGTAGGTGCAGGTACGATTTACCGTTATTTTGAAAATAAAGAAGCGCTTGTTAATTCTTTATTTACGAAAAGTGTTTTACAACTATCGGAATTAATAAAAAATGATTTCCCGGTCGATGCAAATATTCGTGAACAGTTTAGCCATACATACAACCGTTTATTTGAATTTGCGAGACAAAATGCAGATGCTTTTCTTTTTACAAATTCTCACTGTGATAGTTATTTTCTAGATGAACATAGCAATGAAATATTCGAGGACTTCATGGGTTTCTTCATGAACTTGATTGAAGATGGAATCGAAAAAGGTTTGCTTCGTCCATTACCACCAATTGCTTTAATTATTATTGTATATCAACCAATTGAAAAATTAATTAAAGTAATGGAAACAGGGCAGTTAGAATATACAGATGAATTGGTAAAGGAATTGGAAGAAAGCTGTTGGAATGCTATTAGAATCATTTGATTCTATAGCGTTATAAGGATAGGAATGAACATTCATTCCGATTTACCTAGTTTAATATAGTTAATTAATAATTTAATAGAATGATAGGAATGAACGTTCATTCCTATAAATTTTTTCAAAAGATTAGGAATGAATATTCATTCCACGTGTAAATTTCAAAACGGGAGATGATTCAAATGAGCAAGTTAAAAAGTTGGAGAAGTTTAACTTTTCTATTATGGATAGTTATTACTATTACAATGGTCGTAACGATGCCTAATATGGATAAATTAGTGAAAGAAAAAGGGAAAATTACAATCCCTAATACAAAGCAAAGCAGTATTGCTGACAAGATGATGAAAGAGATGGATAAAGAAGGGGTTGAAAAGTATGAAATTATAGCCGTTTTTAATAGTGGCAATAAGGCAGTTTTAACAGATGAACAAAAAAAGGAAATAACAAAAACAATCAACGCCCTGCGAAATGAAAAAGAGCAATTAGGAATTAAGGAAGTTGTTTCACATTTAGACAATAAAGACTTGGAGAAACAATTAGTTTCTAAAGATAATACGACTATTTTAACGCAAATATCGATAGATAAAAAACATGGTGAAATATCAAAAGTTTCAAATAATCTTCATGAAAAAGTGCAAACGAAAGGGGTAAAAACGTATTTAACAGGAAGTGACTTAATAGCGGGTGATTTTCTTAAATCCTCTCAAGAGGGAGTGAAAAAGACAGAAGTTATTTCAATCATTTTCATTCTTGTAGTATTAATCCTTGTATTCCGTTCACCAGTTGTTCCAATTGTTTCTCTTCTTACAGTTGGTATATCGTATTTAGTTTCAATGGGGATTATTGCCCAGCTTGTAGATCAATTTAATTTTCCATTCTCAAACTTTACACAAGTGTTCGTAGTCGTCGTCCTGTTTGGGGTAGGAACAGATTATAACATTTTATTATATACGAGGTTTAAAGAAGAATTAAGTAAACAAGAAAATGCATTTTTAGCTACGAAAGAAACATTCAAATCAGCAGGTAAAACTGTATTATATAGCGGAATAGCGGTGCTAATTGGTTTTGCATCACTTGCGTTAGCAAGTTTTAAATTATATCAATCTACTTCAGCGGTAGCAATTGGTGTTTTAGTATTATTACTCGTATTAACGACTTTAAATCCATTTTTCATGGTGCTTTTAGGAAAAGGAATGTTTTATCCAGTTAAAACATTTAAAGGTCATGAGGATAGTCGCTTATGGGGATTCTTTGCGAAAAACTCAGTAGCAAGACCATTTGTCGCTTTAATCATCGTAGTCGTAATATCGATTCCTTTCGTATTAAAATACTCTAATACACTTAATTACAATGATTTATTTGAAGTGGATAATAAGTATGAATCCAAGATGGGTATTAACGTAATAGAGGATCATTTTCCGCCTGGTTTCTCTTCACCGAGTACATTAGTCATTCAATCTGATAAAAAGCTGGATGAAGGAACTTCTCTACAAATTTTAGACGAATTAACTGATAAAATTTCGAAAGTTAAAGGTGTGTCAGAAGTATATGCACCAACACGTCCAACTGGTGAGAAGATAAAAGAATTATATTTAAATAAGCAAGCGGGAGAATTGAATACAGGATTAGGGGATGTCGATGGTGGCATAAAGGAAATTAATGATGGATTAACAGATGCGAAAAATAAAATGGGAAGTAATGATTCAAATAGTCTTGCGAATGTTCAAAAATTAATTGATGGAACGAACGAGGCGAAAAACGGGGTATCAGCATTGGGAACAGCTTTACATCAATTATCAAATGGCATAAACGACGGTGCACAAGGAGCACAGCAAATTGAGAGTGGTTTAGCTTCAGTAAACGAAAATATAAATGTTCTATCTAATGCAACGTCGCAGCTGCATGCTGGTTATGCACAGTTAGAAAAAGGTTTAAACTCTTACGATCAATACTTCGGAAGTATTTCTCAAGCGATTGATGGTGCGAAAAAGGGATATGAACAAATTGAAATGTTAATGACCAATTTCGTTCAAACGAAACCAGAATTAGCGAATGATCCAAACATACAACAAACGATAGGAATTGCTAAAGAGGCTCAAAAGAAATTAAGCGTACTTTCAAATGAATTAAATCAATTAGCAACACAGCACAAAACGGCGATGAGTTCATTTAAAGAAGCGAATCAATCGTTACTGAAAGTGGATAACGGCTTAAAAGAAATGAGCAATGGAGTTAATAAGTTACAAAAGGGAGCAGCCGATCTTAAAAATGGATTAAATGAAGGTTCTTCAGGTTCAAAACAAATTGCAAATAAATCAGTTGAGTTACAGTCTGGATTAACGAAAATAAACGATGGGCAAGGACAACTTTTAACGGGCCTTAAAGATCTGCAAGAAAAGATGGGCCAATTACAATCCGGTTTATCTAAAAGTACAGAAGGGCTTGGAAAAGTAAGTAATGGCCTGCATGACGCACAGAAATATTTAGGGGAGCTCAATGAATCGAAAAGCTCTGAGAAGTTTTATATTCCAAAAGAAGTGCTAGAGGGAGAAGATTTCCAAAAAGCATTGAACACGTACATGTCACAGGATAGAAAAATTGCTAAAATGACTATCATTTTAGATGTAAATCCGTATTCAAAAGAAGCGATGCCAATTATTGAAGAAATTAATAAAACAATCGATGGCACTGTAAAAGGAACGGAATTACATGATGCGAAAACAGCAATTGGCGGAACAACAGCTAGAAACGTGGATTTAAAAGAAGTAACAGGGCAAGATTTCTTACGTACAGCTACGATTATGTTGATTGGCATTGCGATTGTATTAATCGTAATTACACGCTCATTACTAAACACAATATTTATTATTGGCTCATTACTATTGGCGTACTTTGCATCACTTGGTATAAGCGAACAAATTAGTGCACATGTATTACATGTAGAGTCATTAAGCTGGAATGTTCCATTCTTTAGCTTCATTATGATTGTCGCTTTAGGAGTGGATTATAGTATTTTCGTAATGATGCGCTATAACGAGATAGAAGGGGATTCGGTAACGAAAATTGTAACTGCATCTCGTCATATAGGAGGAGTTGTATTATCAGCTGCGCTAATTTTAGGCGGGACATTTGCAGCATTAATTCCATCAGGTGTATTAACACTTATACAAGTTGCATCAGTAGTTGGCGTTGCACTTCTTCTATTAGCTTTAATTGTGATGCCGATATTATTACCAGCGTTAATAGGGTTAACGAGTAAAATGAAGAGTTACAAAGAGAAAATAATAAATACGAAATAAGAAGAGACTGTAGGGAATGATTTCTCTACAGTTTTTTCGGTATATAATATTTCAGAAGAAAATGAATCCGATATATTACAGAATGAGCAGTGAAAGGTTATATGAGAAAGAGGTCGATGATATACATACAATAGCTAGGGGAATGGACAAAAACTATCCGATTTCATTGTAGAAAGGTAATCAACCGTTGCTATTCATCCAGCTTCTACTATATAATAGCTATAGTCTACAATAATTGAGTCGTAATATGCGATTTTTTAAGACAATCGGTGAGAAAACGCTGAAATAAGCGGTATTAGTAGGAGGACACAAATGATTACAGTAAGTAACGTTAGTTTGCGTTTCGCGGATCGCAAATTATTTGAAGATGTTAACATAAAATTCACGCCAGGTAACTGCTATGGTTTAATCGGAGCAAACGGTGCTGGTAAATCAACATTTCTAAAGATTTTATCTGGAGAAATTGAACCGTCAACAGGTGACATACATATTACGCCAGGTGAGCGTCTAGCAGTATTAAAACAGAACCACTTCGAATATGAAGAGTTCCCAGTATTAGAAACAGTAATTATGGGTCACACGCAACTTTACAAAGTAATGCAAGAGAAAAATGCTATTTACATGAAAGAAGACTTTAGTGATGAAGATGGTATGCGTGCTGCTGAACTTGAAGGTGAGTTCGCTGAGCTTAACGGTTGGGAAGCTGAGTCAGAAGCTGCAATCCTTCTTAAAGGTTTAGGTATTGGTGAAGATCTTCATGATAAGAAATTGTCAGAATTAACTGGGGCAGAGAAAGTAAAAGTATTACTTGCTCAAGCTTTATTCGGTCAACCTGACATTCTATTATTAGATGAGCCTACCAACCACTTGGACTTAAAAGCGATTCAATGGTTAGAAAACTTCTTAATGAACTTTGAAAACACAGTTATCGTAGTATCCCATGACCGTCACTTCTTAAATAAAGTATGTACGCACATGGCTGACCTTGATTTCGGTAAAATTCAGCTTTATGTTGGTAACTATGACTTCTGGTATGAGTCAAGCCAATTAGCTTTAAAATTAACACAAGATGCTAATAAGAAAAAAGAAGAGAAAGTAAAAGAGTTACAAAACTTCATTGCACGCTTTAGTTCAAACGCTTCTAAAGCGAAACAAGCAACTTCTCGTAAAAAATTATTAGACAAAATTACATTAGATGATATTAGACCGTCATCACGCCGTTACCCATTCGTTGGCTTCACACCTGAGCGTGAAGTAGGAAATGACTTATTAACTGTTGAAGGTCTTTCTAAAACAATTGATGGTGAAAAAGTGTTAGATAATGTGTACTTCACTTTAAATAAAGGTGATAAAGTTGCATTTATCGGCCGTAACGATATTGCAATGACAACATTATTTAAAATCCTTATGGGTGAAATGGAGCCGGATAGTGGTTCATTCAAATGGGGTGTAACAACCTCTCAATCTTACTTCCCAAGAGATAACTCTAAGTACTTTGAGAACAGTGATTACAACTTAGTTGAATGGTTACGTCAATTCTCTCCACAAGATGAGTCTGAAAGCTTCTTACGTGGTTTCTTAGGCCGTATGTTATTCTCAGGTGAAGAAGTTAAGAAGAACGTTTCTGTATTATCTGGAGGCGAAAAAGTTCGTTGTATGTTATCTAAAATGATGTTAAGTGGTGCGAACGTAATCACACTTGACGATCCAACGAACCATTTAGACCTTGAGTCAATCACAGCGTTAAACAACGGTTTAATCGCATTCAAAGGTACAATCTTATTCACATCTCATGACCATCAGTTCGTACAAACAATTGCAAACCGCATTATCGAAGTAACACCAAACGGTGTAATCGATAAAGAGGCTACTTATGATGAGTTCTTAGAAAATGAGGAACTTCAAAAACAAGTAGATGCAATGTACAAAGGTCAATAATATATAATGAAAAAACTCGCTCTAAAAAGAGCGAGTTTTTTTGTCGAGAAAACGTAACATCGCTGGGAGATCAAATGAATAATTATTCAAATATAATATCAATGAACATGAGAATTTTTTATGTATGGAAGGGATGTAATGAGTTTAAGATTTAAAGAGTTAGTTGAAGAAAGGAAATGTAAGTGGAGTAATATAATCAAATCGCATTATTTTGTCATGTGAAATATGTACCAAATTTGGAGATAGAATAGTTTGCGAATGAGTTTATAAAGGTATATAGTATGGGGTGTCATAATTAGTGGATGAATCTTGGGAGAAAACAGGAAATGTTACAAATTTATTTTGTTAAATAGAAACCGAGGTCAAAATGTCTAGAAAGAAATAGTTGAATAAATACTAGCTTCAAATTATAATTACTAATATTCTTCATATAGTTAAATAAAGATAACCTATTTGAAGAAGAAAATTTGAATAGAGAGACAGACTTATAAAAAATAAGCCTTGGATGATTAAAAGAGGTGGAGAAATGAAACAGTTCTTATTAAAGAGCAAAAATGTGTTAAGCAATCATTTTGGATTCTTTCTGTTTGCCGTTATTTTATTTTGGCTCAAAACATATGCAGCTTATGTAACGGAATTTAATTTAGGAATTTCAAACACAATTCAAAAATTCTTGCTGTTTTTTAACCCGCTTAGTTCAGCAGTTCTATTTTTAGGACTTGCATTATTTGCAAAAGGGAAACGATCTTATATTTGGTTAATTGTTATCAACTTGTTATTGTCGATTCTTTTATACGCAAACGTAGTATATTATCGCTTTTTCAGTGACTTTATTACGTTCCCGACATTAACACAAACGAATAACTTTGGAGATTTAGGTGGTAGTATTGTTGCGTTGCTACATCTTTATGATCCGCTATACTTCTTAGATACAATTATTTTAATTGTATTAGTAGCAACGAAATTTGCAAATCCGAAACCAATTCGTGTTGCGAAGCATAAATTATCATTAGTATTTGTAGCAGGTATTTTATTATTCAGTGTTAACTTAGGTCTTGCAGAGTCTGACCGTCCTGAATTATTAACTAGAACGTTTGACCGTAATTATATTGTGAAATATTTAGGTGCATACAACTACACAATTTATGATGGAATTCAAAGTGCGAAAGCATCGACAGAACGAGCATTAGCTGATGGCGATAATATGACAGAAGTACGAAATTATTTAACATCAACTTATGCAAGTCCAAATCCTGAGTATTTCGGTAAAGGAAAGGGAATGAACGTAATTTACATTCATTTAGAGTCATTCCAAAACTTCTTAATTGATTACAAATTAAATGGTCAAGAAGTTACACCGTTCTTAAACTCATTTACAAAAGATGCGAATACACTGTACTTTGATAACTTCTTCCATCAAACAGGACAAGGGAAAACATCTGATGCGGAGTTTATGTTAGAGAATTCAATGTTTGGTTTACCGCAAGGTTCTGTCTTTACAACGAAATCTCATAATACGTATCAATCAGCACCAGCTATTTTAGGACAACAAGGATACACATCAGCAGTATTCCACGGTAACTACAAAACATTCTGGAACCGTGACGATATTTATAAATCATTTGGTTTTAATAAATTCTTTGATGCGTCATACTATGATATGAATGAAAAAGACGTAGTAAACTACGGATTAAAAGATAAACCATTCTTTAATGAATCTATTCCGTTATTACAAACGTTGAAACAACCGTTCTATACAAAATTTATTACGTTATCAAACCATTTCCCTTATCCAATCGATAAGGCAGAAGCAACGATTGAACCAGCAACAACAGGTGATTCATCAGTAGATACGTACTTCCAAACAGCACGCTATTTAGACGAATCTGTAAAAGGCTTCATCGATTACTTGAAACAATCTGGTTTATATGATAACTCAATTATCGTTATGTACGGAGACCATTACGGTATTTCAGATAACCATAACGCAGCAATGTCAAAAGTAATGGGTAAAGAAATGAACTCATTTGAAAATGCACAGTTACAACGTGTACCTTTAATCGTTCGTGTACCAGGAGTGAAAGGTGGCGTACAACATCAATACGGTGGTGAAATTGACGTTCTTCCAACACTATTACACTTACTAGGTACAGATACAAAGAATTATGTTCAATTTGGTTCTGATTTATTATCACCAGATTATAAACAAGTCGTTGCGTTCCGTAACGGTAATTACGTAAGCCCAACAGTTACGGCACTAAACGGCAAATATTATGATACAACTACTGGAAAACCAGTAGAATTTACAGATGAAATAAAGAAAAATGAACAAATGGTTCAAAACTCACTAAAATACTCTGACCAAGTCGTAAATGGTGACTTATTACGATTCTACACACCGGAAGGATTTACTCCAGTAGACCGTTCGAAGTATAACTATAACAACCGTGATAAAAACAAAACGAAAGTAAAAACGACTCCGGAAGGGGAAGCTAAATAAATAATAAAAGGCACTATTCATATGAATAGTGCCTTTTATTTGTAAATATACCATCATTATTAGACAGAACCAGCTTTTGCTTTTTGTTTTGCCTTTCCGAAGAAAATTACACCGACGATGATAATAATGATAAATGCCCATTTAACGAAAGGGTTACTTTCGAAAAATCCAGCGAACCATTTCTCATCTACAATCATTTTCGCGGCAGTATAAGCTAAAACGGCTGCTCCAATCGTAATGATGACAGGAAAACGATCTACCCATTTTAAAATCAATGTACTGCCCCATACAACTACAGGAATAGAAACTAATAGCCCAATGATTACTAAAGAAAAGTTACCATGGGCAGCTCCTGCAACAGCGAGTACATTATCAATGCCCATTAACGCATCAGCAATAATAATAGTTTTAATGGCAGACCAAAATCCTTCTTCTGCTTTAATATCATGATCTTTGCCTTCAGCGATTAATTTGTAAGCAATCCATATAAGGAGTACACCACCAATTAAAAGTAAACCAGGTATTTTTAATAACCAAACGACAACTAAGGTAGCGAGGGCTCTAATAGCGATTGCCCCGACTGTACCCCATATAATAACTTTCTTTTGTTGATCTTTCGGTAATCTTCTTGCTGCTAATCCAATTACGATGGCGTTATCTCCGGCTAACACTAAATCGATTACAATGATGGCCAGTAGGGCAGACAAATATTCAGGTGAAAGAAAATCCATATACATATCACTCCTTAAGAGTAATATGTGCTAAAGTGTTGATAATATAAAAAAAGGATTGAAATTGTATATTCAATCCTTTTTTTGTCTGTATTCTGATATGTATGTTTTTATTTTGAATAAGTCGCTTTTATAGTTTTTTACTTATCGCGTTTCTTTCTTAAATTGATTCCAAGCTTCTTCAGTTTGTACTATAAATACGATCATATAATATCGACTTATTTAAACTAGGTTAAAGATAGCATGTGATATTTCAAAGTTAAATTTATTTGATAAAAGGGAAGGGACGTATAATATTGATATGGTGCAAGCATGTATAGGTTTTCTCTATAAGGAAATTCTAAAAACGATAAAAAAGACTTGATAACCTACTAGAGGAAATCAAGTCTTTTCATTACATACGATTATCATGCCAGAAGTTTAATGGGAAGTGTTCGTTCTCATTATATGCTTCTAATTCATATCCTTTTTCTTTCAGTCCTTTAATAATTCCAGGAACTGCTTTTACTGATTGTGGATGAATATCATGCATAAGGATAACTTCTGTTGGATTTGTAGCACCATGTAACACGTTTTCTACAATTTTAGCAGATGCAGCATCAACTTGCATTTTGTTATATTTCCAGTCTAAAGAATCAATTGTCCAATCCCAAACTTTTAAGCCATTTTCTACAACTTTGTTGCGAAGAGCTTCGTTTAATCCTGGCATAGAGCCGTAAGATGGACGAGTTAATACTGGTGATTTACCTAAAACACCAGCGATTAAGCCTTGGTCTTCCTTCATTTCATCTACGTAATGACCTTCAGTGTAGAGTTTCTTGTAGTTATGAGTCATACTGTGCATCCCAACGTAGTGGCCTTCAGCATCTTCGCGTTTTACAAGATCAGGGAAAGCTTTTACGTTTGAACCAATTAGGAAGAATGTTGCTTTTGCATTTTCTTTCTTTAACATATCTAAAAGCTCAGCTGTGTATTTTCCAGGACCGTCATCAAATGTTAAATAAGCGACTTTTCTAACTTGCCCGTTATAATGTTTTGGCGCTTCTTTCGGAGCAAGAGATGTTTGAATCTCACTTACAAGTTGAACAGATTTTGCTTCATCCTCTGTACTAGCTAGAGCGGTATGTACTGATCCAAAAGCCGCTTCGTATGTGAATAATACCCCCGCACACACTAACATAGCCCTTTTTACTAAAGTTGTCATTCGAATTCCATTGTGCATAATTTTCCTTCTCTCTATAAAAGTTCTACTCTACTATATTAGCAATTATAGGTAGGGAAATGCAAAGAAACTTTTTTACAAGTGTAAAAAAGTTTAGCCAAATGTATGCAAGATTTTAAAGGAATGTCATTTTTAAAGAAATGTCACAAATAATTGGATAAATTGAATTATTAATTGGAAACAATATAAGGGATATTAATTTTAGGAGGTGTTTTAATTGAATTATAAAAAAATGTTTTCAATATTTATGACAAGCATATTTACAGTAGGATTATTAATTGGTTGTAATCCAGCTCCAAAAGACGAAAAGGAGCCAGATCCAACGGAGGAACCTTCTGAACAAAGACAGGAGGAAAAAAATGACAAACAAGATCCTGCTAAAGAAAAAAATAATGAATTAAACAAAAAGGATGAACAAGAACCAGACCCAACAGAAGAACCTTCTGAGGAACAAAAGAAGAAAAAAGAAAACGAGTAGTTGTAGTTTAATGAAATATGTAGCGTGATTTTGTAAAAAAGAATACTTTCTAACACATACAACCACTTTTCTTGTTTTATAAAAAGTGGTTGTATAAAATTGTATATGAATTTAAATATTTCGTGGATATAAATTTTGCTTTAATGCTACTTATTAATTCATATAGTTTGTAATGTTTATTTCCCCTAAAATGAAGCTTGAAATCAATATTAATCTTTCTTTACAAACTCTTCAATTATCATATTAAATTCACCTGTTAGTTTTATCAACAAACTTTATATTGTTACTGCCTTCCGTATCAAATACTTCATACAGCATAATTACCTCTCTCCTTAATTTAAACCTAATACCCTCCTGATGTGTAATAGTAGGTATGGTTGTGTTAAAGTTGTGACAAAAAATTAATTGATTCGTTTATTTTATGAAGATTTGTGCTTTCTTTTAACGATTAAAGTGTTAAATATATTAGAAAGTTTTAATAAAATTAAAAACTATTACCTTGGAAGTAGGAAATAAAAAATTTATAGGAATGAGACTAAAGTCTAAAAACCGAAAGAAGGCTAATCATACTTTCGTATCACTTCATTTTCGTTCTAATTATTGATTCGAATATTTGTATTTAGCCGACTATATAATGCATTTCATGGTGTGGTGGAAGATGCGAATGAAGCTGTACAAAGATTTGCTGATCGGTATATAAAGGCTCTGCAAGGAGAATTATTTCATACGTAATAGCTTATATTTCATCTCTACATTTATATAACTAGTTTTACATGAATTTTATACGAAAGACCTATTGTTTATTAACTAATAGGTCTTTCAACTTAGGAAGCTCACACTAATGAGGGATGTTAAAGGAAATATATGTAACCTATACTAATTACTATAAAGCTTTGGAAAATGAAAAGGAGGAGATTTGCATGAAGAATTGGGTTCAATTTAGAATTGCAAGACCAACAGATAAATTTGAAGAAGTGATAAGTTTTTATGAAACAGGATTAGGACTAAAACGTATAGGAGAATTTCACAATCACGAAGGATATGACGGGGTTATGTTTGGATTACCAGATGAAGAGTATCATTTGGAGTTTACTACACATGTTAATGGAAGTCCATGTCCAGCGCCGACAAAAGATAATTTACTAGTTTTTTATATGCCTAATAAAGATGAAATTGAAAAGATAGTAAATCGATTAAGTAATATGGGCTATCATGAGGTGGAACCAGAAAACCCGTATTGGATAGAGAAAGGAACCACAATAGAGGATCCAGATGGTTGGAGAATTGTGCTTATGAATGCATCTGAATAAAGAAACTATTATCATATGAAAAAGAGTGTAACAAAATGATTTATACAAAAATCCCTACAGCGTTTGTAGGGATTTCTATATAAGAAAATCTTATTGAGAGAGTTATTAAAATGTAGAAAGATTTTGGCTAAGAACAAATGTAATACACATAATTTATGAAGGAGGTATAAAAGTATGATAGTAAACCATTTTAAAGAGTTTTCTAAACATGTTGGAAATACACCTCTCATTAAAAATTCTTTCGTAGTTTATATCTTATTCTACGGAAAATTGTTACCATCAAAAAACTGTACATGTTAAATATACAGTTTTTTGATAGTGTAGTTGTGCAATGTTTAGAAATTTCACATACCGTATTTTAAAAATAAATATAGGTAAACCAAAAAGTAATGTAGAATATATCGTACATACATATATAGAGTCAACATAAAAGATAAAGAGGTGGGTATATGTTACTTGAGGAAGTAATGCAGCAACTAGAAGGATATGGAACAGAACAAAATCGAAAAACGTATAAAAACCACGGAGCGAAAGAGCCGTTATTTGGAGTTAGTTTTGCAAATTTAAAATTGTTAAAAAAGATGATAAAAAAAGATCACGATTTAGCAGTTGAATTGTGGGAAACGAAAAATATGGACGCGATGACATTAGCAACTTATATTTTAGACCCGAAGAAAATAACGACAGAGCAGCTTAATAGTTGGGTTCAGGATGTTGATTATTACTGTTTAATGGATGTTCTTATGACATCTATATGTACTTCGCCAATTGCAATAGAAAGAATGGAAGAGTGGACAAAGTCTAATGATGAATGGATTGGAAGAGCTGGCTGGTCTTTATTAGCAAATATAGCGATTAAAAATAAAACGTTACATGATGATTTCTTCTCTCCGTACTTAGAAGAGATTAAAGAAAATATACATAATGAAAAAAATAGAAAAAAAGAAGCGATGAATAGTGCTTTAATCGCAATAGGAATTCGTAATGAAGACTTAGAGCGACAAGCGATTGGAATTGCAAGTGAAATTGGAAAAGTAGAGGTTGATCACGGTGCAACATCATGTAAAACACCAGATGCAGAAAGCTATATAAAAAAAGCGAGAGAAAGAGCTAAAAAAAAGAAAGTGGAATAAGAAAAGAGGAGCGGTTATGAAACCAATCGAAGCAGCACAAAACATAATTACATCACAATTTCCGAATTGTGATGTAGCTTTACTCGGCGGAAGCGTTGCACGAGGAGAAGCGACGAAAACATCTGACCTTGATATTGTAATAGTTGACCACAGTTTAACTTCTTGTTATAGAGAATCTTTCTATAGTAATGGATGGCCTGTTGAGGTGTTTGTTCATAATTTTGAAACATATAAAACTTTTTTCAAAATGGATTGTGATCGAGGGAGACCGTCGTTACCACAATTAGTTTCAGAAGGGATTGCATTAAAAGGGGAACAGGAAATTGTTGAGAAATTAAAAAAAGAAGCGAATGATTTACTACATAAAGGACCAGCTAAATGGACCGAAGAAACGATTAAGCAGAAGCGATATTTTATTACGGATACTTTAGATGACTTTATTGGTGCAACGAAAAGAGAAGAAGAATTGTTTATCGCTAATTTATTAGCGGATTTAGTACATGAATATGTATTAAGAGTAAATGGTATGTGGCTTGGGAGTTCAAAATGGTTTATTAGAGTGCTAAGAAGATATGATGAGCAATATGCAAACAAATTTGTAGCGGCTTTTGATTATTTTTATAAAACGGGAGAGAAAAATGAATTAATTCATTTTATAGAAAAGACGTTAGAGCAGTATGGTGGAAGAGTGTTCGAAGGATTTTCTATTGGTAAATAAAAAGGGGAGAGAACAATGAATGTACCATATGTTCAATTAAGAGAATTGACACTAGATGATGTAGAAGATCGCTATCAATGGTCATTAGATAGAAATGTAACAAAGCATTTAGTTGTACCAGATCAATATCCTCCGTTCACTCGTGGAGATACGAGAAACTGGATTGAAGCTTGTATAAGCCGAAAAAATGGTTATGAACAAAGGGCAATCGTTACTGAGACAGGTATACATATTGGATGGGTAGACCTTAAAAATTTTGATAAAACAAATAAAAATGCAGAACTAGGAATTGCGATTGGAAATAAAGACTATTGGGGTAAAGGATTTGGAATGGCAGCTCTAAACAGCATGTTACAAATAGGTTTTTCCCAGTTTGAATTGGAGAAAATTTGGTTACGTGTAGATGAAGATAATACACAAGCTAAAAAGAGTTATGAAAATGCCGGATTTGTATGCGAAGGGTTAATGAGAAATGATCGATTGAGACAGGGGAAGTTCATTCATCGCAATCGTTACAGTATATTAAAAGAAGAGTATGAATCAAAAAAAGTAGCCTATAAAAATATTATGTAAATTAAAAAGGGGAAGATAAAATGATTCGATTACTTACAAAAGCGGATGCAAAACAATATTGGGAGTTACGTTTACAAGCATTACAAGTAAATCCAGAAGCATTTGTAACGACTTATGAAGAAGCAGTACGTCAAGAAAAACCTCTTGAACGTGTTGCTAGTAATCTTTCATCCAACAGTAGTTTTACATTTGGTGCTTTTAATAATGAAAATCGTTTAGTTGGGGTTGTTACTTTATTAACAGAAGAAAAGGACGCATATAAGCATAAAGGACATATCGTTGCGATGTATGTAGATACTGAAAATCGAAGAAGTGGTCTTGCACGTGATTTAATACGTAAAGCAATTGAAAGGGCAAAAGAGATGAAGCTAGAGCAATTCAATTTAGGGGTTGTGTCAACGAACGAACCAGCAAAACGATTATATGAATCAATGGGATTTAAAACGTACGGAATTGAAAAAAGGGCTATAAAAATGAATGGTGTGTATAGTGATGATGAACATATGGTGTTGTTCTTTTAAGAGAGAAAGTTTTGTATGAAAAAGGGGAAACTGCGACAATAAGATGGGGAATATGGCATATAGCAGATCATAATCGGTATCATCAAGCTCATATAAGTCGATTGAGGAAATTATACAGAGAATATAAACTACATATTCTTTAATTTTTGAATGAACGAACGCCTCTAAATAATAATTAAAGGAGGCGTTTGTTTTTATTCGTTCGCTTTTCTTCCCAAGCTATCATTCAATTTACTGGTTTCTCAATAGAAAACCAGTAAATTGAATGTGCAATAGTTGGTAGCCATCTTTTATAGCGGATGCGTATATTTTCATGGTGAGTATAGTGGGTCGAGATTAAAGTAGATTTTGCCCCTTGAAAATTTTGGTATGTAATGACCTCGATTTCATATCAATGCACTTTATTCCCATGTAAATCTACTACAATTCCTTCATCATTCCAAAATGAAATGTAAGTTTGTATGTAGATTTTTCATCGCGTATACTAAAATATATGTCATAGAGATTAAAAATTAAATACAAGGGGTTTTACAATGAAAGCAATTGTTATAGGGATACTGGCATCATTTTTCTTTGCCTTTACTTTTGTTTTAAACAGGGCAATGGACTTAGAAGGTGGAAGCTGGATTTGGAGTGCATCATTACGGTATTATTTTATGGTTCCAATGCTATTACTTATTGTTATGTATAGAGGGAACTTAAAGCAACTCTTTCAATATATGAAAAACAATCCGAAAGAATGGTTAGTTTGGAGTATCGTTGGATTTGGTCTCTTTTATGCACCGCTTAGTTTTGCTGGAGCGTTCGGACCAGGTTGGCTCGTTGCATCAACATGGCAAATTACAATCGTTGCAGGGATTTTGTTAACACCATTTTTTGCGGTGGATCCACTACATAAAAAACTTCCGATGAAGGAATTAGTTATGTCGGGCATTATTTTATTCGGTGTTGTTCTCATGCAAGTAGAACATGCTTCTTCATTAGGTATTCGTGAAACCATTTTATGTGTAGTTCCTGTAGTTATTGCAGCATTTGCGTATCCTCTTGGAAATAGAAAAATGATGCAAGTTTGTAAAGGGGAATTAGATGTATTTCAGCGAGTACTCGGTATGACATTAGCAAGTTTACCATTTTGGTTTTTATTATCTGGTTACGAAGTATCAACTGGCGGATTACCGTCAAGTAGCCAAGTTTTTCAATGTTTTATTGTAGCAGTTAGCTCTGGGTTAATCGCGACAGTATTATTTTTCTTTGCGACAGATCTTGTAAAAGATGATCCGCAAAAATTAGCAACAGTGGAAGCGACGCAGTCTGGTGAAGTTTTATTTGCGCTAGTAGGAGAGCTGATCTGGTTATCTGCACCAATTCCGTCATCATTATCTTGGATTGGTATGAGTCTCGTTATTATTGGAATGATACTTCATAGTTATGTGGCTGTCGTTGTAAAAAAAGAAGAAAAAATAACGGCGTAATGAGATTAGCTCTTTTTATTAAGAGCTAGTCTTTTTTCATAGAAAGGGATGAAAGTATGAATATACAGCGCGTTGAACAAATTGAAAAAGATTCAATATTAAATGTGCTACAATATGCTGTCGGTCCAAATGAAATAAGCTTAAAGAAGGCAGTAATATTTTATCAAAGTAATAAAGGGACTTTGTACAAATATGAAGAAAAAGCTTGTCTAGGTATTGAAATAATCGGAGAAACTAAAGCAAGAATATGTCATATAGCAGTGGCTCCAGATTATCGTCAAAAAGGAATTGCACTGCAAATGATTAAAGAGATTGTAAGAGTATACCAATTGACTTATATAGAAGCGGAGACAGACGATGGGGCGGTAGAATTTTATAAAAGAATTGGTTTTCAAGTTAAAAGTTTAGGAGAAAAATATCCAGGGATAGAAAGATTTCATTGTTACATGGAAAAATAGCATGGAAATATATAATTGTACATATTGAATATAGTTTGAAAAAAATAATAATTTCATTATATAATATAGGTATCTGGAAAAATATAGATAAAAGAAGATAGGTGTATAACACGTGAGAATGGAGAAAAGTAAGTTTATAAAAATAGCTACTTCAATAGGGATGTCATCTTTTTTATTAACAGGTTGTGGTGATTATGAAGAAGAAACTGCTCAGCAAGAAAGTACAGCTGTTAAAACAGATGGTGCAAAACAAAGAAATGAACAAGAAACATTAAATTGTGATGATAAAGCCCCAACCAATGAAAATATAGAGACAGATGAGTTATGCAAGGAAAATAATCCGTCATTTTCATCTTATCATGAAAACTCTCATTTACCGATACTTCCATTTGTAGCAGGATATTTATTAGCGAGTAGAACTTCAAATATGAATTATACAGCAAAACCAAATTTAATGAAGAAACCATATGCAAATAATGTTATTCCATATCGTGAAAAAGATGAGCGTAGAACAGGTGGCGGTAGTAGCGGTGGTTATTCTGGTGGTTCTAACGGTAACAATAATTCTTCCAATAAAGTGGATTTAAATAAACAGCAGCCAAATCCATCCAATAAAGTAACACCAGATACAAATACGCCAAAATCATCTACTACGCAAACACCGAAAGTAAACTCTGGTTCAAGTGGAATTGGAAACGCAAAAGCGCCAGCAGGATCCTAAAACGAAAGGGTAATGGAGTAATGTATACACAACGAGAGCAAGAAGAGTATATGAAAGTATGGTTTTCACTTGCAGAAGAGGCTAGTAGGAATGGTTTCACTTGGCCTAGTCTGTTAGAGAATGAAGAATGGAATCAATATATGGCAACAGGGATGTATCGCATGCCAGCAAAAACTTATACTGCTATCTCAAAAGCGACAGAAGAAATCATGTATGTGTTATATAGAACGTATCAATATATTGTAAATACGACAGAAGATTTTCAAAAACTTGGATTTCCAGCTGAAGCGTGGGAAATGGCGAGAATGAAACATAATGGTTTATTTTCATATTTTACAAGGTTTGATTTTATCGTAAATGGTGACGATATAAAATTAATAGAAGTAAATTGTGATACGCCAACAGGCTATTTAGAACCGTCTGTCGCAAATGAAGTGTTATGCCGTTATCATGATGTAAATCACCCAAACCATATAGAAGAGCATATTGTGCAAGCATGGGAACAAATTAAACATGACTATCATATAGGCCCTGAAGAGACGATATATTTTACTAGTTATGATTGGCACGATGAAGATAGACAAACGGTCCAGTTTTTAAGAACGTATTGCTTAAATCAGTCAACGGACTATGTAGGAATACAAGACATTGTCGTTGCGGAAGATGGTATATATACGCCAAGTGGAGAAAAAATAAAATATTTATATAGACTGTATCCAATAGAGTATTTAGTAACGGACGTTGATAAGAATGGGAAAAGGATTGGTTTGCAATTTTTAGATCATATTGCGCAAGAAAGAGTGAAAATTATTAATCCGCCAGCCGCGTTTGTTATGCAAAACAAAAGTGTACTCGCACTAATTTGGAAGTTTTATGAAGAAAGTGTTTTCTTTACAGAAGAAGAGCAAGACATTATTTATAAATACTTTCTACCAACATATTTTTCAAATAAGCGATTTCTAGAAAGACATGAATCATACGTTTCAAAACCTGTATTTGGTCGTGAAGGTGGCGGAGTATCTATATACGAAAATGATGAATTATTAGCTGAAGATAAAACAGAGTATTACTTTGAACAAAGGAAGATATACCAGCAATACATAGAAATGCCTGACTATACCATTGACACATGGGATGGTCCATATACTGGTAAACTATTAATTGGCTCTCACTGTATAAGTGGAAGAGCAGCAGGCTTATTTTTACGTGTAGGTGAGAAAATAACGGGAAACTTATCAATGTTTACTGGGGTTACAATTGAAGGATAAAGTAAACAAAGAGCTCATCATTTGTGATGAGCTCTTTCGTCTATGTATAAAACAGCTTTTTATGGTTGGATGTAAAATCTTCACTTTCTTTTTTAATTTAAATCTTAATATTATAATTTAAATATTTTTGTGTAATAATATTACCATTTTTTATAGATATGAAAAATGATTAAGTTAAAAATTAAGAAAAATATGATAATATATTTATATAAAAGTTTAAATTTACGTAGCTAGTGGGGGAACCAATATGAAAATGAATGAAATAGTTGCAAGTACACAATTTCCAAATACAATCGAAACAATAACAAAAGATTTAAAAGCATTAGGAGTCGAAAAAGGAATGACAATTATCATTCATTCATCACTAAGTTCTATCGGGTGGATATCTGGTGGTGCGGTTGCTGTAGTAGAAGCATTAATGAAAGTTGTTACGGAAGAAGGAACGATAATAATGCCAACGCAATCTTCGGATTTGTCCGATCCGAAACATTGGTCAAGACCACCTGTACCGGAAGACTGGTGGCAAATTATCCGAGATAACGTCCCAGCATTTGATTCACGTATAACCCCAACAAGGGGAATGGGTGAAATAGTTGAATGTTTTCGTACATATCCGAATGTAGTACGTAGTAATCATCCGTTAGGAAGTTTTGCTGCATGGGGAAAACATGCAGTAGAAATAACAATGAACCATTCGTTATCAATGAGCTTTGGAGAAGAATCTCCATTAAGAAAAATATATGATTTAGACGGGTACGTATTATTAATTGGTGTTGGATATGATTCCAATACGTCTGTTCATTTATCCGAGGTGCGTTCTGGTGCATGTGAGTTAATACAAGTAGGAGCACCTATTATAGAAAACGGTGAAAGAGTGTGGAAAGAGTTTGTTGAAATGGATTACGAATCTGAGAAGTTTGTAGAAATTGGTGTGGAGTTTGAGCGAAAAGGAACTGTAAAAAATGGGAAGATAGGGAATGCAACGTGTCGTCTAATGAAACAGCGTGATATAGTTGACTTTGGAACAGAATGGTTTCGTAAGAAAAATTAGTAAGGGATGGTTATAATGAAGGGGAAAAAGGTATTAATTACGAGCGGTGGTTGTCTAGAAAAATGGGATCAAGTACGCGGGCATACGAATATGGCCAAAGGTACAATTGGAAGGATAATCGCAGAAGAACTTCTAGCTAAAGGGGCACATGTTATATATTTACACGGTTATTTTGCGGAGAAACCGAGTGATGTACATAGAGGGTTAGAATTACATCCGTTTGAAGGAATCGTTGATTTACAAGATAAAATGAAAAGTATCATCACACATGAAAAGGTTGATGCAGTCATTATGGCAGCGGCTGGATCAGATTGGATTGTGGAGAAGATTTGTGATCAAGATGGTAATGTTCTTAATATGAACGGAAAAATTTCAAGTGATATAGCACCGATTATTCATTTTCAAAAGGCTCCAAAAGTATTAAAACAAATAAAAGAATGGGACCCAGAAACAGTGCTTGTTGGTTTTAAACTTGAAAGTGATTTAAGTGAAGAAGAACTGTTTGAAAGAGCAAAAAATAGAATGAAAGAAGCAAGGGCGAATGTAATGATTGCGAATTCACCACATTCTTTATATTCGCGCGGAGCTGTGCATTATGTAATTGGACAGAATGGTAAAGGGAAGTTGTGCAATGGGAAAGATGAAACAGCGAAAGAAATTGTCAAAAGCTTAGAGATATTATGTAATCGTGTCACTGCTTTTTAAAATTAAGTTTTTAGATAAGAATGAATCCGCATAGTAATAAGTAAGCGAAACTTTAATTGGTGGGAATTTTACTTTTACACGAATGTGAAGCGTATATCAATCAAGAGCTATACACAGAATAATTGGTGAGGAGTGGATTCTATGGAACATTTATTAAAGCAAGCTATTAAACTTAGAAACGAAAAGAAGTATGCGCAGTCTAAAGAGATGCTTATAGGATTAACAAACTTTACAAAGGATGCAGAAGTACTGTATCAGTGTGCGTGGATACATGATGTAATGGGGCTAGAAACAGAAGCAGTTCCGTATTATGAGCAGGCAATCGCAAATGGACTTGATGGCGAATCGCTTTGCGGTGCTTATATTGGTTTAGGAAGTACATATCGTTGTATAGGGGAATATGAAAAGGCAATTACAGTATTAGAAGCTGGGGTGAAAAAATTCCCAGAGAACGCTCCGATGAAAGTATTTTTATCATTAGCAAAATATAACGTAAACGATCACGAATCAGCGATGAAATTATTACTTGAAACTGTCGTGAAAGTAGAGGAAGTAAAAGAATTTGAACGTGCCATTTCATTTTATAAAGACCATTTAAATGAGGTTTTTAAATAAAGGAGTGAACGTATGAAGGCTACACTATCACAAAGGCGAAAAGATATTTGGATTGGACTCGTCTCTTTAATTATGCTATCAAACTATTTATTGTATGCCCTTCCAATTGTACCAGTTGCGCCGAAAGAAGTTGTGCTTGGGTCATTATTAGATTGCATGTTTGTCATTCCAATCATCACGTATTTCTTCATTATTCGAAAAAGATACTCATTAACGTATATAGTTCCTGTTGTAATAGCTGGTTATATTTTTGCAAGATTTATTATTCCAAGTGACTATTTACAAGCTTTTTCATTCATCTCTTATATTATTGTTGCGGCTGAAATTGCATTTGTAGGTATAGAATTATTCCTTCTCTATAAAATTGTTAGAGTGCTTCCTAAAATAATAAAAAAATATAAAGAATATAGAAGAGAAAATTATTCCTTTTCTTATGCAATTGATGCAGCGTTTGACGCTACTATGAAAAGAAGTAAGTTAGTAGATGTCATTCTAACAGAGTGTAAGTTAATCTATTATGCGTTTTTATCGTGGCGTGAAAAAGTACCAACAGGTAAATCTGTATACTCATATCATAAAAAGACTGGTGCTATAGGTGTGTATATCATGATTATTCACGCAACAGTAATTGAAAGCATTGGTTTTCATTATTTACTACATCAGTGGAATTCAGTAATAGCATGGATTTTACTTATTTTAAATGTATACGCGATGATTTATTTTATAGCTGAAATACAAGCGATGCGCAAAAATCCCCTTGTCGTAACAGAAGAACAAGTAATCATTCAAATCGGATTAGGAAAGAAAATCGTTATGCCATTTACACAAATAGATAGTATTGCGTTCTACAAGGGGGAATTGCTAACGGCAAAAGAAGGGAAACAGGTATTGGATGCAACTGTTATGGAGTTCATAAAAGAACCTGCTACTTTTGAAATAACATTAAAAGAGCCAGTGAAAGCGCAGTTGTTATACGGCTTTTCTAAAACAGTAAGTCGTGTTTACTTAAATGTTGATGAAGAACGAAAATTTTATGATGCGGTTAAGGAAAAGTTAAAACATGAGTAATAGTGCTGTTAGTTGCATAAAAACAAATGAGCTTCCGTTAGAAGTGAAAAAATATGAAACATGGATAGTGAAAAACTCTTTCTAAATAAGAAGGAGTTTTTATTATGTACTTGTATAAATCATTATATAAAAAACTATATACTTCTTTATCACTACATAAATGGATATAATTGAGGATAGAACTAGCATAAGGGGAAACAAAATAATGAATAAGTTACTTACATCGAAAATTGAAATTATAGAAAGAAAAATCCGGTATAACTCAACAATAGTAGATCACAATTGCTTATTACTTGAAAAACAATCACAAAGTATCGTTTTGTTTCACGAGGTGCAGTATTCATTTACAATGACTGCAAATGATACTAAGTTAACAATCCCAAAAGGGAGTTATACAATCGCATATTACTGGAAAGATCGTCCGTACAATTTATACGTATGGAGAGATATAAAAGGAAAGTATTTAGGTTCATATTTTAATATCGTAAAAAACACACAAATAAAAGATGAAGTGGTTTCCTTTGAAGATTTAATCATCGATATTATGGTACTTCCAAATGGAGAATACTTCATATTGGATGAGGATGAAGTACCAGAACCATTAGGAAATTTCGAAGGTGGTTATGTGAAGAAAGCTCTTTATGGATTAAAAGAAATCATTCAAAAAGAGCTTCCATCAATAGTTTTGGAGACAGCCAGGGTGCAGAGGAAATAAAATTAAATTACATAAATATTTTGAATAGGAATGAGTAGTCTTAAGTTATACGATCTAACTTTTTTGATAAATCTAAGGTTAGTAGCATATTTCTTGAAATTACTCTTTTTTTGTAGAAATTTCGTCGCTTAGTTACTAAATCCCATCAAATGCATTTAGCGTGTGAGTTTTCTTATTGGTTACAGTGGATTAAAGATCATAAAAAATAGTAAGTAAACGATACCGTTTAAATAAAAAAAAGTAAAATGTTCAAGCAAATCATATGTATGTTTTAATAAAACCTAGTTGACTTATCGGAAATATTTGTATAATATGTACTTAATTCCATAACATATTGCTGATTGGAGAAACCAAAGGCATTTTATCTGTTGATAAAATGCCTTTGGTTTTTTTATTGCACAAATGCTGAATCTGTTCATTTATATGAATCATTTTAAGGAGGGAAAGAAATGACTGTTTCAATTGATGAGGTATCAAAATATTTTTTGAAACAAACTGGTATTGTTCAAGTATTAGAGAATATTAATGTTCAATTAGAGAAAGGGGATTTTGTTACAGTAATCGGTCCGAGTGGGTGTGGAAAAAGTACATTACTAAAAATTGTTGCAGGTCTAGATAATGATTTTGAAGGTGAAGTTGTTATTGACGGGGAGCCTATTTTAAAAACCAGCAAGAAACAAGGTTTTATTTTTCAAGAACATAGGCTTTTTCCATGGTTAACAGTTGAAGAAAATATAGCGGCAGATTTGTCGTTAAAAGATAAGTATGTGAAAGATAAGGTGAGAGAATGGGTTGAAATCGTTCGGTTAGATGGCTTTGAAAAATCGTATCCGAAAGAAATTTCAGGCGGGATGTCACAACGTGTTGCGATAGCAAGAGCGTTATTAAGAGATCCCAATATATTATTACTTGATGAACCTTTTGGAGCGCTGGATGCTTTTACTCGAAGTCATTTACAAGAAGTATTGCTAAATATTTGGGAGCAGAAGAAAACAACAATGATATTCGTTACACATGATATAGACGAAGCGATATATCTTTCAAACCGAATCATCATTATGAGTACAAAGCCTGGAAAAATACATAAAGTAATTGAAAATAATTTGCCTTATCCGCGAAATAAAACTTCTCAATTATTCCAACAACTTCGAACGAAAGTATTACAGCAGTTTGAATATGGAGGATTGATTCAAACGAGTATATAGGAAAAGGGTGATTTTATATGTATAAAAAATTTAAAGTTCTTTCTTTTGCTTTAGCTATATCAGTATGTTTATTAGGATGTGAAAAAAGTACAGCAAGTAGTAAAAAAGAAGATGTAACAATACAAATTGGTATACAACAAGGATTAAGCCCGCTATTACTAGCAAAGAAAAAGGGGTGGTTTGAAGAGGAGTTTAAAAAAGAAGGAGTTAAAGTGAAATGGACAGAGTTCCAAAGTGGACCTCCTTATTTTGAAGCAATTGCATCAAACCGATTAGACTTTGGTGAAGTAGGGAATTCTCCAGTCATTTCAGCGCAAGCAGCAGGTATTGGATTTACCGAAATCGCCAATACAAGTTATGCGAGAAAAGGAACTGGAATTCTCGTTCAAAAAGATAGCAAGATTGCGAGTGTAAAAGAGTTAAAAGGTAAAAAAATTGCAGTAGCAAAAGGAAGTAGTGCCTTTAATTTATTATATCGAGCACTCGATAAAGAAGGTATCGATGCAAAAGATGTAAATGTCATTCAATTACAACCAGATGAAGCGCAGCCTGCATTTGAATCAGGATCAGTAGATGCATGGGCGATTTGGGACCCTTTCATATCATTACATACATTAAATAAAGGTGCGAAAGTGATTGCAGACGGTGAAACATTAAATGTCTCTTCACCAGAATTTTTAATTACGAGAACAAAATTTGCGAAAGAACATCCAGAATTAGTTGAGAAATTCCTCAAAGTTTATGAGAAAGCACGTGTATGGCAAGATGCTAACTTAGATGAAGCAATAAAAGTATATACTTCTGTAAAAAAGATAGATGCGGAGATCGTAAAAGAAGTGTTTAATCACGACAAACCAATTTTAGTTCCGGTAACGAAGGAAATAATAGCAGAACAACAAAAGACAGCGGATTTTCAATATAAGCTCGGTTCTATAAAGAAAGAAATTAAGACGGAAAAAGTTGTAGATAATTCTTTCGTAGAAAAAGCATTGAAAGCGAAGTGAAAAGAGGTTTTGTAAAGTGGAAAATACGAAAGCTGTTATGAAACCAGCGAGTATAACGATTGAGAAAAACAGCGTCAAGAAGGTGCGAAAGTTAAATGTAAAAATTTTAGTAAGGGCGATTACTATACCGGTTATTATATTAATAATTTGGCAGTTGGCTGGCGTATTCGGTCTTGTTTCTAAAACAGTCTTACCAACACCATTAGATATTTTTCTAGCTTTCCAAGATCTTATTAAAACAGGAGAGTTATTCGGCCATTTAAGTATTAGTGTATTTAGGGCTGCGGCTGGTTTCTTTATTGGCGGAGGCTTAGGAATCATTTTAGGAACGATTGTTGGATTTTCAACGAGAAGTGAGCAATATTTAGATCCATCTGTGCAAATGTTAAGAACTGTACCTCATTTAGCTGTTGCACCGCTTTTCGTATTATGGTTCGGTTTTGGTGAAACATCGAAAGTGTTATTAATTGCAGATGGTGCATTTTTTCCTTTATACGTAAACGCATTTTTAGGTATTAGAGGTGTGGATTCAAAGTTATTTGATGTTGCGAGAGTGTTAGAGTTTAGTAAAAGAAAATTAATCACGAAACTAATTTTACCAGCTGCATTGCCTAACCTTTTACTAGGAGCAAGGTTATCGTTAGGTGTTGCATGGGTGAGTTTAGTAGTAGCAGAACTTATGGGGTCTACAGAAGGTATTGGCTATATGATTATGGATGCAAGGCAATTTTCAAATACAGATATCGTATTTGTCGGCATAATTATATTTGCATTTGTTGGGAAGTTTTCTGACTCTCTAGTACGTTTACTAGAAGTGAAGTTTTTAAGATGGCGAGATAACTTTAAAGGTGAGACAGGGGATTAACATATAAATTATTAGGGGTAATTTATATAGAATGTGTTAGTATACGACTCAAAATAAATAAGGGGTGTGTAAAGGTATGGAATTATTATGGTTTATTCCGGCTTATGGAGATGGTCGATATTTAGGAACGACAAAACGAGGAAGAGCAGCTGAATATGGTTATTATAAGCAAGTTGTTGCGGCAGCTGATTATTTAGGATATACGGGTGTTTTACTTCCAACTGGTCAAGGATGTGAAGACCCTTGGGTGTTAGCTTCAGCTCTTGCTGCTGAAACAGAAAAACTAAAATTTTTAGTAGCAGTGAGACCAGGACTAATGTCACCTACAGTTGCAGCGAGGATGGCATCTACATTTGATAGAATTTCAGATGGGAGACTACTTATCAATGTAGTAGCTGGAGGAGATCCAGTTGAACTACAAGGAGATGGATTATATCTTGAGCATGATGAAAGATATGAAGCAGCGGATGAATTTTTAAAAGTTTGGAAATCGACATTGCAGGGTGAAACGATCTCTTTAGAAGGAAAACATATTAAAGTTACAGATAGTAAAGTTGTCTTCCCACCAGTTCAAACGCCCTATCCTCCAATATATTTCGGGGGATCATCAACTGCTGGAAAAGAAGTAGCAGCTCAACATAGTGATGTATACTTAACGTGGGGAGAGCCGCCAGAGCAAGTGAAAGAGAAAATAGAAGAAGTAAGAAAACTTGCAGAAGAGAAGGGGCGTACAGTACGATTTGGCATTAGATTACACGTAATTGTAAGAGAGACAGAAGAAGAAGCATGGGAAGAGGCAGAACGTTTAATTCAATATGTGGATAATGAAACAATTGAGCTTGCTCAAAAGACATTTGCAAGATATGATTCGGTTGGTCAAAAACGGATGACACATTTAAATAAAGGTACGAGAGAGTCGTTAGAGATAAGCCCTAATTTATGGGCTGGAATCGGACTTGTAAGAGGTGGGGCAGGTACTGCACTTGTAGGCGATCCGCATACAGTAGCAGAAAGAATAAAAGAATATGAATCGTTAGGAATTGATACGTTTGTTTTATCAGGATATCCACATTTAGAAGAAGCATATGAAGTGGCAGAATTGTTATTCCCATTATTGAAAGACGAGAAGAAAGAAGCAAATAAAATTGTTGGTGAAATGATTGCTGATGCATATGCATTAAAAAAATAGTCAGAAATAAAGTTTCATCTATTTATTGCTTCATTTTGTTTATTGCCTGTTAATACGGGATAAAAAATCCGCAAGTTATTCGCTTGCGGGTTTTCATCGTAAATTATTAGAAAATATGGTAAAATTAAAGGGTAACTTAAGGTGCGGTTGGTTGTTCAATTATCACTTCTCCGAGTAGGAGGGGGGTGATAATACGTGAGTGAAATAGCGTTGCTACTGCAGGGTGGACTGTTTCTCGTTGCATTGTTAACGTTCGTCGTCGTTTTAATAGACAAGCTCAAAAAATAACAACCCACCTATGCCTATAGAATGTGGGTTGTTTTGTTTGTAAGAAACAAATAGGATAAATGAACAATCCAATCTGCTAAGTTACGTGGACTAGTGTGTAGCCGCACACTAGTCTTTTTTATTTATATACAATTTATAATTGGTTTATGTGATTGTATTGTTCTTTTCATACTCATTATAACACAGTGTCTTTTCATCAAGAAAGGAGACCGTATGTTCTGGTCCTTATTATATAGTAGGTGCTTTTTCTTTAAACAGCCCATCCATATACTGTTTTAAACTTTGGACATGAAATTTCTGTGTATTCACATTATTTACACCGACAATGGGTGATGGAAGGTCAAATCTTTTTTCTGATAAATGAACGACAACATCAAAGATGTCAAACAAACGAATGAAGCAAAACAGACCGTCTTTATCGCTAAGTAAAATAAAGTAATGATTTTCACTACTTGTATTTAGCGTATTCCATAAAGAACTTTTGCTTAAATCACGTACAATGCTTTTTTCTTTTAGTTCCACGAAATCTGCATTTGAGAGAATGGTAGAGATATCAATTGCATCTTGATTTTCAAAGTAGCCATCAACTGTTTGTACAGCGAATGTATAAGCCATTTTTAATATACTCATTTTATATTTACGGTTATCTAATAGCAATTCACGTTGAATAGAACTCGCTACTTTCGTTACACGTTCCTCTTTCCAAATTTCATTATGTAAGGAAATATCGTGCTTTTTACATAGTTTCATAATTAATGCATTAGAATAAAGAATTTCGTCGCTTACTTCGACAACATCAGTCTCAGCAGCCGCAAGTTCTTCGCCGTGCTCATTCGTATAGAGTGGGGAATCAATTTGTCTTTTCATTTGTTCAATCTTAAATTGACTCAATTTATGCCTAATTAAAGGACGATCAATATTTGTTGTCATTTGTTCATGGCAAGTATCACAAATTGAGTTTGTGAAATAATATCCACATAATATTTCTGGAATGACATATTGTTCACTAAGTTCTTTCGTATCTTTTCTGCAAATGATGCATTGTGTCATTTTTATCACCTTTACCTGCAAATTTGTATGTAATCTCATTGTAGTGTATTTATCGGTATTTTGGAATATTGTAAAGGAAAATATTATGTGAAATTCATACTTATTTTGGTACAATGAAGAGAAGTGCTAGTTTAAAGGAGGCCATTTTTTTGAAATCAAAAGTGCACTTTTGGACATTAGAAGTGCTAATGGTTGTAGGAATCATATTTATTTGCACAAAAATATCATTTTTATTTCAACCGATTGGTATCTTCATATCAACATTATTTTTCCCAATCTTAATCGCGCTTTTTTTATACTTCATATTTAATCCTGTATTAATCTTTTTGGAGAATAAAAAAGTACCTAGAAATTTAGCGATATTGCTGTTATATCTTTTTATCATAACATTAACTGCGGTTGGCGTTGGAGTAGTTGTTCCTACGATTTCACAACAGCTAATGGACTTAGTAAAAAATATGCCAGGCTACATAAAAGAGGGAAAAGTATACATACAAGAATTATCACATCATAGGTTGTTTGAATGGTTATCTACACAAAACTACGTTTCCATTGAAACAATTGAAAAAAATGCGATTGAATACTTAAAAGATATACCAAATACAATTACGTCGAGTGCAACGGCTTTATTTGGTATTATCACGAACGTTGCGTTAGTTGTATTTACTGTACCGTTCATTTTATTTTACATGTTTAAAGATGGACATGCCTTTCCAGGAAAAGCGGTAAGTTTATTACCAGAGTCTTACCGTGAAGAGGGGCTTCGTATCATTAAGGAAACGAACGAAACATTATCTGCATATATTCAAGGGCAAGCGCTCGTTTGTATATTTGTAGGTGCTTTTACTTTTATCGGTTATTTAATTATCGATTTACCGTACGCTTTTGTTTTAGGAATTATAGCAGCATTTACAAACATCATTCCTAACTTAGGTCCATTTATCGGAGCAGCACCAGCTGTTATTGTAGGACTGTTCGTATCTCCGATGCAAGCCTTATACGTAATTATTATCGTAACAATTGTACAACAGTTTGAAAGTAATATTATTTCACCACGTATTATGAGCTCAAAATTAAACATCCACCCATTAACAATTATTATCCTAATTTTAGGGGTAGGTAACTTTGCTGGAATCATCGGAATGATTTTAGCAGTACCAGTTTATGCAGTAACAAAAACAGTTGTTTCGAACTTAGTGAGATTGTTTAAGACGAAGAGAAGTAATCGGAAATAGTAAAACCTGAGAAAGATACACCTCTTTTTAAGTGGTGTATCTTTTGTTTATAAAAAAATAATTAAAAGCGGGTTGATTTGATTTTATTATATATTTTTTATATATCAAATTCAGTGATGAACTTGTGTGATATAAGCTCTATAAAACTATGTGGAATCCCTCTGAACTATCCAAATCATTTCTTTACAGCGTGCTATTAACATCATAATCTACTCCTTTCAATTCTATATAGTTAAACGATTAAAGATGAGTGTAGTATTTGCTTCTACGATCTCGAATTTCATTAATAACTTGATTATATTGTCTTTCTTGTTTTAATTCATTTTGAGATATTGTTTCTTTTTGAATCGTAATCGTTAAAAAGAAAAGGTGAAACTTCATATGTGAATTCCTCCTTTCGAATTGGAATTACAGATGACTACAGTAATGACTTTGTCTTTCTTTTACAGAATCCATAGCCTGATTAATTTGTCGTTCATGAAGCATTTCAGACTCAGAAAATTTATTTTTTTGAATGGTAATGGTTAAAAAGAATACTTTAAATTTCATAAAATAATTGCCCCTTTATAAGTGATTTAGAAAAAACGAGTGTAATAAGAAATTAAAGGTGACTACAGTAATGACTTTGTCTTTCTTTTACAGAATCCATAGCCTGATTAATTTGTCGCTCATGGAGCATTTCAGACTCGGAAAATTTATTTTTTTGAATGGTAATGGTTAAAAAGAATACTTTAAATTTCATTAGATAATTACCCCTTTATAAGTGATTTAGAAAAGACGAGTGTAATAAGAAGATTGGCGCTCTTTTACTTCGTCCATAATGTTTTGGATGTGTTGCTCGCGTAAAATCTCTTTCTGTGAGAGCTTACGTTTTTGAATGGTGATTGTTAAAAAGAATGCTTTAAATTTCATGAATATATTACCCCTTTAAAATATATTTTTAATACATTTGAGTGTAGTGCGAACTTTTAATGTCAGTTATTTTATCAGTCAGTCGTTTTAACTGTTGTTTACGATTGATTTCAGTTTCAGATAAAGTATTTTTTTGAAGCACAGTCGTAAAAAAGAAAATATGAAAAGTCATAAATGAATTCCTCCTTTCGAAAAGGAATTACAGGTGATCACAGTAAAGTGCTTGGCGCTCCTTAACATCATTCATAGCTTTTTCAATTTGCTGATTATGAAGAATTTCATCTTTGGAAATTGTATTTCTTTGAATCGTAATACTTAAAAACAATACGCTAATAGTCATTGAATGTTGCTCCTTTCTTAGAAAAATAATGTAAGAGACTAAAAAAATCGCGCAAAAAAACCACAGGAAGATACAGTTCTCCTATGGCTGGGCGTGAAAAAGCCACAGGAAAGTATACGACCTCCTGTGGCGAATTTATGAATTAAATGAAATAAAGTACGATTTTCAATTCTCCATTAGGGTGGTCGAATTCATATTTAATTGTCCAGAAAACACAGGTGCAGTTAACGCTAAAGTTAATGCATGTAATTGTAATTTCATCATTTCCTTCGACCTCCTTTTAGAATTTTTTTCTTACGTTAGTAAGTATATACAATTAATGGATAATTGTAAACATAAAAAATGAAAATTTTTAATTTTGATTAAAATGCGTATATTTAAAAAGGGATTTGAAAGTAAATATTGTAATTAACGAATATCGATAAAAATGGGGGATGCTAAATGAAATATATGCATCATAACATGATCGTTATGCTAACAATTTTTTTATTCATTGCGGCTTGTTCTGACGGAGAAAGAATAAAAGATATATATGATGTTAGGTCAGATGATTTTAAGAAATATACTGGGACATACGTTGGTAATAATTCAGATGTGGTTGCAATTGTTAATCATTTACCCGGTGGTGGAACAGTTCAAAGTATAAGTTTAGGAAAGTTTGGCGGGAAAATAATAATCATGCTATATGAAAACTTCTCATTTGAGAAGTTTTTTTATTTTTATAGGTAAGCAAAACAAGTTGTTGAAGGGCAGGCTGTCATAGAATATGATACATATTATAATGAGGAAAAGTTGAGGGGATAAAAATGCGTACAATTTTACTTTTTCTAAACAACATGTCCATCGATAAAATAGAGAACATTAGACATAAACATGATCCTTTATTTGGATTAATTCTACCGCATATAACAATCGTATTCCCATTTAAGAGTAATATTTCAAATGATGAATTAAAATCTCATATTTTTAATGTATCAATAGGGGGAGGCAAAATTGAAATTGAGTTTGCAAATCGTATCACTAGTGTAGGAAACTATTTGTTTTTAGAAGTTGATGGAGGAAGAAAACAAATAGAAGAACTACATGATAGGCTGTATACAGGACCTTTATTACAATTTTTGAAAGAAGACATTCCGTACATCCCGCATGTAACAGTCGGAAGAAAAGAAAGTGCCGAATTAGCTGCTGAAGTAGTGAAGGAGATTCCTAGTTTTCATGGGGAGTTAAATTGTGTGATTGATAGAATAAGCGTGGAGCGGATTGGAGAGAACGGGGAATCAATTATTGAATTTGAAGTGCCATTTCTAAAAAGCTGACAAAAGTCAGCTTTTTATTTCGTAGCATGAAGTAATGCACCAATTGCACCGCTATTACCACCATCTTGTAAAAAGATTGGTGTTTTATTTTGATATTCGGTGTAGCTACTAATAATATGTTGAAGTTGTACGTTATTACATAAAGTCGAACCAATATAAATAATATGTTCAATGTTTTTGGTTTCAGCGAATTGAAGGCTTAATGCAGTAACGACTTCACCGACAAGTCCTTGCACAGTAGCTAGTATATCGGAGCTACTATTATTTGATTCTGTAATGGCTGCTTTTCCGAAGTTGCTAGCAGTTAAGTTATTATCGATAGGGGAAAGAATACCACCATAAATATCTCCAACCGTAATATCTAGTTCTTTTCTAGATCCTACTTTTGTTAGAGGTATTATATCTTCAAAATGATCTATATTTGTTAACAATTTTGAAAGTCCCATAATAGTCCCACCGCCAACTCCGGTTCCACCAGCGCGAATATATTGTTCATTATAAACATAATGGATAGAAGTACCTGTACCGATATTGGTTAAAATAAAATTGTTTATAGTGTGTTTTTCTTCTTTTAATATGTATTGGACACCTGCAAGAGTAGATTCAAATTCGTTTAGCTCTATTATTTTATATGAACCTGTAAGCAGTTGCTGTAATAATTTCGATTTACCACCCGTAATACATATTTGTTTTATGCCATTGTTGTTTTTAATCCAATCTATTATTTTATGTTGTTCATGAGAATAAAATTTTTTAAAAGTTAATAGCTTTTTTTCGTTAAAATAAGCTATTTTCGTTAATGTGCCTCCAGCATCGATACCGATAGTACGTTCCATTTTCCTGCTCCTAACTACGTAATATGTTTTCCTATTTACTTAATTGGTTGAGAATAGATATTTCCAACTGATATAAGGAACACTTTAATCTGCTTGATATATTAATAGTTTTTCTATAGTTACAATAGGCTGGTCGTTGACAGTTGCAATACCTTTACCAAGAACAAAACCTCGGCGATTGCGCGTTAGCTCATAATGTAAATCAAGTTTATCACCGGGATATGCTTTTCCGTGGAATTCAACTCCATCTAAAGAGGAGAGGAATCCTAGTCCTTCAGAATCACTTGTATGTACAAATGCACTAAGCTGAGCAAGTGCTTCTACAATTAACATATGAGGCATATGTTTTTGACTATCATTTATAAACCATTCGTTATTTGTAATGAGTTTATATCCTGTAACGAATTCATCTTGTTTTGTATTTGTTACTTTATCAATCATTAAAAATGGATAACGATGGGGAAGTGTGTCTTTAATATGCATATGAAAGTACCTCCAATTAATAATACCCCTGCTAAAGTTAAGCAGGGGAGTGGGAACTAATTTTTAACTAATTCATTTACTTTTTCAAGGACGAAAATGCCGCTATTTCTAATGTTTTCAACAACTTGTTGCAACACTTCTTTATTTTGAACGAGTGCAATACGTACGAAGCCTTCTCCGTGAGGTCCAAATGCATGACCAGGTGTAATAACGACATTCGCACGATCCATTAATGCATAAGCGAAGTCTAGAGAAGTCCATCCTTGTGGAATTTCAGCCCAGACAAACATACTACCAGCTGGCTTATCGACATTCCAGCCAAATGTTCGGAATCCATCGATTAGTGTATCTCTACGTTCTTGATAAATTTCACGGTTTTTCTCACAAAACGTAGCACCGTTTCTTAGTGCAGCACATGCCGCTTTTTGAATTGGTAAAAATACACCGTAATCGGTATTAGATTTAAATTGAGTAAGTGCACGAACAATTTCTTCGTTTCCAATCATATATCCAATACGGCTACCTGCTAAACTATAACTTTTTGACAAAGAATTGATTTCTACACCAACTTCTTTAGCACCAGGTACAGAGAGGAAGCTAATTGGCTTATTACCATCGAAATAAAATTCAGCATAAGCAAAATCATGGACAACGATAATATTATGCTTTTTCGCGAATGCGATTACTTCTTTAAAGAAATCTTCATGAGCTATTGCTGGAACGGGATTCCCTGGGAAGTTTAAAATCATCATCTTCGCTTGATCAGCAATTTCTTCAGGGATAACTTCTAAGTCTGGTAAGAAATCATTCTCTTTCGTTAAAGGCATGTAGTAAGATGTTGCACCAGCCATTTGAATACCTGTT
The DNA here is from genome assembly GCF_051916495.1 of Bacillus cereus group sp. MYBK216-1. Lineage (NCBI taxonomy): Bacteria > Bacillati > Bacillota > Bacilli > Caryophanales > Bacillaceae > Bacillus > Bacillus cereus group sp. MYBK216-1. The sequence goes on from NZ_JBQAGT010000003.1 coordinate 786,540, forward strand.
TCATAAGCTGTATATCCTGGATCAGGAACTAATATAATATCACCTGGATTTGCATAAACCATAGGTAAATGAACGAGCCCGTCTTGTGAACCCATTAATAATAAAACTTCTTTATCCGCATTTAATAAAACGTTATGAGTGTTGTTGTAATATTCAGTTACAGCTTCGTGAAATTCTTGAATACCGGATAATGTATACCCGTAGCTCTCTTTTTCACTCGCTGTATGTACCATTGTTTCTCTTACAAAATCAGCGGGCGGCATATCAGGATTTCCGATGCTCAAATCAATCATGTTATGACCTGCTGCAATTTTTTCTTTTTTATAGGCTCCTAATTCACTAAATATAGAAGATTGGAATGCTTTCATTCTAGTTGCTAACGTGTAAGTCATCAAAACCCCTCCTAAAACAGTGCTTTCATTCTGCATTTTTAATTATTCTGAAAACACATGTTTATATTTTATCATTTTTTTATGAAAATTAAAACGATTGACAAATTTAGAGGAAGGATCAGCCTATTTTGAAAAGTATCGATGTAAATAGCGTAGATGTGTTAATTAAAATGTGTATTATATGATTCATTTTATATAACTTAAGGTACTTTCTAGTTTTTATTAAGCATATTTCTCATATTTTGAATGAAAAAGAATACGAAAACAAGGGCTATTTTTGTGGACGATTTCTAAAGTGAAATAACGCAGAAAATATTTTCTGCGTCTCCTCTGAAATGTAATCATTTCTTTTTATATGTGCATAATTTTTCGGCTGTCAAAAAGTATACATTTAATGTACCGTCGGCAACTTTTAAAGTTTGGTCCGATGTAAATGAATTACCATAATCAATGTGATATACATTAGAATTTTTTACAAATGAGCCTTTATATAAATCGTCTTTATTCTTTGTTGTTTGCATTTCTACTAAATTTTGCACAATTTCCTCTTTATTTTCTTTTTTGACAACTGTTTCAAATTTATAATATACAGGACATTCACCTTTTTTATTGTCAACGACTTCCCAAGAACCGTATATATCGTTATTGCTGCATCCACTAAGTAGGATAATTAGTATAGGAATTGTAAGTAGAACCTTTTTCATTTTGTGCTCCTTTCTTTTAAATTTGAATAAACGTGCGAATGCGATAGGGATATTATAATAAATAAAGTTTAAATTTTTTTAAAGAATTATTTAATTTCATATAAAAATTTAGGAGAAATTAAATAAGCATGAATCTAGTGTAAAGTCAGATTCATGCTAGTACTATAGCCTATGTTATGTCTTTTTTGAGGATAAATAAAGAGGAAAGCAGAATTACTATTCCATTTAATATATATACGCTTGCGATCATAAAGGCTAACGTACCTGCGCCAAATCCTGCTTTATCAAATATAGAAGCAAATGTTGCGATAGTCAAAAAGATAATGGGAGTCAGTAGTAAAAATATGAAACCTGCCACGATTCTTTTTTTAAAACTATGTCCAGATAAGGAAATGGCTAAAAAGTTTAGGATGCTAAACAGAACAATTGCAAAGAGCAGGATAATAAATACTTCGATGCCATCAGACATTTTACCACTCCTTTTATAAAGAGTACTTTTTATAATCTATTCGAAATAAAAGGGGGATACTCCTTTAGGTAATTTCAATAAACGTAATAAATAGGCGTATTATAAAACAAAGAAGTATGGATTCAATATTAGATCCATACTTCTTTGTTTATTTTATAAATTCGCAGATTGCGAATGCTGTTTTTCATAATGTTTCTGCTTAGAAAGGGAAATAGAAATAATCAATAATGAAACGACTCCGAAGATGAGAACCATATATTGTAACCCAATTGTATCTAAGAAGAAGCCTGTGCCAAGTAAGACGATTTGGAACATAACCCTCTCAAACATATTACGGAATGAGAAGAGGCGACCGTGATAACTTTTTTCCACTTTCGTTTGGAAAATCGTCGACATAATAGGGAAGAAGCAGCCAACACTAAACCCAAATAAACCAAATGATGTAAGAGCCATCCATTTTATATCGCTAAAGAACAATGACAGATGTGCAAAAGCAGTACAAACTGCGAAGAAATATAGTAATTTTTCAGGTTTGAAATGATCAGATAGACGTTTAATTACGAAGGCACCTAACATAAATGCGACACCTTCAATTGTATATATGAACCCTTTAATCGTAGGATCATGTTGCATTTCGCTAATGTTAATAACCATTAAATTAAACCCAGCTATAAATAATAGAGGGATGATACTTAATATAAGTGCTGTAAAAGCAATAGGAATTCCTTTTAAAATACGAAATACTTCCATAAAGCTATTATCTTTTGCAGCTTGTTTACTTGGTGTTGTTGATTTCTTGTCTTCGAATTGTAGGAAGAAAGTCGAGAGGAATAATAAGGCGTATGCTGCCATTGAGAAGGCATACATGTACTGTAAACTCATCACAACTAAAAGAATTCCACCTAGTGAAGTACCTGCAATACGAGCAATTGTACCAACATTCATATGTACACCGTTCATTTGTAATAACTCATGCTCACGTACGATGAGTGGAATTACAGATTGTAATGCAGGGAAATAAAATGCTGCTGAAATTTGAAGAGCAACCATAAATGCAATCATAAATGCGATACTTTCAAATTGAATAGCAAAAAACATGAAAATAACACTTAAAACTCGACCAAATCCAGCGTAAAGAAGAACTTTTTTCTTTTCATACTGATCGATGACACGGCCAGCCATAGGTCCAACTAGAACACCGGCTAATAGTCCGATAAATAATATAACTGATTTCATGAAATCAGAAGGGACATATTTTTGCATAAATTCAAGGTTGCCAAGAATACCAAGCCATAATCCTAGACCTGCAATAAACTCCCCAATTAGAACAATCCAAACGTTTTTATTACGCCACATAACATAAAACCTCTCCGTCTTTTAAAATGAAAAACTCGTATATAAAACCTCCTTATTTATGTATTATTTTCATACGAACTTTTTTAGAGTCAGAGTCTATATTACGTGTTTCATAATTGGATTTCAATCTTTTTGATTTGTCAAAAATTTGATGTGTTAATTGATGAAATAAGTGAATCAAAACGTAAAAAATTTATGATTAAAGCTAATAGAAAGTAAAGGTACATATAAAAAAGCAAGAACGTATAACTACGCCTCGCTTTTCTCAAGTACAAAATTAAATATTAGATTCACTTAGCAACATTTACGCTCTTGTCCAATAGCTAAAGCGCTAAAAGATAGTGGGCCAACAACTTCTGCGCTTGCACCACTAGTAAGGTTTTCTACAGTTAATGAATATTCGTGTGTTCCACATAAGATGATATTTTTCTTAATGCTTTTTGTAATTAAGCAGAATATTCTTCTTTACGTACTTCAAAAAATTCATTACGTCGTAAGTAATTATAAATTTTCTCTGAAACCTCTTCTTCTTCAGACACTAAGAAACGATGATCAAAAGCGTAGAAAGATTGACCTTTAATTAATTTTACGTAATACATATTAAACGCCTCCTGACACTAGATTATTACTTGCTTCATATTATGATGGCCTATATGTCTGCTAAAAATACTTGGAGTTTCAAAGGGGATAAGTAAAGGGATAAAAGAGCTTACAATTCTGTAAGGTTTATGTCACCTTTTTCGATAGTTTGTATTTACCAATTTCTTCTATAATGCAAATAGGTTACATAAAATAAGGGGGTAAAAAGATGGATGAAATAATTGGAGAAGTTGTAGCTGGTATTTGTGAATTTGTAGTGGAAGTAACAGCAGATGCTATAGGAAGTTTAGTTTCCGGAAATGATGAGGAAAAAGAAACATTATAATAATTTGTAAAAGAATAAAGTTAATCAAATTATAAAGGCTGATTTCTAAAGGGAATTCAGCTTTTTTATTTTTTACATTATATTAACTTAATTTGAATATTCATTTGTTATCATATTTAAGAAGCCTATATAAGGAGGTGAATAAACAAATATGTCGAATTCAGGGCCTGATTTATCTGTTTCTCGTTTGATTGTGGTAAATATAGAGGAAAAAGAATATCATTTTATTGTTCGTGAACATCCGATTGTAGGGAAATTTATTTCGCTATTTGAAAATGGAAAAGAATACGGTTTAATAGATAAACAAATCGCTAATAAAGATAAATTTATTACATCGGAGCTTACTAAGTTAGATTATTTTAATATAGATGTTTTATATCTTACACCTGGGTGGATATGGATTGGTATGGATCAATTCGGTTTACATGCTCGTGAGGCTACTTATAACGAAGTAGATGTTATTATGAAGTTGAAAGAGGATTTATATTATATAGATATATACGAAGAAATAAAAATGTAGTAAATATTTAGTCAGGTTAGGGGGCAAGTTCCCGTAGCCTTTTTTTGTTTAATGGAAGAACGTGTAATCATATTATTTTGATTATAAGGGAACATGATGAGAAGTGAGATGAAAAGAGGATTTGAAAATACATAAAGAGAATTGTAATAATTATATGAGTCGTATATGTAAATAACAATAGAAAGAAGATGATAATATGAGTAAAGAAGAGCTTGTGAAAAAACAGTTTGGCAGTAATGCAGATAAATATGTAAATAGTAAAATACATGCTAAAGGACTGGATTTACAATATGTAGTTCAACAAGTTGAGTCTCGTCATAATAATCGTCTTCTTGATGTTGCTACTGGTGGCGGGCATGTGGCAAATATGTTAGCACCTATGTTTGAAGAAGTAGTTGCACTTGATTTAACAGAACAGATGTTAGAAAAAGCAAAAGTTTTTATAAAGCAGAATGGTCATGAAAATGTATCATTTGTAGCAGGAAATGCAGAAAATTTACCATTTTCAGACCATTTTTTTGATACAATTACATGCCGGATTGCAGCCCATCATTTTACGAGTCCGGCTCAATTTATTTATGAAGTAAATCGTACGTTGGAGGATAATGGATTATTCATCTTAATAGATAATGTTTCGCCAGAAAATAATGAATATGATACATTTTATAATTTTATAGAAAAAAAGCGTGACCCAAGTCATGAACGAGCTCTAAAAAAGACAGAATGGCTTACTTTATTAGAAAAAAACGGTTTGCAAATGCAGTCATGTCTGACTTTTGATAAGAAGTTTGATTTTGACTGGTGGTGTAATATGATGGATGTCCCTGTACAAAAGCGTGAAAAGTTAACAGAATGTATGATGAAAGCACCAAACGAAATGAAGGGATATTTTAATATTCAATTTAAAAATAATAAAGTAGAATCGTTCTATACTGAAATGGCTATGTTTATATGTAAAAAAAGTACAACGTTAAAAAGATAAATGTGTTGCAGTCTTTCTGAAGTACGATATACTTAGTACAGAGAAACTGAGAATTGAGGAATAGTTATAATGATTCGTGTACGCATTGAAGGTACTGAGGAAGAAATGCTTGAATTTATGGGGAAAATGCCAGACATTCCTGGATTTGAAAAGACACATATGAGAGAGCCGAGAAAAGGAAATAACCCGAAATACGATTCAAGTAAAAATGTACTTGCATATTTGTCTTATAAAAAGATTGAAGTCGCCAATAAATAGGCGGCTTTTTTAGTTTGCGCTGTTTCACCGCCTTGTCTTTTTCACATAATAATAATAGTAGAGTATGCTCAAGAGGGGTGAGAATAGTTAATAAGAAAATTATCTTTTTTGGAGACTTTGGTATTGATGACGCCGTAGCGTTAATTTATGCAAATAAAACATGTAAATTAGATATTCTAGGTATTGTTGCTGAGTACGGGAATGTATCACGAGATATCGTTACGGAAAATGTTTATTTTTTAGAAAGGTATTATGCTACACACGTGAAAATTATTGAAGGTGCGAGTAGACCGATGACAGCCGAAGAGCCTTTGTTTTTCCCTGAAATCCATGGGGATCACGGTTTAGGGCCTATTATTCCACCTGAGATGAGAATTTGTAAACGAGAAAATTTTCGTGAATTAATCAAATTAATCGAACCTTGTCCAGAAGATATTATAATTGTGGCGACAGGGAGGCTAACGACGCTTGCTACGTTATTTTTATTGTATCCAAATATAATGGATCGTATTTGTTCGTATTATATAATGGGCGGCGCTTTCCTATTTCCAGGTAATGTTACACCAGTATCTGAAGCGAATTTTTATGGTGATCCAATTGCAGCAAATATTGTTATGAAATATGCGAAAAACGCTAGTATATACCCGTTAAATGTAACACAGGGCGCGCTTATTACGCCTGAAATGGCCAATATAATAGATAAAAAAGGAACTGGACAGGCGAAACTCATTAAACCAATGATTGATTTTTATTATGAGAACTTCTATAAAAAAGAATATCCGGGTATTGGTGGAAGTCCTATACACGATTTACTACCGTTTATCTCGTTTATAGATGACAGTATTTTCGAATATAAAAAATCGGCAGTGTGGATTAGTACGACAAATGATGTGACTAGGGGCCAAAGTGTAGCAGACTTTAGAAAAATAGGTGAGCCAACAAGGTTTGATGATCGGCCGATTCAAAGAATTGCTGTTGGTTTTAACTATGCAGCTTTTAAAGAAGAGTTTATGCGAACAATATTGAAGCCAGATTGTCCTTAATGTGTGTAATAACAAGTCGGATAAATCGTTAGTTCAAAAAAAGGTTTAATCTGTGTGTATTATTCTCAAAAATCTTAAAGTTGAACAACATGAATAACTTATGAAAAATGTCACATAACTAATGGTAAGCAATTGTTTCTAATTATATTTTGATTGGTGAAATGTAAAGGAGGTTATTATATGATTTGGTCTTTAATCGTCGGTGGTATATTAGGATGGCTTGCGAGCTTAATTACTGGAAAGGACGTACCTGGTGGTGTAATTGGTAATATTATTGCTGGTATTATCGGTTCTTGGGTTGGTTCGAAATTACTTGGTAGTTTTGGTCCAGTCATTGGCGGATATGCAATTATTCCAGCTTTAATCGGTGCGATTATTTTAATTTTTATCGTAAGCTTCTTATTACGAGCAATGCGAAAATGAATGTAAGGACTGTTTACATTTGTAAGCAGTCCTTTTTATATGTTATGCTAGTATTATACAATTAGGAGGTGTCAGCATTGAAAACATTTACAGTAAATTTCCATCAAGAAGATAATGCTAAAGCGACAACAGTACATAAATTAAGTGAAGAGGACTTTAACAAAGCAACAGAAAAAGGCACTCGTCATCTATTTGATTTAGATACAAACGTTGGATTCTTCGTATTCTTTGACGCAGAAGATGCAGAAGGAAACGATCAATACTTAATGTTACAGTACGAAGGTGATCATGAAGAGCCAACTGCGTGCTACGGATTTGATTTAAAACTATACTATCAATTTTTAGCACTGTACTTAAACGATCTTGAGTTCCAAGGTGAAACAGATGAGGAAGAGGAAGAATACGGTCCAATTCATCATTTAGCGCATTTACTTTATCATATTGTTGAAGATGGTAAAACGGTGGAATTGTAATATACATATTTGAAGCTGCCCTTTTTGGGCAGCTTTTTTATATGACATTGGAATGGTGTACTGTGAGCTAAATAAGTGAAACTTTAATCAGTGGGGGTTTTGTTCATCCCCACTGATTATCAGCCCTCACCAATCGGGCTTTTACGGACAACAGGGCCCCCACCTAACTTCTTTGTTTCCGCTGAATTTTGAGGTGGGGATCTTACTGCCCGGCAAATAGCGGGATAAATTAATAATAGAAATGTATTTATTACTTTCATGTTAGCATCGTAAAACACCTGTTATAATGATTGTAATTAAATTCATGGAGGCTAATTCTATGCTTGTAGATGTAAAAGCTTTTATTAAAGCTGCAGGTTTAACATGTATTTCATCATTAAGTGGAGACAATACGTTTGCTTATAATTTTGAAACTGTAAAAAACACTATCGTTATATTTTTTAAGAAGCTAAGATTTACCGTTTAATTTCATTTCAACCAGTAGGAAAAGAATAATTATTTCCTACTGGTTTTTTTCTGTTTCAAGGAGCTGTTGTAACAGCATGTTTTAAGTATATAGATAGAGGATATTATCATTGAGAAGAGAAGGTTTAAATAAGGAGATGAATACGATGATTAACAATATAAATCCAAGTTTTTTAAATTATGGGAAAGTTATGATTTAGAATTAGAAGTCCTTAATCGATATTATACTTCGCATCCGGTTGGTTATCGAAATGAATAAAATACAATAGGGGGTAAAAGTGATGAAGGTATATTGGAAAATAGGTATGATATTCCTCACTTTTACATGCACATTTGCATTAGCAGCATGTAAAGGGACAGACGAAAGAAAGGAAACAAATCTAACCTCGGAAAATAATAAAAATGAACAAAGCAATTCTTCAGAAGAACAGAAAAATCCTGAAGCAAAACCAAGTAATGAAAAAACAACAAACCCATCACCTGAGTCAGATTCGAAAAATAGAACACTTAATCAAAAATCAATTAACCACGTTAAAGATTTGTTTGAACTCGCAAAAGAAGGAAAAGTACTTAATGTACCATTTGGAGCCCATACAGGGGATATTGAAGAAATTGAAAAAGCGTGGGGGAAAGCAAATAAAACCGAACAAGCAGGGAACGGAATGTACGCAACTTTTACAAATAAAAATGTTGTTTTCGGATTTAATAAAGGATCACAAGTTTTTGATGTACGCTCATATCATGCAGAACTAAAATCGATTACATTACAAGAAATTGTAAAAGCATTAGGAAAACCATCTTCAGTTAAAGAGAATGGTGAAGACAAAATATATGTATACAAAGTAAATAACCAGTATGAATTGAAATTTGTCATTCCAAAATCGACTGGTAAGGTAGATCATATTTCCGTATTTTCACCAGAGGATAGTATTAATAAAATGGCAGGATAAGAAATTAAGTGATTTCAAAAACACCTCACTTTCTTTAAGTGAGGTGTTTTTAGTTGTAAATAAGGAACGTCTCCTGTCATATGCGAAATACTTTTAGCATTCATCCAATAAGAAATGTTGATCTACTGAAAAAGTAGTAACCTATAAATTATGTGTAGGATGGTTCACGATTTTTTTACGTTCCAAATTTTGAACAAATAGCGCTTGAACAATACCTCCAATTAATAAGAAACTAGCACAAATATAAAACAGCATACTTCCATTTAACTTACTTAATAAAACTGCACCAATAACTGGTCCACACGTTCGAGATATATCCCAGTGTATACCGTAAATTGAAAAATATAAACCACGTTTATCATGAGGTGCAATTTCTGAAACGAATCGTAATAAATGGTTTAGAGCAATACTTTCTCCAATGACTAAAAAGAGTAAGGTGAAGAACAACGACAATATCGTCGTTGAATAACTAAAGCCAACTGCAGCTATTGTATAGCAGGCGTAAGAAATAAGGATGATTTTCGCCATAGAAAATCGTTCAGACCATTTTACGAGGAAGATTTGTAGAATGATTTCCAAAATGGCTTTGCATATTGAAATAAATGCGAGTATGAATACGAGATTAGTAAATACATGTTCTGCAAAAATACGATAATTCGTCTCAGTTTGGGCATAAAAAAAGCTAATAGGAAGTGTAGAAACCATAAGACCGAATATGGCATAATGTTTAAAAACAAATTGTTTTGGTGAACTTGCCTCAACTGTTTGTTTCGACTTACTTATAGGTGGAACGGTTTCTGGGAGCTGGGTCCAAACAACAACGGCATATATCGTAAGGGTTACACTTTGCACGATAAATAAATATTCTGGGTGAGTATTATAAAAAATTGCACCGATTAAAGGACCGACTACGGATCCAATTGCTCCCATCGTTTGTAGGAGAGCAAAAATCTCTGCTTGCTGCTCTTGTTTTGTTAAATCAGCAATTTGTGCACGCTGAGCTGGAATGTATAAGGAACGGCCAATACCATTAATGACATATAACAGTGCAAATATAAAAACGGATTGAGCGAAAACAAAACTACCGATTGCAACACCTTGTAGTAATAATCCGAGTAACATAATCTTTTTTCGACCATATTTATCAGTAATTCCTCCAGCAATAAGTGTAAATAAAATGTCTGAAAGTGGCTGTAAGCCGAAAATCAGCATAGTTATTATTACATTGCCGTTTAACATTTTATTGACGTAAATAATCATAATGAGAGCTAACATAGATTCAGTCGTTCGGGTTAATAATTCACCGCACAGTCTAATAAAAATAGGTTTATTGTAACGAAGTAAGAGATAATTCAATATTAATTCCTCCTTTCTATATTGAAATGATAAGATGAAAGGAGAGTTGGAAAAAGGGTAGAAAGAATAGGGAGTATTTTTCACCTTTTAGGGGGATTTTGATGTTTATTTTAGATCAATACATTGAACTATGGATTGCTTATGGAAAAGGAAAAAAAGAGGGAGAACGTTTGGAAGTAACAGTGCAAAATATATCTGAAACTTTATTTTGTACAGAGCGTAATAGTAAATTAATTATAAAAAAATTAGATGATTTAAATTGGATTAAGTGGTTTCCAGGTCGCGGTAGAGGAAATCGTTCTAAGTTAATATTTCAAAAGCACCCGATTTCTTTAATTTTAGATAGAGGAAAAGAAATAACGAAAAAAGGGGATGTGAAAAGCGGAAGCATATTTGTGGAACGCTATAGCTCGCATTTTCCATCGGTAAAGGGAGAATATCACTGCTGGGTGGATTCAATATTTGGTCATAAGGTTGAAATGACATCTGAAGGGAGAAGAGATGTACTCCGGTTGCAAGTACAAATGAATTTAGATATCACATTAGATCCTGTATACGCTACAATGCGCTCAGAATGCCATATGGTAAAACATATATTCGACACACTCGTGTATGTAGACGGTAATACAAACATTATAGAGCCAAGACTTGCATTTCACTGGGAATATAATGACGCTAAAAAAATATGGACGTTTTACTTACGAAAAGGAGTTCACTTTCATAATGGAAAACAACTTACTGCACATGATGTTATATACTCGTTGAATCGATTTATGAAGCTGGAAAATAATGCACACGCATGGATGTTACAACACGTTGAAAGTATCCGTTCAGTGGATGACTACGTTTTCGAAATTCAATTACATACAGAAAATCGAATGTTTTTACATATGCTAAGTGCAGAACAGTGTTCTATCGTGAATGAAGATGAAGCAGGAGGGCTAATTGGAACAGGGCCTTTTCAATTATATAAAAGTAATGAAAATCTGTTCATTTTAGAAGGACATCCTTTATATTTTCGTGAAAGACCTTTTTTAGATCGTGTTGAGTTGTGGAATGTAGAACAAGGTGTAAGTACATACGATGTTTTAGTAAAGGCGCAGTATAAAGATAAAGAAAAACATAATAAAGAATTGTCTCGGCTTGAGTCGAACGTGACATATATAACATGTAATCTTACGAAAGAAGGACCAATGCAAGATGCGTTATTTCGGAAAGCGTTATACAACATCATTCATGGTTATACAATCGTTCAAGAACTCGGCGGAGAACGTGGAGAAGTGGCAAAAAAACTAATATTAGCAGGTGAAAGCATTGTAGAGATTGAGGAAGATGTAGAAAGTTTAATTAAAAGGAGTACTTATCATAATGAAGTGCTACAACTCTACACATTTACAGGACGAGATCATGTTGAAGATGCACAGTGGATACAAAAAGAGTGTGCGAAATACGGGGTTCGTGTAGAAAAAAATTTTCTTGATATAGAAGAGCTATTGGAAGTAAGTACGATACAAAAGGCCGATATGATGCATGATAGTGCCACAATTAGTGAACGAATAGAAGATAGTCTATTATATATGTTTCTTACAAAAAATAGTTTTATTCATGGACAAAGCAGCATGGACTTTCATGAAAAGTTGTCTCCTTATTTTAGACAAGAAGAATTAGAGAAAAGAGTTACACTGTTACGCGATATCGAGGATACTTTGTTACGTCAAATTCATATTATTCCTTTATATCGTAATAAACAAGAGGTAAGTACACATGAAAAAGTTCAAAATATAATGATTAATTCACAAGGTTGGATTGATTTTTATAATATTTGGTTTAAGTCTTGATATATAAGGGCTTTTGCACATTTTCATAAGGTGTGTAAGAGCCTTTTTTGTATGTAGGAATAGGTTTGTTTTACACATTGTTACGCTACTTGTGATAAAAGTTTATTTACAACGTAACAGTGTTATGTTACATTGTTATCAGGAAGGAGTGTTGTACAGTTGAGTACAGATTTAATTTCAAAAAAAGATTTATTAGAACTAACTGGTATTTCATACGGACAGTTATATAGGTGGAAAAGAAAAAATTTAATTCCGGAAGATTGGTTTGTACGAAAATCAACGTTTACAGGTCAAGAGACATTTTTTCCGAAAGAAAAGATATTAGAGCGTATCGATAAAATCCAAACGATGAAAGAGGATTTATCACTTGATGAACTAGCGAACATGTTTTCGCCGAGTGTGAGAGAAATTCTTTTAACAAAGGAAGACATTTTATGCAAGGGGATTGCATCAGAACCAGTTTTACAATTTTTCATAGAACAAACGAATAAAACAGCAGAGTTTCAATTTGTAGACATTCTTTATGTGTACATGTTAGAAGAATTACTACAATCAGGAGAGATTAGTTTAGAAGAAGGAAAAATGGTCTTGCAAGTTTTACGTGAAAATTATGAAGCAATTAAACATAAAACTTGTGATTTAATCATTGTCCGAAAGTTAGGGATTTCTACATGTTTATTAGTTTCAAACGTGGACGATTTAATTTTTGAAAAAGGCACCAAAATCGTTTTACGCGAAGCGATTATGAAATATACCGAAGCATTAAAAACTAAATTGTTGTAGTGGAGGAGAAAGTATGCGTACAGATAATTTGATTATAAATGGTTACGGTTCATCGAATGGTGGCGAGTTTCATAAAGTGCAATTAAACGGAAAAGGAACTGTGAATGGAAATGTTGAATGTGAGCAATTTGAATGTAACGGTTACGGTGCAGTTACTGGCGATTTGAAAAGTAGCAGTGCACGAATTAGCGGATCTGGTAAAGTTGATGGCACAGTTCAAGCTGAAACGATGCGAATTGATGGAAAAGCAACAATTACGCAAAATGTAAAAGCAAACAGTTTGAAAATTGCAGGAAAAGGTACAATAGGTGGAAATGTCACTGGTGAAGAATTTAAAGTCAATGGTCAAGCTACAATTGACGGTAATTGTGAAGTGGATACTTTTTCTTCAGAAGGACAATTTACAATCGGTGGTTTATTAAGCGCAGATGAAATTAATATAAATATTCACGGTACATGTCGAGCGAAAGAAATTGGTGGTCAAACGATTAAAGTAAGACATAGATCAGGTACATTTAGTAGACTATTTAAAACAGTGTTTGGCTTGCAGTTAGAAGCTGAACTATTAGAAGGTGACAATATCGATATTGATTATGCTCACATAAGAACGGTAAGAGGAAACAATGTTACAGTAGGAGCAAACTGTGAGATTGAACTGATTGAATATACTGGTGTTCTTACTGTTGATAAAAATGCAAATGTAAAAGAAATTAAGCAGGTTTAACGGAAGGGAGAAATCAGTATGGAACATCCACATAGTCTCACAGTAAATGGTTCTGGTAATTCAGCAGGCGGAGATTATAATAAAGTGAAGATTCGCGGTGAAGGAACAATTACGAATGATATGAGTTGCAATGAGTTTAAAACGTACGGAACGAGTGATGTACGCGGTAATGTAAAAGTGAAAAACTATGTCGTGTATGGAGATAACGAAGTACAAGGAAATGTAGATGCGGAATATGTAAAAGTATATGGTAATACACAAATTCATGGTGATGCTCATATTGAAAAAACAAAAGTTAGAGGTATGATAGATATTGAAGGAAAGTTTTCAGGTGATTTCGTAGATGTAAAAGGTGCTTTAAATGTAAAGGGAGATATTGAAGTAGAAGATTTATCATTAACTGGTGGTCTTGAAAGTGATGGATTACTTAATGCTGAAAATATTCAAATCTCACTTCGTTATGAAGGCAGTAAGGTAAGAGAAATTGGTGGTAAAAAAATTACCGTTCGTAAAAAAGCGAGATTTATTCCTTTTACTAGTCATGCTGGAAACCTCCAAACTTCGATTGTTGAAGGAGATGATATCTATTTAGAACATACGATTGCTGAAGTTGTAAGAGGCAACAACGTCACAATTGGTCCTGGATGTGAAATTAGTGTTGTAGAATATCATACTAGTTTTAATCAAAAAGGTAATGCAGTCGTAAAAGAACATAAACAAATATAAGTAGTATGAGGGAGAGCAAGAGATATGGTTGAGAAGAATAGTAAGCTCGGCTTTGTTGTGGCGGGCTTATTGCTAGGTATTTTAATGGCATCGATGGATAATACCATTGTCGTAACGGCGATGGGAACAATCGTTGGTGACTTAGGAGGCCTCGAAAATTTTGTATGGGTCGTTTCTGCCTATATGGTCGCAGAAATGGCAGGCATGCCGATTTTCGGTAAGCTATCAGATATGTATGGTAGAAAGAGATTCTTTATTTTCGGTTTAATCGTCTTTATGATTGGTTCGGCACTTTGTGGTACTGCTGAAAATATTACACAGTTAGGTATTTATCGTGCTATTCAAGGTATTGGCGGCGGGGCATTAGTGCCGATCGCGTTTACTATCGTTTTTGATATTTTCCCACCTGAAAAACGCGGGAAAATGGGTGGTTTATTTGGAGCTGTATTTGGATTATCTAGTATTTTCGGGCCATTACTTGGCGCATATATTACCGATTACATTAGCTGGCACTGGGTATTTTATATTAACTTACCACTTGGCATTTTAGCACTTATTTTTATTACATTCTTTTATAAAGAATCACGCGTTCATAGAAAGCAAAAAATTGATTGGTTTGGCGCAATTACTTTAGTTGGTGCAGTAGTTTCTTTAATGTTTGCGCTTGAACTAGGCGGACAAAAATATGATTGGGATTCTAGCTTTATTTTAAGTTTATTTGGTGGATTCGCTATTTTAATCATCGCATTCATTTTTATTGAACGAAAAGTAGAAGAACCAATTATTTCATTTGAGATGTTTAAACAGCGCTTATTCGGAATGAGTACAATTATTGCATTATGTTACGGGGCTGCATTTATGTCAGCAACTGTATACATTCCGTTATTCATTCAAGGTGTATACGGCGGGACTGCAACAAACTCAGGATTATTACTTTTACCGATGATGTTAGGGTCAGTCGTAACAGCGCAGTTAGGCGGATTTTTAACAACTAAGCTTAGCTACCGAAACATTATGATTATTTCTGCGGTTATTATGCTAATTGGATTATTCTTATTAAGCACGTTAACACCAGAAACAAGTCGTGCATTATTAACAGTTTATATGATTATTATCGGATTTGGAGTCGGTTTCTCATTCTCTGTACTAAGTATGGCAGCTATTCACAACTTCGGTATGGAACAGCGCGGGTCTGCGACTTCAACGAGTAACTTCATTCGTTCATTAGGAATGACACTAGGCATTACAATCTTCGGAATGATCCAAAGAACAGGTTTCCAAGATCAATTAGAAGAAGCGTTTAAAGGTATGAGCGGGGGAATGAATACAAAATTAGGGGATTCAAGAGCCATTTTATCAGAATCGGCAAGATCTCAAATCCCTCCGCAAATATTAGATAAGATTATTGACGCTCTTTCTAGTTCAATTGTTCAAACATTCATGTGGGCATTGGTACCAGCTGGATTAGCATTCATATTCATTTTCTTTATGGGAAATGAGCGTATGGTAATTAAGAAAGAACAAATGAATAAAAAGAGTGAAACATCAAAAGCGTAATGAAAAAGCTCCTTTCCAATTGGAAAGGAGCTTTTTCGTATGTACGGTGTTAGATTAGCCTTCGATAATTTCGTATTCTTCGTCTGCAAGTAATAAAATTTGCGTTTTCTTGCCTTTGTTTTGAACTTCGATTACATCGTATGCGCCTAAGTCTCTTACTTTGCTTTGAGAAGCGTTAACCATAACTTCAATAGAATCAATTAAGATATCTTCTTCAATATATGATTCAGGCAATGCCATATCTTCAGTATCTAATACACACGCATATAGATTTTGTAAATTTTCAGCAGTTGGGTTTTGTTCCTCAACATCAATGATATTTTTTACTGCATCCATATTTTCTTCTTTTGCTTGGTACACTTTAATTTTAGCCATAGTTTTAATCTCCTTTATAACGTAATCGTAGAGGCTACACCTTATTATAACGTTTTTTTTATGAAAGATGAAATTGTTATATGTATTTATAGTAAAAATTATGTGTCCTTACTCAAAATTGGTGTAATTTCCATATAAATGTACGAGTAGGTAACGATAATGTTACGTTAAAGTTATATTGTCCAAGCTTTTCTTATTTGCTACTCATATATATGTAGTAGCAATTCTATATAGAGAAGGGATGGAGTGTAAGTGGGTTGTGAACCGAAACGTGATTGTGGGTGTTGCCAAAATAGTATATGTGAGTTTTTACAAAGTCTAGAAGCGTATACTAAAGTTGAAAATATCATAATAGCAAGAAAGGAAATTGTTGTATCTTATTTTCTTTCATTTAATAAGAAAACAGGTATCGTATCATTCGTACAAGAAGACAATGAGGTTATATTTGTCGATTGTTCAAAGATTGATGCGATTCGAATAGGGAAAGTATGTAGTTGCAAAACAAAAGTTAAATATATTGAAGAGGACTTTAGCTTGCTAGGAAATGTGTGCCCGCAATGTTTAACAGAGGGTAGTACAATCTTTTTCGATTTTCATAATGTAGAATTAAATGTATCTTTACAAGCTAAAACAATAGATACACCTATATGTACTGAATTTACAGATGAACTTGGGAATGTAGTAAAGCAAGTTGCAATTTTAGGTAAAGCGATTGTTTCTAAGGACTTTGTTCAAGTACCTGAACTGTTAGATTTTCGATTAGTTTTATCCGATACTGCTGCGAACCCTTTAAAGTTTGGAATACTGTTCATTAATTTTCCTGATATTACATTCATTATTCTTTTCGCATCTAGTGGATACTTAAACATTTCAAATTGTTTAAAAGTAGAGAGTGGAACTGGTAATATCGAAATAGAAGAGTTGAAAAAAATGATAAGCGATGAGGTTAACACGTACAAGTCAGTTGTTAAATTGACTAAAGTATATAAAAATGGTGAAATGGAATCTTTTATTTCTAAGAAGGAGTTGTAACGCATTTTTTGATAAATCCTCATACATTATGTTGAGGGTTTATACATACACGATGTATATTCAAAAGTTTAAAAAGTGAGATACTCTTTTTTATTAGATGTTATAATAATTTTATATTTGTGAATAATTTATAATTATATAAAATTTTAGTTTAATAGGTGTTTGCTTATATAACAAGCGGTTGAGTGAAAAATTATATAAGTTGATTCTTAAAGATTTAGAATACGATTGATTTTAAAGAAGGCGGGAATGTAAATGATATATGAAGCGAATATACATACAAGAAAAAAACTAGTTTCTATGTTTGAGGATTTCAATAACGTTGTTTTACTTTCTTATTTACAAGGGCATATGGGTACTGCTTGGGTCAATGATCTTGAAAATCCAACAGTAGCACAAGTTACGGTAGGGATTTTTACATTTTACGCTGGAGACCCAAATGTGAAAGAAACAGAAGAGTTATTACGTAATATTCCAGAAAGAATTTTAGTTATCGTAAATAGTGAAGAGTGGAAACAACGCTTAGAAACATTCCATGAAAGAAAAATAGATAAGTTTTTACGCTATAAGTTCAAACGAAATCCAGAAGTTTTTAATCGTTCAAAATTACAGTCTTTTATATCAACACTTCCAAAAGAATATGAGTTAAGAAGAATAGATGAGCATATCGCAAATAGCCCTACATTACATAAAATCTCTGAAGATTTTATAAGTCAATTTCAGTCGGTAGAAGATTATATAAACCGTGGTATAGGTTATAGCATTTTATATAACGGAGAAGTTGTATGTGGTGCATCCTCCTATAGTATTTATAATGATGGGATTGAAATTGAAGTTGCGACTGATCACAATCATAGAAGAGAGGGCTTGGCAACTGTAGTAAGTGCAGCTCTTATATTGGATTGCTTAGAAAGTGGAAAGTATCCAAATTGGGACGCAGCGAATACTACATCTGCTAAACTAGCAGAAAAGTTAGGATATGAATTTGATAAGGCATATGATACTTATTTTGTGGACAATAGATGAGTGAAGGAAGTTCATACTAAAAAATAAATGCGCCCTAGTACGTAAGTCTAGGGCGCATTTATTAGTTGGTAAATATCTTCATAACAATCTTATCACATTTTATCTTTTGAATGTTTGGAATTAAAGATATTTATGTGACTTTTTGAAAAAATAAAAGAGCAGCTAGCAAAAGCTAACTGCTCTTCTCCAAGGGAGAATGGAGAAATACAATCATGTTACCTATAGTATTAACGGAACATTGAGTTTTAATCAACCATTTATAAAAGGAGAGATAAAATATCTTTGATTAATCCTTAGCTCCGATTAGGAGTACGGATAGAAAAGCAATTGAGAATATATTTTTTTATTACATTTACAATTTGAAGAGTAGAACGTGTTTATCGTAATTCTCCAAACACCAATTATATTTTTTTAGAATAATTGGATGGACTACTTCTTTCGTAGTATCGACTTCAGTATAGCCATATTTCTTATAAAAGTTTTCTAATTCCTCAAAAGGAAGACAATATACATCTTGTATTTGTGATTTTTTCGCAGTTTCTACTAAAAATGAAACAAGCTCACCAGCTAATTGTAGCCCTCTAAATTGAGGCAGAATAAAAATCCCGCCCATTTCTAAAGTATCTTCATCTATTTGGACTAATCGGCCAACACCTGCATACTCGTTGTTATATGTAATAATTGCAACTTTATCTCTCTTTAAATCACTTCGTACAAATCCTATTGATTCATATTGACTATTAATCCATTTTAAATCGTTAGATGTAGCTAGTTGAATACTCATATACATCCTCCTTCCGAATACTAGCGCTCTCTTCATTATATAGAACATAAGATACTATATCAAAGGAACCTTGAGATAGCACATTTGTTTAAGTTATTAGTTAAAAGTGTGGGGTTGCTGGCATTGAAATGTAGGCTTCACCAAATATAGGATAATAATGTTGTGAATTTAGTGTTACATAGTCAAAATAAAAAATAGTTCATGTGTTCGATAACGCACGATTTTTTTAGTGTAGAGAAAATCATAGGGGTATTTTAATTAGTAGCTACTGTATTCATTGAAGCTATTAAGGAAATGTGGTAATCGCCAGCCTTAGTGATACAAATCATATTAGGATTTAGTAAAAAAACTCTTCCTGAAAAAGAGGGAGATTAAAGATAAGAGCACTTCGAAAAGTGCCCTTCAGTAACGACTACTCATTCTAAAAATATTATATGAAGTTAAGTGTATTTAAGTATGGGTCTTTTATATAAATGTGAAATAAAAGATGGTTGTCTTCTTGTTAGAAGGCTATTTTTTGTTATTACAAAAAAGAATTAGAAGTAAAATATAAATTCAAGTTACTTGTCCAAACAAATTATTAAAAAATACATAAAATGCTAGTAGTTAGCCAATATTTTAATATTGCTAATTTTTTAGTTTAAAAGGGGTGATTTTATGTGTGATTGTGAAGTTTGTAGACGAAAGAAAAACCGGGATCCATTAAATCGGGATTCTGAACGAAAAAAAGTGGATTCTGAGCCAATAAAAAAGGATTGTGAACCAAAAAAACAGGTTTCTGAGCCAATAAATCAGGATTCCGAATCAGTAAATTCTTATTCATATAGTAAAAATGCAAATTTTTTAGAAGAAGCTATACAAACAGATGAAATCGATCAAGTTTCTGAGGAATATATTGAAATAGTAGATTCAGCAGATGTACAAGTTACTACTACAGATACAAAAGCTGCGCTATCCATCCAAGCTGCGTTACAAGCAGCTATTGTGGTTGTAGTAAGTATTTCTATAGCAGATAGTGAAAAGGCAGATAAAATAACACAAGAATTGTTTCAAAAATCATCTATTAAACAAATTAATAGACAAAAAACATTTATTAAAAATTCCAGAAACGTAACCGTAACAACTACTGATACAGATATTGCAGTGAATATTCAAATTCTCCTTCAAATTTTATTAGCGTTACTAGTTAAACTAAACATTTTATAAAGTGTCTATCCCATTTATATTTAGCTATAATGGTTCACTCAAAGTAAATATTTTTTTGTTGTAATATGTGGTACAAGCTTGGACTTCTTATTATGACTAAATTAAAATTCAAGATTGATGGGAAGGTAAGTGGGGATAACTATACAATAGCAAAGGTGAACTTATTATTTAACAGTAATTAAAACTTATATATGTTAAGTAACGGGAGGCTGTCTTCGCATTAGAAGACAGCCTTTTGATTTCATTAGTAAAAAGAAGGGAAAATAGAAGATTAAGTTACTTGTCCAAGCAATTGTTATTTAAATACATATAATGCTGGTAGTTATTTGAATTTTTTATAGAAAACTGATAGGAGTGAACATTGTAAATGGATGATTTAAATAAATTTTCTTCCTTTAAGTTTGATAAAGATCAAAAGAATATAATTATAGACCTTTTACTCTCAGATATTTTTAATAGGCATGGGATAAATGAAGAAAAACTAAAAAATTTATCGCCAGAAAAAAAGCAGCAAATTAAAAGTATTATTTCTGAAATACAATCACAGGTTAATAATTATTTAGATTGAAAGGGGGTGAACTTATGGAAAAAACATGTCATTCAGATGGAAATAAAAAGTGGAGTGCATTAGATTCTTCAAATCCTCATCCGTCTTTTAAAAATGCTAGCGTTTCAGAAGCAGCTGCGCAAGAAAGTAAAACTTATCAAATTTCTGAAGAATCTATTACAATAGTTGATTCAGCAGATGTAGAAGTTACTACTACTGATACAAAAGCTGCGTTATCTATTCAAGCAGCTTTACAAGCAGCTATTGTGGTTATAATAAGTATTTCTATAGCAGATAGTGAAAAAGCTGATCGTGTAGCACAAGAATTGTTTCAAAAATCATCTATTAAACAAATTAATAAACAAGAAACTGTTATTAGAAATTCTAGAAATGTTACAGTTACGACTACGGATACAGACATAGCAGTAAATGTTCAAATTCTTCTCCAAATTTTATTAGCTTTACTAGTAAAATTAAATATTTTATAAAATGTTTAACCTGTTTTTTTATATAGTGATTCTTACAGGTGAATATAGTACAGGCTATAAATATTAATCATTAACATCGCCAAAATAATAATGAGAACAATGTGATGGGAAATAAAGTTTGGTTGTTTTATGGAAATTTAAAAGCCATTTCCTTTATTGAAGTGACCCCCGAAAGTTAGACAGGTCGTTTCATTAGGCAGCCTCTAGGGTATGAGCCCGGTATTGTACTGGGCTCATACCCTTTAATTTTGCCTTAATTCTTTTATGA